>NZ_JBHXJC010000013.1:0-101209 GCF_042723265.1 Streptomyces sp. NPDC058371 | reverse complement strand
CGGTGACGGGGGGATGGTGGGGGGGGGGGAAGGAGAAAGGGGGGGGGGGGGGGGGGGGGGGGGGGTTCCCCTCGCGGGGGACTCCCCCCCTCCACTCACGTATGCCACTGCGGCCGACCGACTGGTGGCTCCGGGGTTCAGCCCAGGTACTGAGCCAGGCCCCCGGTGCACCGCACCTCGTTGCCCGCCGTGATGAGCAGCGCCTCCACGTCCGGCAGCGACTCCAGCCACGCCAGCGCCTGCCGTGAGCCCATCGCGAAGGCCGCGGTCGCCCAGGCGTCCGCCCAGGTCAGCCGGGGGCTCACCACGGTCACGGACAGCAGGTCGGTGACCGCGGCCCTACCCGTGCGGGGATCGACGATGTGGGCGCCGCGCTCGGCGGTGCCGGAGGTGGCCACGGCCAGCTCGTCCGCACCGGCGGCGGAGACGACCGCCGCGAGCGCACCGGGCCGCAGCGGGTCCGACACACCGACCCGCCAGGGCCGCTGCGCGCCGGGTACGCCGCACAGCTGCACGTCGCCGCCGCCGTTCACGCTCACCCCGCTCACCCCGGCCGCGGCGAGATGCCGGGCCGCGCGCTCGCCCGCCCAGCCCTTCACGATCCCGGTCGGGTCGAGCTGTCCCTGGTACGTCGTGCTGAACCAGCCGTCGCTCAGCCGCTCCGCCTCGGCGCCCAGGCCGAGCACCTCGGCGACCTCGGGATCGCACTCCTCGACCCTCAGCTCACCCCGGGCCAGGCGCGATACCTGACTGTCCTCGCGATAGGTGCTGAACACCTCGTCCACGCGATGCAGCTGGGCGACCGCCTCGTCGAGCGCGGCCCGCACGGCCGCCGGCTCCCCGCCGCGCACGTCGAAGGAGAAGACCGTGCCCATGACCTCCTCGGCGTGACGCAGGACGGCCGGGGCCTGCGCCTGCGCCGACTCAGCCACCGGCCTTGTCCAGGGCGGACTGCAGGGATTCCTTGTAGCCGCCGCTGGTGTAGGTGGCGCCGGAGACGGCGTCGATGTCGGCGCTGCCGGTGGTGACGGCCTCCTGGTTGAGTTTGGGTACGGCGTTGCCGGTGACCTGCGTGCTCTGGCCGCCGCTGGGCGCCTGGACGGCCTCGGCCCTGGTGACCTTGGTGCCGCTGAGGGTGAGGCGGACCTGGACGGGGCCGTACTGGGTCTGGGCGACATCGCCGGTGACCGTACGGGCCTGCGAGGACGACTGCTGCGAGCTGCCGCCCTGGGGCGACTCCTGCCCGGCCGCCGGCGGCCGGGCTGCCGGCGCCCCCTGCGCCGAAGCCGCGGCCGGATCGGACGCGGGCTTGAGCGTCAGCAGCAGGACGATCCCGGACACGGTGGCGGCGCCTGCGAGCACGGCACGCCGAATGGGGTGGCTCTTCTTCATCGCTCCTGACTCCCGTCGCTCACATCTCGAACGACTCGTGATGGATCCGCCGGGCGGGAACTCCCGCGCCGCGCAGTGCTTCGTAGACCTGCTGCGCGAAGCCGGGCGGCCCGCACAGGAAGACGTCGTGGCGGTCGATGTCCGGCAGCTTCCGGAGCAGGGTCTCCGCGGAGATGTCGGGGCGCTCCCCGTCGGGGCTGTTCACCGCGTACATCAGCCGGGCGCCGCGCTCCTCGGCGATACCGGCGAGCTCGTCCCACAGGGCCAGGTCCTGGGTGCTGTTGGCCCGGTAGAGCAGCGTCAGGTCGCCGGACGCGCCGGGCAGCGTCTCGAACAGCGCCCGCATCGGCGTGATGCCCACACCGCCCGCCACCAGCAGGACCTTGCCGCGGCTGCGCCGGGCCGCCGTCAGTGCCCCGTAGGGGCCCTCGGCCCACACCCGGGTGCCGGGCTCCAGGTCGCGCAGCGCGGCGCTGTGGTCGCCGATCGCCTTCACCGTGATCCGCAGCATGGTGGGGCGGGGCGCCGCCGACAGCGAGTACGGGTGGGAGCTGAGCCGCATCCCCGGTGCGAGGAACCGCCAGCGGAAGAACTGCCCGGCCTCGGCGCCCATCCGGTGCAGCTTCCGCCCGCTGATCAGCACCGACACGATCCCCGGCGTCTCCTCGATCACCGCCTCGACCCGCATCCGGTGCCGCAGGTTCAGCCGGATCGGCACCAGTACGCGGTACCAGAGCGCCAGCGCGGTCACCGCGCCGTACAGCCCGTACCAGACCGTCTTGGCGGTGGGCTGGACGGCGAAGTCGTTGCCGGTGGAGATCTGGTGCCAGAACGTCAGGAACACGGCGGCGTAGGTGAGCAGATGAACGTGGTACCAGAGGTCGTACGGGATCCTGCGGCGCAGCGCGCCGATCGAGATGAACCCGATGAACAGCAGCAGACCGGTGCCGATCGCCGCCTTGCCCATGTCCGGGAGCTGCTGGACGGAGTCCACCGTCTGCTGGACGATCGCGCCGAACCCGTTGCCGGCCTGCAGGGCGTACCCGTACATGATCAGCACCAGATGGGCGAGGACCAGACAGAGCGTGTAGCGGCCGCTCATGGCGTGCCAGCGTGCGACCCGGTCCGAGCCGACCCGGCGCTCCAGGGCGGGCACCCGGGCCATCTGGAGCACCACGAGCGCCATCAGATAGCCGGCGAGCAGTCCGGTGATGCGTCCGGCGTTGAGGATTTTGCTGTTGTCGTCCGCGATGGACGGGGTGTTGCTCCACCACAGCCAGATCACCCCGGCCGCGCCCGCCCAGACGGCGAGCAGCAGCGGGACGGCGGGCGAGCGTCGAGGGCGGATACGGCGCATGGTCTGGCGCCGCGCGGCGCGACCACCGGCGATCGTGGACACGGTTCCTCCGTGTTCCTCCGTGGGAACGGGTCAAGGGGAGTGGCCCCCTGGCACAGAGATACGGTCCACGACTGCTGTGCGTTCAGAGGCCCGCCGAGTCCAGTGCCGACTGGAGGGACTGGGTGTAACCGCCACTCGTGTAGGTGGCCCCGGAGACGGAGTCGATCTGGGCGCTCTGTGCGGCGAGCACCTCGCGCTTGAGCTGGGGAATCGCGTAGCTGTTGATCTCCTGGTCCCGCGGATTGTCCTGGGGGTAGGCGACCGCGGTCACCTCCGTGATCCTGCCGTTCTTCACCGTGACGCGCACCTGGACCGGCCCGTAGCGGGTCTGGACCGAGTCACCCGTGACCGTCTTCGTGCCCGTGCTCTTCGAGCTCCCCGACGAGCCCGACGAGCCCGACGAACTCCCGGAGGACGCGGACTGGTTGGTGGGCGAGGACGCCTGCGCGAGCGTCGGCGCCGTGTGCGGCTTCAGCGACAACAGCAGGACGACACCGGTGACGGTGGTGACGGCCGCCAGGGTCACGCGGCGCAGCGGGCGGTGCTTCTTCAGGGCGTGCAAGGCGGCCTCACAGCTCGAACGACTCGTGGTGGATACGGCGGTCGGGGACCCCGGCGGCACGGAGCGCCGCGTACAGGTCCCGGGCCATCGCGGGCGGCCCGCACAGATAGACGTCGTGCCCGGCGACATCGGGCACGGACTCCCGCAGCGCCTCGGCGGTGAACTGCGGACGGCTCCCGTCGGCGCCGTTGACCGCGTACAGGACGCGCGCTCCGCGCCACTGCGCTATCGACTCCAGCTCGGCGCCCAGCGCGAGGTCCGCCGCGGTCCGTGCGCGGTAGAGCAGCGTCACCTCGCCGGGTCCGCCGGGTATCGACTCGAAGAGGGCCCGCAGCGGTGTGATCCCGACGCCGCCCGCGATCATCAGCACCTTGCGGGAGGTGCGCCGCTCGGCGGTCAGCGAGCCGTAGGGGCCCTCCGCCCACACCCGGGTGCCCGGCCGCAGCAGTCCCACGGAGGCGCTGTGGTCGCCGAGCGCCTTCACGGTGATCCGCAGCCGGTCGGGGCGCGGCGGTGCCGACAGCGAGTACGGCGTGGAGGTCCAGCGCATCCCCGGTGCGAGGAACCGCCAGCGGAAGAACTGCCCGGACTGCGCGCCCAGTTCCTGGAGCCGCTCCCCGCGTACGACGACGGAGAACACCCCCGGTGCCTCGCGGTGCACGGACTCCACCCGCAGCTTGTGGCGCAGGTTGAGCCGCACCGGCGCGAGCAGCCGGAACCAGCCGACCAGCGCGGCCGTGCCCAGGTAGAGCACGTACCAGGCGGCCTGGGCGAGCGTGTTGCCCACGAAGTCGGAGCCGAGGGAGAGCTGGTGGAAGAAGGCGAGGAAGACGGCCGCGTAGGTGAGCAGGTGCAGGTAGTACCAGAACTCGTGACTGACCCGGCGGCGCACCGCCCCCGCCGACACGATCCCGACGGCGAAGAGGATGACCGTGGCCGCCGTGGCCTTGAGCATGTCCGGATAGTCGAGCACCACGCTGAGCGTCTCGCGCACGATGCCGGACCCGTCCTGGGCCGCGTACCCGAAGAGGATCAGGCTGACGTGCGCGACCAGCAGGCAGACCGTGTACCGGCCGGCCATGGCGTGCCAGCGGGCCACCCGGTCGGATCCGATGCGCCGCTCCAGGAGCGGGACCCGGGCCATCAGGGCCACGAGCACTGCGCAGCTGTAGCCGCACAGCAGCCCCGCGATCCGCCCCGCGTCGGTGAGCCAGCCGGCGAGGCCCACCACCGACCGGGTGTCGAACCACCACAGGGCCACGACTGCGGCGGCTCCGGCCCACAGCAGGGCCAGCAGCGGGCCGGCCGGCGAGGGCCGGGGCCGCTTGCGGCCGTGTGTCGGGCGCGGCACCGTGGCCCGCTCGTCGTACATGGTGGTCATCTGTCCGCCTTTCCGGCTGTCCGGGAGAAAACTGTCCGTCGCGAACCTCTGAGGACGCTCTGAGCGGGGGCGTTCCGCGCGGACTCACAGCAAACTGAGAGTGAGCCGCCATCCGCCCGGCCGGGCGGATCCGACGCCGGTCGGCACCGTCGGCCCGGGGAATCCGAGGCGGTCCGGCGAGCACGGCCGGAGGAACCGGGCGGTGTCCGGCCGGAGGACTCAGAGGAAACTCAGAGGCCGGACGGGCGGGCGCGACCTTCGTGAGGGGTGATCCTGGTAGACGAGATGAACACTCCCCGCTCCCGTGGCACCGGGCTGCCCGCGCTCACCCGCCCCGACGGCACGCCCGTCCGCGTCCTCGTGGTCGACGACGACCCCGATCTCGCCGAGGTCCTCTCCGGCGCCCTGCGGTACGAGGGCTGGGAGGTGCGGACGGCGGGCGACGGAGCGTCGGCCGCCACCGCGGCGCGCGAACTGCTGCCGGACGCGGTCGTCCTCGACGTCATGCTCCCGGACACCGACGGCTTCGGCGTCCTGCGTGATCTGCACACGGTCCAGCCGTCGGTGTGCGTGCTGTTCCTCACCGCGCGCGACGCGGTCGAGGACCGTATCGCGGGCATCACGGCGGGCGGCGACGACTACGTCACCAAGCCGTTCAGCCTGGAGGAGGTCGTTGCCCGGCTGCGCGGACTGCTGCGCCGGGCCGGGATGGCCCGGCAGCTGGACGAGGGACCTCGGCTGACCGTCGGCGACCTCGTCATCGACGAGGAGGCCCGCGAGGTCACCCGCGGCGGCGAGCTGATCGAACTGTCGCCGACCGAGTTCGAACTGCTCCGCTTCCTGATGCGCAACCCCCGGCGCGTGCTCAGCAAGGCGCAGATCCTCGACCGCGTCTGGTCGTACGACTTCGGCGGGCAGGCCCATGTGGTGGAGCTCTACATCTCGTATCTGCGCAAGAAGGTGGACGCGGGCCGCGAGCCCATGATCCACACGGTGCGGGGCGCCGGGTACGTGCTCAAGCCGGGAGCGGGCCGATGAACCCCCGGCCGCGAGGGGCACGGGGATCATCGGGGGCCCCGGAATCAGACGGGGCCCAGGGGCCGCAGGGGGCCCAGGGGTCGCACGCCGCGCCGGGAGCGTCGGGAGCGTCGGGAGAACCGGGAGCGTCGGGAGAACCGGAGACCCCGGGAGCGCGACCGGCACCGGGCCCGCAGGCCGACCAGACCGCGCCCGGAACACAGCACGCGCAGGGCACGCAGGGCACGCAAGCCACGCAGGCCGCACCCGCGGGCCGCTTGCGCCGACTCCGCCCCCGGCTGCCACGTCTGCACTCCCTGCGGGCCCGGCTCACCGCCGGACTCGTGGTCCTGCTGGCCATCAGCTGCGCCGCCGTCGGAGTGGCGGCCGTGCTGGAACTGGACGGATTCCTCACCGGCCGCCTGGACCAGCAGCTGCACGACGCGGGCTCCATGTTCCCGGCGAGTCTGGAGCACGACACGAACCGCAGGCCCTCGGACCACGACGGCGACGAGTACGGCGACACCCGCCGGCAGCCCACCGGCACGTTCGGCGCCCGTCTGGTCGGCAGCACGGTCACCAACGCGGCCGTCGTCCGCTCCGGCAACGACGCCGCCGACCTGAACGTGGCGCTGACGGCCGGCGACAAGAAGGCGCTGGCCGCGCTGCCGGTCGACGACAGCGCGCGCAGCGTGCACCTCACGTCGCTGGGCGGCTACCGCGTCGTCGCGTGCCACGGCCAGGACGGCGACGTCCTGATCACCGGACTGCCGCTGGAGCCCGTGGAGTCCGCCGTCCACCGCCTGGAACTGGTCGCCGGCTGTGTCTTCGGAGCCGCCCTCGCCGCCACCGGCGTCGCGGGCGCTCTGTGGGTGCGCTGGTCGCTGCGTCCGCTGAGCCGGGTCGCCGCGACGGCCACCCGGGTGAGTGAACTCCCGCTCGCGAGCGGCGAGGTGGCGCTGCCGCCGCGGGCACCCGAATCCGATCCGCGCAGCGAGGTGGGCCGGGTGGCCGCCGCGTTCGACCGCATGCTCCGCCATGTCGAGGACGCCCTGACCAAACGGCACGCGAGTGAGGAACGGCTGCGCAGTTTCGCGGCCGACGCCAGCCACGAGCTGCGCACCCCGGTCGCCTCGGTCCGTGGACATGCCGAACTCGCCCTGCTGCACCCGGAACCGGTGCCGCCGAAGGTGACCCGCGCCCTGGAGCGGATCGCCGCCGAGTCGGCGCGCATGGGCGAGATGGTCGACGACCTGCTGCTGCTGGCCCGCCTCGACGCCGGCCGCCCGCTGGAACGGCTCCCCGTCGACCTCACCCGTCTCGTCCTCGACTCGGTCACGGACGCCCGCGCCGCCGGCCCGGGCCATCGCTGGACCCTGGAGCTGCCCGAGGAGCCGGTGACCGTGACGGGTGACGCCCACCGGCTCCATCAGGTGGCGGCCAACCTGTTGGCCAACGCCCGTTTGCACACGCCCGTAGGCACCAAGGTCACCGTCTCCCTGCGGACAGTGGGGACCACCGCCGTACTGACGGTGGCGGACGACGGCCCCGGCGTCTCCGAGGACGTCCGGCCCGGCGTCTTCGAACGCTTCACCCGCGCGGACCGCCGGCGCGCGGAGGGCCCGGGCGGCGGTGCCGGGCTCGGTCTGTCGATCGTGGCGGCGGTGGTCGACGCGCACGGTGGCGGCGTCGGGCTGGAGAGCCGCCCGGGATCGACGGCGTTCACCGTGAGCCTGCCGGCCACACCGACGGATGCGGACGGCGCCTGAGAAAGGGCGGGAAGCCGCCCGCCGTCGGCGGACAGCCGCCCTCGACCAGTGGGTCAGTACGCCAGGGGGCAATACGCAGTGGGCCGGCACGCGAGCAGGTCAGGAGGCCAGTACGCATAGGGCCGGCACGCCGACACACGGCACGCCGGCACGCCAGTAGGTCAATAGGCCGGTAAGCCATTGGGTCAGCAAGCCGGCAGGTCAGTAGCGGATGATCGCCGTCGGCCCGCTCCGCGTCCCGATCACCAGGTGCGGCTTCCGCGCCGGATCCGCCCACGCCAGGATCCGCCGCATCGCGGCCGCCGGCACGGACACGCAACCGGCCGTCGCCCCCTTCCCGTTGACATGCAAAAAGATGCCCGCGCCCCGGCCGTGCACGGGCCGGCGGTAGTTGAAGCCGATGACGAAGGCGTACGCGTACTGCGTCCGGTACGAGATCAGGTGCTCGGACTCCTTGGCGCGGCAGTCGGCCGGGCGCGGCTCGGTCCAGCGGTTGTAGGAGCGGGAGCCGTTGTCCTGACACCACCAGGAGCCCTTGTGCACCCGGCGGTACGGCGCCCGGGTCCCCTTGGGCGCGGTCTTGATCCCGAAGGCGAAGGGGAGGCCGTAGAGGCCGGTCGGGGTCGTGTTGGTGCTCTGTTTGCGTGAGCGGCCCTCAGTGAGGCCCTTGGCCCCGAAGCGCGCGGCCGCCGAACCGGCCTTCACCCAGTGCCCGTGGCGCCGATTCCACCAGGTGACCGTGCCCGTCGTCGAGGACGTGCGCGAGGCCTGAGCGGTGATCAGCTGGCTGCCGCCGCCGGTGTCCGCCAACAGCTCCGGCAGAGCGGGCGGGCCGCTCGGAGCCAGGGTGAGCAGGGACGCGGACGCGAGGACGGCGGCAGCGAGGCGCATGGCTCAGACCGTACTGGGGGGCAGCGGCAACGGCAGCCCCGGTAGGCCATCCAGGCTGGTGGCCACGTGGTCCTTCTTGCGGAAGTACGCGTCCAGCGAGACGTCGTCCTCGCGCGCGAACCGCCTGGCGTGCAGCTCGCGGTCCTCGTCGTACGACATGTAGGGCACCGCGTAGCCGCAGGTGTCCCGGATGAGCTCGGCCGTCACGACGATGACCGCGCGCAGGCCGTGCGGGGTCGGGTCGATGCCGGGGAAGTGGGTGAGCAGTTCCTTGAAGCGCGGGTCGTCCCGGAAGACCGGCTCACCGCGGCCGTGCACCCGCACGATGTTCGGCGGGCCCTGGAAGGCGCACCACATCAGGGTGATCCGGCCGTTCTCGCGCAGATGCGCGACGGTCTCCGCGTTGCTCCCGGCGAAGTCCAGGTAGGCGACGGTCAGTTCGTCGATCACGGCGAAGGAGCCGGTGAGTCCCTTGGGGGAGAGGTTCACCGTGCCGTCCGACGCCAAGGGTGCGGTCGCGGTGAAGAAGAGGGGCTGCGCCTCGATGAACGTACGCAGTCTGCCGTCTATGCGCTCGTAGGTCTTTCCCATGTCCGACGATTATCGGGCAATGTCTTTCGTTTGTCTAAGGAATTACAAGTTCCGCCGGAGGTTCGTATCCGCCCCGTCGGCGACGCGACCCCGGATTGACGAACCATGCAGACTCCTGCATACTCATGCATGTCAGCGAATGCAGTGTGAGGAGAAACCCGTGACCGAGCGCGTCGTACTCGCCTACTCAGGCGGTCTGGACACCTCCGTCGCCATCGGCTGGATCGCCGAGGAGACGGGCGCCGAGGTCATCGCCGTTGCGGTCGACGTCGGCCAGGGCGGCGAGGACCTGGACGTCATCCGCAAGCGCGCGCTCGCGTGCGGTGCCGTCGAGGCCGAGGTCGCGGACGCCAAGGACGAGTTCGCCGACGAGTACTGCCTCCCGGCGATCAAGGCCAACGCCCTCTACATGGACCGCTACCCGCTGGTCTCCGCGCTCTCCCGGCCGACCATCGTCAAGCACCTCGTCGCCGCCGCCCAGAAGCACGGCGCCACCACGGTCGCCCACGGCTGCACCGGCAAGGGAAACGACCAGGTGCGGTTCGAGGCCGGCATCGTCGCCCTCGCCCCCGACCTCAAGTGCATCGCCCCGGTCCGTGACTACGCGATGACCCGGGACAAGGCGATCGCCTTCTGCGAGGACAAGCAGCTCCCGATCGCCACCACCAAGAAGTCCCCGTACTCCATCGACCAGAACGTCTTCGGGCGCGCCGTCGAGACGGGCTTCCTGGAGGACATCTGGAACGCGCCGATCGAGGACATCTACGAGTACACCTCGAACCCCGCCGAGGCCCGTGAGGCCGACGAGGTCGTCATCTCCTTCAAGCAGGGCGTCCCGGTCGCCATCGACGGCAAGCCCGTCACGGTGCTCCAGGCCATCCAGCAGCTGAACGAGCGCGCCGGCGCCCAGGGCATCGGCCGGATCGACATGGTCGAGGACCGGCTCGTGGGCATCAAGTCCCGTGAGGTGTACGAGGCTCCGGGCGCGATCGCCCTGATCACCGCCCACCAGGAGCTGGAGAACGTCACGGTCGAGCGGGAACTCGCCCGCTACAAGCGGCAGGTCGAGCAGCGCTGGGGCGAACTGGTCTACGACGGCCAGTGGTTCTCCCCGCTCAAGCGCGCCCTGGACGGCTTCATCGACGAGGCCAGCCAGCACGTCAACGGCGACATCCGGATGACGCTGCACGGCGGTCGCGCCGTCGTCACCGGCCGGCGCTCCGACACGTCGCTCTACGACTTCAACCTCGCCACGTACGACACGGGCGACAGCTTCGACCAGGCCGCGGCCAAGGGCTTCATCGACATCTACAGCCTGTCGTCGAAGATCGCCGCGAAGCGGGACCAGGCCTGACCCCAGGACGCGCTAGCGTGACAGCCGCCTCCCCTCCGTACGGGCGGGGAGGCGGTCGCACATCACCACCCTCCGAGGAGCAAGTGCAGTGAGCAGCAACAGCGGTGACGTCCGGCTCTGGGGCGGCCGGTTCGCCGACGGTCCCGCCGAGGCCCTGGCCAAGTTGTCCGCGTCGGTCCACTTCGACTGGCGTCTCGCGCCGTACGACATCGCCGGTTCGCGAGCCCACGCGCGCGCGCTGCACAAGGCGGGCCTGCTCACCGAGGACGAGCTGACGCGTATGCACGCGGGCCTCGACCAGCTCGCAACGGACGTCGCCTCCGGGGAGCTCGTGGGCACCGTCGCCGACGAGGACGTCCACACGGCCCTGGAGCGCGGTCTGCTGGAGCGCCTCGGCCCGGACCTCGGCGGCAAGCTCCGGGCGGGCCGTTCCCGCAACGACCAGGTGGCCACGCTCTTCCGGATGTACCTGCGCGACCACGCCCGGATCCTCGGCGGTCTGATCGCCGACCTCCAGGACGCGCTGATCGGTCTGGCGGAGGCCCACTCGGACGTCGCGATGCCCGGCCGTACGCATCTCCAGCACGCCCAGCCGGTGCTCTTCGCACACCACGTCCTCGCGCACGTCCAGGCACTGTCCCGGGACGCCGAGCGGCTGCGCCAGTGGGACGAGCGGACGGCCGTGTCGCCGTACGGCTCGGGGGCGCTCGCGGGCAGCAGCCTCGGTCTCGATCCGGAGTCCGTCGCCAAGGACCTCGGCTTCGAGCACGGCAGCTCGGCCAACTCCATCGACGGCACGGCCTCCCGTGACTTCGTCGCCGAGTTCGCCTTCATCACGGCGATGACCGGTGTGAACCTCTCCCGGATCGCCGAGGAGGTCATCATCTGGAACACGAAGGAGTTCTCCTTCGTCACCCTCCACGACGCGTTCTCCACCGGCTCGTCGATCATGCCGCAGAAGAAGAACCCGGACATCGCCGAGCTGGCGCGGGGCAAGTCGGGCCGCCTGATCGGCAATCTGACCGGCCTGATGGCCACGCTCAAGGCCCTCCCGCTCGCGTACAACCGCGACCTCCAGGAGGACAAGGAGCCGGTCTTCGACTCCTGCGACCAGCTGGAGGTCCTGCTCCCCGCCTTCACCGGCATGATGGCCACCCTGACCGTCAACCGCGAGCGCATGGAGGAACTGGCCCCGGCCGGCTTCTCGCTCGCCACCGACATCGCCGAGTGGCTGGTCAAGCAGGGCGTGCCGTTCCGTGTCGCGCACGAGGTCGCCGGCGAGTGCGTGAAGGTCGCCGAGGCCGGCGGCGTCGAGCTCGACGGGCTCACCGACGAGCAGTTCGCGAAGATCTCCTCGCATCTGACACCGGAGGTGCGCGGCGTGCTGAACGTGCCGGGCGCCCTCGCCTCCCGCAACGGCCGCGGCGGTACGGCCCCCAGCGCGGTCGCCGTCCAGCTCGCCGAGGTCAAGGCCGATGTGGCCCTCCAGCACCAGTGGGCGGACGCCAAGAAGTAGCGGGTCGCGTTGTGCGAAGGGCAGCGCGGGTTACGTTGGTCGGGACCGCCAGGAGCCGACCGAACGGAGCCCGCGATGCCCTTCGCCCGCCTCGCGTCAGCGACGACGCCCACCGCCCACATCGGCCTGGGCCTCGCCGCCGTCGGCCGCCCCGGTTACATCAACCTAGGCCGCGAGGAAGACCTCCCGGCCGTCCGCAGTGTCGACGCCCTGCGCGAGCGCACCCGCGAACTCCTGGACGCCGCCCATGCGCAGGGCGTGCGCTACTTCGACGTGGCCCGCTCCTACGGCCGGTCCGAGGAGTTCCTCGCCGACTGGCTGCTGAGCCGGCCCGACATCGACGACGTCGTGATCGGCAGCAAGTGGGGCTACACGTACACGGCGGGCTGGCGCACCGACGCCGAGGCGCACGAGGTCAAGGACCACGGCCTCGCCACGTACGAGCGGCAGCGCGCCGAGACCGCCGAGCTGCTGGGCGACCGGCTCGACCTCTACCAGATCCACTCGGTGACCCCGGAGAGCCCGGCCCTCACCGACAAGGAACTGCACGTCAGGCTGGCCGAAGCGGCGACCCAGGGCCTGTCCGTCGGCTTCTCCACCAGCGGGCCCGCACAGGCCGACACGATCCGTGCCGCGCTGGCCGTGACGGTCGACGGCGAGCCCCTCTTCCGTACCGTCCAGGCCACGTACAACGTGCTGGAGACCTCGGCCGCGTCCGCGCTCGCCGAGGCCCACGACGCCGGGCTCACGGTGATCGTCAAGGAGGGCATGGCCAACGGGCGCCTCGCCGGCCCGGATGCGCCGGGCGCGGTGCGGGAACTCGCCCGGGAAACGGGGCTGGGCGCCGACGCGGTCGCCCTCGCGCTGGTGCTGCGCCGGCCGTGGGCCGGTGTCGTCCTGTCCGGCGCGGCCACCGTCCAGCAGCTCGCCTCGAATCTGCACGCCGCGGTCGTCGACCTCGACGAGGACCAGCTGGCCCGTCTCGACGCGCTCGCCGAGGAGCCGCGTGCGTACTGGGAGCGGCGCGGGCAGCTGCCCTGGCACTGAGCTTCGGCGAGCACTGTTACGACCCTGGCGCCGAGCTTCCGCGACCGCCGTCATGCCCCTGGCGCTGAGCTTCCGCGCCCGCCGTCACACCCTTGCGCGTGGGTGGCGCGTGCCGCTGATGAGACAGCAATGTCTCACATGGGCTATCGTTGTCTCATGGCCGTCGATCGTGACCACGTACTGCGCAGCGCCGCAGCCCTGCTGACCCGTAAAGCCACCGCCACCATGGACGAAGTCGCCAGGGCGGCCGGGATCAGCCGGGCCACGCTGCACCGCCAGTTCGCCGGGCGCGACACCCTCGTCCGCGCGCTCGAGGTCCTGGGCATCCAGGAGTGCGAGACGGCGCTGGACGCGGCCCGCCTGGACGAGGGGCCGGCGAGCGAGGCTGTCCGCCGGCTGGTGCGGGAGATCGAACCGGCCGCCGGACTGCTCGCCTTCCTCGTCACCGAGAACCAGCTGTTCGAGGGGGACGCGCAACACGAGGGCTGGTCCCGGCTCGACGCCCGGATCGCCGCCCTCTTCCGGCGCGGCCAGGAGAGCGGCGAGTTCCGGATCGACCTCACCCCCGCGTGGCTGACCGAGGCGCTCTACGGGCTGATCGGCTCGGGTGCCTGGGCCGTGATGGACGGCCGGGTGGCCGCCAAGGACTTCCAATTCATGATCGTCGAGCTGCTGCTCGGCGGAGCACTACGGAGAGTGGAACCATGACCGGCATCGACCAGCGGACGTCCGTGGCGGAGGTGGTGGAGAAGCGCCCGGGGCGCTGGCTCGCCCTCTCCGTCCTCGTCCTGGCTGTGCTGCTGGTGGCCGTCGACGCGACCGTGCTCGGTCTCGCGACCCCTTACATCAGTGAGGACCTCAAGCCGTCCGGCACCCAGTTGCTGTGGATCGGCGACGTCTACTCGTTCGTGATCGCGGGCCTGCTCGTCTCCATGGGCAGCCTCGGCGACCGTATCGGCCGCAAGAAGCTGCTGCTCGTCGGCGCCACCGCGTTCGGCCTGATATCCGTGCTCAACGCCTACGCGGCGACACCGGAGTTGATGATCCTGGCGCGGGCGCTGCTCGGCGTCGCGGGCGCGACCCTGATGCCCGCCACCCTCGCCCTGATCCGCAACCTCTTCCACGACCCGCGCGAGCGCAGTCTCGCCATCGGCATCTGGGGCGCTACCGCCTCCGCCGGTACGGCGGTCGGCCCGGTCGCGGGCGGTTTCCTGCTCGAACACTTCTGGTGGGGTTCGGTCTTCCTCATCAACCTGCCGGTGATGGTGGTCCTCGTCGTCGTCGGCATCAAGATGCTCCCCGAGTCCCGCAACCCGAACCCGGGCCCCTGGGACCTGACCAGCGTCCTGCTCTCGCTAGTCGGCATGATCGGCATCGTGTACGCGGTGAAGGAGGCCGCCTCGCACGGTGTCTCCGGAGAACCGGTCGCCGTCGGCCTGCTGGGCGCCGCCGCCCTCTTCTGGTTCGTACGGCGTCAGCTCACGCTGCCCGCACCCCTGTTGGACATGCGGCTGTTCCGCAACCGCGGCTTCTCGGCGGCCGTACTCGCCGATCTGCTGACCATCCTCGGTCTGTCCGGGCTGGTCTTCTTCCTCTCGCAGTATCTGCAACTCGTGCAGGGCAGAGGGCCGTTCGAGGCGGGTCTCGCCGAAGTCCCCGCCGCGGTCGGTGCGGTGGGGGCGGGACTGATCGCGGGCATGGTCGCCCGGCGGTTCTCGGTGCGCGTCGTGGTCGCCGGCGGTCTGGCCGCGGTGGGTGCCGCCCTCGCCGTGCTGACCCTGCTGAGCCAGTCCACCGGCTACCCGCTGCTCGGGGCCGCGCTGCTGGTCGTCGGGATCGGCGCGGGGTTCTCGTTCACCGTCACCGCCGACGTGATCCTCTCCAGCGTCCCCAAGGAGCAGGCGGGTGCCGCCTCCGCGGTCTCCGAGACGGCGTACGAACTCGGTGCCGCGCTCGGTATCGCGGTGCTCGGTTCGATCGTGACCGGCGTCTACCGGGACTTCACCGGCCCGGCGGACACCCCGGCCGCGGCCCGTGAATCACTCGGCGGAGCCGTCGAGTCGGCTGCGGGGATGCCCGCGGACACGGCAGGCGCGATGGTGTCGGCGGCTCGTGAGGCCTTCGTCGACGGGCTGGCTCTCGCGTCGGGCATCGGAGCGGTGGTCCTGCTCGCCACCGCGGTGGCGGCGTGGTTCCTGCTGAAGGGCCAGCGCCTGGAAACCGGTTCCGAGTAGGCGCCCAACTGCCGGCGCGCCCCGATGCGGGCGGCACGGGGCGCGGCCCACGGTCGCGGGGGAGTGGCCAGGGGCCGCGGACAACCGCGCGCTCAGCCACACCCGGCACGGAGCGCCGGGCACCCCGACCGCTTCCGCTACGCGGCCTTCGCCTTGGTGGCGTACATGTCGACGTACTCCTGACCCGAAAGCCGCATGACCTCGGTCATCACGGAGTCCGTCACGGCCCGCAGGACGTAGCGGTCGCGGTCCATGCCCTCGTACCGGGAGAACTCCATCGCCTCGCCGAAGCGGACCGTGACGCGGCCGGGGCGCGGGATGCCGGCGCCGCCGGGCTGCAGCTTGTCGGTGCCGATGATGGCGAACGGAACGATCGGCGCACCGGTCATCATCGCCAGCCGGGCGATTCCCGTACGGCCCCGGTAGAGCCGGCCGTCGGGGGAGCGGGTGCCCTCCGGATAGATGCTGAAGACCTTGCCCTCCTCCAGCACCCGGCGGCCGGTCATCAGCGCCGCGACCCCGCCGCGTCCGCCGTCCCGGTCGACCGGGATCATGCCGCAGCCGGTGAAGAACCAGGCCATCAGACGGCCTTTGACGCCCTTGCCGGTGACGTACTCGTCCTTGCCGAGGAAGAAGACCTGACGGTCGCAGAACAGCGGCATGATGATCGAGTCGATGAACGTCAGGTGGTTGCCGGCGAGGATCACCGGACCGTCGCCCGGGATGTGCTCCGCACCCTCCACCCGTGGGCGGAACATCAGGCGCATGATCGGTCCGAGCACTGCCTTGATGAGCACGAAGCGGGACAACGGGCCCTCCGGTGTCAAGGGATTCGATATGAGTATGTGCAGGTGAGGACGATACTCGCGGCTCCAGGGTGATTGCACATCGGGTTCATCCACTCGATACGCACTGTTGACGCACGTTTACCTGCGGTGGCGCCCTCTTGTCAGGCCCTCGGGAGGGGGTGATCATGTGACGAACGTCGCGCCGAGTGCGTGCCGTCGGGTGACCAGGGGGAGCCATGGGGTTCGTTACTGCGGTGCTTGCCGTACTGCTCGGGGTGGTCGTGCGCGCCGTCGTGCTGCTGGTCCGCAGAGACCGGCGCCGGTTCTCCCAAGGCCACGACTCGGCCCGGATCGAGGCCTACGCGACCCGCGGAATACGCGAAGCGCGACGCAAGGCGCACGCCTACGACCGCTTCGCCGGGTCCGCGGGAGTCGGCGCCCTGCGCGACCGTGACGGCCACGGAGACCACTGAGCGGGTACCCGCTACGTGGACCCTTAATCCGACAAATCATCAACTCACGGGCCCCGTAAGACATCCGGTGTCACCCGCGTGTTCCGTCCAAGGTCTCCCACGCGTCACCTGCGGACACCTACGATCCCGCTTGGCAGGTGCAAGGCGGTACGTCGGGAGGAGCGTTCATGGGGACGCAGGAGTCGAACGAGCAGGGTCACGGCACGGCACGACGGGCACTGCTCGGCGCCGCGGTGCTCGGCGCGGGCGGAGCGGTCCTCGGACTGCCCGGCGCGGCGCGAGCCGACGAGCGGCACGGCGGCGGCGGTTACCAGAGCCTGCCCAAGCCGACGGTCATCGGGCACCGCGGGGCCAGCGGCTACCGCCCGGAGCACACCTTCGGCTCGTACCAGCTGGCCCTCGACCTGGGTGCGCACGTGATCGAGGCGGGTGACCTCGTGCCCACCAGGGACGGTCACCTCGTATGCCGTCACGAGCCGGAAATCGGCGGGACGACCGATGTCGCGGCGCACCCCGAGTTCGCCGACCGCAAGACGACCAAGAGTCTCGACGGGGTCGCCACCACCGGCTGGTTCACCGAGGACTTCACGCTCGCCGAGCTGAAGACCCTGCGCGCCATCGAGCGCATCCCCGCCACCCGTCAGCGGAACACGATCTACAACGGCCGCTGGGAGATCCCCACCTTCGAAGAGGTGCTCCGCTGGCAGGACGAGCAGACCCGCAAGCGCGGCAAGCAGGTCTGGATCTACCCGGAGCTGAAGCACCCCACGTACTTCCGCAAGCTCGGCCTCGGCACCGAGGAGCGGCTCGCCAGGCTGCTGCGCAAGTACGGCAAGGACAAGAAGAACTCGCCGGTCATCATCCAGTCCTTCGAGCCGACCAGCCTCCAGCGCATGAACGAGCTCGTGGGCAACCCGCTCGCGGTGCTCCTGTCCACGGCCAACACCCGTCCGTGGGACTTCGTGGAGTCGGGCGACCCGCGCACGGTGGCGGACCTGATCAAGCCCGAGGGTCTGGCGTGGCTGGCGTCGTTCGCGCAGGGCATCGGCCCCACGCTCGACCTGATCATCCCGAAGGACGCGAACGGCAACCTCACCACGCCGACCACTCTGGTCGACGACGCGCACGAAGCGGGCCTGGTCCTGCACCCGTACACCATGCGCAACGAGAACACCTTCCTGCCGGCCAACTTCAAGAAGGGCACCGACCCGAACGCCTACGGCGACGTGTTCGGCGCCTTCCGGACGTACTTCGAGACGGGCATCGACGGCGTCTTCTCCGACAACGCCGACACCGCGCTGCTGGCCCGCGCGGACTTCGTCAACGGATGACCCCGCCACCCCGGATGGGGTGACAGTCGGCCGCTC
Source organism: Streptomyces sp. NPDC058371 (assembly GCF_042723265.1). Classification (NCBI taxonomy): domain Bacteria; kingdom Bacillati; phylum Actinomycetota; class Actinomycetes; order Kitasatosporales; family Streptomycetaceae; genus Streptomyces; species Streptomyces sp. NPDC058371. Next base: position 83,428 of record NZ_JBHXJC010000013.1, on the reverse strand, counting down.
CGGCAACCTCGCGCCGGGGCGGCCGCGTCGTGCCGCATATGACACAAGACATGGTGGCCACCCTGAGCCCGCTGCTCGCGGCCGAGGCGTCCGCGGAGGCATATGCGTCCGGCGCGGAGCAGAACGATCTGGAGCAGGCCGTCTGGCTGCGCCTCCTGGAACGCCTCGACACGGATGGCCCACCCGTTGACCCGCAAGGGTGGTTGCGCCGTGCCGTGCGCTCCGAGGCCCGCCGCAGCCGCCGCACCGCCCGCCTGGAACGGCCGTACTCCTCCGAGCCCGCCGACGACCACGTCTCGGGCCCCGAGCAGCAGGCGCTCACCGCCGCCCGTCATCGCGCCCTGCACGACGCGGTACGCCGACTGCCCGGCCGCTGCCCGAGCCTGCTGGCCGCGCTGCTCTCCCCGAAGGACCTGACCTATCGCGAGATCGCAGGCGAGTTGGGTATGTCACAGGGCAGCCTTGGCCCGGAACGTTCCAGATGTCTGGGATGTCTGCGTCGATTGCTCGCGCCGGAGGTTGCGGCCCGCGAACCACGGGGATAGGAGTGAGGGACAACGGCTGAACAGGTGAGCGGGAGGCGTGCACACATGGGCATGAGCGTGACCATCTCCGTGGCGACCGAGCGGGACGCCGAGCAGATCTTCAGGCTGCAGTACCTGTGCTTCCAGAGTGAGGCCGCGCTGTACGGCAACTACCGTATTGATCCGCTCGTCCAGAGTCTCGACTCGGTCCGCGCGGAGGTCGCCGGTGACTGCGTGTTCGTGGCGCGCCTCGGCGAGGAAGTGGTCGGCTCGGTGCGCGGCACCGCGGATGTCGACGGCACCGCAGCCATCGGCAAGCTCTGTGTGCACCCGCGCCTCCAGGGCCACGGGATCGGTGCCCGGCTGCTGCGCGCCGCCGAAGGGGCCCTGGCCGACGAGCGCGGCGCCAAGACCTTCCGGCTGCACACCGGCCACCGCAGCGAGAGCGGTCTCCGTCTGTACCGGCGCGTGGGCTACCAGGCGGTCGGCACCTCCAAGGGTGACGACGGCGTACCCATGATCGTCCTGGAGAAGCAGGCCCCGGCCGGGTCGTACGCGACGACGGCGTAGGGGAGTGGGCCGCGCGCCCTGCGGGGCGCGCGGAACCGGCCACGCCCCGCGGCGGGTTGCTACCGCCCGCCGGCGGAACGCCTCCGCAGCCAGTACATCGCCGACAGCGGCAGCAGCACCGGGATGAAGAGATAGCCCATCCCGTAGTCCGACCACACGGTCGCGTCGGGGAAGGCGGACGGCTCCACCAGCGTCCACGTGCCGACCGTCAGGACTCCGGCGAGCTCGGCGGCGCAGCACACCAGCGCCGCCCTGCGGGCCCGCTCGCCGCCGCGCACGAGCGAGTACGTGATGAAGCCGTAGACGACCCCGGCGACCGCGGACAGCGAGTAGGCGAGCGGGGCCTTGTCGAACTCCGTCGAGATCTGTACGGCCGAGCGCGACACCGCCCCGACGACCATCACGCCGTACAGCCAGACCAGCAGCATGCCGGGCCCGCTGATCAGCCGGGTCCGCTGCTCGCCCGTCGGGTCCGCCGCCGGTGGTCCGTCCTCCTGAGGTGCGGGCCCGTTCTCGTCCGTGGCCGTCATCTCAGCCTCCCCAGATGTCATAGAGCCGCACCTCCAGTACGGCGAGGACGGCGCCGCCGGCCGCCACCGTGATCGAACCCCAGCGGGTGCGCTCCGCCAGCGACATGAAGCCCGCGGCCGGGATGCAGGCGACGGCGCCGAGCAGATACGCCACGAAGATCGTCGTGCCCTGGTCCGGCTTCTCGCCGCGCGCCAGCTGGACGATGCCGACGACCAGCTGCACCACGGCGAGCAGTGACACCACGGCCATGCCGATGAAGTGCCAGTCCTTGGTGGGCTGATCTCGGTAGGCGGCCCAGCCGCACCAGGCGGCGAGCACGAGCGCGGCTACGGCGGTCGCGACCGTCAGGGCATCAAGCATGCCGCGACCCTATTACGGGCCAAAAGACCCGATGCGCTCGCCCCCGGGGTCCCCCGTAGGGTCGAAGACATGAAGATCCACGCTGATGCCCTGCTGTTCGACAACGACGGGACGCTCGTCTCATCCCTCGACTCGGTCCACCGGTGCTGGACGCGCTGGGCCGAGGAGTACGGCATCTCCGCCGAGGACTTCGCCCGGGTCGAACTGCACGGCCGTACCGCCGTCGAGATAGCCGCCGATCTGCTTCCCGCCCAGCGGGTGCCCGAGGCCGTCGCGCGCATCGAGCAGCTGGAGGTCGAGGACGTACCGGGCGGAGTCGTGGCGCTGCCCGGCACGCTCGCGCTGCTCGACGCGCTGCCCGCCCACCGCTGGGCCGTCGTCACCTCGGCCACCCGGCGGCTGGCCGAGGCCCGGCTCGCCGAGGTCGGGATCCGGCCCAAGACGCTGATCGCCGCCGACGACATCACCCGCGGCAAGCCCGACCCGGAGCCCTACCTGCTCGCCGCCCGCGAACTGGGCGTCGACCCGGCCCGCTGTGTGGTCTTCGAGGACGCCCCGGCCGGGCTGCGCTCGGGCCGCGCCGCCGGTATGACCACCGTGGCGTTGGCCACAACCCACGAGGCGGCGGAGCTGGACGCCGACCTGGTGGTTCAGGACCTCTCGGCCCTGTCCGCGCTGGTCACCGGCGAAGGAGTCGAGATCTCGCCCCGGGCCTGACAACTGTCCACCGCTGTCCGCTATTCGGACAGCGGTGGCGGTCCCCGGCTATACGTCTGCTTTACTTGATCCCATGACCACGACGAGCAGCCGCACCCTTGCGACCGAGGCGACCACGACGCCCGGTGTTCGTTGTATGTGTCGAATGTGCGCCTTCTGAGGGCCCCCGCACCACCCTGAGCCTCGCGCCCCGAAGCGAGACAGCTGCGCCGTGTCCGTACCCGGTACGTGACTGAGCCGGCCTCCGCGCACACGTTCTCCCCGGTTCGACCGCCTCCGCGAGAACCGTGCCGCGTTCCCGACCGAATGCACCCGTGCCCGGGCACACCCACGCCCTGCACTCGACAGTGACGGAAACCCAGTGATCACGACAACGGGCCTGACCAAGGTCTATCGCTCGCGCGGCCGTGAGGTGACCGCCCTCGACGGGGTCGATCTGCACGTACGCGAAGGCGAGGTGTACGGCGTCATCGGCCAGTCCGGCGCCGGCAAGTCCTCGCTCATCCGCTGCGTCAATCTGCTGGAGCGCCCGACCGCCGGCACCGTGACGGTCGCCGGACAGGACCTCACCGCCCTGGCCGGCCGCGGACCTCGCGCCGGCCGGGAGCTGCGCAAGGCGCGCAGTCGCATCGGCATGGTCTTCCAGCACTTCAACCTGCTGTCCTCGCGCACCGTCCAGGACAACGTCGAGCTGCCCCTGGAGATCCTCGGCATCTCCGGCAAGGAGCGCTCGCGCAGGGCACTCGAACTCCTCGACCTGGTCGGTCTCACCGACAAGGCCAAGGCCTACCCGGCGCAGCTCTCCGGCGGTCAGAAGCAGCGGGTCGGCATCGCCCGCGCCCTGGCCGGCGACCCGAAGGTGCTGCTCTCCGACGAGGCGACCAGCGCCCTCGACCCCGAGACCACCCGTTCCATCCTCCAGCTGCTGCGCGACCTGAACCGGCAGCTGGGCCTGACCGTCCTGCTCATCACCCACGAGATGGACGTGGTCAAGTCGATCTGCGACTCGGCCGCCCTCATGGAGAACGGGAAGATCGTCGAGTCCGGCACCGTCAGCGGACTCCTCGCGACGCCCGGCTCCGAACTCGCGGCCGCCCTCTTCCCGGTGAACGGCGACGCCTCCGGCGAGGACCGCACCGTCATCGACGTCACCTTCCAGGGCGAGGCCGCCACGCAGCCCGTCATCTCGCAGCTCTCGCGCACGTACAACATCGACATCTCGATCCTCGGCGCCGCGATGGACACCGTCGCGGGCCGGCAGGTCGGCCGGATGCGCATCGAACTGCCCGGCCGTTACGACGACAACGTGGTGCCGATCGGATTCCTGCGTGAGCAGGGGCTGGGGATCGAGGTCCTGGGCCAGGAGCCCGTGCTGGTGAAGGAAGGTGCCAAGTGACCTGGTCGGAGATACAGCCGCTGCTGTCCCAGGCGTGTTGGGACACGCTCTACATGGTCGGCTGGTCCACGCTCATAGCGATCGTCGGCGGACTTCCGCTCGGCCTTCTGCTGGTCCTCACCGACCGCGGCGGACTGCTCCAGAACATCGTGGCCAACAAGGTCATCGGGCAGATCGTGAACATCGCCCGCTCGATGCCGTTCATCATCCTGATGGTCGCGCTGATGACCTTCACCCGCACCATCACCGGAACGACGATCGGCCGGGAGGCGGCGATCGTGCCGCTCGCGATCGGGGCGATCCCGTTCTATGCGCGCCTCGTCGAGATGTCGGTCCGCGAAGTGGACGACGGACTCGTCGAGGCCGTGCAGTCGATGGGCGGCAGCACCTGGAAGACGGTACGCAGCGTTCTCGTCCCCGAGGCCCTGCCGTCCCTGATCTCCGGGGCCACCACGACGGTCATCGCGCTCATCGGCTACTCGGCCATGGCGGGCACGGTCGGCGCCGGCGGACTCGGCGACATCGCCATCCGGTACGGCTACCAGCGCTTCGAGACCGGCCTGATGTGGATCACCGTGGCCGTCCTGGCCGTCGCCATCTCCCTGCTGCAGTTCGGCGGCGACTTCGCCGCCCGTGCGCTGCACCGGCGGGCCGCGAAGTCCGGGCCGCTGCTGCTCTTCCGCCCCTTCAGCGGGATCTTCCCCGGCACGGTCGCGACCGACGCCGTCAAGAAGAGCTGACCCGCGCCGTCAAGAACAGCTGATCCGCGCCGTCACGACGACCTGACCCAGAACTCCCCGTTCACCCACCGACGGGGCTGCTCCGCTCATAAGGAAAGGCACTTTTCGTGCGTAACACCGCCAAGATCACCACCGCTGTCCTCGCCGCCGGATCCCTCACCCTCGGGCTCTCCGCCTGCGGCTCGGACAAGGACTCCTCCTCCGCCGGCTCCGACGGCCCGCTGGTGGTCGCCGCCAGCCCGGTCCCGCACGCCGAGATCCTCGACTACGTCAAGGACCACCTGGCGAAGAAGGCGGGCCTCGACCTGCAGGTCAGGGAGTTCACCGACTACGTCACGCCGAACACGGCGACCGAGGACGGGTCCGTGGGTGCGAACTACTTCCAGAACCAGCCGTACCTCGACGACTTCAACCAGAAGAAGGGCACCCACATCGTGCCCGTCGTCACGGTGCACCTGGAGCCGCTGGGCCTGTACTCGCACAAGGTCAAGAAGGCCGACGACCTCAAGAGCGGTGCGACGGTCGCCGTCCCGAACGACACGGTCAACGAGGCGCGCGCGCTCAAGCTCCTCGCCGCCAACGGGATCATCACGCTCAAGGACGGCGCGGGCAACGACGCGACCCCCAAGGACATCGCGAAGAACCCGAAGAACCTCAAGTTCAAGGAGCTGGAGGCGGCTCAGACCCCGCGCTCCCTGGACGACGTCGACGCCGCGGTGATCAACGGCAACTACGCCATCGAGTCCGACCTCAAGCCCTCGAAGGACGCCCTCGTCCTGGAGTCCGCGAAGAACAACCCGTACGGCAACTTCCTCGCGGTCAAGAAGGGCAACGAGGACGACCCGCGGGTGAAGAAGCTCGCGAAGCTCCTCACCTCTCCCGAGGTCAAGAAGTTCATCGAGGACAAGTACGACGGCTCCGTCATCCCGTCGTTCTGAGCACGTTGTTCCAAGGAGCGATCGCGATGCGCAAGCACGTCATATCCGCGGTGTCCGCCGCACTCGCCCTCGGCCTGGGCCTGACCGCCTGCGGCTCGGGCTCGGACTCCGGCTCGGGCAGCGGCGGTGACGACGCGCTGGTCGTCGGCGCCACCGCGGTCCCGGCCGGCGAGGTCCTCGCGTACATCAAGAAGGACCTCGCCGCGAAGGCGGGACTCGACCTGGAGGTCAGGGAGTTCACGGACTACGTCCTGCCGAACACCGCGCTCCAGGAGGGCTCGCTCGACGCGAACCTGTACCAGAACCAGCCCTACCTGGACGAGTTCAACAAGTCCAAGGGCACGGACCTGGTGTCGGTCGTCAAGGCGTACCTGCCGCCCATGGGCGTGTACTCGAAGAAGGTGAAGGACGTCACCGGGCTCGCCGACGGAGCCACCGTCGCCGTGCCCAACGACACCACCAACGAGGGCCGCGCGCTCAAACTCCTCGCCTCCAAGGGCGTCATCACGCTCAAGAAGGGCGCCGGAACGGACGCGTCCCCCGCGGACATCGCGTCCAACCCGAAGCACCTGACGTTCAAGGAGCTCGAACCGGCCCAGCTGCCGCGCTCGCTCGACGACGTGGGCGCCGCGGTCATCAACAACAACTACGCCCAGGACGCGGGGCTCAGTCCCACCAAGGACGCCGTCCTCCTGGAGTCCGCGAAGGACAACCCCTACGCGAACCTCCTGGCCGTCAAGAGGGGCAACGAGGACGACCCGCGGGTGAAGAAGCTCGCGAAGCTCCTCACTTCTCCCGAGGTGAAGAAGTTCATCGAGGACAAGTACAAGGGCTCGGTCCTGCCGGTCACCTCCGGCTGACACACCAGTCACCACACGGGGTCCACTCTTCACCAGGAGTGGACCCCGTGGTGCGGTCGGGGGCTTGCATGCTGCATGCTGGGCAGTTCAGCAGGCCCGACGACTTCCGACGGCCCGTAGGTTTCCGAAGGTTACGGAGCGGCGCATGACGAGCACCTTCCCCGGCATCTCCATCAGCACGGACCGGTTGGTGCTGCGCCCGCTCGAGGACGACGACGCGCCGGCCCTGGCCGAGATGATGAACGACGAGATGGTCGCGGCCTGGACATCGGTCCCGCAGCCCTTCACGGAGGACGGTGCCCGCGACTGGATCCGCGACTACGCGCCCGCCGAGCGCACGGCGGGACGCGGACTCGACTTCGCCGTCGCGGAGTTCCTCACCCAGCGCCTGGTCGGCGTCATCCAGCTCGGCAAGACGAACTGGCACGTCCGCTCCACCGAACTCTCGTACATCGTCGCCCCCTGGGCCCGCGGCGAGGGCTACGCCTCCGAAGCGGCACTCGCCACCGCCCAATGGCTGTTCCGCGACCAGAAGTTCGAACGCATCGAACTGCGTACGGCGGCCGACAACACGGCCTCCCAGCAGGTCGCGCAGAAGATCGGCTGCATCAGCGAGGGCGTCCTGCGCAACGCCTGCATAGCCCGCGCCCGCACCGAGGACGGCACCTGGGCCGACCTGCGCACCGACTTCATCGTGTGGAGCCTGCTCCCGGAGGACCTCGAAGGCGTCGCCGAAGAACTGGCCGACACAAACGGTTTCACGTCGTACTCGGACTGGAACTGACACCACGCGGGCCCCGACGGCCCGCCGGAGGCCGACACCCGCAACCGGGCTCTCGCAGCCGGCCGACCGGAACCGCACCCGTGGGATCGCTCCCACACCCCGCCCGGCCCGTGGCGGCGCCGCTCAGCTTCACCAGGTACCCTCACGGAGCCCCCGCGTACGAACTGTCCCACTGACGAGCCGCGAAAACCCTCTGGAGACTGACGACGATGGCCGACCGGGTCACGGTGATCGGCTGCGACGGCTCGCCGCTGACCGCCGCGGCGCGCTCCGCTCTCGGCGCCGCCACGCTGGTGGCAGGCGCGGCCCACCACCTCGAACTCCCCGAGGTGCCCGCGACCGCCGAACGTGTTCGACTCGGCAGCGTCGCCCTCGCCGCCCGCCGGGTCGCGGGCCATCGCGGCACCGCTGTCGTGCTCGCCGACGGGGATCCCGGTTTCTTCGGCGTCGTCCGCACCCTGCGCGACCCCGAGTTCGGCCTGGAGGTCGAGGTCGTCCCCGCGGTCTCCTCGGTGGCCGCCGCCTTCGCCCGCGCGGGCATGCCCTGGGACGACGCACAAGTGGTCGTCGCACACCCCCGCACCCTGCGACGGGCGGTGAATGTATGCCGCGCGCACACCAAGGTCGCCGTCCTCACCTCGCCCGGCGCCGGACCCGCCGAACTCGGTCTGCTCATGGAAGGGGTGCACCGCACCTTCGTCATCTGCGAGGAACTCGGCACCGTACGCGAGCGGGTCACGATCCTCACCTCGGACAAGGTCGCCGACCACACCTGGCGGGACCCCAGCGTCGTCATCGTCATCGGCGGTTTCGTGGCCGCGGCCGAGGGCGGCGGCTGGATCGCCGGCCGTGAACCGGGTGCGGGTCCCCGCGGCTGGGCGCTGCCCGCGAAGGCGTACGGCGGTGCGCTCGGCGAAGGCGAGACCGAGCTGCTGCGGGCCGCGCAACTCGCCCGGCTGGGCCCGCGCGTCGGTGACCTCGTCTGGGACATCGGCTCGGGCAGCGGCGCCTTCGCCACCGAGGCCGCCAGGACCGGCGCCGCGGTCATCGCGGTCGACCGGAACCAGGGGGCCTGCGCCCGCACCGAGGAGGCCGCCCGCCGCTTCGGTGTGCAGATGCACATCGTGCACGGCGCCGCCCCGCACATCCTGGAGAACCTCCCCGAACCCGACGTCGTACGCATCGGCGGCGGGGGATCCGCGGTGGTCTCCGCCGTCGTCGACCGCCGCCCGCAGCGCATCGTGACGCACGCGGCGACCCGTGACGCGGCCGAACTCGTCGGCAGGGAGCTGACGGAGCACGGATACCAGGTCGAGTGCGCGCTCCTGCAGTCCGTCGAACTCGACACGAAAGCCTGGACGGAGACGGAACGGAGCGTTGCGTTCCTGCTCACCGGACTTCTCCCCGATCGCGCCCCGTGATCCGTTTGTCGTACTGCGCGCGGTAGGCTGGTCGATCGTTGTACCGCTCTCGGCTGCCCGGCGCTTCGTCGGCCAATGTCCCGAAAACGCGCCCCTTTTGGGGTGGGTGTGGTACGGCGAGAACCGGGGGACGCGCAACGTGGCGCAGTCCACAGCGGGCCGTTGCGGATCAAGCTGTCGCGACGGCGGAACGACCGCGACAATGCCAGTTAGTGGCTTTGTCTGCTTTCCAGGCGGGTCGTTCGTGCCGCCGGGCACGCACGCTCGTTCTTCATGACGGGGGAGCGGTCGGTGCGCCGTTCCGGGCGGGCTGGTCGTAGGAGCATCAACCGATGGGCGAGGGGTACGCATGACCGACACCGGCCAGGTCCCGGGCGAGGGAGTGCCGGAGAACGCAGGCATGGTGGAGCAGCCGGGCGTCTCCGCGCCCGGTGCGTACACCTTCCTCGACCCCTCCGAGACCCCCGCCGAGGACGACGACCTGCTCCTCATGCCGGGCGCGCAGGGCGCCTGGGGCAACGAGGTGCCGCCGCCGGCGCCGATGCCCCTCGCCCACGAGCCGGGCGCGCAGTACCCCCACGAGTCCGCCCCGCAGTTCGCCCCTGAGTCCGGCCCGCAGCTCGGCCAGGAGCCGGCCCCGCAGTTCGTGCCCGAGCCCGCCCCGCAGTTCGCCGCCGAGCCCGGCCCGCTGTCGGCCCCCGAGCCGGGTCCGCAGCTCGGTCAGGAGGCCGACCCGCAGGTCGCCGCCGAACCGGGTCCGCAGCTTTCCTCCGACTCCGGTCCGCTGCTTGCCCCCGACTCCGGCCCGCAGCTCGGTGACGAGCCGGGTCCGCACGAGACGGCCGGCCGGGACAGCGGCTCGGTCGATCTCAGCGGTGTCCGGATGCCGGCCCAGGCGCCCGCCCCGCAGCCGACTCCGCCCCGCCGCCCGCTGCACCTCGGCCCGCCGACCCCGGACGGCTCGTCGAGCCCGGTCCGCTCGCTCGCGGACCGCGGCCCCGCGGGCGCACCGGCCGGCGCCGTGCCCGTACGGCAGTCCGGGCCGCCGACGATGGGTCCCGAGTACCTCGACGTCCCGCAGCTCGCGGACGTTCCGCCCCAGGGGGCGCCCTGGGGAGCCGCACCGCAGTCGGTGCCCTCGATGGCGCCGACGAACGCCGAACCGGGCGCCGAGGGCCAGGCTGCAGAAACGGTCGTCCCGGAGCACGCCCCGAGCGCCGAGGCCGGGCCGGGCGACGAATCGCCGCAGGTCACGGAAGCGCAGTTCGATCCGGGGAGCGCCCCGGCCGGGCAGCCCGCGGAAATCCCGCCGGCGGTCGGCATCGCCGAGTCTCCGCAAGCCGCGCCCGCGTCCCCTGACGCCTGGGACGCGGCTCCCGGTCCGCTGACGCCGGAAGCCCATCCCGCCGCCGAGGACCCGGAGACCGCGCAGGCTCCCGACGCCGTGCCGGTCGCCGAGACGGGCGCCTCCATCGCGGACGGTGGGCCGGACGCGCACGTAGCACCCCTCGTCGAGCCCTTGCCCGACGCCTTCGCGACCGGTCAGGACGCCGCACAGTCGGCGGGCGACTCCGCGCTCCCGGACGGCATTCAGCCGTCCGCGCCCGCTGCACCCCACGCGTCCTCGCACGCCGCTGCCCCGGAACCGGCCTCCCCGGAGGGCGAGTTCACCGCACCCGCGCAGGACCCGTACGCCGCCCAGCCGCCGGTCCCCGACCTCGCCCTGACTCCCGCCGAGCCCGGGACGCACGACGCCGCGGTCCCGTTCGCGGATCCGGCCGACACTGGTGTCCACATCCCGGAACCGGTCGTCCAATTTGCGGACACGGGGTCCTACGCGGAGCCCGAGCAGGCCGTCGCCGCCCCCCAGCCGCCGGCGGCCGAGGTGTCGCACCCGGCCGGCGCGGTCCACGCGGTTCACGCGCCGGTGCCGGTGGACGCCTCGCAGGGCCGTGCGGTGGCCGCCTCGCAGGCACCCCACGCCCACCAGCTCACCGAGTCCGTCGCCGAGCCGTCGTACGGCGTTCCGGTCGGGGTCGGCGCTTATGCGGCGCCCGCCCGTGCGGCCGCGGGCCAGGAGCCCGACTCCGCGGGCCGGGCGCACGGCCCGACCGTCCCCGGCGACTCCGCGGAGCTGTCCGGCGCGCCCCTGGAGGTCCAGGCGGACCACACCATCGGCCGGTTCGTGCCCGTGGAGGGCTCGGTGCCGACCACGCCGCACCTGGCCCCGACGCCGCCGCACGCCATGACCGTCCCGCCTCTTCCGGCGGAGGAGGACTCCGCACCGGACGAGCAGCCGGCGCCCGGGCTCACCCCGGCCGCCACCGAGCCCCCGGCGTTCGAAGAGACCCCGGAGCCCCTTGCCGCCGCGCAATCCTTGGCCCCGGCGGAGTTCCCCGCTCCCGAAGACCCCGTGGCCGTGCCCGCCCCCCGCGAGGCCGAGGCGGCCCTCGTACCGGAACCGCCCGTGGCGGACCTGGAATCCGTAGTCGCACAGCAGGCGGACGACCTGGACACCCAGGGCGCCGACCAGGAAGAGAGCACGGCCGCAGTGGAAGACGTACGAGAGTCCACCGGCCCCGCCGCGCCCGGGTACGACGAGGCCGAGCGCGAGGCCGTGCTGCGGGTCATGCGCGAGCGCCGTGACATCCGCAACGGCTTCCGCAGCGACCCGATCCCGCACGACGTCCTGCTCCGCGTCCTGGAGGCGGCCCACACCGCGCCCTCCGTCGGCCACTCCCAGCCCTGGGACTTCGTGGTCATCCGCTCCGCCGACACCCGGCGGGCGATGCACGAACTGGCGGCCCGCCAGCGCGAGGCGTACGCCAAGTCGCTCCCCAAGGGCCGCGCGAAGCAGTTCAAGGAACTGAAGATCGAGGCCATCCTCGACACCCCGGTGAACATCGTGGTCACCGCCGACCCGACTCGCGGCGGCCGGCACACCCTGGGCCGCCACACGCAGCCGCAGATGGCTCCGTACTCCTCCGCACTCGCGGTCGAGAACCTCTGGCTCGCCGCGCGCGCCGAGGGTCTCGGCGTCGGCTGGGTCAGCTTCTTCGACGAGCGGGAGATGGTCCGCGCCCTGGGCCTGCCCGACCATCTGGAGGTCGTGGCGTACCTCTGTGTCGGATACGTCGACGAGTTCCCGGACGAGCCCGAGCTGATGCAGGCCGGCTGGTCCAAGCGCCGCCCGCTGTCTTGGGTCGTCCACGAGGAGACGTACGGCCGTCGCGCGCTGCCCGGTGAGGAGCCGCACGACCTGCTCGCCGAGACGGTCTCCAACATCCGCCCGCTCGACGCCAAGGCGCTCGGTGAGGCCTGGGACCGGCAGAAGCGGATGACGAAGCCGGCGGGCGCGCTCGGCATGCTGGAGATCATCTCCGCCCAGCTGTCCGGTCTGTCCCGCCAGTGCCCGCCGCCGATCCCGGAGCCCGCGGCGGTCGCGATCTTCGCCGGTGACCACGGTGTGCACGCCCAGGGCGTCACTCCCTGGCCGCAGGAGGTCACCGCCCAGATGGTGGCCAACTTCCTGGGCGGCGGAGCGGTCTGCAACGCGTTCGCCAACCAGGTGGGCGCCGAGGTCTGCGTCATCGACGTGGGTGTCGCCTCGGAGCTGCCCGCGACCCCGGGCCTGCTGCCGCGCAAGATCCGCGCGGGCACCTCCGACATGACCACCGGCCCCGCGATGACCCGCGAGGAGGCCAAGGCGGCCATCGAAGTGGGCATCGAGACGGCCCGGGACCTCGTGGCGGCCGGCAACAGGGCCCTGCTCACGGGCGAGATGGGCATCGCCAACACCACCGCGTCGGCGGCCCTGATCTCGGTCTTCACCGGGACCGACCCGAGCGAGGTGACCGGCCGGGGCACGGGCATCAACGACGAGACCCTGGCCCGTAAGACCGAGGTCGTGCGCCGCGCCCTCGAGGTCCACCAGCCGGACCCGGCCGATCCCATCGGCGTCCTCGCCGCGGTCGGCGGCTTCGAACACGCCGCGCTGGTGGGCCTGTTGCTCGGCGGCGCGTCCCTGCGCACCCCGGTGATCCTGGACGGCGTCAGCGCCGGCGCCGCCGCCCTGGTGGCCCGCGCGATCGCCCCCGAGGTGCTGGCCGCCTGCATCGCGGGTCACCGCAGCGCGGAGCCCGGCCATGTCGCCGCCCTCAACAAGCTGGGCCTGCGCCCGCTGGTCGACCTCGACCTGCGGCTGGGCGAGGGCACGGGCGCCCTGCTGGCCCTGCCGATGGTCCAGAGCACGGCACGCGCCATGCACGAGGTGGCGACGTTCGACTCGGCGGGAGTGACCGAGAAGTAGGCCCTCGCGGCGGTACGCACGGAGTCCGGGGCGGGGCACCGGTTTCGGGGAGGGGTGTGCCCGGGGAAGGAAACCCCCGACCCGCCGCGACCACGCCCCGCACCCGCACCCTAAAATCCGCACGTCAGGGGCTCACCCAGAGCCGCAGAGCCCCGTCCCGCACCACCCCGCACGAGGGAGCCGCACCCCCATGGCCGAACACCCCGCCTACCTCGTAGGCCTCCGCCTCGCCGGTCGCCGCGTAGTCGTCCTCGGCGGCGGCCAGGTGGCCCAGCGCCGCCTTCCTGCACTCATCGCGGCCGGCGCGGACATCCACCTCGTCTCGCCCGAGGCCACGCCCTCCGTCGAGGCGATGGCGGACGCGGGCGAGATCGCCTGGACGAGGCGGCCGTACGAGGACGGTGACCTCGCCGACGCCTGGTACGCGCTCATCGCCACCCGCGACCCGGCGGCGAACACCGCGGCCTCCGCGGAGGCCGAGCGGCACCGCGTCTGGTGCGTCCGCTCCGACGACGCCGACGCGGCCACCGCCTGGACCCCGGCCACCGGCCACAGCGAGGGCGTGACCGTCGCCGTGCTCACCACCGACGCCCGCGGCCGCGACCCCCGCCACACCGCCGCCGTCCGCGACGCGGTGGTCGAGGGGCTGCGCGACGGCACCCTGGTGGCGCCCCACTTCCGCACCCGTACGCCGGGCGTCTCCCTGGTCGGCGGCGGCCCCGGCGACCCGGACCTGATCACGGTCCGCGGCCGCCGGCTGCTCGCGGAGGCGGACGTGGTCATCGCGGACCGCCTGGGCCCGCGCGACCTGCTCGCCGAACTCCCCGCGCACGTCGAGGTGATCGACGCGGCCAAGATCCCCTACGGCCGTTTCATGGCCCAGGAGGCCATCAACAACGCGCTCATCGAGCACGCCAGGCAGGGCAAGTCGGTCGTCCGGCTGAAGGGCGGGGACCCCTTCGTCTTCGGCCGCGGCATGGAGGAGGCGCAGGCGCTCGCCGAAGTGGGCATCGCCTGCACGGTCGTTCCCGGCATCTCCAGCTCGATCTCGGTCCCGGGCGCCGCCGGCATCCCGGTCACGCACCGCGGGGTCGCCCACGAGTTCACGGTGGTCAGCGGCCATGTCGCCCCCGACGACGAGCGCTCGCTGGTCGACTGGCAGTCCCTCGCGAAGCTCACCGGCACGCTGGTGATCCTCATGGGCGTCGACAAGATCGGCGCCATCGCCCGTACGCTCATGGACCACGGCAAGTCGCCCGGCACCCCCGTCGCCCTGGTCCAGGAAGGCACCACCGCCGCCCAGCGCCGCGTGGACGCCACCCTCGAAACGGTCGCCGACACCGTCCGCACCCAGGACGTGAAGCCCCCGGCCGTCATCGTCGTCGGTGAGGTCGTGAACGTGGGCGTGCGGATCCCGGGGAAGCAGACCGAGTAACCCCGGGTAACCAACCCGTTCCCAGCCGTTGGCACCACACCCAGGACAAGGCAGTATCACCCTGTGGCCGATCTCATCACCGTTGAGGACCCCGACGACCCGCGTCTGCGCGACTACACGGGTCTGACCGACGTGGAGCTGCGCCGCAAGCGCGAACCCGCCGAGGGCCTGTTCATCGCCGAGGGCGAGAAGGTCATCAGACGGGCCAAGGACACCGGCTACGAGATGCGCTCGATGCTGCTCTCCGCCAAGTGGGTCGACGTCATGCGCGACGTCATCGACGAACTCCCGGCCCCGGTGTACGCCGTCAGCCCGGAGCTCGCCGAGCAGGTCACCGGTTACCACGTGCACCGCGGCGCCCTCGCGTCCATGCAGCGCAAGCCGCTGCCGACGGCGGACGAACTCCTGCAGTCCGCCCGCCGGGTGGTCGTCATGGAGTCGGTCAACGACCACACCAACATCGGCGCGATCTTCCGCTCCGCCGCCGCCCTCGGCATGGACGCCGTGCTGCTCTCCCCGGACTGCGCCGACCCCCTGTACCGCCGCAGCGTGAAGGTCTCCATGGGCGCGGTCTTCTCCGTGCCGTACGCCCGTCTGGAGACCTGGCCCAAGGGCCTGGAGTCGGTCCGCGAGGCCGGCTTCACCCTTCTCGCGCTCACCCCCGACGAGAAGGCCAAGACCCTGGACGAGGCCGCGCCCCACAAGATGGACCGGGTCGCCCTGATGCTCGGCGCGGAGGGCGACGGCCTGTCCACCCAGGCCCTGGTGGCCGCGGACGAGTGGGTCCGCATCCCGATGGCCCACGGCGTCGACTCGCTCAATGTCGGCGCGGCGGCCGCGGTCGCCTTCTACGCGGTGGCGACGGGCCGCCCGCAGGCCTGACAGCGCTGCGCCGCCCCCAGGGCTGACGCCGACGGATCACCCGCACTCCCAACGGCGACGGATCACGCACCCGCTCAACGCCGACGGATCACCCGCCCGCCAACGGCGACGGGCCGCCCGCGAGCCTCACCGTCCTACTGGACGGCACTCCGGTGCTGCCGGTCCGGCCGGTCCGGCCGTTCCCCGGTGGGCGGCGGCGCGTACGGCTGCTCCTGGCGGACGCCCTCGCGACCGCCGCCGAGTCCGCGCGCCGGGCCCTGGCAGCCCTGGGCCGCCGCGATGCCGAGGGCCACCATCAGCGTCACCACCACGAAGACGAAGAGCCGCTGGCGCAGCAGCCGCGGGTTGGCCGGCCGCCGGCCGGTCCCGGTGGTGCGAGGTCCCGGACGGGTGCCCGACCGCGGTCCGGGCCGGTTGCCCGAGCGGGTCGTGTTGCGCGCAGGCGTCGGACGCGTGCCCGACCGCGAACCGCCGCCCGTGCGCGGCGGGGGAGTGCCCTGCGAGCCCTGGGTGCCACCCGGCCGCCGCTGGGTGCGCTGGTCGGCGTACTGCTCGGCGAGCCGCCCGGTCGGCCGGTCCGGGTCACCGCGCGGGGCGGGCGGCCGGACGTCGGCGAGGCCCTGCGCCTCACGGGCCGCGATCTCCTTGAGCCGCAGCGACAGTTGCAGCGTGCTGGGCCGCTCCTCGGGATCCTTCGCCAGACAGGCCCGTACGAGGGGAGCCAGCGCGTCGGGGACCCCGTTCAGCTGCGCCTCCTCGTGCACCACCCGGTACAGCATCACTTCGGAACTGCCGTGCCCGAAGGGCGAGTCGGACGTCGCCGCGTAGGCGAGCGTGGCGCCCAGCGAGAACACGTCGGTGGCCGGGGTGACGGCCGCGCCCCGCACCTGCTCGGGCGCCAGGAAGCCGGGCGAGCCGACCGCGGTGCCGACGTGCGTGAGCGTGGAGGCCCCGGTCGCCCAGGCGATCCCGAAGTCGATGATCCGGGGCCCCTTGGGGGACAGCAGGATGTTCGACGGCTTCAGGTCCCGGTGGACGACGCCGGCCTCGTGCACCGCGACGAGCCCCTCGGAGAGGGCGGCACCGACGGCGGCCACGTCGGCGGCGCTCAGCGGTCCTTCCTCGGCGACCTTGTCGTGCAGCGAAGGGCCCGGGACGTACTGCGTGGCGAACCACGGACGGTCCGCCTCCAGATCGGCCGCGACGAGCCGCGCCGTACAACCGCCCCTGATCCGTCGCGCCGCCGAGACCTCCCGTGCGAACCGCGACCTGAACTCCTGATCCTCCGCCAGGTCGGGCCGGATCACCTTCAGCGCGACCCGCTGGCCCCGCCGGTCGGAGCCCAGGTAGACAACGCCCATCCCGCCCGCGCCGAGCCGTCGGTGAAGCCTGAACGAGCCGACGACACGCGGGTCCTCGCGCCTCAGGCGCATCATCGCCATGTCCATCCCCGCTGCCCGGTCCGTTTGACGAGCCACAGCTTACGTTTCCGCGGCCGGGTGCGCGCATAGGCCGCGCCCTCGCGACCCGATCGATTGTCAGTGCCGGGTGAGAAACTTGAAAGGTGGTCAGGGAGCGTGCGACCAGGCCTGCTTTGAGCTGCCTGTGATCCCAACCATCCGTCGCAGAAGGGGGATTGGGCCCATGAAGGGTGACCGAGTGGAGATAGTCGTGGACGCCGGGGACACGACGCGTACGTACGAGGTGGTGGCGAGCAGGGCGGGCCGCCGGGTGGAGACGGCGGTGCGCCGAGGGGTCGTGGAAGTGAGCGAAGTCACCCGTAGCGGATCAGTGGTGCGCACCGCCCGCTTCATGGCGAACCGGGTGCTCGCCCTGGTCGAGCAGCCGATCCCGAGGGAGGACAGCTCGGAACAGTAGGAGCACACCGGGCGTCCCCTCCGGGAAGACCCTGATACCTGGGTCCTCGTCTCCACCCAGGGGAGTACGGCGCAGGTCACGGCTCATCCTCCGGGAGGCCCGCCAATCGGTACGAGGGCATGACGACCCACCACCGCCGCCCCCATAGATTTGAGGTCAAGCGGCGGGTGCAGCACTCGTCCCCCGAGGTCAGACACTCGCCGCTGCCAACACAAAAGAAGCTCGGTCAGGAGAGGGACCATGGCCCACACGGCACCGCGGACGATGATCCGCACGCAAGGACGCAAGGCATACGCCGCCGCGTTCGGCACCCGCCGCACGGGGCGTCGCCACCCACTGGTGGCGACCGCGATGGTCCTTCCCCTGGCGGCCCTGCTGGTGGTCGTCTTCGGCGGCTGGGAAGCAGTGGTCACACAAGCGTCGTCCGTGGGCGTGATGCTGGGGCGCTGAGCGGCGCCCCGGGCCCGGAAGAGCGGTCCGGGCGGGGACATCCGGCCATGAAACCCCGTGGGGACGGGGGTGCGGCGGACGGCACAAATGCCCGCGCAGCTGGGGAGCTGCGCGGGCATTTACGTCTGCCCGCGGAAGCCGTCGGCGCGTCCGCGCAGATACGTCCGGTCCTCGCCGTGATCACTCCGGAGCGGGCCGGGGATACGGGAGAGTTCGTCGCCGCGGCGCGTCGTGCGTACGCTCACGGAGAGCCGACGACGTATTTCCAGGGGGACCGGTGACCGCAGACGTGCTGCCCGCGCTGACCGCCAGGGCGCGGGGCGCGGCCCACCCCGCCGACACCACGTGCGCGCATTCCGACGCCGTACTCGCCGACCGGCAGGACGGCACCGTCGTCCGGCACGGCGACACCGTGGCCAAGGCCCACGCACCCGGTACCGCCCCCGGGGAGCTCGCCGCCCGCGTGGCCGTCGCCGGGAACCCCGCCCTCGCGGGCGTCCTGCTGCCCCCGCTCCGCCCGGCACCCGCCGACCTGCACGGCCGCCTGGTGACCTTCTGGCCGTACGGCAGCCCCGTCGACCCGGAGGTGCCCGAGGCGGCGCCCTGGGAGGCGGCCGCCACCCTGCTGGCCCGGCTGCACCGGGCGCCGGCACCGGACGGGCTGCCGCCCATGCGCGGCCCCGCCAAAGCGGCGCGCGCCATCGCGCGTCTGCGGGCGGCCGGACCGCACCCCGCCGCGGACCCGGTGCTGCGAGCCTGGGCCGGTCTCCCGCCCTGGGCCCGCGCCGAAGCCCCGATGCCGCCGGAACCGGGCACCCTCTGCCACGGTGACCTCCACCTCGGCCAGCTGGTGCGCCGTCCGGCGACGACCGGTCCGTGGCTGCTCATCGACGTGGACGACCTGGGCCTCGGCGTCCCCGCCTGGGATCTGGCCCGCCCGGCCGCCTGGTACGCCTGTGGTCTCCTCCCGCCCGACGAGTGGACCCGCTTCCTGACCGCCTATCAGCGCGCGGGCGGCCCGGCCGTCCCCGCCGACGGCGACCCCTGGCCCGCCCTGGACGTCCCGGCCCGCGCCCTCACCGTGCAGACCGCGGCCCTGGCGATCGCCAAGTCCGTGGCTGCGGGCCGCCCCCTGGACGAGGTCCAGCAGGCCGTGGTCGACGCCTGCGACCGAATGGCCGCCGTCCCGCCCGAGTTGGCGCGAGGTTTCGCGAAGTAAGGTGCAACCGACAGCCGCCGGACAGTGTCTGTCCTGGCGTAACGCGAAGCAGCACCGACGGCGAGGAGTTGAGCCGAGCATGCAGTGTCCGAAGTGCCATGCGCCCATGCAGACGTACAACCGCAATGGCGTCCAGATCGAGCAGTGCAGCGGCTGCCGGGGGATATTTCTCGACTACGGCGAGCTGGAGTCGCTGACCCGCGTGGAGTCCCAGTGGTCCCAGCCGGCCCCGCCGCCGGCAGCCCCGCAGGCGTACCCCTCCGCTCCGGCACCGGCCTGGGGCGCCCCGCACGGAGGCCATGGCGGCCACGGAGGTCACTACGGCGGCCACCAGCGTCACAAGAGCTTCGGCCACATGCTCTTCTCGTCCTGAACGATGGGGCCCTCCCCGGTGGAGGGCCCCTCGTCGTGTCCGGAGCTCCGCGGCGGACGCCAGGGCGACGGCAGCACGACGAAGCCCCCGGCCGTACGAGACGGCCGGGGGCTTCGGGTGGTGCGCGATACTGGGATTGAACCAGTGACCTCTTCCGTGTCAGGGAAGCGCTCTCCCGCTGAGCTAATCGCGCAGGTCACGCGGCTTCAGCCACGCTCACTGCCAATACTGCGTGCGCGATACTGGGATTGAACCAGTGACCTCTTCCGTGTCAGGGAAGCGCTCTCCCGCTGAGCTAATCGCGCGGGGATCCTTGCGGACCAGTGGACGATACTGGGATTGAACCAGTGACCTCTTCCGTGTCAGGGAAGCGCTCTCCCGCTGAGCTAATCGTCCTTGGAGGTGGAGACGGGATTTGAACCCGTGTAGACGGCTTTGCAGGCCGTTGCCTCGCCTCTCGGCCACTCCACCAGGAGCGCGGGGGTTCGGGAAGATCCCCCACTTCCTGCGAGCGGACGACCAGGTTCGAACTGGCGACCTCAACCTTGGCAAGGTTGCGCTCTACCAACTGAGCTACGTCCGCGTGCCGTTTCCGGTCGGCTCACGCGTCCCGGCGACGTGTTGAACTCTAGCGGATTCCGGGGCCAGTACAAAAACGCGTTTGTGCAGCGTGCTGCGGTGCGTGCCGGGCCAGGACGCGGCCGGGCCCACCCGCAGGTCACCCGCCCTAGACTCGACTGCGTGCACGACCTCCCTCCTCTCGCCCGCTTCGGTGGCCTCGTCGCAACCGGCCTCCGTGACGTCACCAGCGATCCCGCGGCCCTGGAGTCCACCGGCTTCTGGGCCGTCTCCGCGGACTTCGAGGGCCGTCTGGTCTGCGCCCGCTTCAGCGACGTACGGGCGGAGCCGGTGCCCGCGCCGGTGGCGGGGGCGTGGCACGGACCGGCCACGGGTGACTGGACGTCGTCCCTCGACCACGACGCGTACACGCAGGGTGTGCGCCGCATCCGGGAGCACATAGCGGCCGGCGAGGTGTATCAGGCGAACCTCTGCCGGGTGCTCTCCGCGCCCGTCGCGGCCGACGCCGACGTGGACGCGCTCACCTCGCTGCTGGCGCGCGGCAACCCGGCGCCGTACGCCGGAACGATCCGGCTGCCCGGTCACCGCGTCGAGACGGCCACCGCGTCCCCCGAGCTCTTCCTGCGGCGTGCCGGCCGGACCGTTGAGTCGGGCCCGATCAAGGGCACCGGACGCACGGAGGCGGACCTGCTGGAGAAGGACTACGCCGAGAACGTGATGATCGTGGACCTGGTCCGCAACGACCTGGGCCGGGTCTGCGCGACGGGAAGTGTCTCCGTGCCCGACCTGTGCGTCGTCGAGAAGCATCCCGGTCTGGTCCATCTCGTCTCCACGGTCCGCGGCGAACTGCGCGCGGACGCCGGCTGGCCGGAACTCCTCGCGGCCGCCTTCCCGCCCGGCTCCGTCAGCGGCGCCCCCAAGTCCAGCGCGCTGCGGATCATCGACGCCCTGGAGACCGCGCCCCGCGGCCCGTACTGCGGTGGCATCGGCTGGGTCGACGCCGATCGCGGCACCGGAGAGCTGGCCGTCGGGATACGCACCTTCTGGATCGACCGCGCCGAGGGTGTCCTGCGGTTCGGCACAGGGGCCGGGATCACCTGGGGCTCGGACCCCGAGGGGGAGTGGCGGGAGACCGAGCTGAAGGCCTCGCGACTGCTCGCGGTAGCGTCGGGGGCGTACGAGGCGGGTGGAGGGACTCTCACGTGAAGATCTGGCTCGACGGCGGGTTGCAGGACATCGAGTCCGCCCGCGTCTCCGTCTTCGACCACGGGCTGACCGTGGGCGACGGCATTTTCGAGACGGTGAAGGCGGTCGACGGGCGGCCGTTCGCGTTGACCCGGCACCTCGACCGGCTGGCCCGCTCGGCACACGGCCTCGGTCTGCCCGATCCCGACCTCGACGAGGTGCGCCGCGCCTGCGCCGCCGTCATCGACGCCAACCCGATGCCGCTGGGCCGGCTGCGGATCACGTACACCGGCGGTCACGGCCCGCTCGGCTCCGACCGCGGTGAGCACGGGCCGACGCTGGTCGTCGCCCTCGGCGAGTCCGGCCGGCGCCCCGACTCCACCGCCGCCATCACGGTTCCCTGGACCCGCAACGAGCGTGGCGCCCTCACCGGCCTCAAGACCACCTCGTACGCGGAGAACGTCGTCGCTCTCGCCCGGGCACGTGAACAGGGCGCGACGGAGGCGCTGTTCGCCAACACGGTCGGTCGGCTCTGCGAGGGCACGGGGTCCAACGTCTTCGTCGTCCTCGACGGCGAGATCCACACCCCGCCCGTCGCTTCCGGCTGCCTCGCCGGCATCACCCGTGCCCTCACCGTCGAGTGGACCGGTGCCAGGGAGACCGACCTCCCGCTGGACGTCCTGGAGCGCGCCGACGAGGTCTTCCTGACGTCCACGCTGCGCGATGTGCAGGGCGTGCACCGGGTCGACGGACGTGAACTGCCGGGCGCGCCGGGCCCGGTGACCGCCAAGGCGATGCGGCTCTTCGATGAGCGCGCCGGGGACGACCTCGACCCGTAGAGCGCGGGCGGTGCGGAAATCCGGATGACGTCGGGTCGTCGGGCGGGTACAACACCCCTGATGACCACGACCCTGCGGCCGACCGAGCCGCTCCAGCACCACGCCGACGGAACGCGTTCGCGCCACTACCAGGTGTGTGTGAACAGCCGTCCCGTCGGGGCGATACACCTCAGTACGCACCCCGTCTTCGGCCCGGCCGTCGCCCGGCTGGAGGGCCTGCGCATCGAGGACGCGGACCGGGGGCGCGGCCGCGGGACGGTGGCCGCGCTCGCCGCCGAGGAGGTCGTGCGCGGCTGGGGATGCACACGGATCGACGTGTCCGTTCCCGCCGATGCCGAGCCCGCGCTCAGGCTGACCCGGGCGCTCGGTTACGTCCCCCGCAACCGCGCCATGGAGAAGCCGCTCGGCACCACTGCGCCGCAGCTGCCCGCGGGGAGCCGGGGCCGCCCCATGACGGAGGCGGAGTACGGCCCTTGGGAAGCGCGGGGCAGGGAGAGCTACGCCCGTACGTGGATCGAGCGCGGCGTGCCCGAGGGCGAGGCGTACGCGAAGTCGCAGCGGGACCACGACCAACTGCTGCCGCGGGGGATCGCCACCGAGAACACGCTGTTCAGCGTGTTGGAGCACGAGGGAACGCCGGTCGGCACCCTCTGGCTGGCCCTGCAGGACGAGTGCTCCTTCGTCTTCGACGTCGAGGCCGACGCCGCCCATCGGGGCAGGGGTCACGGCCGTACGCTGATGCTGCTGGCCGAGGCGCAGACGGTGGCCGCCGGCAGAAGCGCCATCGGCCTCAACGTCTTCGCGGACAACACCCCGGCCGAGCGGCTCTACGAGTCGCTCGGCTACGAGACGACACTCCACCACCTGTACAAGAACCTGCTCTAGGCGCTGTGGCGCCAGGCGGTCACGCCTCGGACAGCAGCCGGTCGGCGATCTCCTCGATGCGCGCGCGCAGCCCTTCCTGGCTCTTGCCGCCGTCGAGGCGCTCGCCGCCGATGACGTACGTCGGCGTGCCGGTGACGCCGATGGCCTTGCCCTCGGCCTGGTCGGCGTCGACGATCAGGATGTGCCGGCCGTCGATCAGGGCGGTGTCGAACTCCTCGGCGTCCAGGCCCAGTTCGCGAGCCGTCTCGACCAGGAAGGGTTCCCCCTCACGGTCGAGGCGCTCGACGCTGCCGAGCACCGCCTCCACGTACGGCCACGCCTTGCCCTGTTCCGCCGCCTCCTCGGCGGCCTGCGCGGCGGCGAAGGCGTGCCGGTGCTTCTCCAGCGGGAAGTGCCGCAGCCGCAGCTCCAGCCGGTCGCCGTAGCGGGCGCGCAGGGCCCGCAGGTCGTCCAGGGCGCCGCGGCAGTCGGGGCACTGCAGTTCGCACCAGACGTCCAGGACGGGGGCGGAGGGGTGTGCGGAGGGGGAGTCGCTCATGGTCCACAGTCTTCCAGCCCCGAGAGCGGCGGCCCAACCGGGACCTGGGGAGGATCCGGGACCCGGAGATGTCCCTGAGGTCCGCCCGGAGCATGGCATACCGGGCACGGGGCGGTGCAGGATGGAAGGGACGAAGCACCCGACCGAGGCCTGCCTGGAGGACCGGATGATTGCCGAGACCGTCTGTTCCGCCGTCTCCGCCGCCGGGCTGGGCATCGCCGCGGTGACGGCGTATCGCAAGCGGTTCCTGAGCGCGGCCCGTATCGCCGCCTATGCGCTGGTTCCCGTCGGCCTGGTGATGACCGGAGTCGTGGGCTGGGTCGCGGACACCGCCTTCAGCCCGACCGCGTGGGCCGGCTTCGTCGTGCTCGGCGGTGCGTGGCTGCTGTTCCTGACCACCCGAGCCGTCGAGCGACGCCGGGGCGGCACCCGGAAGGAGCGGAAGGAGGCCAGGGCCGCCGCTCAGCGCGAGGCCGTGGCCCCGGCCGCTTCGGCGCCCTCACTGGGCCAGAGCGCGCGTCCCGCCGCCCGGCCGGCGCCGGCTCCCCGGGCCAACGGCTCCTCCGAGGACTTCAGCGACATCGAGGCCATCCTCAAGAAGCACGGCATCTGACGGTCCGAAACGGCCGGGGCCGCGCGCGGCCGTAAGTGATCAAGTGGGCCCGCGAAGTGATCAAGTCCGTCTCCGGCTCTCACCGGCAATGACGAACTCCCTGTCAATGTGGGCGTGTTGATCGCCTGCGGGGTGCCCGGTGCGCCATCATCGCGGCGAGATGCTGGACACAACACAGAGCGACACCGCCGCCCCTCCCGAGGAGCGACGTGGTTGTCTCTTCGCACTTTCCCAGCCACCGCTGATGATCTTCCTTGCGGTGATCGGCTGTCTGCTGCTCATGGCTTCGCTGCACGATCTGCTGCTGCTCTGAGCCGTACACGGAGCCCCTGGCGCCACCCGTTGCGGGCTCCGTTTTCAGCTCGCCGCTTCCTTGCGCCGGGCCCGGTAGGCCGCCACATGCAGGCGGTTTCCGCAGGTCCGGCTGTCGCAGTAGCGCCGGGAGCGGTTACGGGAGAGATCGACGAAGGCGCGCCGGCAGTCCGGGGCCTCGCAGCGCCGCAGCCGGTCCTGTTCCCCGGCGACCACGAAGAAGGCCAGTGCCATCCCGCAGTCGGCCGCGAGGTGGTCGGCGACGGAGGCGCCGGGTGCGAAGTAGTGCACGTGCCAGTCGTAGCCGTCGTGGTCGGTGAGCCGAGGCGTGGTCCCCGCCGCGGCGACCAGCTCGTTGATCAGCGCCGCGGCGGTCCGCGCGTCGTCGGCCGCGAAGATCGCCGCGAACCGGCCGCGGACCTTCAGCACCGCCGCGAGGTCGTGCTCCGACAGCACCCCCACATCGCTCATCTCGTGGTTTCGCACGAAATGAGTGAGAGCGGGGACGTCCTGGAGTCCGTCCGCCGTGTCGTCCTCCGGTGCGGTGTTCACCAGATCGACCACGGTGTCGAGCGCGCACCGGGTGTCGTGGGTGATCAGCACGTTTCGCTCCCTGGCGTGAAGGTCGGGCGGCGCCCGCCGGTGCTGGCCGAGCCTAGCGGCTCGGGGACGCCGGGGACGGGCTCGGGCCGCGCCCGGCACACACCCGTGACGGCCGGGACGCCTCAGGGCGCACACCGGCGCCGCCACCGCGGAAATCCCGCGGCGACGGCGCCGGTGTGTGTGCCATATGCAGTTGTCTAGGCCCGAGCCGTCTCCCCGAGTGGACGGCGCCGGGCGGCTCTGTGGTGTCTCGCTAACTCTCGGCCAGGATGTGTGAGAGCTCCGTGTCGAGATCGAAGTGGCGGTGTTCCGTGCCGGGGGGCACGGCGGCGTCTGTTCGCTTCAGGAACGACTCCAGGGCCCGTGCCGGGGCCTCCAGAAGGGCTTCGCCCTCCGGGGAGCTGAGGGCGATGCAGACGACGCCCTGACCGTGACTCCGGGACGGCCAGACTCGGACGTCGCCGGTACCGGTGGGCCGGTGCAGGCCCTCGGCGAGGAGGTCGCGGGCGAACACCCACTCGACGGTTTCCTCGGCTCCGGTGTGGAAGGTGGCGTGCACGGCGTAGGGATCGGCCGTGTCATACCGCAGTCCTGCGGGTACAGGCAGTGAGGACTCGCTCGACACAACGAGGCGCAGGTGCAGCTCGCAGCTGACCGTGGTGTTCATAAGCGCCAGGGCCTTTCGCTCAGTGTGCGCTCGGGGATTCGCACGTCGGCGAAATCGACATGCCACCTACGGTGCCGTTGTAAACCCCTCTGAGTGTTTTGCGTGTCTTTAGGTAGCTCATCCGGCCGAGAGTGCGTTCGCGAGGTACGGCCATTCCGGTGACCGGTTTCTCTCCGGTAGGGTTTGGCCGTATGAATACGGGGAGTGACGAGCCGGGCGAGGTCGTCGTGGCTGCTGACGAAACGAAGGACGAGCGTCCGCTCGGTTCGCGGGCGCCGGAATTCATCAAGGCCCGGCGGGCCCTGCACATGAGCTGGCAGGTGGGGGTTTTCGTCGTCGGGCTCGCGGTCGTCGCCGCGGGCGTGGTCATGCTTCCGCTGCCCGGCCCGGGCTGGCTGGTGATCTTCGGCGGCATGGCGATCTGGGCGACCGAGTTCGTCTGGGCGCAGCTGGTCCTGCGCTGGACGAAACGCAAGGTGACCGAGGCGACGCAGCGCGCCCTCGACCCCGAGGTGCGCCGCCGCAACATCATCCTGACGACCGTCGGCCTGGTGATCATCGCGGTCCTCGTCGGCGTCTACGTCTGGAAGTTCGGCCTCGAGATGCCCTGGAACATCAAGGAGTGACGCGCCCTGCCGGATGACCCTGCCGGGGCCCCTCGGCCGGTCGGAGCCACCCCCTGACATGGGGTAATGTTCTCCCTGCGCCCGGGCGATTAGCTCAGCGGGAGAGCGCTTCGTTCACACCGAAGAGGTCACTGGTTCGAACCCAGTATCGCCCACGAACGCGATAGGCGACCCTTGTCCACGGAATGCGTGGACCTGGGTCGCCTTCGTCGTTTTTGCGCGGCTGCGCCGTGCGCTGCGGGGTGCGCCACCCGCCCCCCTGGGGGTGGGCAGCGTGCCGATTGCCTTCGGAGCGGGCCGAGTTGGGGTGCCTCGGGGCGTCGGCGTGGTGCTCCGGGGGGTGGGCCGGGGATGAATCGAGGGCCAAAGAGCCCGCCTCCGTTGCCAGTCGGCGGTCTCCGTCATTCACTCTGCGTTCTATCGGAATCTCTCACTCCCTCCGCAAATGGGTCAATGCCCCGGAGTGGCAATGTTTTTCGGCCCTCCCTGAGCGTCGTGCGCAATGGGTCGCATCCCGTTCGGCCCGTCGGTCGAAGGTGCTGGACCTGCGAGGTCGCAGGCTCGGAGCCGCGACGGCGAACTTTTCGCCTCGTCGCGCGGGAATACCGTGGCACATTGACTTCTGTCCGAATTGTTGATGTGCCCGGAGGGCCCCCGTGTCCTGCGTCGGCGGGCGCTTTCTCTCGCAATGATTCCTGAAGCGATCGCGGGGCCCCGGGTTGTGACGGTGTGTCACGGCCGGGTGGCGTCGGCGGCCGGGCAAGAGGATCGAACCGTTCCGTCCAGCCCGCGTGAAAGTGCCCGAAGAGCAAGGGTGCAGACGGGCTCTCAGGATTGCGCGGCCTTTCGGAAGAAGTTCCAGAGGCAGGTCGCAGTGGGAAATCCGTCGGACATATTCCGTAATGATGTCGGCTTTCCGTGGCTATTCGTCAGGAGGGGGCTGCCCGGTCTCAAGTCCCGCCTCAAGTCTCTGATGAACGCGGGAAATCTGGGCCTTGGGAAACGCTGAGCCCTCGCCGAGCAGGGGGCGGAATGCCGTAGCGCTAGCGCATCCTCCCCAGCACCTCCCGTACCCGTCGCGCGTCCCGGATGCGCTGTTCGTACGTTGCCCCCAGGGCCAGCAGCACCAGCCCGGCGAGTGCGGGAGGTGCCCAACGAGGGATCGCGTCGACCACCTGGACGAGGTACGGGGCGAGTTCGTGCAGCGCGTCGAGCGTGAGCACCGTGCCGCCGAGGATGAGCGGGGCCTGCAGTCGGTGCCGGGCGCCGACGAGGGTGATGAGCAGCGCCGCGGCGCCGAGCAGCAGCGGCCGCGGCCAGTGCGTGTCGCCCCATGCGGCGAGGAGGCTCGGCACGAGCGCGACGGAGAGTCCCGGTGCGTACGCCGTCCACGACGAGACCTGCTCGTCCTTGCGGTGCCTCAGTACGCCCACGACCAGCGCGGGGACGGCCACCGGGAGGGTGTACGCCTCAGGGGAGCCGACCTCCCAGGACGCCAGCCTGACCCAGGTGGCCAGTACGAACAGGGCGGCGGCCGCGTAGCCGACGGGTCGCCGGTCCTCGCGCACGGCCGTGCCCGCGGCGATGACACCGCAGAGGGCCAGGACCAGGGCAAGCATCGGGGGAGCGGTGACCGTGAGACCGACGGCGAGAAGCGCGGCGGCGCCTCCGGCCGCTTCCACCGGCACGACCGCGGACGAGCCGCCGAGCCGCGCCGCGAGAAGGGCCGCGCCGGCCGGCACCACGAGCACGAGCAGCGCGATCTGCTGCGGCTGCCAGCCGAGGGACGCCCCTGCGGCGCAGGCGAGGGCGGTGGCATGGACCAGGGCGGCGGGCAGGACGAAGGGGCCGAGGTGCGATCGCAGGGCGGCGGCCGCGAACAGTGCGGTCAGCGCGGTGAGGACGGTCAGGGTCGCGCCCTCGGAGGCCAGCGAGAGGAACGCGAGGCTGACGGAGGTGACGAGGGCGGACAGCAGTGCGGCGGAGCGAGTGGCCGCCGGACCGCGGGTCGAGGAGGCGTACGCCAGCGCTGCCAGGATCATGATTCCCTGCATCAACAGGGCTGCGGCGTAGGGCAGTTCCAGCGCTGCCGGGAGGGTGAGTGCCGCCGCCCAGGTCAGCGTCAGCGCACAGGTCGACGCCTGCGGACGCCATTCCGGTAGGCGGACCGCCGCCGTCAGTACACCGGCGACCAGGGCGAGTACGAGCGGTGCCGTGGAGGTGCCGGGTGGCCAGGGGAAACCGTCCATGACGACCGCGTCGCGAGCGGTCGCCGGGGTGCCGGACCAGACGTGCTCCACCCGGCCGACCGGACCCAGCAGCGTGAGGGCGACCATCGGAAGCGTCGACACCACGGCGAGGGCCTGCGCGATGCCCGAAGCCCGGGCGAGGCCCCGCCGCATGGTCTCGGGAAGCCGGGTCCGTACGACGGCCAGGAGCACGATCGCGCACACCAGATAGCCCGGAACCGTCCATGCGCCGGGCAGTGCCGGGCGCGGGATGCCACCGAGTCCGGCGATCGCGACCAGGCCGCCGGTGAGCGCGATGCCGGTCGCGGTGTCCGGGTTCGGTGTCCGCCAGGCCGCCACCAGGGCGATCGCCGCGGCGAGGAGGAGGAGCGCCGCCGCACGGGCGGCGGCGCTCGGGCCGGTTGCCTCCAACGAGAGCCAACCGGCCGTCAAGGTGCCCCAGCCGCCCATGCCGTACGCGCCGACGGCGGCGACACGGCGCACGGACCGTGCGGGCGCCCGGAGCGCCACCGCCGTGTCGAACGCGGCCGTGGCCAGCAGCGCCGCCGTGATCACGTGGGGGCCCGCACCGGCCGCGACCGCCCAGAGCAGCAGCGGGAGTTGGGCCGTGGCCATGGCGGTGGGCAGGGGCAGACGCAGCGGGAGTCGGCGGTCGAGGTCGTCTGCCTTCGTCCGCCCGGCCGGCCGGTGCAGGACGCCGAGCGCGAGCCCGTAGCCCGCCCACAGCGCGGCCAGCGCTGCCGACGCGGCAGCCGCGTACCCGACCCCGTCCAGGTCCGGCAGCGCGACCTCGTACAGGGCATATGTGTCGAGCACCGTCAGCGCGAGTCCGAGGCCTGCCACCGACTCGGCGGTCGACCGCAGCCCGCGGCGCAGCAGCCACACCGGCGCACTCAGCGCGGCCAGTGTCACCGCGCCCAGTACCAGCGCCCGCCCGGCGATCCCCAGATGCCCCCAGCTGACCAGCGTGAACGCGACGGCTGCGATGGTCAGCAGGGTGCCGCCGAGCAGCAGAAGCATGTTCTGGACACCGGGAGCGGTGGCCTCGGGCGGCCGTGTCGGCGTGGCACCGGGCGCGGGTGTGGGGCGGCTCGCGGATGTCGCCGCCGTCCGGGGAGCCGGCGCGGCCATCGACTGGAGCGCGCCGACCAGCCAGGCGCGGCGGGCCAGCAACTGGGACCGGCGTGCGTCGAGTTGCCGCAGCTCGGTGTCGAGCAGCCGCAACTCCTCGGCCGGGGGCGGAATGTAGGTCATGTTCCGGAGTGTGGTCCCCGTCACCTTCTCCGGCATGAGTGCGCGTACTCATGCCGTACTCAGATCCACTGGGCGCACACTCGGCCCATGGACTGGTGTCATTACCGTTTTCGCAGCCTGTGGGCCCTGCCCGCGCCGCCCGCCGCCGTCTACACCGCTCTCGAACAGGCCGAGGACTACCCGCGCTGGTGGCCTCAGGTGCGCGAGGTGAGCCGGATCGACGAGCGCACCGGCACCATCCGCATCCGCTCGCTGCTGCCCTACGACATGGTGTTCACCGCCCGGGAGGTGCGGCGCGACCCGGCGGCCGGGATCCTGGAGATCGCGATGAGCGGTGACATCGAGGGCTGGGCGCGCTGGACTCTCACCGCCGACGGCCCCGGCACCCGGGCGCGGTACGACCAGGAGGTCGAGGTCCGCAAGCCCCTGCTGCGGCGGCTGGCCGTCCCGGGGCGCCCGGTCTTCCGCGCCAACCACGCGCTGATGATGCGGGCCGGGCAGCGCGGCCTGAGGGCATACCTGGAAGCGGTTTGAACGAGACCCGCGGAGACCTGTATGGTTCAGTGCGTTCCCGGGCGATTAGCTCAGTGGGAGAGCGCTTCGTTCACACCGAAGAGGTCACTGGTTCGAACCCAGTATCGCCCACCCGGAGAAAGCCGGTCCGTCACAGACGGACCGGCTTTTTGCATACCCGTCCGTCACGGACGGACCGGTTTTTCGCCTGCCCGAACACCCTCGCGGGCTCAGGCCGCCGCCTGCAGGTCCGGCCGCAGCGGCCACGCCGGATCCACCGCCTCCTCCGAGCCGCTGCGCGCGAACCACGCCTGCAGACCGCGCGCCTGTGCCGCGTGCCACACGGACTGCAGGGTGTGCAGCTCGGCCGGCGAGAGCCGCTCCAGGCGGGACGCGAAACGACGCCCCACCGCTCGTACGACGTCCAGCGCGGCCAGTGCGTCGGCCCCGGCGTCGTGCGCACCCTCCAGCTCGACCTCGTAGTGCGCGCACAGGTCGGTGAGCGTGCGCCGGCCCTTGCGATAGCGGTCCAGATGCTTGTCCAGGACCCGGGGGTCGAGCACGTGCAGCGGCCTCGACTCGAACCAGCGGTCGAGCGAGGACGCACGATGGCGGCGCAACTCCCGGTCCAGGAGCGTCAGATCGAAGGGTGCGTTCATCACCACGAGCGGGCGGCCCGCCGCCGCCTGATCGCCCAGCTCCCTGGCTATCTCGTCCATCACCGGCGACGGCCAGCGGCCGTTGCGCTGGAGATGCTCGTCCGTCAGCCCGTGCACCGCCGTCGCCCCCGCGGGCACCGGCACTCCCGGGTTGACCAGCCACCGGGACACCCGCGGACGGGTCCCCGGGGCATCCTGGACGACGACGGCGGCCGACACGATCCGGTCGGTCTCGACGTCCACGCCCGTTGTCTCCGTGTCGAACGCGGCCAAGGGGCCCTCGTACCAGCACGTCATACGACCACAACTCCTCGTTCACCCACGGCAGCTGACGCACCGTCTTCTGCCTGTTTGGTGATACCCGGGCTGTTTGCGGCGTACGCCGGGAGGAGACAACAGAGGTACGGGTCTTTGCAGTTCAGCGACTCGTCACGGGGATTCACTTGGTTCGGAAGGCTGTTGGAGTCATGGCAATCGCGCAGCCCGAACAGGGCGGGCTGCTGCCTCAGCGCACGGCACCCCCTCGCGGCTCACTCGCCACCACCGCGTGCATGGAGACACTGCAGGTGGGCTACCTGCACGCCGTCGCTGCGGCCGCAGGGTGCTCGCTGTCCCAGCCCTTTCCCGACAACGGCATCGACTGGCACGTCAGCCACAGCGCCCCCGGGCACACGGTCGACGACGAAGTCACCATCAAGGTGCAGCTCAAGTGCACGTACCAGCTCCCGCCGAACCCGCCGGGACCCGCCTTCTCCTTCACGCTCGACAACGCCCACCTGGAGAAGCTCGCCCGCACACCGGTCTCGGTGCACAAGATCCTGGTCGTGATGATCGTCCCGCGGTCGCAGGACCAGTGGCTGCGGGCCGGGCACGACCGGCTGGACCTGCGGCACTGCTGCTACTGGACCAACCTCGCCGGCCACGCCGTCACCGGCCGGCGCAGGACCACCGTCCGCATACCGACCTCGCGCATCTTCGACGACCGGGCGCTCTGCGAAATCATGACGCGGGTCGGGACGGGAGGCAGACCGTGACCCACCGCCCGATCGACGAACCCCTGCGGCCGGTGCGCCCGCACCCCGTGGACGCGTTCTGGAGCGAAGGGCCGCCCGAGCCCGGCCAGGTGGACCCGGCCGTGCTCAGCGTGCTCCTGCACCGCAACGGCTGGCAGCGGCGCGGCGGAGCGCCGGGACGGTACGGCCGCTGGACCCCGCCGGGACCCGGCGCCGGTGGCACCAGCCTGCTCGTGCCGGAGAGCCGGGCCTTCCCGGACAGCGACGACCTGCTCGGCGAGGCCCTCGTCGCGCTCTCCCGCAGCGGCTCGCCGTCGGCCCGCGACATCCTGGTCGGCCTCGCCGTGCCCAGCGACGAGATCCGCTGGTGGCGGGACGTCCCGACCGGGCCCGTGGGCGCCGCCCCGTGGACGGTCGAGGAGCACCTGCGTGCGGCCGCCCGGCAGATGCTGCTGGCGGGCGCACTCGCCACGCGCGCGCGTGCCGGATACTACGGCGCCCGGCACCGCAGGCCCGCCGCCGCCTCCCTGGAGAACGTGCTCGTGGGCGCCGCCCCCGACGGACGCCGGCTCACCGCCTTCGTGCCCGTCGCACCGGGGCGGCCGCTCGCCGTCCGGCTGCACCAGGCGCTGTACGCCGCCCGCGAGGCCATCGACTACCAGCGCGCCACCGGCGGTATGGACGCCTTCGACGCGGCTGTCGAGGCCGGGGCCAGCCACGAACTCATGGAGGCGCTGGTGGCCCTCGTGCGGGGCACCGAGGGCGCCCGGATCGCCGTCGAGTGGGCGCCCGGGGCCGGGGTCCCCGAGGGGTGCGCCACGCCTGCGGAGCCCGTCGAGTTCTCGCCCGGTGATCTGCCCGTCCTGCGTGAGGCCGGCGCCCGCTATCTGCGCGAGGAGCCGTCGGTGCCCGTGCGCCTCACCGGCGCCGTCGTACGGATGCGCAGGTCGGGACCGCGCGGCGAAGGTGCCGTACGGCTGCGGGTCATCGCCGGGGCCGAGGTCCCGCACGTCCGGATGACCCTCGACGAGGAGTCCTACCGGATCGCGGGCCATGCCCATCTGGTCGGGCTCCCGGTACGGGTGCACGGCCGCCTGGAGAGCCGGGGCGGCTTCCGCCGGCTCACCGACGCCTCCGAGGTCGTACCGGTGCAGGTCGACGAGGCGGAGCGGGATCGGCTGATGAAGTCGCTCCAGGAGACCGCCGATATCGCCGCCTTCTTCGAGGAGGCCTGTTCCGGGGACTGACCGGGTCGGGGAAGCCGCCTGCCGAGGGCCGAACGGAACCGTTTCGCGGACGGCACCTCCGGCTCGGTAGGATCCGTAAGGCATTCCAAGTCATGCCTTGTGCGGGTGTGCAACCCCCTTCAGTCAGGAGAGTCCGGTGTCAGACGTCCGTGTGATCATCCAACGCGATTCCGAGCGGGAAGAGCGCGTGGTGACGACGGGCACTACGGCCGCCGATCTCTTCGCCGGTGAGCGCACCATCGTCGCGGCCCGGGTGGCCGGAGAGCTCAAGGACCTCGCCTACGAGGTGGGCGACGGCGAGACCGTCGAGGGCGTCGAGATCTCCTCCCAGGACGGCCTCAACATCCTGCGCCACTCGACCGCGCACGTCATGGCGCAGGCCGTGCAGGAGCTCTTCCCCGAGGCCAAGCTGGGCATCGGTCCGCCGGTCAAGGACGGCTTCTACTACGACTTCGACGTCGCCGAGCCGTTCACGCCGGAGGACATCAAGCGCGTCGAGAAGAAGATGCAGGAGATCCAGAAGCGCGGGCAGAAGTTCTCGCGCCGGATCACCAGCGACGACGCTGCCCGCGAGGAGCTGGCGGACGAGCCGTACAAGCTGGAGCTCATCGGCCTCAAGGGCAACGCGGCGCAGGCCGCCGAGGGCGCCGACGCCGAGGTCGGCGGCGGCGAGCTGACGATCTACGACAATCTCGACGCCAAGACCGGCGAGCTGTGCTGGAAGGACCTCTGCCGCGGCCCCCACCTGCCGACCACCCGGAACATCCCGGCGTTCAAGCTGATGCGCTCGGCCGCCGCCTACTGGCGCGGCAGCGAGAAGAACCCGCAGCTCCAGCGCATCTACGGCACCGCATGGCCGTCCAAGGACGAGCTGAAGGCGTACCTCGACTTCCTGGTCGAGGCCGAGAAGCGCGACCACCGCAAGCTCGGCGCCGAGCTGGACCTCTTCTCCATCCCCGAGGAGCTGGGCTCCGGCCTCGCGGTCTTCCACCCCAAGGGCGGCATCGTCCGCCGGGAGATGGAGACCTACTCGCGCAAGCGCCACGAGGACGCGGACTACGAGTTCGTCAACACCCCGCACATCTCGAAGGAACAGCTCTTCGTGACGTCCGGGCACCTGCCGAACTACGCGGACGCGATGTTCCCGCCGCTGGAGTTCGACGGGCAGAACTACCGCCTCAAGGCGATGAACTGCCCCATGCACAACCTGATTTTCAAGGCGCGCGGCCGCTCGTACCGCGAACTGCCGCTCCGGCTCTTCGAGTTCGGCACGGTGTACCGCTACGAGAAGTCGGGTGTCGTGCACGGCCTCACCCGCGCCCGCGGCTTCACGCAGGACGACTCGCACATCTACTGCACCAAGGAGCAGATGGCGAGCGAGCTGGACTCCCTGCTCACCTTCGTGCTGGACCTGCTGCGCGACTACGGCCTCAACGACTTCGAGCTGGAGCTGTCCACCCGCGACGACTCCCCGAAGTTCATCGGCGAGGAGGCGGAGTGGGAGGAGGCCACCAACGCGCTGCGTGAGGCGGCCGAGAAGCAGGGCCTCCCGCTCGTCCCCGACCCGGGTGGCGCCGCCTACTACGGCCCGAAGATCTCCGTCCAGGCCAAGGACGCCATCGGCCGCTCCTGGCAGATGTCCACCATCCAGGTCGACTTCCAGCAGCCCAAGCGGTTCAACCTGGAGTACACCGCGGCGGACGGCTCCAAGCAGCAGCCGGTCATGATCCACCGTGCGCTGTTCGGTTCGATCGAGCGGTTCTTCGCGGTGCTCCTGGAGCACTACGCGGGCGCCTTCCCGGCGTGGCTCGCGCCCGTGCAGGCGATCGGCATCCCGATCGGCGACGCCCATGTGCCCTACCTCGCCGGCTTCGCCGAGCGGGCGAAGGCCGCGGGGCTGCGCGTCGAGGTCGACTCGTCCTCGGACCGGATGCAGAAGAAGATCCGCAACGCGCAGAAGCAGAAGGTGCCCTTCATGGTCATCGCGGGCGACGAGGACATGGCGGCCGGCGCCGTCTCCTTCCGCTACCGCGACGGCTCGCAGGAGAACGGCATCCCCGTCGACGAGGCGATCGCCAAGATCACGAAGGTCGTGGCGGAGCGCGCGCAGGTCTGAACGGCGCGACGCACGTGACGGAAGGCCCCCGGGAGGCTCAGCTTCCCGGGGGCCTTCCCTCGTCCCCGCGGCCGCGGGAGAACACCTGGATCAGCCAGGACGAGAACGAACCGGTCACCGCGCCCAGCAGCGCGAGACCGCAGGCCATCAGACCCACCGCGATGATCCGCCCGAGCGGTGTCACCGGAGCGACATCGCCGTAGCCGACCGTCGCGAGGGTCGCGCAGGTCCACCACACCGAGTCCCCGAAGGTCCGGATGCTCGCGTGCGGCGCCGCATGCTCCTGCTGGTAGACGGCGAGGGCGCCCGCGAAGCCGAGCAGCGCCACCGAGAGCGTCGCGTACGTGATCACGCGCGCGTGCAGGCTGAGCGTGGGCTCCCCGTGATGACGCTGTACGGCCTCGTAGACCCGGACGATCCGCAGCGGACGCAGCAGCGGCAACGCGAGCACCACCGTGTCCAGCCAGTGCGTCCGTACGAAGCCCGGGCCCTCACCGCTGAGCCGCCAGCGCACCGCGTAGTCCACGGCGAACAGCGCCCAGGCGGCCAGCGTCACCGCGAGGCAGGTGTCCCGCCAGACCGTGGGCAGACCGTGCCCCAGGACCCGTACCGCGTACGAGGCGAGGTAGAGCAGGGAGGCCAGGGCGAGCGGGATCTCGGCGCGGTGCTCCCAGCGGGTCACCTCGGGGCGCTGCTCCGGGAGGGGCACCCCGGCGCGCTGTTCCCCGTGGTCCGTACGGCCGTCGTCGTCCATCGGCCCAGCTTGGCGGGAGGGCCTTTTGTGCGGCACCCGGCGACACGCCGCGAACGGGCGAAGCAATATGCTGCACCTCATGACGAGTGAGCCGGAGCAGCAGATCGGAGTCGGGACACAGGACGCGTTCCAGCGCTTGTGGACGCCCCATCGGATGGCCTACATCCAGGGCGAGAACAAGCCCAGCGGCCCGGGGGCCGACGACGGCTGTCCCTTCTGCTCGATCCCGGCCAAGTCCGACGAGGACGGCCTCGTCGTACGACGAGGGGAGCACGTGTACGCGGTGCTCAACCTCTACCCGTACAACGGCGGCCATCTCATGGTCGTGCCCTACCGCCATGTCGCGGACTACACGGACCTCACGGACCCGGAGACCGCGGAACTCGCCGAGCTGACCAAGCAGGCGATGACCGCGCTGCGGACGGCCTCGGGGGCGCACGGCTTCAACATCGGCATGAACCAGGGCAGCGTGGCGGGTGCGGGCATCGCCGCGCATCTGCACCAGCACATCGTGCCGCGCTGGGGCGGGGACACGAACTTCATGCCTGTCGTCGGCCACACCAAGGTGCTGCCGCAGCTGCTCGCGGACACGCGGAAGATGCTGGCGGAGGCCTGGCCCACCGCCTGACTCCGGCGGCCTGACTCCGGCGTCCCGCAGCGAGCCCCGGCGGCCTACGCGTCGTACACGTCCGCCTTCCTCGGCATCGGGTCCTGGACCGCGGTGCTGAGGAAGGACGAGCGGGTGCCGAACTTGTCGGTGTCCACGCCGTTCTCCTCCAGGACCCGGATCGCCGCCGCGTGCACCACGCGCAGCACCGGCGTCGCGGCGCGCAGCGCGTCGTCCGCCATGAAGCGGTGCCGCCAGGGCTGGTCCGCCCAGGCGTGCCGCAGCCCGAACGGCTCGGGGAGCACCAGCGAGCCACCCAGCCAGTTGAGGAACGGCGGGTACCAGGTGAAGGGGGCGCGCGCGCTGAGGCGTACCACCTCGTCCGTGGTGACCAGCGGCAGGCTCACCTTGCGGGTCTCCCAGAACCTGACGGCCTTGGCGACTTCCTTCGTGGGCGCCTCGGGCTTCGTCGTGAAGAGCGGGTTCACCGGGCCCAGGGCGTGGCCGGTGACCTCGATGCGCAGCGTCTCGTGCAGCACGGTCACGGTGATCAGCATGGTGATGACCAACTGGCCGTCCCAGAGCGTCCATTGCACACCGAGGTAGTGCCGGTCGCCGCTGCCGAACTGCTGCTTGTTGCAGATGTCCTGTATGGCGTGGGTCCGGATCTGGTACGCGTCCACGTCCGTGCCCTGGGGACGGGAGACCGCCTTGGCGTTCTCCCCGATGGGCGTGACGACCCAGTGCTTGATGGTGGGCTTCGGGAAGCCGCCCGTGTTGAGCGGGCCGCGCTCCAGCATGCGCAGCTGGTCGTGGATGGACCGGATGACGTCCCAGCTGCGGAAGGGGTGGATCTCCTTGCCCGCGTCCCGCGCCACCAGGTCCTCGGCAAGCTGCCAGCTGCCCCAGCGCGTGCCCATGCCGAGTATGCCCTTGGGGCCGGCGTAGAAGACGGAATTGGACTGCTGCTCGGCGCTGAGCCGGGCCAGGCCCTGGCGCAGCCGCTCGGCGGCGCTCTCACCGGGGCTGCCCGGCACCGCCTCGGGGATCTTGGCGCCGACGCCCCCGCCGGCCAGCAGACCGTCCCAGCGGTCCCGGAGGTCCTTGGCCGTCCGCTCGCAGATCTGCTTGGCCCAGAACCAGCCGACTACGGGCATCACGACCGTGGCGCGCGCGTACAGACCCCAGAAGCCGCTGAACGGCATCTTGACCAGGAACAGCACCGCCAGCGCGCCCACCGCCACGAGCAGGGCGGTGGCAAGGGCAGGGGTGCTCTTGCTGCCCAGTTTGGTGACCGTCGACCGGATCTGGAAGACCAGCAGCCAGACGAGGAGCCCGGGCAGGAAGAGCAGGCCGCAGAGCACGATGACGGCCGTGAGCCAGTTGTCCCGGTCCCGGCGGATGTTGTTCGCGGCGAGACAGTGCTCGACGACGACCTGCGGCTCCGTGCCGAACGACTGGATGAGGGGCTTGCGGTCGCCGCCCAGCATGCGGTCCTGCACGGATCGGGCGAAGGCCTCACCCAGATTGGGCCGCCACAGGGAGGCCCATCTGCGGCCGGGCCTGACCTCGGACTTGTGCCATTCGTTGTTGGTCTTGAGGATCTCCACGACCTCGTTGTCCCGGTAGGCCGCCGAGGCCAGGGCGTAGGTGGCGGCCGTCTGGCCCGCGGCGCCCGAGAGGGGCACCTGTGCCCCGGGGCTGAAATCGAATCCGTCGTTCGCCACTGCCGCCCCCATCGCCGCCGCACCCGCTCCTGCGGCCTTCCCGACTTCCGTGCCTCGCACACCTGTTGATCAGGTCATCGTCCTGATCGAGTCACAACTTGATCAGGTCATCAGCGTATCCGCAGGCACCGACATTCGTCGGCGGACGGCCGAAGCCGCCCGCCGACGCGCGGGGGTGCCCGAACTAGGAGGCGGCCCCGGCCTGTTCGCGAATCCGCTCGGCGACCTGGGACGGCATCGGCTCGTGCCGTGCGTAGTGGCGGTCGAAACGCGCGGTGCCGTGCGAGAGGGAGCGCAGATCGACCGCGTACCGGCCGATCTCGATCTCCGGCACCTCCGCCCGTACGAGAGTCCGTCCGCCGCTCGCCTGCTCGGTCCCGACGACCCGGCCGCGCCGTCCGGACAGATCGCTCATCACGGCGCCCACGTAGTCGTCGCCGACCAGGACCGACACCTCGGCGACCGGCTCCAGCAGATGGATCCGCGCGTCGGTCGCCGCCTCGCGAAGCGCCAGCGCACCGGCCGTCTGGAAAGCGGCGTCGGAGGAGTCGACGGAGTGCGCCTTCCCGTCGAGCAGGGTCACCCGGACGTCGATGAGCGGGTACCCCGCGGCCACCCCCTTGGCGGCCTGGGCACGCACCCCCTTCTCGACGGACGGGATGAACTGGCGCGGCACCGCACCGCCGACCACCTTGTCCACGAATTCGATGCCGGAGCCGTTCGGCAGCGGTTCGACCTCGATCTCGCAGATCGCGAACTGCCCGTGGCCGCCGGACTGTTTCACATGACGGCCGCGTCCCGCCGACCTGTCCGCGAACGTCTCGCGCAGGGAGACCTTGTGCGGGACCACGTCGACCTGGACGCCGTACCGGCTGCGCAGCCGTTCCAGGGCGACATCGGCGTGGGCCTCGCCCAGGCACCACAGGACGATCTGATGGGTGTTCGGGTTCTGCTCCAGACGCATGGTGGGGTCCTCGGCGACCAGCCGGCCGAGGCCCTGCGAGAGCTTGTCCTCGTCGGCGTTGCTGTGGGCCTGGATGGCGAGCGGCAGCAGCGGATCGGGCATCTGCCACGGCTCCATGAGCAGCGGATCGTCCTTGGCCGAGAGGGTGTCGCCGGTCTCCGCGCGGTTCAGCTTCGCCACGCACGCGAGGTCGCCGGCGATGCAGTGCGTGAGGGCGCGCTGCTGTTTGCCGAAGGGGGCGGACAGGGCGCCGATGCGTTCGTCGGCTTCGTGAAGCGCGCGGCCCTCGTGGCCGGGGTCGACGAGACCGTGCCCGGAGACGTGCACCGTCGCGTCGGGACGCAGGGTGCCCGAGAAGACGCGGACGAGCGAGACCCGGCCGACATAGGGGTCGCTGGTCGTCTTCACGACCTCCGCGACCAGCGGCCCGTCCGGGTCGCAGGTCCTGACGTCGCGTGGCCTGCCGTCCCGAGCGGTGACCTTCGGCGCCGCGCGCTCCAGCGGGGTCGGGAAGCCGCCGGTGATCAGTTCGAGCAGCTCGACCGTGCCGAGCCCCTGTCGGGCGCCCTCGGCCGCGGGCGCGGCGGCCAGCACGGGGAAGAAGGTCCCGCGCGCCACGGCCCGTTCCAGGTCCTGCACGAGGGTCTTGAGGTCGATCTCCTCACCGCCGAGATAGCGGTCCATGAGGGTCTCGTCCTCGCTCTCGGCGATGATCCCCTCGATCAGCCGGTTGCGGGCCGTCTCGATGAGCGCCGCCTGGTCCGGGCCCGGCTCCGCCTCCTTGCGCTCACCGGAGGCGTAGTCGAACAGCCGCTGGGAGAGCAGTCCGATCAGCCCGGTCACGGGCGCGTGCCCGTCGGGGGCCGGATCGCCGTGCAGGGGCAGATACAACGGCAGTACGGCGTCGGGGTCGTCCGCGCCGAAGGCCTCCGCGCAGATCCGGGTCATCTCCTCGAAGTCGGCCCGGGCGGATTCCAGATGGGTGACCACGATGGCGCGTGGCATGCCGACCGCCGCGCACTCCTCCCAGACCATCCGGGTCGAGCCGTCCACCCCGTCCGAGGCGGAGACCACGAAAAGGGCCGCGTCCGCGGCTCGCAGACCGGCCCTGAGTTCCCCGACGAAATCGGCGTATCCGGGGGTGTCCAGAATATTGATCTTGTACCCGTCCCAGTCGACGGGGACCAGGGAGAGCTGTACCGAGCGTTGCTGCCGGTGCTCGATCTCGTCGTAGTCGGAGACGGTGCCGCCGTCCTCCACACGGCCCGCCCGGTTCACTGCCCCCGCCGTCAGCGCGAGAGCTTCCACCAATGTCGTCTTGCCCGATCCGCTGTGGCCGACCAGCACCACATTCCGTACGGACGCGGGGTGGTCGGCCGCTGTAGCCCTGCCGGCGGCTCCGGGGTGTGCGTTCGCCTTGTCGCCCATGGCCTTGCCTCCCGTGCACGGTGAGGTCACTGTGGGCGCGGACGTGCCGGGCCGCGTGCGGTGGCGGCAACGGTGACGCCCGCGGTTCTTCGAGCTTTCCACTCGCGTCACGGTGCGTCCATACGGCGGACGTGATCCCCCGTGCCACCGCTGCCGGCGCGCTGTGACACGGGGCGCGGGTGCCCGGCCGCCGCCCACGCGCGCGCGTGGCTACGATGGGCCAGCCGGTGGCCAGCAGGGGCCGCGCGGCGACACCGACCCTCGGGAAGGCCATGCTGAACAAGTACGCGCGTGCATTCTTCACGCGTGTCCTCACACCGTTCGCCGCGTTTCTCATCCGCCGGGGGGTAAGCCCCGACACGGTCACCCTCCTGGGCACGGCCGGAGTGATGGCGGGCGCGCTGGTCTTCTACCCCCGTGGTGAGTTCTTCTGGGGCACGGTCGTCATCACGCTCTTCGTGTTCTCGGACCTCGTCGACGGCAACATGGCGCGCCAGCTCGGGCGCTCCAGCCGCTGGGGCGCCTTCCTCGACTCGACGCTCGACCGGGTCGCCGACGGCGCGATCTTCGGCGGCCTGGCGCTCTGGTACGCCGGCGGCGGCAACGACAACATCCTGTGCGCGGTCTCGATCTTCTGTCTGGCCAGCGGCCAGGTGGTCTCGTACACCAAGGCCCGTGGCGAGGCGATCGGCCTGCCGGTCGCGGTCAACGGTCTGGTCGAGCGCGCCGAGCGCCTGGTGATCTCGCTGGTCGCGGCCGGTTTCGCCGGACTGCACAAGTTCGGGGTGCCCGGCATCCAGTGGCTGCTGCCCATCGCGCTGTGGATCGTCGCCGTCGGCAGCCTCGTCACGCTGATCCAGCGCGTCGTCACGGTGCGCCGGGAGTCGGCCGAGGCCGACGCCGCGGCCGCCGAGGAGAACGCCGCGCAGGGGAGTGGGGCCACGTCGTGAGCAGTCTGCAGGACCGGCTGACCGACGGGGCGTACGCGCTCGGCTGGAGCACCGTCAAGAAGCTCCCGGAGCCCGTCGCGGTGCGCCTCGGCCGGACCATCGCCGACCTCGCCTGGAAGCAGCGCGGCAAGGGCGTGCGGCGGCTCGAGAGCAACTACGCGCGCGTGGTGCCCGACGCGACCCCGGAGCGGCTCGCGGAGCTCTCCCGGGCGGGCATGCGGTCGTATCTGCGCTACTGGATGGAGTCCTTCCGGCTTCCGGCGTGGAGCGAGGAGCGCGTGCGGACGGGCTTCGACGTGAAGGACGTGCACCATCTGACCGACGGACTCGCCTCCGGCAAGGGCGTGATCCTGGCCCTGCCGCACCTGGGCAACTGGGACCTCGCGGGGGCCTGGGTCACCACCGCTCTGAAGACACCCTTCACGACCGTCGCCGAGCGCCTGAAGCCCGAGTCGCTGTACGACCGTTTCGTCGCCTACCGCGAGGGCCTCGGCATGGAGGTTCTGGCGCACACCGGCAGCTCCGCGTTCGGCACCCTGGCCCGGCGGCTGCGCGACGGCGGCCTGGTCTGCCTGGTCGCCGACCGTGATCTCTCCGCGTCCGGAGTCGAGGTCAAGTTCTTCGGCGAGGCGACCCGGATGCCCGCGGGACCGGCCCTGCTGGCCCAGCAGACCGGCGCCCTGCTGCTCCCGGTGACGCTGTGGTACGACGACTCCCCTGTGATGCAGGGTCGCATCCATCCCCCGGTCGACGTCCCCGAGACAGGTACACGCACCGAGAAGACGTCTGTCATGACACAGGCGCTGGCCGACGCCTTCGCCACCGGTATCGCCGACCATCCGGAGGACTGGCACATGCTGCAGCGTCTGTGGCTCGCCGACCTGGAGCTCCGCCCCGAACCGGCCGAGGGGGAGGGCCCGTGAGGATCGGCATCGTCTGCCCCTATTCCTGGGACGTGCCCGGCGGCGTCCAGTTCCACATCCGCGATCTG
Source organism: Streptomyces sp. NPDC058371 (assembly GCF_042723265.1). Classification (NCBI taxonomy): domain Bacteria; kingdom Bacillati; phylum Actinomycetota; class Actinomycetes; order Kitasatosporales; family Streptomycetaceae; genus Streptomyces; species Streptomyces sp. NPDC058371. The sequence continues at coordinate 40,722 of NZ_JBHXJC010000013.1, read as the reverse complement.
GCCGAGCACCTCATCCGCCTCGGACACGAGGTGTCCGTACTGGCTCCCGCGGACGACGAGACCCCCCTGCCGCCGTACGTCGTGTCGGCGGGCCGCGCGGTTCCGGTGCCGTACAACGGCTCGGTCGCCCGTCTCAACTTCGGCTTCCTGAGCGCGGCCCGCGTACGCCGCTGGCTGCACGACGGGCTCTTCGACGTGATCCACATCCATGAGCCGACCTCGCCGTCGCTCGGGCTGCTGGCGTGCTGGGCGGCCCAGGGACCCATCGTCGCCACCTTCCACACCTCGAACCCGCGCTCCCGGGCGATGATCGCCGCGTACCCGATCCTGCAGCCCGCGCTGGAGAAGATCAGCGCGCGGATCGCGGTGAGCGAGTATGCGCGGCGCACGCTCGTCGAGCACCTGGGCGGCGACGCGGTCGTCATCCCGAACGGCGTCGACGTCGACTTCTTCGCCCGCGCCAAGCCCAAGCCGGAGTGGCAGGGGGACACCCTCGGCTTCATAGGGCGTATCGACGAGCCCCGCAAGGGCCTGCCGGTGCTGATGAAGGCCCTGCCGAAGATCCTCGCGGAGCGTCCGCAGACGCGGCTCCTGGTCGCCGGGCGCGGTGACGAGAAGGAGGCCGTCGAGGACCTGCCGGCCGAGATGCGTTCGCGCGTCGAGTTCCTCGGCATGGTCAGCGACGAGGACAAGGCGCGCTTCCTGCGCAGTGTCGACGTGTACGTCGCGCCCAACACCGGCGGCGAGAGCTTCGGGATCATCCTGGTCGAGGCCATGTCGGCGGGGGCGCCGGTGCTCGCCTCCGACCTCGACGCGTTCGCCCAGGTCCTCGATCTGGGCGCGGCCGGGGAACTGTTCGCCAACGAGGACGCGGACGCGCTGGCCGTCTCCGCCCTGCGGCTGCTCGGTGACCCGGGGCGCCGGGCCGAACTGCGCGAGCGGGGGAGCGCCCATGTGCGGCGCTTCGACTGGTCGACGGTCGGAGCCGACATCCTCTCCGTGTACGAGACGGTGACGGACGGAGCGGCCGCCGTGGCGACCGACGAACGCACGGGTCTGATGGCCCGGTTCGGACTGGCCCGGGACTGAGGGCACCGACGGCTCTCCAGGGGACGGGCGTCGCGCTGTTGCGGGGCGGCCCGTCCCGCAACGGGCGCTGCCCGGAAGCGTCCCGGGGCGACGCCGGCTCGGTGATCACCGGCGACGCGAGGACCGCTGCTTCAGGACACGGCGGGTCCCGTTGCGCCCGGGACCTGGAAAAGCGCTGACCGCACACAGGTAGCCTTGCCGCCCGTGACGCCAACCCTCATCTGGATCCTTGTCGGCCTCATCGCGATCGGCCTCTATCTGAGCTGGACCGCGGGACGGCTCGACCGGCTGCACGCCCGGATCGACGCCGCGCGAGCCGCCCTCGACGCGCAACTGCTGCGCCGTGCGTCGGTCGCCCAGGAGCTGGCCACCTCCGGAGTGCTCGACCCGGCCGCCTCGATCGTGCTCTACGAAGCGGCTCACGCGGCGCGGCAGGCCGAGGAGGAGCAGCGGGAGGTCGCCGAGAGCGAGCTGAGCCAGGCGCTGCGGGCCGTGTTCGGGGAGACGCAGCAGGTCGAGGCCGTACGGGCGGCACCCGGGGGCGAGGAGGCCGCCACCGAGCTGGCCCAGGCGGTACGCCGGGTGCCGATGGCCCGGCGGTTCCACAACGACGCCGTACGGGCCGCTCGGGCGCTGCGGCGGCATCGCAAGGTGCGGTGGTTCCGGCTGGCCGGGCACGCGCCGTTCCCGCTGGCCTTCGAGATGGACGACGAGCCGCCGGTGGCACTCGCCGACCGCCCGACGAGCTGAAGGGCCCGCGCCCCCGGGACCCGACCGGCCGAGTCGGCCGAAAGCAGCCCGTGGCCCGGAAAACGAGCCACCGCCTCCCCATTGGCCCTTGCTGTGGCCTGGTCCACTCGCGTTACCTCGGTACTGCAGCAGCCCTCTTTCACCGAGTGAGGTCAACCCGTGTCCAGCACGCTCTCCAACTCCGCACAGAACCCCGAGACCGGCACCGCGCGCGTGAAGCGCGGCATGGCCGAGCAGCTCAAGGGGGGCGTGATCATGGATGTGGTCAACGCCGAGCAGGCGAAGATCGCCGAGGACGCGGGCGCCGTCGCCGTCATGGCCCTGGAGCGGGTCCCGGCCGACATCCGCAAGGACGGCGGCGTGGCGCGCATGTCGGACCCGACCATGATCGAGGAGATCATCGACGCGGTCTCGATCCCCGTCATGGCCAAGTCGCGCATCGGCCACTTCGTCGAGGCCCAGGTCCTGCAGTCCCTCGGCGTCGACTACATCGACGAGTCCGAGGTCCTCACCCCGGCCGACGAGGTCAACCACTCCGACAAGTGGGCGTTCACCACCCCCTTCGTGTGTGGCGCCACCAACCTGGGCGAGGCCCTGCGCCGCATAGCCGAGGGCGCCGCCATGATCCGCTCCAAGGGCGAGGCCGGCACCGGCAACGTCGTCGAGGCGGTCCGTCACCTGCGCCAGATCAAGAACGAGATCGCCAAGCTGCGCGGCTTCGACAACAACGAGCTGTACGCCGCCGCCAAGGAGCTGCGTGCCCCGTACGAGATCGTGCGCGAGGTCGCCGAGCTCGGCAAGCTCCCCGTGGTGCTCTTCTCCGCCGGTGGTGTGGCCACCCCGGCCGACGCCGCGCTGATGCGCCAGCTCGGTGCCGAGGGCGTCTTCGTCGGATCCGGCATCTTCAAGTCCGGCGACCCGGCCAAGCGCGCCGCCGCCATCGTGAAGGCCACCACCTTCTACGACGACCCGAAGATCATCGCGGACGCGTCCCGCAACCTGGGCGAGGCCATGGTCGGCATCAACTGCGACACCCTCCCCGAGGCCGAGCGCTACGCGAACCGCGGCTGGTAATCACCCACCCCAGGGTCCCTGCGTACGAGACAGGCACTGCGTAGATGAGCAACACCCCCGTCATAGGCGTCCTGGCCCTCCAGGGCGACGTACGGGAGCACCAGATCGCCCTGGCCGCGGCCGACGCCGTGGCCAGGCCGGTCCGGCGCCCCGAGGAACTCGCCGAGGTCGACGGTCTCGTCATCCCGGGCGGCGAGTCGACCACCATCTCCAAGCTGGCCGTCCTCTTCGGCCTGATGGAGCCCCTCCGCGCGCGCGTGCGGGCCGGTATGCCCGTCTACGGCACCTGCGCGGGCATGATCATGCTCGCCGACAAGATCCTCGACCCGCGCTCGGGCCAGGAGACCATCGGCGGCATCGACATGATCGTGCGCCGCAACGCCTTCGGACGTCAGAACGAGTCCTTCGAGGCGGCCGTCGCGGTCACGGGCGTCGAGGGTGCCCCGGTGGAAGGCGTCTTCATCCGCGCCCCCTGGGTCGAGTCCGTGGGCGCCGCGGCCGAGGTGCTCGCCGAGCACGAGGGCCACATCGTCGCCGTACGCCAGGGCAACGCGCTCGCCACGTCGTTCCACCCGGAACTGACCGGCGACCATCGCATGCACGGCCTGTTCGTCGACATGGTGCGCGCGAACCGGACACCCGAGTCCTTGTAGGATCTCGGGTACCTCCCAGGCTCTCCAAGGCCGGGGGAGTTCGTACAGGATGGGTTACGCGAAGGAGACAGGCAGATGTCCGGCCACTCTAAATGGGCTACGACGAAGCACAAGAAGGCCGTGATCGACGCCAAGCGCGGCAAGCTCTTCGCGAAGATGATCAAGAACATCGAGGTCGCGGCCCGCACGGGCGGCGCCGATGTGTCCGGCAACCCGACGCTGTTCGACGCCATCCAGAAGGCCAAGAAGAGCTCGGTCCCGAACAAGAACATCGACTCCGCGGTCAAGCGCGGCGCCGGTCTCGAAGCCGGTGGCGCCGACTACGAGACGATCATGTACGAGGGTTACGGCCCGAACGGTGTCGCCGTGCTCATCGAGTGCCTCACCGACAACCGCAACCGCGCCGCCTCGGACGTCCGCGTCGCCATGACCCGCAACGGCGGCAACATGGCCGACCCGGGCTCCGTCTCGTACCTCTTCAACCGCAAGGGCGTCGTCGTCGTCCCCAAGGGCGAGCTGTCCGAGGACGACGTCCTGGGTGCCGTGCTCGAGGCGGGCGCCGAGGAGGTCAACGACCTCGGCGAGGCCTTCGAGGTGCTCTCCGAGGCCACCGACCTGGTCGCGGTCCGCACCTCGCTCCAGGAGGCCGGCATCGACTACGACTCGGCCGAGGCCAACTTCGTCCCGACCATGCAGGTCGAGCTCGACGAGGACGGCGCCCGGAAGATCTTCAAGCTGATCGACGCCCTCGAGGACAGCGACGACGTGCAGAACGTCTTCGCCAACTTCGATGTCTCCGACGACGTGATGGCGAAGGTCGACGCCTGAGGCGCTTCCAGCACAACGGGCCGACGGGGGACACACCCGTCGGCCCGTCGCTTTGTCAGCGGCACCCGATAGCCTGCACAAACAGGCGATCGAAGGAGGGGCTGGGTGCGGGTACTGGGCGTTGACCCCGGGTTGACCCGGTGCGGTGTCGGGGTGGTCGAAGGTCTCGCCGGCCGGCCCCTGACCATGTGCGGTGTCGGAGTCGTACGGACCCCGGCGGACGCCGAGTTGGGCCTGCGCCTCGTCGCCATCGAGCAGGGCATCGAGCAGTGGCTCGACGAGTACCGGCCCGAATTCGTCGCCGTGGAGCGGGTGTTCAGCCAGCACAACGTACGGACGGTGATGGGCACCGCCCAGGCCAGTGCCGTCGCCATGCTCTGCGCCTCCCGGCGCGGCATCCCCGTCGCCCTGCACACCCCGAGCGAGGTCAAGGCAGCCGTCACCGGCAGCGGACGCGCGGACAAGGCCCAGGTCGGCGCGATGGTCACGCGGCTGCTCCGCCTCGACGCGCCGCCCAAACCCGCCGACGCGGCGGACGCCCTCGCCCTCGCCATCTGCCACATCTGGCGCGCACCCGCCCAGAACAGACTCCAGCAGGCCGTCGCCCTGCACGCATCGAAAGGGCGTCCCGCATGATCGCCTTCGTCAGCGGTCCGGTCGCCGCCCTCGCCCCCGATTCCGCGGTGGTCGAGGTCGGCGGCATCGGCATCGCCGTCCAGTGCACGCCCAACACGCTCTCCGGGCTCCGCACGGGCCAGCAGGCCAAGCTCGCCACCTCCCTCGTCGTCCGCGAGGACTCGCTGACCCTGTACGGCTTCGTGGACGACGACGAGCGGGGGACCTTCGAGCTGCTCCAGACCGCGAGCGGGGTCGGCCCCCGGCTGGCCCAGGCGATGCTCGCCGTGCACAGCCCCGACGCACTGCGCCGCGCGGTGGCCACCGGCGACGAGAAGACGCTCACCGCGGTCCCCGGGATCGGCAAGAAGGGCGCCCAGAAGCTCCTGCTGGAGCTGAAGGACCGGCTCGGCGCGCCCGTCGGCACCGGCGGCCCGGCGATCGGCAGGGCCGTCACCGCCGGCTGGCGCGACCAGCTGCACGCCGCGCTGATCGGCCTCGGGTACGCGACGCGCGAGGCCGACGAGGCCGTCTCCGCGGTCGCGCCCCAGGCGGAGGCCGCCGAGGGCACGCCCCAGGTGGGCCAGCTCCTCAAGGCCGCCCTGCAGAGCCTCAACAGGACCCGGTAGGCGACACCCCGCCGGGGCGCCCCAGACCCGTACGACCCACCCCACTGCGACCGCGAGGCACTGCACATGAACTGGGACGACCCGACCGACGAGGCCGCCGCAGAGCGGCTCGTCGGCGCGTCCGCCGACCGCGAGGACCAGGCCGTCGAGGCGGCGCTGCGCCCGAAGGACCTGGACGAGTTCATCGGGCAGGAGAAGGTCCGCGAGCAGCTGGACCTGGTCCTGCGCGCCGCCCGCGCGCGGGGGGGCACCTCCGACCACGTGCTGCTCTCCGGCGCACCCGGCCTCGGCAAGACCACCCTCTCGATGATCATCGCGGCCGAGATGGGCGCCCCCATCCGCATCACCAGCGGTCCCGCCATCCAGCACGCAGGCGACCTCGCCGCGATCCTGTCCTCCCTCCAGGAGGGCGAGGTCCTCTTCCTCGACGAGATCCACCGCATGTCCCGGCCCGCCGAGGAGATGCTCTACATGGCGATGGAGGACTTCCGGGTCGATGTCATCGTCGGCAAGGGCCCCGGTGCCACGGCCATCCCGCTGGAGCTGCCGCCGTTCACCCTGGTCGGCGCCACCACGCGCGCCGGGCTGCTGCCGCCCCCGTTGCGCGACCGCTTCGGATTCACCGGGCACATGGAGTTCTACGAGCCCGCCGACCTGGAGCGCGTCATCCACCGCTCGGCCGGGCTGCTCGACGTCGAGATCGGCACGGAGGGCGCCGCCGAGATCGCCGGCCGCTCCCGGGGTACCCCCCGTATCGCCAACCGTCTGCTGCGCCGCGTCCGCGACTACGCGCAGGTCAAGGCCGACGGGATCATCACGCAGGACATCGCCGCCGCGGCCCTGGCGGTGTACGAGGTCGACGCCCGCGGCCTGGACCGGCTCGACCGCGCCGTCCTGGAGGCCCTGCTCAAGCTGTTCGGCGGCGGTCCCGTGGGACTTTCCACCCTCGCGGTCGCGGTGGGGGAGGAGCGCGAGACCGTCGAGGAGGTCGCCGAGCCCTTCCTGGTCCGGGAGGGCCTGCTGGCCCGTACTCCCCGGGGCCGGGTCGGGACACCGGCCGCATGGGCGCATCTCGGCCTCACCCCGCCCCGCCAGGCCTCCGGGGGAAACGGACAACAGGACCTCTTCGGGGCGTGACAGCGCCGTAGTCGCGGGCAACGGAACCCCGGTGCCATGCTGAGCGTTGTTCCATCAGTGCGGACTCGCTTAGACTCCGCCGATGCCGCCTTCGCAGGCGGCGCCGACCACCCCCATCCACCAGGCCGCCGCGCGCGCGGTCGTGCGAAGGAAACTCCGTCCCGTGAATACCTTGACCCTCCTCCCGTTCATCGTGCTCATCGGGGCCATGTTCCTGATGACCCGCTCGGCCAAGCGCAAGCAGTCGCAGGCCGCGCAGATGCGCAACGAGATGCACCCCGGCACCGGCGTCCGCACGATCGGGGGCATGTACGCGACGGTGAAGGAGGTCAGTGAGGACACGGTCCTCCTCGACGCCGCCCCGGGCGTTCACCTGATCTTCGCGAAGAACTCGATCGGCGCCGTCCTGAGCGACGACGAGTACAACCGCATCGTCCACGGCATCGACCCCGACCTGAAGGACGACGACGCGGTCGTGCCGGACGACGCCTCCTCCCTCACCGGGACCGACGAGCCCGCCGACGCCGCCACCGACGCTTCCGGCGACCAGCCCATCGACCTCGGCAAGAAGGACGCGGACGCGCAGGACGACGCGGCCGACGAGCCCGCCGCGGACGAGGCAGCAGAGCCGAAGAAGACCGACGGCGAGTCCGACGCGAAGTAGTCACTCCCGGAAGCCGGGCGCGACCCGCTCGCGCCCGGTGTTCCAGGGGACGTGCGGTTCTCGCACGGAATCCCGACACCATGTCATGGCCGCCCGCGCGCCCACCCGGCGCCGAGTGGCCCGAGAGGGAGTACGAGAAGGTGGCAGCACCGAAGAAGGGCCGGAGCTCGAGCGCCCAGAGCAGGCCGGGGCGCTCGCTGGCCCTCATCCTGATCGCGATCGTGGCGCTCACCGGGGGGATGTTCCTCTCCGGGCACCCCACTCCGCGTCTCGGCATCGACCTCGCCGGCGGCACGAGCATCACGCTCACGGCGAAGAACGAGCCGGGACAGCCCAACGCGATCAACAAGACCAACATGGACACCGCGGTCGACATCATGAACCGCCGTGTCAACGGTCTCGGTGTCTCTGAGGCCGAGGTGCAGACCCAGGGATCCGACAACATCATTGTCAACATCCCCAAGGGCACCAACTCCGAGCAGGCCCGGAAGCAGGTCGGCACCACCGCCAAGCTCTACTTCCGCCCGGTCCTGGCCACCGAGGTCTCCGGCGCCGACGCGACGGCCAGCCCCTCGCCGAGCAGCAGCTCCTCGAAGAAGGCCACGGACAAGGCGACCGACAAGGCCACGGACAAGGCGTCCCCGTCCTCGTCGGGCTCCACGACCCCGTCGGCCACCGCCACGTCCCAGGGCCGCCCGGTCACCGACGCCCTGAAGGCCGACGCCACGCCGTCGGCGAGCTCGTCGCCCTCCGCCAGCGCCTCGCCGTCCGCGAGCAGCAGCGCTGACCCGGCGACCGAGAAGCTCCAGGCCGAGTACGCCGCGCTCGACTGCCGCAAGGAGGCGCAGCGCACCAAGGCCGGCGACGGTTCGAAAGCCGACGAGCCCACCGTGGCCTGTGGCCAGAACTCCGGGGGCCAGTGGCAGAAGTACGTCCTCGGCCCCGCCGAGGTGTCGGGCACGGACGTCAAGGGGTCCCAGGCCGTCTACGACACCCAGAGCGGCGCGGGCTGGAAGGTCACCATGGACTTCACGTCCGGTGGCTCCAAGAAGTTCGGCAGCATCACGGGCAAGCTCGCGCAGAACCAGCCCCCGCAGAACCAGTTCGCCATCGTCCTCGACGGTGATGTCGTCTCCGACCCGTCCGTCAGCCAGGCGCTGACCGGTGGCAGTGCGGAGATCTCCGGCAGCTTCGACCAGACCGAGGCGCAGGACCTGGCCAACATGCTGAAGTACGGTGCGCTGCCGCTCACCTTCAAGGAGTCCAGCGTCACCACGGTGACCGCGGCGCTCGGTGGCGAGCAGCTGCACGCCGGTATGATCGCGGGCGCGATCGGCCTGGGCCTGGTCATCATCTACCTGGTGCTCTACTACCGCGGCCTGTCGCTCATCGCCATCGCCTCCCTGATGGTCTCCGCCGTCCTCACGTACGTGATCATGGCGCTGCTCGGCCCCACCATCGGCTTCGCGCTGAACCTGCCGGCCGTGTGCGGAGCGATCGTCGCGATCGGAATCACAGCGGACTCGTTCATCGTGTTCTTCGAACGCATCCGGGACGAGATCCGCGAGGGCCGCACCCTGCGGCCTGCCGTCGAGCGCGCCTGGCCGCGAGCCCGGCGCACCATCCTGGTCTCCGACTTCGTGTCGTTCCTGGCCGCCGCGGTGCTCTTCATCGTCACCGTCGGCAAGGTCCAGGGCTTCGCGTTCACGCTCGGTCTGACCACGGTGCTCGACGTGGTCGTCGTCTTCTTCTTCACCAAGCCGCTGATGACGATCCTCGCCCGCAAGGAGTTCTTCGCGAGCGGCCACAAGTGGTCCGGCCTGGACCCGAAGCGGCTCGGCGCCAAGCCCCCGCTGCGCCGCACCCGCCGTCCCTCCGCCCCCGTCGACACGAAGGAGGCGTGAGATGTCGAAACTCGGCACCCTCGGCGCCCGACTGCACCGCGGCGAGATCGGCTACGACTTCGTCGGCAAGCGCAAGATCTGGTACGGCATCTCGATCCTGATCACCATCACGGCCATCCTCGGCCTGACGGTGCGCGGCCTGAACATGGGCATCGAGTTCCAGGGCGGCGCGGTCTTCACCACTCAGAAGACCAGCGTCTCGGTGTCCCAGGCCGAGACGGACGCGGAAGCGGCGTCAGGTCACGACGCGATCGTCCAGAAGCTCGGCAACGGCGGCCTGCGCATCCAGATCGCCGGCATCGACACCGACAAGTCGGACAAGATCAAGACCGAGCTCGCCAAGGACCTGAACGTCGACCCGGAGAAGATCAACGCCGACCTGGTCGGCCCCAGCTGGGGTGACCAGATCGCCAACAAGGCCTGGGAGGGCCTGGCGATCTTCATGGTCCTCGTGGTGATCTATCTGGCGATCGCCTTCGAGTGGCGCATGGCCATCGCCGCGCTGGTGGCCCTGATCCACGACATCACGATCACGGTCGGCATCTACGCCCTGGTCGGCTTCGAGGTCACCCCGGGCACCGTGATCGGTCTGCTCACGATCCTCGGTTACTCGCTCTACGACACGGTCGTCGTCTTCGACAGTCTCAAGGAGCAGACGAAGGACATCACCAAGCAGACCCGCTGGACGTACAGCGAGATCGCCGACCGTTCGATCAACGGCACCCTGGTCCGTTCGATCAACACGACGGTGGTCGCGCTGCTGCCCGTCGCCGGCCTGCTGTTCATCGGCGGCGGCGTCCTCGGCGCGGGCACGCTCAACGACATCTCGCTGTCGCTGTTCGTCGGCCTCGCGGCCGGTGCGTACTCCTCGATCTTCATCGCCACGCCGCTCGTCGCCGACCTCAAGGAGCGCGAGCCGCAGATGAAGGCCCTCAGGAAGCGGGTCCTCGCCAAGCGGGCGCAGGCCGCCGCGCAGGGCGTGCCCCTGGACGCCCCCGTCAGCGCCGAGGAGCCGGACGACGAGTCCGAGGACGCGGCTCCCGCGGTCGTCGGCCCGCGCAACCAGCCGGCATCCCGCAACCGCGGCCGTGGCCGCCCGTCCGGGAAGCGTCGATGACCGGCATCGAGGAACTGCTGCTCAGCCGGATCCGGGACGTTCCGGACTACCCGGAGCCGGGCGTGATGTTCAAGGACATCACCCCGCTCCTGGCGGACCCGGCGGCCTTCACGGCGCTCACCGACGCGCTCGCGGAGATCAGCGTCCGCAACGGCGCGACGAAGATCGTCGGCCTGGAGGCCCGCGGCTTCATCCTCGGCGCCCCGGTCGCCGTCCGCGCGGGGCTCGGCTTCATCCCCGTACGCAAGGCGGGCAAGCTCCCCGGAGCGACCCTGAGCCAGGCGTACGAGCTGGAGTACGGCACCGCCGAGATCGAGGTGCACGCCGAGGACCTGGCCGCCGGTGACCGCGTCATGGTCGTCGACGACGTCCTCGCCACCGGCGGCACCGCCGGGGCCTCGGTCGAGCTCATCCGCCGGGCCGGCGCCGAGGTCGCGGGCGTCGCCGTGCTGATGGAGCTCGGCTTCCTCGGCGGGCGTGCCCGGCTGGAGCCGACCCTCGGGGGCGCCCCGCTGGAGGCGCTGCTCAAGGTGTGAGCACGTCGGCGACAGCCGGTTGGAAAGGCCCTGGGCACCCGTGGCAACGCCTGGAAGGCCCATAGGACACCGCGGAGGCGGGCCCGGAGGAATCCGGTGCCCGCCTCTGGTGTTCCTCCTGTACGAGGCCGTCACAGCGGCCCGAGGCGAGCCCGGAGCCCAGGATCGCTACCATGGGATCTCCGGAGCCTGACCGGGGGACCCGGAACGCGCACGAGGAGCCCTCTTGCCAGACGAGGCCCAGCCACTGATCGCCGCCGAGCCCGACGCCACTCCGGGCCCCGCGGACGAGCCCGCGAAGAACGCCACGCACGGGCCGGTCGAGCACGCCCAGGCGGCGCCCGACGACAAGGCGGCCGAGCAGCCACGTCCCAAGCCGGCCCCGGCCCCGGCGGAGCGCGAGCAGTCCGCGGCCACGCCGGTGGTCCGTCCCGCGGCAGGCCAGCCCGCACGCAGTGGCGGCGGCTCCTCCAACCGCGTACGCGCCCGTCTCGCGCGTCTCGGCGTCCAGCGCTCCAACCCGTACAACCCGGTCCTGGAGCCGCTGCTGCGGATAGTGCGCAGCAACGACCCGAAGATCGAGACGGCGACGCTGCGCCAGGTCGAGAAGGCCTACCAGGTCGCCGAGCGCTGGCACCGCGGTCAGAAGCGCAAGAGCGGCGACCCGTACATCACGCACCCGCTCGCCGTGACCACCATCCTCGCCGAACTGGGCATGGACCCGGCCACGTTGATGGCGGGGCTGCTGCACGACACCGTCGAGGACACCGAGTACGGCCTGGACACGCTCAAGCGCGACTTCGGCGACCAGGTCGCCCTGCTCGTCGACGGCGTCACCAAGCTGGACAAGGTCAAGTTCGGCGAGGCCGCGCAGGCGGAGACCGTGCGCAAGATGGTCGTCGCCATGGCCAAGGACCCCCGCGTCCTGGTCATCAAGCTCGCCGACCGCCTGCACAACATGCGCACCATGCGCTATCTCAAGCGCGAGAAGCAGGAGAAGAAGGCGCGCGAGACCCTCGAGATCTACGCGCCGCTCGCCCACCGGCTGGGCATGAACACCATCAAGTGGGAGCTGGAGGACCTCGCGTTCGCGATCCTCTACCCCAAGATGTACGACGAGATCGTGCGCCTGGTCGCCGAGCGCGCCCCCAAGCGCGACGAGTACCTCGCCATAGTGACCGACGAGGTCCAGTCCGACCTGCGCGCCGCCCGGATCAAGGCGACGGTCACCGGCCGGCCGAAGCACTACTACAGCGTCTACCAGAAGATGATCGTCCGCGGCCGTGACTTCGCGGAGATCTACGACCTGGTGGGCATTCGCGTACTGGTCGACACCGTCCGCGACTGCTACGCGGCGCTCGGCACCGTGCACGCGCGATGGAACCCGGTCCCCGGCCGGTTCAAGGACTACATCGCGATGCCCAAGTTCAACATGTACCAGTCGCTGCACACGACGGTCATCGGGCCGAACGGCAAGCCCGTCGAGCTCCAGATCCGTACGTTCGACATGCACCGCCGCGCCGAGTACGGCATCGCCGCGCACTGGAAGTACAAGCAGGAGGCTGTCGCCGGCGCCTCCAAGGTGCGCTCCGACGCGCCCAGGAGCACCGGCAAGGACGATCACCTCAACGACATGGCGTGGCTGCGGCAGCTGCTCGACTGGCAGAAGGAGACCGAGGATCCGGGCGAGTTCCTGGAGTCCCTGCGCTTCGACCTGTCCCGCAACGAGGTCTTCGTCTTCACGCCGAAGGGCGACGTGATAGCGCTGCCCGCGGGCGCCACCCCGGTCGACTTCTCCTACGCGGTGCACACCGAGGTCGGCCACCGCACCATAGGCGCACGGGTCAACGGCCGCCTCGTACCGCTCGAATCCACCCTGGACAACGGCGACTTGGTGGAGGTCTTCACCTCCAAGGCGGCCGGCGCGGGCCCGTCCCGCGACTGGCTCGGCTTCGTGAAGTCGCCGCGCGCCCGCAACAAGATCCGCGCCTGGTTCTCCAAGGAGCGCCGGGACGAGGCGATCGAGCAGGGCAAGGACGCCATCGCGCGGGCCATGCGCAAGCAGAACCTGCCGATCCAGCGCATCCTCACCGGCGACTCCCTGGTCACCCTCGCGCACGAGATGCGTTACCCCGACATCTCGTCCCTGTACGCGGCGATCGGCGAGGGGCACGTCGCCGCGCAGAGCGTCGTACAGAAGCTGGTGCAGGCGCTCGGCGGCGAGGAGGCCGCCACCGAGGAGATCGACGAGAGCGTCCCGCCGGCGCACGGCCGCGGCCGAAAGCGTCGGTCCAACGCCGACCCCGGTGTCGTCGTCAAGGGCGTCGAGGACGTCTGGGTCAAACTCGCCCGCTGTTGTACGCCCGTACCCGGCGACCCGATCATCGGGTTCGTCACCCGCGGCAGCGGCGTCTCGGTGCACCGCAGCGACTGCGTCAACGTCGACTCGCTGTCCCGCGAACCCGAGCGGATCCTGGAAGTCGAGTGGGCGCCCACCCAGTCGTCGGTCTTCCTGGTCGCCATACAGGTCGAGGCGCTGGACCGCTCGCGGCTCCTGTCGGACGTCACCCGGGTCCTGTCGGACCAGCACGTCAACATCCTGTCGGCGGCCGTCCAGACCTCCCGCGACCGCGTCGCCACCTCGCGCTTCACCTTCGAGATGGGCGACCCCAAGCACCTCGGCCACGTTCTGAAGGCCGTCCGAGGCGTGGAGGGCGTGTACGACGTCTACCGGGTGACGTCGGCCCGTCGCCCGTAGCCGGGCCCGAGAACGACAGCCGTCGGCCCCGGCACTCCGTGAGTGCCGGGGCCGACGAATTCGTACGAACCGAGAATCAGCCGCCGAACTCCTGCAGACCCTTCAGGGCCTGGTCCAGCAGTGCCTGACGGCCGTCGAGCTCCCTCTGGAGCTTGTCGGCCCTGGCGGTGTTGCCCGCGGAGCGCGCCGTCTCGATCTGGCCCTGGAGCTTGTCCACCGCCGCCTGCAGCTGACCGGTCAGACCCTCGGCACGCGCGCGTGCCTCCGGGTTGGTCCGGCGCCACTCGGTCTCCTCGGACTCCTGGAGAGCCCGCTCCACCGCGTGCATCCGGCCCTCGACCTTGGGCCGGGCGTCGCGCGGCACATGACCGATGGCCTCCCACCGCTCGTTGATCGAGCGGAAGGTGGCGCGGGCGGCCTTGAGATCCTGCACCGGGACGAGCTTCTCGGCCTCTTCGGCCAGCTCCTCCTTCAGCTTCAGGTTCTCCGTCTGCTCCGCGTCCCGCTCGGCGAACACCGAGCTGCGCGCCGCGAAGAACACGTCCTGGGCGCCGCGGAAGCGATTCCACAGATCGTCCTCGTGCTCGCGCTGGGCGCGGCCCGCGGCCTTCCAGTCCGCCATCAGCTCGCGGTAGCGGGCCGCCGTCGGACCCCAGTCCACCGAGCCGGAGAGCGCCTCGGCCTCTCCGACCAGCTTCTCCTTGGTCTTACGGGCCTCCTCGCGCTGCGCGTCCAGCGACGCGAAGTGCGCCTTGCGGCGCTTGGAGAACGCCGAGCGCGCGTGCGAGAAGCGGTGCCACAGCTCGTCGTCCGACTTGCGGTCGAGTCGCGGCAGCCCCTTCCAGATGTCCACCAGTGCGCGCAGTCGCTCGCCGGCCGCCCGCCACTGGTCGCTCTGCGCCAGCTCCTCGGCCTCGGTGACCAGGGCCTCCTTGGAGTGCCGCGCCTCGTCGGACTGCTTGGCCCGCTGTTGCTTGCGCTCCTCGCGGCGCGCGTCGACCGTCTCGACCAGTTTGTCCAGCCGCTGGCGCAGGGCGTCCAGATCGCCGACCGCGTGGTGCGCGTCCACCTGTTCGCGGATATGGCCGATGGCGGCCTGGGCGTCCTTGGCCGACAGGTCGGTGGTTTTCACTCGCTTTTCGAGGAGGCCGATCTCGACAACCAAGCCCTCGTACTTGCGCTCGAAGTAGGCCAGCGCCTCATCAGGGGAGCCGGCCTGCCAGGAACCGACAACCTGCTCGCCGTCGGCCGTACGCACGTACACGGTCCCCGTCTCATCGACGCGGCCCCACGGGTCGCTGCTCACAGCGCCTCCTCCACATGATGCCTGCGGAAGGCTTCAGCGCCCCCGGGCATCGTCCACAGTTCGTCACGGCCAACATAGGCGACCGGCGGGGCGGCTGTCCGCATCCCGCGCGACCGAAATTTCGCAGTTGGGGGTCAGGATTTCTTCACCGTTGCCTTGTTGATCACGACCGTTGCGTTGGGTGCGCCGTCGCCCTGCCCGGTGCTCTCGCCGGCACCCGCGATCTTCTTCAGGACCTTCATTCCGGAATCGGAAATCGTCCCGAACGGTGTGTAGTCGGCCGGGAGCTGACTGTCCTGGTAGACGAGGAAGAACTGGCTGCCGCCGGTGTTGCGGCCTTCCTTCGTCGAGGCGTTGTACTGGTTGGCCATGGCCACCGTGCCCGCCGGATACACGTTCCCCTTCAGACGGCTGTCCTTCAGGTTCTCGTCAGGAATCGTGTAGCCCGGTCCGCCCGTACCGGTGCCCTGCGGGTCGCCGCACTGGAGCACGTAGATGCCCGAGGTGACGAGCCGGTGGCACTTGGTGTGGTCGAAGAAGCCCTTGGCCGCGAGGAAGTTGAACGAGTTCACGGTGTGCGGCGTCTTCGACGCGTCCATGGCGATGTCTATCGTGCCGCAGGTCGTCTGCAGGTCCATGTTGTATTTCCCGGACTTGTCGACGGTGATCGCCGGCTCCTTCTTCCAGGTGGCCGTCTTCACCTTGCCCGCTGCGGGCTTCTTGCACGGGTCCGGCGCCTTGCTCGGTGCCGATGCGCTGGGCGACGCCTCCGCGCCCGCATTGGTCTTCTTGTCGTCGTTCTTGAAGACGCCGGTCGCGTATGACACGACACTGCCCACCACGACGACGCCGAGGACCGACGCGATCACCGCGTTGCGCATACGCGTCTTGCGTCGGGCCGACGTGCGCCGCTGCTGCTGCCGCAAGAACTTCTCCCGGGCGAGCTGACGCCGCCGCTGCTCCTGGGTGACCACCGGGTTTTCTCCTCATGCGTCTCGTGTGTGCTGTGGGACGCGTGCGTCTTATGAGCCGACCGCCTGCGTGTGCCCCGTACCGTATATGGGTTCGCTGAGGAAACGGCAGCGCCGGTAGGCTCTGAGCCACAGCTGCCCGCCCCGTACGACGCCGTATGACCTCGTACGACACAAACGAAGGACGATCGTGCTCATTGCCGGGTTCCCCGCCGGGGCCTGGGGGACCAACTGTTATCTGGTCGCCCCCGCCGCGGGTGAGGAGTGCGTGATCATCGACCCGGGCCATCAGGCCGCCCAGGGAGTCGAGGACGCACTGAAGAAGCATCGGCTCAAGCCCGTCGCGGTCATCCTCACCCATGGCCACATCGACCACGTCGCCTCGGTCGTTCCGGTGTGCGGAGCGCACGACGTACCTGCCTGGATCCACCCCCGGGACCGCTACATGATGAGCGACCCGGAGAAGGCGCTCGGCCGGTCCATCGGAATGCCGCTGATGGGCGAGCTGACGGTAGGGGAGCCGGACGACGTGAAGGAGCTGACCGACGGCGCCGAGCTCACGCTCGCCGGCCTCGACCTCTCGGTCGCGCACGCGCCCGGCCATACGAAGGGGTCGGTGACGTTCCAGATGCCCGAGACGGCGGACATCCCGTCCGTGTTCTTCTCCGGGGATCTGCTCTTCGCCGGCTCCATCGGACGCACCGACCTGCCCGGCGGTGACATGGCCGAGATGCTCGACTCGCTGGCCCGCGTGTGCCTGCCGCTCGACGACTCGACCGTGGTGCTGTCCGGCCACGGCCCCCAGACGACCATCGGCCAGGAGCGTGCCGCCAACCCGTATCTGCGGCAGGTGGCAGCCGGCCGAGGGAGCATGGACGCTCCCCGACGAGGAATGTGACGAGACCTTTCGTGAACACCTTCAAGGCCCCCAAGGGCACGTACGACCTGATCCCGCCGGACAGCGCCAGGTACCTCGCCGTACGCGAGGCCATCGCCGCGCCGCTGCGCACCTCCGGCTACGGCTACATCGAGACCCCGGGCTTCGAGAGCGTCGAGCTGTTCGCGCGCGGTGTCGGTGAGTCCACCGACATCGTGACCAAGGAGATGTACGCCTTCGAGACCAAGGGCGGCGACCGGCTGGCGCTGCGCCCCGAGGGCACCGCCTCCGTCCTGCGCGCCGCACTCGAGGCCAACCTGCACAAGGCAGGCAACCTCCCGGTCAAGCTCTGGTACTCGGGCTCCTACTACCGCTACGAGCGCCCCCAGAAGGGCCGGTACAGGCACTTCTCGCAGGTCGGTGCCGAGGCGATCGGCGCCGAGGACCCGGCGCTGGACGCCGAGTTGATCATCCTCGCGGACCAGGCGTACCGCTCGCTGGGTCTGCGGGAGTTCCGCATCCTGCTGAACAGCCTGGGCGACAAGGAGTGCCGTCCCGTCTACCGGGCCGCGCTGCAGGACTTCCTGCGCGGTCTGGACCTCGACGAGGAGACCCTCCGCCGCGCCGACATCAACCCGCTGCGGGTCCTGGACGACAAGCGCGACGACGTCCAGAAACAGCTGGTGGGCGCGCCGCTGCTGCGCGACTACCTGTGCGACGCGTGCAAGGCGTACCACGAGGAGGTGCGCGATCTGATCACGGCTGCGGGTGTCTCCTTCGAGGACGACCCGAAGCTGGTGCGCGGGCTCGACTACTACACGCGCACCACCTTCGAGTTCGTCCACGACGGTCTGGGCTCCCAGTCCGCGGTCGGTGGTGGCGGGCGTTACGACGGGCTGTCCGAGATGATCGGCGGTCCCGCGCTGCCGTCCGTCGGCTGGGCCCTCGGCGTCGACCGCACGGTCCTCGCCCTGGAGGCGGAGGGCGTCGAGCTCGAACTGCCCTCGTCCACCAGCGTGTTCGCGGTCCCGCTCGGTGAGGAGGCCCGTCGCTTCCTCTTCGCCAAGGTCAACGAGCTGCGCAAGGTGGGCATCGCGGCCGACTTCTCGTACGGCGGGAAGGGGCTCAAGGGCGCCATGAAGAACGCCAACCGGTCGGGCGCCCGTTTCACGATCGTCGCCGGTGAGCGGGATCTCGCCGAGGGCGTCGTGCAGCTCAAGGACATGGAGTCCGGCGAGCAGACCGCCGTCGGCGTGAACGAGATCGTGGCGGAACTGGAATCCCGCCTGGGCTGAACGCGTCACATCCCGGAGGGGCTGGAGACAGCCCCTCCGGCATGTGCGGAGCAGGATCCGGGGCGGGCCCCGGGTAGGGCCGGCGGGGCGGCACAACCCCTCAGTCCAGCAACCCGAACCGCATCGCACTCGTCACCGCGGCGGTCCGGTCGTCGACCCCCAACTTGCCGAAGGCGCGCAGGAGATGGGTCTTCACGGTCGACTCCCCGATGAACAGACGCCGGCCGATCTCCGCGTTCGTGCACCCCTCGGCCACCAGCCGGAGCACCGCGGTCTCCCGCTCCGACAGCCGGGGCCGTTCCGGCTTCGTACGCAGCTGGTCGACCAGCCGGGCGGCGACGGACGGGGCCAGCACGGTCTCGCCCCGCGCCGCGGCCCGCACGGCCTGCGCGAGTTCGCCCCGCGGCAGGTCCTTCAGCAGATAGCCCGCCGCCCCGGCCTCCACTGCCCGCAGAATGTCCCGGTCGGTCTCGTACGTGGTGAGGACGATGACCCGGCACGGCAGCCCCGCCTCGGTCATCCGGACGATCGAGTCGACGCCCCCGCCGCCCGGCATCCGCAGGTCCATGAGCACGATGTCGGGCCGGAGTTCGGCGGCCAGCGCCTCCGCCTGCGGCCCGCTGGACGCGTCGGCGACCACGTCGAGGTCGGGCTCCGCGCTCAGCATCGCGCGCAGCCCTTCGCGTACGACGGGATGGTCGTCGGCGAGGATGATCCGGATCACGGTTCGCTCCTGGGGAGGGGCAGATGGACGGTGACGGTCGTGCCGTCGCCGGGAGCGCTGCGGATCCGGGCCGTGCCGCCCACCTCGGCGGCCCGGGTGCGCAGCCCCGCCAGACCGTAGCCGCCGGCCGGCGCGTCCGGGTCGAAGCCGCAGCCGTCGTCCCGTACGGACACGGTGAGCGCTTCGGCGGCATAGCTCACCGAAATGCCGACCGAGGCCGAACTCCCCGCGTGCTTACGGGCGTTGGTGAGTGCTTCCTGGCAGGAGCGCAGAACCACCACCTCGGGGCCGGCGGGCAGCGGGCGCACCGGGCCGCTCACCTCGACCGAGGCGTCGTGCCGGGCGGCGAGCCGGCGCAGCGCGTCGGGCAGGGAGGCACCGTCGAGGTCGGCGGGTGCGCCCCCGGCGACCAGGGCCCGCGCCTCGGCCAGGTTCTGCCGGGCCGTCTCCGCCATCAGCGCCAGATGGCGGCGGGCCTGCGGCAGATCGTGGTCCAGCTCGGCCTCGACGGCCTGACCCAGCATCAGCAGGCTGGTGAAGCCCTGGGCGAGGGTGTCGTGGATCTCCCGGGAGAACCGTTCGCGTTCGGCCAGCGCGCCGTGCGCGGCCGAGAGCCGGGAGAGTTCGTGCCGGCTGTTGTCCAACTCGGCGATGAGTTCGGCCCGTTCCTGGCTCTGCTCGATGAGGCGGATGACCCAGCTGCCGACGGCCGCCGAGAAGACGAGGGTGACCACGGCGAAGACGGAGTTGAAGAAGACGTCATGGCCGCTGGGCCACCACAGCAGAGCCCAGCCCACCACCGGGGCGATGTTGATGACGGTCACGGCGATCAGCGCCCAGCGCAGCCGCAGGGCGATGAAGCACTGGGGCACCAGCGCAAACGTCATCAGGCGGGTCTCACCGACCAGGACGCCGGGCGGCAGGAAGAGCACGATCGCGCCCACGATGTAGCCGAGGGCGCGCCGCTCGTCCGGGAGGTCGGAGGTGAGGAGAGGACGCCCGACCGCCACGTACCAGGGAATCAACAGCAGAAGCAGCCCCCCGGCCGCGACGCGGACGTGCCACTCCGGATGGTTCGTGCCGAGCACGAACACCAGAGTGGCCACCCACACGATCGCGAAGTACGAGTCCCACAGCCGGAACGAGCGCTCCCAGATGTTCGATTCCCGCGGCCCGTTCGGCTCCCGCGACTCGTTCGACGTCGAGCCCGGAGCATCAAGAGGCCTGCCGCGGGCACCGGCACTCATCCGTCGCGCCAGTTCTTCCACCGGAAGGTCAGCAGACACAGCAGCAATCCTCCGACGCACCACGCCCCCAGCACCAGTGCGATACGTCCGAACTCCCAGCCGCCCGCCTGTTCGAGGACCTGAGCGGACTCCGGCAGGAAGACACCGCGCAGACCCTGGCACATCCACTTCAGCGGGAACAGCGCGCCGATGTTCAGCATCCAGTCCGGGATCGTGTCGATCGCGATGTACACCCCGGAGATGAACTGCAGGACCAGGAAGGGGAGTACGACCACCGAGGTGGCGCTTCTGCCGGACTTGGGGACCGAGCTGATCGCGATGCCGAGCAGGGAGCACGCGGTGAGCCCCAGGGTGAAGACCCAGGCGAAGTCGAACCATGTGCCGGCGTCAGAGGGCAGATCAACGTCGTACAGCGTCGTGCCCACCACGAGCAGGACCGCCGTCTCCAGGGCGCCGGTCACGAGAACCAGCCAGATCTTCCCCAGGAAGTACGCGACCGGCGGCATCGGCGTGCCCCGCAGCCGGCGCAGCACCTTCTCGTCCCGCTCGATCGCGATCGAGATCCCGAGCGACTGGAAGCTGGTGGACATGATGCCGGCGGCCATCATCGACGGGACGTACAGCTGCGAGGCGGTGATGCCGGCGCCCCGGACGTCGTCGCTGAAGATCGACGCGAACAGGAAGAGGAAGACGACCGGGAAGGCGAAGGTGAACACCACCTGGTCGCGCTGGCGGAAGAACTGTTTGAGCTCCAGGGCGCCGCGCTGGAGGCCAAGTCCCCAGGCGCCCGGCAGACGCTCGGCGGCGACTTCGCCACGAGTCCGTACGGAGGTGATGGTCATCGCGGGCTCTCCTGTCCGGCCGGCGGCGCCGGCACGTCGGACTGCCCGGCCGGCCCGGACAGGCCGTCCTGTCCGGTCAGCCGCAGATAGACGTCCTCCAGGGTGGGGCGGGAGACGCGCAGCCCCGGGATCTCCCCGTCGAAGCGGCCGATGAGCTCGGCGACCGTCCGCGTGGGGGTCTCGGTGTGCTCGCTGCGCGGGGAACCGTCGGACTCCGTCCACTCGACGGTCGCCCCGGTGCCATGGCGCTCCCGCAGCGCGGCCGGCTCGCCCTCGGCGACGACCCGCCCCTCGGCGACGACCGCGAGCCGGTCCGCCAGCGCCTCCGCCTCCTCCAGGTAGTGCGTGGTCAGCAGGATCGTGGTGCCCTCGTCTGCCAGCCGCCTGATCAGCTCCCAGAACTGGCGGCGGGCCGCCGGGTCGAAACCGGTCGTGGGCTCGTCCAGGAGCAGCAGTTCAGGGCCGCCGATCACGCCGAGGGCCACATCGAGCCGTCGGCGCTGGCCGCCCGAGAGCGCCTTGATCCGGCTGCCGGCCTTGCCCTCGAGACCCACCAGACCGATGACCTCCTCCGGGTCACGCGGTTTCGGGTAATAGCGGGCGAAATGCCGCACGGTCTCGCGCACCGTCAACTCCGCGGGCGCGGATTCGTCCTGCCAGACGATGCCGACGCGTGAGCGCCACGCGCGTGTGCCCGATCCGGGATCCGAGCCGAGCACCGAGACCTCGCCCCCGTCCCGGGAGCGGTTGCCCTGAAGGATCTCCACCGTGGTGCTCTTGCCCGCGCCGTTG
This sequence comes from Streptomyces sp. NPDC058371, assembly GCF_042723265.1. Classification (NCBI taxonomy): domain Bacteria; kingdom Bacillati; phylum Actinomycetota; class Actinomycetes; order Kitasatosporales; family Streptomycetaceae; genus Streptomyces; species Streptomyces sp. NPDC058371. The sequence continues at coordinate 18,914 of NZ_JBHXJC010000013.1, read as the reverse complement.
GGTCCCAGCAGGCCGAACACCTCGCCGTGCCGGACAGCGAGGTCGATCCCGTCGACGGCGGTCACGTCCCCGTACCGCTTGCGCAGACCCCGTACGTCCACCGCGAGTTGGTCCCCGTGTGTTGTCATGCCGACCAGACTCCCGGTGAACCGAACGCTCCGGGACGACCGTGCGTACCTCCTTATGTCCATCGAACAGTGGACACGCGGGCGCGTGCGGCACAATGACCGTGCCCGCAGGCCCCTCTCTCGGAGTGACGGAATCGGCGTGATGAGCAAGACGACAGTCAAGGACGGCGTCTCCCACGACCAGGAGCGCGTCGACATCCCGCGGACGGTGGGCGGCAGCCGAGCGTTCGCCCTGCTGCTGGTCATCACGGGTGCGGCCGGTCTGCTCGCCGCATGGGTCATCACGATCGACAAGTTCAAGCTGCTGGAGAACCCCGACTTCGTGCCGGGATGCAGCCTGAACCCGGTCGTCTCCTGCGGCAACATCATGAAGAGCGACCAGGCCTCGGCCTTCGGGTTCCCCAACCCCATGCTGGGGCTCGTCGCGTACGGCATCGTCATCTGCGTCGGCGTGAGCCTGCTCGCGCGGGCCACCTTCCCGCGCTGGTACTGGCTGACCTTCAACGCCGGCACTCTCTTCGGCGTCGGCTTCTGCACCTGGCTCCAGTTCCAGTCGCTGTACCGGATCAACTCCCTGTGCCTGTGGTGCTCGCTGGCCTGGGTCGCCACGATCCTCATGTTCTGGTACGTGACCTCGTCCAACGTCCGCAACGGCTTCCTGCCCGCGCCCCGCTGGCTGAAGAGTTTCTTCGGCGAGTTCACCTGGGTCCTGCCCGTGCTGCACCTCGGCATCATCGGGATGCTGGTCCTGACCCGCTGGTGGGACTTCTGGACCAGCTGACCCCCGGCCGGTCCCCGGGATCCCCGGGCCCGACGGCGTTGTCAGTGGTGTGACATAGGGTTTTGTACGTGGAGCCCGACCTGTTCACCGCCGCAGCAGAAGAACGCCAGGAAAAGGACCCGTCCAGCAGCCCCCTGGCGGTTCGGATGCGCCCGCGCACCCTCGACGAGGTCGTGGGCCAGCAGCATCTGCTGAAGCCGGGCTCACCCCTGCGCAGACTCGTCGGCGAGAGCGGCGGAGGCCCCGCGGGCCCGTCCTCGGTGATCCTCTGGGGACCGCCCGGCACCGGCAAGACGACCCTGGCGTACGTCGTGTCGAAGGCCACCAACAAGCGCTTCGTGGAGCTGTCCGCGATCACCGCGGGCGTCAAGGAGGTGCGCGCGGTCATCGAGGGCGCGCGCCGGGCCACCGGCGGCTTCGGCAAGGAGACCGTCCTCTTCCTCGACGAGATCCACCGCTTCAGCAAGGCCCAGCAGGACTCCCTCCTCCCGGCCGTCGAGAACCGCTGGGTGACCCTGATCGCGGCGACCACCGAGAACCCGTACTTCTCGGTGATCTCGCCCCTTCTCTCCCGCTCCCTCCTGCTCACCCTCGAACCGCTGACGGACGACGACCTGCGTGACCTCGTCCAGCGCGCGCTGACCGACGAGCGCGGCCTGAAGAGCGCCGTCACCCTCCCCGAAGACACCGAGGAACACCTGCTGCGGATCGCCGGTGGCGACGCCCGCCGCGCGCTGACCGCCCTGGAAGCGGCGGCCGGATCCGCGCTCGACAAGGCAGAACCGGAGATCACCCTCCAGACCCTCGAGGAGACCGTCGACCGCGCGGCGGTGAAGTACGACCGCGACGGCGACCAGCACTACGACGTCGCGAGCGCGCTGATCAAGTCCATCCGCGGCTCGGACGTGGACGCGGCGCTGCACTACCTGGCCCGGATGATCGAGGCCGGCGAGGACCCCCGCTTCATCGCCCGCCGGCTGATGATCTCCGCCAGCGAGGACATCGGCCTGGCCGATCCGAACGCGCTGCCGATCGCCGTCGCCGCGGCCCAGGCCGTCGCGATGATCGGCTTCCCCGAGGCCGCGCTCACCCTCAGCCACGCGACGATCGCCCTCGCCCTCGCCCCGAAGTCGAACGCTGCGACCACGGCGATCGGCGCCGCCATGGAGGACGTACGCAAGGGCCATGCGGGACCGGTGCCGATGCACCTGCGCGACGGCCACTACAAGGGCGCGGCCAAGCTCGGTCACGCACAGGGGTACGTGTATCCGCACGACCTGCCCGAAGGCATCGCCGCCCAGCAGTACGCCCCGGAGGAGCTCAAGGACCGGGAGTACTACACACCCACCCGGCACGGAGCCGAGGCGCGCTACGCGGACGCGGTCGAGTGGACCAGGAAGCACCTCGGTCGAGGGCGGTCCTGATCACCCTGTACGATGGCTCGCAGTGCTGAGTCCCGTGCCCGACTCCGGTCGGCGTCACCACACGGGACACCCAGCCGGAACCCCGACACCGCAAGGCGAGGGGATCCAGGAGCGTCGCGCACCGTTGAAGGTGTCGCGTGCAGCCCACCACCCACCCGGTTCTCCGGGGACGGTCGGTGGGCCACTCGCGTGCTGCACATATGTGCCCAGACCAGGGAGCGGCTGCCCGTCACGTCCGCAAGGACGAGAGCGGGTTTCCCCGGCTGCGGATGCGACCTCCTTTAACTCTGGTGAGCCGAAATCACAGGAAAGAGACAGAAGACAGTGGCGAATCAGCCCCGCCCCAAGGTCAAGAAGTCGCGTGCCCTCGGCATCGCGCTGACCCCGAAGGCCGTCAAGTACTTCGAGGCCCGCCCCTACCCGCCGGGTGAGCACGGTCGTGGCCGCAAGCAGAACTCGGACTACAAGGTCCGTCTGCTCGAGAAGCAGCGTCTGCGCGCGCAGTACGACGTGTCCGAGCGCCAGCTCGTCCGCGCCTACGAGCGTGCCGCCAAGACGCAGGGCAAGACCGGTGAGGCCCTGGTCATCGAGCTGGAGCGTCGTCTCGACGCCCTGGTTCTGCGTTCGGGCATCGCCCGCACGATCTACCAGGCCCGCCAGATGGTCGTCCACGGCCACATCGAGGTCAACGGCCAGAAGGTCGACAAGCCGTCCTTCCGCGTCAAGCCGGACGACGTCGTCATGGTCCGCGAGCGCAGCCGTCAGAAGCCGCTGTTCGAGGTTGCCCGTGAGGGTGGCTTCGCCCCCGACGGCGAGACCCCGCGCTACCTCCAGGTGAACCTCCGCGCCCTGGCCTTCCGCCTGGACCGTGAGCCGAACCGCAAGGAGATCCCGGTGATCTGCGACGAGCAGCTCGTCGTCGAGTACTACGCCCGCTGATCGCTTTCCGGCGGACGTAGCACCACCAGCGTGTCAGCCCGTCGTCTCGCCGCCCTTACGGGTGGGCGAGGCGGCGGGCTTTCGCACATCCGCGGGCGCCGGCACCGCCCGGGGCGACGGCACCGCACCGAGCGGCCGGGTTCCCGTCCGCCGCAGCGCCCGGGCCACCGCCGCCTCCGATCCGAGCCGGGCTCCCTCCCGTACGCACTCCTCGTACCGCTCGTCGCCGAGTGCCTCGCGGGCCTGCGCCTCGCACAGCTCGTGCGGCACGTTGTAGTGCGCGGAGCCGAACAGGGGCAGACCCACCGAGGGCCACATCCGGGAGGCGGCGCCCTGCAGCAGCGCTGCCTCGGCCGGGTCACCCTCGTCGGTCGTGACCAGCGCGAGCAGCTCGATCGCCAGGACCGTACCGAGCAGATCGTGGAAGGTGTGGCCGATGCCGACACACTCGTCCAGCAGGCCCCGGGCCCGCCCGGTGTCGCCTTCGGTCCAGGCCTCGTACGCCAGGACATACAGCGCGTACGCCAGGGCCCAGCGCTCCCCGTGGTCCTCGCACACCCGGCGGACGTCCTCGCACAGCGTGACCGCGCCCGGCAGATCGCCCTGGAACGCCCTCGTCATCGCCAGCTCGATCTGGGCCATCAGCACGTTGCTGTTGAGCTCGCCGATCTCGTGGTAGCGGTCGAGCGCCGAGCGCAGCAAGGTTTCCGCACGGCCCATGTCGTCGGTGACCAGCGCCAGACAGCCGGCGCGATGCTCCGCGTACGCCACCGCGATGGCGTTGCCGGTGTGCTCCGCCTCTTCGCGGCACTCCTGGAGCGCGGCGAGCGCGGGCACGGTGTCGCCCTGGAGGATCGCCACATAGCCGAGCACCCACAGCGCCTTCAGCCGTGACTGCTCGTGCGGTCCGTCCTCCGCGTCCAGTTCGACACTGCGCTCCAGCCAGTGCCGGCCCTCCGCGAGCCGGCCGCAGCCGACCCAGTAGAACCAGAGGCTGCCGGCCAGATACTGACCCAGATGTGCCTCGCCCGGCTCGGTCAGACAGTGCTCCAGGGCGCAGCGCAGATTGGGCAGCTCCGTCTCCACGCGCGCGGCGACCTCGTCCTGCCGCGGCGAGAACCAGTCGAGCTCGCACCAGGTGGCCAGCCCCACGTACCAGTCGCGGTGGCGCCGGCGCCGCTGCTGCGCGTCGCCCGCCGCCTCCAGCCAGTCGGCGCCGTACGCCCGGACCGTGTCCAGCATCCGGTAGCGCACACCCGTCGGCGTCTCCTCGCGGGAGACCACGGACTGCGCGAGCAGCTCACCCAGCACATCGAGGACGTCGTCGGCGTGCAGTCCGTCACCGCTGCACACGTACTCCACGGCCTCCAGGTCGAACTGCCCGGCGAACACCGAGAGCCGCGCCCACAGCAGGCGTTCCTCGGCCGAGCACAGCTCATGGCTCCAGCCGATCGCCGTGCGCAGCGTCTGATGGCGGGGGAGCGCGTCACGACCGCCGCCCGTCAGCAGCCGGAAGCGGTCCTCGAGGCGGGCGAGCAGCCCCGCGGGCGACAGCGCGCTGAGCCGTCCGGCCGCCAGCTCGACGGCGAGCGGGATCCCGTCGAGGCGGCGGCACACCTCCAGGACGTCGGCGCTGTTGCCGTCGTCCAGGGCGAACCCGGGCACCCGGGCCGCCGCCCGGTCCGCGAACAGCGCCACGGCCTCCGGCTCGGCCAGCGGGGCCAGCGGGAGCAGCCGCTCGCCCTCGACCTCCAGCGGCCGGCGCCCCGCCGCCAGCACCCGTAGCCCCGGCACACTTCGCAGCAGCTCACCCACGAGCGAGGCGCAGCCGTCCACGAGATGCTCGAACCCGTCCAGGACCAGCAGGAGTTGACGCTCGGCGAGATGATCGAGGAGTACCTCCCGCGGCAGCCGCGAGGTCTGGTCCGTCAGCCCGAGCGCCTCCACGACCGCGTACTCCAGCAGCTCCGCGTCACGCACCGGGGCCAGCTCCACGCGCCACGCCCCGTCACGCGCGTCGGTCCGCGCCGCGGCGTGCGACACGAGGCGCGACTTCCCGACGCCGCCCATGCCCGTCACGGTCACCAGCCGGGACGTCTCCAGGGCCTCGGCGAGGTGCGCGAGTTCGGCCGAACGACCCACGAACGCGTTGAGTTCCAGAGGCAGATTGCCGAGCGGCGAACGGGCGGATTGCTGGGGGCGGTGAGGTCGCTGCATGGAATACGGAGCGTACTGACCCGTATGCGTTCCGTACAATCGGTTCGCGCAACTCCGGTACGGCGGGGCGGTAATCCGGTACGGAGCCGCGGCCCCGGCGCGATAGGCTCGGGGGACGACTTTTCGATGTTGAGGCACGCAATCAGGGAGCGGGTGCGCACAGTGTCCGGTGGAGAGGTGGCCGGGATCCTGGTGGCCGTCTTCTGGGCGATCCTGGTCTCCTTTCTCGCCGTCGCGCTGGCGAGGCTGGCCCAGACGCTCAAGGCGACCACCAAGCTCGTGGCGGACGTGACCGACCAGGCCGTCCCGCTGCTGGCGGACGCCTCCTCGGCCGTGCGCTCCGCACAGACGCAGATCGACCGGGTCGACGCCATCGCGTCGGACGTCCAGGAGGTCACGTCGAACGCGTCGGCGCTCTCCACGACAGTCGCCTCCACCTTCGGCGGCCCCCTGGTCAAGGTCGCGGCGTTCGGCTACGGCGTGCGCCAGGCCCTCGTGGGCCGCCGTGAGAACGTGCCCGCGAAGACGCCCCGGCGTACCGTGATCGTGGGCCGCACCGTCCCGTCGGCGCGACGGGGAAAGCGGAAGAAGGACTGACGCAGCGATGTTCCGCCGTACGTTCTGGTTCACCGCGGGCGCAGCCGCCGGTGTGTGGGCCACCACCAAGGTCAACCGCAAGCTCAAGCAGCTGACGCCCGAGAGCCTCGCCGCGCAGGCCGCGAACAAGGCGATCGAGGCCGGCCACCGGCTCAAGGACTTCGCGCTCGACGTCCGCGACGGCATGGCCCAGCGGGAGGCCGAACTCGACGAGGCCCTCGGGCTGAACGCGAACGCCGAACTCCCCGCGCCCCGGCGCGTCGCCGCCATCGAGAACAGCGGCGACCCCAAGCACAGCAAGAACCCGAAGTACGTCGAGAGGTCGACGTACTCGTACAACCGGAATGAGGACCACTGATGGAGTCGGCTGAAATTCGCCGCCGCTGGTTGAGCTTCTACGAGGAGCGCGGTCACACCGTCGTCCCCTCGGCGTCGCTCATCGCGGACGACCCGACTCTGCTGCTGGTCCCCGCGGGCATGGTCCCCTTCAAGCCGTACTTCCTCGGTGAGGTCAAGCCGCCGTGGCCGCGCGCCACCAGCGTGCAGAAGTGCGTGCGCACGCCCGACATCGAAGAGGTCGGCAAGACCACCCGGCACGGCACGTTCTTCCAGATGTGCGGCAACTTCTCCTTCGGCGACTACTTCAAGGAAGGCGCCATCACCTACGCCTGGGAGCTGCTCACCTCGCCCCAGGACAAGGGTGGTTACGGGCTCGACCCGGAGCGCCTGTGGATCACGGTCTACCTCGACGACGACGAGGCCGAGACCATCTGGCGCGACAAGATCGGTGTCCCGGCCGAGCGCATCCAGCGCCTCGGCAAGAAGGACAACTACTGGTCCATGGGCGTCCCCGGTCCCTGCGGCCCCTGTTCCGAGATCAACTACGACCGTGGCCCCGAGTTCGGCGTCGAGGGCGGCCCGGCCGTCAACGACGAGCGGTACGTGGAGATCTGGAACCTGGTCTTCATGCAGTACGAGCGCGGCGAGGGCACCTCGAAGGAGGACTTCGAGATCCTCGGCGACCTGCCCAGCAAGAACATCGACACCGGCCTGGGCCTTGAGCGACTCGCCATGATCCTGCAGGACGTGCAGAACCTGTACGAGATCGACACCTCCATGGCCGTGATCAGGAAGGCCACCGAGCTGACGGGCGTCGAGTACGGCGCCGGCCACGACTCCGACGTCTCGCTGCGCGTGGTCACCGACCACATGCGGACGTCCGTGATGCTGATCGGCGACGGCGTCAGCCCCGGCAACGAGGGCCGCGGGTACGTCCTGCGCCGCATCATGCGCCGCGCCATCCGCAACATGCGCCTGCTCGGCGCCACCGGTCCGGTCGTCAAGGACCTCATCGACGTCGTGATCGAGATGATGGGCCAGCAGTACCCGGAGCTCATCTCCGACCGGCAGCGCATCGAGACCGTCGCCCTCGCCGAGGAGGCCGCCTTCCTCAAGACGCTGAAGGCCGGCACCAACATCCTCGATACGGCGATCAGCGATACCAAGGAGTCCGGCGGCAAGGTGCTCGCCGGCGACAAGGCCTTCCTGCTCCACGACACCTGGGGCTTCCCGATCGACCTCACCCTCGAAATGGCCGCCGAACAGGGCCTTTCGGTGGACGAGGACGGTTTCCGCCGTCTGATGAAGCAGCAGCGGGACCAGGCCAAGGCCGACGCCCAGGCCAAGAAGACCGGCCACGCCAACCTCGGCGCCTACCGCGAGATCGCCGACGCCGCCGGTGAGACCGACTTCGTCGGCTACGACCGGACCGAGGACGAGTCGACGATCGTCGGCATCCTGGTGGACGGTGCCTCGTCGCCCGCCGCCACCGAGGGCGACGAGGTCGAGATCGTCCTCGACCGCACCCCGTTCTACGCCGAGGGCGGCGGTCAGATCGGTGACACGGGCCGCATCAGGTTGGAGAGCGGCGCGATCATCGACGTCCGCGACTGCCAGAAGCCGGTCCCCGGGGTGTACGTCCACAAGGGCGTCGTCCAGGTCGGCGAGGTCACCGTCGGTGCCAAGGCCCAGGCCATCATCGACGTCCGCCGTCGCAAGGCCATCGCCCGTGCCCACTCGGCCACGCACCTGACGCACCAGGCCCTCCGTGACGCTCTCGGTCCGACGGCCGCCCAGGCCGGTTCCGAGAACCAGCCGGGCCGCTTCCGCTTCGACTTCGGTTCGCCGTCGGCCGTGCCCACGGCCGTGATGACCGACGTCGAGCAGCAGATCAACGAGGTGCTCGCCCGCGACCTGGACGTGCACGCCGAGATCCTGAGTCTCGACGAGGCCAAGAAGCAGGGCGCCATCGCCGAGTTCGGCGAGAAGTACGGCGAGCGCGTGCGCGTCGTCACCATCGGCGACTTCTCCAAGGAGCTGTGCGGCGGCACGCACGTCCACAACACCGCCCAGCTGGGCCTGGTGAAGCTCCTCGGCGAGTCGTCGATCGGCTCCGGCGTCCGCCGCATCGAGGCTCTGGTGGGCGTCGACGCCTACAACTTCCTCGCCCGTGAGCACACGGTCGTCGCCCAGCTCCAGGAGCTGGTCAAGGGCCGCCCGGAGGAGCTCCCGGAGAAGGTCTCGGCCATGCTCGGCAAGCTGAAGGACGCCGAGAAGGAGATCGAGAAGTTCCGCGCGGAGAAGGTCCTGCAGGCCGCCGCCGGTCTCGTCGACTCCGCCAAGGACGTCCGCGGTGTCGCTCTCGTCACCGGCCAGGTCCCGGACGGTACGACCGCCGACGACCTGCGCAAGCTGGTCCTCGACGTGCGCGGCCGCATCCAGGGCGGACGGGCGGCCGTCGTCGCCCTGTTCACCACGGCCAACGGCAAGCCGCTCACGGTCATCGCCACCAACGAGGCGGCCCGCGAGCGCGGTCTCAAGGCCGGCGAGCTGGTCCGCGCCGCCGCCAAGACCCTCGGCGGCGGCGGTGGCGGCAAGCCGGACGTCGCCCAGGGCGGTGGCCAGAACCCGGCTGCCATCGGCGAGGCCATCGACGCCGTCGAGCGTCTCGTCACCGAGACGGCGAAGTAAGAGAAGCAAGAGACGTAGGAGCGGTCGGGAATCATGCGCAAGGAAAACCGCTGATGCGCCGAGGCCGTCGTCTCGCGATCGATGTCGGGGACGCCCGGATCGGGGTCGCCTCGTGCGACCCCGACGGGATCCTCGCGACGCCGGTCGAGACGGTGCCGGGACGCGATGTCCCGGCCGCCCAACGCCGGCTGAAGCAACTGGTCGAGGAGTACGAGCCGATCGAGGTCGTCGTCGGGCTCCCTCGCTCCCTCAGGGGCGGTGAGGGCCCGGCCGCGGTCAAGGTCCGCGCCTTCGCCGAGCAGCTCGCGAGGGGCATCGCGCCCGTCGCGGTGCGACTTCTCGACGAGAGGATGACCACAGTGACGGCCAGTCAGGGCCTGCGCGCCTCAGGCGTGAAGGCCAAGAAGGGCAGGTCCGTCATCGACCAGGCCGCCGCCGTCGTCATCCTGCAGCAGGCACTGGAGTCCGAACGGGCGTCAGGTGCGGCGCCGGGTGAGGGCGTCGAAGTGGTCATCTGATCGCGATACGGTAACGTTCCGCGCGATGCGGCGGTGTTCGAACAGTCGCCGCACAGCAAAAGAGGCGGACGGGAGCCGCGCCACCAGCGCCAGCCGCCGCCTCGCGGCTCTAGGGGATCGATGACTGAGTATGGCCGGGGCCCAGGCTCCGAACCGTGGCATCCGGAGGACCCGTTGTACGGGGACCACGGATGGGGAGGACAGGCCGACGACGGCCAGTCCCCCTACGGCGGCCAGCCGCAGCACTATCCGCAACAGCCGCAGCCGCAGCCGCAGCCGCAGCAGCAGTCGCAGTACGGAGACTGGGGCGCCGGCCAGCAGGCCGCGCAGGGCCAGGGGCAGCAGCAGTACCAGAACCAGCAGCAGTACCAGGGCCAGGGCCAGAACCAGCAGCAGTACCAGAACCAGCAGCAGTACCAGGGTCAGGGTCAGGGCGAACAGCAGTACCAGGGGCAGCAGCAGTTCCCCGGTCAGGGACAGCAGGGGCAGCAGCAGTACGCCGGACAGGGCCAGCAGCCGTACGACAACGGCGCCTGGAACGGCGGAACGCACCCCCAGGTCCCGTACCCGACCGACCCGGTCGACCCCTACGGTGGCCAGGCCGCCGCGTACGCGGGAGAACAGCCCGACTTCTACGGCACGCCCGACGCTTATCCGCCGCCGGAGCCGCCCACCCGGCGTCGCGCCGAACCCGAGCCCGAGCCCGACTGGGATCCGGGACCCGACCAGGGCGAGCACGCGTTCTTCTCGGGCGGCGATGACGACGACTCCGACGACGACACGCAGGGCCGTGGCGGCCGCGGGGACCGGCGGGGCCGGGGCGGCGGCAAAGGCAAGAAGCGCCGCAGCGGTTGCGCCTGCATGGTGGTCGTCCTGGTCTTCGGCGGCGGCATCGGCGGCGTGGGGTACTTCGGCTACCAGTTCTACCAAAATCGTTTCGGCACGGCGCCGGACTATGCGGGGGACGGCACGAGCGCAACGGTCACCGTCACCATTCAGAAGGGCTCCGGCGGTTATGCCATCGGGCAGGTCCTGAAAGAAGCGGGCGTCGTCAAGAGTGTCGACGCTTTCGTGACCGCGCAGTCCCAGAACCCCAAGGGCAACAACATTCAGGCGGGTACTTACACGCTGAGCAAGCAGATGTCCGGGGAAAGCGCTGTCGCGCTGATGCTCAGCCCCAAGAGCCGCAGCAACCTGATCATCGCCGAAGGTACGCGCAACTCCAAGATCTACGCGGCGATCGACAAACGCCTCGCGGTGAAGTCGGGTACGACCAAGGGCGTCGCCAACAAGGAATGGTCGTCTCTCGGCCTGCCGAGCTGGGCGAATACCAGCAAGGACATCAAGGACCCGCTGGAAGGATTCCTCTATCCGTCCAGCTATCCCGTCTCCAAGGGCATGAAGCCCAAGGATGTCCTCAAGGAAATGGTCGACCTTTCCAAGGAGAAGTACGCCGAACTGGGTCTCCAGTCGAAGGCCAAGGAGCTGAACCTGAAGGACCCGTTGCAGGTCCTCACGGTGGCGAGCCTCGTCCAGGCGGAAGGCAAGTACAAGCACGACTTCGAGAAGGTCGCCCGGGTCGTCTACAACCGTCTGAAGCCGACCAACACCGAGACGTACGGTCTCCTCGACTTCGACTCCACCGTGAACTACCTGCGCGGCGAGTCCAAGCTCGCCACCGGTTCGGTCAGCGCCCTGCGCCAGATCAACGACCCGTACAACACGTACAAGATCAAGGGCCTGCCCCCCGGGCCGATCGGCAACCCCGGTGAGGTGGCGATCAAGGCCGCGCTCAACCCGGCCAAGGGTGACTGGTACTACTTCGTCTCGGTCAGCGACGACAAGACCCTCTTCGCCGAGACCAACGAAGAGCAGAACCGCAACCGTGAGAAGTACCTCGAGGAACAGAAGGGGCAATGAGCGGCACCGACAGCAGACGCAGAGCCGCCGTTCTGGGCTCTCCGATCGCCCACTCCCTCTCCCCGGTGCTGCATCGCGCCGCGTACGAGCACCTGGGGCTCGGCGACTGGTCGTACGACCGGTTCGAGGTCGACGAGGAGGCCCTGCCCGGCTTCGTCGGGAAGCTCGGGCCGGAGTGGGCGGGGCTGTCGCTGACCATGCCGCTCAAGCGGGCGATCATCCCGCTGCTGGACGAGGTGACCGGGACGGCCGCCTCCGTGGAGGCGGTCAACACGGTCGTGTTCACCGAGGACGGCCGACGCGTCGGCGACAACACCGACATCCCCGGCATGGTCGCCGCCCTGCGCGAGCGGGGCATCGAGCAGGTGGACACGGCCGCCGTCCTCGGCGCGGGCGCCACCGCGTCCTCCGCGCTGGCCGCACTCGCGCGGATCTGCACGGGTGAGGTCGTCGCGTACGTCCGCAGCGAGGCCCGCGCCGCCGAGATGCGGCAGTGGGGCGAGCGGCTGGACATCGAGGTGCGCACGGCGGACTGGGCGGACGCCGCACAGGCCCTGCACGCTCCGCTCGTGATCGCCACCACCCCGGCCGGGACGACGGACGCGCTGGCCGCCGCCGTACCCGAGCGGCCCGCCACCCTGTTCGACGTGCTGTACGACCCCTGGCCCACCGACCTCGCCGCCCGCTGGTCGGCGTGCGGCGGCGCCGTCGTCAGCGGACTCGACCTGCTGGTGCACCAGGCCGTGCTCCAGGTCGAGCGGATGACCGGGCGTTCCCCCGCGCCGCTCGACGCCATGCGCAAGGCCGGCGAGCACGCCCTCGCAGGCCACTGACCCGCGCCTGGACCCGGCGAGGTCCGTCCGCCTGATGGACCTGCGGCCGGTTTCCCGGGCCGGACGTGGGAGGATCGGGGGTGGCGGGCCAGGGCCGCGCACCCGGTCGCGCCGTCGCCGTACGCGAGGACACGCGTACGCAGCAGCAGTACCAGGGCGCGAGGATGAGGAGCACCGTTGAGCAGGTTGCGCTGGCTGACGGCGGGGGAGTCCCACGGTCCCGCACTTGTCGCGACGCTGGAGGGACTTCCCGCCGGCGTGCCGATCACCACGGACATGGTGGCGGACCATCTGGCCCGGCGACGCCTCGGCTATGGACGCGGCGCGCGGATGAAGTTCGAGCGCGACGAGGTCACCTTCCTCGGCGGTGTCCGGCACGGCCTCACCCTGGGCTCGCCCATCGCGGTCATGGTCGGCAACACCGAGTGGCCGAAGTGGGATCAGGTCATGGCGGCCGACCCGGTCGCCCCGGAGATCCTCGCCGAGCTGGCCCGCAACGCGCCGCTGACCCGGCCCCGCCCCGGCCACGCCGACCTCGCGGGCATGCAGAAGTACGGCTTCGACGAGGCCCGGCCGATCCTGGAACGTGCCTCCGCGCGGGAGACGGCGGCCCGGGTGGCGCTGGGCGCGGTGGCCCGCTCGTACCTGAAGGAGACGGCCGGTATCGAGGTCGTCTCGCACGTCGTGGAGCTGGCCTCGGCCAAGGCTCCTTACGGCGTCTACCCCAAGCCCTCGGACGTCGAGAAGCTGGACGCCGATCCGGTGCGCTGCCTGGACGCGGAGACGTCGAAGGCGATGGTCGCGGAGATCGACCAGGCCCACAAGGACGGCGACACGCTCGGCGGTGTGGTCGAGGTGCTCGCATACGGCGTGCCGGTGGGACTCGGCTCGCACGTCCACTGGGACCGGCGCCTCGACGCCCGGCTCGCCGCCGCGCTGATGGGCATCCAGGCCATCAAGGGCGTCGAGGTCGGCGACGGCTTCGACCTGGCGCGGGTGCCCGGCTCCCAGGCGCACGACGAGATCGTCCACACCGAGGACGGCATCCGCCGGACCTCCGGGCGTTCCGGTGGCACCGAGGGCGGTCTGACCACCGGTGAACTGCTGCGCGTCCGGGCCGCGATGAAGCCGATCGCGACCGTGCCGCGCGCGCTCGCCACCATCGACGTGGCCACGGGCGAGGCCGCCAAGGCCCACCACCAGCGCTCCGACGTGTGTGCGGTGCCGGCCGCCGGCATCGTCGCCGAGGCCATGGTGGCGCTGGTCCTGGCGGACGCGGTGGCCGAGAAGTTCGGCGGCGACAGCGTCCCGGAGACCCGGCGCAACGTCCAGTCGTTCCTCGAGAACCTGGCGATCCGGTGACCGTCGGCCCCGTGGTCGTCCTGGTCGGCCCGATGGGCGTCGGCAAGTCCACCGTGGGCGCGCTGGTCGCCGAGCGGCTGGGCCACGCCTACCGGGACACGGACGACGACATCGTGGCCGAGCAGGGCCGGACCATCGCCGACATCTTCCTCGACGACGGTGAGGCGGCCTTCCGCGCGATCGAGAAGCAGGCCGTCCGACGGGCGCTCGCCGAGCACGACGGCGTACTGGCCCTGGGCGGCGGCGCCATCCTCGACGACGAGACACGCGCGCTGCTCTCCGGGCACCGCGTCGTCTACCTCTCGATGGATGTCGAGGAAGCGGTCCAGCGCACCGGCCTGAACGCGGCGCGGCCGCTGCTGGCGGTCAATCCGCGCCGGCAGTGGCGCGAGCTGATGGAGGCCCGCCGCCCCCTGTACACGGAAGTGGCGGGCGCAGTGGTCGCCACCGACGGCCGTACCCCCGAAGAGGTCGCTCAAGCGGTCCTCGACGCACTGGAGTTGAAGGAAGCATGAGCGAGGCAGTGACCCGTATCCAGGTCGGCGGCACGGCAGGCTCTGATCCCTACGAGGTCCTGGTCGGCCGTCAACTCCTCGGCGAGCTGGGCGGGTTGATCGGCGACCGGGCCAAGCGTGTCGCGGTCGTGCACCCCGAGGCGCTCGCGGAGACGGGCGAGGCGCTCCGTGCCGACCTCGCCGAGCAGGGCTTCGAGGCCGTCGCCATCCAGGTGCCGAACGCGGAGGAGGCCAAGACCGCCGAGGTCGCCGCCTACTGCTGGAAGGCGCTGGGCCAGTCCGGCTTCACCCGCACCGACGTCATCGTGGGGGTGGGCGGCGGTTCCACCACCGACCTGGCCGGCTTCGTCGCCGCGAGCTGGCTGCGCGGGGTGCGCTGGATCGCGATCCCCACGACCGTACTGGGCATGGTGGACGCGGCGGTCGGCGGCAAGACCGGCATCAACACCGCCGAGGGCAAGAACCTCGTCGGCGCCTTCCATCCGCCGGCCGGCGTGCTCTGCGACCTGGCCGCGCTGGAGTCGCTGCCGGTCCACGACTACGTGTCAGGGCTCGCGGAGATCATCAAGGCCGGTTTCATCGCCGACCCGGTGATCCTGGAGCTCATCGAGGCCGATCCCGCGGCGGCGCGCACCCCGGCGGGCCCGCACACCGCCGAGCTCATCGAGCGCTCCATCAAGGTCAAGGCGGAGGTCGTCTCCGCGGACCTCAAGGAGTCGGGGCTGCGCGAGATCCTCAACTACGGGCACACCCTCGCCCACGCGATCGAGAAGAACGAGCGCTACGAGTGGCGGCACGGCGCCGCCGTCTCCGTCGGCATGCACTTCGCGGCCGAACTGGGCCGGCTGGCGGGCCGTCTCGACGACGCCACCGCCGACCGTCACCGCACGGTCCTGGAGGCCGTGGGTCTCCCGCTGAGCTACCGCTACGACCAGTGGCCCAAGCTCCTGGAGACCATGAAGGTCGACAAGAAGTCCCGCGGCGACCTGCTCCGCTTCATCGTCCTCGACGGGCTGGCCAAGCCGACCGTGCTGGAGGGCCCGGACCCGGCCGTGCTGCTCGCCGCCTACGGCGAAGTGGGCGAGTAGTTCCCCTCGGGCCGGCTTGGCCCGATTTGCCTTCGCCCATGGGCACTTCGGGCCGCCCCCGGCCGTTCACACAACGGCGGCCGGGGACGGTACCGTTCGGTAGGAAGCGGCGCCCGGGCCTCACTGCCGGCGCCCCTCGCCTGCCGCGACGAGGCGTCCCGGGGGGCGAACGACCGAAAGACACGAGACGGAGTGGCACCGGATGCAGCACGCAGTGGGGGCTCCGCTGCCGCCGCCCCATCAGCCGGGGCACGGACCGGCCGCCGGCTGGTCATCTGCCGGCCAACCGCCCGGACACGTGGGCCCCGCCCCCGTGCCGCCGCCCGCACCGGGTTTCACCGGAGCACCGGTCCCGCCCGGGCACGCACCGCAGCACCACGCTCCCGTGCCCCCCACGCCTGACACGACCGGCCATGTGCAGCTGCCCCCGGGCGGCCCCGTCGCCATGCCTTCGCCGCCGCCCGCGGCGGGCGCACCCGACCCCGCGGCCACCACGCTCGCCGTGCTGCTCATCGGCCCGGCCGGCGCGGGCAAGACCAGCGTCGCCAAGTACTGGGCCGACCATCGCCGTGTCCCCACGGCCCACATCAGCCTCGACGACGTACGGGAATGGGTGCGCTCGGGCTTCGCCGACCCGCAGTCCGGGTGGAACGACCACTCGGAGGCGCAGTATCGTCTCGCCCGCCGTACCTG
Organism: Streptomyces sp. NPDC058371; assembly: GCF_042723265.1. Taxonomy (NCBI): domain Bacteria; kingdom Bacillati; phylum Actinomycetota; class Actinomycetes; order Kitasatosporales; family Streptomycetaceae; genus Streptomyces; species Streptomyces sp. NPDC058371. The sequence continues at coordinate 2,869 of NZ_JBHXJC010000013.1, read as the reverse complement.
CGGCTTCGCCGCCCGGAACTTCCTGGCCAACGGGATCTCCTGCATCCTCGACGACGCCGTCTTCCCGGACCGCCCGGTCGTCGGTCTCGGCGGCTGGAAGCGGCACGTGGGACCCGGTCTGCTGCCGGTCGTCCTGCTGCCGGGCCTGGAGGTCGTCCTGGAGCGCAACGCCGAGCGGGCCGGCAACCGCCGCCTCACCGATGAGGAGGTCGCCCGCATCCACGGCCGGATGGCCGGTTGGTACGGCTCCGGGCTCCCCATCATCGACAACTCGCAGCTCGACGTGGCGACCACGGCCCAGGTCCTGGACGACGTCCTGGCCCGCTCGATCGCCAGCCCGCCCCAGTGGTGACCAGCGACAACGGCTAGCGCCACCGCCTCACCGGGACCCATTCGAGGTACCGGCCCACACCCGTGGGACACCGGCCCCGCGCGTGCCACCGCCCGGTCGGACCCGCTGAACCAGCGGTATTCGGCCACCGCTCGTAGGCTCGTGACATGTCAGAGGTGTACGCGGCGCGCAGGGAGCGGCTTCGGGAACGCTGTACGGCGGGAGGCAGCGCCGCGGCGCTCGTCACCCGCCCGGCCAACGTGCGGTATCTCGCGGGTACGGCGCCGCGCGGCGCCGTCCTGCTGCTCGGCAGGACCGAGGATCTGCTGCTCTGTTCTTCCACGCCGAGCGGCGACGCCCCCGAGGGGCGGCCCGACGAGCTGCTGCGAGTGCAGGCGCTGCCGGAGACCGGGGGCGACCCGGCCGTTGCGGCGGCCGACCAGGCCGTCGGGCAGGGCGCGGAGTCCCTCGCCGTGGAGGAGCACCATCTGACCGTGACGCGGCATCGCGCCATCGGTTCGGTGGCCCCCCGGCTGCGGCTCGCCGATCTGGGCGGGGCGGTGGAACAGCTCCGGGTCGTGAAGGACGAGGAGGAGATCTCCTTCCTGCGCATCGGAGCCGAGATCGCCGACCAGGCCCTGGGCGAACTGCTCGAATCCATCCTGGTGGGCCGGACGGAACGGCATCTCGCACTGGAGCTGGAGCGGCGCCTCGTCGACCACGGCGCGGACGGCCCGGCCTTCGCCACCTCCGTCGGTACCGGACCGAACTCCGGGCGCCGAGGCCATCGGCCCACCGACCGCCGGGTCGAGGAGGGCGACTTTCTCTCCGTCTGTCTCGGCGCGGTCTACCGCGGCTACCGCTGTGAGATCGGCCGTACGTTCGTCATCGGGACCTCGCCCGCCGACTGGCAGATCGAGCTGTACGACCTCGTCTTCGCCGCTCAGCGCGCCGGACGCGAGTCTCTGGCACCCGGTGTCGCCTACCGTGACGTGGACCGTGCGGCCCGCCAGGTACTGGACTCCGCGGGGTACGCGGAAGGGCTTCCGACGCTGACCGGACACGGTGTGGGGCTCGAAATCGACGAGGACCCGCAGTTGGCCCCCGCGGCCATGGGTAAACTGGACGCTTGCGTGCCGGTCACCGTCGAACCGGGGGTCCACCTCCCGGGCCGGGGCGGTGTCCGGATCGATGACACGCTCGTCGTACGCCCCGAGGCGGACGGCGGACCCGAGCTACTCACCATCACGACCAAGGAGCTGCTCGCGCTCTAGCTTCGAGCTGTGCGCGTGCGCCGGGGTCGTCCACGTCAGTCCAGGAGATTCCGCAACCGTGGCTTCCACGAACGACCTCAAGAACGGCCTGGTGCTCAAGCTCGACGGAGGCCAGCTCTGGTCCGTCGTCGAGTTCCAGCACGTCAAGCCCGGCAAGGGCCCGGCCTTCGTGCGCACCAAGCTGAAGAACGTGCTCTCCGGCAAGGTCGTCGACAAGACGTTCAACGCCGGCGTCAAGGTCGAGACGGCCACGATCGACAAGCGCGACATGCAGTTCTCGTACATGGACGGCGAGTACTTCGTCTTCATGGACATGGACACGTACGACCAGCTGATGGTCGACCGCAAGTCCGTCGGCGATGCCGCCAACTTCCTGATCGAGGGCTTCACGGCCACCGTCGCGCAGCACGAGGGCTCAGTGCTCTTCGTCGAGCTGCCGGCCGCCGTCGAGCTCGTCATCCAGGAGACCGAGCCCGGCGTCCAGGGCGACCGCTCCACCGGTGGCACCAAGCCCGCCACCCTGGAGACCGGCCACCAGATCCAGGTGCCGCTCTTCATCACCACCGGTGAGAAGATCAAGGTCGACACCCGCACGAGCGACTACCTCGGCCGGGTGAACAGCTAACCGTGGCTGCTCGCAACACGGCCCGCAAGCGCGCCTTCCAGATCCTCTTCGAGGGCGATCAGCGCGACACGGACGTTCAGACGGTCCTCGCGGACTGGATCCGGCACTCCCGGACCGACACCCGGCAGCCGCCGGTGAGCGAGTACACGATGCAGCTGGTCGAGGGCTACGCCACCAAGGCGAGGCGGATCGACGACCTCATCGCGCAGTACTCCGTCGGCTGGACGCTCGACAGGATGCCGGTCGTCGACCGCAACATCCTGCGCCTCGGTGCCTACGAGCTGATCTGGGTCGACGAGACCCCGGACGCCGTCGTGCTCGACGAGGCGGTGCAGCTGGCGAAGGAGTTCTCCACGGACGAGTCGCCCGCGTTCGTCAACGGCCTGCTGGGTCGGTTCAAGGACCTGAAGCAGTCGCTCCGCCGGGACGAGGCGTAGCCGCACGACAGGTACGGAAACGCCGGAGGGCCCGCAGCACGTCCGCTGCGGGCCCTCCGGCGTTCCCGTACGTGTGAAGCTCCCCAGGCCCGCAGAAAGCCGCCGGGGGGGGGGGGGAGGGGGGGTTTGGGGCACCCCACGCGAGAGGTTTGTTTTAGGCGAGGGAAAGGAATAGAACTCTCTTTGGCGGCAGCGCCGGCTT
>NZ_JBHXJC010000012.1:218450-288789 GCF_042723265.1 Streptomyces sp. NPDC058371 | reverse complement strand
CTCGAAGATCATGGCCCCAACGTCGTGCTTTAACGGGCAGGTCCACAGACTGCCCGACGCGCCGGAAGCTTACGGGGCCATGATCACTCGCCCCATGGCAGCTCCAGCCCAAAGTCGCTCCGCCGACCTATTCGTTACGCGGAGTCGGATATTAAACGCGCCAAGCACCACAAGCGATGAGGGCGGAGCCGATAGCGGCCAATCCATAGAGGATCATCAGCAAATTGGGGGCCCAGATTTCGCGAGAGGTAAAGGATCGGTAGACCTTCGGGTTCATTCCCCGCTCCAGCGCTTCCCACTCTGCGTAGAAAATAGCAGCTGGGAGAAATCTCTCGATACGGTTAATTACGGCGAACTTGCCGGTGTTTAGTTGCCCGAATGAGATAATTAGACTCTTCCATGCATGGGCGAGGATGAAGCCTGTGAGAGCGATCAATAGAACGCCTAGCGCCTTCAGCTCCTCTTTCCCTCCTGCCTTGATGAAGAATCCGAGCCCCGTCAGGATGGCGCCGTTGACAGTGATGAAGAAGGTATTCACCCCTTGCCTTCTGTTGACCAGACTTTCGGAGCTTTGCACCATGATTTTATAGAGTTCGAATAGTCGCTCACCCTCTTCCGGAGTGTCGGGTACACCGTAGGGAAGGAGGGCGTTACTCACGGGATCCGCCGGTCCGGATGCGCTGGCGACTTTTCTGATGGCCCGTACAAAGACGGCGTCCTGGCGTTGGACAGCTGCAGTGAGTTGGCCAAATGGCCGAATGGAAGCGTGTGCCGGGTCTTGTTGAATCTGCCAGGCAGACCAGGTGTCATGCACGTCCGACGCTGTGACGTCAACGCCCTTCGTTAAGGCTAGGACTGCGTAGAGGTTGAACAAATCGTCAACGTTGCCGGACGGGAGCGCAGATGGAGGAATCTCGGCCCTGATGGCTCCGGCTACTTGCTCTAGGTAATTCACCCATCACACCCAAGTGGACAGCCAGGTCGAAATCTGCGAGAAGTTCCAGCGAATGACAGCCGATGACGGAATGCCGTCCGGAACGCGATGCGTTTTGTCTGAGGAAATCTGGATCCCGAAGAGGTAATGATTCTGGTTGATCGTCTCTCTGATCTCCCAATCCACCGCTTCTGATTGGTAAGTCGTGGGGCCAATCAAGACGATTGTCCCCTTAGTTTGAGCAATGCGAAGCCTGCACTGCGTCTTCCATGAGGAATCGAAAGGGTCTTGGACTGAGTAGTCGACAAAATCGACTTCATTTCCTGGATTTCGAGCGTGTTCTTTCAGGAAGTCCCGAGCCCAACGATCTTCCATCTGAAAGCTAATAAATGCCCTAGGGCGTGCCATCTTCGACCTCTTTCTCGTAGCGGGAGCAGTCTAGCGCTCGGTCGTTCGGCCAACCTTGCGGTTTGCAGTTGACCAATCCCTGAGGTAGCCAGCCGGCGGCTAGAGGCGCAGCGGGAGGCGCGGCTGTTGCCGCAGGCGACGCGCAGGCGTCCGCACAGCTCGCTTTCGGCGGAGTAGTGGTGTGGGATCTCGCCGGTAACCTTGCCGTTGGCGAGGGTCCGGCCGGTCAGGTAGATGGGGTCCGCGCAGCCGCCGGTGCGGCAAATCTGTCCGTACCAGCGGTCGGAGTCACGGGCCGAGGCCATCCTCAGCAGGCCGAGGGTGACCGGGTCGTGGAGCAGGTCAGGCACGGACCAAAGCCTGCCCGAGTTGCCAACTAGCGTACGGCCCCCGGATCGTGCTAGATCCGAGACTGGGCAGGCCACCGGCCAAACCCGCTACGCCTCGGTCGCCTTTCGGATGGATTGAGCAGTGCGCTCCCAGGCGTCGATGTCGGCGATGGCCTTGCGCATGTTGGCTACTGCGCCATTGATCTTCTTTCCCGGACCTCGGAGTTGCCTGCTGAGTGAACCCATACCTTCTGCGGCAGTGCCGAAGGAGTTCAGCCCTTCCATGCCTTCGCGAGATGATTCAGCCATGCTGATCAGTTGGTCCAAGAACTCGCTCCAACCTTCCGGTCGGTCATCTGGATCAGCGGTTTGAATGATTTGGAGAAGGGCTCTCACTCCATCATTGATCGAGTTCATGTGGACCGCGAAACTTGCAGAAGCCTCTTCAAGTTTCTCAACGGGGCCCTTGATGTTTGCTGCATACTTGGCGACAAGGGCTAGGCGACTGCTGTTTGGGACGCCCGACTGATTCGCCTTCTCCATCTCAGCACCAGAAAATTCTGTGACCATGCCGATTTGCTCGATGGCCTCAGTGATGCCATTGGCATCGTCGACCATGGATTGCAGTCCGTCCTCGACTTCCCCCATCGTTTCCAAGAGGCCGGGGGCATCGTCGTCGGGCTCTGTCGCACCTGAAATGTCGGGCGGCGGGAGTTCTACCTCTGGCTTCCCGCTTTGCACGTCTCGCCAGACTCGCGTAGCCGTAAGAGGGTCCTGCCCGTCCAGCAAGCCAGCCTGCAGCGCCCTCTCAAGCTCGTTTCTTGCATCGATCAACCCGCGCGGCGAGCGAGAGAACTGAATAGTGCGAATTGCTGTGATGTCGAAGGGGAGCTGACCAAATTCGCCAATCTGGATAGTGAGCTTGCCTGTCGTGTGGCGCAGGCCTAGTTCGTACATGACGTTCGGGTTTCCGCTGCTTACGTCCGCGATCACCACGTCATCTTCCAGCAGGTGTCGAAAAACCTGCTCGGTAATCTCGCCCGCTACGGCGATTTGATCAGCCCTCACTGGGTCGATCCCGACTTTTTGGCAGGCTCCTTGAATTACCTCTTCGAAAACTTGCAACGAATCTTCGTAGACCTGTCGCCCGTGGTCACCAATCGGAGCAAACTTATTTCCGATGGGGCCAATCACGAAGCATCGAACCATTATAGAGGTCCCACCTATCTTCCGTTCTGCCTAATCCAAGCCTTTATAAACTCAATCAGTCTTTCGGCGTGTTTGTAAGTGTCTTCCGCCTCCTTTCCGGGGCATCTTGCAGGTGAGTATTGCGCCTTAGTCTTGACCCTTAACGCCTTTTGCAGATGGCGCGAAACCGTTGCGCCCGCGCTTCCACATTTGCGTAATAAGGAAAGTGCTTCAGCGTGACTCTTCCCAGTAGAATATCGCCCAAGAATTTCCAAGCATAGGACATCGGATCCATTAATGGCTGCCGATACCGAGAGGCTGACAGCTGCATCGAAGCAGTCGCCAGACAGGGCAATGTCGGCCACGGTCAGAAACTCTTCGGCCTTTCGCAGTTTCGCCAAACTGTCCGGCTGCACAGGTGCAGGCTACCCACGGTCGCGCTTCCGTGTGGCCGGTATGGCCAGGTCAAGGTGAAAGGACCGAAGGGTGATCGGAGAGGTGGCCGCTTCATGTCTTACATGTCGAGTGCCCATGCTGCTGTCCCGGGTCGCCCTCGGCCATCCGCCGCATCCCGAGGTCACTCGACGACAACCGACAGTGACAGTCAATCTACAGCCGCCGAGGGCCGTCCGGACCGCCGAAGTGGGCATGTCGGAGTCGGCAGGCATTGTGTCGCCAAGCCGCACGACCACCCAGGTCAGCGGTCCCCTGCGGGCGAACTAACGGTGCGCCTTCTAAACCCTCCTGCCACGCCCAGCCAGAGGGCTTGCCGCATCATCTAAGCGCCTGCCTCTGCCGGCAGTCGCAGCTACTCGACGGTCATGACCCGCCCGGTGCGAAATCACCCGAACACAGTGCTACGCCGGACAGCGCACGATACTGAGCGCAGCTGAGGGAGAAGGGCTGCCGGCGATGTTGCGGCGGTGGGCACAGCGGCGTTACGACAAAGCTCAGGCGGAGTACTGGCGGAGCATCGAGCCCACACTTGTGCCTGGAGAACGAAAGATTGCCAGTGCACCCGCACGGAACCTGTGGGACGGTCCGCAGGATGGAGTCCTCTTCCTCACGGACCGGACCATCTACTGGGGTGCTTGGCTGGGACAGGGCAGACAGACCAGACCCATGTTCGCGCAGGACCTTCGACAGTGTCCGAGTGCGCGCATGGGTAAGCAGGGCACATTGGACATAGCCGTGAGTGGCGAGCACGTTGGAGCGTTCGCCTCGTTTACGTCAGCCCCCGGCGCCCAGTGGGGCTTCACTGAGTTCTGCACGAGCGTCGGCCAAGCCATGGATGACAGCAGAGAGCTGCCGCCAGCCGCGGACACACCTGCTAGCAATGCGCGATGAGTGTCTAACTGCGTGACAACGCCGACGAACGGGGGCGGACAACCGCGCGCAGCTGCGGACAGTCGCAGCAGGTGAGCCAGTCACCGGCCCAAGGTCAACAGACCGCCCAAGTTGCTTCGGGACGAAGAGGTCGTGGGTTCAAATCCCGCCACCCCGACAGCTGAAACGCCAGGTGAAGGGCCTGATCCTCTCTGAGGATCGGGCCCTTCCTGCGTCTCCGGAGATGGTTTGGGAGAACCTGGAAGAAGATCTTGGTCGGGATCTCCCAGGCGGCCCCGCATCTCGCAACCAGCGCACGTCAACCGTCCCACCGCTGAACCTGTGCGTTCGCCAATCGGTACCCAAGGTGCCCGCAACAGGGGACGGCGGAAGTTGGCCCGCGTATTCGGCATTCCCTCACCTGTAGAACCCACTTACCGTCGCGATCACGCAACCGGGGGATGGGCATGGCTACTGAGGCAACGAGTTGGCAGAAGGAGCAGGTCGGTCGCGCGTACGTGCACGCCTTGGCAACGCAAGGCGACCAGCGCAGCCCCGGTGAGAAGCGCCGTTTCCGGGCGGCGCATGATGCCGGTCATGCAGAGCACGGTCGAGAAGATCAAGGTCTGGTTCCGGTTCGTTCCTCGCGAGGGTTGGTTCCCGCAGGACACAGAGGGCCTGTGGGCAACGAAGATCGGCGATGACACAGCCATCGTGCAGAACATCCCCTTCCTTCAGGACGGGGTCGCTGAAGGTGACGTGGTTCGGTATCAGACCGATGCCGACGGCCTCCACTGGGCCGTTGGGCGAGTCAGCACCGCCGGCAACTGCACGATTCGCGTCGTGCCTGTCCCTGCCGGCCCCTTGGGCCGCAGCCCCCAGGCGGTGCATCAGCGCCTGTCGGCGTTCGGGCTCGGAGGCGAGGTCTTCAGCGAGGACTTCCCCATGGTGGCCTTCACCGCACCGGCCGACGCGGACTTCGCCGGGATCAAGGCGCTCCTGCATCAAGGGCAAGAGGAAGGGTGGTGGCACTACGAAGTTGGCTGTGGCACCGAGGAGTGGCGGAATGCCTGATCTTTGCGGGACGTCCTCCGCCGGCGAAGACATTCCTCCCCCGAGCCGCCCCGGGTCCTTCGCGCTGGCCACCGCTCCGGTGCGGACTCTTCCGCCGGAGTGACTATGACCGACTTCCCTCATGTACTTGCCGCCTGGTGCAGCGACCAAGGAACCGGCGTCCGAGCAGCGGCAATCGGCTGTGAGCTCGGTACCTCTTCGGCCGACGGCCGGAGCGAGGCGAGCCCATGGGTGACCCTCAGCACCAATGCCCGACTCGCCACCGTCACCGTCTGGACACCGGCGAAGCAGAACTCGACCACGCAGACGTCGAGAGCGGTCAGGGCCACCCTGAGCACCGCCTCCTCCAGACAGAGGAGGATCTCTTCAACGCGCTGTCAGGACTCGTGCAGTGGATGCGATCTCCAGCGCATTGAGCGGACCGCAGCGTGGTCCGAGGCCCCTGCCCCCTCCACCCCACAGATCCCTCGCGGGGAGCGGCCGTCGCGAAACCCGGACGACAGGCCCCATCTCCGCCCGCCAGAATCCGAGCATGTCCACCGACATGAGCGGAATGATCGAGTGCAGGCCAGGAGCCCGGATCTGGGGCGAGGACGACGAGGACGCCGTCTGGACGGCCGCCATCGACCTGTTCCTCCTCAACACCGGCAATGCCTACGACGCACTCGCCTGCCTCTTCGGGGTGCGTAACTCCTTCGGGTTCCAGCCGCTGGCCGAAGATCGCGGCCTGCCGGAGGATGTCTCCGACGGGGTGTGTGCGGCCTTCATCGCACACCTCGGACCGGGGTACTCCCATGGCACCACCTGGATCACCGGGGCCGAACTGACCGCTGCCAACTGGGACGAGACCGACAACTCCGGTGCACGCAGCCGTCGCGCGGTCGCGGGCGACGCCACCCACTGGGGACCGGTTTGGGAAGTGATGCGGACACTGGGTGGGCTGCACGGCCCGGAGAACGTACGGCTCGTCGTCTGGTTCGATTGACCATCGAGCTGTCGGAGGACAACAGCGGTGGGCCAGGATGAGCTGGTGACGCGATGGTTCCGCAGCTACTGGGACGAAGAAGACACGTGGTTCTACTTCGAGGTCGGCGACGACGGTTGGGTGAGCCGGCAGGTCGAACTCGAAGGGCCTGCTCGGCGACCCATCGCAGCCGCGTCGGCCGAGGACGGCGATGCCCGGTACGGGTTCACTGCCGAGTCGCCCGTCAGCGATTGGGAGGGGCACGTCGAGGAGCCGCTGACCTTCGAGGAGTTCGAAGACGTCTGGGCCGCAGCCCGGAGACACCTCACGGCCCCCGAAGCCTGACATGTCAGCCGACGACATTCAGTTCGGCGGAGTCGCAGCTCGTCGTTCCGGCAGGGCGCAGCGGCGATCGCGCGCGTCACGCATGTCGGTCGGCGGTTCCCTCCACGGCCGGGCCGATGCCGACGGGAAGGTGGGACACCGCCATGGCGACTGTCTCTCCGGCCGTGGCCGTGATTGCTCCGGGTGAGCTCCCGCAGTCGTGTGATGCGTCCAGTCCAGGGTTGGCTCCGGTCCAGGGGCCGGGGCCAGTCCAGGGGTTGGGTCCGGTCGCGGCCCGCTGGATCGCTTCGGGGCAGCATCCGTATCCGGCTGCTCGCCGATCTGGACACGAACAACTCTGGGGCGAGTCGACCGCGGTGACCCGGCTCGCCCCAGACCAAGAAGCAACTGCCCTGAGCCGGAGGGCTTTTGCATGGCGCCGAGGCGGTCGTGCAGAGGCATGCCCAACCCCTTGGCGAATCGGCTTGGCCGCCTGCTTTACTCCGCGCATGATTACGGGACTGTGTGCCGTCGTCGGCATGGTGATCGGGACGCTTCTCGTGGCGCGGCGAGCGCGACGAACAGCCACCCAGGCCGAAGCAGGGGAGGCAGTCTTCTTCCAGGTCGGGGCCAACCTGCCGGACGAGGGGCGCCGATACAGCCCTGGCCGGGTACGGGCTGGAGGCAAGTTCCAGTGGAAGCCTCGCTGGTCATGGACGCGGCTGCGTGAACTCCCGGGAGATCTGCGCTACATCCGTGCACGCCAAGCGACCTTCCGCGAAATGCTGCGGCTGCCAACTAGGGCGCTGGTGATCGAGTGTGAATCGTCTGACGGGCCTGTACGGCTGTGGGCCCACCCCGAACAGGCGGTGCACGTTGCGGAGTTGATCCGGCGTACGAGTGCCTCGAACTTGTCGAGACCTTAGCCGGGAGGGCGGGGCTGCCTGCGGAGGCATTGAAGGGTCGTACCCGTCACGTGCCCGATAGTCGATAGCCAATAGACCGGGGAACCGTGGATGACCAGGGTCAGCCACGGCCAAGGGGCAACCGAGAGCCTCTGACCGGTCCTGCTGGGCAGAGGCTCTCAACCACTTTGGTGGGTGCGGGTGCGGGGGGCTGGATTTGGGCCCACGACAGCTCCGCTACGACGCCGCCGCAACCGGTCAGAGCTGGGACAGCTCGTTCACCAGGTCGTCCAGGCCCAGTGAGCCCTGGGAGAGGGCCGCCATGTGCCAGGCCTTCGGGTCGAAGGCGTCGCCGTGCCGCTTCATTGCGTTCTCGCGGCCCAGCAGCCACGCCCGCTCGCCGAGTTTGTAGCCGATCGCCTGGCCCGGCATCGTCAGATACCGGGTCAGCTCGTTCTCCACGTACGCCGCCGGGCGGCTGGTGTGCGCGCCGAAGAACTCCTGCGCCAGCTCCGGTGTCCACCGCTCGCCCGGGTGGAAGGAGGAGTCCGCCGGTATCTCCAGTTCCAGGTGCATGCCGATGTCCACGATGACCCGGACGGCCCGCATCATCTGCGCGCCCAGATAGCCGAGCCGCTGCTCCGCGTCCTTGAGGAAGCCCAGTTCGTCCATCAGCCGCTCCGCGTACAGCGCCCAGCCCTCGGCGTTGGCGCTGACCATGCCGACCGAGGCCTGGTAGCGGGAGAGGTCGTCCGCGACATGTGCCCACTGGGCGAGCTGGAGGTGGTGGCCGGGGACGCCCTCGTGGTACCAGGTGGAGACCAGGTCGTAGACCGGGAAGCGGGTCCTGCCCCCCGTCGGCAGCCAGGTGCGGCCGGGGCGGGAGAAGTCCTCCGACGGGGACGTGTAGTAGGGCGACGGGGCGGTGCCGGCCGGGGCGATGCACGCCTCCACCCGCCGTACTCGCTCGGCGAGTTCGAAGTGCGTGCCGTCCAGCTGCTCGATCGCCTCGTCCATCAGGCCCTGCAGCCAGTCGCGGACCTCGTCGACGCCCTCGATGTGCTTGCCGTGCTCGCCGAGGTAGGCCAGCACCGCCCACGGCGACTCGGCGTCCGGCAGGATCTTCTCGGCCTCCGTCTTCATCTCGGCGAGCAGCCGGTGGTACTCGGACCAGCCGTACGCGTACGCCTCGTCCAGGTCCAGGTCCGTGCCGTTGTAGAAGCGCGACCAACGGGCGTAGCGCTCGCGGCCCACCGGGTTCGGGGCGCCCTCGACCGCGGGCGCGTACACGTCGCGCATCCACTCCCGCAGCTCTACCACGGCGGCGGTGGCGCCCCGGGCCGCATCGTCCAGCTCCGGGCGCAGCGCCTCGGGGCCGGCGGCGGCGAAGTCGTCGAACCAGCCGCGCCCCTCGCCCGTGTCCGCCCACTCGCCGAGCTGCACGACGAACGCGGCCGTCGGACGCGGAGCCGCGTGCAGTTTGCGCTCCAGCCCCAGGGCCAGGGACTCGCGGTAGCCCGCGAACGCCGCGGGCACCGCGCGCAGTCGCTCGGCGATGCGCGCCCAGTCCTCGTCCGTCTCCGTCGGCGTCATGGTGAAGATCTGGCGCACCCAGTACGCGACGGTGGCCATGTTGCCGACCGAACGCAGGCCCTCCTCGGCCTCGTGCACGGCGAGTTCGGCGGTGAGGCGCTCGCGCAGCAGCCGGGCGCAGCGCCGCTCCACGTCGGTGTCCCCGCCGGGCCGGCGCTCCGCCTCGTCCAGCCGGACGAGCGTGGCCCGCGCCAGCGCCGCGAGAGCCTCCTGCCCCGCGGGCGACAGATCGGGCAGGCGGCTGGAACTCTCCTGCACGCCGAGCACCGTGCCGGTGACCGGGTCGAGGGCTATGAGCTCGTCGACGTAGGCGTCGGCGACCTCACGGGGCAGCGGGCTCTTGGTCTCGGACATGCCGACATCCTCATACGGGCACCGGCGCCACGTCAGCCGCTTCGGCGGGCCCGGTACGGAGGCGGCCGGATCGTACCGAGGGCGGCCTGATTTCACAGAGGGCGTGGTCGCGGGCGCGGCCCACACGAGAGGTGGTGCGTGGCCGCGGACCACTCGAGAAGTGGTGCGTGGCCGGCGCCGGCAGGTCGTTCCCCGGCCATCCACGAAGCCCGACCGTCGTCGGAGGAGGAGGCGGCGGAGGTGGAGGAGGTGGAGGAGGAGTCGGCGGCGGCGGCCGCGTGAGTGTCCTCTGCGTGACGCCGCCCGCGTACACCGGAGGGCAGACGCGAACGAGTGCGAACCGTCGGCCTAGGCAGATGCCGGGCCTGTTCGCGGAGGCGTCCGAGCGCCGCTGACAGCTGTCGGCGGCCGCTGTCAGTGGGCCGGCCGGGGGCTGTCAGCGGGGCCCGGCATCGTCAGGGTCGTCGAGAACGACGAGGACCTGACGAGGAGTTGTTGAGCATGGCGTATGCGATCCGGGCCGAGGGACTGGTCAAGAAGTACGGCGACTTCACCGCCCTGGACGGCGTCGACCTGGAGGTGCCGGCCGGCAAGGTCGTCGGCGTCCTGGGCCCCAACGGCGCCGGCAAGACCACCACCGTGCGCATCCTGGCCACGCTGATGCGCCCCGACGCCGGGCACGCCAGCATCGGCGGCCACGATGTCGTGAAGGACCCGGTCAGAGTCCGGCAGTTGATCGGGCTGACCGGTCAGTACGCCTCCGTGGACGAGGCGTTGTCCGGCGCCGAGAACCTGGTGCTCATCGGGCGGCTGCTCGGCCTGTCCCGGCGCGACGCGAGGGCGCGGGCCGCCGAGCTCCTGGAGAAGTTCTCCCTCACCGAGGCGGCCCGCAAGCCGATCGCCACCTTCTCCGGCGGCATGCGACGGCGTCTGGACCTGGCCGCCTCCTTGGTCGGCCGGCCCCAGGTGCTCTATCTGGACGAGCCCACCACCGGCCTGGACCCGCACGCCCGGCAGGAAGTCTGGGATGTCGTACGGCAGTTGGTCGCCGACGGCTCCACCGTGCTGCTCACCACCCAGTACCTGGAGGAGGCCGACCAGCTCGCCGACTCGATCACCGTCTTCGACAAGGGCCGCAAGGTCGCCGAAGGCCGGCCCGGTGAGCTCAAGCGGCGCGTCGGCGGCCAGATCCTCCAGGTCCGGCCCGCCATGGCCGCCGATGCGCCGCAAGTGGCGCAGGTGCTCGCCGAGTTGTCCGGCCACTCGCCCGCGCAGGACTCCGGCGTACTCACCGTGCCGGCCGACGACCCGCTGCTCGTCGCCGCGGTCGCCCGCCGACTGGACGGCGCCGGCATCACGGCCGACGAACTCGGTCTGCGGCTGCCCAGCCTCGACGAGGTCTTCCTCGCCCTGACCGGACACGCGCCCGCCGTCACCGACGAACAACCCGTCAGCGAAGGGCAGCCCGTCGGCGACGGCCGGCCCGTCGGCGTCTGAGCACCCGGCTCTCCCGTTCCGCGCAGACATCCCCGAGAGGACCCCGTCATGAGCACCCAGACCCTCAGCGTCCCCGCCCACACCGAGCTCTCCGGCCGTATCGGCCTCGCGCAGACCACGCAGCACAGCCTCGCCCTTGCCGGCCGCGGCGTCACCAAGTTCATGAAGTCGCCGATGCAGCTGGTCGATGTGATCCTCACCCCGATCATCAGCCTGCTGATGTTCATCTACCTGTTCGGGGACGCCATGTCCGGCGGGGACACCCACGGCTATCTGCAGCACGTCACCCCGGGCGTCATGGTGATGGCCGTCTTCCAGGCCAGCATCGGCATCGGCGCCTCGCTCAGCGCGGACGCCAGTACCGGGATCTTCGACCGGTTCCGCAGCATGCCGATCGCCCGCTCCAGTCCGCTGATCGGCGCCGTCCTCGCCGACATCGTCCGCTACGTCGCCTGCCTGGGCACCCTGGTCGTCCTGGCCCTGGTCATGGGATACCGCGTCGAGACCGACCCGGTCGCCTCGCTCGCCGCGGTCGCCCTGCTCATCGGCTTCGCGCTCAGCTTCTCCTGGATCTCGGTGTACCTCGGCATGCTGATCAAGAACCCCGCCTCGGTGCAGGGCCTGATGACCATCCTGATCCTGCCGCTCACCTTCGCCAGCAACGTCTTCGTCTCCGACAACAAGATGGCCGGCTGGCTCCAGGCCTGGTCCGACGTCAACCCCGTCTCCCTGGTGGCCGACGCGGTCCGCGGCCTGCTCAACGGCGGCCCGGTCACCGACTCGCTGCTCGGCAGCCTCGCCTGGATGGCCGGTGTGATCGTGGTCTTCTTCCCGCTGGCCATGCGGGCCTACCGCAAGAACGCCGGATGATCCACCGGTGACAAGCCCGGCCGGGCGGAATCCGCACTCACGGGGGTGCGGATCCCGCCCGGTCGTCCGCATGACCGCGTCCGGCTCGTCAGATCGGGGGCACCGCGCGCAAGGTCTCCGCCTCCAGCCAACGAAGGGCGTCCTCACGGGAGTACGCGGCCCCGTCCTCGTACGCCTTCTTGAAGCCGTCCTCGCCCAGCGTCGCCACGATGCGGTCGACCAGCTCGCGCCACTCGGGCTCGCCCCAGTCGAAGGCGCCGCGCATCACCTGGCTCATGCCGAGCGACCTGGCGCCGTCTTCGGGAGCGCCCTCCAATGTCCGTAGGCCGCCCAGCAGTTCGGCCGCCCAGGCGAGGGCGGCGCCCGCTCCCTGGCCGAACAGGGCGCCGGCCGCCTCGGGCAGCAGGGTCCTGGCCCGCACGGCGTTCCCCTCCGCGAGACGGTTCTCGATGCGGGTGCTGACGACCAGGTCGCGGGCCAGTTCCCTGAGGGAGGGGCGCCGGGCGCTCAGCGCCTCGAGACGGTCGAGGGTGGCGTCGGACTGCGCCAGGTCACCGGCCCTGCGGTGCACATTGGCCAGCCCCACCAGGATGTTGGCCTCCAGGCGCAGCTGTCCGTGCTCGCGGGCCTGCCGGTGTGCGGCGTGCAGATCGCGGAAGGCGCCGGCCAGGTCGCCGCTGCGCCGGCGTTCGCGGGCGAGTCTGGCCTTGCTGAGGTAGAGGTAGTCCTCGGTGCCGAGTTCGGAGCTGAGTGCCACGGTCCGTTCGAAGGTGGCGATGGCCTGGGGGTACTCCCCGCGCAGGGAGTGGTCGCGGCCGATCGGGAGCAGGCTCATCACGATCCCCCAGCGGTCACCCACCTCCTCGAAGCCGCGCAGGGCCTCGATCCGGGACTCGGCGCCGGTGACCAGGTCGCCCTGTTCGGTGAGGGCGAAGTCCCGTGCCAGGTGGGCGCCGGCCCGCACCCAGGGGTCGGGCGACTGGAGAGGGTCCTGGTCCGCGGTACCGCCCGGGCCCGACACGCCTGCGGGGAAGGAGACTTGGGACATCCGCAGGAGCAGTACGGCCGGATGGAACTCACGCGCCGTCGCCGAGTCGCCCTGGGCCGCCGTCCGTTCGCCGGCCCCTGTCCGTACGGAATCCCGTGTCCCCACGGAGTCCTCCGACCGTACGGAATCCCGTGCCGCTACGGAGTCCCCTGACCGTGCGGAGCCCCCTGCCCCTCCGGAGCCCCCCGTCCGTACGGAACCCGGCCCGGCGACCTCCGCCAGATACGTGTCGAGCTGGGTGCTCATCCCCCTGATCCCCCAGTACCAGAACATCGCCCCGGCGAAGCGGGCGGCGAGGTTCCCGTCCCGGGCGTCGACGACCGAGCGCAGCGCGAGGACGAGGTTGTCGTGTTCGGCGTCGAAGACCTCGATCGCACGCAGCTGTTCGCGGGTACGGAGGCGGGGTTCGTGTTCTTCCGCGAGGGCCAGGAAGTACGCGGCGTAGCGCCTGGTGACGGCGTCCCCGGACTCGGCGGCGGCGAGCTGCCTCGCCGCGTACGCCCGTACCGTCTCCAGCATCCGGTAGCGCGGCTCGCCCGCCCCTTCGTCGACGGCGGTGACCAGCGATTTCTCGACCAGGGCGTCCAGGACGTACGGGATGTCGACGGCCGGCAGCGAGGGGTCCGCGCAGACCGCTTCGAGCGCGGGGACGGTCGCGCCACCCGGGAACACCGACAGTCTGCGGGCGAGGGTCCGCTCGGGCTCGTCGAGCAGGTCCCAGCTCCACTCGACGAGCGCGAGCAGGGTGCGCTGGCGGGGCAGCGCGGTGCGGCTGCCCGAGGCGAGGAGGCGGAAGCGGTCGTCGAGGCGGCGCGCGATCTGCTCGACGCTCATGGAGCGGAGCTTCGCCGCGGCCAGTTCGAGGGCGAGCGGCATCCCGTCGAGCCGTCGGCAGACCTCGACCACGGCGTCGAGGGTCGAGTCGTCGAGCGTGAACTCCGGCCGGACTCCGGCCGCCCGGTCGACGAAGAGGCGTACGGCGGGTGACTGCGCGGCCTCGGCGGGCTCCGGTGATCCCGTCGGTACGTCGAGGGGGCCGAGGTGGCACAGGGACTCGCCGGTGATGGCGAGGGCCTCGCGGCTGGTGGCGAGGATCCGCAACTCCGGCAGCTGGTCCAGGAGTTCGGCGGTGAGTTCCGCGGCCGCCTCGACGAGGTGCTCGCAGTTGTCGAGCAGGAGCAGGGCGTCGCCGCTGCCGAAGAGCCCGGCCATACGCTCGACCGGGGTGGCCCGCTGCCCCTGCCCTGCGTCGTAGAGGCGGCCGTCGGTGGAGCTGAGGGCGCCGAGCACCGCGTCGGCCAGCTGGTCCGGTGCGCTCACACCGGCGAGCGGCACGAACCAGACCCGGCCGCGCGCATGGGCGCGGTCCCGGGTGGCCGCTTCCAGGGAGAGCCGGGTCTTGCCCGCACCGCCGGGGCCGACGATGGTGACGAGCCGGGTGTGGGCCAACTGCACGCCGAGCCGGTCCAGTTCACCGTCACGGCCGACGAAGCTGGTCAGCCTGGCCGGCAGGCGGCTCGCGGCGGCCTCGGCCCGCCCGACGGGCGTCTCCAACTCGCCTCGCAGCAGCGCCAGATGGATGTCCCGCAGCTCGGACGACGGAACGACGCCGAGTTCGTCGTCGAGCCGCTTCCGTATCTCCTCGTACACGGCGAGGGCGTCGGACTGCCGTCCGGCCGCGGACAGCGCCCGCATCCGCAGCCCGGCGACCCGCTCGCTCAACGGCCGCTCGGCACCGGCCACTTCGAGGACGGCCAGCACCTCTGCGTACCGCCCGAGCCGCAGCTCGGCAGCGCAGCGGTCCTCGGCCGCCGCGGTCCGCAGACCGTCGAGCCGGGTCGCGACGGGCCCGGCGAACGGGGCGTCGAGGACATCGGCGAGCGCCGCGCCCCGCCACAGCCCGAGCGCCGCCGCGAGCAGCGAGGCCGCCTCGCCGGCCCGCCCGGCGGCGAGTTCCCGCCTGCCGCGAACGGTCAGATCCTCGAAGCGGTGCACGTCCACGTCCTCGGCCCGCACCGTGAGCCGGTAACCGCCGGACGCGGACTCCACCGCCGCCGACCCGCGCAGTGCCCTGCGCAGCCGGGACACCAGCGCCTGCAGCGCGTTGACCGCGTCGGCGGGCGGCTCCTCACCCCACAGGCCGTCGACGAGCGAGTCCACGGACACCGTCCGGCCCTCTTCGAGGGCGAGCCTGGCGAGGAGCATGCGCAGCCGGACGCCTCCCACCTCGACCGGCGTCACATCATCGGCGTACACCTGAATCGGTCCAAGCAGCTCTACGCGCACCATGGCGGCCTCCCCCTCAGGACCGACCGGCCCCTACCGTGTCGATCACCCCTCCAACGCCGGGTCAGCATCACCCACCGGGCATTCCCGGTAAAGGGTCTTCGTCGGCGTCCGCGCCCATGGCCGGCCCCGGGGAACCGGAACCGGCCGGCCCGCGGCGTCCGTGACTACGCCCGGCCCGCCGTCCCGGCGCGAGTACGGAGCATCCGGGACACGACGTCGGCGCGGTCCAGGAGGAGGTTGTGGACGACCGGCGGGGCGGGCTCGGCCGCGGTGCGGGCGGCGGTGAGGAACGCGGTGTCGATCGCGTAGGGCGGGAAGAGGCGGCCGGTGAAGACCATGGCGGGCGTCATGCCGCCGAGGGACAGGTGCGGGACGAGATCGAGGAAGCGCTGGGGGTAGGGGGCGAGGACGGCGTCCTGGCCGGGGCGCCAGAACGCGGTCGCCACCTGGCTCACGGCGGCGATCGGGACCGCACGGTCCAGCGCCAGCCGCTGCCAGACCTCGGCCTTCGCCGCCGCGTCCGGGAGGGCGGCCCGTACCGTCAGCGTGCGGATCCAGGCGTCCGGGTCGGGGTCGCGGTCCAGGAGGGCGGCGGCGCGGGCGTCGACGGTCGTGTCGCCCAGTTCGGCCCTGCGGGTCAGCAGGCGCCAGTGGAGGTCGACGTCGTCCTCGGCGTACTGCTGGAGCCGGGCCAGGTCGTCCGGGTCGGTAGCGGTGCGGGCGAGTCCGCGCAGGGCGACCTGTCGGCGGCCCGGGTCCTGCGCGAGGTCCCGGCAGGCGGCGGCCACCAGCGCGGTGAGCCCGGCGCGTTGGGCCTCCGGGGCCCACAGGTCGGCGATGTCCGCGGCCAGCGTGAGGTACGGCTCGATCACCGCGTCCGAGGTCTCGGCCGCGAGGACGGCCGTGACGCAGCGGCCCGCCTCGGCGGCCGTCGCCTCCCCCGTGATCAGCAGGTCCCACACCGTCGCGACGGCCACACCCCGGGAGATGGCCGTGGGCAGCTCGTGCGCCGCCGCGAGAAGGGTCTCCCGGTCCTGGTGGCCGGGCCGCGTGGTGGCGAAGGTGAGGTCGTCGTCGTTGAGGAGGATCAGGTGCGCCTCGTCCCCGAGGGGCAGCTCCAGGGGCGTACGGGCCCCGTGCACCTCGGTTGTCACCAGCGCCGTGCGCTCGAGGCCGTCGCCCCGGCGGGCGTAGACGCCCACGGCCAGCGCGTGCGGGCGCGGGCCGGTGGCGGGTCCCTCGGCGACCAGGACACCCGCGTCGCCCGCCCGCTCCAGCGTGAGCCGGTCCGTGCCCGCCGTCTCCAGCCAGCCCGTGCGCCACGCGTCCAGGTCACGGCCGGCCGCCTCGGACAGCGCCTCGATCAGGTCCTGGAGCGTGGTGGTGCCCCAGGCGTGGCGGGCGAAGTACGCGGTCATGCCGGCCACGAAGGCCGCCTCGCCCACGTACGTCATGAGCTGCCGCAGGACGGAGGCGCCCTTGGGATAGGTGATGGCGTCGAAGATCGTGCCCGCCTCGGCGACGTTCTCGATGGGCTGGCGGATCGGGTGCGAGGTCGGCCCCTGATCGGCGAGATACGCCCTGAGTTTGCCGACCGCCAGATGGCCCGCCCAGGCGTCGGTGTGCGAAGTGGCGCGCTCCGCGGCCCAGTTGCAGGCGAACTCGGCGAACGCCTCGTTCAGCCACAGGTCGTCCCACCAGCGCATCGTGACGATGTTGCCGAACCACATGTGCGCCAGCTCGTGGAGCAGCACCTTGGCGAGGAGTTCGCCCTCCGCCGGCGTCGGCGCGGACCGGCGCAGGAAGTCGTCCGCCCAGGTGACGCAGCCGTAGTTCTCCATCGCCCCGCCGTACTCGGGCACGAAGACCTGGTCGTACTTGCGCTGCGGGAACGGCATTCCGAACATCTCGGCGAAGAAGTCCAGCCCCTGCCGGGTGAGCGTGAAGATCTCCTCGGCGTCGCGTTCGAGGACGGCCGCCAGCGAACGGCGGGCGAAAACACCGAGGTCGTGGCCGCCGCTCTCGCGCCGGATCTCGTGGAAGGGGCCGGCGTTGACGACCGTGTTGTACGGCGACAGGGGCGGGGTGTCCGGGAACGCCCAGCGGCGTGCCGCGCCGAGCGTCTCGACGTGCGGGTCACCGGAGTTGCTCGTGACCGTCCACGCTTCCGGGGCGGTCACCGTGAACGCGTGCGGCGCCTTGAGGTCGGGCTGGTCGAAGCACGCCCACACGAACCGCGCCTCGTCCGGTTCGAAGGACATCCAGACGTACACCTCGCCGTCGGCGGGATCCACGGCCTTGTGCACGCCCTCGCCGGCGGTGGTGTTCGCCTGGACGCTCTCCACCCGCAGCACGTTCCGCCCGGCGAGGGAGGGCAGGGGGATCCGGCCGTCCTCGGAGGGGGTGAGCGGGACGCCGTTGAGCGTGGCGCTCAGCACCTGCGCGGCGCAGTCCACGAACGTCTCCGCGCCCGCCTCCCGGCACTCGAAGGTCACGGTGGACACGCATCGCACCTCCGGGCCGGCCGACAGGCCGGTGAGGTCCACCGTCACGTCGTACCGCTCGACGGCGAGGAGTGCGGACCGCCGCTCGGCTTCGATCCGGGTGAGGCTGCGCGGGGTCGTCGCTCCCGCGCGTGCGTCTTCCTCGGTGCCCTGCTTGCCGGCGTCGGTGCCCTGCGCGCCCTCTTCGGTGCCCTGCTTGCGCTCATCGGTCCGCTGCTCGCCGCGCTCCGGCATGTCCACCCGTCCCCCGTGTCCGTCGGCCCCGTGTCCGTCGGCCCCCATGGCCTTCGGTCACTCTGCCACGGTGGGGGTGACCGCATGAACCGGTTTCCGGGGCGGTCTCGTACGGTGGCGGTCGGTGACGCGGGGCACGGTCTCGCGCGGATCCCCTCGACATCCCTCGCGAAAGGTCCCCCCGGTGACAGTCAACGCCCCGCGCCGGCAGTCTCGTCCGGTCGCCGTCGGCGCCGCCGCTTCCCGGCCCTGCACCCTGGTCGTCTGCCGCGGTTGCTGCTGCGGCGATCCGCGCAAGTACCCGGAGACCGACCACGCCTGGCAGTTGGAGCGGCTGCGGGCCGGTGCCGACGCGTCCGGCGGGCGGTTCGCCGTCCGTACGACGGACTGCCTCGGCCCCTGCGACCAGGCGAACGTCATCGTCGTACAGCCCTCCGCGGCCGGCCGGCGACAGGGCGGCCGGCCCACCTGGATCGGCTTCGCCATGGACGACGACTGCACCGAGGAGCTGCTGAGCTGGGCGGCCGCCGGAGGGCCGGGGGTTGCGGAGCCGCCGGTCGCGCTGGAGCTGCAGTTCGTCCGGCCGCCGCGCGAGGCCAGGTCCCGCGCGCGGCGGTAGGCGGCCGCGACCCGTCCACGTCAGCCCGGAGCGTGTCCGAACGGCCTTATGTGCGCGGGCGGTTCGGTCCCCGCGCGCCGGCGACGGCCCCGCCGGTGTGGAACCGGTGGTCCCCGTGGGGCAGTCTTCTCCCTTGTGGCGACCCTTCCGTACCAGAGCGAACCGCCCGACGCCGCCGCGCACATGGTGGTGTGCGGCGACGACGGCCTGGCGCACCGGCTGGCCGCCGAGCTGCGGAGTGTCTACGGCGAGCAGGTGACCCTCGTCGTACCGCCGGCCGCGCGCCGCGTGCAGCCACCGACGGTGGGACGGGCCCGCGCCACAGCCCTGTTCGACCGGGTGTCCGCCGCCGTGACCCGCGCCGCCGGCAACGGCAACAGCAACGCCGATGCGGGGGCCGGCCGTACGACGGGAAACCGGGATCCGGTGGCCGGCCGCACGACCGGGAACCGGGACGCGGGGCCCGGCCGTACGACGGGGAACGCGGGAGCCGGCCGTACGACGGGGAACGCGGGAGCCGTGCGGGCCTCCGAACCCCCCGGTGCAGAGCGGGTGTTGGAGGCCGGCGAGGCCACCGAGGCCGTACTCGCCGAAGCCGGTGTGGAGCGGGCCGCCGCGCTGGCGCTGGTGTACGACGACGACGAGACGAACATCCGGGCCGCGCTCACCGCCCGACGGCTCAATCCGCGGCTGCGGCTGGTCCTGCGGCTCTACAACCGGCGTCTGGGCCAGCACATCGAGGCGCTTCTCGACCAGGCCTCGGCGCTGGCGGCGGCGGACCTGGCGGAGGACCCGGACAACCCGGAGGGCGTCGACGGGTTCGACGCCTCCACCACCGTCCTCTCCGACGCCGACACGGCCGCGCCCGCGCTCGCCGCGACCGCCGTTGCCGGCACCAGCAAGGTCGTCCAGACGGACGGGCTGATGCTGCGTGCCGTCGAACGGCAGCCGCCGGGTCCCGGGCAGGTCGCCGACCCCGGCCTGTGCACGCTGGCCCTGCTGTCCGCCACGACCAACGACCCGGCCGGCGCCGACGGTTCCGAGAGCAGCGGCGAGCAGGGACCCCGGCTGCTGCCCGACGAACGGGCGGTGGCCGCGGCGACCGGACGCGGGACCGTCGTCCTGGAGACGGTGTCCTACTCGGGTCCCGCGCTGCCCGCCGGACGCAGCGTCGTGCCGTTCGCCGCGCTGCTGTCACGCCGGCTGCGCTGGTCGTTCGCCGGATTGGTCGCGTGCGTGGTCGCGCTGGCGGTGGCGTCGATGGCGGTCACCGACGAGGGCCCGCTGCACGCCACTTATCTGACTCTGCTCGACCTGTTCGCCATCAACGACCCGGCCATCGGCAAGCCCCTCGGCCGGCAGCTCCTCCAACTCCTGTCCGGGCTCGTCGGGTTGTTGCTGCTGCCGGTGCTGCTGGCCGCCGTGCTGGAAGCGCTCGGCACCTTCCGCAGCGGGTCCGCGGTGCGCCGGCCACCGCGCGGACTGTCCGGGCACGTGGTGCTGCTCGGGCTCGGCAAGATCGGCACCCGGGTGCTGACGCGGCTGCGCGAACTGCACATCCCCGTGGTGTGCGTCGAGTCCGACCCGGAGGCGCGGGGCCTGGCGACCGCGCGCCGGCTGCGGGTGCCCGTGGTCCTCGGTGACGTGACCCAGGAAGGCGTCCTGGAGGCCGCGAAGATCAACCGGGCGCATGCGCTGCTCGCCCTGAGCAGCGCCGACACGACGAACCTCGAAGCGGTCCTGTACGCCCGCTCCGTACGACCCGATCTCCGCGTCGTCCTGCGCCTGTACGACGACGACTTCGCGACCGCCGTGTACCGCACCCTTCGGGCCGCGCACCCCGACGCGCTCACCCGCAGCCGCAGCGTCTCCCATCTCGCGGCGCCGGCGTTCGCCGGAGCCATGATGGGGCGGCAGATCCTCGGGGCGATCCCGGTCGAGCGGCGGGTGCTGCTGTTCGCGGCCCTGACCGTGGGCGGGCATCCGCAGCTGGCGGGACGGACGGCGGACGAGGCGTTCCGTGCGGGCGCCTGGCGCGTGCTCGCGCTGGACCGGGCGGCGTCCGGGGGACGGCAGGCCGACCCCGCCGCGGACACCCCGGCCGGGGGCGACCGCCCCTCGGGGCTGGTCTGGGACCTGCCCCCCGCCTACCGGCTGCGCCCCGAGGACCGGGTGGTGCTGGCAGCCACCCGCCGGGGCCTCGCGGAGCTGCTGGGCCGCCGACCCCGGGAGCGGACGGGGACCTAGCGGGTGTCCGTGCGAGCGGGGAGCGCGGCACGCGCCTCCCCGGGAAACAGGCGCCCCGAACGGACCGGGGCCTCGCGGAACTGCTGCGCCGCCGACCCGGGGAACGGACGGGGACCTAGCGGGTGTCCGTGCGAGCGGGGAACCCGGCGTGCGCCTCCCTCGGACAGGCGCCCCGAACGGCCCGGGGCCCGGCACGCCCTCCCCCAGGCAGCCCCCGGAGATTCCCGTCCCGGCGTCACCCCCGAAGGTGGCGCTCCGCGAAGTCCAGCTCCAGCCTGACCTGCTTGATGCGTTCGTCGACGACGAGGGAGCCGTGGCCCGCGTCGTAGCGGTACACCTCGTGGACGGCTTCGCGGGCCGCGAGGCGGGCCACGTAGTTGTCGATCTGGCGGATGGGACAGCGCGGGTCGTTGACCCCGGCCGAGATGTAGACCGGGGACTTGACCGCGTCGACATAGGTCAGCGGGGAGGAGGCCTCGAAGCGCTCGGGCACCTCCTGCGGGGTGCCGCCGAGCAGCGTGCGGTCCATGGCCTTCAGTGCCTCCATCTCGTCCTCGTACGCCGCCACGTAGTCGGCGACCGGGACGGCGGCGATGCCGAGGGTCCACGCGTCCGGCTGCGTGCCCAGGCCGAGGAGCGTGAGGTACCCGCCCCAGGAGCCGCCGGTGAGGATCAGCCGGGAGGGGTCGGCGAGCCCGGACGTCACCGCCCACTCGCGCACCGCCGCGATGTCCTCCAGCTCGATCAGGCCGACCCGGTGCTTGAGGGCGTCCGTCCACTCCCGGCCGTATCCCGTGGAGCCGCGGTAGTTGACCCGGACCACCGCGTATCCGTGGTCCACCCAGGCTGCTGGGCCGGCCGCGAACGAGTCGCTGTCGTGCCAGGTCGGGCCGCCGTGGATGTCGAAGACGGTGGGCAGCGGGCCGGTCGCCCCGACGGGCTTCTGGACCAACGCGTGGATGCGGCCGCCGGGCCCGTCCACCCATACGTCCTCCACGGCCACGGACCCCGGGGACTTCAGGCCGGGCGGGTCCAGGACCACCTCGCCGCTCGTCGAGCGCACCGCCGACGGCTCGGCGGCCGACGACCACAGGTACTCCACCGTGCCGTCCGGGCGGGCGGTGGCTCCCGACACCGTGCCGGCCGGGGTGGGCACGCGGACCAGCTCGCGGGTCGCCAGGTCGTAGCGCCACAGCTCGCTGCGGGCCTCGAAGCTGTGCGAGACGAGGAGCGCGGAGCCGTCGGGATACCACTCGGCGCCCACGTCACCGGGCAGGTCGAGGGCGAGGTCGGTCTCCTCGCCGGACGCCACGTCCCACACCAGCGGCTCCCAGCGGCCGCGCCGCTGGTGCCCGATGAGCAGCCGGGTGTCCCCGTCGACCGGGGCGAAGCCCAGCACCTCCAGGCCGAGCTCGACCGTGCCGCCCTCGGTGTCGTCGAGCTCGGCGACCGGGGAGCCGTCGGGCCGCAGCACGCGCAGCGCCGAGTGCATCGCGTCGCCGTGCTCGGTGTGCTCGATGGCGATCAGGGAGCCGTCGTGCGAGAAGTCGCCCACGCCCGCGGACTCCCGGTGCCGGTAGAGCTCCACGGTGGGCTCGCCGGTGCGGGCCAGATGGATCGTCGAGCCGTCCTCGTCCGTCGAGCGGCCCACCACCGCCGTACGCCCGTCGCGGCCGATGGCCAGTCCGGCGGGGTAGGAGGGTTCGAGCCCGGGAACCGCGGGCTCGTCGACATCGACCGGGCTCGCGCCGGCCGGGACCCCGCCGGCCGGGGCGTCGGTGAACCGCCGGCGGCGCCAGATCCCGAACTCGTCGCCGTCCTTGTCGTCGAACCACCAGATCCACTCGCCGTCCGGCGAGAGCACGCCGTCCGTGGTGCCGTTCGGCCGGTTCGTGACCTGGCGCTGCTCTTTGGTCGCGCGGTCCCACGCGTACAGCTCGTACGTCCCCGTCGCGTTGGAGACGAACAGGGAGCGGTGCGGGGCGTCCTCCGCCCAGTCCGGCAGGGACACCCGCGGCGCCCGGAAGCGCTGCTCCCAGTCGGGCACGGAACCGGCTCCCGAGGAGGACCCCTGCTTCCCCTCGGCCCCGTGCACCTGCCCAGACCCGAACTCCTGCGTGGACCCGTTGCTGTCAGTCATGGCCCCATAGTGCCTGGCCCTTCCGACAATGCGCTGACGGGGCCCTCAGCCTGTGGACAACTTCCCGAGCGGTACTGACCCCGCGCCCCGGCCCCGTACCCCGGCCCCGTACCGTGGAAGCCGTGTACCGGTTTCTGCTGACGCCCCGCTGGTGGGGGATCAACGTCTTCGTGCTGTTGGCCATCCCCTTCTGCGTGTTCATGGGGTCATGGCAGCTGGGCCGGTTCGAGGACCGGGTCCAGGACCACCGGACGGCGACCGAGCAGGCCGCGTCGGCCAAGACCGCGGCCGCCCGCCCGCTGGCCGAGCTGCTGCCGGTGGACCAGAAGACATCCGGCGCCCAGGCCACCGCGACCGGCCGGTACGGCAAGCAACTGCTCGTGCCCGACCGCGAGCTCGACGGCAGGCGCGGCTACTACGTGCTGACGCTGCTGCGGACCGACGGCGGCAAGGCACTGCCCGTGGTCCGGGGCTGGCTGCCCGGCGACGCGGACCCGGCGAAGGCCCCGGCCGCACCGGCCGGCGAGGTCACCGTGAGCGGCGCGCTCCAGGCGCCCGAGAGCCCGGGGGCGAACGGAGTGAGCGCGGCCGGCGGGCTGCCCTCCGGCCAGACCGGTGCCATCAGCTCGGCGTCGCTGGTGAACCTGGTGCCGTACGACCTGTACGACGCGTGGGTCACCCTCGGTCACGCGGACAGCGGGATGACGGCGGTGCCCGCGACGGCGGCGCAGGGCACGGGGCTTGACCTGAAGGCCTTCCAGAACCTCGGCTACACCGGCGAGTGGTTCGTCTTCGCCGGCTTCGTCGTCTTCATGTGGTTCCGGCTGCTGCGCCGGGAGGCCGAGTTCGCCCGGGACGCGGAGCTGGGTCTGATTCCGGTCCCGGACGAGCGGCACAGCGAGCAGGACGCTCAGGAACCGGCGAGCAGTCCGGTCCAGTAGACGGTCCCCGAGCACGCGTTGGACACGACGGTCGAGGTCGACGGTGAGCCGGCGTCCGCCGTGTACGACACGGCCACGCTGCCGTCGACCGTGCCTTCCTCCCTGACCAGCTGGGACGAGACGCCCGCGTCGGTGGACGTACCGCCGCTGCCGGTGGTGCCGTCCGTGGGCGTCGGGTCCGGCGAGGGCCCGCCGCTGCCGCCGCCGGCGGGAGGACAGGCCGCCGAGGGCACCCAGGCGAACTTCACGACGTAGGTTCCGCCCGGCTGGAGCACCAGGGAGATGGCCTCCGCGGAGGGATCGGGCAGCCCGGCGGCTCCGTCGCCCGCCGTGTGCCTCGCCGCCGTGACCTTGGACTGGTCGGCCGCGCCCAGCGCGCCCGCGCCGACGCTGCCGGCTCCGGCGACGGAGCAGGCGGTGCCGGAGACGTTCGAGATGGTGAAGCTGCCGTAGACCACACCGGCGGAGTCCGGGGAACCCGCGGCCGGCGCGGCGTTGCCCAGCTGCGCCGCCGTACAGCTCAGGGCGTCCGCGATCGAGGCGCTCGGGTTGACGCCGCCGACGGCTCCGCCGCTCGCGCCCTTGCCCTTGTCCTTGTCGCCCTTGTCCTGCTTGCCCTTGTCGTGGGACTTGCCCGAGCCGCCGGACGATCCGCCGGAGCCGTCCTGGCCCTGCCGGCCGGCACCGCCCTGGGCCTCCTCGGTGTTGCCCACCACGGAAGGGTTCGCGTTCGAACCCGACGAGTTCGAGACGTGCACGAGCGCGGGGACGGCCGTGCCGATGAAGAGCGCGGCGGCCGCCATGCCGACGACGGCCTGCCGCTTGCGGGCGCGTCTGGCCGGAACCGCCCGCCGCAGATGCTCCAGCGTGCCGTCGCTCGGTTCGATCTCCTGGACGGCGTCGTGCAGCATCCTGCGCAGGGCCAACTCGTCCGAGCCGAGCCCTTCGACGCCCTGGATGTCCGGGCCGAGTCCGTCAGGACCCTGTCCGTCCAGGTCTTGTCCGTCGGGGCCGTGATTCACAATTCCGTTCCCAGCTTGCGATTGGTTGTGCTCGTGCTCCGGGGTCCGAGGTTCCTCGGGCCGTCGCCGCTTCTCGTCGCCGCTCATGCCGCCGGTTCCTCCATGGCGACGCGCAGCGCGGCGATGCCGCGCGAGCCGTACGCCTTGACCGAACCCAGCGAGATGCCCAGCGTCTCGGCAACCTGGGCCTCGGTCATGTCGGAGAAGTACCGCAGCACCAGGACCTCGCGCTGCCTGCGCTGCAGCCCCTTCATGGCCTTGATCAGCGCGTCCCGCTCCAGCAGGTCGTACGCGCCCTCTTCGGCGCTCGCCATGTCCGGCATCGGCTTGGAGAGCAGCTTGAGACCGAGGATGCGCCGGCGCAGCGCGGACCGCGAGAGGTTCACGACGGTCTGGCGCAGATACGCCAGCGTCTTCTCCGGTTCGCGGACGCGCTTGCGCGCCGAGTGCACCCGGATGAAGGCCTCCTGGACGACGTCCTCGCAGGACGCGGTGTCGTCGAGCAGAAGGGCCGCCAGACCCAGCAGGGAGCGGTAGTGAGTGCGATAGGTCTCGGTCAGATGGTCGACGGTGGTGCCGACGGCCATCGTCTCGTCAGCACCGTCGCGCTGGTTCGGTATGCGGGCGGGCCGCGCTGCGGGCATGGGGGCGATCACCGGCATGCCGCCGGGCGCACCGGGGCTGCGGAGTCGGCGGGGTGGACGCAGGGCGCTGCCCCTTGTCTGTACCGCGGAGAAATCGAGTACCTCTGCCACGCCAGTTGGACACGTCTCCCCCCGAGAGGGTTGTACGCGTCAGGCATCGTGTTTGCTTCAGGCACCCCGTTTGACGATGCGTCAAATGCCCTCATGCGTACCAGCTCTTCCCTTGTGCCCCGTTTGCCGTGAAGTCCGGACGCCCCCGAAGGGCGACCGCAAAGACGCTCCCCGCCCTCCGCGCGGTTGCGGAGAACGGGGAGGGAAATCTTCGAACGTCACGAGGGTCCGATTCAAGTGGTCCGGACCATTAACCGGCTCACAGAACTGAAACAGATCCTACAAACGAATCGGCCGGCGGCCAGTGAGATTCCGGCCGCCTGACCCCGGCAGCGCAGAACCTGCGTTCCTGCGCGCGCAGCACGCCGAACCGGCACCCACCCCGAGCAGGGCCCTGAACCCGTCTCGGCCGTCCCCCGTCGAACATCCCCCGTCACCCGTCCCCGTCGAAGAACCTACGCCGCCGCGATCTCCGCAGCGACCAGTTCCGCGATCTGCGCGGTGTTCAGTGCAGCACCCTTGCGCAGGTTGTCCCCGCAGACAAACAGTTCCAGCGCCGTGGAATCGTCGAGAGCCCGGCGCACCCGCCCCACCCAGGTCGGGTCGGTGCCCACCACATCGGCGGGCGTCGGGAACTCACCGGCGGCCGGGTTGTCGAAGAGGACGACCCCGGGCGCGGTGGCGAGGATCTCGCGCGCCTTGCCGACCGTGACCTCGCTCTCGAAGCGGGCGTGGACGGTCAGCGAGTGCGTGGTCACCACCGGAACGCGGACGCAGGTCACGGCGACCTTCAGCGTCGGCAGCCCGAGAATCTTGCGGGTCTCGTTGCGGACCTTCATCTCCTCCGAGGACCAGCCGTCGTCCATCAGGGATCCGGCCCAGGGCACCACGTTGAGCGCCACCGGCTCCGGGAACGGCCCGGTGTTGTCCCCCACCGCCCGGCGTACGTCACCGGGCTTGGTCCCCAGATCCGTACCGGCGACGAGGACGAGCTGCTGCCGGAGCGTCTCGACTCCGGCGAGGCCGGCCCCGCTCACCGCCTGATAGCTGGAGGCCACCAGCTCGCGCAGCCCGAACTCGGCGTGCAGCGCGCCCAGGGCGACGATCATCGAGAGGGTCGTGCAGTTCGGGTTGGAGATGATCCCGCGCGGCCGCAGCCGGACCGCGTGCGGATTGACCTCGGGCACGACGAGGGGCACGTCCGGATCCATCCGGAACGCGCCGGAGTTGTCGACCACGACCACGCCCTTGGCCGCGGCGAGCGGCGCCCACTGGGCCGCCACCTCGTCGGGTACGTCGAACATGGCGACGTCCACCCCGTCGAAGGCGGCCTCCGTGAGGGCCACGACCTCGACCTCCTCGCCGCGCACGGCCAGCTTGCGGCCGGCCGAGCGCGGCGAGGCGATCAGACGGATCTCGCCCCAGATGTCCGCGTGCTGGGACAGGATCTGGAGCATGACGGTGCCGACGGCGCCGGTCGCACCCACGACCGCGAGCGTCGGCCGCCCGCTCCGCGACCCTGACGGGGACATCAGCGGCCCGTGCCTCCGTAGACGACGGCCTCGTCGCTGTCGGAGTCGAGCCCGAAGGCGCTGTGCACGGCGCGCACGGCCTCGTTCACGTCGTCGGCACGGGTGACCACGGAGATACGGATCTCGGACGTCGAGATCAGCTCGATGTTCACGCCGGCGTCGCTGAGCGCCTCGAAGAAGCCGGCCGTGACGCCGGGGTTGGTCTTCATACCCGCGCCGACCAGGGAGATCTTGCCGATCTGGTCGTCGTAGCGCAGCGAGTCGAAGCCCACCGCGCTCTTGGCCTTCTCCAGGGCGTCGATGGCCTTGCGGCCCTCGGTCTTGGGGAGGGTGAAGGAGATGTCCGTCAGACCGGTGGAGGCGGCGGACACGTTCTGCACGATCATGTCGATGTTGATCTCGGCATCGGCGATGGCGCGGAAGATGACGGCGGCCTCGCCCGGCTTGTCCGGGACGCCGACGACCGTGACCTTGGCCTCGGAGGTGTCGTGAGCGACACCGGAGATGATGGCCTGCTCCACCTTCTGGTCCCCTTGCTTCGGCTCGTTGCTGACCCAGGTGCCCTGCAGCCCGCTGAAGGACGAGCGCACGTGGATCGGGATGTTGTAGCGGCGGGCGTACTCCACACAGCGGTGGAGCAGCACCTTGGAGCCGGAGGCGGCGAGCTCCAGCATGTCCTCGAAGGCGATCCAGTCGATCTTCTTCGCCTTCTTCACCACCCGCGGGTCGGCGGTGAACACGCCGTCCACGTCGGTGTAGATCTCGCAGACCTCGGCGTCCAGCGCCGCGGCCAGCGCGACGGCGGTCGTGTCGGAGCCGCCGCGCCCGAGGGTGGTGATGTCCTTCTTGTCCTGCGAGACGCCCTGGAACCCGGCGACGATGGCGATGTTGCCCTCGTCGAGCGCCGTCCGGATGCGGCCCGGCGTGACGTCGATGATCCGCGCTTTGTTGTGGACCGAGTCGGTGATGACACCCGCCTGGCTGCCGGTGAACGACTGGGCGCTGTGGCCCAGGTTCTTGATCGCCATCGCCAGCAGGGCCATGGAGATCCGCTCTCCCGCGGTCAGCAGCATGTCGAATTCTCGTCCGCTCGGCATCGGAGATACCTGCTCGGCGAGATCGATCAGCTCGTCCGTCGTGTCGCCCATCGCGGAAACGACCACGACCACCTGGTGGCCGTTCTTCTTCGCTTCCACGATTCGCTTGGCGACGCGCTTGATGCCCTCGGCATCGGCTACGGAGGAGCCTCCGTACTTCTGCACGACAAGGCCCACGTGCGCTCCTCGCTCAATCCGTCTCTGCACCGCACAACTGCGGTCGGCTCAGTCTAACGAGCGGCCGGAATTCCCTTCCGGGGTATCGCATGGTGAGATGTCCCGCTCACCACATGATCACCCGGGACGTCAGGTCAGCCGGGCCCTCCGGCCGCTCCAGGACGGCACCTGCCCAGCCGGCCGGAATGCAGTCCGGGGAGTGGCACTGCTCACACCGGGCGCGTCGGCGGAGCGGGCTGCGGGGCGGCGCGGGCCGGCCGCCCCGAGCGTCAGGTCACTTGACCTCGCGCAGGCCCAGCGGGCCTCCGATCTCCTCCACCATGACCCGGCCCGCCTCCTCGGCGAGGGCCTCCTCGCTGAGGTCCTGGTCGGTGTCGAGGCCGTCCAGCTCCTGCAGGGGCTGGTTCAGCCGGACGTGGGCGACCAGCGACTGGAGGGCGCGCAGGGTGGCCGAGGCGGTGGAGCCCCAGTTGGAGAAGTAGGAGAACTGCCACCACCACATGGCCTCCGTGGTGCGGCCCGCCCGGTAGTGGGCCATGCCGTGGCGCAGGTCGGCGAGGACGTCGGCCAGGTCGTCGGAGATCCGGGCCGGGACCGGTGCCTTGCGGGGCTCGTACGGGTCGAAGACCTCGGAGTAGACGTCGATCGGGTCGAGCATGGCCGCGAGGCGCTCGCGGATGTCGTCCACGTCCGGCTCCGGGCCGAGATCCGGCTCGTAGCGCTCGTCCGGGACGATGTCCTCGTGCGCGCCGAGACGGCCGCCGGCCAGCAGGAGCTGGGAGACCTCCAGGAGGAGGAAGGGCACGGCGGAGTCGGGCTCGTCGCCCTTGGCGATCTCGGTGACCGCGACGAGGAAGCTCTCGACCTGGTCCGCGATCTGGACCGCGAAGTCGTCGGGGTCGTGACCGGTCGCGTGCAGCGTGGCGTCAGACATCTAGGAGTCGTCTCCCCTCGAAGGCGCGGCCGAGCGTGACCTCGTCCGCGTATTCCAGGTCGCCACCCACAGGGAGGCCGCTGGCCAGGCGGGTGACCTTGAGGCCCATGGGCTTGATCATGCGGGCGAGGTACGTGGCCGTGGCCTCGCCCTCCAGGTTCGGGTCCGTGGCGAGGATCAGCTCCGTGACCACACCGTCGGCCAAGCGGGCCAGCAGTTCCCTTATGCGCAGGTCGTCGGGGCCGACACCCTCGATCGGGCTGATCGCTCCGCCGAGGACGTGGTACTTGCCCCGGAACTCGCGGGTGCGCTCCACCGCCACGACGTCCTTCGACTCCTCGACCACGCAGATCACCGACAGGTCGCGGCGCGGGTCGCGGCAGATGTTGCACAGCTCCTCCTGCGCGACGTTCCCGCAGGTCGCGCAGAAGCGGACCTTCGCCTTGGCCTCCATCAGGCAGTGCGCGAGGCGGCGGACGTCCGTCGGCTCGGCCTGCAGGATGTGGAAGGCGATCCGTTGCGCGCTCTTGGGACCGACGCCGGGCAGCCGTCCCAGCTCGTCGATGAGGTCCTGAACCACGCCTTCGTACAACGGACTGCCTTTCCTGTACTTCGTGCCGCGTCGGTTCGCTTCGCTTCGTCAGTACCTATCAGTGTCTTGGTACGTACGGTAGTTGGCCGCCGTCGGTCTCCGAAAGGCGCACCGGGTTCCCGCGCGGCGAGCCGGGCCCCGGGCCGGGTCTCAGAACGGCAGACCGGGGATGCCGCTGCCGCCGCCGAGACCCTGGGTGAGCGGGCCGAGCTTCTGCTGCTGGAGTGCCTGGGCGTTCTCGTTGGCCGCCTGGACGGCCGCGACGACGAGGTCCGCGAGGGTCTCCGTGTCCTCGGGGTCCACGGCCTTCGGGTCGATCTTCAGCGCGCGGAGCTCGCCGGAGCCCGTCACGGTCGCCTTCACCAGACCGCCGCCCGCCTGGCCTTCGACCTCGGTGCGCGCCAGTTCCTCCTGGGCGTTCGCGAGGTCCTGCTGCATCTTCTGGGCCTGCTGGAGCAGCTGCTGCATGTTGGGCTGGCCACCACCGGGAATCACGATCAGCTCCTGGTTTCGTACGGCTGTGTGGACGGGGGTTTCTCGTCCAGGCACGAGCCTACGTGGTCAGGGGGCCGATCGCTCCAGCACTCTTTCGGGTGAGCCGGCGCGGAAGCCTATACCTGATCAAGACCCCCTTCCGGGCGGAAAAGCCTTGAAACCAGGGCCATCGCCACCCATTGGGCGGTAGGAAGGGTGCGGCGCTTCAGCACCAGGCGTCACGCAGTCTTGTGGCGTCCGTGCAGCCGTCACGCAACGTCATCAGTAGGGAGTGCCGGGTGAGCCAGCCGGAGATGCAGCCCGAGGGGCCGCCCCAGGACGAGCGGGGCGAGGGCGCCGCGGGGCCCCGGCCGGGCGACCTCTGCGGCCGGCCCTTCCCGCTCGGCGACTGGGGCGAGCCCGCCGAGCGGCTCCACGAGCTGTACCGGTGGGTGGAGCGGGGGGCGCTGGACACGGCGTGCTGGTATCTCACGGACCGGCTGTGGAAGCGGCGCGGGGCGCGGGTGCTGCGGTCCGGGGCGGCGGCCGGGGCGGTCGCCGGGGCGGCGCTGCCGCTGCTCGACCTCACGGGCGTGGTGAGCGGGGTGGCCCCCTGGGGCTATCTGGCTCTGCTGCTCGGGGTCGCCTGTGTGGCCGGTGACCGGTTCTTCGGGGTCACCTCCGGCTGGATAAGGGATGTGGCCACCGCTCAGGCCGTGCTGCGCCGGCTTCAGGTGCTCCAGTTCGACTGGGCCTCCGAGAGCGTGCGGGAGGTGCTCGGGCCGACCGAGGGGACGGCCGGGGAGGCCGCCGAGCGGTGTCTCGGGGTGCTGCGTCGCTTCTCCGAGGACGTGACCGAACTGGTCCGCGCGGAGACCGCCGACTGGATGGTGGAGTTCCGGACGGGACCGGCCCCGCTGGGCATC
This sequence comes from Streptomyces sp. NPDC058371, assembly GCF_042723265.1. Classification (NCBI taxonomy): domain Bacteria; kingdom Bacillati; phylum Actinomycetota; class Actinomycetes; order Kitasatosporales; family Streptomycetaceae; genus Streptomyces; species Streptomyces sp. NPDC058371. The sequence continues at coordinate 257,492 of NZ_JBHXJC010000012.1, read as the reverse complement.
CAGGCGTCCGTGCCCGGCACCGCCCGCCAGGAGGGCACCCCGCCGGGCCGCTTCCCGCTGCCCCCCAGCGCCCGCCCGAACATGCCCCGCCAGCGCCCGCCGGAGCCGCGCTGAGCGGTGTGCCCCCGCTCGGGCCCCCGGGTCAGGCGGACGGGTCCGGGAAGGCCGCCGGGCTCCGCAGGCCGGAGCGGCCCACCGCGCGTACGCCGAAGAAGACGTTGTCCTTGGAGAGGTCGACCTCGTGTGCCGTGGTGTCGCCCACGGGGATCACGTGGGTCCACTCGGAGGCCGTCGTCTCGCGCCAGAGGACCTCGTAGCCGGCGAGGTCCGGCTCGGGGCCGCGGGTCCAGGTCAGCTGGGTGGAGTTGGTGAGGGCGGACGTCAGGATCTTCGCGCCGCGGGGGGTGCCCGGGGCCTGGGCCAGGGTCCACAGGGCCGCCGCGTTGACCTTCGCGACCCGCTCGACGTACCCGAAGTCGCAGAACTCCGGCAGGTCCCCGTACTGCGTGCCGTCCGCGTCGACGCGGACGTCCTGGTGCTGGTGGGCGAAGTCCTCGGCCGGCTCGGTGAAGCGGGCGGCCGGGTAGGCGCGTTCGAGGAACGGGATGTGGTCGCCGCCCCGGCGGTAGCGGTCGCGGCGGTGCACGACACGGATGTGCAGGCCCGTGGCGTCGTTGTCGGCGACGTCACGGACGAAGCGGGCCAGCTGGCGGGCCGGCGAGTCGTTCTCACCGCCCACCGAACGGCGGGTCGCGGCCTGTTCCGGGGTCTCGGAGCTCGGCACGCCCTCGGCGAACAGCCGGATCGTGTACGGGTCCCGGGTGCCGTCGTCCGCCGTGGAGCTGCCGACGATGTCGTTGGTGAACATGCCCTGGACGTCGGCACCGGCGGACTTGAAGAGCTCCGCCATGTGCGTGGCGCCGCACAGGCCCTGCTCCTCGCCCGCGACCGCCGCGAAGACGATCGTCGAGGCCGGGCGGCGGCGCGCCATCACCCTGGCCAGTTCGAGGGCGACCGCCACGCCCGACGCATCGTCGTCGGCGCCCGGCGCGTCCGAGGTGGCGTCCATGACGTCGGTGACCCGTGAGTCGTAGTGGCCGGAGACCACGTAGACCCGCTCCGGTGTGACGGCGCCCCGCAGGGTCGCGACCACGTTGGTGATGCGGGTCGCGGTCGGGATGCGGGAGGCCGGCTCCTGGACGTACGACTGGAGCTGCACGGTCATCCGGCCGGCCGACGCGGCGGCGTACGAGCGCAGTTCGGCCGCGATCCAGTCGCGCGCCGCGCCGATTCCGCGCACCGGGTCGTCCTGGCTGGAGAGGGTGTGCCGGGTGCCGAAGGAGACCAGCTTGCGGACGGTCGCCTCGATGCGGTCGCGGTCGATCTCCCGGAGCAGCGAACGGAGTTCGCGGGTGGGGGGCTGGGCCGTCGCGGGCGGGCGGGTGCCGCCGCCCGCCGCCGCCGCGGGAGCACTCGCCCCCAGGGCCGTCGCTCCCGCTCCGGCCACCGTCGCGGTCAGGACCGATCTCCTGCTGGGACGCATGTGTCCTCCCGGGACGGACGCGAACCGTTGGAACGGGACCCTGCCATGGTTGTGTACGCGACAAGCGGGGGCAAGGGGGCCCCGGGGAAGTGGCCGGCGGACGCGGTCCGGACACGACCGCCGGCGTTCAACAGCCGGGCAGCGCAAGGCCGTTCGGGCCGTCGACGTCAGTCGCCCTTCGTGAACGTCAGGGCCTCGCCCGAGCTCGTGTTCACGCGGCGCAGCCGGCCGTCCGAGAGGAGGGTGACCTCGGTGGCTCCGCCCGGGGAGCAGGAGGCGGCCGGTTCGCCGACGACCACCTTGGACGGGCCGATCTTCAGCGGACCGCCGCCGGTGGGCGTCTCGGTCAGCTCGGCGCGGAACACGCAGTGGTACGTGCTGCTGCCCGACGGGCCGTCCGCGGTGAGCGAGAGGACCGTGTCACCGGCCTTGCCCTGCTGGATGACCAGGCGCCGGGGGTTGTGCCCGGTCGCGTTGTCGATGCTGGTGGTCCAGGTGCCGAGGTAGCCGTCGGGGACTGCGCCGTCCTTGGGCGGCTGGGTGGTGGCCGACGAGGACGCGGGGGGCGAGGGCTGCGAGGTGTCCGGGCCCGGTGTCGTGGGCGCGTGGGAGCCCTGGGCCGCCTTGTCATCGTTGCTGTCGCCGCTGCCGTTCTTCATCAGCGCGTACACCGAGCCGCCCGCGCCGAGCGCGACGACCAGGGCGACCGCGATCAGCGCCGCCGTGGAGCGGCCGCTCCTTCGCGAGGCGTCCGGTGACTGCGGTGCGACGCCCGGGCCGTAGGGAGGCGTGGGGCCCGGACCGTAGGGAGGTGTCGCCGCGGGTCCGTACGGCGGCGTCGGACCGGGCCCGTACTGCGGGCCGTAGCCGACTGCCGGGCCGGGGCCCCAGCCGTTCTGCGGATACCCGTAAGCCGAGGCCCCCGGATGCGGTGGCTGCTGGGGGTGCTGCTGGGGATAGCCGTAGGCGGGGTGTCCGGTGCCGGGCGGAGCGGCCGGCGGGGCGGTCTGGCCCGGGCCGCTGACCATCGTGGGGAGGTGACCCAGCGGGGCGGGCTGTCCCGGCGGAGGCGGGGTGGGCTCGGCGGGGGCGGCGGCGAGTCCGGGGGCCGCCTCCGGGGCGGGGGACTTGGCCAGGTCGGCGGCGCCCGCGGCCGCCGCGGAGTCCGGCGCGTCCGCACCGGCGGCCGGCGCGCCAGCGGGCAGCTCCCGCGGCGACCCCTCCGCGGCGCCGGCCGGATTCCCCGCCTCGTCCGGGTTCTCCGTCTCCAGCAACTGCACGGCGTGCCGCCCGAGTTGGGCCACCAGGCCGCCCGGCAGCCAGGGGTCGCGCGCCCGCCCGTCGGAGACCGTGTCCTCCGCCCCCGTACGCTCCAGGATCTGTTCCAGGGAGGGCCGGGCGGCGGGGTCCTTGCGCAGGCAGTCGCGCACCAGGTCCGAGAGGGACTCGGGCACGCCCGCCAGGTCCGGCTCCTCCTGCGCGATACGGAACATCAGCGCGTGCACCCCGCTGTCGGAGCTCCCGAAGGGCAGGGCGCCGGTGGCGGCGTACGCGAGCACCGAGCCGAGGCAGAAGATGTCGCAGGCCGGGGTGATGCGGTCCCCGCGGACCTGCTCGGGTGCCATGAACCCCGGTGAGCCGACGAGCGCGCCGGTGCGGGTGAGCCCGCCGTCGGTGACGGTCTCCAGGGCCCGCGCGATCCCGAAGTCGATGACGCGCGGCCCGTCGATGGTGACCAGCACGTTCGAGGGCTTGAGGTCCCGGTGGATGAGTTCGGCGGCGTGAATGTCCTGCAGGGCGTGCGCGAGCCCGGCGGCAAGGATCCGCACCGAGCGTTCGGGCAGCGGACCGTGGTCGTGCCCGACGACGGTCTGCAGGCTCGGTCCGGCGACATAACCCGTGGCGACCCACGGAATGGCCGCTTCCGTGTCCGCGTCGAGCACGGGGGCCGTCCAGTACCCGCCGACCCGCCGCGCGGCCTGCACCTCCTGGCGGAAGCGGGCCCGGAACTCCTCCTGCTCCGCGAGTTCCTGGCGTACGAGCTTCACGGCGACGGTACGACCCCGGCCGGACCGGGCCAGATAGACCTGGCCCATCCCGCCGGCACCGAGCCGCGCCAGCAGCCGGTAGCCCCCGATCTGCTGCGGCTCCCCAGCCCCCAGCTTCTCCATCGCTGCGCCACCTTCCCCCGTATGTGAGCAACAGACCGAGGATAGTGCGACGGTCCGGGGAGGTGGGGCGGGGCGGTGTCTACGGTTCCGTAACAGCGGCCGCCGGCCGCGTGCTCGGTGTCCCGATCTCGTCGAGCGCCACCGACAGCCGTTCCAGGACGCGTACGGTCTCGGCGAGCCCGGCGTCACCGAGCGCGGCGGCGAGACGGTCGGCGAAGGCGGCGTGCGCGGGGCCGATCGTGGAGACGGCGGCGCGGCCCGCCTCGGTCGGGGTGAGCAGTTTGGCCCGGCGGTGGGCGGGGTTGGGGGCGTACTCGGCCAGTCCGCGCTCGACCAGCAGGTCGGCGATCCGCTGCACGCTCTGCCGCGTGATGCCCATGACCCGGGCGATCCCGGCGACCGGCAGCGGCTCCCGCAGCACCGCGCCGAGTACCTGCCACCAGGCGGCGGTGAGTCCGGCGGGGCGGGCCAGCTCCTCGGCCACGGCGAGGAACTGGCCGTTCAGCCGGAAGACGCCGAGGGCGCCGCGGCTGAACAGGTCCTGGCGCTCACGGCTCACTGCTGGGCCTTCGCGAGCACGGCGTACGCCTCCGCGTCGGAGTCGTGGAACAGCCGGTACCAGGCGTCCAGCACCTCGCCCTCGTACACCCCGAGCAGGCCGAAGACCTCGCGCGCGAAGGCGACCGGCTCGGTGGGCCCCGCGGTGATCAGGTTCCCGTCGGTGACGGCGTCGGCCTCGACATAGCGCTCGCCGCCGCCGTAGCCGGTGGCCGCGAGGTAGAAGGAGACGGCGCTGGTGTGGTCCCGGTCGTCGAGCAGGCCCTCGCGGGCGAGCCCGGCGGTGGCTCCGCAGATGGCGGCGACGGGGACGCCCGCGTCGAGGAACGCGCGGGCCGTGCGGGCGAAGGGCGCGAGGTCGTCGCCCGTGTCCCAGAGGTCGCCGCCGGTGAGGATCAGCAGGGAGCTGTCCTCGGGGTGGATCTCGTCGAGGGCGAGATCGGGCTGGATGCGCAGTCCGCCGATGGTCGTGACCGGTTCGCGGGTCGGCCCGACGGTCCGGATGTCGTACCCGGCGCGGGCCAGATAGCCGGCCGTGTGGCCGGTCTCCCAGTCGGCGAAGGTGTCGTACACGGCGAGATGCACGGGCTTGCGGCTCATGATTCCTCCTCGGGTACAGCACGAAGCCTATGTAAGCATCCTGTCAATTCGACAGCTTGCTGTCAATGGATGGCGCGAAGCCCGGGGCCCGTTCCGCCCGGTGCGCGGCAAGCCCGACAGACTGTCGCGGAAAGCCCCGGACCGCAGACAGGACGCCGATGTCGCGTCCGTACCGTGGACATTTACGCTCGCCGCATGACCCCTCAGCCCAACCCCCAGGCCGGCGCCGCCGTGAAGGCCGCGGACCGTGCGCACGTGTTCCACTCCTGGTCCGCACAGGAGCTCATCGACCCGCTCGCCGTCGCCGGCGCCGAGGGCTCGTACTTCTGGGACTACGACGGAACGCGGTATCTGGACTTCACCAGCGGGCTCGTCTTCACCAACATCGGCTATCAGCACCCGAAGGTCGTCGCCGCGATTCAGGAGCAGGCCGCAACCCTCTCCACCTTCGCGCCCGCCTTCGCCGTCGAGGCGCGCTCGGAGGCGGCCCGGCTGATCGCCGAGCGGACCCCGGGCGATCTCGACAAGATCTTCTTCACCAACGGCGGGGCCGAGGCCGTCGAGAACGCCACCCGCATGGCCCGGCTGCACACCGGACGTCCGAAGGTGCTCTCCGCCTACCGCTCGTACCACGGCGCCACCTCCGCCGCGATCAACCTCACCGGCGATCCGCGCCGCTGGGCCAACGACAGCGGCGCCGCCGGCGTCGTCCACTTCTGGTCGCCCTTCCTCTACCGCTCCCCCTTCCACTCGGAGAGCGAGGCGCAGGAGTGCGAGCGGGCGCTCCAGCACCTGGCCGACACCATCGCCTTCGAGGGGCCCCAGACCATCGCCGCGATCATCCTGGAGACCATCCCGGGGACCGCGGGCATCATGACGCCGCCGCCCGGATACCTCGCCGGCGTCCGCGAGATCTGCGACCGGTACGGGATCGTCTTCATCCTGGACGAGGTCATGGCCGGGTTCGGGCGTTCGGGCAAGTGGTTCGCCGCCGACCACTTCGACGTGACGCCGGATCTGCTCACCTTCGCGAAGGGCGTGAACTCGGGGTACGTGCCGCTCGGGGGCGTCGCGATCTCGTCCGCCATCGCCGAGACCTTCGCCAGGCGGCCCTACCCGGGCGGGCTCACCTACTCCGGGCACCCGCTGGCCTGCGCGGCCGCCGTCGCCACCCTCACCGTGATGGAGGACGAGGACATCATCGGGCAGGCCGCCCGGACCGGCGAGAACATCATCGGACCCGGCCTGCGCGAGCTCGCCGAGCGGCACCCGAGCATCGGCGAGGTGCGCGGGACCGGCGTCTTCTGGGCGCTGGAGCTGGTGCGGAACCGCGAGACCCGGGAGCCGCTCGTGCCGTACAACGCGGCCGGTGCGGACAACGCGCCGATGGCCGCGTTCGGGGCGGCGGCGAAGGCCCACGGCCTGTGGCCCTTCATCAACATGAACCGGACCCATGTCGTGCCGCCGTGCAACATCACGGAGGCGGAGGCCAAGGAGGGACTGGCCGCCCTGGACGCGGCCCTCGCGGTCGCCGACGAGCACACCGTGTGACGGCGGGGCGTACCGGCCGAGGCCGCTCGGGGCTCCGGCGGCGGAGCCTCCGGGTTCGGGGCGAGCAGGGCCCCGCGGGAACCCCACCGCGTAAGGTGACGTGCTCGTAGATGTGGACGAGCACGACCACGTACCCGTACGCGATGGGGGAGCCAGACACCATGCCCGGCATCGGCGGCAAGGGCGCCGTTACCCGTAGCACCCTGCGGCAGCAGATCGCGGACGCGCTCCGTGACGAGGTGCTGGCCGGCCGCCTCCAGCCGGGGCAGGAGTTCACGGTCAAGGAGATCGCCGAGCAGTACGGCGTCTCCGCGACCCCCGTCCGCGAGGCCCTGGTCGACCTGTCGGCGCAGGGCCTCCTGGACGCGGTGCAGCACCGCGGCTTCCGGGTCCACGAGTACTCCGTGGAGGACTTCCGGGGCATGGTCGAGGCCCGCAGCATGATCGCGGAGGGCGTCTTCCGCCGTCTCGCCGAGGGCGCCATGAAGGACCCCGACCGGCCGTACGCGGTCACCGCCCTCGCCGGGGTGCGCCGACGCGGCGAGGAGGCCCAGCGCGCGGCCGCCGCCGGCGATCTGAACATCCTCATCGGCTACGACCTCCGCTTCTGGCGCGAGCTGAGCGCCCTCTTCGGCAACCCCTATCTGGTCGACTTCCTGCACCGCCTGCGCGTGCAGTCCTGGGTCTGCACGGTGCAGTACCTGCGCCGGGTGACCGACCTGCGGGGGCATCTGTGGGCGGGACACACGGAACTCGTGGACGCGCTGGCGCACCGCGACCCGGACATGGCCCAGGCGATCGTCGCCGCGTACAACGAACACTCCCTGGCCCTCATCGATCGGCTGGCGGCCGGATGAGCGCACCGCAGGGCACGGACGTCATAGAGGACATGCCGGCCATGGAAGTGGATCTGACGGTCGTCGTGCCCGCGTACAACGAGGAGCGGCGGCTCGGCCCGACCCTGGACGCGATCGTCGCGCACCTGAGCGAGGACGCGGGCCGTTTCGGGCAGTGGGAGCTGATCGTCGTCGACGACGGCTCCACGGACGGGACGCGGGAGGTCGTCCGGGCGGCCGCGGCCCGCGACCGCCGGGTGCAGCTCGTCACCAGCCCCCGCAACCGCGGCAAGGGCCACGCGCTGCGCCTCGGGGTCGCCGCCTCGTACGGCCGCCGGGTGCTGGTCACGGACGCCGACCTCGCGGCGCCCATCGAGGAACTGGAGCGGCTCGACAAGGCGCTCGCGGACGGACAGGCGGCGGCGATCGGCTCCCGGGCCACGCCGGGCGCGACGATAGGGACGCACCAGCACCGGCTGCGCGAACTGCTCGGCCGGGCCGGGAACTTCCTCATACGCCGGGTCGCGGTGCCCGGCATACGGGACACCCAGTGCGGCTTCAAGCTCTTCGACGGCGACCGCGCCCGCGAGGCGTTCGCCGCGTCCCGGCTCAACGGCTGGGGCATCGACGTCGAGGTACTCCAGCACTTCCGCCGCTCCGGCTGGCCGGTCGCGGAGGTCCCGGTGCGCTGGTCGCACCAGCCGGGCTCGAAGGTACGGCCCTTCGACTACGGGCGGGTCCTCACCGAACTGACCGTCCTCAAGCTCCGCGCCGCCGGCCCAGCGGACGTCCTGGCCGCCACGCTCTTCCTCCTGATGGCGGTCACCCTCTACTCGGGCCGGTGGATCGGCCCGGACAGCCGCTACCTCCCCGACTCGCTCCAGGACCAGAACCAGTGGGAGTGGTTCTTCGCGGTCACCGCCGACAGCGTCCGCCATCTGCACAACCCGCTGTTCAGCACGCTCCAGGGCTTCCCGGACGGCGTGAACCTGATGGCCAACACGGTCATGCTCGGCCTGTCCGTCCCCTTCGCGCCGGTCACCCTGCTCTTCGGTCCCGCGGTCAGCCTCACGCTGGTGATGACGCTGGGCCTCGCCGCGACGGCCGCCGCCTGGTACTGGCTGATCGTCAAACGGGTCGTACGGCAGCGGGGCGCGGCCTTCCTCGGCGCGGCACTCGCGGCCTTCGCGCCCCCGATGGTCAGCCACGCCAACGCGCACCCGAACTTCATGATCCTCTTCATGATGCCGCTGATCATCGACCGTGCGCTGCGCCTGTGTTCGGGCACGCGGGTGGTCCGCGACGGCGTCGTCCTCGGGCTGATGGCGACGTACCAGATCTTCCTCGGCGAGGAACCGCTGCTGCTCGCGTCGACGGGCATGGCGCTGTTCGCGCTCGCCTACGCGGTCGTGCGCCCGGCTGTCGCGAAGGCGTCCTGGCGGCCGCTGCTGAAGGGGATGGCGGTTGCGGCGGCCGTCTGTCTGCCGATCGTGGCCTTCCCGCTGTACTGGCAGTTCGCCGGCCCGCAGAGCTACAAGAGCGTGCTGCACGGCGACAACGCAGGCAACAGCCCGCTCGCGCTCCTCTCCTTCGCGGAGCGCTCGCTGGTCGCGGGGAATGCGGCGAACGCCAACTCGCTCTCCCTGAACCCGACCGAGCAGAACGCCTTCTACGGCTGGCCGCTGGTCGCCCTCGCCTTCACGATCGTCCTACGGCTGTGGGACCGGGCGCTCGTCAAGGCGCTCGCGTTCACCGCGGTCGCGGCCGCTCTGCTGTCCCTCGGCCCCAAGGTCCGTGTCCCGCTGACGGATGTCGTCCTGCCCGGCCCCTGGGCGGTGCTGTCCGACAAGCCCCTCTTCGAGTCGGTCATCGAGGGGCGGGTGGCGATGATCTGCGCCCCCGCACTGGGGATGCTGGTGGCGCTCGCCTTCGAACGCCTCGTCCACACGCGCAGTCTGGGCACGCAGTACCTGGGCATGGTGGCCGTCGCCGCCGCCCTGATCCCGCTCGTCCCGGCCCCGCTCAGGACCGTGGACCGCGTGGACGTCCCGGCCTTCGTCGCGGACGGGACCTGGAAGTCGTACGTCGGCAGGGGCGAGTCGGTGGTGCCGGTGCCGCTGCCCGACCCCGGCAACGCGGAGGCGCTGCACTGGCAGACGACGGCGGACCTCGCCTTCCCCCTGCCGGGCGGCTACTTCAACGGCCCCTGGGGCAAGGACCGCACCGGCATCTACGGCGCCTCACCCCGCTACACCTCCAACCTCCTGCGGGACGTCCGCTACACCGGCGTCGCCCCCGTCATCGGCAAGAACTGGCGCGCGCAGGCCCGCATGGACCTCGCGTACTGGAAGGCAGGCGTCCTCGTCCTCGCCCCCCAGCCCAACCAGGACCCGCTCCGCAAAACGGTCGACAAACTCGTCGGCCACCCCGCCACCTGGACCCACGGGGTCTGGCTCTGGAACCTGGACGGCCACGGCAACTTCACCCCGTGACCACGAGCCGCCCTCCGCCGGGAGAGGTTTTCAGCCCGTCCGGCGTTTGCGGACGAGCCCTTCGGGCGATCGGGGGTTTGGGGGCGGCGCCCCCAAGCAGGAGCAGCAACCCCGACCCGGCCCCCCGGGACAGATATGAGCCGGAGTTCCGCACCGACCCTCACCCAGGACCGCCGCGCGCATTACGCTGCCCAGACCGTCCCGCGGCGCCAGGACCCTGACCCCCGCGCCCACGAACCAGAGGAGCCGTCTGTTGGCCTGTGACCTGTGGCTGGTCCCGCTCGTCGACTTGTTGTGCCACACCCCCGACAACCCCTTCGCCGAGGAGCTCGCGCTCTACGACAAGGTGCTGGGCGAGGCCGGCCTCCCGCCGGTCCCGGTCTTCGCGTACATGCCCGGCCTGTCGGGCGAGGTCGCTCCGGTCGCCGGCTTCGACTACGACGCGCTGCACTTCCTGCGGCGCGCGTACCTGCTGCAGATGTGCGGCCTCGCGGTGACGCCGGTGGACGAACTGGGCGGTGACTACGAACAGCTCCTGGAGATGTTCGACTCCAATGCCCAGCAGTCGCACCTGGTCTGGCACTACGACCACGCGGGCGCCTATGTCCCGGTCGACTTCCCGCACCCGCTGGCCAACGACGAACTCCTCGCCGGCGGTGGGCCCCTGGGCTCCTCGCACGCCCTCCTGAGGGAGCTGGAGTTCGTCGCCCCGTCCATCGGCATCGACCCGGCGAACCCGCCCGTTCCCCCCGAACCGCCGCTCGCCCCCACCTCGTTGGAGGAGCCGGCCGCGGCCGCTCCCTACGACGCGAGCCCGTTCGCCCGCGAACGCCATGTCTGGCTCGGTCTGCACGCGGCGGCCACCCGCAGCCTCGCCCAGGGGTCGATGATCATCTTCAGCTGAGGCCGTTGGGTCGGCGTGTCAGCCGAGTTGGGAGAGCCCCTTCTGCAGGTCGTCGAGGTTCATGATCGGGAAGACCTCGACCTTGGCGTTGAGTTGGGTGAAGAAGGGTTCACCGATGGGCGGCAGCTGGGAGCTGTCCGCCATGTCGAAGACGAAGTAGCAGGTCCGGTGGCCGTCCTGGGGACCGAAGTACGCGGCCTCCGGCCTGACCTGTTCCATCGTCTCCTTGAGGAGCTGCGGCATCTTGCCGCTCTGGAGAAACTCGTTGGCCTTGTCCGTGTCCAACGTGGCTTTGAGCATGACGCGCATCGCACTCACCTTCTTCTGACCGACGCACGCACTCGTACCCGTTCAGCCTATGCCCCTTATGCACCATATGCTCACCTCCGGGGGCAGGGCCCGGCGTCGGCCGGTTGATGCGACCGACGGGTCGGCTCATTCTTGTAAACATGGCGACAATCCCGCATGACACGGGGCAAGCGGCCGCGGCCGGTGACGCCCTGGCGTTGGTCGACGCGCACGGGATCGTCACCGGGTGGAGCGAGGGGGCCGGCCTGCTCACCGGGTACACCGCACGGGAGGTGTCGGGGCGCCCGGTGTCGGCGCTGGTGGACGGCAACGCCGTCGCGGTGTGGCGGGCACTGCGGCGAGGCGGCGGCTCCGTGGTGGCCGTACGGCGGCGGGACGGACGACGGGCGGAGCTCGCGCTGCGCGTGTGCCCACTGCACGGCGCCCGCGGGCGGCGGGCGGGTTACGTGATCACCGCGGCGCCCGAGGACCGGGACCGGACCCTGGGAGAGCTGGCGTTCCGGCAGTCGCCGCTGTCCATGTCCGTCTTCGACACCGAGCAGCGGTATCTGCGGATGAACGACACCGCGTGCCGGGCCCTCGGCGTGCAGGAGGCGGAGCTCCGGGGCCGCTTCTTCCCGGCCACCGCAGAGAACGCAGAGAACGCAGACAACGCAGAGCACAGCCGCGGGTTCCTGCACCATCTGCGCAAGGTGGTCGAGACCGGCCGGCCCGTCCACTACGAGAGCTGGACCCGCGAGCCCACCGGTCTGCGCAGACACGCCTGGAACTCCGAGATGTGGCCGCTGCGGGACCCCTCCGGCCGGGTGCTCGGCGTCGCGCTCGCCGCCTTCGACAGCAGTGAGCAGCACTGGGCACGGCAGCGGCTCGCCATGCTGAACGAGGCCGCCGCCCGCATCGGCACCAAGCTGGACGTGGTCCACACCGCCCGGGAACTGGCCGAGTTGGTGGTCCCGCGCCTGGCGGACTTCGTCAGCGTGGATCTGCTGGACTCGGTGGTCCGGGGCGAGGAACCCGCCGTCGGCCCGGTGGGCGACGACGTGGAACTGCGCCGCGTGGCACACCACTCCCGTTCCGCGGGGGTACCGGAGGCGGCGATCGACCTGGGCACGGCGGACGTCTATCCGCCGTTCTCCCCGCCCTCCCGGGCGCTGGCCACCGGCCGCGCCGTGCTCACCGGCACCGGCGCCCCCGACCTCGACATCTGGCTCGCCCTGCACGGCCCCCGGTCCGCCAAACTGCGCGAGGGCGACGGCGAGCACTTCTCGATGATGGCCGTACCGCTGGTGGCGCGCGGGACGACCCTGGGAGTGGCGGTCTTCGTGCGGGCGCTGACCACGCAGAGCCCCGACCCCTTCGACCAGGACGACGTGTCACTGGCGGAGGAGCTGGCGAGCCGCGCCGCCGTCTGCGTGGACAACGCCCGCCGCTACACCCGGGAGCGCACCACCGCGCTGGCCCTGCAGCGCAGTCTGCTGCCCCAGGCGATGCAGGCACAGGCGGCCGTCGAGGTCGCCTCCCGCTATCTGCCGGCCCTGTCCCAGGCAGGGGTCGGCGGCGACTGGTTCGATGTGATCCCGCTGTCCGGGACCCGGGTGGCGCTGGTCGTCGGGGACGTCGTCGGGCACGGCATCCACGCCTCCGTCACCATGGGCCGGCTGCGTACGGCGGTGTGGACCCTGGCCGACGTGGATCTGCCGCCGGACGAACTGCTCACCCACCTCGACGACCTCGTCAGTCACCTGGCGGCCGACGAGAGCACGGTGGCCGGCGCGGTCGGCGCCACCTGTCTGTACGCGGTGTACGACCCGGTGGACCGGCGCTGCACCCTCGCCGCCGCCGGGCACCCGCCGCCCGTCGTGCTGTTCCCGGACGGGACCGTCGAGGTGATCGAGATGTCCGCGGGCCCGATGCTCGGGGTCGGCGGACTCCCCTTCGAGGCGACCGAGGTGGCCCTGCCCGAAGGCGCGGTGCTGGCCCTCTACACGGACGGTCTCGTCGAGGCCCGCGACCTCGACGTGGGCGCCGGCACCGCCATCCTGTGCGCGGCGCTCGCGGCCCCCGCCGACGACCTGGAGGACGTCTGCGACACCGTGCTCAAGGCCCTGCTGCCGGAGCGGCCCGCCGACGACGTGGCCCTGCTGCTGGCCCGCACCCGCGCCCTCGACGCCGGGCAGGTGGCCGTCTGGGACCTGCCCGCCGATCCGGCGGTGGTCGCCACCGCCCGGCAGAACGCCACCGAGCAGCTCGCCCGCTGGGGACTCGACGAGGCCGCCTTCGTCACCGAACTCGTGGTGAGCGAACTGGTCACCAACGCCATCCGCTACGGCGGCACCCCCATCCAGCTCCGGCTGATCCGTGACCGCACGCTGATCTGCGAGGTCTCCGACGCCAGCAGCACCACGCCGCACATGCGCCGGGCCCGCGCCTATGACGAGGGCGGCCGCGGTCTGCTGCTCGTCGCCCAGCTCACCGAACGCTGGGGCACCCGCCCGAACAGCGGCGGGAAGATCATCTGGGCCGAGCAGACACTGCCGGACCACTGAGAGTCGGGCACGGACGCGGGCCGCTCGACTGCGCGCCCGCTGCCGATGGGCGGCACGGGACGCACAGGGGACCGGCTCGGAACGCAAGAAGGGCGCCCGGTGGGGCGCCCTTCTTCACGGGATGAACCAGTTGATCCCGATCGTGCTAGATGAACGAGTTGATCTCGATCGTCTCGTCACGGCCCGGGCCCACGCCGATCGCGGAGATCTGGGCGCCGGACATCTCCTCCAGCGCCCTGACGTACGCCTGGGCGTTCTTCGGGAGGTCCGCGAAGGTCTTGGCCTTCGTGATGTCCTCCGACCAGCCCGGGAGGGTCTCGTAGATCGGCTTCGCGTGGTGGAAGTCGGTCTGGGAGTACGGGAGTTCCTCGACGCGCTTGCCGTCGATCTCGTACGCCACGCAGACCGGGATCTCCTCCCAGCCGGTCAGCACGTCCAGCTTGGTGAGGAAGAAGTCGGTCAGACCGTTCACCCGCGTCGCGTACCGGGCGATGACCGCGTCGAACCAGCCGCAGCGCCGGTCGCGCCCGGTGGTCACACCGCGCTCGCCGCCGATGCGGCGCAGCGCCTCGCCGTCCTCGTCGAGGAGCTCGGTCGGGAAGGGCCCGGCCCCGACACGGGTCGTGTACGCCTTCAGGATGCCGATGACCCGGCTGATCTTCGTCGGGCCCACACCGGAGCCCGTGCACGCCCCGCCCGCGGTGGGGTTGCTGGACGTGACGAAGGGATACGTACCGTGGTCGATGTCCAGGAGAGTGCCCTGGCCGCCCTCGAAGAGCACGACCTTGTCGTCGTCGAGCGCCTTGTTGAGGACGAGCACCGTGTCCGCGACGTACGGCTTGAGCCGGTCCGCGTACGTCAGCAGCTCCTCGACGACCTGGCCGGCCTCGATGGCGCGGCGGTTGAAGACCTTGGTGAGCAGCTGGTTCTTGCCGTCGAGGGCCGCTTCGACCTTCTGCGTCAGGATCGACTCGTCGTACAGGTCCTGGATGCGGATGCCGACGCGGTTGATCTTGTCCGCGTAGGTCGGACCGATACCGCGACCGGTGGTCCCGATCTTCCGCTTCCCGAGGAAGCGCTCGGTGACCTTGTCCACCGTCACGTTGTACGGCGTGATGATGTGGGCGTTACCGCTGATCAGGAGCTTGGAGGTGTCGACGCCGCGCTCGTTCAGTCCGTTCAGCTCGGAGAACAGGACCGACGGGTCGACGACGACTCCGTTTCCGATCACCGGCGTGCACTCCGGTGTGAGGATTCCGGAAGGGAGGAGGTGGAGGGCGTACTTCTGATCGCCCACGACTACTGTGTGGCCGGCGTTGTTGCCGCCTTGGTAGCGCACCACATAATCCACGGATCCACCGAGCAGGTCGGTGGCCTTTCCCTTGCCTTCGTCACCCCACTGAGCACCGAGCAGCACAAGTGCGGGCACAGGCGTACACCCCTTCCGGGCGGGGCATGTCCAAGGTCGGGGACGTACGCGGCTGACTTCGCTGTACGGCTGCGTACGCCGGCGACCATCTTTGGCCGCGACCGTCGGACCGGATGCCCCGGAATAGACGAAGCCCCTGGCGCAATAGCGCAAGGGGCTCTTGCACAAAGATGCTACCCGAGGAAGCGAGGCATGACCGAGGTGGCGGCTTCCGACCAGCTCCTGGTGGTCATCGACCCGGTCGCCCGTCGCAGCGACGGGGAGTCGGTACGGATCGCGAAAGACGTGCTCAGCGCGGGTGCGGCCACGAAAGTGTGCCTCCCTGACGGACCCGAGGAATTCGCCCGGGCACTCGTCCGACGAGGTGCCCGCCGACCCGTCCTGGTGGGCGACGACCGGGCTCTGCTGCGGGCCGTGACGCTGCTCCACCGCAGGCGGGAGCTGTCCGGGTGCGCTCTGTCACTGGTGCCGGTGGGCGGCGCGCTGTCGCTGGCCCGCGCGCTGGGGGTGCCGACGGGGGCCGTGGCGGCGGCCCGGGCGGTGCTCGACGGGGGCGTACGGCGCCTCGATCTGCTGGTGGACGACAGCGACGGGGTGGTGCTCGGCGGGCTCAGAATCCCGCCGGTACCGATATCCGTCGGCTCGTCGCCCGCCGAGGACTCGTCCGCCCATCCCTGGCTGCGGACCTACCAGTCCCTCGTCCGCACGCTGGCCGCGCGTCCGTCGCGGGTGGCGTCCGTGCCCGGCGCCGGGCCCTCCCGGCTGCGCATCGAGGTCGACGGCGTGACGCTCGTCGACCTCGACCAGCCGGTGGAGGCGGTCTCGGTGACGCCCTGCGCGGGCGGCTGCGCCGAGGTGGAGGTCCGGCCGGTGTCCGTGGGGGCGGAGGCGACCCCGCTGCGGGCCGTGGGACGCCGGATCACCGTGTCCGGCGCGGATTTCCGCTATCGCGCGGACGCCGTGATCGCCGGACCGGTGCGGACGCGGACGTGGACCGTGCGCGAGGGGGCATGGGGGCTCACGCTGCCGGGTCGCTGAGCCGGCCGTCCCCGCCTCTCCGCACCTCTCCCTGCCTCTCCCCACGCCTCCTCCAAAGGTCTATTTAGCATGCATTTAACTCCAGCCTCTGGACTCCGACGCATTTTCCCAGGAGGATTCCGGCTCGTCGCACTGTTCCGGTGAACTCCGGCGAACGAGGAGAGGGGCCACCCGATGGCGGTACAGGAGGGCGTCACCCCGGAGGCCACGGACACCCCGGGCGGACCCGTCGACGGGTCAGAAGGCGCAGTTCACCGGCTCAAACCGAACGCCATCGGGTTGCTCGGTGTGGTCTTCATGGCCGTCGCCACCGCCGCCCCGATCACCGCCATGACCGGCAATGTACCCTTCATGGTCTCCGCAGGAAACGGCATCGGCGCCCCCGCGAGCTATCTCGTCGCAATGGTCGTCCTGGCAATCTTTGCGGTCGGCTTCACCTCGATGGCCAAGCACATCACCTCGACCGGCGCCTTCTACGGCTTCATCTCGTACGGTCTCGGCCGCACCGTGGGCCTCGCCTCGGGCCTCCTCGCGACCTTCGCGTACGTGGTCTTCGAGCCGGCCCTCATCGGCATCTTCTCGACCTTCGCCACAACGACCCTGACGGACCAGACGGGCCTTGACGTGCCGTGGTGGGCGTTCGCGGTCCTGATGCTCGCCGTCAACGCCACGGGCACCTGGTTCGGGGTCTCCGTCGCCGAAAAACTGCTCGTGGTGCTGCTGGCCACCGAGGTCACCGTCCTGGCGGCGATGGCGATATCCGTCGCGCTGCACGGCGGCGGCCCGCACGGCTTCACCCTCGGCCCGGTCAATCCGGTCAACGCCTTCCACGGCACCAGCGCCGGGCTCGGCCTCTTCTTCGCCTTCTGGTCATGGGTCGGCTTCGAGTCGACGGCCATGTACGGCGAGGAGTCCCGCGACCCGAAGAAGATCATCCCCAAGGCGACGATGATCTCCGTCCTGGGCGTCGGCGTCTTCTACGTGTTCGTCTCCTGGATGGCCATCATCGGCAACGGCGAGACGAAGGCCGTGCAGGCCGCCTCGTCCGCGAACCCACTGGCCCTGTTCTTCAACCCCACCGAGCAGTACGTCGGCCACTGGGCGGTGGTCGTCATGCAGTGGCTGATGATCAGCGGTTCGCTCGCCTGCGGCATGGCCTTCCACAACTGCGCCGCCCGCTATCTGTACGCCCTCGGCCGCGAAGGCGTCCTGCCCTCGCTCCAGCGCACCATCGGCCGCACCCACCCCGAGCACGGCTCCCCGCACCTCGCGGGCCTGGTCCAGACAGTGGTCAGCGCCGTGCTGCTCGCCGCCTTCTGGGGCGCCGGCAAGGACCCGTACACCGGTACGTACGTGCTGCTCGCCATCCTCGGCACGATGGCCATCCTGGTGGTGCAGGCGGTCTGCTCGTTCGCGGTCCTGGCGTACTTCCGCAGCCATCACCCCGAGAGCAGGCACTGGTTCAGGACCTTCACCGCCCCACTCATCGGCGGTCTGGCGATGCTCGGCGTGGTCGTCCTGCTGGTGTCCAACATGAGCGCCGCGGCGGGCACCGAGTCGGGCTCGATCGTCCTGAAGGCCACGCCGTGGATCGTCGTCCTGATCGCGGCGGGCGGGGTGGCGTACGCGACCTACCTGAAGCGCCGGGCCCCGGAACGGTACGCGCTGCTGGGCCGCACGGTCCTGGAGGAGACGAAGGAGCGGTGACGCTTCCCTGAGGGGGAGCGCCGGTCGAGGGCGCGTCGGTCTGCGCGGCCCGCGCCTGCGCCGCTCACCCGTCGCCGAAGACCCGCTCCCGGTGCGCACGCCAGCGCTCCATCATCTGGGCGATCTCACCGTCCACGAACTCGAAGAAGGCCAGCGTCTCGGCGAGACGGCGCCCCGCCGGCGTCTCGCCGCCGAGACTGTCGACGCCCTCGCGCAGGGCGTACTGCCAGCGCTTGAGGACCGCCTCCCGGCTGGTCAGCGCCTCGTACCACTGGTCGCTGTGCACCCGGTACCGCTCGCGCCGCGAACCGGGTTCGCGCTCGCGCGAGACCATGTGCTGTTGGGCGAGATAGCGCACCGCACCGGAGACCGCGGCCGGGCTGATCCGCAGCTGTCCGCCCAGTTCGGCGGAGGTCAGGGTGCCCGTGTCGGAGGCGAGCAGCGCGGCGAAGACCCGCGCCGGCATCCGCTGCATCCCCGCCTCGACGAGCTGCGCCGCGAAGCGCTCGACGAAGGTCGAGACCGCCTCCGCGTCCCGCTGCGGCCCGGTGGCTTCGGTCATCCCTGGATCATCTCCCCTGCTCGCACGCCGCCTCAGTGTATCCGTGATTCATGGATTTCTTTAACTTCACAAATTTGTGAATGCGGCGTACGTTCTGAACCATGACGAAGGCAAGTCTCGCCCTTGAGGTGTCCGGACTGCACAAGTCGTTCGGCAGGACGCACGCGCTGGACGGCCTCGACCTGAACGTCGAGACCGGTGAGGTGCACGGCTTCCTCGGCCCGAACGGAGCCGGGAAGTCCACCACCATCCGGATCCTGCTCGGCCTGCAGCGCGCCGACTCGGGCGCGGCGCGGATGCTGGGCGGCGACCCCTGGACGGACGCGGTGGAACTGCACCGGCGCATCGCGTACGTCCCCGGCGACGTCACTCTCTGGCGCAACCTCTCCGGCGGCGAGGTCATCGACCTGTACGGGCGGTTGCGCGGAGGGCTCGACAAGGCTCGGCGCGCCGACCTCGTCGAGCGGTTCGAGCTGGACCCGGCCAAGAAGGGGCGCACGTACTCGAAAGGCAACCGGCAGAAGGTCGCCCTCGTCGCCGCCTTCGCCTCGGACGCCGAGCTGCTGATCCTCGACGAGCCGACCTCCGGCCTCGACCCGCTGATGGAGGAGGTCTTCCAGCGGTGCGTCACCGAGGAGCGCGACCGCGGCCGCACCGTCCTGCTGTCCTCGCACATCCTCAGCGAGGTGGAGGACCTCTGCGACCGGGTCAGCATCATCCGCAAGGGCCGCACCGTCGAGAGCGGTTCGCTCACCGACCTGCGCCATCTGACCCGTACCAGCGTCACGGCCGAACTCGCCGGTCCGCCCGGCGGGTTGGCGGCTCTGCCCGGGGTCCACGACCTCGACGTACAGGACACCGGGGCCTCGCCCGGCGGGGTGTGGGGCAGGGTCAAGCTCCAGGTGGACACGGACAAGCTGGACGCCGTACTGCGCACGCTCGCGGACTGCGGCATACGGTCGCTGACCGCGACGCCGCCCACCCTGGAGCAGCTGTTCCTGCGGCACTACCAGGACGACGTGCTCGCCCGGGACACGGCGGGGGCGATGGCGCGATGACCGCCGTCACCACCACCGGGATCGCGACTCGCCACCGCCCTGCCGCCCAACTCGTGGGCAGCGGCACCCTGTTGAGGTTCCATCTGCGCCGGGACCGGGTGCTGATCCCGCTGTGGATCCTGGTCGTCGGCCTGCTGGTGCTGTCCATGCCGAACGCACTGGCAGGCGTGTACGAAACCGCCGCCGACCGCGCCGAGGTGGCGCGGCAGATGCTCACCAACAGCTCGCTGCGCGCCACTTACGGGCCGGTGTTCAGCGATTCGCTCGGCGGTCTCGTGGCCTGGCGCATCGGCGGCTACGCCGGGGTGTTCGCGGCCGTCATGAGCCTGCTCATCGTCGTACGGCACACCCGGGACGAGGAGGAGAGCGGGCGTCAGGAGCTGGTCTCCTCGGCGCGGGTGGGGCGGCGGGCTCCGCTGACGGCCGCGCTGCTGACGGCGTTCGTCGCGAACGCGGCGCTCGCGCTGCTGATCGCGGGCGGGCTCGCCGGGCAGGGCGCGGCGGGTGCGGTGGCGCTCGGTCTCGGCACGGCGGGCGTCGGGATGGTCTTCGCCACGACGGCCGCGATCGTCGCCCAGTTCACCGAGAGCTCGCGGCTCGCGCAGGGACTGACCGGGGGCCTGCTCGGCGGGGCGTTCGTGCTGCGCGCGGCGGGCGACTCGGCGACGTCCGACGGCTCCTCGTCGCTGACCTGGATCTCACCGGTGGGGTGGCTCGAGGAGCTGCGGTCCTTCGCGGACGAACGCTGGTGGGTGCTCCTGCTGTTCGCCGGCGCCGTCGCCGTGCAGGGCGCGATCGCCTACGAGCTGGCCGGTCGGCGCGACCTCGGCATGAGCTTCCTGTCGACCCGGCCGGGGCCCGCAACCGGACGGCTCGGTACGGCCGGGGCGCTGGCCTGGCGACTGCAGCGCGGCTCAGTGCTCGGCTGGAGCCTCGGGTTCCTCGCGGCCGGCGCCGCCTTCGGCGGGATGACGAAGGGAGCGACGGACCTGGTCGGCGACAACGCCAGGACCCGCGAGATCATCGAGCGGATGGGCGGGCAGACCGGGATCACCGACGCGTTTCTCGCCACCATGGTCGGCATGCTCGGGATGGTCGCCGCGCTCCACACCGTCCAGTCCGTCCTGCGCCTGCACGCGGAGGAGACGTCCGGGCGGGCGGAGCCGGTGCTCGCCAACGCGGTCGGCTGGCTGCGCTGGGCCGGCGGCCATCTCACCGTCGCCTTCGCCGGGTCCGCCCTGATCATGGTGCTCGGCGGCCTGGGGCTCGCCGCCGGATACGGTCACGAGCTCGGCCCGATCCTCGCCGCCTGTCTCGTGCAGCTGCCGGCGATCTGGCTGATCGGCGGCCTCGCGGTCCTCCTCCACGGCCTCTCGCCCCAACTGGCGCCCGCTGCCTGGGCGGTGGCGGGCGCGGCCCTCCTCCTCGGCTGGATCGGCCCCGCCCTGGGCGTCCCCGACGCCGTCCTGAACCTCTCCCCCTACGGCCACCTCCCCAAGCTGCCGGGCGGAGACATGGCGTGGCCGCCGGTGGGGACCCTCGCGGCGATCGCGGCGGCCCTGACCACGGCCGGGCTTGTCGCGTTGCGACGGCGGGACGTGAGCAGCTGAGGGTCCGGAGGCTCCGGTCAGTCCGGAGGGTCCATCCGGTCCTGAGGGTCCGGCCGGTTTAGACGGTCCTGAGGACCCGGCCGTCCTGAGGGTCAGAGGAGCCTCAGGACGGCTGGATCCCGGAAACCGGCGGCGGCCCGCGCGCGTCCATGCCGGACATGGGCGAACGAACGCAGGCCGCCGCAGGATGTCTGACCGTGCTCGCCGGCGCGGGCGCCGGACTGGCGCTCTGGGCCGTCCAGGCCCACGGCCGCTTCCGGCGCTTCGAGCAGGCTCCCGACCGGAGCGTGCTCTGCGCCGAGCTGCCGCTGATGGTTCTCGGCGGGGTGGCCGCCGCACTCGGCGGCTGGGCCCTTGCCCGGAGGGTCAGACTGCGACGTTCAGGCTCCTGAGGCCGCGGATCACGAAGTTCGGCTTGCGCTCGGGTTCGGCGGCGAGGTGAAGCGTGGGCGCCCGGTCGAGCAACGCGCCCAGGGACGCGGCCAGTTCGATACGGGCCAGCGGGGCGCCGATGCAGTAGTGGATGCCCGCGCTGAAGGAGATGTGCGGGTTGTCCCGGCGGGCGAGGTCGAGCTTGTCCGGGGCGTCGAAGACAGCCGGATCATGGTTGGCGGAACCGAAGAGCATCGCGATCTCGGAGCCCCGCGGAATCGTCGTCCCGTCGATCTCGATGTCGTCCAGGACCCAGCGCTCGAAGAGCTGGAGCGGAGTGTCGTAACGCATCAACTCCTCCACGACCGTGGGGACCAGCGAACGGTCGGCGCGCAGCGCGGCCAGCTGGTCGGGGTGGCGGAACAGCGCCCACCAGCCGTTCACCGTCGCGTTGACCGTCGCCTCGTGCCCCGCGTTCAGCAGCAGGACGCAGGTGGAGATCATCTCCTGCTCGGTCAGCCGGTCTCCCTCGTCGTATGCCGCGATGAGCCCGGAGATCAGGTCCTCGCCCGGCTCCTTGCGGCGGACCTCGATCAACTCCCGCAGATACTCGGTGAATTCGACCGACGCGCGCACCGCCTGCGCCGCCGTCTCCTGCGACGGGTTCAGCTCGTACATCCCGCAGATGTCCGCCGACCACGGCCGCAGCGGTGCCCGGTCCGACTCCGGGATGCCCAGCATCTCCGCGATCACGGCCACCGGCAGCGGCTCCGCGACATCGCTCAGCAGATCGCCGCCCCCGGCCTCCACCAGCCCCGACACCAGCTCCGCCGCCAGTCCGTGCACATACGGCCGCAACCGCTCCACCGTGCGCGGCGTGAACGCCTTCGACACCAGGCGCCGGATCCGTGTGTGGTCCGGCGGCTCCAGATCGAGCATCCCGTGGTCGTTCAGCACGTGGAACGGCTCGTGCTCCGCCGGCGGCGCCGTCCGCCCGAAGTCCTCGTGCGTGAAACGGTGCTGGTACGTACGCCCCAGCCGCTTGTCCCGCAGCAGCGCCGAGACATCCGCGTGGTGCGAGACCAGCCACTGCCCAGTGGGCTCGTAGTGCTGCACGCGTCCCTCGGCCCGCAGCTCGGCATACGCGGGGTAGGGGTCGGCGACGAACGCGGGGTCCCAGGGGTCGAAGGCTGTCATGCCCGGACGCTAGCCCGGCCCACCCCCGGCTGACCAGGGGTGTCCCGCGCTCGACGGGGCAGGCGTCGGGCGGTCCCGGTGCGACCCCGGCGGGTGCTGGGGTGCCTGACCCCGCACGTGCCCGACCCCGGACGTGCCCGACCCCGTCGCGGGCGTCACCCCGGCCGCACCAGCCGTGCCTCGTACGCGAACACCGCCGCCTGGGTGCGGTCGCGCAGGCCCAGCTTGACCAGGATGCGGCTGACGTGGGTCTTGATGGTGGACTCGGCGACGACCAGACGGCTCGCGATCTCCGCGTTCGACAGGCCCTGCGCGATGAGGACCAGGACCTCCGTCTCGCGATCGGTCAGCTCTCCGTATGCGGCCTGCGCTCCGGCGGGGAACCTCGGCGTCTCCGCCAGCTTGGAGAACTCCGTGATCAGCCGCTTGGTCACCGAGGGCGCGAGCAGCGCCTCGCCGGACGCCACCACGCGCACCCCGTCCGCCAGCTGCCGCGCCGACGCGTCCTTGAGGAGGAAGCCGGAGGCCCCGGCCCGCAGCGCCTGGTACACGTACTCGTCGAGGTCGAAGGTCGTCAGCACCAGCACCTTCGCCGCGCCGTCCGAGGCGACGATCTCCCGGGTCGCCTCGATGCCGTTCAGCTCGGGCATCCGGATGTCCATCAGGACGACGTCCGGCGCGAGCTCGCGGACCCGCTCCACAGCGTCCCGGCCGTTGACCGCCTCACCGACGACCTCGATGTCCGGCATCGCGCCGAGCAGCACGGAGAAGCCTTCGCGGACCATCACCTGGTCGTCGGCGATCAGGACGCGGATGGTGCCGGAGGACCCCAGAGAGCCGGAGGAGCCGGAGGAGCCGAGGGTGTCCCCGTCGCCCGGGGCACTGGGCGGCGTCATGCGGGTTCCTCCGCCAGGGGCACGGGCAGGAACACCGTCACTTCGTATCCTCCGTCGTCCGTGCGGTCCGCGGTCATCTCGCCGTTCAGCATCGTGACGCGCTCGCGCATGCCGGTGATGCCGTGTCCCGCACCGTGCGTGGACTTCACCGGCGTCGGGGCCGGCGCCGGGCCGTTGACTATGCGCAGGCCCAGACCGCCGAGCACGTAGCCGATCTCCACCCGGGCCGTCGCGCCCGGCGCGTGCCGCAGCGTGTTGCTGAGCGCCTCCTGCACGATCCGGTACGCCGACAGCTCGACGCCCTGCGGCAATTCGCGCACCGCGCCGGTCACCGCCTTGTCGACGGCCAGGCCTGCCTCCCGCACATTGGCGAGCAGGCCTTCCAGGTCGGCGAGCGTGGGCTGGGGGGCGTCCGGAGCTTCGTAGTCCTCGGCTCTGACGACGCCGAGGACGCGGCGCAGCTCGGTCAGCGCCGCCACCGCGTTCTCCCGGATCGTGGCGAAGGCCTTCTCCAGCTCCGGCGACGGGTTCTCCACGCGGTAGGGCGCGGCCTCGGCCTGGATGGCGACCACCGACATGTGGTGGGCAACCACGTCGTGCAGCTCACGGGCGATGGTCGTGCGCTCTTCGAGGAGGGTGCGCTTGGAGCGCTCGTGAGCGGTCACCGTCTGCTGGGCGGTCACCTCCTGCTCGGCCTCGCGGCGCACCTGCCGCACCGTGACGACCAGCAGCGCCAGGGCGGAGACGAAGAGAAACGGCACGCTGTTGGACGAGTAGTGACCCCCGCCGAAGAGGATCTCGACGAAGAGGCCGTACGCGGCGCTCAGCGCCCACATCCAGGCGGCGGTGCGCGGGCGCGTCCGGGCCGCGACGACCGTCAGCACCACCAGATGGGTGGCGAAGGCGGCGGCCGGCCACGGCCAGTCGCTCCACTCCGTGCCGAACATGGCGATCAGCGGGGTCGCCGCCATCGAGAGCCAGAAGGCACCCACCGGCCGGAGCAGGGTCAGCAGCACCGGACTCACGGCGAGGACCACGGTCAGCAGATCCCCGAAGCTGCCGCCGCCGTCATTGGCGGACGCCGCGATGAGGAGCACCAGAAAGGCCGCCGCTCCCACCGCCGCGTGCGGAGTCCAGACCGCGTAGCGCCGCATCCGCTCGGGGAGCCGGCGGGAGATCGGGCCGACCACGCGCATCGGCGGCAGGGGCCGGTAGGCGAAGGCGTCGTGGAACAGGTCCTGGCGCAGCCTCTGCAGGGCGCCCATGGCCAGCCGGAACTCGGGGCTGCGCGGCTCGGCACCACCCGGCGGAGCCGTCGTCGTCTGGGTCGTCTCGGTCACATACAGAACGGTAGGCCGCGGACGGGGTCGCGGTCGTCCCCAGTGAGATGGGTCATTCGGGATCCCTCTCAGGTACTACGGGTACTCCCAGGTCAGGGGGGAGAGGTCCTCGACAACTGTTTCCGCGAACGCGATCCCCGGAGCACGGCACGAAGTGCGGCAGCCGGCACGGCGACTGCGACAGCGGCCTGTCCTGGGGAACCCGTCGCCTGCGGCGCGGGCGGTCTCACGAGCCCGGAGGGCACCGTTGTGGACCCCTGAAGCGGTGCGAGGAGACCATGCGGGCGGTGTGCGAGGAGCCACAGAGACCGAACGAAACCCGAACCCGCGGCGTCTGAAGTACATGAACTTCACGCGCCAAGCCGCCGTCCTGCTCCTGAGTGCCGGGCTCTTGGTGTCCGGCTGCTCGTCCGCGTCCGACAGCCCGGAGGACGAGGGATACACCGGCCCCACGCTGCCCGCCCGCACCGTGGCGAAGGAGAAGTGGGCGGACGGGCCGGCCCACCCCGAGCAGCACAAGCCCTATCCGTACGACCTCTACACGCACTGTGGCATCAAGTGGGTGCATTTCGGCGGCCGTTGGTGGGTCCTCGACACCGTGTTGCCCGGTGTCGAGCAGGTCAAGGGGAAGCCGCCGGCGCAGGGCAGCCAGCGGATCGCCGGATACATGACCCTGATCGACCCGGACACCGCCGACTTCGACGCCGCCGGGATGCCCACGCTGCAATTCGTACCGACCGAGGACGAGCCGCCGGGCTGCGAATAGGCGGCGGAGTGGAGCTCGCCGGTGGTGCCGCCCGGTCGGCCGGCAGGACAGCGCCTCCAGACCCCTGCCACCACCGGGACGGCCGCAATCACCCGCCTCACCAAGCGAGTTGGGTGATCTCCTCCGCCACCACCGCGCACGCGTCGGCCGCCGGGTCGATGAGCGGGAAGTGGCCGACGCCCTCCAGGAGGGTCAGGCCCACCACCTCACCCGCCTTCGCCGACGCGTCCGCGTACGACTCGGCGACGGCCTGCGGCACGACGATGTCTGCGCGGCCCTGGACAAGCGTGGTGGCGATACCGGTGGGGACGAGGAGCGCCGGGTCGAGGTACGCCTGACGCTCCGCCACTTTCCCTTCCCCGCCCAGGAGTTGAGTCACGGCGCCGGAGCACACCGCCAGCTTTCCGGCGACGTCGAAGTCGGCGATGGGGGCGAGGGCGACGACGCCGCGCAGGGGCGCGGGGCGGTCGGTGTGCCAGGGGGAGTCGGCCGGCAGGAGGTGGCGGGCGGCGACCCACAGGGCCAGCTGGCCCCCGGCGGAGTGGCCGGTGACCACCATGCGGCGGGCGTCGGCCCCCGGCAGCGCCTCCCGTACGAGGGCGGGCAGCGCGTCGAGCGCGGCCGCCACGTCGTCGAAGGTGTCAGGCCAGCGGCCCGCGACCGGGCCCGTGCCGCCCTGCGCGGGGATGGCGCTGCCCCGCCGGTACTCGACGTTGGCCACGGCGAAGCCCCGGCGGGCCAGGAAGTCGGCGAACGCGGTGAGGTGACGGCGGTCGTACGGGGCCCGCCAGGCGCCGCCGTGCAGGACGACGACGAGCGGGGCGAGAACAGCCGTCTCGGGGCCGCGCGGGGCGTAGAAGTCGATCACTTGGTCCGGGTGGTCGCCGTAGGCGGCGGTGGCGTCGGGCGCCACGTACGGGTGCGCGAGGGCCGACGCCTCTTCCGCGGCGTCGCGGGCGACGGCGTCGCGTCCTGCCGCGTCGTCCGGTTCTGCGGCATCGCGGGGTACGGCGTCGTCGGGCATGCTCCGACCTCTCAGGGCTGAACGGAATGGGGGCGGTTCGAGAGCGGGCCTGGAGGTGACTCGGCCGTTGGCCGGGACGGTATCAGGCCGGTGACGTGCGCGGACAAGGGGTTGTCACGCTCGGTGAAGGTTAAACGGTCCTTCTGTTTCGTTACGCTGAGGGCGGCCCGCTCCGCCGCCCCACGATGCCCGTACCTCGACCGTCCACCGCGCGACCCCCGCACCGTCCACCGCGCGACCCCCGCACCGCCTTCGCCGGCACCTCATCGAATCCGCTGCCCCGAGTCCCCCTGGAGGCCCCATGTCCGCCGAGCCCGGCACCGTACGTCCCGGCGGCCGCACCGCACGGGTCCGGGCCGCCGTGCTGCGGGCGGCCGGAGACGTACTGGCCGAGCAGGGTTTCGCGCATCTCGACCTCGCGGACGTGGCCCGGCGGGCCGAGGTGGGCAAGACGACGGTCTACCGGCGGTGGGGGAACGTGACGGGGCTCGTCACCGACCTCCTCGCGGACATGGCCGAGCAGTCGCTCCCGCGGACCGAGACCGGGTCCGTGCTCGGAGACCTGCGGGCCAATGCCGCGCTGGTCCAGCGGACCCTGGCCGACCCGCGCCAGGGGCCGTTGTTCCGGGCGGTCATCGCGGCGGCCGCGTGCGACGCGCGTACGGCGCAGGCGCTGGCGCGGTTCTACGAGGTGCGGGTCGCGGAGTGGGTGCCGTGCGTCGAACAGGGCGTCGAGCGGGGGGAGTTGCCACCCGGGACGGACCCGGCGACGGTCGTACGAGCGGTGTCCGCGCCGCTCTACTACACGCTGCTCACCAGCGGGGTGGCCCCCGACCCCGCCTCGGCGGACCGGGCGGCGGAGGCGGCGGTGGCCGCGGCGAAGGCGGGAGCGTACGGCGGGACGCCGTGACGGGAGCCGGCGCGCGCCCGAAGTGGGCGCTCGCCCGAAGGGGACGTGCGCTCCGAGTGGGGGCGCACCTCGCCTCCGGGCCGCTGCCCTGAACGAGCCAGGGCCAGTCCGGCGGATCAGGCCCCGGTCGTCGGGATCGTGCCGATCGACGGGATCGTGCCGGCCGTCGGGGCCCCGACGACGGACCGGGCCCCGACGACGGACCTCGCGTCAGGCGTCCAGGGTCTCCGCCAGCACCCGGGCCGCCCGCTCCACGTCTTCGAAGCCGACGTACAACGGAGTGAATCCGAAGCGGAGTACGTCCGGGCGGCGGAAGTCGCCGACCACTCCCCGCTCGATCAGGCGCTTCATGACCTCGCCGGCGTCGGGGCAGCGCAGCGCCACCTGGCTCCCGCGTTCCGGGTGCGCGGCCGGCGTCAGGGACTCGACCGCGCCCTCGGGCACGTACGCGGCGACGCACTCCAGGAAGAAGTCCGTCAGCGCGAGGGACTTGGCCCGCACCGCCTCGACCGAGACGCCGTCCCACACCTCCAGAGCCGCCTCCAGGGCCAGCATGGAGAGAATGTCCGGCGTGCCGACCCGGCCGCGCAGGGCACCCGGCGCGGGCTCGAACTCCCGCCGCATCCCGAAGGGTTCGGCGTGGGAGTTCCAGCCGGGCAGGGGCGAGTCGAAGCGGTCCTGGAGGTCCGAGCGCACATAGAGGTACGCGGGTGAACCCGGCCCGCCGTTCAGGTACTTGTAGGTGCAGCCGACCGCCAGATCGACGCCGTGCGCGTCGAGTCCGACGGGCAGGGCGCCCGCGCTGTGGCACAGGTCCCACACCATGCGGGCCCCCGCCTCGTGCACGGCGGCCGTGAGGGCGGGCAGATCGTGCAGACGGCCCGTGCGGTAGTCGACGTGGTTGAGCAGGACCGCAGCGGTACGCGGGCCGAGGGCGCCCGGTACGTCGGCCGGGGCCACGGGGCGCAGCACGCACCCCGTCATCCGGGCCGCCGACTCGGCGATGTATCCGTCCGTGGGGAAGGTGGTGGCGTCGACCAGGATCTCGTCGCGCCCCTCCCCCGCCAACCGCACGGCACCGACAACGGCCTTGAAAACGTTGACACTTGTGGAGTCGCCGACCACGATCTGGCCCGGCGCGGCACCGACCAGCGGAGCGATCAGGTCGCCGATCCGCTCGGGCGCGGTCCACCAGCCGCTCTCCTCCCAGGACCGGATCCGCAGCTCGCCCCACTGCCGGCGGACGACGTCGTCCAGCCGGCCGGGGACGGCCGTCGGCAGCGCGCCGAGCGAATTCCCGTCCAGGTACACCACGTCGTCGAGCACGAAGCGCGCGCGGAGCCCGGCGAGCTCGTCGGCGGCGTCCAGCTCCTTGGCGCGACCGCGTATCCCGGCCGTTTCGGCCACTCCCTCAGACATGGGACCTCGCCGTCCACAGCTCGGGGAAGACGTTCTTCTGCGCGCGCTTCTCCAGCCAGGCCACGCCGGCGGAGCCGCCGGTGCCGGTCTTCGAGCCCATGGCCCGGCGGGTGGCGACGAGATGGTCGTTGCGCCAGCGCCACACCAGCTCGGCGACGTCCGTCAACGCCTCGCCCAGCCGGGCGAGTTCCTCGCTCTCGTCACCCGCGTACAGCTCGGTCCACACGGCCTCGATCTCCGGGGCGGACTCGTAGCGCTGCGAGACGTCCCGGTCCAGCACGGCGCGCGGGATCGTGTGCCCGCGCCGGTCGAGCAGGCGCAGTACCTCGTCGTACAGGCTCGGCTCGTGCAGCGCCTTCTCCAGCTCGGCGTGGACTCGGGGCGCGCCGCGGTGCGGGACGAGCATGGACGCGGACTTCTCGCCGAGCAGGAACTCCATGCGGCGGTACATCGCGGACTGGAAGCCGGAGCCCTCGCCGAGGGCCGAGCGGTACGAGTTGAACTGCGCCGGCGTCAGCTGCCCGAGCGGCTTCCATGACGCGTTCAGCGCCTCCAGCTCGCGCACCGAGCGCTTCAGCGCGGCCACGGCCACCGGGACGCGGTCCTCGCGCAGGGCGCGTGCCGCGGTCTCCCACTCGTGGACTATGACGGTGAACCACAGCTCCATGACCTGGGTGGTCACCAGGAAGACCATCTCGCCGGGGTCGTCGGAGAGGGTGTGCTGGAGGTGGGTCAGGACATCCGCCTGGACGTAGTCCTCGTACGGGGTCGTGCCCTGGAAGTCGAGATGCGGGGTCTCGGGCTCCGAAGCCTCTGATGGCTGAGCCTGGTGGGACATCGCTGTCTCCTGTGCGTGCTCCGGGTAGCGGTCCGCCCCTGCCGTTACCGGCACGGGGGCCCCGGTCCCCTACCCGCATCCTCCGCAATGGTCCCCCCAAACCGCAAGGCCCGCCTGATCACACCAGGCGGGCCTGCAACTTTGTGACCGTGGGTAACTTTGTGACCGTGGGTACCTCTAACCCAGGGTCTGGGCCGCCGCCGGCGAGGAGTCCTTGAGGAACTGGCTGCAGCGCTGGTACTCCTCCTGCTCGCCGATCGCCTGTGCGGCGCGGGCGAGGGCGTGCAGGGCGCGCAGGAAGCCGCGGTTCGGCTCGTGCTCCCAGGGCACCGGGCCGTGGCCCTTCCAGCCGTTGCGGCGCAGGGAGTCCAGGCCGCGGTGGTAGCCCGTACGGGCATAGGCGTACGACTCGACGACGCTGGCCCGCTCGTACGCGTCGTCGGCGAGCTGAGCCCAGGCGAGCGAGGAGGTGGGGTACTTGGCGGCGACGTCGGCGGGGGCCGTTCCGTTCGCGAGGAGCTCGCGGGGCTCCGGGTCGTCGGGCAGCTCGGTCGGGGGCGGTCCCCCGAGCAGGTTCTCGTGAAGGCTCATGGGTTCCAGTCTGCGCCATCGCCGGACGCGGCCGTCCCCCGGTGCCTTTCTCACGCCGCCCCCTCCGACCCACCGGAGTGTGCCCACGGCCCCGCGTCGCCGCTGACGCCCAGGTGGGCGCGTTTCCCTTCCTTGCCCGGACCCTGGCAGTGGTACTGGGCCCGGGCCCTGGCAGTGGTAGAGGTACCGGCGGCTGGGTGGGTGCAGTCCCCTTCCGCCCTTGGCCACCCGGCACGGACCGGACCCACGCACCGCCACAAGGCGCACCCGCCCGCCCAAGGCCCCCGCCTGGCTCACGTCGGGCTCACGTCAGAGAACGGCCCCGGGTCGATTCCAGGGGCGGGGCCGTCACCCAGCCGTGCGTCCGGCACTCGGGGCGTTGGCAGTCCGGCCCCGGCCGGCGCACGGTGGCGAAGGCCACCACCGCCCCGAGCACCAGTACCCCCGCACACCACGGCATCCCCCGCCGAAACGCGTCATTGAACTGCTCCGCCGACCGATACGCCTCCGGCCCCATCCCGGCCAGCAACGGCAACGCCGCCACCGCGACCAGCCCCGCCGCCCGGGCCGCCGCGTTGTTGATCCCACTGGCGAGCCCCGCCCGCCCGATGTCCACGGACGCCAGCACGGTGGCCGTCAGCGGCGCGACCAGCGTGACCATGCCCGCGCCCATGACCAGCAGCGCGGGCAGCACGTCGGACACGTACGCGGCGTCCGGCCCGACACGCAGCATCAGCAGCATCCCGCCCGCGCACAGCAGCGGCCCGACCGTGAGCGGAATGCGCGGCCCGATGCGCTGGGCGAGATCCCCCGAGCGGGCGGAGAACAGCAGCATCAGCACGGTCGTGGGCAGCATGGCCGTACCGGCACCCAGAGCGGAGTAACCGGCCACGACCTGCAGCTGGAGCGCGGTCAGGAAGAAGAAGCCGCTGAAGGCCGCGTAGACGCACAGGGTGACCAGGTTGACCGCGCTGAACTGACGCGACGCGAAGATGTCCAGCGGCATCATCGGATCGGGCCGCCGCTTCTCCACGTAGACGAAGGCGACCCCGGCCGCGAGCCCCGCGACCGCGGTGAGCGCGACGACGAGGGAGCCGTTGCGGGCCTCGATCAGCGCGTACGTCACAAGGGCGAGCGAGAGAGCCCCGAGGACCGCACCGAGGACGTCGAAAGGCCGGTGCCCCCGGCCTCCCCCACTGCCCACCGAGCCGCCCACCGCACCGGAGCGCGACGCACCCGCCGACTCGGGAACGTGACGCACGGCGATCGGGGCGCAGAGCAGCGCGAGGGGGACGTTCAGCAGGAAGACCCACCGCCAGCCCGGCCCGTCCACGAGCCAGCCGCCGACGAACGGCCCGACGGCCGCGCCGATCCCGCCGAAGCCGGACCAGAGCCCGACCGCCCGGGCCCGGTCGTCGGGATGGAAGGACGCCTGGATGAGCGCGAGTGAACCGGGCGTGAGCAGCGCGC
This sequence comes from Streptomyces sp. NPDC058371, assembly GCF_042723265.1. Classification (NCBI taxonomy): domain Bacteria; kingdom Bacillati; phylum Actinomycetota; class Actinomycetes; order Kitasatosporales; family Streptomycetaceae; genus Streptomyces; species Streptomyces sp. NPDC058371. The sequence goes on along the minus strand of NZ_JBHXJC010000012.1, from coordinate 225,755 downwards.
CGCCGACGCCCTGCAGGGCCCGGGCGGCGACGAGCACACCGGCGCTCGGCGCGATACCGCACAGCAGCGAGGCGGCCGCGAACCACACCACACCGATGACGAAGATCTTCCGGCGCCCGAAGCGGTCACCCAGGGCACCACCGAGAAGGATCAGCCCCGCGAGCGTGAGCATGTACGCGTTGACGGTCCACTGGAGGGCCTCGAGGTCGGCGTCCAGATCGCGGCCGATACGGGGGAGGGCGACGTTGACGACGGTCGAGTCCAGCATGGCCATGCTGGAGCCCAGCACCGTGGTCAGCAGGACCCACTTCCCCTGCGGGGTGGCGATCCTGACGGCCGGGGTCTCCTGCGGAGGGGCAGCCATGCTGGGATCATCCCTCGCCCGCGGCCCCGCGGCCAGGCCTGCCCGGCGCCGTCACCCACCGGCCACCACCCCCGCGCACCCCGAACACAGAAGAACCCGGCACCCACCCAGGTGCCGGGCCCCTCCGCCAGAACCGCAGGTGTTACTTGATCTTCGTGCCCGTGGACCGAAGGTTCGCGCAGGCCTCGGTGACCCGCTGGGCCATGGAGGTCTCGGCGAGCTTGCCCCAGGTGCGCGGGTCGTACGTCTTCTTGTTGCCGACCTCGCCGTCGACCTTCAGGACGCCGTCGTAGTTGCGGAACATGTGGTCCGCAACGGGGCGCGTGAAGGCGTACTGGGTGTCGGTGTCGAGGTTCATCTTCACGACGCCGTTCTCCAGGGCGGTGGCGATCTCCTCGGCGGTGGAGCCGGAGCCGCCGTGGAAGACGAAGTCGAACGGCGAGGCCTTGCCGAACTTGGCGGCGACGCCTTCGTTCAGCTGCTTCAGGAGGTCGGGGCGCAGGACGACGTTGCCCGGCTTGTAGACACCGTGCACGTTGCCGAAGGAGGCGGCGAGCAGGTAGCGGCCCTTCTCGCCCAGGCCGAGGGCCTCGGCGGTGCGGATCGCGTCGTCGACCGTCGTGTACAGGGAGTCGTTGATCTCGTGCGAGACGCCGTCCTCCTCGCCGCCGGTGGGGGTGATCTCCACCTCGAGGATGATCTTCGCGGCGCGGGCCTTCTCCAGCAGCTCCTGCGCGATGGCGAGGTTGTCGGCGAGGGTCTCGGCCGAGCCGTCCCACATGTGCGACTGGAAGAGCGGGTTCAGGCCGGCCTTCACGCGCGCCTCGGAGACGGCGATCAGCGGACGCACGTACCCGTCGAGCTTGTCCTTGGGACAGTGGTCGGTGTGCAGGGCGACCGTGACCGGGTACTTCTCGGCGACGATGTGCGCGAACTCGGCCAGGGCGACCGCGCCGGTGACCATGTCCTTGCTGTACTGACCACCGAGGAACTCGGCACCGCCGGTGGAGATCTGGATGATGCCGTCGCTCTCGGCCTCCGCGAAGCCGCGCAGCGCAGCGTGCAGGGTCTGGGTCGAGGTCACGTTGATGGCCGGGTAGGCGAACTTGCCTGCCTTCGCCCGGTCGAGCATCTCGTTGTAGACCTCGGGGGTTGCGATGGGCATCTGTCCGCTCCTTGTATGTGCGGGTGGCGTGCTGCTTACGGCCCTGACCTAGGGGGGCGACGTCATCGTCGTCCCCATCTTTCCAGACTTGACCCGGTGCTCCAGCCACCGCGTCCGCCCTGTGGACAACCTGACTCCTGCCCTGTGGACAACTCTCAGTCGAGGCCCAGCTCGTCCTTGGAGAAGGCGAAGAGATACGGGACCCCGGCGCCTTCCTGGATCTTCTCGGCGGCGCCGGTCGCACGGTCGACGATGGTCGCGACGCCGACGACCTCGGCACCCGCCTCGCGCACCGCCTCGACGGCGGTGAGCGGGGAGCCTCCGGTGGTCGAGGTGTCCTCGACGACGAGGACGCGGCGGCCCCGGATCTCCGGACCCTCGACCCGGCGCTGCAGCCCGTGCGCCTTGGCGGCCTTGCGCACGACGAAGGCGTCGAGCCGCTGCCCGCGCGCGGCTGCGGCGTGCAGCATCGCGGCGGCCACCGGGTCGGCGCCCATGGTGAGCCCGCCCACCGCGTCGAAGTCGAGGTCGGCGGTGAGGTCGAGCAGCACCTGACCGACCAGTGGAGCGGCCTCGCCGTCGAGGGTGATGCGGCGCAGGTCCACGTAGTAGTCGGCCTCAAGACCCGAGGAGAGGGTCACCTTGCCGTGCACCACGGCCTTGTCCTTGATCTGCTGCAGCAGCGCGCCACGTACGTCACTCATGCGAGCCAGCTTAGAGGCGCCGCCGGGCGGGGTCCTCCCCCGGTTGTCGGGCGCCCCCGAGGCGGACCGCCCGCAGGGCCGCAGGTGCCACCACGCCCAGGGTCATGGCCGCCCGGGGCGGCCCGCCCGCCACGTCACAGCCGCCGCCAGGTCCACGTCATGGCCGCTTCAAGGGGCTCGATGGGCGTGACCAGCCGGGGCAGCGTGTTGAGCCCGTTGGGCGGCCCGGTCTGCGGCTCCACACAGACGGCGGCCTCCTGCTCGTCGTACACGACGACCCATTCCTCGCGGCTGGTGACCTTGAGCTCCAGCTGCCCGGGCCAGGTGAGCGCGACGTCGACGCCGTCGGGCATCCCGAAGCAGTCGTCCCACGGGCCGGGCTTCGGCTCGATGCGCCGTCCGGTGGGCAGGTGGTCGTCGCCGCGCTCCTCCTGCCAGACGGGCGCGAAGTCCACTCGGACGTCGTCACCCGTCCCGAGGTTCCGGTGGAACCACGGGTGCCAGCCGATCTGCGCCGGGAACGACGAGTCGTGCGCCTCGACGGCCATGGAGAGCGTGAGGCTGTCCTCGGTCAGGGCGGCGATCTGGGTGACGCGGCCGGGGTGCGGCCAGGGCTCGACGAGGTCGTACGTGATGACGGCCTCGGTGGAGTCCTTGCGTGCCGTGCGCCAGGCGCCGCTGCGGGCGGTGCCGTGGATGGCGTTCGGCGGGGCGTTGAGCGGCATCTGGCGGACGGTGCCGCCGTCCCGGAACTGTCCGTCGCGGATGCGTCCGCACCACGGCACCATCGGGAAGCACCCGAACTTCGCGCCCTGCCGCAGCAGTTCGACGCCGCCCACCCGCAGGCCGCCCACCCGTCCGCCGTTGCCCGGCTGAACGGTCACCTCCGCGTCGCCCGCGGTCAGCGTGATGTCTTCGTTACTCACGGGCCCGACCCTACTGGCCCGGCGGCGGCCCTCCGGACGCCCGTACAACAGCGCACCACCGCAGGACCGTCGCTTCAACGCGGCACGCGCGTCGCCGCAGGACCGTCGCCTCAACGCGGCACGCGCGTCGCCGCAGGACCGTCGCCTCAACGCGGCACGCGCGTCGCCGCCGGACCGTCGCCTCAACGCGGCACGCGTGCCGCCCGGTTCACGCAGACCACCGGCAACGACGCGGCAGCACCGGGCCTCTCCACCCGGCGCACCGGAACCGCACGGGAGCAGCGTCGCTCAACGACGCTTGCGCAGGGCCCGGCTCACGACGATGGCGGAGGCCAGGGCGAGGGCCGCGGCGGGCGCGGCCCAGCGGAGGGCGACGCTGCGCGAACCGGCCTCCGGCGCGGGCACGGGCGCGTACCGGCCACGCGGCGGCGCGTGGTCGACCTCCTCCGCACTGCGGCCGATCATCGTCCGGCGTGCGTGGGCCGCCTCGGCGGGCGGCTCGTCCTGCCCGCCCAGTCCCTCGGTCACGCCCAGGTCCTCGGCCACGATTTCGTCCCCGTCGAGCTCGTCGCCTTCGAGTTCGTCGCCTTCGAGCTCGTCGTCCGCCAGGGGGTCGAGGGAGGGCGGCGGGACCTCGGCCTCGAAGACGGGCGGCGAGGGGGGCTCGATGTCGCCCTCGGGCGCGGGAGGCAGGTCTTCGTCCTCCGCCGGGGCTGACGGTGTGGGCACGGCCGCCGAGGCGTCGTCGGCGGGGGCCCCGGGGTCCGGCACAGCGGCGGGAGGCGGTACGAGATCACCGTCGGCCGAGACGGTCGGCGCGGAGGCTGCCGACCCCGTTTCCGACCCCGTTTCCGAGTCCCCGTCCAAGGCTCCCGCCCCCAGGTTCTCCGCGAAACGGTCCAGCAGCCGGGTCGCGGCCGAGGCCACCGCGTCCGCCGGCAGCTCCTCGACCCGCCCGTCCGCGGTGGCGCCGCCGCCGAAGACGACCGTCGTGCCGCCGTCCGCGGGGACCAGCCGCACGGTGAGCGCGAGTTTGACGGAACCGCTGCCGCGGGACTCGGCCGCGTCGCCCTCGACGGTGTACGACCCGTCGTCCTGGCCGACGACCCGGAGGGCACCGCGGTAGGTGATGCTGTGGCTCCCGACGCGCACCTTCAGACGCCCGGAGACGGGCGCCGTCCCCGCGTCCTGGTGGAGTCCGGGAACCGCCCGGGCGACCCGCGCGGGGTCGGCCAGCGCCTCCCTCAGCCGCTCGGCCGGAACCGGAACGAACACCTCATGCTCCATGTCGACCGAGCCTACCCAGCACGGCCGGAAGTGCACCCTCGTATCGTGGGATTCCCCGGGATCCGCGCCCACTGGGACTCAGTCGGCGTACCGGGGATGCACCAGCGTGGAGGGCGGCAGTCCCGTGACGCGGGTCGTGGCCGCCGCGTGGGCGGCGGCGGTCAGCGCGGCCCGGGTGAGGCCGCGCGGCCGCTCACGCGGGTCGGGGCGCAGCACGGGGCGGCTCCGGGCGGCGAGCACGAAGCCCCAGTCGCGCGGGGCGCGGGAGGCGCCGGTGGTGCGGTCGGGGCCGGCCGCGAAACCGGAGTCGCGCCCGCCCACGCGATAGGGCACCGTGCGCAGTCCGGCGGCGCGCACGGTCGTGTCGACGGTCCAGAAGCTCCGGGGCCGGGAGGAGACCGGCCCCGCGTGCACCGCGAGCCGCCCGCCGGGGGCCAGAGCGCGGCGGGCGAGGCCGTAGAACTCCTGCGAGTAGAGCTTGGTGCTCGCGGTGATGCCCGGGTCCGGCAGGTCCGAGATCACCACGTCGTACGTCGTCCGGTTGCGGCGCAGCCAGTCGAAGGCGTCGGCCGTCGTCACGTGCACCCGCGGGTCGCCGTAGGCGTGTTCGTTCAGCGCGGACAGGGCGGGGTCCTCGCGCGCCAACCGCACGACGTCCGCGTCGAGTTCGACCACGTCGACCCGGCGGACCCCCGGATACCGCAGCGCCTCGCGCGCCGCGAGTCCGTCGCCGCCGCCGAGGACGAGGACCCGGGCGCGGGGCCCGTTCATCGCGGGGTGGACGAGGGCCTCGTGGTAGAGGTGCTCGTCGCGGCCGCTGACGCGGAGCCGGCCGTCGAGGAAGAGGTCGAGGGGCCGGCCGCCGGTGCCGCCGGTGAGGACGACCTCCTGGACGTCGGTCCCCAGGGCGACGCGCACGTCCGCGCCGTACACGGCGTGCCGGGCGGCGCGTTCGAAGTCGTCGACGAGTACGGCGGCGGCGGCGAGCAGCCCGAGGACGACGACGTTGGCGACCACCAGCAGCCAGCAGGTCCGGCGGGTCAGGTCCCGCCGGAACAGGCCGAGGACGAGGGATCCGCCGGCGATCACGTTGACCGTCCCGGTGAGCAGGGTGCCGGTCAGCTGGCCGAGCAGGGGCAGCAGAAGGAACGGGAAGGCAAGACCGCCGACGAGCGCGCCCACGTAGTCCGCGGCGAAGAGGTCCGCGACCGCGCCGCCCGCGTCCTGGCGCCGGATGCGCTGGATCAGTTCCATCAGGAGGGGGACCTCGGCGCCGATCAGCAGGCCGATCGCCAGGGAGAAGGCCACCAGCAGACAGCGCGAGCCGCTCGTCCACGCGCCGCCCCAGGCGCCGGTCCAGGCGAACATCGCGTACAGCGCCATCGCGCTGCAGCCGCCGACCAGCGCGAGCGCCGCCTCGACGGCACCGAAGCCGGCCGCGGCACGGCAGCGCAGCCGCTTCGCCGCGAGGGAGCCGATGCCCATCGCGAAGACCATCACGGAGAGCACCACGGAGGCCTGGGTGACCGAGTCGCCGATCAAGTAGGAAGCCAGCGCGACGAGTTCGAGTTCGTACACCAGTCCGCAGGCCGCGCAGACGAAGACGCCGGCGAGGACGAGGAAGCGTGCGGTGCCGGGTCGGACGGGGAGCCGCGCCTGCCCCTGCTCACCCGTCGGCTGCGGCGCGCCGGGCGGTGCGGGTGCCCCGGTGCGCGCGAAGCCGCGTGTGCGGGAAGGGGCGTGCGGTTCGATCACGCTGCGAACGCTACGTCACACATGCACTACGCCTCGTCACCCACACGTGTGGAACTGGCCGCCCGTACGCCACCCCGGCGGAGGTCCGGCAACCCCTCCGGAGCGCGCCCCCGCGCCCCCTGCCGGCCCGAACGCCCCTGACCTCACACGCCGGACGGGCTGAGAGACGCCACTCGTACACCCACCCTCGTTCGGGTGGCGACGAGTTGGCCGTCCTGGGGGTAGGCGTGCCAGGTGCGCCAGTGGACCTGGCCCTCGTGGCGCTGGGCGAGCATCGCGGTGAAGGCGTGCGGGCTGCCGGGGAAGACGCCCGCGAGACCGTTCGGGTGGTCGGCCACGAGGGCGAGCAACTCCTGGGCGCGGCCCGCGAAGGAGCCGTGGGAGAGGGTCTCGACCCGGGCCGCGAACTCGTACTCCCAGTCGCCGACCCGCTTCGCGACACCGAGCGGCAGGGGCGTACTGCTGCCGGGGATGCAGGCGACGGTCTCCGAACAGCTGCCCTCCTCTTCCTCCAGGAGCACTTGGTGGGACGCGCCTAACAGTCTCAACTGCAGCTTCGCGCCTGTTAGTTCGAGATCGAGGGTGGCGAGCGCGGGCAGCGGCTCGCGCCCCAGGGTCCAGGCGAGGTCGGCCGCGCGCGTGTCGGTGTACGAGGTTTTCAGGGTCGTGAGCATGGGTCGGCTCCGCTAGCACGCAAAGGGAGGTGTGGGGGGGTCCGGCGCACCCGGTCGGGACCGGGGGATCGGCCCGGTCGGCCCGGTTCAGCCCGGTCGGGAGGACGATCCGAGGGCTGCGTTGGCTGATTTAGAGGGAATCATGAACTGTGGCGCCACCACAGCGTTTTTACCCAACTTCGTAGGGTTTCCATCCCCCCGAGGGCTGCACAGCTCAACTGTTCAACCACGGCGTGCGCCCGGAGCGCGGGCGCGGCCGCCGGAAGCCGTCGACGGGAGACACGGAAGTGACGGCCGGGAACGGAGAAGTGGCCGCCCGGAGAGGCCTCCCGGTGGGCCCCTCCGTTTTTTTTTGATGCTTTTCCCCCCCCGGGAGCTCCCCCTCCCCCTCTTCCCTGCCTCCCCCCCCCCCCCCCCCCCCCCCCCCCCA
>NZ_JBHXJC010000012.1:210051-218440 GCF_042723265.1 Streptomyces sp. NPDC058371 | reverse complement strand
TGCGGGAGGTAGGGGTGGACGGCAGGAAGCCGTGGCAGATGAAAAGAGGGGCGAGGCCGGGGAGCGGGGAACTTCGCCTCGGTCGGGCCCTCCGGGCGCCCACTTCGGTGTGGTGCGGATGCGCTTCCCCCTGAGGGAGCTCAGCTGCCCCGTGTCAGCTGCCTCCCCCGCATCCGCCCCCACCGCCGCACGACGACCCGCCGCCGCAGGACGAGCCGCCGCCGCATGAGGAACCTCCCCCGCACGAGTGGCCGGAGTGACCGCCGGAGGACGAGCTCGAACAGGACGCGACCGCCCCGCCCCCGCCGGCCCACCAGCTGCTGTTGTCGCTTCCCGAGCGGCGTGAGCGCGCGCCGTTGCCCCCCGACCGCAACGCGGCCTTCTTGTCACTGCGGCTCGCGGCCATGACGACCGCGACCAGGACGATGAAGACAACCGCCAGGATGATGCCCACGATCATGGCGCCACCCTCCTTTCACTTCCCCCGAAGCGGCCCCCCGTGGGCCCTCGCGTGGGAGGGGGATGCCCTCGCGTCTCACCCGCCAAAGCAGAGTTGAGGAACTCCAGAGCTTCGGCGCAGGATGGCGGCCATGACCTCCAGCGCACGCCGCCCCTTCCTCAACCGCCGGCTGGCCGAGTTCGGCACGACGATCTTCGCGGAGATGTCGGCCCTCGCCCTCAGCACCGGATCGATCAACCTCGGCCAGGGTTTCCCCGACACCGACGGCCCCGAGGAGATCCGCGAGGCCGCGGTGCGGGCGCTCAGGGACGGCCGGGGGAACCAGTACCCACCGGGCCCCGGCGTGCCCGAGCTGCGTACGGCGATCGCCGCCCACCAGGAGCGGCGCTACGGCCTGTCGTACAACCCCGACACCGAGGTCCTCGTCACGGCGGGTGCGACCGAGGCGATCGCCGCGGCCCTGCTGGCGCTGCTGGAGCCGGGCGACGAGGTGATCGCGTTCGAGCCGTACTACGACTCGTACGCGGCGTGCATCGCGATGGCGGGCGGGACGCGCGTGCCGGTGACGCTGCGCCCGCACGAGGGAGCGTTCCGGCTGGACCTCGACGAACTGCGGGACGCGGTCACCGACAACACCCGGCTGCTGCTGATCAACACCCCGCACAACCCGACCGGGACGGTCCTGACCCGCGAGGAGCTCTTCGAGATCGCGAAGCTCGCCGTCGAGCGGGATCTGCTGGTGATCACCGACGAGGTGTACGAGCACCTCGTCTTCGACGACGCAGAGCACCTGCCGCTGGCGTCGTTCCCGGGCATGCGCGGGCGCACGGTCAGCATCGGGAGCGCCGGCAAGACGTTCTCGTTCACCGGCTGGAAGGTCGGCTGGGTGACGGCCGCGCCCGATCTGGTCGCCGCCGTACGGTCGGCGAAGCAGTTCCTGACGTATGTGTCGTCAGGGCCGTTCCAGTACGCCGTCGCCGAGGCGCTCGCGTTGCCGGACTCGTACTTCGAGGCCTTCCGGGCGGACATGCGGGCCAAGCGCGACCTGCTGGCCACCGGGCTCACGGAGGCGGGCTTCGAGGTCTTCCGGCCCGCGGGCACGTACTTCATCACCACCGACATCCGGCCGCTCGGCGAGTCGGACGGTTTCGCCTTCTGCCGCTCGCTGCCCGAGCGGGCCGGAGTGGTCGCCATCCCGAACGCGGTCTTCTACGACCACCGGGAGGCCGGCGCCCCCTTCGTGCGGTTCGCGTTCTGCAAGCAGACGGGTGTGTTGGAAGAGGCGGTGACTCGCCTCAAGCGGTCGGTCGTCTGACGGGGCCCAGAAGAAGGTCCGCCTGGTTGCGGGATGGGGACCTGATCCAGGGCCAGGTCCCCAAACGTCCCGCAGCTCACTCGGTGTCTTTTGGATGTCGTGGAGAGGCGTAGACGAGGATCACGGTGGAAGTCTCCACACTGACCAGATAGCGCACTCGACCACCGCTGGTGACCTCGTACTCCCACTGCTCCAGGTCGGATCCCTTCCACACTTTGGTGGCGTGCCTGCCGCGCAACTGATGCTGGCGATTCCAGTTGGACCGGGTCAGGGGGTCACTTCGGAGGGCGTCCAGGCAGCGATGCGCGCTCGACAGGGCCACGCGACACAGTTCCTCCCAGCCCGTCACGGCCTCTGTGGTCCCGAAGACGACGTTCCACCCGCTGAGAGGCGGAACGCTGACTCGGTCCCCTTTCTTCGGGCTCACCCACGCACCTCGACCTGACCGAGGTCATCACCATCGAGCGGACGCAGCGATTCCCTGAGCTGTTCGGGATCGGCATTGATGCGAGCCGTGGCGCGCCACGAGACGATCGCGCGGTGCACAGCCTCTCCCACCCCTAGTTCGGCGGCATCCGACAGTGCTTCAAGAAGCTCGACAGTGAAGGCCCGAACCTCTTCCGCGTCCAGGTGTCGCGCCCAAGGGAACACCTCGGGCAGTGCGAGGAGGAGCGCCCTGGCACCGTCGTCCTGCTTCATCAGTGCGAGGAAAAGCCGCGAGGCGGTGGTCAGGTTCTCCTCCGCACCCTCCGCGCGTGCAGCCGTGGTCAGCACCATGTCCGGCGCGTCCCGATGTGTGACCCGAAGCCGCCCCAGCGCAGCAGCCCTGGCCGCGACTCCTTTGGGGTTGCGAGAGAGATCGGTGAAGGAGACGGATTCCGTTTCTGCTTCCAGACGCACGGTAGACATAATCAGAGCGTACTCAGATCACGATCTGATTTCAAGGGGGCTGTCCGGTCTTCGATGCGCGCACCTTGACTTCCTGCAAGCAGACGGGGGTCCTGGAAGAGGCTGCCAAGCGACTGAAGGCGGCCTTCTAGAGGCGGCGCCGACGGGCGAGACGGCGGCTTCTAGCACCCCGCCCGCCCGGGTCGCGGACGGCGCGCCGGACCGGTGAAATCCACACCCGCACGGCCGCGTAAAGCTCGCAAACAGCCCGTAAGGGACGCACAGTTCCGGTGTGACCCACGCGAGTACCATTCCCGCCCCCGCCACCGTGGCCCCCGGTGCCGGGGGCCACGGCCGCCCGGTCCCCGCCGCGCGGCGCCTGCCCACGACGGCGGCCACCGCGCTCGGACTGTTCGCCGCCGCCCGCCTCGCCGGCGTCCTGACGCTCGCCGCGACCGCCTGGGCGCAGGGCAAGCACCCCCTCGCCCTGCTCGGCCGGTCCTGGGACTCGTTGTGGTACCTGGGCATCGCGGCGCACGGCTACGGGCGGACGCTGCACTTCCGGCCGACCGTCGTCCACAGCGACCTGGCCTTCTTCCCGCTCTACCCGGCGCTCATCCGGGCCGTCACCACGCTGACCCCGCTCAGCGGCGGCGCGGCGGGCCTGCTGGTGTCCTGGACCGCGGCCGCGATCGCCGCGTACGGGATCTATCTGATCGGAGTCCGGCTGCACGGCCGTGCGGTCGCCACCGCCCTCGTGCTGCTCTGGGGCCTGCTCCCGCACTCGGTCGTGCTGTCGATGGCGTACACGGAGCCGGTGCTCACGGCCCTCGCCGCCTGGTCGCTGTACGCGGTGCTCACCGGCCGGTGGGTCTGGGCGGGAACGCTCGCGGCGCTCGCCGGGCTGGCCCGGCCGAACGGGTTCGCCGTCGCGGCCGCGGTCGTGGTGGCCGCCGCGTACGAGATCGGGAAGGCGCGCGGCCGGGGAGTTTCCCACAGGCTGTGGACGGGCGCCGCGCTCGCGCCGCTCGGCTGGGGCGGCTACGTCCTGTGGGTCGGCCACCGCGAGGGCGATCCACTCGGCGGCTATTTCACCGTGCAGCGGCTGTGGGGCTCCCGCTTCGACTTCGGCCAGGGCTCACTGCGCTTCATCCAGCACGTGCTGATGCACGGCAGCCGCTTCGTCTTCCCCATGACGATGGTGCTCGTGGCGGCGGGCGTCCTGCTGTTCGCGCTGCTCGTCGCGGACCGCGCCCCGCTGCCCCTCGTCGTGTACAGCGGCGTCCTGCTGCTGATCGCGCTCGGCGGCTCCGGCTTCTTCGAGTGCAAGCCGCGCTTCCTGCTGCCCGCGTTCCCGATGCTGCTGCCGCTGGCGGGCGCGCTGGTGCGAACGGCCAGAGCCCGGCCTTGGCACGCGACCCTGGTGGTCGGCGCCCTGGCCGGGCTCTCGTTCGCCTACGGGGCGTATCTGGTGGTCATCGCCCATACGCCCCTGTGAGCGGTGGCCGGAGGACTACTCCTCGTCGTCCTCGGGCTTCTCCGCCTCGTTGACTTCCTGCTCCAGGCCGAGCTGCTCGACGAGCCACTTGTCGAACTCGATGGCGGCCCGCACCCAGCTGACCGTCGACGACACGAAGTGCTCAAGACTGACGCCGGTGCCGATCAGCATCTGCGCCTCGCCGATGAGGCGGACGGTGCCGTCGTCGTGCGTGTGGCTGTAGACCTTCGGCCACAGCGTGCGACGGTTCCAGTCGTCGATGGACTCCAGCAGCGCGGACTTCTCGTCGATCTGGTGCGGCCGGTCGTAGAACGTCCGGACGGAGAAGACCTGCTGGTCACCCTCACCGCGGAACATGAAGTACGTACGGAACTGCTCCCACGGCGCGACGAGGTCTCCCTCTTCGTCGACGAGGTGCTTGAGCTCCATCTGGTCGAGGAGCTGCTTCACGAGGTCCTGATCCGGGACGACGGGGCCCGCCGGTCCGCCGGGCTGCGGCTCGGGCTGGCCCCCGAAATTCGGAATCGAGGACGGGTCGATGCTCACCGTGTATTTCCCTTCGTACGGATCCTGCCATCCTCCCCCATGCGGGGCGGGGGGTGGCAACCCCTGACGGATCTGTCCGCCAGGGGCTGACCCGATCCGGTCACCAGGGCTGACATGATCGGGTCATGCGCATGCGGAGGGGAACGCGGTGGCTCCTGTGGGGGCTCTGGGTGGTGTGCCTGGTGATCGCGGTCTGGTTCGTGGTGGCGGTGATCCTGCTGATCGTCGACGACTCGCCGCTCAACCAGCTGCAGAACCTCGGCCCCCTCACCCGCAGAACCGGCTGAACCCGGACACGGCGAGGGGGCCGCACACCGCTTACAGCGTCTTGCCGTTGGCCGCGCCCACGATCAGGCCGTCGCCGAAGGCGTCGACGCGGACCGTGTCGCCGTCCTTGACCTCGCCCGCCAGGATCTCCTTCGCGAGCTGGTCGCCGATCGCCGTCTGGATGAGGCGGCGCAGCGGCCGCGCGCCGTAGGCCGGGTCGTTGCCCTCGTCGGCCAGCCAGGCCAGCGCCGCGTCGGAGACCTCCAGGGTGAGCCGGCGGTCGGCGAGCCGCTTGGCGAGCCGGTCGATCTGGAGCCTGGCGATGCGCTCCAGCTCCGTCTTGTTCAGCGCGGAGAAGACCACCAGGTCGTCGAGCCGGTTGAGGAACTCCGGCTTGAAGGAGGCCCGTACGACCTCCAGCACCTGTTCCTTCTTCTCCTGCTCGCTGGTGAGCGGCTCGACCAGGAACTGGCTGCCCAGGTTGGACGTGAGCACCAGGATGGTGTTGCGGAAGTCGACCGTCCGACCCTGACCGTCCGTCAGCCGCCCGTCGTCCAGCACCTGCAGCAGGACGTCGAAGACCTCCGGGTGCGCCTTCTCCACCTCATCCAGCAGCACGACGCTGTACGGGCGCCGGCGCACGGCCTCCGTCAGCTGACCGCCCTCCTCGTACCCGACATAGCCGGGCGGGGCGCCCACCAGCCGGGCGACGCTGTGCTTCTCGCCGTACTCGCTCATGTCGATGCGGACCATGGCGCGCTCGTCGTCGAAGAGGAAGTCCGCCAGCGCCTTGGCCAGTTCGGTCTTGCCGACGCCGGTCGGGCCGAGGAAGAGGAAGGATCCGGTGGGCCGGTCCGGGTCGGCGATACCGGCCCGGGTGCGCCGTACGGCGTCGGACACCGCCTGCACGGCCTCGCTCTGGCCGATGAGCCGGCGGCCCAACTCCTCCTCCATGCGCAGCAGTTTCTGCGTCTCGCCCTCCAGGAGCCGGCCGGCCGGGATGCCCGTCCAGGAGCCGACCACATCGGCGATGTCGTCGGGTCCGACCTCCTCCTTGACCATGGTGTCGCCGGCGACCTCCTCCTCGGCGGCGGAGGCCTCCTCCAAGTCCCGTTCCAGGGTGGGGATCTCGCCGTACAGCAGCTTGGACGCGGTGTCGAAGTCGCCGTCGCGCTGGGCGCGTTCGGCCTGGCCGCGCAGCTCGTCGAGCTTCTCCTTCAGCTCACCGACGCGGTTGAGGGACTGCTTCTCCTTCTCCCAGCGGGCGGTGAGGCCGCGCAGCTCCTCCTCGCGGTCGGCGAGGTCGCGGCGCAGCTTCTCCAGCCGCTCCCTGCTGGCCGGGTCGGTCTCCTTGCCGATCGCCAGCTCCTCCATCTTCAACCGGTCGACGGCGCGCTGGAGTTCGTCGATCTCGACGGGCGAGGAGTCGATCTCCATGCGCAGCCGGGACGCGGCCTCGTCTACGAGGTCGATGGCCTTGTCGGGCAGGAAGCGGGAGGTGATGTACCGGTCGGAGAGGGTCGCGGCGGCCACCAGGGCGTTGTCCGCGATCACCACCTTGTGGTGGGCCTCGTAGCGCCCCTTGAGCCCGCGCAGGATCGCGATGGTGTCCTCGACCGTGGGCTCGGCGACCAGCACCTGCTGGAAGCGCCGCTCCAGGGCGGGGTCCTTCTCGATCCGCTCGCGGTACTCGTCGAGGGTGGTGGCGCCCACCATGCGCAGCTCACCGCGCGCGAGCATCGGCTTCAGCATGTTGCCGGCGTCCATCGCGGAGTCACCACCGGCGCCCGCGCCCACCACCGTGTGCAGCTCGTCGATGAACGTGATGATCTGCCCGTCGGAGGCCTTGATCTCGGCGAGCACGGTCTTGAGCCGCTCCTCGAACTCGCCGCGGTACTTCGCACCGGCGACCATCGCTCCGAGGTCGAGCGCGACCAGCCGCTTGTTCTTCAGGGACTCGGGCACATCGCCCTTGACGATCCGCTGGGCGAGGCCTTCGACGACGGCGGTCTTGCCGACGCCCGGCTCGCCGATGAGGACCGGGTTGTTCTTGGTGCGGCGGCTCAGCACCTGCACGACCCGCCGGATCTCCTGGTCCCGGCCGATGACGGGATCGAGCTTGCCCTCCCGGGCGGCGTCGGTGAAATCCGTACCGAACTTTTCGAGTGCCTTGTACTGGCCCTCGGGATCCGGGGTCGTCACCCGGCGCCCTCCCCTGGTCTTCTGGAACGCCTCAAGAAGCTTCTTCGCACTGGCACCCTGCGAGGAGAGTACGTCCCCGGCCTGACCGCCCTTCGCGGCGATGCCCATGAGCAGGTGCTCGGTGGAGAGGTACTCGTCGCCGAGCTCCTTCGCGCGCTCGGTGGCGTCGGCGATGACCGCGAGCAGTTCACGGCTGGGCTGCGGCGGCGCCACGGTGGATCCGGTCACGCTGGGCAGCGCGGCCAGCACCCGCTCCGTACCCGCGCGTACGGCCGCCTGGTCGGCGTCGACCGCGGCCAGCAGGTCGGTGATGTTCTCGTTCTCCTGGCCCGCCAGCAGAGCGAGCAGCAGGTGGGCGGGGGTGAGGTCCGGGTGGCCCTCGGACACGGCCCTGCTGCTTGCCGCGTTGATCGCGTCCCGGCTCCGGTTGGTCAGCTCGGCGTCCACGTTCCCTGTCTCCTCCTTGCGTCAGCCGTCGTCAGCCTGACTCGGTCAACCTGCACAAAGTTGAGTCTATTCCACTCAAGGTACTGGGCGGGAGGTCCGCGTGGCCAGAAGTGGTTAAGTTCCCGCCATGGCCGCATACCCCGTGGATCCGCGCGATCCCGACGCCGCGTACCTCAGCTTCTGGCGTGAACACCACCTGTGCACCCTGAGCACCCTCCGCCCCGACGGCAGCCCGCACGTGGTGCCCGTCGGGGTGACATACGCGCCGGAGGAGGGTCTGGCTCGGGTGATCGCCAACAAGGCGAGCGCGAAGGTGGCCCACATCCTGGCGGCGGGGTCCGCCGGCGCCCGGGTCGCGGTCTGTCAGGTCGACCGGCGTCGCTGGGCGACCCTGGAGGGGCTCGCCGTGGTCGTCACGGACCCGGAGCGGGTCGCGGAGGCGGAGCGGCGGTACGCGGAGCGGTACGGGCGCGCACCCTCGCCGAATCCCGCACGCGTCGCGATCGAGATCGAACTGACCTCGGCGATGGGGCGAGGGTGATTTCCGGCCCTCGTGACAGCGGCTGACGTCCGGGGTCCCGAACAGCGATCGATTCCGGCCCCGTCACCCGGGACGACCAGCCACCATGACATCGGTCGATATCTGGATCTTTCACCCATAACGACAGCGGGGTCCCCGCGTTTCCGTTCCGGTGGCGCCCCTTCGGGGGGAAATACCCGCGTGACCTCCCACCACAGGGGGAGCGCGTCCAGCACCGCGGGGGGT
>NZ_JBHXJC010000012.1:0-210041 GCF_042723265.1 Streptomyces sp. NPDC058371 | reverse complement strand
AGACAAAAAACCACCCACCTGTTGTCTAGCTCCTTTCCCTCCCCCCCCCCCCCCCCCCCCCCCCCCCTCTCCCCCCCCCCCCCCCCCCCGCTGCGGGGGGAAGTACCTGCGCGATCTACAACGACGGGGGAATCGCGTCAGGCACTGCGGGGGGTGGCTGAGATGGTCCGTACATCCGGGATTTCCGGCTCGACCAGCTGATGGTCACGCTGGTCCAGGTTCACAAAGATCATTCCGTACCTTATGGCGCACCGCACCGGCTGCGGCGCCCCCCGAGGCCGTCGCAGACACCGGTACGCCCGGACGTCCTCGTCGTCGTCCCGCGTGACGACCACCGGCTCTCCGAACACCGTCACCATCAACGAGTCACCGCTGTGGGGGATGGCGGTGGCCAGGTCGATGAAGTGCCAGCCGGAGCGGTAGGCGGTGGCCATTTCGCGGCGGAAGCTACGATCGTCGGGTGGAGTGGTCATGCGTCTGCGTCCGCAGGCGAAACCCAGCCGACATCCTGAGTCGCGGGGGCGGAGGCGACTTGCCATCCGACGTCCTGAGTCGAGGGGGGGGCGGAGGCGACTTGCCATCCGACGTCCCCGGTTCCAGCGGCCTGGGCCGCCGTGCTCCCGGTCGTGTCAGAGGTGATCCTCCAGCCGACATCCAGGGGACCGGCCGTACCGAAGGCCAGCGCCACAGCAGCGACGGCAGAAGCAAGCACCGAGCGAAGCATTCTCTTATCCATGGTCGGCTTCGTCCTCACTTGATGGCTTCTTCTCCCCGTGAGACATGACGATGGCTCATTCAGTGACGTCAATGCCACAGATGCGATGCATCATGTTCCTGCACGTTCAGGACCCTGGGGGGTGGAGATTTGCCAACAGAGAGCACAAAACCGACACATCCTCATGGGATCAACGACTTGTGTGCCGAAGCATCTCGTCTCTATGCGAGCGCTCTCGGCTCCGGACGTATATCCCGTGCCGAGGTCGAGCCCGCGCCCTGCCTGCTTGAATTCGCGCTGCTCCACCCGGACCCGGACGACGCGAACTGGCTGCGTCCGGTGCCGCCGTCCGTCGTGCTCGCCCAGCAACTCCAACCGCTGGAACGGGAGATCCAGGACCGTCGACGGCTCAGCCTCGACCTCGCCGACACCTTTCAGCCGTTCATGGCCATCAGCGCCCAGAAGCCGGCGACCACGCACGCCATCACCGTGCTGGAGGGCATCGGCCGGATCAACGCCGCGCTCGACATGGCGATCGCCGAGGCCCGCAGCGAGGTCCTGACGATCCAGCCGGGCGGCAGCCGGCCGGAGCACATCCTGAGCCAGGCGCTGGAAAGGAGCAAGCCTCTGATCGAGCGCGGCATCTCGGTGCGCACCCTCTACCAGCACACGGTCCGGCACAGCCAGAGCACCTTCGCCTACATGGACGGCATGGCCGGCGCCAAGGTGGAGATCCGCACGCTCGAAGAGCTCATCGAGCGGCTCATCATCTGTGATCAGACGGTCGCCTTCATTCCCGCGCAGGACGACCGGCAGGTGGCTCTGGAGCTGCGGCACCCCGGCCTCGTGCAGTACCTCATCAAGGTCTTCGAACAGCTCTGGCAGCGCGCGACCCCGCTCATGGAAGAGGTTCCGTACGAGTACACCGCCGACGGCATCACCGGCGTCCAGCGCTCCATCGCCAAGCTGCTCGTGGAGGGCCACGTCGACGAGGCCATCGCCCGCCGGCTCGGGATGAACGTCCGCACCTGCCGCGCCCACATCGCCAAGCTGGCCACCGCCCTCGGCAGCGGCAGCCGGGCCCAACTCGGCTTCCTGATAGCCCAGTCGGGGATCCTGGACCAGGGCCACTGAATGCGCGGGGAAGAGGGCCGGACGTGACCGCCGGGCACGGGCACCGCGCGGAGGAGCCGTGCGAGGCGGGCCTGGAGCTGTACGCCCGCGCACTGCGCGAGGGCCGGATCGCGCAGCGGGAGGCGGACGCGCTCCCCTGCCTGGTGGACGCCGGCCTGCTCCAGCCGGCCGTGGAGGACATGAGCAGGCTGGAGCCCGTGGCCCCTGCCGTCGCCCTGCACCGGCTGCTGCGCACCGCCGAGGACCGCATCGCGGACGAACGGCGGCGCGAGGAGCACCTGGCCTCGGTGTTCGAACCGCTCATGCGGCTCGACGGCAGGAGCACGGCCGCGGAGGAGACCCCGGCGATCGCCGTGCTCAGCGGCAAGGAACGGATCGGCCGGGCCATCGGAGAGGCCATGGCGGGGGCGGACACGGAGCTTCTCGCCATCCACCCGCGCACCTCGCACATCGGCACGGACCCCGAGATCCACCTGGAGGCCATGGGCCGCGACCAGGCCATGCTCGACCGCGGCGGCCGGATCCGCACCCTCTACCAGCACACCCTCCGCAACGCCCCGACGGTCCTCGCCCGCTACGAGCGGCTGGAGGGCGACGTGGAGGCCCGCACTCTCGACGAGGTCACCGACCGGATGATCGTCGTCGACCGGAACGTGGCCTTCGTCCCGGCGAACAAGAACCACACCCTCGCGCTGGAGGTCCGCCACCCCGCCCTGGTCGACTTCTTCGTGGCCGCCTTCGAGCGCCTGTGGCGGCTTGCCACGCCCATGTACCCGGAAGCCGCCTCGCAGCCCGTCCTGAACGGCGTCACGGCCCGCCAGAGGGCCATAGCCGCCCTCCTCGTCGAAGGCCACACCGACGCCGTGATCGCCGACCGTCTCGGCATGAACATCCGCACGGCCCGCGTCCACATAGCGAAGCTCGCCGCCACCCTCGGCAGCGACAGCCGGGCCCAGCTCGGCTACCTCATCGGCCAGTCGGGGATTCTGGCGCAGGAACCGTGACGCTCTGGAGTTCGGGCGAGCGAGGCGGGCCGTCCAGCCCGGCCTGGGCGATGCGGACGCCGAGCTGGGTGCGGCTGGCGGCGCCCAGCGTCTCCGAGAGACGGGCGATGTGCGCCCGGCACGTACGGACGCTGATGCCGAGGCGCTCGGCGACCACGGCGTCCTGGTGTCCCTCCGCCAGGAGGGCGGCGATTGAACGCTCGCGGTGCGTGATGCCCTCGATGCCCGTCGCCGGCAGGGACGCCGTCAGGGGAATCGCCAGGCGCCACAACCGCTCGAAGACCGTCACCAGATAGCCCACCAGGGCCGGGTGACGCAGCTCCAGCGCGACCGTGCGGTCGTCGTTCGCGGGAATGAAGGCGACCGTGCCGTCGAAGAGGATCAGCCGCTCCACGACCTCGTCGAGGGTACGGGCTTCGGCGCAGTCGCCCATCAGCTCCATGTAGTTGAGCAGACCCTGGCCGTGCCGCGCCACGTGGGTGTACAGGTCGCGCATGCGCACGCCCCGGCGGCGCATCTCCAGCGCGCGGTGCAGCCCCTCGGAGAGTTCGTCCTCACGGCGGATGCCGCCCGGCTGCACGGTCAACACCTCGCTCGTGCACTCCTCGGTGGCCTTGTCCATGGCGGCCCGGATCCGCGGCAGTCCGTCCAGGACGCGGATCGCCACGCCCTCCGCCGGCGCCTGGACGCGTCCGCCGAGCCCCGCGTACCACTCGAAGGCGGACACGGCGTCGCCCATCCGCGACTGGCTCGCGCTGACCTCCTCGTACACGCCCCGCAGCAGTCGGGTCATGACCTCCTGCGGCGAGGTCGGCACCAGCCAGCCCATGTCGTCGGGGTCGGGGTGCAGCAGCGCCAGTTCGAGAAGGCACGGCACCGCTTCGGCGTCCGAGCGCGGCACGCGGCCGCGCCGTACGGCACGGGAATACACGCGGTCCCCGGCCTCGCACAGCCGGTCAGCACCGTGCGGATGCGTGTCCGTCCTGTGCCCCGCCATCTCCCACCCCTGGCTCCAAATTCCTGGCTCCAGCGTCTTGCGCGATGCAACGCCTCGGCGTCTTCCGCAGCGCAACTATGCGCGGCCCCGTCCGCCATCGCAACACGGCTCCTTCCCGCGAGCGCCCCCTATCGAGCGGATACGTCGGTAAATTTCCGCACCTCCGTACGGTCCCTTGCAACAAGATGACCGTCACAACGCCCCCGGTGCGCCGGTGAGATGCGTCGCCCACCACGTGAGCTACCGGAAATCCCCGCTTGACCGGCGCGTTACGGATCGCACTTAACGTCAGGCCATGGCGGACATATTCGACGCGTACGCGTTGGCCGAGGCGTGGGACGAGATGTTTGAGCGGCCGGGTGTGGTCAGGACCGCCTATGAGCCGGTGCTGGCCGCGCTGCAGCCGATCGAGCCGGGCGAGTTGCGGTTCCGGGCCGACCAGATGGCCCGGGCGTTCACCGACCGGGGTGTGACCTACGCGTTCGCGGGCGAGGAGCGCCCCTGGCCGCTGGACCTGGTGCCCCGCATCCTCGACGCGCTGGAATGGGATCTCATCCAGCGCGGTGTGGCCCAGCGGGTGAAGGCGCTGGAGGCCTATCTGGCGGACGCCTACGGGCCCTGCCGGGCCTTCGAGGACGGGGTCGTGCCCTGGCGGCTGCTGCTCAACTCCCCGCACTTCCACCGGGCCGCGCACGGGGTCGAGCCACCCGGCGGCGTACGCATCCATGTGGCCGGAATCGACCTGGTGCGGGACGAGCAGGGGGACTTCCGCGTCCTCGAGGACAACGTCCGCGTGCCGTCCGGTGTGTCGTACGTCATCGAGAACCGGCGCGCGATGACCCGGATCTTCCCCTCGCTCTTCGCCGAACAGCACGTGACGCCGGTGGACGGCTACGCGCAGCGGCTGCTGGCGGCGCTCAGAGCCGCGGCCCCGGGCGGGGTCACCGATCCGCGCGTCGTGGTCCTCACCCCCGGCCCCAGCAACGCCGCCTACTTCGAACACGCCCTGCTGGCACGGCTGATGGGGGTGCAGCTGGTCGAGGGCCACGACCTCGTCTGCCGTACCAACCGGGTGTGGATGCGCACCACGCGGGGCGAGATGCCCGTCCATGTCGTGTACCGGCGCCTCGACGACGACTTCCTCGACCCGCTCCACTTCCGGCCGGATTCGGTGATCGGCTGCCCGGGCATCCTGAGCGCCGCGCAGGCGGGCAACGTGACGCTCGCGAACGCCGTCGGCAACGGCATCGCCGACGACAAGCTGCTCTACACCTACGTCCCCGACCTCATCCGGTACTACCTGGGCGAGGAGCCGGTGCTGCCGAACGTCGAGTCGTTCCGGCCGGACGAACCGGGCCAGTTGGAGGCCGTGCTCGACCAGCTGGACCAGCTCGTCGTGAAGCCGGTCGACGGGGCCGGCGGTCAGGGGATCGTGATCGGGCCGCACGCCGACCGCGAGACGCTCGACCGGGTCCGCGAGCAGGTCATCGCCGATCCGCGCGGCTGGATCGCGCAACGCCCGGTCGCCCTGTCCACCTCCCCCACCCTCGCCGGCGAACGCATGGCGCCGCGCCACATCGACCTGCGCCCGTTCGCCGTCCACGACGGCAGCGACGTGTGGGTGCTGCCCGGCGGCCTCACCCGGGTCGCGCTCCAGGAAGGCAACCTCATCGTCAACTCCAGCCAGGGCGGCGGCTCCAAGGACACCTGGGTGCTCGCGGAGGGATCCGCGGAACGTCCGGTGCCGGACGAGAGCGGCCCCCTGACCGAGGTGGCACCCCGCCAGCACGGACCCGACGGCGACCACACCCTCGTACAGGAAGGGGCGCAGCAGCAGTGAACGACGTGATCCTCTCCCGGATAGCCGAGGCCCTGACCTGGACGGGCCGGTACGTGGAGCGCGCGGACGCCACCGGGCGCATCCTCGACGCCTATCTGCACCGGCTCCTGGAGGACCCCTGGCGCGACGAGGACGTGGCCTGCCGTTCCCTCTACGCGATCCTGGGCGTCGACGCGGGCGGGCAGCGCGTCGACATGCAGCAGGTGCTGGACCAACTCGCCTTCGACGGACGGTCGACGTGCTCGATCGAGGGCGCGCTGGGCGCGGCCCGGCTGAACGCCCGCAGCGCCCGTGAGGCCGTCTCCTCCGAGATGTGGGAGTGCCTCAACTCCACCTGGCACGCGCTGGCCGACCAGCGGCTGGCGGCCCGCCGCACGGGCCCGTACGGCTATCTGGAGCTCGTACGGCGCCGGGCGGCGCTCTTCTTCGGTCTTGCCGACTCGACCATGAGCCGCGACGACAGCTGGCGGTTCGTGGTCCTCGGCCGGAGCCTGGAGCGGGTGGACATGACCGTACGGCTACTGTCCGTACGGGTGTTGGACGCGGCCCACGCCCCCGACTGGCCCACCCTGCTCAGCGCGAGCGGTGCGGACGAGGCGTACGCGCGGGTGTACGGCGGCTTCGGGGACACCCCCAGAGTCGCCGAATTCCTGCTCATGGACCGGGACTTCCCGCGCTCGGCGCTGCATGCTCTGACGACGGCGGAGGAGTGCCTGGCGGCGCTGGGGCGCCCGCGCCAGGACCCGGCCCGCCGTCCCATCGGCCGGCTGCGCACCCGTCTCGAGTATCTGGACTCGCACGCCCTGGAGGAGCAACTGCCGGAGCTGTTGCGGGACTTGCAGCACTCGTGCATGGCGTGCGCGGAGGCGGTGGCGGAGAAGTTCTTCCCCTACCAGGGGCCCGTCGAGTGGGCGCAGGAAGGAGCGTGAGCGACATGAGTGACGCGACGAACAACCCGGGCGAGGTGCGCAGGCCGGTGACCCGCCGGCTGCGCATCCGGCACATCACCCGCGTCTCGTACGCGCAGGCCGCGGTCTCCTCGCACAACGAGGTGCGGATGACCCCGCTGACGCTGCCCGGCCAGACGACCCTGGACGCCCGGGTCACCGTGAACCCGTCCACCCCCACCTGGTCGTACTGGGACTACTGGGGCACCCAGGTCACCGGCTTCGACCTGATGGACCCGCACGCCGACCTGACGATCACGGCGTCGAGCCTGGTGGAGACCTCGCCGCCGGAGCCGCTCGGGACCGCCCCGGCCTGGGCCGAGGTGTCCGAGGCCGCCACGAACTCCCGGCTGGCGGAGTTCACGACGGCGACCTCGCGCACCACCGTGCCGCCGGAGCTGGTGGCCCGGGCCCGCGCGGCGGCCGACGGTCTCGGCCCGCACGAGACGGCGGTCGCCGTCTCCGCCCTGGTCGCCGACCGGGTGTCGTACATCCCGGGCGCCACGGGCGTGAACACCGGCGCCGCGGAGGCCTGGGAGCAGGGTGCGGGCGTCTGCCAGGACATCGCCCATGTCACCGCCGCGCTCCTGCGGGGCCTGGGCCTGCCCACGCGGTACGTCTCGGGCTATCTGCACCCCGAACGCGACGCCGAGCTGCACCGTCCCGTGGCCGGCCAGAGCCATGCCTGGATCGAGTACTGGGCGGGCGACTGGACCGGCTACGACCCGACGAACCGCACCCGCGCCGACGAGTCCCACGTGGTGGTGGGCCGCGGCCGCGACTACGACGACGTGACCCCGCACAAGGGGATCTACCGGGGCGTGGCCGGCGGGCCGCCCGAGGTGACGGTGGAGTTCACCCGGGTGGGGTGAGCCCGGGTGGGGTGAGCCCGGGTGGGGTGAGGTGAGGTGTGCCCGGGCGAGGTGCGGTGAGGTGTGCCCAGGCCGCTTCAGCCCTTCACCGTTTCAGCCCTTCAGCCCTTCAGCCCTTCAGACCGATGGAGTTGCAGTCCGACTTGAACTTGGACGTGCAGATCTGCTTGACCGTGTAGATGCCGTCCTGGACGACCGTGTTCCTGATGTTGTCCTGGGTCAGGGCGACCACGGGGACGAGCTGGGCGGGGACCTTCTCGGTGGTGGGACTGTCGACCTTGTCGCGGGTGAGCGCGTCGAACTCGATCGAGCGGCCCTGGACCCGTGCCACGGCCATCTCGGCGGCGGCGTTGGCCTCCTGCGGGTACGACTTGTAGACGCTCATGTACTGGTCGCCGGAGACGATGCGCTGCACGGCGTCCAGCTCCGCGTCCTGACCGGTGACCGGCGGGAGCTTGCCCGCGCCGGTCTCCTTCAGCGCCTGGATGACGGCGCCCGCCATGCCGTCGTTGGCGGAGTAGACCCCGGCGATGTTGTCGAGGCCGATCGCCGTGATCGCCTTCTCCATGTTGGCCTTGGCGTTCTCCGGCTTCCAGTCCTTGGTGTCGTACGTCTTGGCGATGTTCACCTTGCCCTGGAGCTCCGCCATGGCGCCCGCCTTGAACTGCGCGGCGTTCGGGTCGGTGACCGAGCCGTTCATCATGACGATCTTGCTGGAGGCCGCGTGGGAGCCCAGCGCCTCCACGAGCGCCCTGCCCTGCACCTCGCCGACGAGCTCGTTGTCGAAGGAGATGTACGCGTCGATCGGGCCCTGCGCCAGGCGGTCGTACGCGATGACGGGGATGCCGGCGTCCTTCGCCTTCTGCACGCCGTCCGCGATGGCCTTCGCGTCCACCGCGTCCACGACCAGGACGTCGACCTTGTCGGCCACCATCTTGGCGAGCTGGCTGTTCTGCTTGTCCGCGTCCTGCTCCGCGTTCGCGTACTCGACCTTGCCCTTGTCGTGGGTGAGCTCGGCGACCTTCTTCTCGATGATGGGGTAGTCGAACTTCTCGTACCGGGAGTTCTCCTTCTCCGGGAGGAGGAGGCCCACCGTGATGTCGTCGCCCTTCTTGGGGGTGGCCGAACTCCCGCCACCACCGATGCCGTCCACGACGCCGCAGGCGGTGAGTGAGGCAGCCGTGGCAAAGGCGCCCATGGCCATGGCAGTACGACGCATACGGATACGGGTGTTCACTTCACGTGCCTTCCGGACGAGGGCGCAGCATTGCGACCCAGGTGGCTGAAAGCCAACGCGGCGATCACGGCAGCGTCAAGGAGTAGCCGCTTAACGAGATGGCAACAGCATTCTGTGAGCGGGTCGTGAAGATACCGTCCGCCGAGCCCGCCACTCCGTTTCACCCTCTCCACCTCGGCAAATCCCCCGCCGCTCACGACCACGAGTCCGCCCGTCACGGACAGTAGTCACTTGCATACGGCCCCGCATCGTGCGACTCTGTCCGCTCACCTCAGTTATCGAACATATGTTCCCGTACGAAGGAAAGAGGGAGGGCGCCGGATGAGCGGCGTACGCGCGACGGGCGGTGCGGTGTGGATCGGCTCGCTCATCCGCCGCTTTCCCGACCTCGTCGACGAGCTGGCACCCATGGCCGGTCCCGGGCCCCGGGAGGCCCGTGGCGCCCCCTCGGGCGGCCCCACGCCTCCCTTACGGCTGCACGTCTCCGATGCCGTACGCGACATCACCGACGGAGTCGTCGAGCTGGAGGAGGCCGTACGCGAACGCCTCGGACTGCGGCCCGTGGCCCCCGCGTCGGTGCCGGTGCGGCTGCGCCGTATCGCCGGGCTGCTGGAGCGCATCGCGGCCGATCCCGTGCTCGCCGCCCATGTCGAGGACGAGACCCGGCGGATGGCCGCGCGGTGCGCCCGCGCACTGGGTGACCCCGAGCAGATGGTGCGGCTGCCCGGCCGTTGCCCGCGGTGCGACTCGGTGTCCCTGCGGGCGTTACCCGAGCGCGCCGAGGTGCGCTGTGTGAATCCGGTGTGCGGTGCCGTCCTGGACGGCGAGGCGGACGGCTCGTGACCTCGCCCCTGATCACCGCCGAACTGGCCGCCGACGAGGTGGGCGTCACCCCCGCGACCATCCGCAAGTGGGTCCAGCGCGGCCATCTGCGCCCCGCCGGCAGCGAGGGGCGGCGCCGGCTGTACCGCCTGGAGGACGTCTTCGCCGCGGAACGCGCGACGCACTACGCCCGCACCCGGCCCCACCCGCCCCCGTGACCCCCACTCACCCCCCACGCCCGCCTCCCCGGCCCGGCCCACCACCCCGGGCAGCCCGACCCCTCCGGTCGCCCCGCCGCCCTCCGACCACCCCGGTCGCCCCGCCCTGCTCGAGCACGCCCGACCCGAATAACCAATTGGCATAAGCCAGTTGCACGTTCCGGAGCGTCGCGTCACACTGGGAAGCAGCGGCAGAGCTGCGCCCGGGTCACGGGCGGCGGACCTGCCGCTTTGTGTTGCCCCCACCTAGGAGCACCTCATGGCCACACCCCTGACCGAGGGCGTCACCCTCGAACTGGAACGCCTCCGCAGCTCGGTGGACGTCGGCTTCGCCACCACCCGCGGCGATCTGGCTCTCCTCCTGCAGCGCGCCGACCAGACCGACAAGTGCCTCGGCGAACACGAAGACCGCATCGAAGCCCTGGAACGCACCCGCTGGCCCCTGACCTCGCTGGCCGCGCTCACCTCCTGCGCCGCCATGGCGATCACGCTCTGGCAGGCCCTGGCCCGCTGACGCCCGGCCGGACGCACGACGAAGGGGCCGGGAGGTTCGCCCTCCCGGCCCCTTCGTGCACGCCTGACAATCCTCAGTCCGCCGGCCGCTTGGGCCGCCACACCACCAGCGCACTCGTCTGCTGAACCTCCTGGTACGGCACCAGGTCCCGGCGGTACGAGGCGTGGACGGCCGCCTCGCGCTGCTGCATCGCGACAGCGGCACCGTCGAGGGCCGACTCCAGCTCCATGACCCGGGACTGGAGCGCGGCGACCTGGTTCTCCAGCTCGATGATGCGCTTGATCCCGGCCAGGTTGATGCCCTCGTTCTGCGACAACTGCTGCACGGTGCGCAGCAGTTCGATGTCGCGGGCCGAGTAGCGCCGGCCCCGGCCCGCGGTGCGGTCCGGGGAGACCAGCCCCAGCCGGTCGTACTGACGCAGGGTCTGCGGGTGCAGACCGGAGAGCTGGGCCGCCACCGAGATGACGTAGACCGGCGTCTCCTCGGTCAGTTCGTAGGGGTTGCGTCGGCGGCCGGGTACGTCCATGGCGTTCTCATGCTCCCTTCGCGGCCTGGAACAGCTCCGCCCGCGGATCCTCGTCCGCGGTGGCCTCGCGATACGCCTCCAGCGCGTCGCGAGCCTTGCCCGAAACGTCCTTGGGGACGGTGACCTCGACGGTGACCAGCAGGTCGCCGCGGGTGCCGTCCTGGCGGACCGCGCCCTTGCCGCGGGCGCGCATCGTGCGGCCGTTGGGCGTGCCCGGCGGCAGCTTGAGAGTGACCGGCGGCCCGCCCAGCGTGGGCACGCGCACCTCGCCGCCGAGCGCCGCCTCCGCGAAGGTGACGGGGACCGTGACGGTGAGGTTGTCGCCCTTGCGGCCGAAGACGGGGTGGGCGCCCACGTGCACGACGACGTACAGATCGCCCGCGGGGCCGCCCCGCTCGCCCGGGGCTCCCTTGCCGCGCAGCCGGATCCGCTGGCCGTCGCTGACGCCGGCCGGGATACGGACCTGCATCGTGCGCGACGACTTGGCGCGGCCGCTGCCCTTGCAGACCTCGCAGGGGTTCTCCGCGATCAGTCCGCGGCCCTTGCAGTCCGGGCAGGGGTCGGTCAGCGAGAAGCCGCCGCCCGAGCCCCGCGCCACCTGTCCGGTGCCGACGCACGTCGGGCACACGCGCGGTGTGCCGTTCGCGTCGCCGGTGCCCGAACAGGCCTTGCAGGGCGCCTGCGAGGACATCCGCAGCGGAACCGTCGCGCCGTCCACCGCCTCCGTGAAGCTCAGCGTGACCTCGGACTCGATGTCCTGGCCGCGCCGCGGCTGCGTACGGGAGCCGGTGCCCGCGCCACCGCGGTTGAACAGGCCCCCGAAGACGTCACCGATGCCGCCGCCGAAGCCGCCCTGCGCCGTCCCGCCCTGGGCGCCGCCTCCGAAGAGGTCGCCCAGGTCGAAGTTGAACGAACCGCCACCGGCGCCGGGACCCGGACGGAAGCCGCCGTTGCCGAAGAGGGCGCGTGCCTCGTCGTACTCCTTGCGCTTCTTGGGGTCACCGAGGATGTCGTTCGCCTCGGAGATCTCCTTGAAGCGGTCCTCGGCCTTGGCGTTGCCCTTGTTGGCGTCCGGGTGGAACTCGCGGGCGAGCTTGCGGTACGCCTTCTTGATCTCGGCTTCGGTGGCGTCCTTGGGGACGCCGAGGACCTTGTAGTAGTCCTTCTCGATGAAGTCCTTGGTGCTCATCCTCGACGTCCCTCCTTCCCTGCGTTCTCTGTGACGTCAGCCCTCGTCCGGGCCACCGCTCTCCTTGTCGTCGCCCGCCTCGGCGGAATCGGAGTCCGCCTTGACCGCCTGCGCCCCGGGCTGGGGCTCGGCGACGGCCACCCGCGCGGGGCGGATGGTGCGCTCGCCGATGCGATACCCAGGCTGCAGAATCGCCACGCACGTCGTCTCCGTGACATCCGGCGCGTACGAGTGCATCAGGGCCTCGTGGATCGTCGGGTCGAAGGGCTCGCCCTCCTTGCCGAACTGCTGCAGGCCCATCTTCGCCGCGACGGTCTCCAGCGACTCGGCCACCGACTTGAAGCCGCCGACCAGTTCGCCGTGTTCGCGCGCGCGGCCGATGTCGTCGAGTACGGGCAGGAGCTCGGTCAGGAGGCTCGCCACGGCGAGCTCCTTGACCGCGATCCGGTCGCGCTCGACGCGGCGGCGGTAGTTCTGGAACTCGGCCTGGAGCCGCTGGAGGTCCGCCGTGCGCTCGCTGAGCGCCGTGCGTGCCTGGTCCAGCTGAGCCGTCAGGCCCACCAACTGTGCTGCTGCGTCCCCGCCCGGGGCCGCCCCCTCCTCCGGAGAGGGGGTGGCGGCCTGCGGCTCGGCGTCGTCAGAGGTCGCGCCGGAGGGGACGTCAGGCTTCTCGTCGAAACCCGGGGTCTCCTCCGTCACGCGGCACCATCCTTGCGGTCCTCGTCGACGATCTCGGCGTCGACGACGTCGTCGTCAGCGGCCTTGGCACCGGCGTCGTCACCGGGCGCCTCGGCACCGGCAGCACCCTGCGCGGCATTGGCGTCGGCGTACATCGCCTGGCCCAGCTTCTGCGAGACGGCCGCGACCTTCTCCGTCGCCGTACGGATCTCGGCGGTGTTCTCGCTCTCGCCGGTCGCGCCCTTGAGCGCGGCCTTCAGCTCCTCGACGGCGGCCTCGACCTCGGTCTTGACCTCGCCGGGGACCTTGTCCTCGTTGTCCTTGAGGAACTTCTCCGTCTGGTAGACGAGCTGCTCGCCCTGGTTGCGGGTCTCGGCGGCCTCGCGGCGCTTGTGGTCCTCGTCCGCGTACTGCTCGGCCTCCTGGCGCATCCGGTCGACCTCGTCCTTCGGCAGCGAGGAGCCACCGGTGACGGTCATCTTCTGCTCCTTGCCCGTGCCCAGGTCCTTCGCGGTCACGTGCATGATGCCGTTGGCGTCGATGTCGAAGGCGACCTCGATCTGCGGGACACCGCGCGGGGCCGGCGGCAGACCGGTCAGCTCGAACATTCCGAGCTTCTTGTTGTACGCCGCGATCTCGCGCTCGCCCTGGTACACCTGGATCTGCACGGACGGCTGGTTGTCCTCGGCCGTCGTGAAGATCTCGGAACGCTTGGTCGGGATCGTGGTGTTGCGCTCGATGAGCTTCGTCATGATCCCTCCCTTGGTCTCGATACCGAGGGACAGCGGGGTCACGTCGAGGAGCAGGACGTCCTTGACCTCGCCCTTGAGGACACCGGCCTGCAGGGCGGCGCCGATGGCGACGACCTCGTCCGGGTTCACGCCCTTGTTGGCGTCCTGACCGCCGGTCAGCTCCTTGACGAGCTCGGCGACGGCGGGCATCCGGGTGGAGCCACCGACGAGAACGACGTGGTCGATCTCGGACAGCTGGATGCCGGCGTCCTTGATGACGTTGTGGAACGGCGTCTTGCAGCGCTCCAGCAGGTCGGCCGTCAGCTGCTGGAACTGGGCGCGCGTGAGCTTCTCGTCCAGGTGCAGCGGGCCCTCGGCGGACGCGGTGATGTAGGGCAGGTTGATCGAGGTCTCGGTGGACGAGGACAGCTCGATCTTGGCCTTCTCGGCGGCCTCACGGAGGCGCTGGAGCGCCATCTTGTCCTTGGAGAGGTCCACGCCGTGACCCGACTGGAACTGCTTGACCAGGTAGTCCATGACCCGCTGGTCCCAGTCGTCACCACCGAGGTGGTTGTCACCGTTGGTGGCCTTCACCTCGACGACGCCGTCGCCGATCTCGAGCAGCGAGACGTCGAAGGTGCCGCCACCGAGGTCGAAGACGAGGATCGTCTGGTCGTCCTTGTCGAGACCGTAGGCCAGCGCGGCGGCCGTCGGCTCGTTCACGATGCGCAGGACGTTCAGGCCCGCGATCTCGCCGGCCTCCTTCGTCGCCTGACGCTCGGAGTCGTTGAAGTACGCCGGGACGGTGATGACCGCGTCCGTGACCTTCTCACCGAGGTAGGACTCGGCGTCGCGCTTCAGCTTCTGCAGGATGAAGGCGGAGATCTGCTGCGGGTTGAAGGGCTTCCCGTCGAGCTCGATCTTCCAGTCCGTACCCATGTGACGCTTCACGGACCGAATGGTCCGGTCCACGTTCGTGACCGCCTGACGCTTGGCGACCTCGCCGACGAGCACCTCACCGTTCTTGGCGAAGGCGACGACGGACGGCGTGGTCCTGGCGCCCTCGGCGTTGGTGATGACGGTGGGCTCGCCGCCCTCCAGAACGCTGACGACGGAGTTAGTCGTGCCCAGGTCGATGCCGACCGCACGTGCCATTTCAATTCCTCCAACAATGACTTGAGTGGAACGGACTCAAGTGTGCATGACGTCCGCCGCTCGGTCAACAGAGGTGAGTCGAGCAGGCTCAACTCTTATCTCTTCCCTACACGCAAGAAGGCTCTGACCTGCGTCCTTTCGGCCAGCGGACGCCGATGCGACATTGCCGGGACGTCGACGGGACGTCGCCGAAGCGCGTCCCCGGACGACTCCGGGGACGTCGAGTGGACGTCGACCGGACGTCTCCCGACCGGCAGGACGCCGGCACTTCAGGCCACCGGAGTCCGCGGACGGGGACCTTTGCGGCGCCCCGGGACGGCACGCCGGGCGCCACCGCCCTTCACGAGGGGCGGGGCCACGACAGGCCCGGCGAACACAGCGGTCGCATCCGCCGCCGGGGCCTCACGGTGCCGGGTGCCCCCGGATCCGTATCCCCGAACCCGCGACAGGGCGAGTACGACCACCAGCGTGCCACCCGCCACCCACAGCGCGGCACCCGGGCCCAGCCAGCCCAGGTCGATCAGCAGCCCGACGAGCGCGCCGGCGAAGGCGGCCACGCCGATGACCACGGCGGCCCCCGGGGCGGTGAGCCCGAGCCGGCGCAGCCGGGGAGCGAGGCGGCCGGCGCGGCCGCGCGTCCCGAGCAGACCGAGGGCGAGGCCGGCGGTGGGCACGGCGGTCAACGCGAACAGCGCCGCCGCGCTCGGCAGCGGCTCGCGCCCCGCGTGCACCACGACCGCCGCCGAGGCGAGCACGAACCCGGTGAACAGCGCGCCGCAGTCGCCCGAGACGGTCCTGGCCGGGGGCCAGTTGTGCATCAGGAATCCGGTGAGCGCGGCGGCCAGCACACTCAGCAGTGCGGCCAGCCCGTCCATGATCTCGGCCGCTGCGCAGCCGCTGAGCGCGAAGGCGGTCACCACACCGACCGTCCCCATCACGCCATCCGCGTGACCGAGGGCCGCGAAGGCATGGGCGACGAGGACGATCCAGACGATCGCCAACAGGGCCATCGGCAGGCCGAGTTCGCCGTACGGCACCACGAACGCGGCGGCGATCGCGAGACCGGCCGGCCGCACGGCCGGTGGCACCGGCCGCAGATCCCCGACGAGTCCCAGCACCGCCGCTCCGACCCCGGCGAGGAGCAGCACCCCGACCCCGGTGCCGAGCCGGGCGACTCCGGTCCAGTCCCCCACCCCGGCGACGGTTCCCGTGCCGACGACGACGGCCGCACCCCCGAAGAGCGGGACCACCCGCCCTCGCCGCCGCTCCACGGCCCCGAGCCGCAGCGCGGGCAGCCGCAGCAGCGCGCTGAGCGCGGCGGTGAGAAGAAGGGCCGACGTGGCGGCGGTGATCCCGTACAGCACGAGCCGAGGCTATGCCTGTATCACCTCATATCGGGTGAATAACACGATGTGCTTTTCCCCGTTTCCCGGGGCAGACGTGACCGGGGGCCGACACCTCCACTCAGGTCAGCCTCAGCGACACAGATCACCGCCCACCTGGCTACAGTGCGGCGCAAGAAGTGGGTAGTCTCAGACGGACTGCATAAGTTACCGCTTAGTAATCACTATCGAACTCCGCTACGAAGCCCCGCCTCGCAGGCCCGAGGAGCCCCCGAATGCAACTCGCCGCGATCATCGTGTCGCTGGTCCTGACCGTGGTCGGCGTGGCGCTCATCGCCCGAGCCGTCGCGCAGATCTACCGGTTCATCAAGCTCGGCCAACCGGTCCCGGCCGGTTCCCGCACCGACGACTGGAAGGCCCGCACCCTCACGCTGGCCAAGGAGTTCGTCGGCCACACCCGGATGAACCGGTGGGGAATCGTCGGTGTCGCGCACTGGTTCGTCGCGGTCGGCTTCCTCACGCTCGGCCTGACGATCGTCACCGCGTACGGCCAGCTGTTCAAGGCCGACTGGACGCTGCCGGTCCTGGGCGGCTGGCTGCCGTACGAGGTGTACACCGAGTTCATCGCCCTCGCGACGACCGTCGGCATCCTCGTTCTGATCGCGATCCGGCAGCTCAACCTGCCCTCGCGCCCCGGCCGCAAGTCGCGCTTCGCGGGCTCCAAGATGGGCCAGGCGTACTTCGTCGAGGCCGTCATCCTCGTCATCGGTCTGGCGATCATGACGCTGCGCGGCCTGGAGGGCGCGCTGCACCACGTCGACGGCTACGAGGCCGCGTACTTCGCGTCGTATCCCCTCGTCGCCGCCTTCAAGGGCCTGAGCCTCGGCACGCTGCAGAACCTGGTCTACCTGACCGCCATGATCAAGCTCGGCGTCACGATGACCTGGGCGATCACGGTCGGCCTCAACACCAACATGGGTGTGGCCTGGCACCGCTTCCTCGCCTTCCCGAACATCTGGTTCAAGCGGAACGCGAAGGGCGCGACCGCCCTCGGCGGGCTCCTTCCGATGACCTCCGGCGGCAAGGACATCGACTTCACCGACCCCGGTGAGGACGACGTCTTCGGTGTCTCCCAGGTCGAGCAGTTCTCCTGGAAGGGGCTGCTGGACTTCTCGACGTGTACGGAGTGCGGGCGTTGCCAGTCGCAGTGCCCGGCCTGGAACACGGGTAAGCCGCTCTCCCCCAAGCTCCTCATCATGTCGCTGCGCGACCACGCGCACGCCAAGGCCCCCTACCTCCTGGCCGGCGGCGGCAAGGACATGGAGGGCAACGAGAAGGCCACCAAGGAGCAGCTCGCCGACGTGCCGGCCGCCGCGCTCGCCGAGGCCGAGCGCCCGCTCATCGGCACCCTCGAAGCTGCATCCGACAGCGGCTTCGCCGCGGGCGGCGTCATCGACCCCGACGTCCTGTGGTCCTGCACCACCTGCGGCGCCTGTGTCGAGCAGTGCCCCGTCGACATCGAGCACGTCGACCACATCGTCGACATGCGCCGCTACCAGGTGATGATCGAGTCCGCGTTCCCGTCCGAGGCGGGCACGATGCTCAAGAACCTGGAGAAGAAGGGCAACCCCTGGGGGCTGGCCAAGAAGCAGCGCCTGGAGTGGACGAAGGAAGTCGACTTCGAGATCCCGGTCGTCGGCCGCGACATCGAGGACCTGTCCGAGGTCGACTACCTGTACTGGGTCGGCTGCGCGGGGGCCCTGGAGGACCGGGCCAAGAAGACGACGAAGGCCTTCGCCGAGCTCCTGCACATGGCGGGCGTCAAGTTCGCGATCATGGGCGGGGACGAGAAGTGCACCGGTGACTCGGCGCGCAGGCTGGGCAACGAGCCGCTGTTCCAGGAGCTCGGCATGGAGAACGTGGCCGCGCTGAACATGGCGTACGGCGAGGATGACGAGGACCCGGCGACGAAGAAGCCGAAGTCCGCGAAGAAGATCGTCGCCACCTGCCCGCACTGCCTCAACACCCTCGGCAACGAGTACCCGCAGCTCGGCGGCGACTACGAGGTCATCCACCACACACAGCTGCTCCAGCACCTCATCGACGAGGGCAAGCTGCTGCCGGTGACCCCGGTCGACGGCCTCATCACCTACCACGACCCGTGCTACCTGGGCCGCCACAACAAGATCTACACGCCGCCGCGCGAGATCATGTCGGCCGTCCCGGGCCTGCGTCAGCAGGAGATGCACCGCCACAAGGAGCGCGGCTTCTGCTGCGGCGCCGGTGGTGCGCGGATGTGGATGGAGGAGCGGATCGGCAAGCGCATCAACAACGAGCGCGTCGACGAGGCCCTGTCGCTCAACCCCGACATCGTCTCGACCGCCTGCCCGTTCTGCCTCGTCATGCTGACCGACTCGGTCAACGGCAAGAAGAACGACGGCCAGGCCAAGGAGTCCGTCCAGGTCGTGGACGTCGCGCAGTTGCTGCTCGACTCCGTCAGGACGCCCGTCGACCCGGCCGGTTCGGCCGAGGCCGAGAGCACGCCGGAGCCGGAGCCCGTCAAGTAGCGGACGCTGCCGCCGGGTTGGCCCGGCGGACGATCGCGCCGGAGTCGCCCGGCACCCACTGGCACCCCTTGTCCCTGGTTCACACCGGGGGCCTGGGGTGCCCGGCGTTTTCGGCCCGCTACCGCGAGCGGTGGTTGCGGCCTACTCGGGCGAGCGGCGGCTCCGGCTCGCTCCCGCGGGCGGCGGCTCCGGCCTCCTCCCGTGGCCGGCGTTTTCGCACACCCCGCGAGCGGTGGTTCCGCCCGCTCCCGCGGGCGGTGTTCTCGGCAGGCGCCGCCGTGGACGCCCCCGTGGCACTATCTCGGTCTACCCGGAGAGAAGGACGGCAGCGGCCCGGTGGCGGCGACCCCCACGTCACCTTCTCCCCCGCCGAATCTCGGGAGACGTCTTGATACGCCTGCGTGCCGTGCTGACTTGCGCGGTGGTGCTCGCTGCCACCACCGGGTGCGGCGGGGACGAGCCCGCGCCCCGGCACCCGACCGCCGGGAAACCGGCCGACCGCCCCGATCCCGGCGACT
This sequence comes from Streptomyces sp. NPDC058371, assembly GCF_042723265.1. NCBI lineage: Bacteria > Bacillati > Actinomycetota > Actinomycetes > Kitasatosporales > Streptomycetaceae > Streptomyces > Streptomyces sp. NPDC058371. The sequence continues at coordinate 191,034 of NZ_JBHXJC010000012.1, read as the reverse complement.
TCAACGGGGACGGCTACGACGACTTCCTGGGCTTCGCGCAGTCGGCGCCGAAGAACGGGATCATGGGCACCAGCACACTGGTCGTGGTCTACGGCTCGAAGAACGGCCTCAACCCGGCCTGGGCAACCAGGGTGCGGCCGGCCAGGGGACAGGAATTCGGGGCGCCGCCCCTGCGGGCCGACCTCGACAAGGACGGCTTCACCGACCTCATCGCCGGCCGCGGCACGGACCTCGCCGAAACGCGTACGTTCGCGATGTTCGGCGGGCCCCGCGGCCTCGGCGCCGCCCGCCTCCTCGACCTGCCGACCGGCTTCCGCCCGCTGGCCGCCGCCGACTTCGACGGCGACGGATCCGTGGACCTCCTCGACGGCGGCCGGGGCCGTAACGGCGGTGAGCCCGGTACCGACGGCGCCCTGCTGTACGGGCCGTTCGACCGCACCGGCACGCCACGGCGCCAGGTCGCCCTCGACCTGCGCCAGCACGGCACCGTCACCCCGCGGTCCGCCGTGACCGGAGACTTCGACGGCGACCACCGGGCCGAGGTCGTCCTCACGTACTCCTTCGACGCGGAGCAGGACGAGGCCGCACCGTCCGGCCTGTACACCGTCGGCTACTACGAGGGCGGCGAGCGGGGCCTCGTCCGCGACACCCGGCAGGAGAGCCGTATCAGCCGGGCCGTGTCGACCCCCGGCGGCCCGCGCACCCCCGCCGTCGGCGACGCGGACGGCGACGGCACCGACGATCTCCTGATGCCCACCCGGCTGATCGTCGCCCCCGCCGACCTGCCGAAGACCGGCGGCGCACTGACGATCCTGTACGGCGCCCGGTCCGGACTGGGCACCGGGCGCCGGGAGACCGTGATCGGGAACAGGGACACCGACCAGCGGCGCGTCGACTTCGGGGCGTCGCCGGCCGTGGGTGACGTCAACGGCGACCACCGCCCCGACGTCGTGGTCGACACCCCCGACTTCCGGCGCCACGACGGCCGGGTCACGCTGCTGCCGGGCGGCCCCGACGGGGTGCCGTCCGCGGCGGGTGAGCAGTCGGTGGACGCGGGGACCAAGGGGCTGCCCGGGACGCCGAACCCGTACTACTGGAACGCCTTCAACCATCAGCCGCCGCTGCTGGACGTCGACGGGGACGGCCACGCGGACGCGGTGGTCTTCGCGCCGCTCTACGAGAAGCGGAAGGGCGCTTTTCTGGTGCTGCGCGGCACGGATGCCGGGTTCGACCCGAAGCGGGCCCAGTTGTTCACGCCGGATGACCTGGGGACGGCACAGCGCCTTCCTTAGGGCCTGTCCGGCAGTTCCCGTCCGGCCTGTTCACTTGATGGCCACCCGAGCACAACCTTTCGTACGCCTCGTGAGTCACACGCACGAAAAACGCCCGCCCCTTTGCCCAGGGAGTCCCTCGTGCGTGCACAGACGTCGCATGCGAAGAAGCTGGCCGTCGCGGCCGCGCTGGCCGCGTTGGTGGCAGCGGGGCTGAGCCTGCCGCTCGCCGGCTCCGCCTCCGCGGCACCCACGCTCAAGGACGACTTCAACGGCGACGGCTACGCGGACCTCGCGGTCGGTGTCCCCGACGCCACCGTCTCCGGCCAGGCCAAGGCCGGACACGTGAACGTCGTCTGGGGCGGCCCCAAGGGGCTCGGTGACGCCGGCTCGACCACGCTCAGCCAGGCGACCGCCGGGATCCCGGGCCACCCGGAGGCGGCCGACCTGTTCGGTGCGCGGGTCGCCGCGGCGGACGTCGACGGCGACGGCCACGCGGACCTGCTCGTCGGCGCGCCCAGCGAGTCCCTGACCGACCGCACGTACGACGAACAGGGCACCCTCACCGTGGTGTTCGGCTCGCCGTCCGGCTTCCGCAAGACCGCGGTGCTGGCGGCGAAAGGGGCCGGGGAGGCCGAGCGCCTCGGCGGACTCTTCGCGACCGGTGACTACGACCACGACGGCGACGCCGACCTCGCGATCGGCACCAGCGGCGAGGAGGGCGGCGCCCTGCTGTACCGCCCGGGCCCCCTGGCGTCCCCCGCCCCGACGACCCTCCTCGACGGCTACGACTTCGGCGGCGCCAACGACCTGGCCACCGGCGACTTCGACGGAGACGGCACGGACGACGTGGCGGTCACCTGGTCCGGCATGGAGCTGTACGGCACCGGCGTCTGGTCCTGGTCCGGCGGCGAGGCGGCCGAGACCTGGCGCACCGGCGACTACGCGGCCTCCCTCGCCGCCGGCGACCTGAACGGCGACGGGGCCGACGACCTGGTCCTCGGCCAGCGCCACGACAACCCCGAGGCCGACGTGCCGTCACCGTGCCCGGACGAGTCGAGCGGGGCGGTCCTCGTCCGGTTCAGCGCGGGCGGGCTGAAGGGCGGCTCGGACACCTGCCTGTCGCAGTCGTCGGCCGGCGTTCCCGGCACGGCCGAGCCGGGCGACGCCTGGGGCAACGCGGTCGCGGTGGGCGACCTGGACGGCGACGGCGCACCCGAACTCGTCGTCGGCGCCCCGGGCGAGGCCGTCGGCTCCCTCACGAGCGCCGGCTCGGTCACCGTCCTGAACGGCACCGCGCAGGGCCCCGTCGCCGGCGGCATCACGTACACGCAGAACAGCCAGGGCGTCCCCGGCACCGCCGAGGCCGGCGACCGCTTCGGCGCCGCGGTGACCAGCGGCCGCTACCACCCGGGCGGCGGCGCGGACCTGGCGGCCGGCGCCCCCGACGAGAACACCACCACCGGCGGTGTCTGGTACATCCCGACCACGTCCGACACGTACCCGGTGGGCGCCCGCGCGCTGACCCCGAGCAGCCTGGGTCTGTCCGGGGCAAAGGGGTACGGAACGGAACTCGGCCGCTGATCCGCAGCGGGACGCCGTATCCCGCACGTCCCAACCACCTCAAAACTTTTCCGAATTCACGTACAACCCTCACGTCCCGGCATCGGTCTCCTGTTCGCTGACCGACCCATGACGCCCAGGACAACTCCAGGCAAACACGGGCGGTCCGCACCCCATTGACTGTGGACGCCCGCCACGCGTCCCCCGCATGCCGCAGGAGAATCCCGCATGCACAAGCACCTGCGCATCGCCCTCGCGACGGCCGCCACGGCCGCGCTGACGGGCGGTCTGCTCACGTTCACGACCACCACGGCACTCGCCGCGGACTCGGTCCATCACCACGAGGCGGACTTCAACGGCGACGGATACGGCGACACCGCGTTCTCCGCGGGCAACGCCACCGTCGGCGGAAAGAAGGAGGCCGGCCAGATCGTCGCCCTGTACGGGTCGGCGAGCGGCGTGACCTCGTCGAACCGCAAGACGGTCAGCCAGAACACCACGGGTGTCCCCGGCTCGGCCGAGAAGGGCGACGCCTTCGGCTGGGTCAGCGCGTACGGCGACTTCAACGCCGACGGCTTCGACGACCTGGCCGTGTCGGCCGCGTACGAGGACGTAGACGGCGACACCGACGGCGGTACCGTCCTCATCCTGTGGGGTTCGTCCGCCGGCCTCACCGGCGGTACGACGATCAAGGACCCGGCGGTCTCCTCGCACGACCGCTGGGGCCACACCCTCGCCGCCGGCGACTACGACGGCGACGGCAAGGACGACCTCGCGGTCGGTTCCTCCGCCAGCACGATCTACGTCTTCAAGGGCGGCATCAGCCCCTCCGGCTCGTACGGCGGCCGCTACACGGTCAAGCCGGACATCGTCTCCGGCGGCCAGTACGCCGGCCCGCTGAACCTCACCGCGGGCGACGTCAACGGCGACAAGAGGACCGACCTCGTGGTCGACGGCTTCGAGACCGACAGCGACTACGGCTGGAACACCAACTACTACATCCCCGGCACGGACTCCGGTCTGGACTCCTCCTCCGCGGTGCAGCTCAAGCGCGGTGTCATCACGGCCATCGGCGACGTCAACGGCGACAGCTACGGCGACATCGTCACCGGCCAGGAGTGGGACCCGTCCACGGACGGCACCCCGTCCGTCCCCGAGTCGGTGACCGGCGGCCAGGTCCACATCATCTACGGCTCCGCCGACGGCCCGGCCAACACGGTGGCCGTCACCCAGAACTCCGGCTCCGTGCCCGGCTCCTCGGAGTCCGGCGACTGGTTCGGCGGCGAGCTGTCCATGGGCGACATCAACGGCGACGGCTTCCAGGACCTCGCCGTCGCCGCCTCGGGCGAGAACCTGGGCGGCGTCGTCAACACGGGTGCGGTGACCGTCCTGTACGGCTCCGCCTCCGGCCTGAACACGTCCTCGGGCTCGCAGTACTTCGCCCAGTCGACGGCCGGTGTGCCCGGCACGGACGAGAAGGACGACTACTTCGGCACCGAGGTCAAGCTCACCGACGTCACCAAGGACGGCCACGCGGACCTGCTGGTCGGCGCGAACGGCGAGAACGACTTCAACGGCGCGCTCACCTACCTGCCCTCCGGCGGCACCAAGATCACCACCACGGGCGCGCGTTCCCTCGCCCCCTCCGCGGTCGGCGTCTCCACCGACGGCTACCCGGTGTTCGGCTCCAACGCCGCCAACTGACGCATTCCCTCTCCCAGTTGGGCCCGCGCCGACCCCGGCGCGGGCCCGACTCGTCTCCCGGCCCCCGCTCAGGTGCCTCCGCCCGGCACACGCTTCGACTCCCCATCCGCACGCCCCTGCGACACCGGGTGCCCCCCGCACAACCCCCGACATCCCCGCATGTCACACGAGTGCCCCCTTCGCCCGCAATCCAGGTTGGAGCCCCCGTGTCGAAGAGACAGCGCATACGGAGATACGTCCTGGCCGCCACCGCCGTCGCCGTGGCGGCCACCGCCGGGGCAGCCCTCGCGTCACCCGCGGCGGCGACCGCTCCGGCGGCGGTGACCAGCGACCTCGACGACGACGGCTACGCGGACCTCGCGGCGGGCGTGCGGGACGCGACGGTCGACGGCAGCACGAAGGCCGGATACGTCAACGTGGTCCGGGGCGGTCCGGAGGGTCTCGGGGCGTACGGCAACACCCGGATCAGCCAGGCCAGGCCCGGCATCCCGGGCGTCCCGGAGCAGGGCGACCGGTTCGGCGCCGCCGTGGCCGTGGCCGACATGGACCACGACGGCCGCGACGACCTCGTCGCGGGCGCCCCCGGCGAGGCGATCGGCAGCCGAGCGAAGGGGGGCGCCGCGACCCTGCTCCTCGGCGGCCCGAACGGCCTCGTCGGCAGGTACGGAGAGGGCCACTCGGTCGCGTACCAGCAGGACACCCCGCGCGTCCCGGGCGTCGCGGAAGCTGGCGACGCCTTCGGCGCGGCGGTCACGACGGGTGACTACGACCACGACGGCACCCCGGACGTGGCGGTCGGCTCCCCCGGCGAGAACGGTTCGTCGGGCGGCGTACGGGTGCTCCCGTCGGCCTCGGTCGACGGCTCCTGCACCATCACCCCCGCCCGACTGGTCCTGGCGTCCCCGACGAGTGCGCTCACCTACGGCAAGACCCTGAGCAGCCACTGAGACCAGGCCTTCTGTCCCCTTAGGGGATGTCACAGGTCGGCCGCAAAGCCGGGCCCAATCCCCCAGGCCGGGCACGTCACTCTCCGGGACCAGGTACGTTCGATTACGTGGCTGGATTCAGGATCGGACGCGGCCGGGACAACCGCACCCCGCAAGGGCGACCGCAACAACACCCGCGGCAGCAGCCGTACGGACAGCAGGCCCCTCGGGCCCCGCAGGCCCAGCAGTCCCCCCAGGGACCGGGCCGGCCGCCGTACGGCTACCCACCCGCGCCGCAGCAGCAGTACGGCGGACAGGGCTACGGCGGTCAGCCCCAGGGCGGACAGCAGGGAGGCTGGCCCCAGGCCGGCGGCGGCCCGGGCGAGCCGGAGTACTACGGCGACGGCGGCCAGGGCTACCCGCAGAGCCCGGACCCGTACGCGGCCAACCAGCCGGGGCACACCCAGGCCTTCGCGGTCGGCGAGGACCCGTACAACCAGGGCGAGACCTACCGCGCCGGTCAGGCCGCGGCCCCGCCGGTGGGCCCGCGCCTGTACTGGAAGGACCTGCTCAAGGGGATCGTCGCCCGCCCCAACCAGACCTTCCTCCAGATGCGGGACTACGCGATGTGGGGCCCGGCCCTCGTCGTCACGTTCCTCTACGGCCTGCTCGCCGTCTTCGGCTTCGACGGAGCCCGCGAGGACGCGATCAACGCCACCCTCTCCAACGCGGTGCCGATCGTCCTCATCACGGCCGTCGCGATCGTCCTCAGTACGTTCATCCTGGGCGTGGTCACCCACACCCTGGCCCGCCAGCTCGGCGGCGACGGCGCCTGGCAGCCGACGGTCGGCCTGTCCATGCTGATCATGTCGATCACGGACGCCCCGCGCCTGGTGGTCGCCATGTTCTTCGGCGGCGACGCGTCCTTCGTCCAACTCCTCGGCTGGGCGACCTGGGTGGCGGCCGGCGCGCTGCTCACCCTGATGGTGTCCCGCTCGCACGACCTGCCGTGGCCGAAGGCGCTGGCAGCGTCGGCGATCCAGCTGATCGCGATTCTGTCGATCATCAAGCTGGGCACGTTCTAGGGCCCGGATCCGCCCCGCTGCTGCGGGGCGGACCCGGCCGGCTCGCCTCTTCGTGAATCAACCGGCCGGCGCCGGCTCGATGTTCTGGTTGGCGTGGAAGAGGTTCTGCGGGTCGTAGGTCCGCTTGATCGCCGCGAGCCGGTCGTAGTGGTCGCGGTAGGTGGCCCTGACCCGCTCCTGGCTCTCGTCGGCGCCGATGAAGTTGACGTACGCGCCGCCCATGGAGTGCGGATGCAGCTCCTCCCAGTAGTCGACCGCCCACTGCCTGATGACCTCCGCGTTCGCGGGATCGGGATCGATTCCGCCGATGACGCCGGACCAGACGGCGTCCCGGTAGGCCCACGCGGTGTCGTCCGCGCCGATCCGATGAGCGGCCGCGTCGATCGGATACAGGTGCATGGTCGACAGATCGGTGGGCAGGCCCTCCGCGTACTTGGCGTGCACGCCGATGGCGTCGTCGGTGATCCGGTCGAAGAAGTCACCGCGCCAGTACCACTGCAGCCCGGCGGGAATCAGCTGGTCGAACATGCTCTGCACCGCGGGGTACGGCATCGGCGCGGTGAAGTGGAAGGCGGGCGGCCCGGCGTCCCGCACCGGTGCGAGCACCTCCTCGACACGGTCGACGTCTCCGGTCCAGCACCACACCACACCGCCCATCTTCTGTCCGTGGATCTCCTCGGGGAACGGCGGCCCCGGCGGCACGGCGAGCACCGCGAAGAACCCGTTCAGATCGTCGGGCGCCTGCGGCAGGAAGTCGCGGTACCACCGCAGTACGTCCTGGATGCGGTCCAGCGTCCACAGGGTGATGCCCAGACCGACCGTGTGCACGGGATGCAGCTCGAAGGTGAAGGACGTGACGACGCCGAAGTTCCCGCCGCCACCGCGCAGCGCCCAGAAGAGATCCGCGTGCTCCTTCTCGCTCGCGGTGACGAACCCGCCGTCGGCGAGCACCACGTCGGCGCTGAGCAGATTGTCAGCGGTCAGTCCGTACTTGCGGGTCAGGTGACCGTGCCCGCCACCGAGGGTGAGCCCGCCGACGCCCGTCGTCGACATGATCCCGGCGGGGGTGGCCAGGCCGAACGCGTGGGCGGCGTGGTCGAGATCGCCCAGCGTGCTGCCGCCGCCCACCTGGGCGGTCTTGGTGACCGGATCGACGCGCGCCCAGCTCATCGGTGACAGATCGATGGTGACGCCGTCGTCCACCAGGCACAGCCCGGGGCCGCTGTGTCCGCCGCCGCGCACGGCGACCTCCAGACCGCGGTCGCGGACGAAGTCGACGGCGTCCATGACGTCGCCTGCGTCCCGGCAGCCCACGATTGCGGCCGGCCGCCGGTCGATCATCGCGTTGTAGACCGTACGGGCCCGGTCGTACCCGGAATCCTCGGGGGCGACGACCGGACCCCGCAGTGCGGTCCGCATCGCCTCCAGTGTGCTGCCGTCCATGACGATCGCTCCCCTCGCGAGGGCCCCGGCACCGTCATGATCCACGGGCGCGGTGGAACGTCACGTACCCAATCGGACACCGCGGGGCTGACCCTTCCAGCGTCTCGCCGCGGGGGCGGGGGCGCATCCGCAGGGGCGACCGCGCGCTGTCACCGGTTGTCACCGGCTCACCAGGTGATCGCCGGTCGACGCCGGCTCAGGCGTCGAGAACCTGGCCGACCCGCGTGACCACGGGGGGTTCGACACTCCACGGGAAGTTGATCCACTCGTCCGTGCGCGTGGTACTCGGGCGACCGTAAGCGGCTCGCCGACGTCTACCGCACCGAACGGCAGCGCCGCCACGACGGACGACGCCGGCTGTGGGCACACCACCGGGCCGCCCTGTCCATCCCGCCGACCGAGAACAGCGCCGGTATCACCCTGTCGCAGTTCGCGATCAGGGTCGCCGAGCACCGGTCGACCGCCGAATCGATCGCGCGGCAAGCCGTACGCTCCGCCGGCTACTGGAAGAGATCATCGGTAGCCGATTCCGGAACCGTGACAGCTAGGACAATCCAGAGGCGTGCGGCCGGCGGAGTGGTAGTGGAAGAGGGTGTCAGATTTCCCTGATCCGCCACACGATGAGCATCTGACCTGTCCAGGACCAGGATTTCTCCGGCGGTAGGAAGGGGTCATCAGATCGCCCCAACCTCGACTCATGACGTAAATTCCGAGAACACAAGTAGCAATAGCGACCAGTTGTCGCGCCGGGCTATCCAGCCCGAGAGCAAGACCGCCACCCATGACTATGATGAGTGCACCGCCACCAAAGGCCACACAGGCCATTTACGCCACGCCCCGTTCCGTCAAGACATCACGGAAATATGTGCCCGCGCGCCAATCCTGCCCCCATTGTCGTGCATTTTGTCTCGAATGACCGACGCATTTCGGGTACGCGTTATTGCGTACGCACAGCACTAGCGTTCCTGCTGGTAAAGGCGGTGCCGCTGTGCCGATCCACCCCGGAATGGCCGAAGGCCTCTCGGCCGGCGTTCATGATCTGTACGCGGATGCCGAGGCGCGGCTGTTGGGAATCGTCGCGAGGCAGCTCGCCGAGGGGTACGAGGCGACGCAGAAGCAGCGCGCCGTCGAGCGCGCGCGGACGCCGCGGCGTTGGCGGCGCGCCTATCCGCTGGCTACGGCACAGCAACGAAGTATCGCAGCCAGTCGCTCCGGGCGGGGATCCCGCCGGCTCGCACAAGTAAGGGCCCCGGCAGTAAGTCGGGGCCCTCGCGCTATCCGTGGAGTGGTGTCCGCGGGGCCAGGCAGGTCAAAGCGCTTCCTTCGAGGGAGTGATCGGCTCCCCCGACTTACGTACTACAGGCAAAACGCTCCACGGGAAGTTGATCCACTCGTCCGTGCGCTTCCAGACGTATTCGCACTTCACGAGGCTGTGCGACTTCTCATAAATCACTGCGGACCGAACCTCGGCTACCGCATCGAGGCAAAAGTCGTGCACCAGCTTCAAGGTCTTGCCGGTATCGGCAACGTCGTCCGCAATCAGAACTTTCTTATTCGAGAAATCAATCACGTTCGGAACCGGAGCCAACATAACGGGCATTTCGAGAGTCTGACCAACTCCTGTGTAGAACTCCACATTGATGAGGTGGATGTTCTTGCAGTCGAGGGCGTAGGCGAGACCGCCGGCGACGAAGACCCCGCCGCGGGCGATGCTCAGCACGATGTCGGGCTCGTACCCGTCGTCGGCGATGGCCTGGGCGAGCTCGCGAACCGCACCCCCGAATCGCTCATAGGTCAGGTTCTCGCGCACGTCAGTCATGGAATTCGCTGCTCCCGAAGGTCTCGCCGCATTCGCTGGGCTCGCTGCGTTCGGTGGACTCGTCGCCTGGGACGGACTGCCTGCCTGCCTGCCTGCCTGCGACGGACAGGCTGCCCGTGCCGGACAGGTTGCCTGCGACGGACTCGCCGACCGCGATGGTGCGGCTCGTCCGGCGCGTTCACCTCACACCTGGGTCCGGTGGAAGTTGAGGAAGGAGCGGGAGGCGGTCGGTCCGCGCTGACCCTGGTAACGGGAGCCGTACCGGTCGCTCCCGTACGGGAACTCGGCCGGCGAGCTGAGCTGGAACATGCACAGCTGCCCGATCTTCATCCCCGGCCAGAGCTTGATGGGCAGGGTGGCGAGGTTCGACAGCTCCAGCGTCACGTGCCCGGAGAACCCGGGATCGATGAAGCCGGCGGTGGAGTGGGTGACGAGCCCGAGCCGCCCGAGCGAGCTCTTCCCCTCCAGCCGCGAGGCGAGGTCGTCGGGGAGCGAGATGACCTCGTACGTGCTCGCCAGCACGAACTCGCCGGGGTGCAGGATGAACGGCTCATCGCCCTCGGGCTCGACGAGCCGGGTGAGGTCCGCCTGCTCGACCGACGGGTCGATATGCGGGTAGCGGTGATTCTCGAACACCCGGAAGTAGCGGTCGAGCCGCACGTCGATGCTCGAGGGCTGCACCATGGTTTCGTCGTACGGATCGATACGGACCCGTCCGGCGTCGATCTCGGCCCGGATGTCCTTGTCAGAGAGAAGCACGCCCCGAGGATACGCAAGGCGCGCGGACCGCCCACAATCGGACGGCCCGCGCGCCCGCGAACTTCCTCGTTACCTCGCCGCTTCCACCGATCAGTGCTTCTGCAGCGTCACCGGAACGACGCTCCGGAGCCGCGCACACCGCGGACACCTGATCAACCGACCGGGGCCGAGCCGCTCGGCCTGCTGCATCGGGAACGAAGTGGTGCTGAATACGTGCCCCTCGGCACAACGGACGACGGTGCGCTCCATCAAGTCCTCGGATTCCCTTCCCCAAGAGCTGCGTCTGACTGACGACGAAAGCCACATTACGGGATGGAAGGGACGGGTCTCCAGGCGGCACTCCGGTTCCGCCGGGACCCTCTCCAGCGCCTCCACCGTACGCCCCAACTTCGGCCCCCCGCAGCCGCGTCCACCCCCCGAAACGCCGCCTGACCCCGTCGGCTTCAGCACCCGGGGCCAGGCATGAGGTAGAGTGAGCGGGCGATTCGACACCGGCTCAACCGGCGTCTTACGCGGGTGTAGTTTAGTGGTAGAACATCAGCTTCCCAAGCTGAGAGTGCGAGTTCGATTCTCGTCACCCGCTCCATAGATGAGGCCCAGGTCGGTGACCTGGGCCTTGTTCGTTGTCTCGACCTGTTCGGCTGTCGCGCACCACATCCGCACCATTACGGCTGTCGGGCGGCTCCTTGTGGTGCTTCGCACGCTGAGCCCGCACCATCTCGTCGAGCCCGTCGGCGACCTCACGCTGACGCCCCTGGTCGGAGTGCTGGGAGATCAGCGCCGCCTTCTCCAAGACTGTCCCGCGCGGGCCATCGTGTCCTTGAGCGTGGCGCACAAGGTCGCCAGGGCGGCTGCCAGAGCGATCGCGAGTGTGAGTACCGCCGCCGCACGCGTAAATGATCTCCGGGCCGGCCACCCACTCACACGTTGAAGACCGCGCCCCAGAGCGGTCCCGGTCAGTCGCGCCTCGTGCAGCCACCGAGTTGACCCCGATCAGTCATGAACCCGCTCCGGGCAAACAGCCCTACCAGGACAAAGAGCTCTTTGAGACGGCGTAGCGGGTGCAGTCCTGAGATGGGAGCGCATCGCGCACAACCTTGAGGGTTTCTCGTGTGTCCAGTGGGGCGACTGAGCTTCAGGTGCTGCCGCTCCTGTCGTTCCGCGGTCCCTGCAGTCCCCGTCCTTCCGCCAAGGAGTCATGTTGCGCAGAGCAGCCACGGCCGCCGCCGTACTCGCACCCCTCATCACCTTCGCCCTCACCCCGGCGACGGCTTCCGCCACCAGTCCTTACAAGGGGGCCAACACCGCAGCCGTCCAGGACGACTTCAACGGTGACGGCTACCGGGACCTGGCTGTCGGCGCGCCCTACGCCGCCAATGGCAGCGTGGAGGAGGCCGGTGCCGTCGTCGTCCTGTACGGGTCGGCCTCATCAGTGAGCACCACGCACCGGACGGTCATCACACAGGCGACCTCCGGTATCCCCGGCGACCCCGAGGAATGGGACGCCTTCGGCACGACGGTTGCCAGCGCCGATCTGGATCGGGACGGGTACGCGGATCTGATCATCGGGACCCCGAGGGAGCAGGTCGGCGACAAGGAGTCCCGGGGCTCCGCAACCGTCGTATGGGGTGGGCCCAGCGGGCTGACGGGCGGTGCGACCATCTCTCCGCCGGCCGGATACGGGGACGGCCGCACGTACTGCGGCTTCGGGAACTCCGTGGCCACAGGTGACATGAACGGGGACGGTGCCCCGGAGGTGACCATTGGCTCGCGCTGCGAGGGCGCCTCCTACACCGGCCCCTTCACCCGAACCGGACAGGCCGCCTCCAACTACCGGGAAAGCCGCCTCGGCGGGACCCGTGGCGTGGTGATGGGAGACGTCAACGGCGATGGCAGGGCGGAGCGTTACTGGCTGGTCGGGCCCGCGGACGACGACCTTCGTGGACCCGTGTACGTCGACAACGGCCCTCCGACCGACGACTATCCCGCCAACTGGCCCATAGAACTTCCACACGCCGACGGCCACGCCGGCCAGATCGGTGACGTCAACGGTGACGGCTACGGCGACCTCGTCACTGGTATCGCGGATGACGATTCCCTTATGAACGCGACCGGCGCTGCGCACCGCGGTGGCGAGATCCAGGTCCTCTACGGCAGCGCGCAGGGCATCACCGTCGACCAGCAGCCACAGGTCTTCCACCAGGACACGGCCGGAGTCCCGGGAACCGCCGAGGACGGCGACCAGTTCGGACAGTCGCTCAGCGTCGGTGACGTCAACGCCGACGGGTACGCCGACGTCCTCGTCGGCTCTCCCGGTGAGGCGGTCGGCACGCTCGAATTGGCAGGCACGGCCGTTCTGCTGCGTGGCTCCGCCTCCGGCCTGACCACGACCAAGGCGGTCGGGTACACCCAGAACACGGCTGACGTACCCGGTGCCGCAGAGGTGGGCGACTCGTTCGGAGCGAGCGTCCACCTCGCCGACCTCAATAAGGACGGCAAGGCCGAGACGGTCGTCGGCGTACCCACGGAGAACAGCGACGGTTGCCTGTGGACCGCCCTCGGCTCGGCCTCTGGCCCGGTCCTGAGCGGTTCGATCAACCTGTGCGGCAAGACCGCCGGAATCACCGTTCGCAACACCAAGGGCTACTTCGGAGCCGCCCTGCCGAGCCCCCACGTCTCCAACTAGGCAGGGGCGCCCTCAACCACCCGGCACCAAGGCTCCGCACCACAGCCGCACCGAATCGAGCGGGGAACTACGGGGAATCACGGTTCGGCCACGCGCGGCGACTCGGGCCGTGATTCCCTCGTTTCACCAGCTCATCGGCCGAATCAGCCCTAGATCACCCCAGCTTCCCAAGCTGAGAGTGCGAGTTCGATTCTCGTCACCCGCTCCATTCGAAGCCCCCAGGTCTTGAACCAGGGGGCTTTTTGTTGTCCTCAGTTGGATGCCGTCGCGGCGATGAGTCCGACGCCGCCCGCAGGTCTACCTTCCGAGCGAAACAACCAACGCATCGGGAGTACGGCATGGGACTCATCGACATCGAGATGTTCGCAACCCTCGACCTCGTCGCGCAGGCGCCCGGCGGCCCCGACGAGGATCCGGTGGGTTTCCCGTTCGGCGGCTGGCAGGCGCCGCTGCTGGACGAGCCCGCCGGGGCCCGGATCGCTGCCGCGTACGAGGGCACGGACGCTCTCCTGCTCGGCAGGCGGACGTACGACATCTTCGCCGCCTACTGGCCGCACCAGAAGGGCGGCGAGGACAACGAGATCGCCACGCTCTTCAACAGCGTCCCGAAGTACGTGGCCTCCCGCGGCAAACCCGACCTCTCATGGGCCGGGTCCACGCAGCTCGGCCCGGATCTGCCCGGCGCGGTGCGCGAGATCCGCGACCGGCACCAGCACATCAAGGTCGTCGGGAGCCTGAACCTGGTGCAGACCCTCCTGCGCGAGAAGCTCTTCGACCGTCTCGGCCTCTGGGTGCACCCGATCGTGCTCGGCGTCGGCAAGAAGCTGTTCGACGGCGGCGAGGTACCCACGAACCTCACACTCCTCGAACCGCCGGCAGCCGGTCCCAACGGCACCGTGTACCTGCGCTACGCGCTCGCCGACGGCACACCCGCGACGGGGGACATGAGCGCACCCGATCGCGGCGTCGAACGCGACGCCGGCTAGCGGACCGCGGGCCCCTGGAGCGTCTGCGCCAGGCACACATACTTGGCTGCAGCCACCTCGTACGCCATAGCTCCGCCTAGTGAGAATCCGCCAGGTCACCTGGCAACCTGCCTACTCAGTCGAGGCGGCCGATGAACACCCTCGAACTCGTGGGCGCCGACTGGGCAGGTCGTTGTCACGGCTTCCAGGCCTGGTCGACCTGGAACGACACGACGGTTCCGCCGAAGGGGCTCGGGCCGGCACTCCAGGAATCTGCCAGCGCGTCGACGAGGAGCAGCCCTCTTCCGTGCGCGTCATTGGCGTCGGGACTGCGCAGCCGGACGTCCGCCGGGAACCCGGGATTGTGAACGGCGACCCGCAGCGCCTCCCCCACCCGGGACCACTCGACTCGCACCCGCCAAGCGTCCTCGGCCTCTCCATAGAGAATCGCGTTCGTCACCAGCTCGGAGAGCATCAGCACACAGTCATCGATCGAACAGGCCAGGTTGTACGGAGCGGTGAACTTACGAAACCAGCGCCGCGCCCGGGCAACGGACTCGGGCACTGGATAGAGGGTCATGCCCCCGATCGGCGGCGGCCCAGCAGCCGTCTCACCGGACTCATTGTGTGCATCCGCCATGAGCACCTCTACTCCCTACCGGTGCCGTCGCAGTCGAGACAGCGCCGCTTGGATGTCGCACGGGCGCGAGCATCGGTGACAGAGAGCGCCAAGGTGGAGCGCGAACCGACGTGCTTCCACCCTCGTCCCCGGCATCCACGGCAGTCCGCTTTCCGCGGCACGTGCCGTAACTCGGTGCGCTCCTGGCTCACGCCCATGCCCCTTCCGGTCAAGTGGCCTTAGCCACTTACTGGATAGTGGCATTAGCCACTCGCAGCCACAAGCGGTTCGCTCAGAGAGACGGGGGTTTCTAGCTGATCGGGTAACCCTGCTCGAACGCCCAACGGCCGGGAGGGTAAGTCGCCTCGGCGAACTCCAGGGGGTGATCATGCATGTCATAGACCACGTGATGGACAATCAGGACGGCTGAACCCGCGTCGAGTTCAAGATCAGCTGCCTCGTCATCGGTCGCCAATCTGGCGCACATCCGATCCTCGGCGTAGCTGCCTTGACGGCCCGTCATGCCCTCCGCATACATGAGCGTCCCCTCCTGAATCCGTTCAGGATCAAGGAGCTTGGGGGCACGCTCGCCAACAGCGGCGCTGAACCATGAAGTGGAGATCGTGATGGGCCCGGACTCGTTCTTGGTCACGCGACGGCGGTGAACAGCTCGGGTTCCAGGCGTCAGACTCAGCGCCTCGGCCACGTAATCCGGGGCCTCAAGCCAACCGGCCGACGTGATCACCGCATACTCGCCAGCCGTGTAGATCTTGCCGGTCTGCTTCGCCCGGCCGTAGAGCTCCCGAGCCCGCCGGTTCACGGCAAGCCCACGCACGTAGGTGCCCGACCCCTGCCGCTTCTCGACCAGACCCTGATGACTCAAGGCTTCCAGCGACCGAGCTGCCGTGGGCCGCGAAACATTCCAGGAAGCCGCGAGTTGCCGCTCCGACGGAACCTCATCGCCAGGCCTCAAGTCGCCTCGCAAGATCTGATCGCGGATGTGGTGAGCGATCTGGAGGTACTTGGGCTGGGTCTCTTCGATCTGCGGCATCGGAGCCCCTTCCCTAAGTGGCTATGACCAGTAGCCACTATAGGGTGAGTGGTCAGCAGGGGAACCCGTACGCTGATGCGGGTGACGCGCTTGATCGTGGCAGCAGGAGGAGGGGGCGACGCAGTCGCCGCCGCAATGCTCGACGCAGCCCTCTACGGAGGTGGCGGAGGCCCGGCGGTGATCCTCACGTACGCGTGGGACCGCCTGCTGATCGATCCGGTACCAGGACCACGAGGACCGGCTAACTTCACGGGCCTGCGTCCACTCACCCCAAGCGTCTGGACCGTGCCCAGCGAAGCAAGGCCAATCGCTCCCGTCGGCTCAACACTCCCCCGGCTGGCAGCCGAACTGCCGCACACCTTCGCCCTGATCGATCCAATGCAAGGCGCCGAGGGCATCGTGCGCCAGCTCGAAGAAGTCATTGAGCATCTGGCCCCCGAGTCCATCGACTTGTTGGACGTTGGCGGCGACATCCTCGCCAAGGGCGACGAACCAACGCTCCGCAGTCCGCTCGGCGATGCCCTCACCCTGGCGGCGTGCTGCCAAGTCAACGCACCCGTAAGGCTCTTGGTCGCCGGTCCCGGGCTGGACGGAGAGATCCCGGCCGAGGACTTGCAGGACCGTATTGGCCCGGTGCTTCTGACGTTCACGGCCGAGCACGTCGACCCGATCAGCTCGGTTCTGGAGTGGCACCCTTCCGAGGCGACGGCCATGTTGGCGGCAACGGCCAGGGGAGTCCGCGGCCTCTGCGAAGTCAGGGACGCCGGCCTGCCCGTCCCACTCCGCGACGAAAGCCCCACCGTCCACGAAGCGGACCTGGACGACGCACTCAATCGCAACGAGCTTGCCCGCGCCATCCTCGCGACGGAGAGCCTGGAGGAGGCCGAGCAGTACAGCCGCGAAATCTGCGGCTACTCGGAGATCGACTACGAGCGGAACAAGGCCAGTTGGCTCGGGATCCAGCCAGAACAGAAGCTCGACCCGGAGGGCACGCTCCGCCAACTCGACCAGTTCGAGGCCGACACCCGCAGCCGCGGCATCACCCACACGACGTTCCGCAGGATCACCGAGGCACTCGGCCTCAACGGCAAGCAGCGCCAGGACCTCAGGGAGCTACTGCTCAGCAGCCGACCGGAGCAGTACGAGGCTCCGCTTTGGCGCATCCCAGCCGCAGAGTCGCTTCCTAGTTGATGGTCGATGGCGGCTTGATGTCGGCGATACAGGACGTCTGCGTCTGGTCATCAGCCCTCCGGCCGGTCGAACGTTGCCACTGCGGAGCGGAAATTTCCCCGTGCCGACCCGGCGGGGTTGATGAGGGCGACAAAGTCGGGGAGAGCGGTCTTGGACGGGGTGCCATCCTCGTTGTGGCTGCCCGGTTCGTCTTCCCACGCAATCAGGTGGATCACGACCGAGTATCGGGCCGCGGGCAGGTCGAACTGCACCGTTTCAGACCATGCTTCGGCGCCTACCGCCTCGATACCGCTGAGCCACGCCTGCCCCGATGAGTGCAGCAGATAGGCGTCCGAGGTGGCCAGGCAGTACCTGCCTTCCTGCTCCGTCAGTTCGGCGGGCCGGCCGACCGCACCTATGCGGACCAGGACTCCGAAGGCACCGTCACACCGGATGTTGATGGGGACAAACGCGCCAGCACGGATATGCCGTTCAACGTCCTCGTCCTCGCCGAGCTGCGGGTCCCAGGTGTCGTAATCGACAATGTCGCTAAAGCGTTGGGGGTCCCAGAGGGCGAGCATTCCAGCGTCGGTCGCCACCGTGGACACGGTCCCAGCAGGGTGCGGAGAAGCAGTCATCCGAGAATCTTGACATCCACAATTGACACAAGCGGCCCCGTCACCCGGGCACGTCCGGGCTGGAGACGAACAACCAAGCCGAGGCAAGGGGTGTCCAGCATCAGGTGAGGCCACAAGGTCAAGCATCAACCGAGACTGGAACGAAGCCACCCCAGCCTAGACACACCTCGGCCGCGGCCTGAGTAACAACTTTCTCTACTGGTTCAAGGCGGCTCGCTCCGCTCCCCGCGCGCGGCCCGACCCCCGGCCGGGCCTGCGCTCCTGTCTCCGCCCCGCTCCAGCCCGGCCGGCGCCGGTGCCGCGCTCAAGCATGCAGTCACCTGGTGCCAGAGAAGGGGTACGTCGTGGCTGGGGCGGTCGGCTCCACGGCTTTACGGAGCCACTTTGGCGCGAGCCTCGAAGATCATGGCCCCAACGTCGTGCTTTACCGGGCAGGTCCACAGACTGCCCGACGCGCCGGAAGCTTACGGGGCCATGATCACTCGCGCCAAAGCAGCGCCACCCCAAAGCCGCTACACCGACCGCTTTTCTACCGCTCAGGAACGCGGGCGCGGAAATATTTTGAGCATTTCGGGTGGAAAGTTGTCGGCGCCTTGCAGGTTTTCGACGCCTCGCACATCGACACTCAGGCCAGGTATATCACACAAGGCTGAAATATCAATCCTCACCGAGGAGGTGCTGGTAATTTTGAGATTGCGAAGCCTGGGAAACTTCTCCCTAATCTGACGCCAGTCAAATTCGTACAAACTGGCGAGAACCAATGTCTCCACACTCTCCATCGGAGAAAGGGTCGACACATACTCACCAGAATGCCACCCAAATAGTTCAAGAGTGGACAGGTGTTCTAGATTAGATATCTCAGGAAACTCCTCCACATGAAATTGAACAAATACTCTGAGCCTCTCCAGGTTAGGCCACCGTGTAATCCCTTGGAGAGTGACGGAGCTGCATGTCCTGTAGCCCAGGTCTAGCGAGGTCAAATTTGTACAGGCGGGTAGCTCGCCAATGTGAGAATAAGGCAGTATAGAGTTCAACTCCAGCGTCCGAAGCTGCGTCAATCCGTCGATACCGGTTTCACTATTCCAATCATCCTGCCAAATCCTGACTGTAGAGATAGGCATACCAGACAACGGCGTAAGGTCACCCAAATGCGCACAGGAGTTAATACTCAGCTCCCTAAGAGAATTGCGCGCCGCAAGAAAATCAAGACTAACCAGGGTGTCATTCTTATATAGTGCCAAAGATCGGACTGTAGTCCGCTCAATTACTCCTTCAATCTGACTAACGGTAAAGTCTCCGGTCAGTGAAATATTGCCAGGGACCGCCAAGCACGTCAGCTCCTCCATCTGCTCGTGTGACTGTATGGCCAAAATGGGAAGCTTTGGCATTCGAGCCAAAACCTCCCGAGCATATTCGCCGATTTCGAACTGATTCCAATGCATCTGCATATACCAGGGGACGAGCCCTTTATCGCAACCTATATACTTCTTAAGAAGCGCCATCGCTGCGTCGCCGCCGATCATTCCAGCAGTATAAACAACTGCTTCGGCTTCGTCCTCTTCCAGGCCCTCCGGCCCGGGCAAAAGATCAATGATTACCCGCCCGGCAGCAGCCAGTATATGGGCTTCTTGGACGCTACGCGGAGGCAACAGAGCTGCTGTCCGACTGTGCACTTCCCTTCTTACTTCGGGGTCCAATTCCGTTGCGTAATCGAGGCATGCTGCAGCTAGCAAATATAGGCGAGTTCGGAGTTGAACGTTGGCGGTATTCCGATCCCCTCGGGATACGAGACGTCGGAGAATTTGGTCCGCATCATCCGGAGTGGCATGGGCCACAGCCATGCGGACGATATCCTCCCAGCGGTCATCATGGGCATGCTTGACTAGAACTCCAATGTTTCTTTTATCGACTGCTGCTTTAGCAGCTAGATAGTCCTGGAACGTCCGATGAACGAAGTCGACGGTGTCGTCGTCCGGGGCACGCAGAACGCCACTGCGTTCCACGAGGTGATCAAGCACAGTCAGTGCGTCTCCTTGCTCGGAGACGTCAGGCATCGACGGGAGTGCTTCGCCGATGTGATGTAGCGCGTCGATTCGACTGATTTCAGTCTGACCATTATCGACCATCCAGTAAGCCAAACGCTGTAGAAGTCGCATGCTCTGACGTTCACTCAGCCGGAGCCCCTCCGGTTGAATATTTCGCTCGCTATCACGCCGGTGCAGCAGCATCGATAGCGCAGCTGCGTACAGTTCCATGCGCCCATGGGGCAAATGCCCATGCCGATCACGATGGAGTGCACAAACAAGAGCACAGAGCAACGGTGTCGTTGTCATCTGAGCCAGACCGTGCTGGGAACGCACGGTCTCCCGCAATTTTACTTCCAGATGATCAAGTTGCTCAACCTCTTCAGGGGCGGTCACGCCTTTTCTTGCGGCATCATGCCACCTGCTTATGAAGACCGATACGTCCTTGATTGCCATCGGCTGGACGGTCAATTCTCCGAACCCAGAGTTCGCTAGCCAGCCATCTGGAACGGCCGTTGGCCTCGTGGTCACCACGAATTGATTAAGCGGATAGGCAGATAGTAACTCGAGGAGCCATTCCCGCGTCCTTGGGCGTTGGTCTTGGGAAACTTCATCTACGCCGTCGATCAGCAGCAGTCCTTGCCCGTCGCTCATTACTCCATCTACCCAACCTGCAGGTTGGGCACTGTTCAAGGGGCAGTTGACCGCTGCTAGATAGTGATCGGGATCTGGGAAGCTATCAGTTCTAGCAAGCGTTCGCAGGGGCAAGATGAAGGGAATATGATCGTTAAGGTGATCCAGTTCCTTAGGCAAGTTCTGGCGGGCTGCTCCCACTGCAAGCCACTGCATGAGAGTCGTTTTTCCGCTCCCTGCAAGTCCTCGGATAAGAACTCGCGGATTTTCAGAAAGGGCCTGCTCTGCTCGAACTCCTGCACCCGTTCGCTCGAGCTCATCCATACCCGGAATAGCAGATGTTTGATCAGGTGAAGTGGCTGCCAATTCCAGGCTTAGATAGGCCGCATCAAGCGGCCAGCAGGATCGATCAGGGCAAGCCAAGTCGAGGCCGATCACTGATAGCTTCTCATGCCTCCTTGCAACGTATTGTCGATATCGCTGCTCAAATCCA
This sequence comes from Streptomyces sp. NPDC058371, assembly GCF_042723265.1. Lineage (NCBI taxonomy): Bacteria > Bacillati > Actinomycetota > Actinomycetes > Kitasatosporales > Streptomycetaceae > Streptomyces > Streptomyces sp. NPDC058371. The sequence continues at coordinate 170,185 of NZ_JBHXJC010000012.1, read as the reverse complement.
ACAGGGCCCTCTCCGGATGGTTGTCGAATTCGTTTGCGCTCGATGCGGTAAATCCTGCTGGTGGGTGTATGAGCCTGCTCCCTCAGTTGGAGAAGTGGACCGACATCGGCACGGAGGGCCGTCGCTAGGGCAACGATCGTTTCCTCTGAGGGAACGGAAGAGCCGTTAAGCGCTTTACTTACAGTCGTGCGTCCCAGGCCGACTCTCGACGTTAGAGCCGTGACGCTAATTCTTCGCTCCGCTCGGAGCAGCCGCAGCCGGCGTGCAAGCTCTTCTAGCGGCGACTCGCTGTTCTCGGCGTCCACCACGCCCCCCTGGTCTGCCCGGCTCACCTTGTGTCGCCCCCTTGCCCGCTCCCCGGAGTGTGCCAACGCGTTCATTCTCGTTCACCGTAAACGCCGTTGTACGTGGGTTCGGCCATCTTCCCGTATCACCAAGCCCGGTTGATGGAAGGAAGCACACCGTGAAGACCAGCCTCGACACACTGCCTCTGATTACTCTCGTGATGCTCGCCGCCGTGGTCGTCGCTCTGTTGACGGGTGCTGTGGCGGCGCTCCTGTCTCGGCTGGACGGCGCCTCTGTCCCTCGTGCCCTCCTGCGCGCGGGTGCCGCCTTCGGAAGTTGCCTCTTGGTGGTCGCCTCGTTGTTCGGCGTGATCATTAGTACAGTCAAGTAGCGGAGTGATCCGTCTCAGTTTCCGTCTCGTTCAGCCGCGTACACGACAGTTCAGGCGGGACTCGAAGACGCCCTGACACTGGCAGTCGGCCGCCCATGAACCCAGGTGAACGCCCCCGCACACACCCCACCACCACACCACCACAGTTGGAAAGCGTGTTGGCCTAGCTCTGAAGGCGACGCCCATACCGCTCAGGAGGATGCCCGAGTGTCGTGTTAAGGGCAGCAGACGCTCCCGACGTACGGCTGCCCAATGCAGCCTGCTCCCACGGAGAGGTGACCTGATGATTGCGGTCGCGCCGAGGCAAGTGAGGCAACGCCTGGCGCGACCGAGAATCACTCGTTGCCGTTCCGCTTCACTTCATCGCGTACTGCACGAAGAGAACGAATCGCCGTGATCATCTTCTGTGACAACGCTGGTACTTGGTCGAAGAGGTGCCCAATAACAGCAACACCTCCCGCAACCGAGGCCACAGTGACTGTCACCCAACTCGCCAGTTCCATATAGAGCCTTTCGGGGGGAGTCGACACGCGAGACCGGAAGGTCCGCCTCCGGCCTCCCCCCGAGCCGTGAAGCGGCGCTCGTCCCGAGCCCGCGCAGCGATCAATCCCCTTGTCGGCAACTACATGACTGCTGAGTCCAGTTGACGTTACTGGACCTAGGCTCCTCCTGTCCTGAACATCGGGGAGCTGAGCCGTAGGGACGTACAGCAGTGAAGTAGAGCAACTCCAGCAACGTGCCTCGACCGCAGGTCAGAGTAGCTACCGCCTTCAGAGAACCCGAGCTTCCCAAGCTCAGTGTGCGGACGGTGCTGACGCAGGCGATGCCGTCCGATACGGTCCCGAGCCATGGCGGATGGCAACGGTGTGCCGGAGAAGGTGGCGTGGATCCTGGTTCGGGACGACCGGGTGTTGGTGACGCGTAGTCACGGCAGAGATCGCTTCTACTTCCCGGGCGGTCATCGCGAGCCGGGCGAGTCCGACGGCGAGACCCTGGTGCGGGAGATCGACGAGGAACTGCAGGCGACGATCGACCCCGGTTCCATGGTGCACTTCGGCACTTTCGAGATCGGCGAGAACCATCCGGATCACGGTCCCTTCCGGATGATCTGTTACACCGCCGATCATCGCGGCGAGCTGACCCCGTCGCGGGAGATCGCCGAGAAGGCGTGGTTCCGTTACGCCGATCGGGGCCGAGTCTCGGTCGTCGACGAGATGGCCTTCGACGCGCTTCACGAGGCCGGGCGGCTTTCCTGATCCAGTGACCGCGGCCATTACGGTCGCTTCACCCGCTCTTCTTGAAGCCCCAAGCCAGCGATCTGGGGCTGTTGTGTGACCGGGTGCCTTCCGCGTTTCCTGGCAGGTACCGCGCCCGAAGGCCCGCCCGGTGACCAGGACTTCGGCATCGAGGCCCCCGTCAGAGCGGCAAGTCGTCGGGCAGGACCCGGAACGCTTTGTGGCGGCCCAAGGGGCGTACGGCGCGGAAGTCACGTCTTGTTCCGCGCCCCAAGCCGTGGCCGGGCCTCCGTCCACTCCTGTGGACAGCGTGCCTCCCACTCCAGGAAGAACAGCGCAAGGGCAACCGCGGCCACGTGCTGATCTCCTCATTGCCGTACCCGCTCCCGCTGTACAGGGCTCGCGGAAAGCAGCGCCCGGAAGCCCGCCGCACCAGATCTGGCGGGGAGCAGCAGGGCGTCACAGAAAGAGCGACCCAGCTCGACAAGGTCGGGGTGGTCCAAACCGGGTAAGCAGAGGCGCCGCATCCGCATCGCGGGAAGTCGGCCAGGCCCGGCGTCAGTTGTCCGTGAACTCCCCCGGGATTGTCCGTGCTCGGTAACGGACGCATCCCGGGGGCGCCGTCCTTCGTCCTGTCACAGGGGCCGCATGGCGGCCGGGGATCGACGGGGCACTGTGCGAGAGCGGGGCGGACATGGCACGGCACAGCGGAACGCGGGGCTGGTACGGCAAGTTGATGGGGGCGGCGCTCGGGGTGACGATGCTCGCCGTCGGTGCCTCGATGTGGACCGCGCAGGCCGACGCTGTGGACGTCCCGTCGTCGAAGGCGACCGCGCCTGCCACGCCGGGCAGTGACGTCAAGGCGGTCGGGATGACCATCGCGCACGCCTCGGACAAGGGGGCGCGCGGCGTCAACATCACCATCGACGACGGCCCCGACCCCGTCTGGACGCCTCAAGTGCTCAATGTGTTGCGGGAGTACGGGGTGAAGGCCACGTTCTGCATGGTGGGGACGCAGGCACAGGCCCACCCGGACCTCGTGAAGCAGGTGGTCGCGGCCGGGCACCGGCTGTGCGACCACACCGTGTCGCACGACACCGCCATGGACAAGAAGTCCCTCGCCTACCAGTCACGGCAGATACTCGACGCCGAACGCATGATCACCAAGGCGTCCGGGGGCGTACGGCCCCTGTACTACCGTGCCCCCGGCGGCGCCTTCACCCCCGACAGCCGCAAGCTCGCCGCTTCCCGGGGCATGCGCCCGCTGGGCTGGAACGTGGACACCAAGGACTTCGAGCTGCCGGGCACGGAGGCCATCGTCGCCACCGTCCAGCGCGAGCTTCCCAACGGCCCGACGCTCCTCTTCCACGATGCGGGAGGCGACCGCTCCCAGACCGTCGAGGCCCTGCGCCGCGTCCTCCCCTCGCTCAAGGCGCAGGGCTACTCCTTTGGCTTTCCAGTGCGCTGAGCCTTCGGCGTCACGCCTCCGGTCGTCTCCGGGCCGTCACCGGGTCCCGAGGTCACGCCTACGGGCCACTCCCGGCTCGGTCATGTCACGTCCCCGGCAGTCGCTTCGCGATGTTCCGTACGGCGGCGGCTGCGAACTGGGTTGCGGTGGCGCACAGTTGCTTGGACGGCTGCGGAGCGTACACGGTCAGCTGGAAGAGTTCGGTGGTGCGGTCGCCCGCCGAGTCCGTGTAGGTGCGGTGCGGGGTCCGTACGGTGCAGCTGTCGGCCTCGGCCTCGTCCGCGACGAAGTAGCTCTTCGTGCCGGCGACGTCGACCGGCTTTCCGTCGTCGGCGTCCAGCGAGTTGTCCCGGCTGAGCTGGATCTCCACCTCGCGGTCGCCGTCGTCGCTCGACCAGTCGCAGTCCCAGGAACCGAAGCCGCGGTCCCGGTTGTCCACCTCGACGCCGGGAAGCCGCTCGAGGTCGGTGGCGTCGAGCAGCGTGCAGGTGTCGAGCCGGGCCAGGGAGTTCGTGACCGGAGACGACGAACGCCGGGGCACCGGGCCCTCGGCCAGCACGCCGACCGCGTGGTCGGTGGCGGCGTCGGCCAGTTGACACGGGTCGGATGCCCGCTTGTCGAACTGCACCCCGATGACACGGATCTGCTTGCCGTCGGCGGTCAGGACGGCCCGTTCGCAGGCCTTCCCGTCACGCTTGAGCGACACGACCGTGAGGCCGTCGACCAGGCGGGTGGACAGGACGTCGTCGAAATCGTCCCGGTCCGAGTCGAGGTTGACCTGGACGTCCGCGTTGTCGTCACCGCTGTTGTTGCGCACCAGGACGTCGCACCGGTCGATCTCCCCGTAGTCGGGGTCCAGTGCGGTGTCGCCGAAGCGGCTCAGCGAGGCCGCGTCGAGCAGCCCGCAGGGGTCCGCCGTGCGCTCGTCGCCGATGGCGCCCGCCTGCGCCGTGGCCGACGGTTTCGCGTCGGTACGGGCATCCCTGTCGCCCGCGTCCTTCGAGGCCCACGGGCCGAAGAGGACGAGCCCGACCGTGATCGCGCCCGTCGCGGCCAGCGCCACCGCCGTGATCACCAGCGGACGGTGGCGGCGTACGGGCTGTGGCAGCTGAAGCATGAAGGGCGTGAAGTCCCGTGGGCGGCGCGGGAGTCGCGGCAGCCGGAGCGTGCGGGACGAGAGGTCCCGCGCAGGGCTGTCGTGCAACTGCTCCTGTAGGTGCGGGGGCGGGGGCGCGGCGCGCATCAGCAGTTTCCGCGCCCTGGCGGCGTCGGGCCGGCGCCGGGGCTCCACCTCCAGCAGGGCGGTGAGCGGACCGTCCAGCGGGCCGGCCCGGTGCATGGGCTCGATGTGGCCCTCGACGGCCCGGGCCAGATAGGCCATGAGGTGCTCGGCCTCCCCGTACGGCGACTGGCCTTCGACCGCCGCGAACAGGGAGGCGCCCAGGGAGAACACGTCGGACTTCTCGCCCGCGGGCTCCCCCTTGGCCAACTCGGGTGCCAGATAACGGGGTTTGCCGCGCACGCCCACCGTCGCGCTCGTGGTGGCGTCGCTCCACAGAGCCCGCGAGATCCCGAAGTCGGTCAGTCTCGCGACGCCTTCGTCGGTGACGAGGATGTTCTCCGGCGTCACATCGCCGTGCACCACGCCCTCGTGGTGGGACTTCGCCAGAGCGGCCGCGATCTGGCAGCCGATCGACCCGGCCTCCTCGGGTGCGAGCGGGCCGCTCTCCGTCACGATCTGCGCGAGGCTGCGCGAGGGGACGTACTCCATGATGATCCAGCAGGTGGCGCCCTCGTCGACGAAGTCGAAGACGCCCACGATGTTCGGGTGGTGCAGCCGCCCGGCGTTGCGCGCCTCGCCCATGAGCCGTCGCGTGGCCCGATCGTCGTCCAGGCGTGCGCACTTGACCGCGACCCGCCGTTCGAGCCGCTCGTCCCAGGCCAGCCAGACGACACCCATCCCGCCGCTGCCGATGGGAGCCTGCAAGAGATACCGGTCGGCGATCCTGTCCCCGGCCTCCGGCGTCACCAGCACCGCGCCACCCCTCGCCCCACAGCCGACCCTCCTGCCAGGTGACGGAGTGTACTCAGCCCGGACTTGGCAGTGATCCGTTTCACCGGACTTCGCGCGGACCCGCACGGAATCCCCAGAGCGTGCCGGGTCCAGTCCACCGGGGTGCACACGGCCGGTCGACCCCGCTGCCCATGGGAAGAACCCCGAAATGAAACCCCCGGCCGTCGGCTCGGGGGTTTTGTTGTTCTGGGTGACGCGGCTCAGATCAGTTCGGGCTGCGGTTGCGGCCGGCGGGCCGGTGCGGGGCTCGGTTCCCAGCGGGTGGTGGTCCGGACGTAGCCGTAGACCAGCGAGGTCATCGACAGCACGAGGAGGGGTCCGGCCAGCCACGGGTGCTCGGCCATTTCCAAGGGCAGGAAGCGGTAGGACACCAGGAGTGCGGCGAAGAGCGTGGCGCCGCAGGCGACCAGCTGGATCCCCGATCGGTCCCAGCCGCGGTCGAGCGAGCGCAGAGCCGCCTCGATCGTGAGGGTGAACACCACGCCGGCTATGAGGTCCACGCCGTAGTGGTAGCCGAATCCCAGTGTTGCGGTGAGCGTGGCGATCAGCCAGAACGTGCCCGCGTAGCGCAGAAGGCGTGGGCCCTGCCGGGAATGGATGAAGATCGCGGTGGCCCACGCCGTGTGCAGGCTGGGCATGCAGTTCCGCGGGGTGATCCCGTCGAACGGCATGTGCTGCGGGGCTCTGATCGGCGGCGGCGTTTGCGGCCACAGGTCGGCCACCGCCCAGGGCTCGCTGGGCGGAGTGTGCGACCACAGGCTGACCGTTGCCCAGTGCTCGGCGCCGGTGCCGTAGGCGAAGACCGGTCCGACCACGGGAAAGATCATGTAGACGGCCGGTCCGAGGAGGCCTATCACCAGAAAGGTGCGCACCAGATGGTGGCCCGGGAAGCGGCGCTCGACCGCCACGTGACGCAACTGGTAGAGGGCGACGACGACCGCGGCCACCGCGAGCTGGCCGTAGACGATGTCGAGGAAATTGAAGCCGACCGGGCCGGTGGCCGTGACGATTCGGCCCAGCAGCCACGACGGGTCGCCCAGCGCGTGATCGGCGGTCGCCAGGTACTGGTCGAGCACCTCTGGGCGGGTCTTCGAGGTGATGAGCAGCCAGGTGTCGCCGGTCTTGCGGCCGGCCACCAGCAGCAGGCCCAGTCCGACGCCCTTCAGCAGCAGGACCCGTTCCCGGCCGGTGCGACGCGTGACGGCGATGACCGCACAGCCCAGCATCACCCACAACGCACCGTTGCCGAAGGGGTGGCCGTCGGTCGCCTTGGCGTCGACCGCCCAGCGAACGACGAGGAGGACGACGTCGATACCGATCGCGGCGCCGAGCGCGATGAACCGTTGCCGCCAGGTGAGCACCACCATCATCAACGACATACCGGCGTACAACAGGAAGCCTGATTTGGGGGCGAACACCACCTCTCGTGCCTCGTTCGCGATCGGCCCGGGAAGGCCGTAGCGGCGTGCGGCGATTTCCAGCGCAATGTGGAATCCGAGGGCCGCGACACCCGCCACGGCCCAGAGTCTCGCCCGTGGTCGACGCCACAGGGAAAGCGTCGCTCTGCCGTCTGTCCGCGGGAGGGCCCGCGGTCGTATATGTATCAATTCTCGGCCAATTTACTAGTTTTGGGTCAAAGGTCAGAGTGGGTTTCGCTGGTCACCTTCCGCTCGCGGCCGTCTTCTCCCCCACGAAGAGCAGCCCGCCCGACCGGGAAAGACGGTAAGACCGCCGTCCGGGTTCCGGCCCGTTCTCGGGGGACAGGGCAAGCCCAACGCCCCTGCGCACAACCCGCCGTCCCGCCGGCGCGGTTGGAGAGCGCGGGGCACAAGAGCGCGGGGTGCCCGCCGGCCCCTCAGCCCTGGACGGGAAGGTCCGGGTGGGTGGCCAGAAAGATCATGTAGGCGATCGCCGCTGTTGCGCCCAGCAGGGATAACGCGCCACCCACTACCGCCCGCGGCCTGCTCGTTCGGCCCGACCTCGATGCCGCGTACTCGATACAGGCCCGCACGAGGCCGACGACGGCCAGGGGCAGCGCGATGAAGCAGACCAGCATCCAGAACGGGCAACAGAGCCAGCACGCCAGGGACGCCCCGCCGAACCAGACCGCGAGCTCTGCCCGCTCTCGGGTCTCGTCCGGTGCGCCGACGGAAGTCATGGACCGATCCAAGCAGAACGATTGCGGGGGCCCGCCTCGGGTGTCGGTCAGTCCTCGATGACCGGGCGGCACGGCGAGAGGAATGGATCGAGCCGGTCCTGCACTTCTCCCCTGGCCATGACGCGGACCCGGAAGGCGCCCGGGCCCGGCGGCTGGTCCATGTCGGCCGAACGCTCGTAGAGCAGGCCCCAGGAGCCGGGGAAGCGGCGCGCGATGAAGTGGATCAGGGCGTCCAGTTCCTCGGCCTCGTCGCGGCGCCGGTTCACCAGACCGTCGGCGCGCACGAAGTACTCCCCGTTGTGGACCTTCAGCGTGGCCTCGCCGGTCGACCAGTCGATGCGGTCGACGGCCGCCCGCAGTTCGGCCAGGCCCTCCTCGAGGGTTCCCGCGTCCGCCTCTTCGGGGGACTCGGCGATGCCGAACCAGCCATGGAACTCGTACATGTGCCTCTCACAGCGGTGTCGTGTCGATCACGGGCTCGATCCCATACCGCCTGCCGTACTCCTGGAGTTTGGCGATCACTCCGGGACCCGGCTCGCCGTCGAAGTGGAAGTAGGGCGTGCGACCGGATTGTATCCCGTACTCAAATGTGGCTTTTGCCTGGTTCCTGAGGGCGCTGCCCATCTGCATTCCACCCGGTTTCGACTGTGCCACGTAGTCGTCGCTGATCGCGTCGATCTCCCGGCCCTTCGGGTCGTGTTCGAACTTCACCCGGGACTCGCCGCCGAGCCGCTCGGCCAGGGCGTCGGCGGCCGGGTCGGGCTTGTTGACCTTGACGAGATCGCCGAGGCCGCCGTTGTTCTCGTACGGCGCGAGGCCGAGGGGGTCGCTGGTGGTGTGCGGGTTGTGCACATAGCCGGCCGGGTCGGGGGCCGGCGCCAGGCCGAGCGGGTCGGGGGTGACGTAGCGCGCGGTGCGCGGGTCGTAGTAGCGGTGATGGTTGTAGTGCAGTCCGGTCTCCGGGTCGAAGTACTGCCCGGGGAAGCGCAGGGGGGTGTACGCGGTCGCGGTCGCGTTCCACGTGGTGATGCCCCACAGCGTGGTGCGACTGTGCCAGGCGATGCGGCCCTGTTCGTCGATGAGCTCGGTGGGTGTGCCGATCAGGTCGGTGGCCACGGCGAAGAAGCGGGCGTCGATCTCGTCCTGGGTGGCCGCGTCGATGAGCCGCTCGGTCTGGGTCACGGGCGCCAGACCGTCGTAGTCCCAGGTGAGGGTGGTGCGGTGGGGCACCTGCCCGGTGGGCGCCGTGGACTGTTCCGCCAGGACGGGGCCGTCCCAGACGAACTCCGTCCGTTCGACGACCCGGTCGCCGTCGGCTGCCAGCCTCTCCTTCGCGGTGCGGCGGCCCAGCGGGTCGTAGCGATACCGCCAGACCGTGCCGTCGGGCGTGGTGACGGAGACGAGCCGGTCCTCGGCGTCGTAGCTGTACTGCCACACGTCGGGCTTGCGGGACAGCCTGGTCCTGGTACGCCGGACCAGCCGCCCGGCCCGGTCGTAGACGTACCGGTTGGCGCCGGCACCCATGATCCGGGTGCCCTCGTACACCCGCTCCCCCTGGGCGTCGGCACCCGCGTGCGTGTCGGGCCAGCGCGCCGCCGTCGTCCCGCCACCCCCGTGGCCGTAGGCGTACGTCTCGCTCCACCGGTCGCCGGTGACGTCGGTGACCCGGCCGACCGGGTCGAGCGCGAAGCGGCGTGGTCCGCGCACGGTGTCGTCCGTGCCGGCCAGATGGCCGTTGAGGTCGTAGGTGTAGCTGCGGCGGCTGACACTGCGCTCGCCGTAGGCGACCTCCTGCCCGGTGATCCTCCCGGCCTCGTCCCAGCTCGAGGTGAGGGAGAGTGCCTCCCCGAAGGTGCGGGACAGCTCCTGGCCGGCCTCGTCGCGGGTGAAGGTGACCTCGTGTCCGCCGGTCGTCAGCCGGACGGTGCGCCCGGCGGTGTCGTGCGCGTACACCGTCACCTGCCCGCCGGGGGTGACCCGTCGGGTGCGGCGGCCGGCCGCGTCGTAGGCGAAGGCGAGCGGACGGCCGTCGGACAGCTCCGTCTTGACGCGACCGCTTCGGTCGTACTGATAGGTGAGTTCCCCGTCGGGACCGACGGCCTGCAGGAGACGTCCGGCCGGGTCGTAGGTGTAGGAGGTGACGGCACCCGCCGCCTCCTTGCGCACCACCCGACCCATCTCGTCCCGCTCGTAGCGGATGGTGGCCCCCAGCGGAGTGGTCCGCGCGGCGACGTGGCCGAGCGGGTCGACCTCGTAGCGCGTGGTACGCCCGTCGAAGTCGGTCTCCTCGGTCAGCCGGCCCGCCTCGTCGTAGCGATAACCCCAGCTCAGACCAAGGGAGTTGGTGACCGAGGTCAGGCGCAGCTCGGTGTCGTGGACGAATTCGTGGCGGGTGCCGTCGGGGTCGCTGCGCGCGGCGAGCAGGTCGAAGTGGGTGTACTCGAAGCGGGTGGTGGCGCCCAGGGCATCGGTGTGGGAGAGGCAGTTGCCCTCCCCGTCGTACAACCAGTGCTCGGTGCTGCCGTCGGGGTGGGTGACGCGGGCGGGGTGGCCCTCGGCCGTCCAGTCGTAGTACGTGGACTCCCCGCCCGGGGCGGTGCGTTCGACGATGCGGCCCAGGGCATCACGGCGGTAGGCCGTCACGCCACCGACCGGATCCCCGCGCTCCAGCAGGAGCCCGGCCGCGTCGTGGCGCAGTCGGGTGACCGCTCCCAGGGGATCGGTGACCGAGGTGAGGTGGCCGCGCTCGTCGTACGTGTACCGAGTGGTGCGGTCCGCCGGGTCGGTGACCGAGGTGCGCAGGCCGCGCTCGTCGAACTCCTGACGCCAGCGGGCGCCACCCGGCAGGTCGAGGGCGACCGGCAGACCCAGGCCGTCGTACGACGCCCGCTGCACGCTGCCGTCGGGGCGGGTGACGTTCAGGAGGTGGCCCGCGTCGTCGTACGCGAACTCCGTGCGGGCGCCGCGGGCGTCGGTGCGCGACACCACACGGTTGTAGCGGTCCTGAGTGGTGTAGGTCGTCGCACCCGTGGGGTCGGTCTCGGCGATCACCTGGCAGCGGTGATTGACGGTGTAGCGCCAGGTGTGGCCGAGGGAGTCGGTGACGGTGGTGGTGCTCAGGCCGGTGTCGGGACTCGGCTCGCTGTAGTGGAACTCGGAGGCCAGGTGCGCTTCGACGCCGGTCTGGCTGACGCAGCGGTCCTGGTCGTCGTAGACGAACGTGTAGCGGGAGTGGTTGGTGTCGGTCCAGGCGAGGATGCGGCCCTCGGCGTCGTACTCGAAGCGGGTGGGGACGCCGGAGGAGCGGGTGATCTCGGTGAGGTGGCCGTCCGTGTAGCCGTAGCGGACCAGTTCGTTGCCCGCCGATCGCAGTGCGGTGATCCGGCCGTTCTCGGTGCTGAACTCCAGGCGGTAGCCGCCGGAGTGGCTGAGCGCGAGCGGGTTGCCGTGCTCGTCGTACTCGGCACGGACGGTGCGGCCGCACCGGTCGGTGATCTCGTTCAGCGGGGCCGTGCCGTCGCCGCCCGGCTCGTCTCCGGGCGGGGCGAGGAAGTGGCGTTGCAGGCCGCTCTCGGAGTCGGTGAGTGTGTAACTGCCGTCCGCGTGCCGCTCCAGCGGGTAGCGGGGGCCCGCCTCGGGCAGGACCGGGACGCCGGGCGCCGGATGGGGGAAGGACAGCAGCAGGTTGTTCTCGCCGTGGAAGACGACGCCGATCGCGTCGACCGTAAGCCGCTGGTCGATCGTCGAGGACCAGCTGGGCCCGAACCAGTGGCCGGCCCGGTAGGAGGACTCGAAGTCCCGCCGGAAGTCCAGCGGCAGCGAGCCGGGCAGCGAGACGTCCACCTGCGGCATGAACATGCGGCCGGTGGCGAAGTCGACCGGCTCACGGCCGGAGCACTTGACCTTCGGCGGACGGCTCGGGTCGGCGGCGTCCTCCGCGCGTCGCGCCCCGGACCCGGCGTCCTCCAGTCCTTCGGCGCGCCGGGCCGCGTTGGCCGCGTCGGCCAGCTCCTCGGCGACCCGCGCCCCCTTCACACCCGCACCCGCGCCTCCGGTGGCAACGGTGAGGGCGACGTCGGGGATCAGCCGCCCGAACCCCTCGGCCGGGTCCTTCATGAAGTCGCCCAGCATCTGCTTGCCGGCGCCCCAGGGGTCGTTGGCCACCTGGACCAGCCCGGCCGCCGTGCTGTTGAGCGACATCGCGTACTCGGCGGGGTGCGTGAGGTTGTACGGGTCCATGGGATTGAGGCCACGGGCGAAGTTGAGGAGACCCGCGGTGCCCTTGATGATGCCGCCGCCGAAGTGCGTCTTCATGATTTCCAGCTCGTCCAGGCCGTCGGAGGCCTGTTCCGCGTACGACGGTTTCGGCGGGGCCGCGTCGCGGGCGAGCGTGATGGCGGAGCGGGCGGTCTCGGCGGCCGCGTTGCGCTGCCGGCGCGCCTCGGTGACGAGGTCCTGCGCCTCCTTGCGCCGGGCCTCGCCGGGATCCGGAAACGTCTCGCCCGGCTTCGGCGGCAGTTGCGACGGGTCGCGCTTGTCGGCGGGCTGCGCGTTGTACTGGCCGACGGCCTTGTTGTAGTCGTCGACCTTCTTCTTGTGCGCGTCGGCGGCGTCCTCCGACGCCTTCGTGCCCTCCTTCCACTTGTCGATGGCCTGCTGCGCCTGCCCTTGTGCCCAGGTGACGGTCTCGGCGAACGCCTCCAGCGCCTTGGCGGCGTCCTCGAAGGCGTCGGCGCCCTTGTACCACTTGGGCGGCTGGACCTTCACCGACCCCCGGAAGGCGTCCGCCGCCTGGCCCTTCAGCGATTCCGAGTCCAGCCCCTCCAGCCCGAGGCCGACGTCGTTGAACGCCTTCTGGAAGGCCCGCAGATGGGTGGCGGTGGAGCGGAGCTTGCCCGGGCTGCCGTAGATCAGCTTCGTCTTGTCCTCGGTCTGCCCGAGGTCCATCTCGTCGACCTCGGCGCCCATGCGGTTGGCCACCGAGCGGGACTTCTCGCGGACCCAGTCCGCACCCGACTCCCAGCCCACGTCGTCGAGCCGGTCGGCCGTCCAGTTGCCGGCGTCCTCGACACGGTTGCCGGCCCACTCGGTGGCGTCCTCGACCGCGTCCTCGACGGAGTCGGGCGTGATGTCGCTGATGAAGTCGCCGATTCCCACGACTAGTTACCCCCGTCGGGCGCCGGCTGCTGCGCTGCGCGTTCCTCGGGCGAGGGCCCGAAGGTGTCGTCCACCGCCTGGTCGAAGTCGTTCTGGTCGACGCCCAGCAGGTCGTTGAGCATCCGGGACTGCTGACCACCGCGCCCCTCGGTCACCAGGGCACGCCCGGTGTCCTTCCACGTCTGCCCCATGTCGTCACCGGCCCGCTGGAAGGACTCCGGGCTGTAGTCCGGGTGGATCCAGTCGGGGGTGGCCACATCGCCCCAGCTCTGCCGGCCGATCTCCTCCTCGGAGGCGTGCGGATTGCCGCCGGCCAGGGCGTTCACGCCGACCTTCAGGCTGGTCCCGACGTACTGATCCTCCTCCCACACCACACCGGCCGCGAGTCCGAGCTTCGCGGCGATGGCATTGGCGTCGTGGATGAGCGACCTGACGCCCCACTCCCAACGCTCGCAGTAGTCCTCGAAGTCGACGGACAGGCCGTGGTGGCCGGCCTCCATGCCGGTCATCGCCAGGTCGGAGAAGCCCTTGCCGAGAACGGCGCCCGTGGCGGAGCCGACGTCCTTGAGCTCCCCGACGGCATCCCGCAGCCCCTGGGTGAGCCGGCGCACGCTGAACTCGTCGATGTGCAGGTCCTTGGCGCTGTCGCCCATCAGTGCGCACCTCCCTCGGTGCGCGGATCCCCGGTGGCCACCGGCCGCGCGCCGCCCTCGTCCGGTCCTGCCGTCGCGGCGTCCACCGCGACGGCCTCGGGCACGATTCCCACGACGGGCGGGAACAGCATCGACGCGTCCTCGTCGGCGACGTCGACAGCGATACCGGCCGGCTCCGCCATCGCCGGGACGATCTCGTCGAGCAGCCTGGCTCCCAGCAGTTCGGCGAACTCCCACTCCCGGTCGCCCGGGCCGTGTCGGTTCGCGAACCGGGCGAGCGAGTTCTCGCCGGTGAAGGCACAGATCCAGCGAATCCCGCCGAAGTGCGCCGTCCACAGTCCGCCGCCGTCGAGCGGCACGAGCAGCGGCGCCCGCCGCAGCTCGCCCACGAGGGCCCGCGGATCTCCCGTGCCGGCCCGCCTCTCGGCAATGCGTTCCCGCAGGGTGGCCCCGTTACCCACCAGAATCTCCGCCCCGTCGACGCCTTCATGCTCTTCAGCACCGTAGGACAACACGTGTCCGCAGGCCAGGCGGTTCCCTGCACGGGCGCCCGGCGGGGGGCCCGGGCCGGAGCGCCGATCAGCTGGAGGCCGAGAGCGGCGGCCCGTCAGCCGCCGGAATGCGAGACGCCGGGAGGGGGCCGGCTGCTGCCGTCCCCTCCGGGCGCTGATCGGCGCGTGTCCGCGTGCCTCCCGGTCAGGACCGATGGCCAGGCCGATGCCGGGCAGGCTCCGGCGGATGCGCCGCGTCCCACTGCCTCATCACCACGAACTGCGGTTCTGCGCAGCCGTATGCGCCGGCTCTGTCTCTTCCGCTCGGCCGGGCCGGTACGCCCGTTACCGTGGGGAGTCGCGCTTCCGGGTCCGACCGGGGCAGGACGTGAATCGGGGGACTCGCGTGAGCACGCTCCGGCCCGGTGAGCCGATGCGCACGGGAGTGCGGGGGTGGTGGGAACGGGGGCGGGCGTTGGGGGCGGCCAATCCCCTGGTGGTCGACCTGGGGATCGCGCTGCTGGTGCAGGCGGCGATGACGATGCCGTTCGTGGTGCCGCGCCCGGCCGAGTTCGAGCCGGCGACCTGGCCCGCGTACGGGCTGACGACGCTCACCGTGGTTCCCCTGGTGTGGCGTCGGCGCGCTCCGGTCGCCGTCCTGCTCGCCGTCCTGGCGACCAGCGCCCTGTACAAGCTGGCCGTGGAGGGGCCCGGGCAGCCGCTGCCGTACACCGGGCTCGTCGTCGTCTACACGATCGCCGCGCTGTCGCCGCCGCGCAAACGGTTGGCCACCGGGCTGCTGTTACTGGTCGCTGTGCCCGGAGCGGTGTGGCTCAACACCCGCACGGCGCGTGAACTGTCCTTCTCCTTCTTCGTGTTGGTCGCCGCCTATGTCTTCGGGCGGCTGACCGACACCCGGCAGCGGGCGAACCGGGTCGAGGCCGAGCGGGCCGCCGCGCGCGAACGGGCCCGGATCGCACGGGAGATGCACGACATCCTCTCCCACGCGGTGAGCCTGATGATCGTGCAGGCGGAGGCCGGGCCGGTGGCGGTGCGGACGGCTCCGGATCGGGCGGAGGCCGCCTTCGACGCGATCTCCGAGACGGGCCGGGACGCCATGGCACAGCTGCGGCGGATGCTCGGGGTCCTGCGCGAGGGAGACGAGTCGGCGGCCGCCCCGCGCGAGCCGCAGCCGGGGGTCGGGGATCTGCCCGATCTCCTCGACGGGGTACGGGCCAGTGGCCTCGATGTCGTGTACGGAACGGCGGGGAGCGCGCGGCCGCTGCCGGACGCGACCGGGGCGACCGTCTTCCGGATCGTGCAGGAGGCGCTGACGAACACGGTCAAGCACGCGTCCGCGCGCTCCGTGCGCGTACAACTCACCTATGAAGAGCGTGACTTGTGCGTTGACGTGACGGACGACGGACGCGGTCCACAGTCCGGTTCCGGCGGTGGCCACGGGCTCGTCGGGGTCCGTGAGCGGGCGGCGGCGCACGGTGGCACGGCCGTCACCGGACCGGGCCCGGACGGCCGGGGCTTCGAGGTGCGGGTCCGTATCCCCGTACCGTCCGCGATCCCCGTACCGTCCGCGGCGGAGGGAGCGTGGTGACGATCCGTGTGGTGGTGGCCGACGACCAGGAGCTGGTGCGCAGCGGCTTCGCGATGATCCTGGACGGACAGTCGGACATCGAGGTGGTCGCGGAGGCGGGTGACGGGGCGGAGGCGGTCGAGGCCGTGCGGCGGCACGGACCCGATGTGGCCCTGCTCGACATCCGGATGCCCCGCATGGACGGCATCCAGGCCTGCCGCGCGATCAGTACGGCGAGCGACTGCCGGACGGTGATCCTGACGACCTTCGACTCCGACGAGTACGTGTACGAGGCGCTGCACGCGGGCGCGAGCGGCTTCCTGCTGAAGGACGTCCGCCGGGACGATCTGGTGCACGCCGTACGGGTGGTGGCGCGGGGCGACTCACTGCTCGCGCCGTCCGTGGCCCGGCGCCTGGTCGAGCAGTACACCCGGCCCGCCGTCCGGCCACGGCGCTCGGATCCCCGACTGGACGTGCTGACCGGTCGGGAGCGGGAGACGCTGCTGCTGGTCGCGCGGGGTATGTCGAACGCCGAGATCGCCGCGGAACTGGTCGTCAGCGACCACACGGTCAAGACGCATGTCGGCAACGTGCTCGCCAAGCTGGGGCTGCGGAACCGGATCCAGGCCGTGATCTGCGCGTACGAGACGGGCCTGATCGCGGCCGGGGATCCCCCGCCCGGGGGATCGTCCGGACCCGGCTCCTCCCCCGCGTCGGCGAGGAACTGACGGAAACCGGCACCCGGACTCCGCCCGCGCGGGGGATCCGCGGCCGGCCGCCGGTCAGAAGGATGGAGCCCACTTGAACAACGGCTCACATCCATGGAGTTGACCATGAAGAGCACGACCCGCACGCTGCTGGCCGCCGCCCTCGTCCTGGGCGTCGCGGCGGGCCCGGCGGCCCTGCCGGCCGTCGCGTCCACCCGGCCCGCCCCGTCCGGGGCGCTCTCCGCGGACCCGGCCCTGGAGGCGGCCATCGCCGGCCTGCCGACCGCCGAGGCGACGGCCGCTCTGGTGCGGGTCGGGGGTACCGAAGGCGTCTGGCGGGGCAGCTCGGGCGTGCACGACCTGAAGACCGGGCGGCCGGCCGATCCGGCCGCCCGCTTCCGCGCCGGTTCGGTGACCAAGGTCTTCACGGCGGCGGTCGCGTTGCAGCTGGTCGCCGAGGGCGGACTGGACCTGGACCGCAGTGCCCGCTCGTATCTGCCGGAGCTGATCCCGGCGTCGTACGAGGGCGTCACCGTGCGGCAGTTGCTCAACCACACGCACGGGATCCCGGCCCCCGACTTCCCCGCTGACACAGTCGAGGAGGCGTACGCCGACCGCTTCCGGATCCATGAACCCGAGGAGATGGTCCGCTCCGCGACGGCGAAGCCGCGTGAGTTCCCGCCGGGCGAGCAGCAGCACTACCTCAACATCGGCTACACCATCGCCGGTCTGCTGATCGAGCGCGTCACGGGTGATTCGTACGAACACCAGGTCGACCTCCGGATCCTGAAGCCGCTCGGGCTGCGCGACACGTACTACCCCAAGTCCGACCCGCGGATCATCGGCCCGCACAACCACGGCTACCAGACGATGACACTGGACGACGGGACGACCGGACTGCGCGATGTGTCCGTGTGGGGGGCGACGGACGGCTGGGCGGCCGGTGACATCGTCTCGACCACGGCGGACCTCGAACGCTTCACAAAGGCCCTGTTCCGGGGCCGGGTCGTGCGCGGCCCGCTCCTGGAGGAGATGTTCACGCTGCCGAAGGTGACGGACTTCAAGAGCGGTGACCCGGCCGCGTACTCCACCGGTCTCTCGATGAAGAGGCTGGGCGGCCGCGAGGTATGGGGCAAGACGGGCGGCCGCTGGGGCTACAACACGGCCATCGCCGCCACCCGCGACGGCTCCCGGACCCTCGTGTACAACGTCAACTCCACCGACGCCAAGGGCCAGGACATGAACGCGGTGGCGCTGAACATCATGGTGGCGGCGTTCGGCAGGCCTTGACCTGCCCACTGCCCGGTGCGGCGGGTCTGTCGGCTCCACGGTGAAGGCCCGGGTCGTCGACCCGGGCCCGTTCGCCGGCCGCTGTCCGCGGCGGTCACTCCCCGTCCGGCGTCTCAGCGGGTGGGGACCGGGCGGTCGTAGACGTTCTTCGGGGTGACGATTTCGGTGATCGCCCGGGCGACCAGCGAGGACGGCTCCTTGCCCTCGTAGGTGATGTCGGTGTTGAGCATGACGACCAACGTGGCCTTCTTCGACGGCAGATAGACGGTCACGGTCTCGTAGCCGGGAATCGAGCCGTTGTGGCCGAGCCAGCCGCCGGACTCGAAGATGCCGAGGCCGTAGCTCGTTCCGGGATAACCGGTCGGCAGCGTCTTGAGCCGCTCCGCCTGGGTCTCCGGGCTGAGCAGCTCGCCGGTGGCGACGGTCTTCGCCCAGCGCCGCAGATCGTGCAGATCCGAGATCATCGCGCCGGCCGCCCAGGCCCAACTGGGGTTCCAGTCCGTGGAGTCGGCGACCTCGCCGCTGAGCGTCTGGTCGGTGTACCCGCGCGGGTGCGGTTCGGGGAACTCGGCGCCCTCGGGGAACAGCGTGTGGCGCAGGTGGGCCGGGCGGAGCACCCGCCGCTCGATGACGTCCTGGAGGCGGTGACCGGTCACCTTCTCGATCACCAGGCCGAGGAGTACGAAGTTGCTGTTGTTGTACTCGAACACCTGCCCCGGCGCGGAGGTGTTCTTGTGCTTGAAGCCGTAGGCGAGCAGCTCCTCCGGGGCGAACTGGCGGCTCGGGTCGCTCAGCAGGTCGTGCTCGAAGTCGGCGTCCGAGCTGTAGGGGAACAGACCGCTGCGCATCTCGGCCAGGTGCCTCAGGGTGATCCGGTGGCCGCCCGGCACGCCGTGGACGTAGTCGGAGATCGGGTCGTCCAGCCCGACGCGGCCGTCGTCGACGAGTTCGAGCAGCGCGGTGGCCGTGAAGGTCTTGGTCTCGCTGCCGATCCGGATGAACTTGTCGGTGGTCATCGGCTCGCCGGTGGCCTTGTCGGCGACCCCGGTCGCCCGGACGTAGCTTCCCTTGCCGGGCATCCACAGGCCGACGGCGACGCCGGGGATGTCCGCCTGCCGGCGCACCTTCTCGATGGCGGCGTCCAGTCTGGCGGTCAGTTTGTGACCGAGTCCCGGCGGGTGCTCGCCGTCCCTGTCGTGCCGGCCGACGGCCGCCGCGTTGCCGGCCGTGGCGGGAATCGCTGTCATCGGTGCCAGTACGGAGGCCACGAGCAGGGCTGCGGCGAAGACACGGCGGGAGGGGGTACGTCGCATGTCGGGGCGCCTCTTCCAGGTCAGGGGCAGAGGTGGCAACGTCACCATCCGGCCCCTGGTGGAGGGCTCATTCGGGCACGCGTTCCGGTGAAGTCCACTCGTTCGGAGCCACGCGGGTTCCGGTGGCGTCGCCGGCCCGGACCGGGCGTCCCGGGACACGTCCGCCGCCGGTACGGCCACGTGGAGTGGGGGCCGTAGCGGCGGCGGCTGCCTGCGGTGGGATCAGTTGGTGAAGGTGAGGTACTTCCAGGCGCCGTGGGTCGTGGAGTTGACGGTGTCGCCGGAGGAGTCGTTGATGTACGACGACCGCATGCGGGCCCGGATGCCGGACTCGCCCGGCGCCTCGAGGCTCACGACCGACTTGCCGTTCGTGCCCAGGGCGAAGTACTCGGAGCCCGAGTCGTACCAGGAGCCCTGGTAGTACACCTGGAGCTGGAAACGCTGCTTGCGGCCGGCGTAGTAGCTCATGGAGGTGGTGAACACCGGGTCGGTGTTCTTGCGGAAGTAGTAGTACGTCCTGGAGCCGATCTTGCCCGTCTTGTAGTGCTTGGAGACGCTGGTGGAGATCTTCACCTTGGCGTACGCCGTCGAGTTCGCGGTCTTGGCGGCGTAGCGGGCGTCGCCGGCGAAGACCGCGGTGACGGTGGTGTCACGCGTCATGTCGACGGTCGCCGACACGTTGCCGTGGGAGTTGACCTTGGCCGACTTCAGCAGCTTCTTCGGCTTGTCGGAGCCGAAGGGGTCCGCGTAGATCTCGACGGTGCGGTTCTTGTACGTCGTGCCGAGGTGCGCGGTGAAGGAGACGTCCTTGCCGTACGAGTACACCTTGCCGTTGTTGGTCAGGCTCAGCGCGGTCGCCTTGCGCGAGACCTCCACCGTGTCGTGGCCGGCGACGGAGGCGTGCGTGGCGTCGCCCGCGTAGGAGACCTGGTAGGTGACCTTGCCGCCGGCGGGCGGGGTGTCCGTGAAGGAGAAGCTGCCGTCCGCCTTCGTGGTGACCGCGGCCAGTGCCTTGCCGTCCGGCGACTCGATGTCCGTGCGGGTCACCGTCAGGCTGCTGCCCGCGGCGAGCGGCGTCTTCGAGGTCAGCTTGCCGGTGACGGTGAGCTTCTTGGCCCGGTCCGACTTGCTGGGGGCCGACACCTTGAGGGTGGGCAGCTCCTTGGTCGGGTCGGTCAGGGCGCGCAGCGTGTACGTGCCGAAGGTGTTCTCGGAGACGGCGAAGACCCGGCTCGCGTCCGGCGCCCAGGCGAGCGCTCCGTCCACGAGGGTGTCGGCGCCACTGCTGTTGCCGGTGTTGGGGAAGTCGTACTCCCGCACCGGCGCCGGGTCACCGGGCCGGTGGATGTGAACGTCCGGCTCGTACCAGGAGGAGCTGCCGCCCGCCACGCTGCCGTCGGGCGCGACCCGCACCGCGTTCGGGTAGGCGTCGATGGGGTAACCGGCCTGCTCGCCGAGGTCGGTGGTCGAGTAGGCGCCGATGCCGTAGCCGAACTCCGGGTCGCCCCACGAGGTGAGGACCTGGCTGCCGTCGGGCGTCAGGTCCAGCTGCTTCACGCCGGTGTCCATGGAACCCTTGGTCCGCAGCGTGGCGCCGTCGGCGGTGACGTCGTACACGGCGAGCGCGCCGCCGTTGCCCGCCGCCAGCACGCCCGGGACGGCAGGGTCGGAGGCCAGGAACGTGCCGGAGCCGCCGAAGTCGACGTCGCCCCGCTGGGCGAGGTGGACGACGGGTTCGGCGCCGGAGACGTCGAGCGAGCCGAAGTCGGTGCCGTGGGCGAACCAGATCCGGCCGTCCACCACCTCCAGGTCGCCGGGAGCCACGCCCAGCGGGTAACTCGCGGTCTGGGTGTACGTCGCCGTCTCCACCGAGACGATCCGGTTGTCGTTCTTCACGGCCGCGTAGACCTGCCCGGAGTCGGCGGACAGCGCGAGGCCGGTCACGCCGGAGAGGCCGGTCAGCGTCGCCTGCACGGCGCCCGCGTAGTCGGTGACGACGATCTTGTTGCCGGTCGGATCGGAGACGTAGACCCGCTGGTGGGTGCCGTCCACGACCATGTCGCCGACCGCCTTCACCGGCAGGACCTTCGCGGAGTCGGCGGAGGCCGGACCCGCCACCCCCGCTGCCAGGGCGGCGGAACTGAGGACGACCGCCAATGCCGTCGCGATCGGCATGATGCGTCTGCGCACAGTGATGTGAACCCCCACGGAAGAAGCCCGGTGCCCACCGGGCGGAAACGAACAGGGCGCGCGTCCCCCCTCGCACCGACGACGGTGCGCGGACGCTGCCGAAGACGCAGCGTATGGCATGCCAGTGACAATCGAGGACTGGAATTCCACGACTCGATGCGGGTGGCCGCAGGTGGAGTCGGGTGAGGGGGAACGCGCGGCCCGGGGGCGTCCGGTCCGCCGTGCGCGTCAGGCCGGTGACGTGACCGTCGAGCCCGACCGGTCCTGCTCCCGTACGACGTGCCGGCGTCGGGACGGCAGGAACACCGGGTGGGCGACACCCCAGGCCGCGCCTTTGCAGATCAGCTCCTTGTAGACGGCGGCGAACCGTCCGGTCAGGGCCGCTCGGACGGCGCGGTCGTCGGCGGTGACGTACTGGATCAGGCCTTCCTTGCGGCCCAGCGAGATGCACTGGTTGAAGTAGCGGAGCGGGGTGTTGGGGAGCTTCCCGCCGGTCAGGCGCGCCGCGATGGCGTCGGCGGCCTGCCACGCGGCGGGGGTGCCCGACGCGCACGACATCCGCAGCGGCTTGTCGCCCGGCCCCATCGCCATGGCCGCGTCACCGACGGCGTACACGTCCGGGTGCGAGACCGAGCGCATGGTCCCGTCGACCACGATCCGGCCGGTGCCGGTGACCTCCAGGGCGGTTGCCTCCGCGATCGGGTGGACGGCGAAGCCCGTGGTCCAGACGGTGACCGCGGCCGGGATGAACGTGCCGTCGGCGGTGACGAGTCGGCCGGCCTCGACGCCGGTGACGGCGGCGTGCTCGTGCACGGTGATGCCGAGCTTGTCGAAGACCTTCCGCAGGTGCCGGGTGCCCTTGGGCGAGAGCCAGTCGCCGAGGCCGGCGCGGGCGGCGAGGGCGACGTCGAGGTCCGGGCGGGCCTCGGCGATCTCGGTCACGGCCTCCACGCCCGTGAGGCCGCCGCCGACCACGACCACGGGCTGTCCGGCGGCCAGGCGGGCCAGGCGCTCGCGCAGCCGGAGTGCGCCGGGGCGACCGGCGATCTCGTGGGCGTGCTCGGCGGTACCGGGGACGCCCTGGTCGTTCCAGCCGCTGCCGAGGGCGTAGACGAGGGTGTCGTACTCCAGCTCGTGCTCCATCCCCTCGGCACCGTTCGCGTCGGTGACGGCGACGGTCCTGCGGTCGACGTCGATACCGGTGACCCTCGCCTGCTTCAGTACGACGCCGGTGCCCGCGAACATCTCGCCGAGGGGCCTGGGTTCGAGGTCCTGGCCGACCGCGAGCTGGTGCATCCGGACCCGCTCGACGAAGTCGGGCTCGGCGTTGACGAGAGTGATGGCGACGTCTTCGCGGTACAGCCGCCTGGCGAGGCGTCCGGCGGCGATGGCGCCGGCGTATCCGGCGCCGAGGACGACGATGCGGTGCTGCATGGTGGGGCTCCTGTCGTAGACGGATTCGCCACTTGAACCGGGCGGCCCGTCGTTTCCTGACAGGAGCCCGATGTGAAGCACCTCACACCGGGATGGGCAGGGTCAGAAGGCGGTGAGCAGGGGGTCGCCGTGGTCGGTGGCCGCCCACTGTCGCGTCGCGCGTTCGAGCTTGTCGGGGTTGACCTGGTTGCGGAACGCGGCGACGCCCTCGGCGGTGACCTCCGGGCACATGACGCCGATGACGCGACCGTCGACGACCGCCACGACAGCGGGGTCGCCGTTGGCGCTCGTGACGTAGATGTCGGGTGAGCCACCGGCGATGGCGCGCTTGGCCTTGCTGGGTTTGAACAGGCCCCGCATGAACTTCGCGACCGCCAGGGCACCCTCGAACGGCTTGGCGCGGGCCGGAACCCTCCCGCCGCCGTCACCGACCGAGACGGCGTCCTTGGTGAGCATCTGCACGAGCAGATCCGTCTGCCCGCTGGTGGCGGCCGCGAGGAACTCCTCGACGATCCGCCGGGCCGCGGCCGCGTCGATCTCGCTGCGGGCCCTGCCGTCCGCGACGTGCTTCTTCGCGCGGTGGAAGATCTGCTGGCTGGCGGCCTCGGTGAGGTCGAGGATCTCGGCGGTCTCCCGGTGCGAGTAGCCGAAAGCCTCCCGCAGCACGTACACCGCCCGCTCGTTCGGGGACAGGCGCTCCAGGAGGACGAGAACCGCGTACGAGACCGATTCACGCTGTTCGGCGGTGTCGGCCGGGCCGAGCATCGGGTCCCCGCCGAGCAGCGGCTCGGGCAGCCACTGGCCCACGTAGGTCTCGCGCCGGACGCGGGCGGAGGTGAGCTGGTTGAGGCACAGGTTCGTGAGCACCTTCGTCAGCCACGCCTCGGGGACCTCGATGCGGTCGACCTCGGAACCCTGCCACCGCAGGAACGTCTCCTGCACGGCGTCCTCGGCCTCACTCGCCGAGCCGAGCAGCCGGTAGGCAATGGCCTCCAGCCGGCTCCTGGACACCTCGAACCGCTCGACGTCCTTCGTGGTCAGGGCCATGGCGAGATTCTAGTTCGCGGTCCACGCGACGACCGGTCGCGTGGACCGGGACAGCCTGGTCCCCCCGGCACCGGTGCTCCGCCGTCGGTCGTGGGGTGCGAAGGGCGGACGGCCCCCGGCAAGGTGCTGCCAGGGGCCGTCCGGGTTGGGCATGCGGGCCGGGGAGCCGGCGGGGCGACTACTCGTAGCCGAGGACCTTGAAGTCCTTGGTGACGAAGATGTGGTGGGGCCAGTTGACGCTGATGTTGTGGACCTCGTACACGCCGCTGCTCAGTTCCACGACACGGTTGTTGATGCCGCCGGGAACGAGGGCCTGGGCGGCCTTCGTGGCCTTGTCGGCCGCCGTTCCGCTGACGATCGTGCCCTCTCCCTCGGTGTAGTCCGGGATCGTGCCGACCGACTTGGCCGGGGAGGGCGTGCCCTGCTGGAAGGGGATCACTCCGGCCGCCTCGGCGGCTGCGGCTCCGCCGTCGCCCCCGGGCTGCACGAGGACCTGCGTGGCCGCGATGGTCGCGCTGGAGACGGTCCCCAGGACGAGGACGCTCGCGCCCGTCTTCACGACGTGCTCCGTGGCGCGCTTGGTCCCCTTCTTGTAGGTCGTCGAGGACGCCTCGGTGACCGTCACCTCCACACCCGTCGCCGTCTTGAAGGTGAAGCCCGACGCGGACGTCGCGTCGACGATGCCCGTCGCGCCACCGGCGGACGGATCCGCCACGGGGCCACCGCCGGCGGGGACGCTGGCGGTCGCGGTCGGCGTGGCCGTGTCCGCGGGGGACGCCCCGGACGACGAGACCGCCATCGCGGAGGTGCTGGTCAGGCCGGCCACCGCGCAGGTCAGCCCGGCGGCCACGATCAGCCCGCCTTTCTTCTTCGACAGCAGCCGTCGTACGCCGTTCGGCCTGCGCGTTTGCACGGCCGTCGGCGCCGGGGCGGACCCGGTCGGCGTGTGGTCTGTCGGGTCGTAGTCATACATAGCGGCTCCTCATCGCTCGACCAGCTGATCACTCGGTCAACTGCCCTGAGCTTGCTGCCCGTTGATACGAGGATGCTGTGCGTCACCTGATGAACTCCTGGCAAAGTGCGGAGCCGCGGAACGGCTCAGCCGAGGTACCCGAGCTCGGTGTCCGGTCGGCAGTGCGGACACGCGTCGACGCCGTCGGCGAGGGCGCGCAGCGCCTGGTCCCGCTCGACACCGCGACACCGTTTCTTAGCGCTCCAGCAGCCGCCGACGTGCACGTACACGGGTGCGCGGCCGCTGAGGCCCTGCTCGATCAGCCAGTCCGGCACCGCCGGCCGCGCCTCGGTCCCGCGCCGCCGCTCGGTCTCGCGCCGCTCCTCGGCCGCGATCCACCGGTCGATCTGGGCGATCTTGTCCCTCGCCTGCTGCACGGCGACACGGCGCGCGAAGTGCAGCAGCTCCAGCTTGGACGGAGGGCGCTCGTTCACGGGTGGGTCTGTCCTGTCTGAGCCGTCGGGCGGGGCAGGCAGCGGGAGATCAGCCGGCGGTGTCCGCCCGCGCGAGGCGGCGCAGTTCCATCCGTACCGCCGGCGTCCAGGTCTCGGCCGTCCAGTACGGATGTGTCATCAGTGATCGTGAGAGCAGGAGCAGGCGCCGCCGCAGGGCGGTCCGGCCTGGCTGGTCGGCGAGCTGCCCGTACGTGGCGTTCCACTCCCGCTGTGCACGGACGAGGTCGGAGGGGATGGGGTGGCTCATGGCCAAATTCAATCACTTGTTCGATTTATTGTGCCACCCGCCACCCCGGGAGGTGCTCCCATGACGTTCGATCGCCCCGGGTCGGTCCGCCGGCGCGATCGAGGCGCAGGCCCCCGGCTCAGTCGGCGGGGAGCACCGGGACGGGGCCGGGGCAGCCGACGACGGCGGCCACCCGCCTGCCCAGCGTCCTGGTCAGCTCGATGCGCTTCTTGACGTCTCTGGGGCGGTAGACCTCGACATTGAGCAGGGCGCTCTTGCAGGTCCACCAGGCATCCGCACCGTCGTCATTGACGTTCGGATCCACGCTCCCCTTGCCCCCGGCCACGGTGAAACGCCGGTTCGCCGACTGCAGGTCGATGCTCCTGGCCGCTTCGATGACCTCGTCGGCGGTGGTGACCTCGGCGATGAACCTCCCCACCGACTTCCCTCCGGCGGACACGTCGCAGATCGCCGTACGGCTGGCGCTTCTGCTCTGGCCGGGGTTCGTCAAGGGCAGTCCGTCGCCCCTGAGCTCACCCGACAGATCCTTGCCGCCCGTCGCGTCGAACCACCAGCTCGCCATGGTGATACCGCACAGTCTGGCGCCGGGAGGCGGTGGCTTCGGCTCCTCCTCGGTGCAGGCGGTGGCGGCCATGAGCAGCGAAAGTGCCGCGAGTGGCATCGCGAGTCGGCCGAGTCGGCGCATGTGGTGCTCCCCGTGGTCCGCTGTCTGCATCGTGCCTGTCCCTCACCCGGCAGCGAGCCGGACAGCCGGCTCCGAAGCGCCTACGGGCGTTTTCGACTTCAGATCTTCTCCGCCCTCATTGTCGACGGCAGAGTCGATGTCGCCGGTTCCACCGGTGGAGGTGGCGATTCCGAGGCCGCTCCCGCGCGGTGGCCCCGGGCACGATCGGGGGGCTCACGGACGCGCCGCCCGGGCCGTACTGACCCGGGTCGGCGTGACGCGGGTCGGCGTGACGCGGGCCGGCGTGACGCGGGCCGGCGTGACGCGGGCCGGCGTGACGCGGGTCGGCGTGACGCGGTGGGGGCGTCAGGCGGCGTCGAGGGTGGAAGGGGTGGTGGTGGTCTCGGACATGAGGGGGTTCTCTTTCGCTTCCGTGGGGGTGCCATGAACTGCCTTGGGGCAGCGGCCTGTTGGAGGGGGCCGGCCGGGTGCGGCCGGCGGGAGTGCGGCCAGCGAGGGTGCGGCCGGCGCAGACAGAGCGGTGCTCTGTCCTCGTAGACCCCGGGCCTGGACGGGCCGGCGACTGCCTCAGGTGGCCGGGTGCGGGTTCCCCGTCCGCAGCCTGCGGGCGAGGAGGCCGAGCAGCACGGCGTTGACCAGCCCGGCCAGGGCCACCCCTGCGGAGAAGACCAACGGGGTCAGCCAGGCGAGCGAGGAATACCAGTCGAGTACCGGCGCCAGAAGAGCAATGGCGCTGAACGGCGCCGTGGCCATGATCGGCCAGATCCCGGCGAACCCCGGGTCCGGCGACAGGTACACGGCGTACAGGAAGAACCCCAGCGACGCCGCGACCACCGCGAGGTACGAGCGCGCGAGCCAGTTGTCGACCGCGGGCGCCAGCAGGACCCGAGTCCTCTTCAGCCGGGGACGTGCGGAACTCTCCATGTACGTACCTTCCTCGTGTGCGGTGTTCTCCACGGTGGACCGGAAGGCGCGCTCAGACATGAGTACGGGTACTCATCGGCAGGGTGCCGAGGACCTACCACGCTGTTCACTCAACTGAGCCCGGCTGAGCCTGTCGTAGGCGTATGTCGTCGGCGTGCGTCGTACGCAGGCGACCGCGGTGACTTCGCTGCGGGCTGGGAGACTTCGGTGTGAACTCTTTGCGGATGCGGATGCGGATACGGATGCGGGTGCGGCTGCGGCTGCGGGTCTGGGGCCGGTGGGGCGCACTCGTGACCTCGGTGTTTCTGGTCGCCTCGTGTTCGTCCGACGGCGGTGGCGAGAAGGCCGGCGGTCCGTCGCCGTCGGGCGCGTCCCGTACGGCGCCGAGCGTCTCCGCCACGGCGCCGACGGTCTCCGAGGAGAAGCTCGTCAATCAGGCGCAGACGACGCTTGACGCCGTTCACACCGGCAGGATGGTCGAGGCCGGCGCGGAGCGGGTGACCGACGGCATTCACACCGAGCCGACTCTGAGCGAAGGCAAGAGCTACCAGCTCAGCCTGGTGTGCTTCGGGAGCGGCAGCGCACGGTTGGCGTTCACGCCGGCGAGCGGCGGCACCCGTACCACCGTGCCCTGCGACCAGTCGGTCGTACGGCAGCGGATCACCGGGCGTCAGGCGCTGCACATCGACGTCGACGGCGCCAAGGGCTCAACCGGCGTCATCGCCTGGCGTGTTGACGCCCTCTGACCGGACGGGCAGGAGCGGTCGGCGCTCTCAGGCAGCCCATTCGTCGGCGAGGAGGCCGAGGACGACCAGGTCCGTGAAGGTGCCGTACACCCAGGCGGCGCGCCGCAGCGTGCCCTCGATCGTGAACCCGGCGCTCGTCGCCGCCGCGATCATCGGGGCGTTGTCCGCCAGCGTCTCCACCTGGAGTCGCTCCAGGCCGCGCACCGCGAAGCCGTACTCGCACAGCACGCGGACGATGTCCGAGCCGAGCCCGCGGCCCCGGAAGGCGGGGAGCACGGAGAGCCCCAGGTGCGCCGCCCGGTTGTGCGTGTCGATGCCCCACAGGACGGCCGCGCCGGCCAGTTCCTGCGAGGCGAGTTCCACCACCGAGAACGGTGCCGCGGTGTCCGACGGCTCCCCTACGGCGAACGGCGAGTGGGCGGAGTCCGGCGGAATCGGCCGCCACGGCCGGTCGTCCGTGCGCGAACGGGCCGCCACGTCCTCGTAGAACTCCGCGTGGAGCAGGGGAACATCCGTCTCGTGCCGGGCGCGCAGCCCGGTCTTCTCGCCGCGTATCACCTGGCATGGGTATCTCAGAGCGCCGGGCCGATCAATCTGAATTCCGCGGGCCGCGCCGCCGGTTCCGGCCGCGGTGCCGACTCCCGCCGCGCACGGTGCCGGGTGCGTGGCCCGGTCCCTGAGGCGGAGTCGGCCCCCGCCCTCAGCCGGAGGCGGTCGCGGGGTCCGTGACGTCGGCGAGGAGTTCCCGGGTGCAGTCGCGGATGAGGCTGTGGAAGGAGAAGCGGGCCGGGGTGTCCTCGCGGATGAGGTTGTTCTCTATCAGTACGTCGAAGCAGCGCTCGGCGTCGCCGCGGGTCAGGCCGGTGATGGCGGCCGCGTGGTCGATGTCGAAGGACGGCGACGGGTTCAGGCTGATGAGCCGGCTGAACCGCCGCTGGGACGGGTTCAGATGCTGGTACGACGTGCGCAGCATGGACATCAGGTCGCGGTCGGCGGTCTCCAGGCAGCGCACCCGCTCGGGAGTGCTCGCCAGCCGGTCGACGAGGTCGACGACCGACCAGGCCGGACGGCCGCGCAGCCGGGTGGCGGCGATCCGGATCGCGAGGGGCAGATGGCCGCACAGCTCCACGGCCTTCGCGATCTGCTCGGGCTCGCGGGCGGCCCGCTGCTCGCCGATGATCCGGCTGAACAGCGCGACCGCGTCGTCGTGCGACAGCACGTCCAGCCACAGCGGCAACGAGCCGTCCAGCGCGGTGAGTTTGCGGCGGCTGGTCACCAGCACCACCGCGTTCCCGGTGCCGGGGAGCAGCGGGGTGATCTGAGCGGTGTCCGCGGCGTCGTCCAGGACCACCAGGCAGCGCCGGCCCGCCAGCCGCGACCGCCACAGGGCGCTGCGCTCCTCCAGGCTGTCGGGGATCGCGCCGGGATCGAGCCCGCTCGCCTGGAGCAGGGTGCCGAGTGCCTGCACGGGTGGCAGCGGACGCCGGGTCGCGCTGAACCCGTGCAGCCCGATGAAGTACTGGCCGTCCGGGCAGCTCGCTGCGACCCGGTGGGCGACCCGGACCGCCAGGGTCGTCTTGCCCACCCCGCCCATACCGTCGATCGCGATCATCAGCGGTGATCCGCCCGGTTCCTGCGCGGCCACACTCAGCAGGGAGTCCAGTTCGGCGGACCGGCCGGTGAAGTCGGTCAGATCGTGGGGCAGGTAGTTCCGGTGGATTTCCGGGGCCTGGGCGCCGGCGGAGGCCTCGCGGCGGTCGGCCGAGTGCGGGGAGCGCTGCGCCGCCGGGTCGTTCACGGTGATGTCGGCGCCCCCGGAACCATGGACGTTCGGGGAGTCGGCGAGGATCTCCGCGTGCAGGGCGCGCAGTTGGGGACTGGGCTCAAGTCCGAGCTCCTCCGCCAGGTGCCGCCTGCCCTCGTCGTAGACCGCGAGGGCGTCGGCCTGACGTCCGCCGCGGTAGAGGGCGATCATCAGGCTGCCGCGCAGCGACTCCCGCAGCGGGTACTCCGCGGTCAGGCCGTGCAACTCCCCTACCAGCGCGCTGTATTCGCCGGCCCGCAGCCGCAGCGCCATCAGGTCCTCGATGGCGGTCAGCCGCTGCTCGTTGAACTTCATCGCGGCGCCGGCGACCGCCGGGCAGTGGATGCCGGCGAAGGCGTCACCGCGCCAGAGGTCGAGCGCCGACTGCAGAAGCCCGATGGCCTCGGCGGACCGGCCCTCCCGCTCCGCCGCCCTGGCGGCACGCACCCGGGCGACGAAGCGGTGCGCGTCGACCGCGTCCTCGGGGACGACGAGCCGGTATCCGACGTCCACCGTGACGAGACTGCACTCGTCGGCGGCGGACAGGATGCGGCGGAGGTCGCGGATCGCGTTGTGGACCTGTGGACGGGCCGACGGCGGCGGGTCCTCCCACAGTTCGTCCACCAACGCGTCCACCGGAACGACCCGGTTGGCGTTGAGGAGCAGCAGTGCCAGGAGCCGCTGCTGCCGCATCCCCCGGACGCGGATCAGTTCGCCCGACTCACGCGTCTCAAGAGAACCCAGTACCAGGAATTCCATCTCGTCCGTCCCCCGCCTTGCATCAACTCAATTCAGCGTCCCTGTCCAGGAGCCGGGTGCCTGCGCGGCTTCCGGCCGTTGGGCTTCGCTGTCGCCGTCCCGCCGTCGGCCGGCAGAGTCCGTGGAATTCACGGACCCCAGGTGACATCCCCGTCAGGGGCGTCTCCGGCGGTGGTCCGCAGGTCGACATCGGCAATACCCGAGAGGTGCACCGGAGAATCCGTGACGGTGACCGTCATCGTCATTCCACCCAGAGCGATCAGTACGGCCACGACAATTCTCGAAGCACGGTTGCCCATCTTTGTTTCCCCCTGTTGTTACCAGCCGGAATCCCGGGTGTCCCCCTTGGGCTTCGCGGCTGTGTTCGTTCCTGCCGATGGCTCCACTCTGGTCGAACTCAAGGCCGGATGGAACAGAAGAAGGCTGGACGGAACATGCAGTGTCCTAAGCCGTCCACCCCCTCCCGGCCGGCCCCCGAATACGCCGGTGAGCCCTGTGACCTGCTGATTCATGCGGTTCTACGGTCATGGCGGCCGCGTCCGCTTCCGGTCACGACGGTCGCGTACGCGTTCGGTCACGACGACGTCCGCATCCGGTCACGACGTGCCCCACCAGGGGTCGGGCAACAGCACGGCCTCGGCGGTGAGAATGCGGTAACCGCGCAGATCGGGATGGGCCGACACCGCCCGGTCGACCAATCGCGCGGCACTTTCCTCGGCCGCGGCGAGACTGGCGGCGACGAGGAAAAGACCCAGGGTCACGTCCCCCGCCGCATCGAGGTGGGCGGAGACGTGTTCGAGTCCGTCCGCCTCTTCCGCGTAAGGGGCGATGGTCTCGGCCAGGCCGGGCGACGGCGCCTTGTCGCCGGGTGCCCGAAGGCGCACGTGAATGAGGTACATGTACTCATCTTCGGCGCCCGCATTCGAGCGTGAACCGGCTCGCGCCGGACGCTTTGTGCCAAGTCATAAAGCGTCCAGATCGATTTCGAGCCGGGTAGCCTAAATTGATCAGGATGCGTGGAATAAGTTGATCAAGGTACGGGGCTCACGCATTGGGCCGCCGTGTCCGCCGAAGTCCGCGCCGCCGCCGGGAGCCCCGCGGCGGCCGGGGCCCGCACCGCTCCTCGGAACCGGAACCGGCATCACTTGCGTCCCGCCGACATCAGGAGTTCAAGGTCAGTAAGCTCAAGGCCGGTAACTTCAAGCCAAGTGACCTGATGGCGTGTACCGGGGGGAATCGCATCATGTTGGACATTCTGGGACTCGATGTCGAGGCAGAAGCCATATACCGGGGGATGTTGAGCAATCCGCAGGACGGTGTCGCGGCGCTCGCGGACCGGCTGGGACTGACCGAGGAACGGGTCCGCACAGGCCTGGACCGGCTCAGTGAACTGGCCCTGGTCCAGCCGTCGGCCCGGGAGGGCATCGGGTTCCGTGCCGTGGGTCCGGAGACCGCGATGGAGGTGCTGCTCGCCCGCCAGCAAGCCGACTTGGCGGCCCAGCAGATGCGGGTGGAGGCCTCCCGCGCCGCCGCGGCCCAGCTGATCGCCGAATGCTCCACGCTGCGGCCACGCGCGATAGACAACGCCTCCGAGCAGCTGATCGGCCCGGAGGCGATCCGTGAACGACTGGCGGAGCTGGCCGCTTCCGCCCAGACCGAGGTCACCACCTTCGCGCCCGGCGGCGCACACTCCGCCGAGGACCTCCGGGCCAGCCGCGGCCCCAACTCCACTCTGCTCGAACGCGGGGTGCGGATGCGGACCATCTACCTGGACAGCGTGCGCAACCACCAGCCCACGCTCGACCACGTCACCTGGCTGCACGGTCACGGCGGGCAGGTCCGTACCGTGCCCGATCTGCCGATCCGCATGATCATTTTCGACCGGTGCCAGGCCGTGCTGCCCATCGACACCGACGACGCGCGGGCCGGCGGTGTGGTGCTGCGCGGTGCCGGGACGGTCGCCGCGCTGTGCGCCCTGTTCGAGAGCGTGTGGAGCATCGCGCTCCCGCTGGGCAGCCTCCCGCAGTGCGACGCCAAGGGCATGCCGCCGCAGGAGCGCGCCGTCCTGCGGATGCTCGCCCAGGGCTACACCGACGAGGCCATCGCCAAGCGCCTGGGGGTGTCGCCGCGCACGGCCCGGCGCATCGCCGCCAACCTGATGGAACAGCTGGACGCCCGCAGCCGCTTCGAGGCCGGGGTGCACGCCGTCCAGGACGGCTGGCTCCCCTCCTCGCGCTGACCGCGGGCGCCCGGATGCCGCCGTTACGCGCTCGCACCCGCGAGCCGTGCTTCCCGGCGGTCCGCCGCGAGCAGTGCCAGTGCGGGGATCAGCGTGAACGCGTAGACCCCGAGGACCCAGCCGAAGGAGTGGGCGAAGGCGCCCGGCACCAGGCCGTGGCGCTGCCGCGCCGCGTCCTCCAGCACCACGGTCACCGCGGCGATGGCGACGGCGCCGCCGATGCGCTGGACCAGGTTGAGCTGGGAGGAGGCGTCGGCGATGGACTCGGGGCGGATCGACTGGAACGCCCGTGTCATGGCGGGCACGATGGTCAGCCCCGTGCCCAGGCCCCGCACCACCAGGCTGGCGCAGATCAGCGCGTACGGCGTGTCCGACGACAGGCGGGTCAGGGGCACCGTCGCGAGCATGGTCAGCGCGATGCCGACGACGATGGTGCCGCCGCCGCCCAGCCGCTTCATCAGGACGCGGCACAGCCAGGCGGCGGTGACGACCCCGACGCCGCCCGTGGACATCAGCAGACCGGTCGTCACGGGCGTCTCACCGCGGGCGCTCTCGAAGTACAGCGGGATCAGCATCATCGGCGAGTAGAGGACGAAGCCCAGGCAGAACACGTTGACCACGGCCATCGCGTACACGCGGTTGCCGAACAGACGCAGGTCCAACAGCGGGAAGCGGGCACGCAGTTCGCGTACGACGAAGGCGGTGCCGCTCGCCAGGGCCAGGCCCAGCGGCAGCAGCAGGGCGGGCTCCAGCGACAGGCCGAGGTCGGTGAACTCCTTGATGGCCAGCACCGTGCTGACCGTGCAGACGACCGAGGTGAGCAGTCCGACCACGTCCAGCGGCTTGGCGTCCCGGCCGGCGGGGGTGTCCTTGCGTACCCGGCGCAGGGTGACGACGAACAGGGCGGCGCACAGCGGGATGTTGATCGCGTAGACCGCGGACCAGCCACCGGCCTCGACCAGGAGTCCGCCGATCGTCGGACCGAGCAGCGGGCTGATCAGCATCACGCTGCCGTTCAACGCCTGGACCCGGCCGAGGTGTTCGCGCGGCACGCCGCTGGTGAGCAGGATCGTCGACACGGGCGTGAGCACGCCGGCGGCGGCGCCGGACAGGCCGCGGGCGGCGATCAGTTCGGGCAGCGTCTGGCTGAAGGCGCAGGCCGCGGAGCCGATGGCGAACACCGCGATCGCGCCGGCGAAGACGCGCTTGACGCCGAACCGGGTGGCCAGCCAGCCGGTGGCCGGCATGGTGGCCGCCAGGGCGATCAGGTACGTGGTCACCACCCACTGGACCTGACTGAGGGCGCCGAACCGGGCCGTCGTGTCCTCCAGGGACACGTTCACGATGGTGGTGTCGAGCAGGGCGAGGAATCCGCCGGTGATGGCCACCGCGATCGTGAAGGCGGTCGGGCCCGCGGACCCGGTGGGCGCGGCCTTCCCGGGAGCGGGCGCAGTGGGCGGTCCCGGGGGCTCAGGGCTCTCCGGCGGGCTCGGTGTGCCTGTGCTGGTTTCGTCGGTCATCGACATGGGTGGGCATCCTTCGAAGTCAACAGTGGGTGGGACCGCGGACAGGGGGGTGGACCACGTCAGTCCGCTGCGAGGAGACCCCGGGCGATCTCGTCGAGGACCGCCTCGCTCGCCTCGCGCGCGCCGGGGCGTTCCCGGCAGGACAGGGTCAGTTCGGTCTCGTCGCCGATCCGGCAGGCGCTCAGGAACATCTCGGCGTAGGGCACGAGCATCGGCAGCGTGAAGAAGCCGGTGGGCCGGAACTGCCCGGTGCGGTAGTCGTCGGTGTCGATCCGGCCGTGGTCGGAGATGATCGCCGTACAGGGGAAGCGGGTGCCGTCCAGCTCCTGTGCCTCGCGCAGCGAGTTGGCGAAGGGGTTGCTGCGCAGGAAGTCGCGGTCGAGCGAGGCCACTTCGCGCTTGCGCAGCAGGGCGCCGACGATCTGGCCGTGCAGCCGCTTCCAGCTGTCCTCGCGGTGGAGGTCCAGCACCAGCTGCGAGGTGAGGTTCGCGGTGGAACGCACCGAGCGGTCGTGGCGGCGCAGGTCCACCGGGACGATCAGCCGGCCCTCGTCGGTGGCCAGGTGCCGGGAGAGGGCGGCGGCCACCCGGGCGGTGACCGCCGACGGGCAGGCCGGCACCCGGCGGCGGATCCACAGAGGCGTGCCGTCGGCGGGCCCGGCGCCGAGGATCGCGGGGAGTCCCCCGAGCCGAGCGGGCACGGGAGCCGCGCGCACGGTGCCGGCCGCGGTACGGAAGTGGGTGTCGTCGACCACGGAGTCGGCGCCGGCCGGCTGCTCGCCGCGCAGCACCCGGAACACGTCGGCGATCCACTGCCGCAGCCCCCGCCCGTCGGTGACGATGTGGCTCGCCCGCACCACCAGCCGGGTCAACGGCCCCTCAATGAGGCCGACTTCGCAGACCGGTCCGGTGACGACATCGAGATCGCGGTGGAAGAAGGGCGCGTCGAACCCGGTCGAGGCCGGCAGTTCGACGACCGGCGGCGGCGGGCCGTCGGCGCGCCATGTGGCGGCCCGGCGCCGGACCGCCAGGCCCGGGTTCGCGAGCGTGGCCCCTCGCACCGCCTCCCGCAGGGCTTCGGGGTCGATACGCCCCTCGCCCTCGACGACCATCTGGATCAGCTGCGGGGTGCCCGTCGCGGCGGCGTTCAGATAGCCGCGCTCGATCTGTGAGATGCGGCGGGCGTACGGCCG
Organism: Streptomyces sp. NPDC058371; assembly: GCF_042723265.1. Taxonomy (NCBI): domain Bacteria; kingdom Bacillati; phylum Actinomycetota; class Actinomycetes; order Kitasatosporales; family Streptomycetaceae; genus Streptomyces; species Streptomyces sp. NPDC058371. The sequence continues at coordinate 135,114 of NZ_JBHXJC010000012.1, read as the reverse complement.
TCGTGCGGCGGTCGCCGCCGTGGTCGCCGTCGTACGTACGGCTGTCGCTGTCATGCCGGCTCCAGGGTCAGGGCGTCGGTGCGGGTGGCGGGCGCGGTTCGGCTCGGCTGCCACCACCACCGCACCGGGACGGCCGCGTCGGCGGCGAGGGCCAGGTGCATCGCGGGACCCAAAGCGGCTGAACGCACCTGGTAGGAGCCGACGTTGGTGGGGCGCCAGCCCGGCTGCCAGGCGGGCAGCCGGACCCCGGCGAAGGTCTCCTTCGTCACGTGCGAGGCCTTGATGAGCGCCTCGCACTCGGCGAAGTCACGGATGACGGCCGGTTCGGGCCGGTCGAGCAGGGTGCCGAGCCAGCGCATGGCGGCCGGCCGGTCCCGCTCGTCCTGCAGATCCACGCCCACCCGGGGGCCGCTCGACAGGACCACGGCGCTGAACTCGGCGCAGTGCGCCACCGAGACGGTCAGGCCGTACGCCGGGACGCGCCAGCGCTTGTGCTCGTCCCGGGCGAGGTCGCGGGCGGTGACCTCGACCCCGTACACCTCCGCCAGCGCCGCGATGATCAGCGAGCGGCCGGAGCCGTTGAGGCGGTGGCCCATGCGGTCCCTCGGGAGGTGGGGGTGCCGGGTGACCAGGCAGTCGATGTGCCCCTGCCCTGCGGCGGTGCTCCGGTACCCCCCGCCCGCCCGGCCGGCCTCGACGTCGAACGCCGTACGCGCGGGACGCGTTGGCCGGTGCGACAGCGGGCGGACCGGCCGGTGCGACGCCGGGTGGGCCGGGTGGCGCACCGCCGGATCCATCACGAGAGCCAGCAGGCCGCCCATCACGCCCCCGTGTCGAACACTGCCGCCGCGTAGCTGCCGCCGTAGGCGAAGCTGGACAGCAGCAGCGGTCCGCCCGGGGCCGCGCCACTCAGCGCGGCGACCAGACCCAGCGCCCCGGCGCTGCCGTAGGTCTCCCCGATCAGCGCCTTCGGTGTCACGAGCGGGCGGTCGGCGAGGCCGGCCAGACCGAGGGCCCGGCGCTGTGCGTGGTCGACCAGGCTGTAGCCGGAGGCGGCCGACACGACGGTGCCGATCTCGTCCGGGGCCGTCCCGGCTTCGGCCATCGCGCCGCGCAGCGCACGGGCCCAGGCCTCGCCGTCGCGGCCGATGCGGCCGATGCCCACCGATTCGCCGGAGGCGCCGTATCCCTTGACGGTGGCGAGGGCATGCGCGCCGCGGGCCGCGGCCGACGCCTCGCTCTCCAGCAGGATCGCGGCCGCCCCCTCGCTGAGCACCATTCCGGTACGGCCGTCCGGGACCACCCGCGTGGAGCGCGCGTAGCCGGGGAGACCCGCCTGGGTGGCGAGCGCCTGCTCGGGGAACTCGTCGGCGATCACGACCATGATCCGGTCGGCCGCGCCGCGGGCGATGACCCGGGCCGCGAGCTGGAGCGCCAGGACCGAACTGGTGCCGCCGTTGGCGATGGTGGCGGTGTAGCCGCGGTAGCGGTGCAGCATCGCCACGTGCCCGGCGGCCGCGTTCACCACCGTGTTGGCGAACAGCGACGGGTTGGCGCCGGTGATGCCCCGCTCCAGGACGCCCTTGTGGAACTGGAGGACCGAGGTCACCGGCCCGTAGCCGGTGGCGAACACGATGCCGGTGCCCTCGGCCTCGGCGCGCGAGGGCTTGCCGTGCCGGGCGTAGAGGTCACCGACGGCCGCGGCGGCCAGCAGGCTCAGCGGGTCCATCCGGCGGGCGCGGCTCGGATTGATGCCCCGGGACGCGGACTTGACGTCCACCCGGCCGATCGGGACCTCGCCGACGCCGTCGACGTGTTCGAGGGCGGTGAAGCAGGGACGCCCGTCCGCCAGGGCGGCGATGAGCTGTTCGGTGTTGCCGGCCGAGCCCGCCAGGCCGGCCGCGCCGGTCACGACGACCCCGTGCACCGACTCGGTACGGCGCGGTGCCGAACCGGGCCGGCCCGGCCGGTTGAGGACCACGGAGGCGTTGTTCCCGCCGAAGGCGAACGAGTTCGACACCACCACCTCGGGGTCGGCCCTACGCCCGTCGTCCGGGACGACGTCCAGGCCGAACGGCTGTGCCACACCTCGGGTGTTGACGGTCGGCGGCAGGATCCCGCGGTCGATCGCCAGGGTGCTGACGACCGCCTCCACGGCCCCGGCGGCGCCGAGGGTGTGCCCGAGGATCGACTTCGTGGAGCTGGCGGGCGGGATCGACGAGCCGAACAGCAGCTTCAGCGCCTTGGGTTCGGAGGCGTCGTTGGCGGGCGTGCCGGTGCCGTGCAGGTTGAGGTAGTCGACGTCGTCCGGGACGAGGCCCGCCGTCTCCAGGGCCTGCGCCATCGCGGCGCAGGCTCCCTTGCCGCTCGGGTCGGGTGCGGTCTGGTGGTAGCCGTCGCAGGACAGGCCGTAGCCGCCGAGCTCCGCCAGGACGCGTGCGCCCCGCTCGTCCGCGCGGTCCGCCGACTCCAGGACCATGAACCCGGCGCCTTCGCCGAGGGTCAGCCCGGTGGAGGCCGACATCGGCGAACAGGGCTCGGGGTCGAGGGCGCCCAGGGCGCTGAAGCCGTACGCGGAGAGTTCGGCCAGCGGGTCGACGCCGCCGCAGATGACGTAGTCGACGTCCTCCTTCCACAGCAGCTCGGCCGCGTAGCCCAGGGCCACCGCGCTGGCGGCGCAGGCATTGGAGAGGACCACACGCGGTCCGCGCAGATCGAACTCGGCCGCGATGTAGTCGCCCACGCACGGCAGTTGGGACGCGACCGCCTGTTCGGCGTCGAGCCGCCCCTCGTGCACCAGGCCGCGGTGGACGTTCTCCAGCGTCGGCATGGCGCCGAGGCTGGAGCCCACCACGACCGCGACGCGGTCCCGGTCGACCGTGTCCAGGTCGAGCCCGCTGTTCCTGAGGGCCTCCCGGATCGCGGTGGCGGCCAGGGAGTAGCAGCGGTCGAGCTCCGTCGGCTGGGGTGCGGTGACCATGCCCGCCCAGTCGGTCAGCAACTGCGAGGTGTCGAACTGGGTGTTGGTCCGGATGCCGGAGATGCCGGCCGAGATGGACGACCAGCCCTTCTCGACGTCGTCACCGGCACCGGTGATCAGTCCGAGGCCCGTGAGGGCGATGCGCGGAGTGGTCATCAGGAGATCCTCGTGGTGAGCGAGCGGGCGATGACGCGAGGCAGCGTGACGGTGCGCAGGGGGCGGTCGGCGCTCTGCTCGTCCTGGGCGGACAGTTCGAGGCCGGGGACCCAGAACGGGGCGTCCAGGAGGGCGAGGACGAGCTCCTCCTCCGGGTTCGCGGCGGGTGCCTGCCAGATGACGGTGCCGACGGGCCGGCCGCCGGCGGTCACCGCGGAGCCGGCGGTGAACCGGCTGTCGGCGGGAGCCGCGAGGGCGGTCAGCCGGGCCGTCCCGGTGGTCGGCTTGACCAGGTGCTCCGAGCCCTGGAACTCACCGATCCGGTTCCAGTCGACCATCCAGGAGAGGTCCGACTGATCCACCGTCAGACCGGCGAAGCCGGACGCGTAGACGGCCATGCCGGCCTCGGCCTGGACGCGGGCCAGGCCCTCGGGGCCGACCGGCGCGCCGCCCTGCTCGGCGACCGCGGTGAGCACGGCCTCGTGGGCGGCCTGAGGGGCGTTGGAGATGAGGAGGTAGCCGTACTCGCCGGTGGTACCGACGCGGGCCAGGTGGGCGAGGGCGGCCGGGTCGGCGGGCAGCGCCGACTCGGTGACGGCGTGCAGCGTCAGACCGGAGATGTCGAAGTCGACGAAGCGGGCCGCCACGGACCAGGCGATCGGGCCCTCGAAGGCCGTCGCGCCCCAGCCCTCGGGCTCGATCTCGACGGTGACGCCCTCGGGAACGTCCAGCTCGTCCAGGTAGCCGCGCAGGGCCTCGACGGTGACCTGGGTGCGCGGCAGCAGCCAGGACTCCTCGCCGATCTCGAAGTGCAGCAGGACGGCGAACGGGGTGCCGTCGGCGTTCAGCGCCAGCGCCTCACGGACGGTGTCCGGGTCGACGTACTCGCCGGACTTGGCCAGGAACTGGTCCAGCAGGGCGAGCCGGTCGTCACCGGAGAGCCGCACCAGCGGGGCGTCGATCCGGTAGGCGCCGACGGTGGTGCGGACGGTGGCGTAGTCGTCCTTCTCGGTACGGCTCGGGGCAATGGTCGTGGTGGTCATGATGTGCGGATTCCTTCCGGAAGATCTGATGTGAGGAGCGAGTGCTCGGTGGTGCTCGGGTGCTTCAGAAGTGCGCGAGTGCTGAGGAGTTCTGCGGTTCGGTGGCAGGCGCGTGCCGTACGAGGTGCGGCGGCGTACAAAAAGCAGGCGGCCGTACGAGGTGGACGGGCGTACGAGGTGCGGCGGGCCGTGGGCCGGTCAGAGGCCGGGCTCGGTGCGGACGGACAGGTGCCAGGCGTTCTCGGCACCGTGCGGCCGCTCGGCCGCGGAGACACAGCCGATGAGCAGGCCCGACTGGGTGGGGCGCAGGACGATCTCCGCGTGGCCGGAACCGCCGGGCACGGGACGGCAGTCGAGCCAGCTGCCGTCGGACAGCCGTACCGAGGCCGCCGCCGCCCACACCTGCCGGAAGTCCGACGAGTCGAGCTCCCAGCGGGAGCCGGCCGAGTCGATCACCACCGACGTCCGGCGCGAGGTGTTCGGGGTGATCCAGAGAACGACCTCTTCCGGTACGTCGGGGGCCTGGACGTCGACGCGGACCGGCCCGTCCGGGTCGTCGGGGGCGGTGAGCTCCCAGCCGATCCGCTCCCGGGGGGCGAACAGGCCGAGCGGGTGCTTCTCCTCCCAGGCCGCGGTCGGCCGCACGCCCCAGCCAAGACCGCTGTCGCGGCTGAACCGGCTGCGCTCCGCGGTGACCCACATCCCCGCCGACCAGCGGGGGTTGTAGCCGAAGGCACGGGTACGGGGGAAGGGGCTGCGCAGGATCTTGGTCGCGCCCTCAGCCCACGAGGTGACTCCCCCGGCGGACGCGTCCACCTGGAGGCGGCGGGTCCCCATGGCGGCCCGCGGGGCCGGCGCGAGGTGTCCGGTGCCGTCGGCGGGTGCCGGCTGCGGCCCGAAGACGGTGCGCAGTCGTGCCACCCCGTCCGGGCCGGGCTCCAGCCGGGGTTCCAGCAGACCGCTGTGGATCAGCCGGACCGGCTGATGGACGGGTATCTCGATGCGCAACGCGTCGCTGTTCCAGGCCAGTTCACCGCCGAGGGGCGCGAGCTGGGCTGCCGCGACCACCTCCGAGGAGTCCCGCACACCGATCCCCAGCCCGAGCGGGTGCTGGTGCTCGCCGCCCTCCCCCGGGTCGGTCAGGGCGAAGGTGCCCTGGCGCAGCCCGATCGACTGGAAGAGGCGGCCGGGCCGGCCGGTGAAGGTGAAGTCCTGTTCCAGCACACCCTCGTTGAAGGTGACCGTGCCCACGACCTCGTCGTCACCGGAGCGCTCCACGATCCGGACCCCGTGCTCGACGGCGCTGATGTCCAGGTCGCCCGGCTCGCCCTCGCGCCACCCCGCCGAGCGGTCGGCGCGGCAGCTGGGCCAGGTGGAGACGTACACGGGTCCGTGGTGGCCGGGGGCGAGGACGCGGAGCGTTCCGTCGTCGCCGTCCACCTCGCAGACCAGTCCGTCGGAGCCGAACCGGTGCGGGGCCGGGTGGCGCGGGGCCCGTACCCGGTAGGGGGGTTCCGCGATCCGGAGCTGCCGTGCTCCCGCGGGCCCGGCGAGTTCGGCATCGAGCACGAGACCCCGGTCGACGTCGACGCTCGCGGTGAGCTGGAGCTCGCCGAGGGCCAGGCAGTAGGTGACCGTACGGACACCGTCCACCAGGCGTACGTCGGAGCGCAGTTCGTCGTCGCGGGCCTCCGTGACGGTCGCGAAGCTGTTCAGGCCGCCGAGGGCGGCGCGGCCCTCGGCCCCCAGGTCCACGAAGACGCTGCGCAGGATCAGCGGTATGTAGTTGTGCAGTTCGACGTTGCCGTCCTCGCCGGGCACGGTCTGGCCGACGGAGACACAGCCGACACGGCGGTAGAGCCGGAACGCCACGGTGTTGGCCGGGTTCACGGTCAGCCGCAGCACCAGGCAACCGGACCGCATCATCCATTCGACCGCCTCGGTGAACAGCCGCCCGGTGATCACACCGTTGCGGTACGCCGGGGCGACGAAGAACATGTCGGCGATGAGTTCACCGGCTCGTGCGGAGCGCCGGCCGGTGCCGTGGAACAGGCCGAACGTGCCCACCACCCGGCCGCCGTCGACAGCCACGAGGAACGTGGCCGTGTCCCGCTCGGCCAGTTCGCGCTCCAGCTCGTCGCCGGTGATGCCGCCGGCCACCGGGTTGGGGTTGTCGCGGTGGCGGTTGTACAGCTCCGCGATGTCCTGCGCGTCGCCCTCCTCGTACGGGCGGATCGTGATGGACATTCCACACCTCCTTTTCTTCGGATCGGATGCAGGGGTTCCCGGGGCGGGGGGACGGCTTCCGGGGCGAGGGATTCCCCGGGCGGGGAGAGACGGCTTCCCGGGCGGGGGACGGCGGCTAGGCCTTGCGTTCCGTGGTGACGATCAGGGAACCGGCGGCGGCCAGTTCCGTGCCGACACTGGCCCGCACCGACACCTGGCACAGCCCGCCGAGCCGCTGGCCGAGCCGGGCCTCCAGCGTCAGCTGGTCGCCGGGGACCACCAGCCGGGAGAACTTCATCGAGCTGATGGAGCCCAGGTAGCCGACACTGGCCGACGGGTCACCGCCGGTCTCCCCCGTGTCGGGCGCCTCGACCAGTTCGGCGACGTACACGACCGCCACCAGCTGGGCCATCGCCTCGACGATCATCACGCCGGGCATGATCGAGTGGTCCGGGTAGTGCCCGGCGAAGAACGGCTCGTTCACCGAGACGCTCTTGATCCCGCGCCCGGACACGCCGGGTACGACGTCGTAGGCCCGGTCGATCATCAGCATCGGCCAGCGGTGCGGCAGCATCCGCTTGATGTCGTCCGAGGAGTAGCTGTAGGTGTCCTTGGCCGCCGCTGCCCGGCGCGTGGGCGCGGGGGCGGGGGCAACCGGCGTGGTCGTCATGGTCAGACCTCGCGGGCTTCGATGAAGTCGACCAGGGCGTTGATCGAGCCGAAGGCCTCGAAGTCGTCGTCGCTGATCAGCACGTCGTACTCGTTGTTGACCATGACGACGATCTCCAGCGTGTCCAGCGAGTCCATTTCCAGACCGCGGCCGAACAGCGGCTGGTTGTCGGACACGACGGCCGGCTCGACGTCCAGGCCGAGCCGGTCGATGATCATCGACTTGACCTTCACGTTCTTCTCGAGGCGGGCCTCGGCCTGGGCGCGGACGTCCTCGAAGGTGGCGACGGACATGGGAGTTCCTTCCGGTAAATGATGAGTAGTCAGATCTCGTGTTCAGAGGGCTAGTTGGGGATCATTCCGCCGTCGACGGTGAGCACCTTGCCGGTGATGTAGGAGGCCGCGGGGCTGGCCATGAAGACCGTCGCCTGGGCGACCTCGGCCGGGGTGCCCATCCGGCCGAGCGGGATCACCTGGAGGGCTTCCTTCATCTGCGCCGGCGGCACCTTCTTGACCATGTCGGTGTCGATGAAGCCGGGCGCCACCACGTTGACGCGGATCCCGCGGGGGGCCACCTCGTACGACAGGGTCTTGGCCATGGAGATCACTCCGCCCTTGCTGGCGGCGTAGTTGGCCTGGCCGGCCCGGCCCGCGATGCCGCTGGTGGAGGCGATCAGGACGATCGACCCACCGGTCGCGTACATCTGCTTGGTCGCCTCGCGGGCGGTCAGGAAGGTGCCGGTCAGGTTGGTGCCGATGACCTCCTGCCACTTGGCGCTGCTCATGGCGGCCAGGTGCCCGTCGGCGGTCACCCCGGAGTTGAGGACGGCGACGTCGAGGGCGCCCCAAGTGGTGCGCAACTCCTTGTACATCGCGGTCACTTGGGCCTCGTCGGAGATGTCCGCGGGCAGCAGCAGGGCCTGCCGGCCGAGGGCGCGGACGCGCTCGGCGACCTCCTCGGCCTTCGCGGTGCTGGAGCGGAAGTTCAGGGCCACGTCACAGCCGTGCTCGGCCAGGGCGACGGCGATCGCCGCACCGATGCCCCGCGACGCTCCGGTGACCAGGGCCTTGGTGCCCTCCGCGAACAGCGTTCCCGGCGCGCTCATGCCGCGCTCCCGCTCATCGCCGCGGTGACCCGGTGGCTGCCCGGATCGAAGCCCTCGATGTCCGTACCGAGACCCGCCCGGTCGGCGGCCTTCAGCACCGCCTGCGCGACCGCGAGGTCCAGGACGCCCAGGCCGAACGGCGAGAAGACGATCGTGTCGGTCGTCGTCGGCGGATCGGTCCAGCCGAGCACGGTGGCGATCTCGGCGTGCACGAAGTCCTGGTGCCCCACCTCCTGTTCGGCGCGGTGCAGGGAGGTCTGCTCGCGGACGGCGTGCTCGATGTCGTCGACCACGTTGTACGAGGAGAGCACCGAGGCGGTGTTCAGGTCCCGCAGCGACAGGTGCAGGATCACCTGGCCGGAGGGGCGGTCCGGGAAGTCGGCCAGGTCGAGCCAGTAGGTGGAGTCGGTGGTGGCGACACTGACGGTGTCGGCACCGAGCGCGTCGGCCACCTCACCGGTCCGGAAGGCGATCCCCGGGTGTTCGGCGGCCAGTTCGGCGGCGAAGACCTCGGCGCGCCCGGGGACGACGTCCTGGAGCACCACGGTCTCGATGTCCTGGTGGGTCACCGTGAGATAGGTGAGGACGCGGTGGTTGATCGTGCCGCAGCCGACCAGTCCGACGGTGCGCACCGGGCGGCGGCCGTGCAGCACACCGCTGGCGAGCGCGGCGCTGGCCGCGGTCCGCGAGGCGGAGATCTGGCTGCCTTCGAGAAGGGCCTGCGGATACCCGGTCTCCAGGTGGTTCAGGATCTGCACGGACGAGGCCCGCTGCAGGCCCTGGTTCACGTTCGTCGGGAAGGACGAGATCCACTTCAGGCCCATCACCGGCTCCGGGCCGCCCAGATAGGCGGGCAGGGAGATGATGCGCGAGCCGGTGGGCCGCGGGGGGCGCAGGAAGCTGGAGAACGGCAGGTTCGAGTGGCCCTGGCCGTGCAGGACGTAGGCGCTGCGCACCGCGTCGAGCACGGCGGACTCGAGGCCCGTCAGCGCGGTGCGGACGGCGTCGCGACCGAGGATTCTCATGACGCGCTCCTTTCTTGGTCGTCGTGGGACAGGGCGTGTTCGACGTGCTGGAAGTGGGCCTCGACCCACTGGTCGGAGTAGATGGTGTCGAGGTAGCGGTCGCCGCCGTCGGGAAGCACCGCGACGCAGGTGGCGCCCGGTTCGATCCAGGACGAGGCGCCCAGGAGCGCCGCCATGACGGCGCCGGAGGAGCCGCCGGCGAGGATGGACTCCTGCGCCAGCAGCTGCCGGCAGCCGCGTACGCAGTCGAAGTCGGTCACTTTCAGCACCCGGTCCGCGAGCCCCGGTTGCAGCAGGGGCGGCACCACGGCCGCGCCGTGCCCGGGGATGGTGCGCCGGTGCGAGCGTTCCCAGGGCTCCGGCGGCCCGAAGATCACGCTGCCCACCGCGTCCACCGCCACGACCCGGGTGTCCAGACCGTTGTCGCGGATGAACTCGGCGCAGCCGCGCAGGGTGCCGCAGGTGCCGGCCGCGAGGAAGAGGTAGTCGGGGCCGCCGGGCAGGGCCTCGCAGATCTCGCGCATCGTGGAGTGGTGCGCCCGGGCGTTGTACTCGTTGGCGTACTGGTTGGGCCAGTACGCGTCGGGGACGCTCTCCAGCAGTGCCCGGACCCGGTTGATCCGGGCCGGCAGGAACTCGCCGGTGGCGGGGTCCCGTTCGACGATCTCGACCCGTGCGCCGTACGCCCGCATGATGGCGGCGTTCTGGGCGGTGGTCCGCGGGTCGACGACGCAGACGAGGTTGAGCCGGTAGAAGTTGCACAGCTGGGCGAGGGCGATGCCGAGGTTGCCCGAGGAGGACTCCACGACCGTGGAGACTCCCGGGACGAGCTTGCCCGTCCTGATGGCGTGCTCGATCATCGACTTGGCGGCGCGGTCCTTGATGCTGCCGCCCGGGTTGAAGCGCTCGCACTTGGCGTACACCTGGAACCGCTCGGGAGGGAACAGCCGGTCGAGAGCGACCAGCGGAGTCCCGCCGATCGTCGCGACGATGTCGGTCTCCCAGGAGCGGGTCGAGCGGGCCGCCAGTGCCGCGCCGTCGGAGGCGAGGACTGTCATTGCGGTGCCTTTCTGCTGATCTGGAGCCGCAGTTCACTGACGTAGCGCTCGCCCTCGGCGTCCGGCAGCCAGGAGTCGTCCGGAGCCGGCAGGGGCTCGCTGACGGTCAGGACGGTGTCGGGGTCGAGCCGCAGCGCCCGGCGGACGAGGTTGGCGAAGGAGAGCACCAGCGTCGGGCTGGTGAAGTCGACCAGGGACGGTTTGGTCTCCTCGGGGAACTTGACGAACGCCTGGTCGGGCAGGGCGTGTTCGGTGATCCAGCGGCGGACGGCGAGGTAGTCGCCGTGCCGGTCCGGCTTGGCGGGCAGGGCGACCCCGTCGGCCCGAGGCCGCCAGGTCTCGCGGAACAGGACCAGGTCGTCGACGCTCACCCGCGGGGCGTGCGGGCGGTCGAGGCCGATCTTGAAGGCGTCCGCGGCGATGATCGAGACGGGCACCGCGAGCAGTTCGGCCATGCTCCACACACGCCCGTCGGGGGTGGTGGCGGTGACGGTGCCGTCCGTCTCGGCCACCGTGACGGCCGCCGCCGGATCGACCCGGGCGCGCTCGTCGAAGGGAGCGCGGGTGAACCCGATCAGCCGGTCGCCGGCGCCGATCGGCGCGGGGACCATCCGGCCGCTGTTGCGCTTCCAGTCGACGGGCAGCAGCGGCACCAGCCGTGGGGCGTCGACCGCCGCGTTGACCTTGTCCCGGAGCGAACCCTCGTCGGTGGTCCAGTCCAGGAACGGCAGGTCGAGGGTGCCCAGGCAGGCGTGGAGTTCGCCGAGTACGACGGTGTAGTCACCGGCGTTGACCGCCTCCACGGACCGGGCCACCACCTGGAGGTCCGGGCTGTGCAGGGCGAGGTGGGGCGACCGCACCGGACCGGTGGCGAAGACCGCGCGGGCGCGCTCCTCGATGTCCGGCACCGACAGCCGCACGTGTTCGCCCGGCGCGGCCGCCGCGTCCAGGTCGATGACCTCCCGCCATTTCCTGGCCAGTTCAGCGGTCGCGGTGTGTACGGGGGTGGCGTGCTGTCCCCAGAACAGGCCGAGCACCTGCGGCCAGACATCGGCGAGGGTGACCGTCGACCGGCGGGCCGCGGCGGTACGTACGAGCTGGGCGACCTCCGCCTCGGCCAGCTCCGCCAGACGGTTGCCGAACCAGTCCGCCGCGTCGGCCACCAGGGCCAGCGGACGGGCGATCCCGTCGAGGAAGTCCCGCCCCAGCTCCATCCGGCAGTCCCGGACGGAGTCCTCATAGCAGAGCGTGCGGCCGGCGTAGGCCTTGCCCTCCTCCCGAGACGCCGACTGCCCGGTCGTCGTGACGAAGAAGTCGTCGAGCAGGTCGAGTGCCTCGACGAGCTCCTCGGCACTTCCCGCGCGCTCGATGCCGCCCCGCAGCCGGTCCAGTTCGCCGAGAACCGCGTCGAAGCGGATGAACAGCTCCGGGTCGCCGATGGCGGCCACCCGGCGGCGCAGGATCTCCTCGGCCCGTACGTCGACGGGGATGTTGGCGTCCCAGGTCAGCACCCGCTGGCGCAGCAGCCGGGTCAGGGTCCGCTCCACGCGTTCGCGAGCCGTCGGGGCGTCCCACCGCTGTCCGGGCTCCGCGAGGAGCGCGTCGACGACGGCCTCGCCGTTCCGGTTGCCGTCGGCGTACCGCAGCACCTGTACGTCGTCGTCGCGCAGCCGCACCACCTTGTGGCCCGGCATCACCAGCCGCTCTCCGTCGAGGTGCACGTCGGGCCGCAGCACCGGCGGGAACCACCAGCGGGCGCCAGGCTGCCCGGCCATCCACTCGCCCAGCGCGGCCACCGTCCAGCGTTCGAAGAACACCCGGTCGGCCGCGGTGAGCGACGGACCGTGCTCGAACTCCATGGCGCGCTGTGTCCGCCCGACGGAGATCCAGGCGGCCGGCCCGAAGAAGCCGATGGTGTCGGCCTTCGCGCAGTACCGCAGCCAGTACATGGCCAGGGTGCGTTCGCGCTGCTTGCGCTTGGAGTCCTTGCCCTTGCCGGCCGCGAGGGAGTCGAGGATCTGGTAGACGGTGCGGTTCTGCCAGGCGATGGCGGTCCGCACCCGGTCGTCGGTGGCGAGCCGGCCGAGCCGGGCGGCCTCGGCGGCACTGTCCGCCCGGTACGCGGCGGCGAACTCGTCGTGGCCGGCCGCGCCGCTCTCCAGCAGCGCCGCCGCGTCGGTCGCCCGCCGGCCGCCGAGCAGTTCCAGGCCGGAGACCGGGAAGCCCGCGCTGCGGAGCAGACCGACGCCCCACACGCGCCAGTCCGTGGTGCCGAGCCGGTAGGAGGGGCCGAAGGCCGACCAGTCCAGGGTGCGGGTCGCTTCGAGCGTGCCGGTGCCGGTCATCGGGTTCCTCCTTCCGGGAGTGGGTCGGGTGCGTCGAATGCGGCGGCCAGCCGGGAGATGCCCTCGGTGATCCGCTTCCTGGGGACGTGGCTGAAGCACAGCCGCAGTGCGTCGGCGTGCTCGCCGTCGATGCCGAAGTGGCTGCCGGGCACGAAGGAGACCCCGTGTGCGGCGGCCGCCCCGGCGAAGCGGCCGGTGTCGACGCCCTCGCGGTGGCGCAGCCAGATGTAGAAGCCGCCCGTCGGGCGCTCCCACGACCAGGGGCCCGTGGTGCCGAGCTCCCGCTCCAGCGCGTCGGCCATCAGCGTGCTGCGCTCCCGGTAGCTGTGCCGGTAGGCGTCGACCAACTCCGTCCACCCGTTGCGGGTGTGGAAGGCGGCGAGCGCGGCCTGGGCCAGGGCGGAGGGCGACAGCGACATGACCTCGGTGGTGCGGCGCAGGTGCTGCGCCAGATGGGCCGGTGCGGAGATCCAGCCGCACCGCAGGCCCGGGGCGAAGACCTTGGAGAAGGTGCCGAGGTAGACCACGCGGTCCGGGTCGAGCCCCTGCAGGGTGGCGGTGGTCCCGCCGTCGAACGCGAGCAGTCCGTAGGGGTTGTCCTCGATGACCAGGAGGTCGAGCTCCTGGCAGACCGTCAGCAGCTCCTTGCGGCGCTCGACGGACACGGTCGCGCCGGTGGGGTTCTGGAACGTCGGGTTGCAGTACAGCAGCCGGGCGGTGTGTCCGGCGGCGCGCAGCCGCAGCACCGTTTCGCGCAGCCCGGCGGGGTCCATCCCGCCGGCGGTGCCGGGGTCCTCGGGTACGGCGTGCAGGTTCAGGCCCGCGGTCCGGAAGGCCGCGGCGGCGCCCGGGTAGGCGGGTGTCTGGCACAGGACGGTCTCACCCGGGGTGCCGATCCCGAGCGCCACGGCCATCAGCCCCATCTGGGAGCCGCCGGTGGGCACGAGGTTCTCGGCTGTCGTAGTGGCCCCCTCCTGGGCCATCAGGTCGGTGATCGCCGGCACGAGGGCCTTCGCCACGTGCGGGGTGCTGTATTGGAGGGCGAGCCTGCCGCCGAGCCGTACGAGACGGGAGAGCTGACTGGAGATCGCCTCCAGCGGAAGGACGTCCAGGTCGGGCAGTCCCCCGGCGAAGGAGATCAGATCCCCGCCCCGCTCGAACAGTCGCGGCATCTCGACCGCGGGTCTGGTGTCGGTCCACATGGGTATCAGTTCCTGGCTGTCGCCGGTATCGAGGCCGCCGCCTGCGCGTGCACGGAGCGCCACAGGTCGGCCGGGGAGGTGAGCGCGGGGTCCGCGAGCACGTCCGGGTCGATCTCGACGCCGTACGTCTCCTCGACGGCCATCACCAGGGCGACGGTGTGGAGCGAGTCCACCCCGAGGTCCACGAGCGGCTTCTCGGGATCGGTGACCGTGACGGCGCAGATCTGCTCGACGAGCTGGTCAAACTGCGACTGGTTCATGGGACGTCCTCGTCTGTGCGATGGAAGGCTTGGGTGCGTGCTGGGCGCCGGCCGGCGGATCGAGCAGGCGCCGGGCGGCCTTGCGGTCGGGCTTGCCGTTCGCGGTGAGGGGTACGGCGTCGATGCGGGTGATGACATCGGGCATCCGGGCGCGGTCGAGCCGTCCGGTGAGGTGGTCGCGGACCTCCTCCACCGGCAGACCGGTCTGCACCGCGAGGTGCAGCGGGCCGTCCTCGGGCTCGGGTCGCAGGGCCACGGCCGCGGTCACCCCGGGAATCCGCTCCGCGGCGTCCTCGATCTCGGTCAGACCGAGGCGGATCCCGCGCCGCTTGATCATGTCGTCGTCGCGGCCGACGAAGTAGAGCCGGCCGTCGGCGTCGAGACGGCCCTGGTCGCCGGTGTGCAGTTCGAGCGAGCCGTCGGCCCGGCGGACGTAGCGGCTCTGCTCGTCGAGCGGAATCCCCCAGTAGCCGGCCATCACCGTGGTGCCCGACACGACGATCTCGCCGATCGCGCCGGGACCGAGGTCGCGCCGGTCGCCGTCCACGATCCGGACCTGGTCGCCGGGGATGGGCCGGCCGACCGACTCGGGGTGGGTCGCGTATTCGGCGGGGTCCAGGATCGAGATGCGCTTGCACTCGGTCATGCCGTACATCGAGGCGAAGCCCGAACCGGGGAAGGCGTCGAGGAGTTCGGACATGATCGCCCGGCCCGGCCGGGCGCCCGTGTTGGTGAACAGGCGCACCTTCGTCGGCCGGCGCAGCTTGCGTTGCAGCAGGGTGAGGATCTGGGCCAGGGAGGGCACCAGCGGGACGACGGTGACGCCGTGCCGCTCGATGATCCGCAACAGGCCCACGTCGCTGCTGCGTTCGGCGAGGACGAGCGTGCCGCCGGTGAGCGCGCAGAGCAGTGCCTGGTAGAGGCCGTAGTCGAAGGAGAGCGGCAGCCTGCACAGGACGACGTCGTCGGCGTCGTACCGCAGACAGGCGTTGACCGCCTCGGCCGCCGCGATCATCTGCCGGTGCGGGCAGATCACGCCCTTGGGCCGGCCGGTCGTGCCGGAGGTGTAGATCAGCATCGCGACGCTGTCGTCCGGCAGTTGGGCCGTGAAGCCGTCGGCGTCCGCGCGTTCCGCGTCCTGCCGGGCCCGGGCCACGTCGACCGTGCGTCCGGCGCGGGCGCCCGCCCCGGGCGAGCAGATCGCCAGGGCGGCCGCGCAGTCGTCGACGATCGAGCCGACCTGATGGTCCGTCAATTCCGGGTGTACGGGGACGAAGACCGCCCCCATCCGGAGGGTTGCGTAGAAGAAGGTGAGGAAGGCGCGGTCGTTGCCGCCCGCGTAGACGACCCGCTGCCCGGTGGTCACACCCTGGCCGCGCAGCCATCCGACGGTCCGGTCGACGGCGGTACCGAGCTCGCGGTAGGTGAGCGTGCCGTCGGTGTCGACGACCGCGGGGTGGTCGGCGCGCTCGGCGCGCGGACGGTCGAGGAGGTCAGCGACCAGCATGGACGGGCTCCCCTCGTCCGACGGCCGCGCCGAGGCGGGTACGGGCCTTGTCGAGATCCCGGGCCGAGTTGACGGACAGGACGTCGAGTTCGGGGTGCTGGCGCCTGAGGATGCTCGCGAGGGTGCGGGCGGGCGGCAGCGAGAGGGTGACCGCGGGCGCCAGCCGGGCGAGGGTGCGCAGGCACAGGTCCCAGCGCACCGGACGTACCACCTGGTCGACGAGCCGCTGCTGGATCACCTCGGGGGTGTCCACCACTTCTCCGTCGGCGTTCGAGAGCAGTTGGCCGCGCGGCCGATCGAAGCGGATGGCCGCGGCGGCCGCGGCCACCGTCCGCCGCGCCGACTCCATGTACGGGGTGTGGAAGGCGCCCGCGACCGTGAGCGCCTTGACCGTCGCCCCGCGGGGCGGCGCGGCGGTCAGCAGCCGGAGGTCCTCGACCGCTCCCGCGGCCACGATCTGGCCGGGGCCGTTGAACGTGGCCGCGGTGAGGCCGAGTTCGCCGATCCGGGCC
The DNA here is from genome assembly GCF_042723265.1 of Streptomyces sp. NPDC058371. Classification (NCBI taxonomy): domain Bacteria; kingdom Bacillati; phylum Actinomycetota; class Actinomycetes; order Kitasatosporales; family Streptomycetaceae; genus Streptomyces; species Streptomyces sp. NPDC058371. The sequence continues at coordinate 119,025 of NZ_JBHXJC010000012.1, read as the reverse complement.
AGTACCTCGGGCTCGTCCCCGCCGACCACCGCCGCCATCGAGGTGGGCGCCTCGGCGCAGGCGGCGGCCATGGCACGACCGCGGATCGCGGCGAGGCGCACGGCGTCGGCGGCGCTCAGCACCCCGGCGTACACCGCCGCGGTGAGCTCGCCGACCGAATGGCCGGCGATGACCGCGTCCCCCGCGGACACCGCCTCGGCCAGTGCCTCGTGGGCGAGCACCCCCTGGGCGACCAGCAGCGGCTGGGTGTTCTCGGTCCGGGCGATCTCCGCGGCCGTGGCCTTGGTGCCCAAGTGGACGAGGTCGCAGTCGGCGGCCTCGGACCAGGCCCGTACCCGCTCGGCGTGGACCGGGTCGCGCAACCAGCCGGCCAGCATTCCAGGAGTCTGCGATCCCTGACCCGGCGCAACTATTCCGAACATGTGTTCTATCCCCCTTTCGTGTTGCGTACCCGACGCACGGCGCTCGGCGAGCGGTGCGCTACGGACGGACGGGACTTGGCGGACGGCCCTACAGGCGCCCGGTGCTCTTGGAGAACCGGCGGACCGCCAGGAACGAGAACCCGGCGAACCAGGCGACGATGTTGAACACGGCACCCGAGAGGCTGGAGTGCTCACCGCTGAACGAGTAGCCGTCGGTGAGGGCGTAGCGGGCGAGGGTCGACACCCCGTACATCGGCGTGAAGCGGGAGATGTCGAGCATGGTCCCGCTGAGCGGGATGAACAGGTTGCCGAGGAAGGCGAGCGCGGTCATGGTCAGCCCCGGCATGTGCATCACGACCTCGGGCTTCAGCGCCAGACCCATCGCGATGCCGAGCGCCGCGAAGACCGCCGCTCCGATCCAGGCGACGAGCAGCGAGGTCACCCAGACCTCGGCATCGGCGCGCGCACCGGTGACGTAACCGAGCACCCCGACGATCGCCACCGGCACGGCGGCCATGACCACCGAGCACACCACCTTCACCAGCAGATAGCCGGGCGGGGCGAGCGGGCTCAGGGCGATGGTGCGCATCCAGCCGACGGACCGCTCGACCGAGATGGTGGCCGCCGCGCTGGTGGCCGCCATCGCGGCGCCGTACACGGCCAGGCCGATCATCATCCAGGCGGCGAAGTTGCCGTGCGGCAGGGTCGCGTGGGCGGGGCTGGTGCGGAACAGGGCGAGATAGAGGACGGCCGGGAGCAGCAGGGTGAAGATCGTGGTCTGCCGGTTGAACCGGCGCCGCAGCTCGTAGCGGACGAAGGTGGGGTTCACTCCGCCGAAGGGCGAGGTGCGGGGGCCGGCGCCGGGCGCCGCGAGGGTGGTCATCGGGGCCCCTCCTGGGCACTGCGGCCGGGGCCGGTGATGGCCACGAAGGCCTCTTCGAGACTGCGCGGGGTGACCTCGATCTCCGTCGCGGAGGTCTCGGTGACCAGCGCCCGCAGCAGGACGTCCGAGTCGGTGCAGTCGAAGAAGTGACGCTCACCGCGGTTCGTGACGGAGCGGACCGCGGCATGCGCGGCGATCTTGGCGGCCTCGCCAGGGCCGATCAGGGCCGAGACGGTACGTCCGCTCGTGGCGGCGCGGATCGACGACGCGGAGCCGTCGGCCACGACCGCACCCCGGTCGATCATCACCACCCGGTCGGCGAACTGATCCGCCTCCTCCATGTAGTGCGTGGCGAACATGACCGTCATGCCGCGGCCGGCGTCCTCGCGGACGGTGGCCCAGAACTCCCGGCGGGCGGAGACGTCCATACCGGCGGTGGGCTCGTCGAGGACCAGGAAGTCGGGGTCGGACAGCAGCGCCAGGGCGAACCGCAGCCGCTGCTGCTCACCGCCCGAGCACTCGGCGACCCTGCGGTGCCGCAGTGAGGTGACCGCGGCCCGGCTCATGACCCGCTCCGGGTCGGCGCCGGGGTGCAGCGAACCGAGCATGTGCACGGTGGCCTCGACGGTCAGGTCCGGCAGCAGACCTCCCGACTGGAGGACCGCCGCGACCCGGCCGGCGCGCACCGCCTGCCGCGGCGCCATCCCGAACAGCTCCACCTGACCCGAGTCGGGCCGGGTGAGCCCCAGGAGCATGTCGATGGTGGTCGTCTTGCCGGCACCGTTCGGACCGAGGAACGCGACGACCTCACCGCGTCGGATGCGCAGGTCCAGCCCGTTGACGGCGGTGAACTCCTCGCCCTTGGCGTTGGCGAAGCGCTTGACGACCGTGCTGAGCACGGCGGCATCCGGAGAGGTCACCTCCCTCGGTGCCGGACGGGCTTGGGTTTCGATCGTCATCTGAGTCCTCACGATTCAACGGATGTCGCCTTGGCGGGATTCACTCTTGCGCGCCCCCCTATCCGCCCGAACCGGAGCCACTACCAGCCGCCTATCGGGGCCCTATCCGGCCCCCGGGACATCGCCGTTGGGCGGTGCCCGCACGCCGGGCCCCGGCGGCCGTCCGCCCACGCATGCCGGGCCGTTCGAGACCGGGGCCGTGAACTCCCGTCCCCGCCGGGCGACTTCACCCCTCGCGCGGGAGTTGGCGTGAAGCCGCTCCTGAGGAGATACGCGGGCGAGGGCCGTGCCGAAGGCTCCCCGGCGGGCCCCGCTCCGGTCGCTCACCACGGCCGGGACCCGCGTTGACACCGGCCGTCACCCGGCGTTCACTGATGGCACGGTGCAGGGCCATGCCCCGGGATTACCCGGCCGGGACATTCCACCTCCCCCGCTTCGCCAGGACCCCGTGGACGAAATGAATTCCCCGCGCTCTGGAGGTCCGGCGGCCTCATGGATTTTGCCGATCGTCAATTTGGGAAAGTGGCACACAAATGATGTACGACCAGGCACGCGCCCAGCAGCCCGCGGACAAGGGCCCCGGTTCGGCCCTGCGCCGCACCCCGAGCGGCCCGGAGCCACTGCTCCCGGCGGACGAACGGGCCCGCCTCACCCAACGCCTCCGGCACGCCCTCCACGACTTCGCCGACAGCCCGCGCGAGGCCCTGGAAGAGGCCGAGGGCACCTTCGACGAAGTAGCGGCCCATCTCGTGAACACCCTGGCGGAGCGGCGGCGCGTGCTGCGCGAGGGCTGGGAGGGGCAGACCCCCGAAGCGCGCTCGGACGAACTGCGGCTGGCCCTCGGCCGGTACCGGGAGATCACCGAACGCCTGCTGCGCATGTAACCGGCGAGCGGGGGCACCGTACCGGCAACGCCGGAGACCCCACCGGGAACGCAGCGAGAACCCCTCGGGGCCGTACCGGGAAAAGGAATGAAGATCTGTTCGAGCTATTTCGCCGGACGTGGTGAACAGCCCGCAGATCGGCAGATACAAAGGAGCGCTTTGCGGGCTCCGGAACCGGCTGGGCCGCGTTGATCGCAGTAACATTGATTTCGGGTCGGTTCACGCTCACGTGCAACCGCCCGGAAGGGCGACTCCGGCGTATTACGCGCCGGAGTCGTTGTCTCGGCCGTGGACAGACGCGCACCGGGCCGGTGCCCCGAGCAGGAGGGACAAGGCATGATCCAGGCAGCCGACATCCGTGAGTGGCGCAATCACGACGTAGTCGACTCCAAGGGGCACAAGATCGGCGTGCTCGAAGCGGTCTACGTCGACACCGCCACCGACGAACCGGCCATGGCCACCGTCCGGGCCGGACTGCCCACCCGCCAGCGCCTGGTCTTCGTCCCCGTCGACGAGGCGGTCCTCGGCCCCGGCTACCTCAAGGTCTCCTACGCCAAGAACCAGGTGCGCAAGGCGCCTTCGATCGGCACGGACGACATCCTGCCCGCCGAGCAGGAGGAGTCGATCTTCCAGTACTACGGCATGACCTACCAGCCTGGAGCGGCCGGCGAACGGCAGCTCGCCCGCCGCTGAGCGGCGACCGTCAGTCCGAGGGAGTTGTTCGCGTGATGGTGCTCTTCCTGCTGCTCGTCCTCGTGGCCGTCATCCTGGGCATCATCGGAGCGGCGGCCTCGGGCCTGGGCTATCTGCTGGCCATCGGCATCGCGGTCCTCGTGCTCGATGTGGTCGTCGCCGGCGTGCGGCTGTCCCGGCGCGCCAAGCGGCGCCCCATGCGCTGAGCGCGCGGCCGGCCGGGCAACGGTTCGCGGTGCACCCACCGGTGCACGGAGGGTGCGGTCAGGACGTCAGGTCCGGCAGGGGTTCGGAGCCGTCGACGAAGGCGCGGGCCAGGTCGGCCAGCCGACGGTTGTGGGCCCGGGCGTACGCGCGGAGCGCGCTGAAGGCCTCTTCCATGTCCAGGCCCTGGCGTTCGGCGAGCTTGCCCTTGGCCTGCTCGATCAGGACGCGGCTGTGCAAGGCCGTCTGGAGCTGCTCGTTGAGGACGGTGCTGCGCTGCACGGAGCGCTGTTGCAGCAGGCTGATCGTCGCCACGTCGGCGAGGGCCTGGGCGAGCGGTGTGGCGGCCGGGTCGAAGGGGCCCGGGGTGGCGCGGAAGAGGTTCAGGGCGCCGACGACCTCGTGCCGCAGCCGCATCGGCAGGGCCTGGACCGCCCCGAAACCGCAGAGCCTGGCCGCCTCGGTGAACTGGGGCCATTCGTGGGCCTGCTCGCGCAGATCCGGCACCGTCACCGGCGCGCCCGTACGGAAGCACTCCAGGCACGGGCCCTCGTCGCTCTGCAGCTGGAAGAGCTCCAGGAGACGCACCTGCTCGTCGGAGGCTGCCATGACGCGCAGTTCGCCGTCAGGGCCCGCCAGCAGGACACCGGCCGCGCTCACGTCGAGCATGCTCACACAACGGTCGGTCAGCAGACGCAGGAAATCCACCAGATCGAAGTCGGCGACCAGGTTGTCGGCCAACTCGACGAACGTCCTGGCGAGAAGTCGTTCATCCATCGTGCACATCCTCTCTCGGAAGCCGGCCTCGCCGGGAGGACGCGGGAAGCAGGGGGCGGTCGGGAGCGCGTGGCACCGCGTCAGCTCTCATCATGGATTCCTTCGGGCGTCGCGTCCGGGGTGGATTCCGGTCCCTCCTGCGAACCGGTCACGGCGTGCGGGGCTCTCTCCGGTGGTACGTCCGCGCCCAGGGGCGGATCGAAAGCCGGGTGCGAGTTCGGGCCCGGGGGCGTGCTCGGGCCCGCGGGCGTATTCGGGCCCGGAGGCGGGTCGGGCTCAAAGCGGAGGCGGCGGCCCACCACGTCGGCCGCGACGTCGGCGAGCCGGCGCCCGTGCGCGTAGGAATAGGCGCGCAGCCGTACGAAGGCCTCCTCGATGCCGACCCCCAGCTGGACGGTGAGCATGCCGCTGGCCTGGTCGATCTCGGCGCGATAGCGGCCCAGGTCCTCGCGGCGGCCGTGCCGGAGCGGGCCGCCCCGGACACCTGCCGACTCCTCGATCCGGGTGTCGAGCAGCACCAGGGTGGCGCAGTCCGCGAAGGCCAGTGCGTCCGCCAGGTGCTCGGCGTCCAGTTCGACGGGGGTGTCCGCGTACAGGTCGAGGGCGCCGGAGCTGATGGCCCCGATCTGCAGGGGCAGGGCGAAGACCGCGGCGGCACCCGCGTCGATGGCCGCGACCGTGAACACGGGCCAGCGGGCCCGCATTTCTGCGGTGCGCAGATCGGGCGCCAGCACCGCGAGTCCGAGGGTGAAGGCGTCGACGCAGGGGCCCTCGCCCAGCGTGAGCTGCAGCTCCTCCAGGCGTTCGCTGACCTCGTCCGTGCTGCACAACGGGTGGCCGGGCGCCGTGCGGGACATGGCCGAAAGGCCGGCACCGCTGATCGGCAGTGCGGCCACCGCGGCGGCGCACACGTCCACGACGCCGACCTTCGCTCTGCGTTTTGCCGCCTCTTCGGCCACCAGCAGCGTGATCCGGGAGGACCGTCCGGCGCTCATCGGACCTCCCTGCGGGCACCGCGTCGGTGGGGGAGCGCCCGGCGACGCAGGGCGACACCCCGGTCGCGGAGCACGGCCGGCTCCCCTTGCGACGAGGTCAGCCGGGGAAGAAACATGACGCGTCTCGGTTCACGAGACCCTCCAAGTGGTGGCGTCCGGGCCGCAGTTCGCGGGAGGGAGTCCGAGACGAGGGAATGACTGTCCGCTCGCCGCGGGCGTGGCCTCCGACCGGTCCTGTGCCGTCGGGGTCCGGGACGTCCACGTTGTTTCAGCATAGTCGCCGCGGCGGCACGCCGGGCGGCCCCGGCGGTGTACGGGTACGTACCGCCGGGGGCCGCGGGCGGCCCGTCGGGCCGCCCACCGGGCGTGGGCCGGGTGATCAGCCCGCCGGGGAGTCGCTCACCTTGTTCGCGGGGCCGATGGCGAGCCTGACGCCGTCTGAGCCGTCTGAGCCGTCGGAGGCCGGCAGGGATCCGGCGGGCCAGGCGACGCTGACGTACTTGGTCTCGTTCGGCGGCGTGACCAGGATCTTGGTCGGGCGGACGCCGGAGCCGCCGGTGTTGTTGACCGGGAAGGTGATGTTGAACGCGGCCGACTCGCCGTCCTTGAGGACCGACGGGTAGGCCTTCTCGCCATTGCGGTCGACGGAGATCGTGGAGCCGTCGGCGGTCTTCAGGTCGACGCCCGCGTATCCGTTGACGGAGCAGGCGCGTCCGCCACCGTTCTTGAACTGGACGGTGACCACGCCCTCCTTCTTGTCGGTCGTGTTGTCCACGGCGTAGACCTCGAGCTCGTCGGTGCGGCACATGGACGCCTTGCTGCTCGTGCCGGATCCGGAGCCGGAGCCCGCGGTGCCGCCCGTGGTCGAGGAGCCGGACGAACCGGTGCCGGAAGCCGAGCCGCCGTTGCCGCCGGCCGTCGCGTCGGCCGTGGGACCGCCCGTGGTGCCGGCGGTCTTCCCGGACGGTGCGGTCGACGCCGAGTCGGCCGCCCCCTCGTCCCTGGTGCCGGTCCCGTCGCAGGCGGTGAGGGAGAGCGCGGCGGCCAGGCCGAGCGCGGCGAGCAGGATCTTGCGGGTGTGGGTGATGCGCATGGGTGTTCCCCCCGATGACGTCGTATGGGACCCCACGGCCCTGGTCTCGGTCCCGTGGCCGTCAGGCCGCCGGTCCCGGGGTGCGGTGGGTGATCACCAGAGAACCGGGGCCGCCCGGCGAGGGCAAGGCGGCGCGGGCAGCACGGGACGCTGGAATGCGTTCATGGCATCTGACCTGCGCGAACGTGAGCTGCCTGGAACGGGTGGACGGGACGCATGCGGCGGCTCGGCCGACCGGCGCGGCTGGTCGCGACACCGGGAGCGGGCCCGCGGGTGGGCGGGGAAACCCGATCCGGCCGGGCCGTCCGTTCGGCTCTGCCGCGGAGTAGCGTTGAGACACCGAGGGCACTTCGCATACCGGCTGCCATGCCGGAATCGTCCTGGGTGAGAATCGGTGATACCGGGCCGTCCGCAAGTCGTCCCGGAGACGGGTCGGCATCATGTCCGCCACCTTCGACCGCCGCCTGCCGCGGCAATCGCAGCCCGAGATCCCGGCCGCCCGCATCACGCTCAAGCCCAAGGACGACTCCCGTGGACTGCTGGACGGCGCCTGGTGGCCGCGCTCCCGTGACCTGATGCGGGAACTGCCCGCGCTGATGGACGTACTCGATCCGCTGTGGGGCCGTGTCACACGCATCGCGGTCAATCCCACGTACTGGCCGGCCATTCCACGCCAGGTTCCCGTCCACGGGCACGTGGTGAAGGTCGGCTGGTTCACGGCGGAGCTGGACCCGCACAAGATCCTGCTGCTGTCGTACTCCGTCGGCCGCTGGGACCTGCTGGTGATCCCGCCCGAGACCAGCCCCGCCTCGGCCGAGCGCCTGATGGCGGCGGCCTCCGGTGACGCGGGTCTGCCACTGACCGCCAGCGCACTCATGGCGGCGGCGTACGAGGACGAGGACGCGGCCGCCTCGGCGGACGCGCTCGCCACCGGTCTGCCCGAGCCGGTCGTACCCGGCCGGCCCGAGCCCCTGATCGTGGGGACGTGACGGCCATGGACGCCGTCCTGACCGCTGCCGCGTACATCGTTCTCATCATCGTCGCGGCCCTCGTCATCCACCGGCTCAACGCCCAGCACGACGAGAGAATCGCCCTGCACTCCTACAGTCCGCGGCTGCCCGGCACCCGGCACGGGTCCGGCGGTCCGGGTGACGGCGCGCAGCCCCCGTTCCCCTCGCCGCCGCCGGACGCCCCCGGGGCTCCCGCCGCCCATGACCGTCGCGACCACCGCGACGGGGGCCGCGGTCGCTTCCGGCCACGCCGCCGGACGCACGGCGCGAGTTCATAGGCCGGGCGAGTCCGTGACCCGGAGGCGTGCCCCCACGGGCACGCCCCATCGGCGCCGCACGGGCAGCGCCGGCATTCCACCGGCCTCATGGGTGCCGCACCGGCACCCATGAGCAGAGGAGCATCGCATGGGCGTATTCATTCTTCTTCTGGTCATCGTCGTGGTGCTGGCCGTGCTGGCCGCCGCCCTGGCCATCAAGGTCGTCAAGCAGTTCGAGATGGGCGTGCTGTTCCGCTTCGGACGGCTGATGGGGACCCGGGCCCCCGGTCTCCGGTTCATCGTCCCGTTCGTCGACGTACTGCACCGGGTGTCGCTGCGGATCGTCACCATGCCGATCCAGTCCCAGGGCATCATCACGCGGGACAACGTCAGTGTGGACGTGTCGGCGGTCGCCTACTTCCGGGTCGTCGACGCGGTGAAGTCGGTCGTCGCCATCGAGAACGTGTACGCGGCGATCAACCAGATCGCCCAGACCACCCTGCGCAAGGTCGTCGGCCAGCACACCCTCGACGAGACGCTCTCCGAGACCGACCGCATCAACCTGGGCATCCGCGAGACCCTCGATGTGACCACCGTCGACTGGGGCGTGGAGGTCACGCTCGTCGAGCTGAAGGACATCCAGCTGCCCGACAGCATGAAGCGCGCGATGGCCCGCCAGGCCGAGGCCGAGCGGGAGAAGCGAGCGAAGATCATCAGCGCCGAGGGCGAGTCGCTGGCCGCGGCCGCGCTCGGGGACGCCTCGGACACGATGATGGCCCACCCGCTGGCCCTCCAACTGCGCAATCTGCAGAGCTTGGTGGAGATCGGCGTGGACAAGAACAGCACCGTCGTCTTCCCGGCCCCGCTGATGAGCACGATCGGCGAACTCGGCACCTTCCTGGCCCGGGAGAGCGCGGCCTCGGCCGCGGCCGTCTCGGCCCACGACCGCGCCACGTCGGACGCCGCGAAGGACCGCCGGGCGGACGCCGCACCGGACACCGGGCCGAACGGCCCGGCGGAGACCGGGACCGACGGCAGGACCGAGGGTCCGGCGCTCGGCAAGGCGGACCCCGTCGAGGCCCTCGTCACGCCCGCCGCCCCCGTCGTCCCCGCCGTGAACGGCTCGGTGGACCAGCCCTGAGTGCGGGCCCGACGGCAGACGTGGCCGTGCCACCACCCGTGGCACGGCCACCACCCGAACAGGACAGGAGAGGTGAGCGTCATGCTGAACAGAGAGAGAACCGTCCTGCCGTACCGGGAGACGGCCGTCCTGCGGTTCCGTGACCGCAACCGCCGTCACCAGCCGGTGCCCGGCGGGCTCGGCCCACGGACGGCCCGCGAGAGAGCTCGGGCACCCGGCCCCGGCCACCCGGTCCTCGACTCCCCGACCGCCGTCGGCGTATCGGAGCGGGCGTCCGCGTCCTCGCCCGGTGCCGAGCGGCCGCCCGCGGCGACCGGTCTCGCCGAGGTCCGCATCATCGCCGCGCACCCCGACACCGCTCAGCTCGTCGCGCAGGTGCTTCGCCGGTACTTCTCCGGCGACGAGCCCCGCAGCTATCCGGCGGGCGAGGACGGCAGCGGTACGCTCCTCCACTTCACCGTGGACACCGGGTTCCGCGGGGACACCGGGACCGACGAGCCGCCGGCCGACACTGCCGGGCCCTGGCTGACCAGCAGCGGTACCCACGCCCGGCGTTCGCACGAGGACGAGCCGGGCTGACCCCGGCCGCCGCGGACCCGTGGTGCAACAGCCCCGAGTTGCGGCGGTCGCCGCCGGTGAGGCGTCACCGGCGGCGACCGCGCCGCCCTGCCGCGCCGTCCCCCCGGGCGGCGGTTCCAGGGCATGTGGTCCCACATCGGTTCGCGGCGGTACGCGGGAGTGCACCGGGGCGAGCGTCGACAGGGGACATGTGGCCAGTGCCCGGCCGCGACGCGAGGAAGCGGCAGGGGTACGGGGTGCTGCGGACGGCTGCGGCTGGCTCGGCGCCCAGGAGCAGGGGGCGATGGCACCCGGGGGCCTGGGGCGCGGGAAGTCGGCGCATGCGACTGCGACTTCGAAACCGTGGTGAGGCTCACAAAAGAGCCTCGCACTATTGACCTTAGGTCAACCGGACGGGTGTGGACACCCCCGCGGACCACCCAAGTACGCGCAGCTCCCCGGCGACACAGCCGCGAGCACCCCCGTCGGCACAACTCCTCGAACACCTGCCCGTACGGCCGCTGGCGCCGGGCGCCGTACAGCAGATGGTGCCGGGCACTCCCGCACGGAGTCGGTGGGTGAACCGGCCGGCGCCGTACGGCAGGTGCGGCGGGCCTGCCCCCCGATGCGGCCGAACGGGCCCGGCGCGGGGCGGTCTTCGGGCGGGCCGTCGACAGCGCTGCCGGAGTACCTTGGACATACCGGGAACTCTTCGACGCGGGCTGTCAGCCGGTGTCGTTCCCGGCGCACGGCAGCGCCGGACCGCTTCGCTGGGGCCCGGGGACAGGGTCCGCGACATGAACGCGCCCGTCGATCACCAGTCTTCGCCCGAGGCCGAGCGCTACGGGCACCCCGGCGCCCGGCTCCGGCTGCGGCCGCCGACCTTTCCGCCCGGCCCCCTGGACGGCGCCTGGTGGCCCCGGTCGGCCGACCTGATGCGCGAACTGCCCTCCCTCACCGATCTGTTCGACACGCAGCGCGGCCGCGTCTCCCGCATTTCCGGCAGCCGCCGTTCGTGGCCCGACGCTCCCGAGCTGCTGCCGGTGACCGGCCACACGGTGAAGGCCGCCTGGTTCGTCTCGGGGGTGGACCCGTACCGGATCCGGCTGTTCGCGTACGGCGTCGGCCGCTGGGACCTGCTGGTGATCCCGTCCTCCACCGAACCCGCCTCGGCCGCCCGGCTGATGACCGCGGCGACCGACCCGCACCACCGCCTCACCGCGAGCGCCCTCATGGCGGCCGAGGAGCGGCACACCGCCGCGGGGAGCGAAGCCGCCTACGAGCGGAGCTCCGAAGGACGGTGGGAGGGCGAAGGGGGTGCGTCGCCACGGCTTCCGCGGCCGCGCGACCGCTCCTTCGCGGACGCGCCCGCAGCCGGGGAGGCGCCCGCGGCCGGGGAAGCGCCCGCAGCCGGGGATGCGCCCGCACACGAGGGCGGGGACCCGGCGATCGGAGGTGTACGCGCCGGCCCGGACCCGCCCGCCTGATACCGTCCCGACGGCCGCTTCACCCCGCGCCCCGACGGCCGCTTCACCTCGCATCCCGACGACAGGTTCACTCCGTGGCGTGAGGCACGGTTTACCCTGTCGGCTCGGGTTGTCACGATGTTGGTCCGGGACTGTGCGTCCCGTGGCCGGGGGAGGTCCGGATGACGACCGAGGTGTACTTGCGCAGGCTGTCGCGCTGGCAGGCCGAGCAACAGCGGGACGACGTGGCGGACGTCCACGTCACGGCGTACCACGGGATCGCGGGAGCCGAATACCGCGACCGGCAGGGCTTTCTGCGCCGGTTCGAACAGGACGTGCAGCAGACGGACTTCGACATGGTGGTCGCCGACGGGACCGGGCTGGCCGCCTGTGCCTACGGCTACCGGGTGGCCCGTACCGGCGCGTGGTGGTCGGGCTTCCGCGGTGAGCTGCCGACGGACATCGAGGAACTCACCGCGTCGGGGCGGACGTTCCTGCTGGCCGAGCTGATGGTGCTGCCCGCCCATCGCCGCCAGGGCGTCGCGACCCGCCTGAGCGAACGGCTGCTCGTCCGGCTCGCCACCGACCTGGTCGTCGCGGCCGTGGACCGCCCCGACGAGGGCGGCCGTACGAACGCGGCGGCCGAGACCTTGCGCTCCTGGGGCTGGCAGAGACTCGGCGAACTCGACCCCGGCACCGGGCCTGAGCCGGTGGTCCGGGAGGTGTGGATCCGCAGACCGCTGCGCTGATCCGCGGCCCACACGGCAGAGCCGCTCCCGTGGCCGCCCCCGTCAGTGCGCGGTGGCTGCCGCGGCCGCCGCCATCAGCGGCTCCGCGTCCGCCGCGTCGACCTCCGGCGGCACGACCAGCAGGTCCCAGCGCCCGTGTCCGGGGCTGATCAGGCAGATCGTGTGCCGTCCGTGCGAGCCCTCGGTCCGGTGCAGCCGGACCACGTGGCCCGCGACGAGCATGCGGCCCGGGCCCGAGAACCACATGGACGTGTTGACGGTGATGCCGGCGATCTGGCCCCATGCGGCGGGCAACGCACCGAGCAGCAACGGGAGTTCGACGAGTAGGTCGCGTGAGCGGGGCCACCACGCCCCGTCGATGGGACGCGGGAAGGGGCTGCGGGGCGCCAGCCGCAGCCGGGCGACGGGCTGGGGCGGCAGCGGTTTCAGGACGGTGGCCATGGGGCGCTCCTGTCTGGGGTCCGTCCGCGCGCCGGGCCGGCGGCTCGGGTACGGGGGACCTCGGGGCGTTGCGGACGAGCGGGGCGGATCGGTCGAACCAGCAGACAGGCAGGCGCCCTTGACTCCGAGGTGGTCGATACGGCCGGGGTCCGGGGCTGTCCTCGTGGTTGCGTCGAGCGGCGTGCGCGTCCTGTGGCGCGAGCGGAACACCGGCCGCCATGGGCCGGACGTACAACGTGGGCTGTGCGGTGCGTGCCGCGCGGGTGGATGGGGGCGCGGGGGCGGCATATGTGGTGCGGGTGGGTGGTGCGGTGCGCGCGGTGCAAGTGGCTGGTGCGGTGCACGCGGGGCGGGTGAGTGGTGTGTCGCCCGGACCCGCCATGCGGTGTGCGCCGCACGGCGGGTCCGGGCGGCGCACGACCGGCGTTGTGCGCCCAGGGGGCGCGGAGGCCGACGACCGTCGGTCTCCCCCGTGCTGCCGTCGCGCCGGAGGCGAGCGGTACGGGGGTGAAGCGGGGGCGACTGCCGCGGGGGACCGGGCGGTTGTCGCAGGTGGACGGCCGGTCGCGGGCGGCGCTGAGGGGGCCGCTCGCCGCGAGACGGAGCCCGACGGCACGGCCCGTGCGTCCGACGCCTTCGGCCGTCATAGGGCGGAACCTGCCCCGGGCCATGCGCAGCCCGGCGTCGTCGTGAGCCGATGACGAGACCGGCCCGAGCGCCGGCGTGCGAGGAGTCCTCGGCCCCCTCACCCTACTCCGCCTGTGGGCAAAGGGGACTTGGGCGACGCCGGATCCACGGAGCCGGCGTCCGCGTCAGACGGCCCTGCGGGCGAAGCGGAGGGCAGCGGTGACGGTGGTCAGGCCACGGATCATGCCCAGCTGGTTCCAGTCCAGGCCGAACTCCGCACGGTCCACCGTGAGTTCGGCGTTCAGGGTGACCGCGTCGGCGTCCGCGTCGGTGACGCGCGCCGTGAAGGACTGCGGGCGGCTGATGCCGCGCACGGTCAGCTGCCCGGAGACCTCGACGGTGTCGTCCGCTCCGGGTACGGCGCTGCGGACGGAGAAGATGATCTCGGGGTGCCGGCCGGCGTCGAAGAAGTCGGCCGAGCTGAGGTGCTTGTCCCGCTTGGCGTTCTTGGTGTCCAGGGACGCGGCGTCCAGGGTGAGGGTGCCCGAGGCGGACCCGTCGGGCCGGACCTCGCCCTCGCCCGTCACGGCGGTGTAAGTGCCCTTGACGGTGACCAGGCCCCAGATCGACTTGTGCTGGAGGGCGACGGTGGAACGGGCGGGGTCGAGCTGCCAGAGGCCGGTTTCGACTGCGACAGACATGAGGTTTCTCCTGAAAATGCGGGCAAGGCAGCCGCCGGGGCGGTCTGCCCTGGGGGATCGGGGCGGATGCGGCGCGCGAGCCCTGCAGGGCGGGGCAGAGGCTCAGTCATCCAAATTTGGACAGTTCCACGCTAGCTCGTTATCCAAAAATGAACAACCAGTAGACTGGAGGCATCATGGCCGATTCCCCTCCCTCCGCCGTCCCGCCCGGTTGTCCCGACCAGGGCCAGGGCGGACTGCTCCCGGACGAGCTGCGAGCCTGGATGCGCCTGCTGGCCGCGGCCGGGGCGATCGAGCAGCAGCTGCGTACCCACGTCAAGAGCGCGCTCGGCGTCTCGCACGACGAGTTCCTGGTGCTGTGCCTGCTGGCCGACCAGCCCGGAGCGGGGCTCAGGATGACCCAGATCGCGGAGCTGCTGAGCCGCCCCAAGACCCGGCTGACCTATCAGGTCGCCTGCCTGCAGCACGCCGGTCTGGTCACCCGCCAGGCCGTCTGCGGAGACCGGCGCGGCGTCGAGGTCACCCTCACCGAAAAGGCCCGCACCCTGCTGAGCGAGGCCTCGGCCTCGCTGGCCGACATCGTCACCGAGGCCATCGCCCGCACGATGGGCCCCCAGGAGCACGCGGCCCTGCGCGGCCTGCTGCGCGGCATGCCCGACTCGGCGGCCCAGCGGGCCGGCACACCCGACCCCGCGGCCCAGCGAGCCGGCACGTCCGACTCCGCGGCCCAGCGGCCCGGCACACCCGACGCCGCGGCCCAGCGGACAGGCACACCCGACCCCGCGGCTCAGCGAGCAAGCACACCCGACGCCGCGGGATAAACAAGGGACAAAGCCCCGCGCAAGCCCTTCGAGTTGGCAGAAGATTGACCAACTGCTGGGAAACCGCGGGAAATTCGAGCGGTAGGTTCTGCGGCATGCCTCCACCGCCCCCACCACTTCCGGTTCTCCCTTACCGCAAACCCACACGCGGGCGGGACTATTGGGTTCTCGACAATGTGCTGCCCAATGTGGACGCCGTCCGGGAACGCTGCCTCGCCAAGGACGACTGGACCGAGGGATATCCCTACAAGCCCGAGAGCTGGCCAGGTCTCCGGACCATGCCCGGCCTTGAGCCGGCGGAACTCGCGCGCGTGGAAAGGCTCGTCAAAAAGGAGACCGGCGCCCAGCGGCTCTGGCAGGAATCGGCGCCCGGTGGCGGCACGCTGAATCACAACTGCATTCAGGTCGTCGGAAAGGACGAATGCGAGCCGCGTCCGCATACGGATTCGCGTGCGCTGTGCCGATATGCCGCGGTGCTCTATCTGAGTCCGAATGTACCGAAGGAGTGCGGGACGGGTTTCTACCGGCAGAGCCTGCCCGGGGGCGTCCTCGGCGGGAACATGGTGACGGCGCCGCACAACAACCTGGTCGACGCGCTGGGCACGCGGTTCGTCCCGCCCGACGCGTTCACCGAGGACGTCACCGTGCCGCTCCGCTACAACCGGCTCCTGCTCTACACGGCCAACATGATGCACAGCGCGACCGGATACTGGGGCGCCACGCTGGAGGACAAGCGCATGACGGCCGTCTTCTTCTGGATGGCCTGACCGGCCAAGGCCTGACAGATCCCGGGACGACGCGGCCCGCATTCCTTGCATATGCCAAGTTTTCGCGCCTATCTTGGCGCGTATGCAGTCCTACACCATCGGGCAGGCGGCCCGTCTGCTGGGCGTGAGCCCGGACACCGCACGGCGGTGGGCGGACGCCGGCCGGATGAGCACCCACCGCGACGAAGGCGGCCGCCGCCTCATCGAGGGGCGCGACCTGGCCGCGTTCTCCGTCGAGCTCGCCAGGAACGGCGACGGTGAGGAGGACACCTCCCACACCTCCGTCCGCAACGCGTTCCCCGGCATCGTCACCGCCGTCAAGCTCGGCGACGTCGCGGCACAGGTGGAGATCCAGGCCGGCCCGCACCGGCTGGTCTCCCTGCTGACCCGGGAGGCCGTGGAGGAACTCGGCCTGGAGGTCGGCATGGAGGCCACCGCCCGGGTGAAGTCCACCAACGTGCACATCGACCGCACCTAGAGCGTGTCCGGCGGATCATGCGGTAGGGACAGCACGGGGGCGGTGGCCCGGCCCGATCAGGAGGCGCCGGTGGCCGTCGCCGTCGAGTAGGAGTGCGCGCCCGTACCGGCCAGCGCACCGCCGTCGACGATCAGGTACTCGTCGCGGATCGGGGTGCCGGCCAGCCACGACTCCAGGATCTCCCGGGTGCCGGCCGCATAGCGCGCCTGCGCGGAGAGCGAGGAGCCGGAGATGTGCGGGGTCATGCCGTGGTGCGGCATCGTGCGCCAGGGGTGGTCCGGCGGGGCCGGCTGCGGGTACCAGACGTCACCGGCGTAGCCCGCCAACTGCCCGCTGCGCAGGGCGCGGTCGACCGCGTCCCGGTCCACGATCTTCGCCCTGGCCGTGTTGATCAGATACGCGCCGCGCTTCATCGTGTCGAGCAGCTTGTCGCCGAACAGGCCCTCGGTCTCGGGGTGCAGCGGCGCGTTGATGGTGATGACGTCGCAGTGCGGCGCCATGTCCTCGGCACTCTCGTGGAAGGTCAGCCCCAGCTCCCGCTCGACCTCCGCGGGCAGCCGGTGCCGGTCCGTGTAGTGCAGCTTCACGTCGAAGGGCGCGAGGCGGCGCAGCACCGCGAGGCCGATGCGACCGGCGGCGACCGTACCGACGTGCATGCCCTCCAGGTCGTACGAACGGGCCACGCAGTCGGCGATGTTCCAGCCGCCGTCCAGGACCACCTGGTGCGAGGGGAGGTAGTTGCGGACGAGCGACAGCGTCATCATCACCACGTGCTCGGCGACGCTGATGCTGTTGCAGTACGTCACCTCGGCGACCGTGACGCCGCGCGCGATGGCCGCGTCGAGGTCGACGTGGTCGGACCCGATGCCCGCGGTGACCGCCAGCTTCAGGTTCTTGGCGGCGGCGATCCGCTCGGGGGTCAGATACGCGGGCCAGAACGGCTGCGAGATGACGACGTCCGCGTCGACCAGCTCCCGGTCGAAGACCGAGCCGTCGCGGTCCTTGTCCGAGGTGACGACCAGGGTGTGGCCGCGCTCCTCCAGGAAGCGCCGCAGCCCGAGCTCCCCGGTCACGCTGCCGAGGAGGTGCCCGGGTGTGAAGTCGGTCGCCTGCGGGGTGGGCGTCGTCTGTCCCCCCGGATAGTGGTCGATCGTCGGGAGGTCGTCACGGGCGTACGTCGTGGGGTAACCGTCGGTCGGGTCGTCGTACAGCACGCACAGCACCTTTGCCATGTCGCGGCTCCTCAACTCCGTGGGTCCGATGAGCTCCCGCGCCGGCCGGCTCCGTTGCCGGATAACTCCGTCGCCGGGAGTGCTCCTCACCTTCCTCGGGGTCAAATCCGCTGGTCAAAGCGAACGTTGCTATACCGGGATAGGCGTCGACTATGAACTGCCCCCGGCCAGGTAGGTCTTCAACAGGGTGTCCAGCGCGTCCCGCACACCCGCCTCCCGCGCCACCTTGAGCAGCGCCCCGGCGAGGACGGACGCCGGATCGGTGCGGGCGACCACCAGGCCCACCCGAGGACCGTGCACCGGACCCTCCAGCGGCACCACGGTCATCCCGTCCGGTACGCCGAACATGTGCAGCCAGGCGTGCGAGATGACGCTGGACCAGTGACCGCTCGGCAGATGCGCGTACAGGCCCGCCACGCTGTCCGACTCGATCGCCGGGGTGGCCGTCGCGCCGTCGGCGGCGAAGCACTCGTCGATGATCCTGCGGTTGCGCATCCGGGGGGTCAGCAGGCACAGCGGCAGCGTGGCGGCCTCCGCCCAGCGGGCGGTGACCGCCGTGGCCAGCGGGCCGTCCACCGGAGTCAGGAGCACGTAGCGCTCCTCGTACAGCGGGAACCGGCGTACGTGCCGGAGGGTGTCGTCGTCGAGATACGTCATCGCCGCGTCCAGCTCGAACTCGGCGAGGCCGTGGTTGATCTCCGCGGACGACAGCGACTCCAGGCTGACCCGGGCCTGCGGATGCCGCTCGCAGAACGGGGTGGTGAGCAGGGAGGCGGCGGGCAGCGCGGTGGGGACGATGCCCAGGCGCAGGGTGCCGCTCAGGCCGCCGCGCAGCGCCGACAGCTCCTGGTGCAGGGCGTCCCGCTCGGCGAGGATGCGGTGCGCCCACGCGAGCACCAGCTCACCCTCCGGGGTCAGCCCCTCGTAGCGCCGGCCCCGGCGCACGATCGGCACGTCCAGCTCGTGCTCCAGGCGCCGGATCGCGGCGGACAGCGACGGCTGCGACACATAGCAGGCGGCCGCAGCCCGCGCGAAATGCCGCTCACGGGCGAGCGCGACCAGATACTCCAGCTGACGCAGCAGCATGCGTCACCTCCGTCCACGGATGCCGGCCAGCTTCGCAGACACCGTCCGGCCGTGCGCGGGCGCGGCCCGCACGTCCGCCGGCGGCCGGCCAGGAAGGTAGCGGCCGTCCACCCGGATGGCGTTGATCCCGCTGATGTGCCGGGCGCCGCAGCGGTCCTGGGGCAGTACGAGCTGGGGTCCTGCCCGGTCCAGCGGGGTGCCGTCGATGCCGACGGCGAGCAGCACCGGCGCATCGCCGAAGTCGGGGTCGATCTCGGCCCAGGTCAGCAGGGCGTGACGAGCTCCGCCGGCGCGTGGGCGAGCGGGTGTGTCAGGGACTGGCTCACTGGCCACCACCTCCCGCAGGAACGTACCCGGACAGCGGTCCCGTACAAACGCACATGCGGGCACCCCCCTGCCATTCACCCGGCTCATGCGATGCGACAGGTGACTTTCGGCCCGCATCTGCGGAAGGATGAACGACGCATGCCCATCTGAACTGTCCGAGGGAGTAGACCCGTGATGACCCGTTCCGCGCGCCGGACCCGCCGTACCAGCCGCACCCTTCAGGTGGCCGGCGCCGGCGCCGCCGCGCTGCTGGCCCTGAGCGCCTGCTCCTCCGACTCCGGCTCCTCCGACGCCTCGGGCAAGCCCAGTGCCTCGGGCTCGAAGGAACTCTCCGGGACGGTGACCGTCTTCGCCGCCGCCTCCCTCAAGGAGAGCTTCACGACGCTGGGCAAGGACTTCGAGAAGGCCCACCCGGGGACGAAGGTGACCTTCAGCTTCGGCGGCAGTGACTCCCTGGCCGCGAGCATCACCGGGGGTGCCCCGGCCGATGTCTTCGCCGCCGCCAGCCCCAAGACGATGGCGATCGTGACGGACAAGAAGGACGCGGTCGGCACCCCGGCCACCTTCGTGCGCAACCAGCTGGAGATCGCCACCCTGCCGGGCAACCCCGACAAGGTCGCCTCCCTGAAGGACCTCACGAAGTCCGGTCTCAAGGTCGTGCTGTGCGACAAGACGGTGCCGTGCGGCGCGGCCGCGCAGAAGGCGCTGGACGCGAGCGACCTCAAGCTCACCCCGGTCTCCTACGAGCAGGACGTCAAGAGCGCCCTGACGAAGGTGGAGCTGAAGGAGGCCGACGCCGCCGTGGTCTACAAGACCGATGTGAAGGCGGCGGGTGACAAAGTGGAGGGCGTGGAGTTCCCCGAGTCGGCCAAGGCCGTCAACGACTATCCGATCGCCCTGCTCAAGGACGCGCCCAACACGGAGACGGCCAAGGCGTTCATCGCGCTCGTGCAGTCCGCCGAGGGGCAGCAGGTGCTGACCGAGGCCGGGTTCCTCAAGCCGTGACCCCGTCCGAGCCCGGGCTCGCGCCCGACACGTCCGGTGCCGCGGCCGAGGTCCTCGTGGGTGGCGGCACCCACGGGGACCGGCCGCGCCGTCGGGGTGTCCGGACGGGCGCCCGGGGTCGGGTGCCGCTTCCCCTGCTGCTGCCCGCACTCGTCGGGCTGGCGTTTCTGCTGCTGCCGCTGATCGCCCTGCTCGTACGGGCTCCGTGGCGCAGCCTGCCGGACCAGCTGACCAGCACGGAGGTCTGGCAGGCCCTGCAGTTGTCCCTGATCTGCGCGACGTCGGCCACCGTGGTGAGCCTGGTCCTGGGCGTACCGCTCGCCTGGCTGCTGGCGCGTGTCGACTTCCCGGGCCGGGGGTTCGTACGGGCCCTGGTGACGCTGCCACTGGTCCTGCCGCCGGTGGTGGGCGGTGTGGCGCTGCTGCTGGCGCTCGGCCGCAACGGCGTCGTGGGCCAGTTCCTCGACTCGTCCTTCGGGATCACCCTGCCGTTCACGACGGCCGGCGTGGTCGTCGCCGAGTCGTTCGTGGCGATGCCGTTCCTGGTCATCAGCGTGGAGGGCACACTCCGGGCCGCCGATCCCCGTTACGAGGAGGCGGCCACCACGCTGGGCGCCTCCCGCTTCACCGCGTTCCGCCGGGTCACCCTGCCGCTGATCGCGCCCGGGATCGCGGCGGGTTCCGTGCTGGCCTGGGCCCGTGCGCTCGGCGAGTTCGGCGCGACCATCACGTTCGCCGGCAACTTCCCCGGCCGTACCCAGACGATGCCGCTGGCCGTCTATCTGGCCCTGCAGAGCGACCCGGCCGCGGCCATCGCGCTGAGCCTGGTCCTGCTGGCCGTGTCGATCGCGGTCCTCGCGGGCCTGCGGGACCGCTGGATGACGGCGTCATGACGGGCGTCGACGACCTCAAGGGTGCTCCCGCCGCCGGCCCCCGCGGCGAAGGGCTGGACGCGCGGCTCGTCGTCGACCGCGGTTCCTTCCGCCTCGACGTGGAGCTGGCCGCCGGCCCCGGGGACGTCGTCGCGCTGCTCGGGCCGAACGGCGCCGGAAAGACCACCGCCCTGCGCGCGCTGGCCGGACTCACCCCGCTCTCCGAGGGCGGCCGGCTGCGCCTGGACGGCGTCCCGCTGGACCGTACGCCGCCCGAGTCCCGCCCGGTCGGTGTCGTCTTCCAGGACTATCTGCTCTTCCCGCACCTGTCCGCCCTGGACAACGTGGCGTTCGGGCCGCGCTGTCATGGGGTGCCGAAGGCGCAGGCCCGGGCGCAGGCCGCCGGCTGGCTGGACCGGATGGGTCTGACCGACCACGCGGGTGCCAGGCCCCGCCGGCTCTCCGGGGGCCAGGCCCAGCGCGTCGCCCTGGCCCGCGCCCTGGCCACGCACCCCCGGCTGCTGCTCCTGGACGAGCCGCTGGCCGCGCTCGACGCCCGGACCCGTATCGACGTACGGGCCCAGCTCCGGCGCCATCTGGCCGACTTCGAGGCGGTCGCCGTACTCGTCACGCACGATCCGCTGGACGCCATGGTGCTGGCGGACCGGCTGATCGTCATCGAGCACGGGCGGGTGGTCCAGGACGGGGGCCCGTCGGACATCGCCCGCCATCCCCGGAGCGACTACATCGCCCAGCTGGTCGGTCTCAACCTGTACCGGGGCCGGGCCGAAGGGCACACCGTGCTCCTCGACACGGGCCCGTCGATCACCACGACCGAGAACCTCACCGGCCCCGTCTTCGTGGCGTTCCCGCCCGGCGCCGTGACGCTCCACCGCGACCGGCCGACCGGCTCCAGCGCCCGGAACCTGTGGGAGTGCCGGGTCAGCGGGCTCGAGACCCACGGCGACCAGATCCGCGCGGACCTCAGCGGCGAACTCTCCCTCGCCGCCGACCTGACCACCGTCGCCGCCGCCGAACTCGGCCTGCACACCGGCGCACCGGTGTGGGCGACGGTGAAGGCCACGCAGACCCACGCCTACCCGGCCTGACCTGGCCGGAAGGGAGGCGATGCCTACCCTCACAGCACCTTGCGCCGGATCAGCAGCCCGAGGGTCAGCAGGCCCGGGATCAGCGGGAGCCAGCCGGTCAGCAGGCGGTAGCCGAGGACGGTGGAGGCCGCCGCGGCGGCGGGGACACCGGAGAGGGTGAGGGCGACGGCGAGCGCGGCGTCCAGGGAGCCGAGACCGCCGGGGGTGGGCAAGAGGACGGCGGCGCTGCTCGCGGCGAAGTAGGCGAGGGCCACCTGGGCCGGGGGCAGCGGCAGCCCCAGGGCCTGGGCGACCGCGATCACCACACCGGCGTGCAGACAGGCGAAGGCCAGCGAGCCGCCCCAGAGGGCCCCGGCCCGGGCGGGGAGTTCGTGCACCGCGCGGACGTCCGTCAGCACGGCCCGCGCCGCGCGCCGCAACGGACCGGAGAGCAGCAGCACCGCGCCCACCGCCACCGCGACGGCCGCCGCCCAGAACAGCGGCGGAACGTGCGGAACGCGGAGCACGCCCGGACACACCAGGGCCAGTACGGCGATCAGGACCGCGCGCACCACGGTGCCGGCGGTCGCCTTGACCGCGAGAGCGGTCGCCGACCGGCCGACCGGCAGCCCGCACCGGGTCAGGAAGCGCAGGTTGACCGCCCCCGCCCCGAGCCCCGCGGGCAGCACATGGTTGGCGGCGGACGCCGCGAACTGCACCGCCGTCAGCCGCCCGGCGGGCAGTGGCTGGGCCACCGCCCCCTGCTGGGCGAGCGCCGAGCACACCCAGGTCGCCACGGTGGCCGCGGCCGCCGTCAGCAGCCATCCCCGGTCGGCGACGGCGAGCCGGTCCGCTCCGGCCTCGATCACCGCCCAGTGCCGCAGCCCGAGCACCGCCGCGGACGCCAGCACGGCGAGGGCGATCCCGGCCTGCCAGGGGACACGCCTGTGTACGACCGCGGGGGCGTCGGTCGGCAGCTTCATGGGCCCGGGACTTCCAGGGCTTGCAGGGCCGGCGGGGTCTCCGGGGTTGCCGGAGACCCCGCGGCCTTCGAGGCTGCCGGCGCGACGAAGGCGTACAGACCCGCCACGCGGTGGGCCCGCCAGGTGCGGGCGTAGGACGGCGGCCCGTCCCCCGGAGCCCTGAGGACGGTGACCGGCATCCGCAGCGCGGTCCGTTCGATGTCCGCGGAGGTGGCGTTGGCGTTGTGCCCGCCGACGTTGGCGGAGGCGCACCCGGCGTAGAAGGCGAGCGGAATGGCCTGGTCGCCGGTGAGCAGACAGGGCGGACGTATGCCGAGGCGGTGCAGCTCGGCCGCCGTACGGGTCCACTGGTGGCGGGCGGCGGTGGTGCGGTCCACGGTGTTCGCCAGTACCGCGTACTGGACCGCAAGATGCCCGGCCAGTGCGAGCGCCACCAGTGTCACGGCCTGCACCCGCCAGGACCGGCCCGTGGCGGTGACCAGGTGGACGAGCGCATCGGCGACCGGGATCGCGAGCAGGGCGTAGACCGGCAGCAGGAAGCGCGGAGCCGCGTACCCGATCATGAACAGATACGGGACTCCGGCCGTCGTGGCGCAGGCCAGCGGCAGCAGGGTGCGGGCGGTCCGCCGGGCCCTGACCGCGACCGCGAGGCCGAGCGCGGCGAGCAGCGGCAGCGCACACCACCACGCCAGTACGGCCGTGCTCGGCATCGGCCCGGTGCACGGGCGGCACAGGGCGCGCCCGCCCAGACTGCGCAGCTGGTCCCCGATCGCGATGTTCCAGCCCAGGCCGCCCTGGATCGCGGAGGCCTCCGCGAGCCGCGCGTCCAGGCCGCCGAAACCGGCGTACGCCTCGATCACCCACTCGGCCGCCCCGGCCACCAGCCCGCCGACCAGCGCCACCAGCAGGGCCAGGCGCCGCCGGAGCGGTACGCACACCGCCAGGGCCAGCAGGGGCAGGGTCGTCCAGACCGCGTCGGTGGGCCGCATCCACGCCATCAGCGCGACGCTCGCCGCCAGGCCCCAGAGTGCCGCTCGGCCGCCGCGGCGGACTCCGCCCGGGCGGTCCCATCCGATGCGGTCCCGCCCGGCGCGGTCCCACCCGACGCGCAGGAAGCAACCGACGGCGGTGAGGCCGCCGATCGCGACCCAGTAGTTGGGCATGGCCTGCGGGCCGTAGAAGAGCGTCACCCACAGGGTGGCGAACAGGGCTCCCGCGAGCGTCAGGACGCGGGTCGGGAACAGGCCGCGCCAGGTGCGCAGCGCCAGGTACAGCCCGAGTCCGGAGAGCAGGGCCAGATAGACCCGCAGCAGTGCGGTGGACGACGACCAGGAGGCGACCGGGGCCACCAGGAGCGTCACCCCGCGGGCGCGGGGCGCGCTGAAGAACGCCGCGGGAGCCCGGGTGCCGACCTGGCTGACGTACACCGTCTCGTCCCAGCCGAGACCCATCCCCGGCCGTACGAGGGCCAGTTGGGCCAGCGCGAAGGCGCACGCGACCAGGGCCGGCCAGGCCCGGTCGCCGGGGCGCTCCGCTGTACGGACGCCCGGAGCCGGGCCGTGGCGCCCCGCGCCGACGAGCGGCACGTGCAGGGTCTTGACCATCGCCCACCCTTCACCCCTACGCCTCACAGGGCGCCCTCCGCCCCACGTGACGCAGGACGGAAGGTGGAAGTCCGGAAAACATGGACAAATTACCTCGGGGCGAGGCGGCGCGCAGTGCGGGTCAGGGAGCCGGGCAAGGGCGGCCGGGCGGCGGGCGGGGAGATTCCGCCCGCGCCGACCGGTGGTCAGCCCTCGGGGCGCAGGAGCCCGCACTCGTACGCCTTGGCCAGCCGCCGCGGCACCAGATATGCCGAGCCGTCGATGGCGACCGGCACCAGCTGCACGGTGGCGGCCTTCCACTGGGCGCGGCGGTGGCGGGTGTTGCTGCGGGACATCTTCCGCTTGGGTACGGCCATGACGGGCTCCTGGGTAGGTGTGGGGCGAGGCGCCGCACACGCTACATGAAAATGGATCCCATTACGATTTAGGCGTGAGGGGCCGATCCCGCCGGCGCCCGGACGCCCCCGCGACCGCTACGGCACCGCGTGCCGCACCACGCGCCCCCACATCGAGGTGTACTGCCGCCACAGTGACCCGGTGACGTACGGGATGCCGTGCTCCTCGCACAACTCGCGCACCCGGACGGCCACTTCGGCATAGCGGTTGCTGGGCAGGTCAGGAAAGACGTGGTGCTCGATCTGGTGACTTAGATTCCCGCTGAGGACGTGGAAGAGGGGGCTGCCCTCGATGTTCGCCGAGCCCTGGATCTGCCGCAGATACCACTGCCCGCGGCTCTCGCCCTCGATCTCCGCCTCGTCGAAGGTCCGTACGTCACCGGGGAAGTGGCCGCAGAAGATGATGGTGTGCGCCCAGATGTTGCGCAGGCTGTTGGCGGTGAGGTTGCCCAGCAGACAGGGCAGCGCGGACGGGCCCGCGAGCAGCGGGAAGAGAACGTAGTCCTTGGCGAACTGTCGTACGACCTTCCGCGCGAGGCCCGCCACCTCCCCCGCGAGCCGGCCCACGCTCTTGCGTCCGGAGGGCACCGCGTCCACCTCCAGGTCGTAGAGGGCGATGCCCCATTCGAAGACCGGCGCGAGCAGGGCGGCGTACAGCGGCTGGAGGAGATGGAACGGGCGCCAGGGCTGTCCGGGGCTCATCCGCAGAACGGTGTAGCCGAGATCGCGGTCGCGCCCGACGACGTTCGTGTACGTGTGATGCAGGTGGTTGTGGGTGTGCTTCCAGGCGTCGGCCGGGGTGAGGAAGTCCCACTCCCAGGTCGTGGAGTGGATCGCCGGGTCGCCCATCCAGTCCCACTGTCCGTGCAGGATGTTGTGGCCCAGCTCCATGTTCTCCAGGACCTTGGCCCCGGTGAGCAGCGCGGTGCCCGCGCACCACGCGGGCGGGAACAGCGAGACGGCGAGGGCGAGACGTCCGCCCGCCTCCAGACCGCGCTGAACGGCGATCACCGTACGGATGTAGTCGGCGTCCCGGGCGCCGCGGCCGGCGACGACCCGCGCCCGGAGCCGGTCGAGCTCCGCCCCGAACTCGTCAGCCGTGTCGGATGAATCGACCGGCCGGTCGGCAATGGCTCGGAGGGGTACGACGGTTGCGGTCACGTGGAGCTCCTGTCTGCACCTGGGGCCGCCCGGCCGGTCAGCGCCGGAGGGGCGGGACCCGGAGGTCGAGGGCGAGGGGACCTGCCGCACCGTTGACGCAGGTCTGGATCAACTCACCTGGTTCGCCGTGCACTTCACCGGCCCGCAGATCCCGGACGCGGCCGTGGAGCAGCGGGACGAGACACCCGAAGCAGACACCACGACGGCATCCGTACGGCATGACGGCCCCCGCGGCCTCCCCGGTCTCCAGCAGAGGAACGGCCGCCCCGGAATCCACCTCGACACCACCGCGGCCGAACTGCACCCGGCCGCCGGACAGACCTGGTTCACAGCCGTCGGGCGAGGTCAGGGGCGCGAGCCGGAACCGCTCCAGCCGCAGCCGGGCGCCGACGCCCGCCCCGGCCCAGTGCTCCTCCACCAGGTCGAGCAGTCCGTCCGGCCCGCAGGCCCAGGTCTGCCGCTCCCGCCAGTCCGGACACAGCGCGGCGATGTGCTCCGCGGTGAGCCGGCCGACGGCACGGGTGTGCCGCTCCTCCACCCGCAGCCACCCCAACGTCTCGGCGAGGACGGCGAGTTCGGAGCGGAAGAGGGATTCCTCGGGAGTCGGCGCGCTGTGCAGGAGGACGACGTCGGGTGCGGCGCCCTTCGCCCCACGGACACCGAGGCCGCGCGCCGGCGTCCGCAGGATTCCCATCACCGGGGTGATGCCACTGCCCGCCGTCACCATCAGCAGCCGCGCCGGCGGCGGATCCGGCAGCGTGAACTCCCCCTGGACGGGCCCGAGTCGAAGCACCGTACCCGGCCGTGTCCGGTGCACGAGATGCGGTGAGACGCGGCCCCGGGGATCCGCCTTGACCGTGATGGTGAGCTCGCCACCCGGCACGTCAGGGGGTGAGGTCAGCGAGTACGTGCGCCAGTGCCGTACGCCGTCGATCTCGACGCCGACCGGCAGGTACTGCCCCGCCCGGTGCTCCGGCCGGCCGCGCCCCGGCCGGATCGTCAGGGTCGCCGCACCGGGGCCCTCGGACCGCACGGCGGTGACCCGGCCCGCCGGATGGCGCGCGGACAGCAGGGGGTCGAGCAGACCGAGGTAGTCGTCGGGCGCGAGCGGGGTGGTCAGCCAGGCCACCGCCCGCATCAGCCGACCGCCGGTACGGCCGGCCCAGGAGACGAGCGGGCCTCCGCGCGCGGAGGCCGGACGGAGGGACGGGGACACGGGCATGCGCGGTGGTCCTCTCCTCGCTGGGCGGGGCGGGGAAGCGCGGATCGCGTCGGCGCAGCTGTCCGCCGGTCCGTCCGGGTGGGGCGCGGGCCGGCTGCCGTCAGACAACCACGGTGCCGTGATCGCGCGTCAGCCCCGGCGCCCGGTTCACGCCAGCCGGATCACCCCTCCCGCCCCGGCCGCCCCAGCGCGCAACCACCCGCCGCGAGCCGTGCGGACGCGGCCTGCGACGACCCCGCGCGCCCCCGGTCCGCCGACCGGCCGCCCGATTGGCCGGAAGCCGTCGTGACGGCACGGGCAGGAGGGGGAGCACGACCGCGGAAACGGCACGGGCCCGGCACTCCTCGGTGCAGGAGTGCCGGGCCCGTGCGGACCAACAGGGTCGGTCAGGAGCGGGACTTGGCCGTACGGCGACGGCCGGCCACCGCGAGGGCCGCGCCGGCCGCGAGCAGGGCTGCCGCCCCACCGGCGATCGGAAGCGTGTTGCCGCCACCGGTCTCCGCGAGGTCGCCCGCAGGGGTGGACCCACCGCCGTTCGGAGTGGGCGCGGCCGCCGTGGTCGACTCCGCGTCGTCCGGCGTCGAGGCCGACGCCGAGGGGGTCGCGGACTTCGACGGGGTCGCGGCGGGGGTCGAGGCCGGCGGGGTGGTCTCGGGCGCCTCGGACGTGCAGTCCTTCGAGCCGCCGTTCCAGGCCGCGATCAGCTTGTCCTTGATGACCGGGTGGTCCGGGCCCTGGGGTACGTCGCCGTGCTCGAAGCCGTCCTTCGCGTCGAGCTTGCCGTCGAACTTCACCTTGCCCCGGTACAGGTCGACCTGCGCGAAGCAGCCGGCGTCCGGCACCGAGATGTCCAGGGAGTCGGTCTCGCCCTGCTTCACCGTCACCGAGTCGAAGTCGTGGAAGACCTGGACACCGGAAGTCTTGAAGGTCGCGCCGTGCGTCCGGTACGCGGCCAGCGACGCCGTGCACGTCGTCGCGTCCTGCGCGGCCCGCACCTTGATGTGGACCTTGCCGTCCTCGGTGGGCTTGAGGTTCTGGTCGTCGACACCGACGGAGTCGGCGAAGTCCGTCCCGTTCAGGGAGAACTGGCAGCGATCGGTCTCCGTCACCGTGCCCGGGCCCTGGCCGGAGGAGTAGGCGCGGCCGGCCTTGTCCCAGCCGTCACCGCCCGGCGTACCGGTGGCCCACGCGCTGGTCGAGACGGCGGAGAGGGAGAGGACTGCGACGCCCGTCCCCACCAGGCAGCGCATCGTGACACGTGTGGCTATGGACATACGGATCCCATCTGACGTTGCGGGACCCGGACGACGGCAGCGGGCAGCACAGCCGAGGGCCGGTCGCACCGGGAAGCGTGGTTGAAACACTGGGCTCACAAGTCACATGTGCCACAGCGACCACATCGTCGATCACGGTGGCAACGCTGTCAACCTCGGTGAAAACACGGCGACTTCACCTGCCCTCACCCTTTGCCCACATTAGGAACCACACGTTCCGACCGGCGCGCGGAGCGGTACGGCGGGATGCGGGGCAGTGGAAAGCAGTGCGGTGCAAGGCAGGGCAGTGAAAGCGATGCGGTGGGACGCGATGCGCTGCGGGGCGGTGTGCGCGATGTGGTGCGGCCCGGAAGGCCGGGCGGCCCAGAACTCAAGGGTCCGGGCCGGCCGTGGAGTCACGTCAGGAGAGCGCCTCGTGGAAGCACGTCCGGGAGGCGCGTCCGGGAGTCACGCCACGGCAGCGCGTCATGAGATGCGCGCCACATGGCGGAGGCGCCGCCCCGCTGGGGGGTGGCGCCGGAGTGCATCGCGGGAATGGCACCGCGATGATACGCCTGAGGGGTACCGGAGTTACGCGGTCTCGGTCCAGCCGGCCGCGGCGGGGCGGGCGGGAGCGGCGGCGGGGCGGCAGGTGAAGCCCAGCCGGGTCAGGGCGCGGGCGACCTCGAACTCGGTGAAGTCGCGGCGGTCCTGCTTGGTGATCACTTCGCCGACCTGCTTGACGGGGTACGTGTGCGAGCCGATGGTCACGGACGAGCTCGTGACGGGCTCGGGGCGGATGCCCGTCATCGACTGCTCCACCTCGCTCTTGATGAGGTCGAACGGGAATCGAGCGATCACACAACGCATGGTGCCTCCGCGGGTTGAAATTTCGGTGCTGATCCGGACGGGAAACAGTGAGCGGCGTGCTGGAGAAACGCCGAAGTCTCTACTTGGAGATGCCCGGAAAACGAAAAAGCAGGTGGCCGGGGCCCGCACCCCGTGGTGCGGGCCCCGGCCACCTGTACGCGTCAGCCAACCCGTGGGTCAGGCGTCAGCCGTGTCCCAGGTCAGGCGGGGACGATGTTCTCGGCCTGCGGGCCCTTCTGGCCCTGCGTGACGTCGAAGGTCACCTTCTGGCCTTCCTGGAGCTCACGGAAGCCCTGGGTGGCGATGTTCGAGTAGTGGGCGAAGACGTCGGCGCCGCCGCCGTCCTGCTCGATGAAGCCGAAGCCCTTTTCCGCGTTGAACCACTTCACGGTGCCAGTAGCCATGTCAAATCTCCTTCGGGAGCAGTGCTCGTGGACCCACACTGTGTGGGCCCGCGTCGCCGCGATGATTGCCCCGTCCGGATAACACCGGAAATTCAGAAGCGAGCCGCCCGGTACTGACCGGTAGGCACGCTCCAAGACTTTGGGAACCACAACTGCAACTGAAATCGACAGTAGCACGGGACAGGCCGAGGGGGACGGCCCACTATGTCACCTCGTCCGGGGGAATAGCTAAACCTGTCGGCGCATCGCGGCTATTTCTGCGGCCGCCGGAACAGATATTCCGCCGTCGGGCTGATGCTCCGCAGCGACGGTACGGCAGGCGGCTTCGCACGCTCGCCGCGGCCCCTGTGTAGGAGACGTCACCCGTACGGTCCGGCGCGGTGGTGGGCACGTACGAGGAGTGGTGCCTTGGGGCGGGGAGCCACGGACGATCACCGTGGCCGCACCCCATGACACGCACCGCCATGAACCGCGCCGGAGGTACCGCCATGAACCGTCTGCCCCGCGTCCTCGCCACCCCTCTGGCAGCGGGCGCGCTGCTGACGTCGGCGGCCTGCTCGGGCGGCGGGGGCGGCGACCGCGGAGCGGGGGACACGGTGGCGTCCGCGTCCCCGGCGGCCCGGCAGGCCCCGAGCGCACCGGCGTCCGCCTCCGCCGCTCCGGCCGCGCTCACCGAGGCGCAGGCGGGGGCGGCGATGGTCACCGCCGGCGATCTCGGCACCCGGTGGGCGCCGACCGAGGGCGCCGCGACCTGGCACGACGCCGTCCTCAAGGCGCAGGCCGACCGCCCGGACTGCCAGCGGCTGCTCGACGGCCTGTACGAGGACGACCTGCTCGGTGAACCGTCGGGGGCGCGGGTGGTCACCGGCTTCGACGACGGTGAGACCGGAGGGCAGCTGCGCTACGAGGTCGCCGCGTACGGGCGGCCCCAGCTGGACACCGGCATGGCCTGGCTGCAGACCATGCCGGTGAAGTGCGGCCAGTTCACGGCCACGGACGCCAAGGGGGCCCGGTGGGCGGTCCAGGTCGTCGACTCGTCCCTTCCCGAACTGGGCGACGCACGGCAGGGGTTGCGCATGATGATGACCGGGAACCTGGAGGGCGCGCCCGCCACCCTCACCCTGGACGTCGTCTCCGTACGCGTCGGCGACAGTGCCCTCACCCTCACCGACGGCGGTCTCGAAGGCGCCGACGACGAGTCCACCCGCCAGGCCTCCCAGCTCGGCACCCAGCGGCTGAAGGACGTCGTCGCCGGAAAGACGCCGGCCGCCGCGTCACCGGCGGCCCAGCAGGGCTAGGACCCGGCCGCCGGGGCGGGCGGGCTACTCGCGGTGGAACCGCTTGCGGTGCGCGAGTACCTCGCGGGCCGCGGATCCGGCCGTACGGCTGTGCGCGAAGGCGTATCCGCGCAGCCGGGCGAGTGCGTCGTCGGCGCAGATGCCGAGCTGGGCCATGATCATGCCGATCGCCTGGTGGATCTCGTCGTGGTCCGTGGCCAGCGTGCTCAGCCAGGAGTCGTCCCCACGGACCGCCGCCCACTCGCCGTGCGGCAGGGACATCAGGGCGACCGTCACGACACCGGCCACGAGGTGCGCGGTGCGCAGGTCGCTTCCGGTCGGCTCGCCGGGGACGTCGCAATAGAGGTCCAGGGTGCCGACGCACACCGCGGCGTCGCCCAGGGGCAGCGAGTACATGGCGCGGGCACCCGCCTCCGTGGCCTGCTGGGCGAAGACCGGCCAGCGGACCGCGTCGCCGCCGCTCGTCAGGTCGCAGGCGAGCACCGGCCTGCCGGCCGACGCGGCGTCCAGGCCGGGGCCCTCCCCCAACGTGCCCTGGACGTCGGCGATCCGGGCGGCCGTCGCGTCGCTCGCGCCCAGCCGTACCGGCAGGCCGTCGCTGCGCAGCGACATGCTCGCGCCGCTGACCGGCAGCAGGTCGACGGCCAGCGCGCACAGCCGTGCCGGGACCTCCTCCGGCGTCAGGTTCCGCACGGCGTCGCGGATCAGTTCGGCGACGTCGCCCGAGGTCCCGCGACCCGGGGTCCCGTGGCCCGGGGGCGGCTCGACCGGGGTTCCGTGACCCGAGGCCGGCGCGACTGGGTTCCCGTGACCCGAGGCCGGCTCGACCGGGGACCCATGACGCGGGGCCGGCTCGACCGGCGACCCGCGACCCGGGGGCGGCTCGACCGGGTTCCCGTGACCTGAGGCCGACTCGACCGGCGGCTGTTGGCTCGGGGGCTGCCGACCCGACGGCCCGTGGCCCCGGGGCGGCCCGAGGGCGGCATCCGGGTGCGCGCCCTTGTCCCCTTCTGTAGGGGGCGGCGGCCGAGAGCCCTCGTACGGATCCGCTCCCGGGCCGGGCCCCGCGTCCCGCACCGGGTCCGGAGCGGGGTCGTCCCGCTCCGGGTCCGGGGCTTCCGGGACCGCGCTCCCGTCAGCGGCGAAAAGCGGGCCGGGATTCCCGTCAGCGGCTGAGTCCGGGGCCGGGGCTTCCTGGCCCGCGCTCCCGTCAGCGGCGAAGTCCGGACCGGCGTTCCCGTCAGCGGCGGTGTCCGGGTCCGGCTCCGAGGCTGAGTCCGGGGCCGGGCCTTCCGGGCCGGGGGTCCCGTCAGGGGCGGAGTTCGGGTCCGGTTCCAAGTCCGCGCCTCCGTCCCCACCAGGGCCGCGGCTCCGCTCCGGCTTCGTGTCCGGTTCCGGGGCCGCCCGGGTGCCGTATGCGTCGCTCTCACAGTCGGGGCCGTGGGCGTCCGGGGCTCCGGAGCCGTGACCCTGCTTCCTGGACCGCACGACCACCGCCTCCTTCCGCCGCCCGTCCTGCGACGGGCCGTCTCGGGTGGAGTGCGGGTCGGCGTCCGGGTACCCAGCGGAACAGATCCAAGTCGGCCGGGTGCGGTTCAGCCGACGGAGGCCGCTTCCGGGGCACCCGTGCGGGGCGCGGGCGGGGACGTCGCCGACGGGGACGTCGCGGCCGGCGGCCGCACGGTCGCGGCGGCCAGCGAGCTTTCGACATCGACCACCGAGCCCTGCCGCAACTGGCTGTAGAGCCATTTGGCGTCGGCGGTGCGCAGGCCGATCCAGCCGCCCGTGCTGTCGTAGTTGCCGGGCGCCTTGTCGTCGTACGTCAGGGCGGCGAGATAGGTCGTACGGCCGTCCGCGGCACGGAGTTCCAGCACCCAGAGGGCCTTGATGTCGTAACCGCTGGGGAAGCCGATGCCGTCGGACGCGACGGTCTTGGCCTCCGCCTTGGCCGTGACCGTCATCCGGCCGGTCGGCGTGGGCGTCTTGACGGTGCCCGCCGAGATCGGCAGCGTGCGGCCGTCGATGGTGAGCACCAGCCGGCGGAGGTCGATGGTGGCGTCGGCCCGCACCGGGAGGGCGCTCGGCGTGCCGGTGGGGCTCGCGGCCGGGGACGGGCGCTCCTCGGCACGGTCGCCGAGGGTCAAGGTGAGCGTCAGACCGAGGGCCAGCGCCGCGGCCGCGGAGGCTCCGGCGACGGCCGCGGTGGTACGGCGGCGGCGTCGGCGGCGTACGGCCAGCCGGCGGATCTCGGCACCGGACACGGGTGGGAGCGTCTCGCCGGCCTCCGCCAACTCGCGCAGGTCGGTGGTGAGTTCATCGGACACGGCCGTCCTCCTTCTCACCCTCGCCGGCCGCCGAGGCGGCCTCCCCCTCCGACAACACCCGGGCCAGCGCCGCCCGGCCGCGGGACAGCCGGGCCTTGACCGTGCCCACGGGCGCACCGGTTTCGGAGGCTACCTGCTCGACACTCAGGTCGCACAGATGGTGCAGGACCAGGGCCATCCGCTGCGGTTCGGGCAGGGTGCGCAGCGCGGCGATCAGAGCGGTGCGCTCGGGGTCGGGGCCCGGTGTGTGCTCCGGCGGCGGAGTGCGGCGCACGAGCTCCAGCCAGCGGCGCGCGCGGCGCCAGCGGCTCACCGCGAGCCGCATCGCCACGGTCCGTATCCACGCCTCGGGCGCCCCGTCGGCGAGGAACTCCCGCCGCCGGTCCCAGGCGCGTACGAACGCCTCCTGGACGACGTCCTGCGCCTCGCCGTGGTCCCCGGTGAAGGCGTAGAGCTGGCCTGTCAGCCGGGGGAACGCGGCGGCGTAGAACGTGTCGAACTCGTCCTCGGTCATGCCCCTCGCCGGAGTGTGCGGATTTTCCGCGGTCCCGTGCAACCCGGCCGACCGCGCCGTGCGTACAGGTCCCGTACGTCGCACATCGAAACACACCACAGGGGGAGCGGGATGACCACGGGGAGCACGGGGGGCATGGGGGCCATGGGAAGTACGGGGGCCATGAGAAGTACCGAGTCGGCAGGAACGGCGCGCCCGGTGGGGGCCGTCGGGGCCGCGGGGGTCGGCGGGGCCGGGCGGCCCGGGCGGGTGCGGGTGTGGGGGGCCGCGCTGGCCGTGTGCGCGCTCGCGATGACCGGCTGCTCGGCACAGGCCGTGGCCGGCGGCGGCACGGGGGCCGGTGCGGACGCGGCGGCGAAGCCGGGCGGCACCGCGAGCGTCCAGCCCGCCGAACCGAAGCCGAAGCCTCTCAAGTCCCTTGCGGGGGCGCGGCTCAACATCGCCGACCGGCAGACCGTGGGGGTCGGCATGCCGATATCCGTCACGTTCAGCCGTCCGATACCGGCGGCCGAACGGGCCGACACCGAACGCCAGTTGAAGGTCGCCACCTCGAACGGCACGACCGGGTCATGGAGTTGGATCAAGGACCGCAACCTTCTCGACGGGCAGCGGGTGGACTTCCGGCCGCGTACGTACTGGAAGCCCGGCACGGAGGTCACCGTGCGGGCCGGGGCCGGCCTCACCCGCCGCTTCACGGTCGGCCGTTCCCTCGTCGCCACGGTCGATGTGCGCACCCACACCATGACGGTGGAGAAGGACGGTTCGACCCGGCGCGTGCCGGTGACCGCGGGCGCCCCCGGCATGGACACCTGGAACGGCACGATGGTCGTCTCCGACAAGCAGCGTCGCGTGTTCATGGACTCCCGCACGGTCGGCTACGGCGACACCTACGCCGACTACTACGACTACGCCGTGCATCTCACCACCTCAGGTACGTACCTCCACCAGAATCCGAAGGCCAATACGTACGCCGGCCGCCAGAACGTCACCCACGGCTGCATCGGTCTCGCGACCGACGGCACCGCGAGCCGCTTCTACGGCGAGGTCATCCCCGGCGACGTCGTGAAGGTGACCGGCTCCAAGGACACGGTGGCGGCGGGCAACGGCTACGGCGACTGGAACCTCTCCTGGGACCAGTGGCGGACGGGCAGCGCGCTGACGTGACCCGAAGACCGCTCACGAGAGCCCGCCGCCGCAGACGCCCCTTCCGCTGAGCCGAGTCCGGGGCGGGGGACCGGCCCCACGTCCGGTCCCCCGCCGCCGTCCACCGGTTCACCGGGACCCGCTTTCCCCCACACGCACCCGATTCCGAGGGACCGCCGGCTGTGCCCCATGACAAGACCCCCGCTTCCGAATCCCCCGTCCAGGAAGGCGACTTCGCCGCGTACGCCACCGAGGCGTGGCCCCGTCTGGTCCGCACCGCGCACCTGCTCACCGGCGACCTCCGCGAGGCGGAGTACCTCGTCCGGACCGCGCTGACCGAGGTGTACGCCGGCCGTCGGCGCATCCCGCTTGCCGACGTCGACTTCTGCGTACGCCGGTCGCTGGTCGGCATCCATCTCGGGCGGGCCCGGCGGAGACGGCTCGCGCGGTGGGTGCCTTTCCGGGAGCCGGGACCGGGACCCCGTCCGCGGACGGGGCCGGGGACGGGGCCCGCGGAAGACGTCGGCGGACGGGCCGCCGTGCGTCCGGCGCCGGCCGCGCTGCCCGGGCGGCAGCGGGCCGTGCTGGTGCTGCGCCACTGGGAGGGGCTGAGCGAGGCCGAGACGGCGGAACTGCTCGGCTGCTCGGTGGGCGCGGTCAGAAGACAGGCCCGGCGCGGTCTGGCCGCCCTGCGCGTCCACCCCGGACTCGCCCTCCACGCGGACCTCGTCCGCCACCCCGTACCCACCCCCCACACCTCCTCCGGAGCCCACCGATGAACCACATCGCGAAGCACGCCGTACGACCGCGCGAGGCGGCCACCGTGAACCGGGCCGCGCGGCCGCGCCCGGCGGCCACGGCTGACTGGGGCCTGTGGCCAGGCGGGACCACCACCGCTGACCTGGGCGTACGGCCGCACGAGGGCGGGCCCGCGAGCCGAGCAGGACGGCCGCGTGAGGGCGACGCCGAATCCCGTTGGCTGCGTGAGGTGTTCGCCGACGCCGTGCACGACGTCGTGCCGTCGCCCGTGCCGCTGGCCGCAGTCATTCGCGACGGGCGGCGGCTGCGGCGACGCCGGTCCACCGTACTGGGCGCGCTGTGCGGGCTGTTGCTGGTCTCGGCGGCCGGCGCGGCCCTGTACACGGACCTGTTCTCCGGGCCGGGCGGCGCCACGGCGTCGTCGGGGGCGTCGGGATCCGCGGGGGCGAACGCCACCGCGCCGTTCGGCGGGAGTGTGCGGATCGTGACGCCGGGCGAACGCGTGCCGGTCGCGCCCGGCGTCAAGGTGTGGCTCACCAAGGACGGCGAGCACTGGTCGGCGCCGGACTCGCCCCAGCCCGTCCGCACCGGTCCGTACGCCGGGGCCGCTGCGGACCAGCCCGGCATCACCCTCCAGGAGGAGGGGAAGCACGGCAACTGGTTCCTGTCCGGCGTCTACCACGGTGCCGGCGAGGCGGCGCGCGTCGAAGTCGAAACGGCAGGCGGCCGGTTCAGCGGCTCACTGCTCACCCTGGCGGGCAAGCCCGGCTGGGGCGTCTGGTACGCCGAGGTGAAGCTGCCCGGCTCCGGCACGAGTTCACCGTCGGCGCTCGACGGTGTCACCGGGAGAGTCACGGTGTACGACTCCTCTGGCGGGGTGATCGCACGAACGGACTTCGCCGGATGAACGCGTACGAGCGGCTGCGCGAGGTCTGCCGTGGCCGAACCTCTCGCATCCGAAGGCCCCGTGCACGAGGCCGCCTTTCCCGTGGACGTCTCTCCCGTGGACGTCTCTCCCGTGGACGTCTCTCGCGTGGGCGGAGGCTGCGGCGGGCGGCGGTCGCGGTTCTCGCGCTGCTCGCCGTCGTCTGCGGCACCGTCGTGGTGGCGTACGAGATGACGGACGTTCCCGAGCCGCACCCCGAGACGGTGATGCAGAGCACGGTCTTCCTCGACACGAGCGGCGCCTACCTGGGCCGGCGCGGCCCGGTGGACCGCCAGGACGTGGCGCTCGCCCAGGTCCCGCGCCCGGTGCAGGACGCGGTGATCGCCGCGGAGAACCGTTCGTTCCGCACGGACTCGGGGATCTCGCCGAGCGCCATCGCCCGGGCGACCCTGGCCGCGATGACGGGCGGCGCGCGGCAGGGCGGTTCCACGATCACGCAGCAGTACGTGAAGAACGCCCTGCTCAGCCCCGAACAGTCACTGAGCCGCAAGGCACGCGAGGCGCTGATCGCGGTCAAGCTGGACCGCACCCATTCCAAGGACGACATCCTGGAGGGCTACCTCAACACCGTGTACTTCGGCCGGGGCGCCGCGGGCATCCAGTCGGCGGCGCGCAACTACTTCGGTGTGGACGCCCACGACCTGACGCTCGCGCAGGGCGCCGCGCTCGCGGCGATCATCAATCTGCCGTCGTACTACGAGAGGGCGGGCTCGGACGCGAAGGTGACGGCGACCCTGCAACGCCGCTGGGCCTGGGTCCTGGACGCGATGGCGGCGTCGGGGGACATCACGGCGGCCCGGCGGGCCGGCGCCACGTTCCCGGCGTTCCGCTTCTATCCGCCGGGCGACACGGACGGCCAGCGCCAGTACCTGATCGACGCGGCCGCGTCGGAGGCCGCGGGGCGGCTGGGCATCACCGAGGACCAACTGGCCCGGGGCGGCTACACCGTGCACACCACCTTCGACCTCGCGGCGCAGGACGAGACGGCGGAACGGGTCGACGAGGGAACGAAGGGCGTCCCCGACGGCACCCGAGTCCACGCCGCCGTCGTCGCGCTGGTCCCCGGCGACGGGGCGGTCCGTGTCCTGTACGGCGGCGCGGACTACGCCCGTCAGCCGTTCAACGACGCCCTCGACGGTGCGGTGGAGGCAGGCACGGCGCTCCAGCCCTTCCGTGACATGAAGCTCGCCGCACCGCTGACCGACCTGCCGCGCACCGCGGCGCCGACGCCGCTCCGCCTGGCCTCGGCCTACGCCACGGCGGCGGCCCGCGGCACCTACGCGACGCCGTACACCGTCACGAAGATCACCCGGGCCGCGGACACCCTCTACACGGCCCGTCCCCGCACCTCGGCCACGATGCCGACCGTCCTCGCGGACACGCTCACCAAGGGCCGGCACATCGCCTACGACCTCTACGACCCGCTGACCGCCTACACCGGCACCGCGGGCCGGCGCACCCGCTGGCAGTCGATCTACGACGGCCAACTCGCCGTCACCGTCGCCCTCTTCGCGGAACACCCCGCCAAGGGCAAACACCCAGCCACCCCGGCACCGCTCCCCGCCGCGACCTCCCAACTGGCCCCCGACCTGGCCGGCACCGCCCGCACCGCTCTCCTCTCCTGACCGACGGCCGCCGTAAGCTGTACCGCTCTTCAACTCGGGGGAAAGGGACGACCCATGGCACCGAAGCCGGTCAGGGCCGCAATAGGCGACCACTGGATCACCTGTCAGGTCTGCAAGAGCGACCGCTTCCGCGAACGGGGCATCAAACTCAACAGCACGGGCATGGAGTTCATGAGGATCGCCTGGGCCGACGAAACCGCCACCGGCCTCATCTGCTGGCACTGCGGCTACGTCCACCTCTTCGTCAACGGCGCCGTCCAGCTGTACCGCGCGGACAAGTAGGTGACCGAGGCCCGATGAGGGCTCACCCCACAGCGGCGGGCTGCCGGGAGCGCTGGGAGCGTCCGTCCAACGGCACGACCACCACGGCATGGAAGCGGTCGACGGATTCGTCGACGCTGCGGATGAAGCCGGACTCGGCGTTACCGCGGGTGTTGCCCATGCCACGGAACAGGGACAGCCGGAAGCCGGTGATCGGCACACCGTTCTTGGGGACGATGTCGGCGGGTTCGGGGCGCAGCCGCTCCAGCGTTCCGCGCGGACCACCCGCCTCGCCGCTGACGAGGGTTTCGACGTGCAGGTCGGCCGGCGCCTCTTCCAGCTGTCGGACGAGCCGCTTGGCCCAGGTGAGGGGGTAGCCCTGTTCAGGCGCGGCGATCTCAATGGACGTACGCAGCTTGCCTGTTCGCAGGTCGGCACAGAGCGCGAGGATGCCGGCCGTCCCCTCGATCCGGAGCTCCGCATCGAGTCTGCCGTCCCGGCAGAGCCGGTCGGCCAGCGCCACCCGCCGCAGCCTCGGATCCGTACCCCGCTTCGCCCGCTGCACCGGCAGCACCTTCTGCCCGAGTTCGCCGCCCAGTCGCAGGCAGACCTGCCGGACCAGGCGCTCCCAGCTCTCCACGACCTCCATGGCTCGCGGATCGCCCTGGCACAGGGTCTCGTCGTCGATCCCGTTGCGCACGGGTACCCAGGCCGGCCCCATGTTCTGGAAGCCGTGGCAGCCGGAGTTCTCGTGCTGGAGATAGTGCAGGAGTTCCTGGAGGAGCCAGGCGTGAGCGGCGTTGCCCACGCCCTCGTGGCGGATCAACATCTGGGCCTGGTGCGTCACTTCGGCCCACGACAGATGCCACAGAGCGACCTTGTTCTTGCGCCGTCCGTCCATCTTCACGTCGAGCAGCGGACTGCCGTCCAGTTCCACGTCGTTGGAGAGCGTGATGACGGCCTCGTATCCGCGCCGGGCGGCGATGTCGACGTACGCCTGCACCTGGTCGGTCTTGAGGGAGTTGCCGTTGGTCTTCGTCTCGACCAGCGCCGTCCACAGCTTGCCCGCGCGCTCGACCCGGATGACCCCGTCAGGGCGCCTCGGGGAGTCGCCGTTCGGCAGCGAGACCTCGGTGAACGTCTCCATGCGCCCGGCCGGCGCACCGAACGCCGCCGTCAGCCGGCGGCCGAACTCCGGTACCTGCGCCATCACCGACAGCAGCACTGACGTCGCCCGTGTCTCCCGCTCCCGGTCGCTCTTGAGCGCGGAGACGGGGAAGAGCCGGGCGGTCCGCCAGGTCTCGTTCTCGGCGAGGGACTTCCTGGTCACCTTGGGCAGCGTGACCTTCTTCTTGGCGGTACGAGGCCGGGGCGCCGCCTTCGGCACGACCTCAACCGGTCCGCTCATGGCCTGCGCCGGGATGGACGCCACGATCGGCGCGACGGCCTCCAGGGCCACCGCCTCCAGCGCGGTTTCCTGTTCCGGTTCCGCCTCGTCGTCGATGTCGACGCCGTAGTCCGTGGCCAGACCGGCCAGACCGGAGGCGTAACCCTGGCCGATGGCGCGGAACTTCCAGTCGCCACCCCGCCGGTAGAACTCTCCGAACAGCAGCGCGCCGACCTCATCGGCGCCTTCCACGGTGAACCGGAGCAGGCTCTGACCGGCGCCGTCAGCGAGCGTCAGCCGCAGGTCCGCCAGGTCTCCGAACCGATCCCCCGCGTCCCGGCTCGCGGCCACGACGATCTGCTCGACCTCCGCCTCCATCGCGGTCAGGTCGAAGGTGATGCGGTCCTCGTTGCCGTTCGCCGTGGGCGCCTTGCCCAGGAGTTGCACGCTCCCGTCGGCCGCTACGGGGTTGTTGTAGAAGTAGAAGTCCGCGTCGCTGCGTACCTTGCCGTCCGCGGTCAACAGCAGCACGGAGACGTCCGCGTCGCCCTCCCCGGTGGGACTGCTCCAGCTCAGACTCACCATCACCGAGCCGATGTCCTCGCTTAAGGACGCCAGACCGACA
The DNA here is from genome assembly GCF_042723265.1 of Streptomyces sp. NPDC058371. Classification (NCBI taxonomy): domain Bacteria; kingdom Bacillati; phylum Actinomycetota; class Actinomycetes; order Kitasatosporales; family Streptomycetaceae; genus Streptomyces; species Streptomyces sp. NPDC058371. The sequence goes on along the minus strand of NZ_JBHXJC010000012.1, from coordinate 78,715 downwards.
TTGCCGCCCTTGACCATCTCGTGCATGAGGCCCCCCAGATGCACGGCCGCGCGGGAAGCCTCCCGGCGGCCCTTGTCCGTAGCCTTGAGCGCCGCGCGCCCATCATGTGACGCACGCCACATTTGGCGTATTGGGCGCACCTTAGCGCGACCCCGGGCCGCGCGTGACCGCCGTGCGGGATTCTTTCCGACGGCATATCCAGCCGTCCGACGCTTTGCGGCGGCCGGAGGGAATCAGGTGTCACCGCCGCTCGTAAGGATTCTCCGGTTCCGGCGTCTGTTTCAGGGTGCGGGCTTCAAGGACCGGAGGCCAGGCGGTCGTTGAGCCGAGGGTGCCCTTGGGGTGCCAGGTGCCGGTGAGGGTGATCCAGGTGTCGGCCGCCGGGGCGTCGGCGTCGAGGATGCGGATCTTGTAGGTGCTCGCGTCGGCCGCGCAGCAGGTGATGCGGAGGCGGGCCAGGTACCAGGTGCCGTTCGCTCCGCGGGTGACGAAGCCGGTCATGCGGACGGTGCGGCCCGTCAGGGACCTGCCCTTGTCGTAGATCGCCCGGGAGGTGAACTCGCCCAGCGTCAGGTCCACCGGGTTCCCGGCGGGGAGGGCCGGGAAGGTGCCGATGCCCTGGGCCGCTCGCTGCGCCGCCTCCCGGTCCGCGCTGTAGGAGCCGAGCGCCGGCGGCGGGAAGACCAGCAGCGCCGAGGCCGGGACCGCCAGCAGCCAGGCGATTCGAGGGGTACGGCTGTGGTCGTGACGGGCGGCTTCGGGGGTGGTCCCAGCGGTCTTCGGGCCGTCGGCCGGAGCGGTTGCGCCGTCGGCCGGACCGGAGGAGCCGTCAACCGGAGCGGTCGCGCCCTCGGGCGGCGGGGGCGGGTCCTCGGGCGGCAAGGTCAGGGCGTCGGTCGGCGGGAAGTGCGGGCGGCGGAGGGTTCGGGCCGTGTGGATCGCCGAGGTCAGGGACAGCGTCGCCAGGAGGAGGCCCGAGGCGATCAGGTAGGGGCGCAGGCCCTGTTGCACGTACCGGAGGTACAGGTCGCTGAAGAGAGAGATGCGCAGGATCGCGGCGCCGCTCAACAGGAGGAGCAGGGAGGGTCCGTAGCGCCTCACAGGAGCCACCATCCCGTCAGGGCGCTGCTCCCCAGGGCGACCAGCCAGGTCGTGGACGAGAAGCGCGCGGCGAAGGACTTGCCGAACGTGCCGGCCTGGAGGGCGATCAGTTTCAGGTCGACCATCGGGCCGATCACCATGAACGCCAGCCGTGCGGTCGGCGAGAACGCGGTCAGCGAGGCCGCCACGAACGCGTCCGCCTCGCTGCACACGCACAGGACGACGGCGAGGACCGCCAGCAGCAGTACCGCCGCCCAGGGCGAACCGGTGAAGACGTCGAGCACCGAACGCGGGACGGCGATGTTGAAGGTCGCCGCGGCGGCCGCGCCCAGCACCAGGAAGCCGCCCGCGTGCAGGAAGTCGTGCTGGAGCCCGGCGCGGAAGTCCCGCCAGGGCGCGGCGGGCGCCCCGGGCCCGGCGGCGGATGCCGGCAGCCGCAGCCACTCGTCGCGGCCGAAGCGGACCCAGAGCCAGCCCATCACCACCGCCGTCCCCAGGGAGGCGACCAGTCGGGCGAGAACCATGAGGGGCTGCCCGGGGAACGCGATCGACGTCGCGACCAGCACCACCGGGTTGATCGCCGGTGCGGAGAGCAGGAAGGCGAGCGCGGCGGCCGGAGCCACTCCCCGGCGCATCAGGCTGCCCGCCACCGGCACCGACGCGCACTCGCACCCGGGCAGGACGACCCCGGCCGCGCCCGCCACCGGCACGGCGAGCGCCGGGCTCCGCGGCAGCAGACGGCTGAGGACCCGGTCCGGCACGAAGGCACCGATCGCCGCCGACACGAGCGTGCCGAGCAGCAGGAAGGGGACGCCCTGGACGGCCACCGCCGTGAACACCGTCCACCATGCGGCCATCGCAGGGGTCGCGAGGTCCAGCACGAGCACCGGACCCATGACCGAGACGAACGTGCCGATCGCGATCAGCGCGAGTCCGCCCAGCACCGCGTACACGAGCGCGCGGGCGGCCCAGCGCGCCCCGTCGGCCAGAGCACCCCGGCTCACCGGGTAGCCCCCGTACTCCAGGTGCTCCAGGTGCTCCTGGTACTCCTCGTTGTTCACGCCGGTGGTCCCGCCTGCCTCGGTGTAGGCGTCGGACGCTAGCCACCGGTGCTGTGCGACACCCCGCAGACGTCGAAGAGGGACCTGTGCGGCACAGCCGTGCGCACGGCGAGCCGCGTCACAGAGGCGGCTGTGCGGGCGCCGGCCCCAGGGTCGTCGTGCCGGGTGCGGTCCGGTGGCCGAGGCCCGTGCGGTACGCGTCCAGCGCGGCCTCGACCCGGCCGGTCCTGCGCAGCAGATCCCCGAGCATCCGGCACAGGTCGGCCAGATCGCCCGCCGCGCCCGCCCGCTCCAGCAGACTGAGCGCCCTGACGTAGTGCTCCTCGGCCGCCTCGGTGTCCCGCGCGTCCTCGGCGATGATCCCGAGCAGCCGGTGCGCGCCCGCCGAGTGGACGGCGCCGCGCTCGGAGCTGAGGTCCCCGAGCACCTCGCGCAGCAGCCCGGCCGCCTCGTCCGACTTGCCGCGCCGGTGCAGTACGTCGGCGAGTTCGACGACGACCTGGCTGGTGTAGAGGGCGGCGCGCTTGGCGGACAGCATGGCCCGGGCCTCGCGCAACTCGCTCTCGGCCCGCTCCAGTTCGCCGTTCTGCGCGTACAGGTAGCCGCGCATCCAGTGGCAGTTCGCCAGTTCCGTACGGATCTGGAGCTGGCGGTAGAGCTCGGCGGCCTTGGCCAGGGACGCGTCGGCCTCGGCGGTGCGGCCCTCGGCGAGCAGCGTGCGGGCGACGGAGCGGTGCATCCGGGCGACCAGCGCGGGGTCGGCGACCTGGGGCGCGAGCGCCAGCGCGAACTCGGCGGCCTGGGCGGCCCGGGCATGCGCGCCCATGTCCATGTAGGGCGCGATGATGCCCGTATAGAGGAGCAGGAGCGCGTCCGGGTCGTGCAGCCCGGTGCGGTTCAGCTCGTCGAGGGAGGACTCGAACAGGTAGCAGGCGTAGCGCAGTTCGCCCGCGAGATAGTGCGAGACGGCCCGGCCGCGCAGGGCGGGGACGCGCAACGGCAGCGGGGCGTCCCCGAGCCGCTGCTCCGACTGCTCGAAGCGGGTACGGGCGGTCTCCAAGTCCCCTGTCTCCAGGGCACATTCGCCGAGGCCCAGCAGGGCGGCCGCCTGTTCGGCGACGAGCCCGTGCGCGTCGGCCTCCGCGAGCAGTGCCGTGTACTGCTCGGCGGCCACCTCGGCCTCGCCGGTCGCCAGGGTCCGCTGCGCGTCCGTCAGCCGCAGCCGCAGATCCGTGGCGAGGTGCGCCGGACGGCCCGTCGCCAGCTCCTCGTACGCCACCCCGAGCCGCTCGGCGATGTGCCGCAGCGCCGGTTCGGAGGCGCGCACCCGGCCCGCCTCCAGGGTGGAGATGTAGGCGGGCGTGTACGCCGGTGCCGCCAGCTGTTTCTGGGTCAGCCCGCGTTCCGTACGTAATTGCTGCACCCTGCGCCCGATGATTCCCGGGTCGTCGCGCTCCGCCATGAATTAAGCATGCCATTAAGACGACTTACGTTCGGGCAAGTCCTGACTTTCGTCCAACTCCCTTGCCTGCTCTTGCCCTTGGCCTTACCCAGCCTCTACGTTAAGCGACGTATTAAACGTGCTTAATACGCCGCTGTTGCGAGGTCACCGTGCTTCGACGCATTTCCGCCCGCTACTTCCGCGGCCTGGGTGCCGCGGTCGTCACCGTGGCCGCTCTGGTCACGGCCGCGAACGCCGGTCCGGCCAGGGCCGACCAGCCCCCGCACGCGCCGCACACCGCCCCCGCAGAGGTCGCGCGCCTACGCTGATCCCGTGACCCCTGCCGCCGCACGCACCGCACTGGACCTCACCGCCGACCTCCCGGTCCCGGCCCTGGAGGACCTCTACCGGGACCTGCACCGCCATCCCGAGCTGTCGCTGTCCGAGCACCGGACGGCGGCGGGCCTCGCCGAGCGGCTGCGCACCGCCGGGTACGAGACGGCCGAAGGCGTCGGCGGGACCGGCGTGGTCGGGATGCTGCGCAACGGGGACGGGCCGACCGTCCTGCTGCGCGCCGACATGGACGCGCTCCCGGTCACCGAGGAGACGGGGCTGCCCTACGCCTCCGAGCACGACGGCGTGATGCACGCCTGCGGCCACGATCTGCACGTGACCTGGCTGACCGGAGCGGCCGAGGCGCTCGCCGCCGGCCGGGACGCCTGGTCCGGCACGCTCCTGGTGGTCGGCCAGCCCGCCGAGGAGACCGGCCAGGGTGCGGCCCTGATGGCCGCGGACGGGCTGTACGAGCGGTTCCCGCGCCCCGACGTCCTGCTCGCCCAGCACGCGGTCCCCGGCCCGGCCGGTCTCTACGCCCACTCCCCGGGCCTGATCATGTCGGCCTCCACGGACGTCGACATCGTCGTCCACGGGCGCGGCGGCCACGGCTCCCGTCCGGAGTCGACGGTGGACCCGGTCGTGACGGCCGCCTACCTGGTGACCCGGCTGCAGACCGTCGTCAGCCGGGAGATCGCGGCCCGCGAGTCCGCGGTCCTGACGGTGGGCCGCATCGAGGCGGGCACCCGGCACAACATCATCCCGTCCGAGGCGCGCATCGCCCTCAACATCCGTACGCAGTCGGAGGAGGTCCGGCAGCGGATGATCGCCGCGATCGGGCGGATCGCCGAGGGGGAGTGCCGGACCGCGGGCTGCCCCCGCGAGCCGGACGTCACCGTCGGCAACACCTTCCCGGTGACGGTGAACGACTACGAGACCGACCGCCGGATCGCCGCCGTGCACGGCCAGGTCTTCGGTGCCGCAACGATCCTCGACCCCGGCCCGGCGATGGGCAGCGAGGACTTCGCCCACCTCGCGCAGCACGAGGGCGGTCGGCTGCCGTACTCCTACTGGTTCGTGACCTGCACTCCGGCCGACGTCTGGAACGCGGCGCCCGGCACCGACCTGATGGACAGGTTCGCGGCCGTCCCCAGCAACCACAGCCCGCACTTCGCGCCGGACCTGTCGACCCTCGTCCCGGGGGTACGGACCCTGGTGTCGGGCGCGCTGTCCTACCTCGTGCACTGAGTCCCACCGTCCCCGTTCTTACGGAGTGGTGACGTGCGGGCGCGGGCGCGCCGTCCGGGGGGCCCGCGCGCCTAGCTTGTGGCGTATGCGCGTACTGGTCACCGGCGGAGCCGGGTTCATCGGGTCGGAGGTCGTCGCCGCGCTGGGCGCGCGGGGGCACGAGGCGGTCTCGTACGACCTCCGGGAGGGCCGGGACGTGCGCGACCGCACCGCCGTGTCCGAGGCACTCGCCGGAGTGGACGCGGTGTGCCACCAGGCGGCGCTGGTCGGCCTCGGCGACGGATTCGCCGACGCAACGGAGTACGTCTCGCGCAACGACCTCGGTACGGCGGTGCTGTTGACGGCGATGGCCGGGGCGGGCGTACATCGGCTGGTGCTCGCGGGGTCGATGGTCGTGTACGGCGAGGGCCGCTACACCTGCGGGCGGCACGGGGTCGTGCGGCCGGGTCCGCGCTCCGCCGCCGACCTCTCGGCCGGCCGCTTCGAGCCGACCTGCCCCTCCTGCGGGCAGGAACTGAGCCCCGGACTCGTGACGGAGGACGCGCCCGCCGACCCCCGCAACGTCTACGCGACGACCAAACTCACCCAGGAGCACCTCGCGGCGGCGTGGGCGCGGAGCACGGGCGGCACGGCTCTCGCGCTCCGCTACCACAACGTGTACGGCCCCGGCATGCCCCGCGACACCCCGTACGCGGGTGTCGCCGCGTTCTTCCGGTCGGCCCTGGCGCGGGGCGAGGCCCCGCGGGTCTTCGAGGACGGCGGCCAGCGGCGCGACTTCGTCCATGTGCGGGACGTGGCGGCGGCGAACGTCCTGGCCCTGGAGGCCGGTTCGGCGGAGGGCACCTTCACCGCGTACAACACGGGAAGCGGCGATCCCCACACGGTCGGCGAGCTGGCCCGGGCCCTCGCCACCGCCCACGGCGGCCCCGACCCGGTCGTCACCGCCGAGTACCGGCTCGGCGACGTCCGCCACATCACCGCGGACTCCAACCGGCTGCGCACCGCCCTCGGCTGGCGGCCGGAGGTGACCTTCGAGGCCGGGATGAAGGAGTTCGCGGGGGAGCGGCCGTAAGGCCTGTCAGCCGGTGAGCTGGGCGGCGCCCAGTTCGTCCAGGTGCTGCCGGATGTGCCGCAACGCACCCTCGCGGCGGCCGGGGACGCGGTGGCGCAAGTCGGCCAGGGCGGGGCCGAGTTCGCGGGCGCGGGCCGCGTCCCGGATGCGGCCCCACTGGTGGTGGGCGCGGTCGACGGCCGATTCGACGGCGGGCGTGTCCGGGGACTCCCCGGCCCCCAGCCGCGCGGCGGCCACCGCGAGCCAGGCCCGGCAACTGAGCACCGGGTCCCCCGCGAACATCGCCAGGTCCGCGCGGACCTCCATCCAGTGCAGCGCCTGCCCGGACCCGGGGCCGTACGCGCGGACCGCCGACTGCTCCCACTGCGCTGCGAGCGCCGCCGCCTCCCCGTGCCGCCCCGCCTGTACGGCGGCCGAGATGACGGCGTGCGGATCGGACGCCGCGGGCACCTGCGCCTCGGCGGCCAGCACGATTCCGGCGGGCTCGCCCTCGCCCCACGCGCGCGTCAGGGCGTGCTGGTGCAACTGCGCGGGTGCCGGCCGCTGTCCGCTGCGCAACAGCGTGGCCAGGGCCTTCATGTACGACGGTGCCGCCACCGCGCGGCGCGGTGGGGGCGGTGCGACCCGGCCGTAGAGCGTCACTCCCGGCCCCGCGGTGAGCGGGTGGGACACCAGGTGCTGCCAGGCCTCCGCGTCCGCGTGGAGATCGGCGAAGAGGGTGGTCGTCCCCGGTGACCGCAGCCGCAGTTCCTCCCGCACCCAGTGCCAGGGGAAGGCCGTGTAGCGGACCGTGGACGGTGTGGTGCGGGCCAGGGCGAGGTGGGGAAGGTGCTGGCGGCGGTCGAGCTGGAGCTGGCCGGCGAGATAGACCGTCAGCGGGCCGGGCGCGGTCGCCGCGGCACGCAGCCGGGTGAGGACCGCCTGCGGCTCCAGGGGGTCGGCCAGTTCCACCACGTTCGCCGTGTCCGTGCCGGACAGCACGGACGGGGCCACGGCGGCGAGAACGGGAAGCACCGACGCCGCGTCCACCAGGCATCCCTTGCCCACCGGCGAGGCCGCGATCAGCAGCACGGTTCCGGGCATCGTTCCTCCCCCCATCGATCACGTACCGCAGCACCGTAACCGCTGCGCGTGCAAAGGGGGGACGGCGGTGGGCAGGAATCGCGAACCCCCGCAGTGCCCGCGCCCTTACGTCTCCACCGCCACCTCGCCGGCCGGGAGTGTCATCGGCACGGTCGGCAGCGTCACCTCGAAACGGCAGCCGCCCGTCACATTGCGTACGGCGGCGCGCCCCTGGTGTGCCTCCACGATGCCGCGCACGATGGCGAGGCCGAGGCCCGCCCCGGCGGGGGGCGTCCGGGCGTGGGTGCCGCGCCAGCCGGTGTCGAAGACGCGGGACAGATCCTCCTCGGGGATGCCCCCGCAACCGTCGGTGACGGACAGGACGACTCCCTCCGGCGAGCGTTCCGCGGCCACCGCGACCGTGCCGTCGGCCGGGGTCCGGCGGATCGCGTTGACCAGCAGGTTGCCCAGCACCCGGCTCATCTCCTTGCCGTCCACCTCGACCGGTACCGGCTCGATCCGGTCCCCCACCAGCCGTACGCCGTGCTCGCGCGCCAGCGGGTCCGCACCCGCGAGGGCGTCACCGACGAGGTCGTAGAGGGAGATCCGGGAGGGGGTCAGGGCGAGCGTTCCGGCGTGGATGCGGGAGAGTTCGAAGAGGTCGCCGACCATGTCGTTGAGGCGTTCCACCTCGGTGCGGATCTGTCGCAGATAGCGGTCGGGGTCGGCGGCGACACCGTCCTCCAGCGCCTCCGACATCGCCCGCAGCCCGGCGAGCGGGGTGCGCAGATCGTGCGAGATCCAGGCGACGAGTTCGCGCCGGGAGGTCTCCAGGGCGCGTTCGCGGTCCCGGGACTCGGCGAGCTTCGCACTCGTGGCCTGCAACTCCCGGCTCAGCGCGGCGAGTTCGGCGGTCGCGGGGCCGTCGGGGGCCGCGAAGGCGCCCCCGTCGCCGAAGGAGCGGGCCGCGAGGGTGAGCGCACGGCTGCGGGCGACGACCCAGCGGCCCAGCAGCAGCGCGGTGACCAGGGAGACCACGGCCGCCATCGCCACGACGGTGGTGACGACGCTCAGGTCGTGCGGGGAGAGGAACATCGCCCACGCCACGACCAGCGTCCCCGCGAGCATCGCGGTCACGGCCACGGCGGCGACCACGGCGAGCGACGCGGTCAGCGAACGACGCCGGATCAGCCAGAGCGTGACCGCCCCGAGCAACCCGGCCGCGGCGGCACCGAGGAAGGCGAAGAGGGCGATGAGCAGCATGTCGCGCATGGGTCACGGCTCCTGCGTGGAGGCGGCGGCGCCGGGGTCGCCGGTGAGGGGGCTCTGCGTGGTGAACTCACCGGAAGAGGGGCGGGAGGCGGTGCCGGGGGTCGCGCCGGGGGCGGTGCCGGAAGCCGTACCGGAGGCGATGTCGGGGACTGTGCCGGAAGCCGTACCGGAGGCGGCCGCCGCGGTGCCGGGGTCGGCCGCCGTGCCGGGGTCGGCCGTAGGTCCCTCGAAGCGGTAGCCCACGCCCCACACCGTGTGGATCAGACGGGGCCGGGCGGGGTCGTCCTCGACCTTGCCGCGCAGGCGCCGGACGTGCACCGTGACGGTCGACAGATCACCGAAGTCCCAGCCCCAGACCTCGCGCATCAGCTCCTCGCGGCCGAACGCCCGGCCGGGATGCCGGAGCAGGAACGCGAGGAGGTCGAACTCCCGGATGGTCAGGGCGAGTTCGATGCCGCCCTTGGTGGCGCGCCGGGCGCCCGGATCCACCGTGAGACCGGCCGCGCGCAGCGGACGGGTACCGGGCGCGGGCCGCGTCCTGCGCAGTACGGACTCGACGCGCAGCACCAGCTCCCGCGGGCTGAAGGGCTTGGTGACGTAGTCGTCGGCGCCCACCTCCAGGCCCAGGATCCGGTCGTCCTCGTCACCGCGGGCGGTGAGCATGATGACCGGGACGGGCCCGCGCCCCCGTATCCGGCGGCACACCTCCAGGCCGTCCATCCCCGGCAGCATCAGATCCAGGACGATCAGGTCGGGCCAGTGCGCGGCGGCCCGGGCTAGCGCCTCGGGCCCGTCGCCGGCGCGGTCCACCACGTACCCCGCGCGGTCGAGGTAGCCGGTGACGACCTCGGCGACCGTGGGGTCGTCGTCCACGACCAGAATCCGCGCGCCCCCGCCGGCCCCGGCCCGCACGCCGACCCGGGCGTCGGCCCCGGTGCCGGATTCGGTGCCGGTGCCGCCGACACCCACCGGGGCAGGACCGACCTCCGGACCGGGCCCGGCGCCCGCGCCACGCGACTCGTACCGCTGCTGCTCCATACCGCCAGCCTCGCACCGCGCTCGCGCGGATGCCGCCCCCGAGGAGCCCCGAGGCCCTGACGTCCGTGTTTCGTAAGGAGCAGGAGTCCGTTGTGCCCGCTTTGCGTTCGTAGGGTGAAACCCGTGACGACCTCTCCCGCATCGGAACCGGAAACGGACCCAGCAACGGACGCGGCGCCCGTCGACGTGGTCCTCCCCTGTCTGAACGAGGCCGGGGCCCTCCCCTGGGTCCTGGCGCGCATCCCGTCCGGCTGGCGCGCGCTGGTCGTGGACAACGGCTCCACGGACGGCTCGGCGGACCTCGCCCGCGCACTCGGCGCGCAGGTCGTGCACGAGGAGCGCCGGGGCTTCGGCGCCGCCTGCCACGCCGGGCTGTCCGCCGCCACCGCGGACATCGTGTGCTTCTGCGACAGCGACGCCTCGCTCGACCCCTCGCTGCTCGTCCCCTTCGTCGCCGAAGTGCGCGCGGGACAGGCCGACCTGGTGCTCGGCCGGCGCCGCCCGCAGGGCCGCGGCGCCTGGCCCGTGCACGCCCGCGCGGGCAACCTCGCACTGGCCCGGATGCTCCGCCGCCGTACCGGGCTGCGGCTGCACGACCTCGGCCCGCTGCGTGCCGCACGCCGCACACCGCTGCTCGCCCTCGGTCTCACCGACCGGCGCAGCGGCTACCCCCTGGAGATGGTCGTCCGGGCCGCCGACGCCGGCTGGCGCGTCACCGAGCACGACGTCCCGTACCTGCCGCGCACCGGCACCTCCAAGGTGACGGGCACCTGGCGCGGCACCTGGCAGGCGGTACGCGACATGCGCCGCGTCCTGGCGGCGCCGGCCGCCCTTTCCCGAGGAGGAACTCCCCAGTGAGCAGCGCCGACGCCACCACCCTCCTCGTCATCGCCAAGGAGCCGCGGCCGGGCCGTGTGAAGACCCGGCTCACCCCGCCGTTCACCCCCGAGGAGGCCGCCGCGCTCGCGGAGGCCGCGCTCGTCGACACCCTGCGCGTGGTGCTGGCGACCCCCGCGCGGCGACGGGTGCTGGTGCTCGACGGTCAGCCGGGCCGCTGGCTGCCGCCCGGCTTCGACGTCGTACCGCAGTGCGCGGGCGGGCTCGACGAACGGCTGGCCGCGGCCTTCGGCGGCTGTACGGGACCGGCCCTGCTCATCGGCATGGACACCCCGCAGGTGACGCCCGCGCTGCTCACCGTCGACTGGCGGGACCACGAGGCCTGTCTCGGCCCCGCCGCGGACGGCGGCTTCTGGGCACTGGGCCTGGCCGAGCCCGACCCCGGCCTGATCCGCGGTGTCCCGATGTCGACGGCCACCACCGGCGCCGTACAGCGGGAGCGGCTGGTCGCGGCCGGGCTACGGGTCCGGGACCTGCCCCCGCTGCGGGACGTCGACACGGCGTACGACGCCGTGCGGGTCGCCGCGGCGGCGCCCGGCGGAACCTTCGCCGCCGAACTGTCCCGGCTGACGGCGGTCACCGGCCGATGAGCACCCTGCGGACCAAGCCGCACTGCGCCGCCGCCCCCGCCTGGTCGGCCGACCCGTACGCCGATGCCCTCGCCGCCGGCCGCGGCCCCCTCTTCCTGCGCCGTACCGACGGCTGGCTGCTGCCGCTGGAGGTGGAGCGGTGGTGCGCGGACGCCGACGCGGTGGATCTGGAGGTGCTGCGGCGCTGCGAGGGCGCCGTCCTCGACGTGGGGTGCGGGCCCGGGCGGCTCGTCGCCGCGCTCGCCGCACGCGGGCGCCCGGTCCTGGGCGTCGACGTCAGCGAGGCGGCCGTCGCACACACCGTCCGGCTGGGCGGTCAGGCCCTGCGCCGGTCGGTCTTCGAACCGCTGCCCGGCGAGGGCCGGTGGGACACCGCCCTGCTCATCGACGGGAACGTGGGAATCGGCGGCGAGCCCCGCGCATTGCTGCGCCGGCTCGCCCGACTGCTCGCCCCCGGCGGCCTGTTGATTGCGGAGACCGTTCCGGTCGACGTCGACGAACGGGTGCGCGTGGAGGTCGCCGACGGCCGCGGCGCCGCCGGTACCCCGTTCCCCTGGGCCCGGCTCGGCACCCCGGCCCTGCTGCGGCACGCGGGCCGCGCGGGCTTGTCACCGGACGGTCAGTGGACCACCGGCGGCCGGTCCTTCGTCGCCCTGCGCAGCCGGAGCGACCGCAGGACCAGCAGGGCGGCGGAGGCCCCGAACAGCACGGCGGTGATCAGGAGCCAGCGGGCCGCGAACCCGTCGCCCGACAGACCGGTGGCGGACGCGTAACGCCCCGCGACCTGACCGCTGATCAGCGGGAACCAGACCAGCAGAAGCAGCCCCGAGAGCGCCGCCGGGACCCGGACGTAACCGGCCCACTCCCGGCGGCCGGCCGCGCCGAGCGCCCCGCCGACGGCCCGGTCCGCCAGCGCGTACAGCGGGACCAGCACCAGGTCGTGCAGCACCGCCGCGCCCACGAACCACAGCGTCACCCCGACCCAGTCGTCCGCGAGCAGCCGGACGCCCGCGTAGCCGGACAGCGCGAATGTGCAGGCCAGCAGCAGGAGTTGCAGGGGACTGCCGAGAGGAAGCCGACGGCCGCTGGGCATCACAGGTCTCCGAACGTCATCCGGGCCACCCACTTGGTGTTGAGCACGCCGGGCGCCGCCGGGACGATGACGCGCGCGGGGTAGCCGTGGTCGGGGGTCAGGGGCTCGCCGTTGACATACAGGGCGAGCAGCGAGCGCGGGTCGGCCACCTGGTTGGCGCGCAGGGCCGCCCGCCGGAACGCGCCGTGCCGTTGGAGCGACTCCACGAACACGTCCGGCGGTCCGTCCTCGTGGCCGACCAGCGCCGCCAGGTCCCGCAGCCGTACGCCCCGCCACCACTGGTCCGACGTCGACCAGCCCTCCACACAGGCGATGGGCAGGGCCGAGCTGTGCAGCGGCAGGCGCAGCAGGTCCGCGCGGGCGAGCCGGACCGTGCCGGCGCGGCCCTCGACGACCAGCCGCCACGCGTCCTCGCCGGTCTCCGCGGGCCGGATCCCCACTCCCGCGGCCGTCTTGTTGATCTGGAAGGCGCTGGGGCCCGTGCCCGGTTCGGGTCCGCCATGCGGCGCGAGGACGGCGGTCTCCCGCAGCGGTCCGTCGAAGCTCCGGCCGGCCGTCGTCACGAACAGGAGCAGCGAACCGCCGCCGACCAGACCGAGGGCACCGCGCCGGGAGACGGTGGGGGGAGCGGGGTCCGGGGACGCCAAGTCATCTTCTTCCGGGCGCTGTTCGTCCCGGAGGTGCCGCAGATTGCGTACGGCCGTCGGCACCCGCAGCACCGCGTGCGCCACGAAGGCGGCGATGAAAACCCACGCCCCGTAGAAGTGCAGCGGGTAGAAGGAGCCGGGGAAGACGTAGTCGAGCTGGACGTTCAGGACGCCGGTGGTGAACTCGAACAGGCCGCCTCCGACCAGGAGCAGCAGTGAGATCCGCTCCAGCGCGTGCGAGAGCGACCGCGCGGGCGGCAGTGCGAACAGCTTCGGCACGACCGACCACAGTTTCGCCAGCAGTACGGGGACCAGGGCCAGGCCGAGCGTGACGTGCACGCCCTGGGTGAGGCGGTACAGCCACACCGGGTCCGTCGGCCAGGAGAAGAGGTAGAAGCCGAGCAGGCCCTTGTCCGGCGTCTTGTCGTTCACCGGTGACAGACCCGGGTTGTAGGCGGCGTACGACAGCAGACCCGTCACGAACAGCAGCGTGATGCCGCCGAGCAGGACGACGCCCAGCACCGAGGTGAACCGCAGCCCGCGCACGGGACTGCGCCAGAAGCCGGGAGAGGCGGGGGAGCGGCCTCGGGGGAGACGTCGGGAGACGCGGGAGAGCCGGGAGGCCGGGAGGCGTGGGTCGCGCATGTCCCGACCGTAGGACCGGACGGGCCCGTCACAGGGCCTTCGACTCATGACGAAACGCTGACGTCGGGGCCCGGCGCGGCCGGTGCCGGCCATCCGCGGCCTAGCGTTCCCGTGTGAGACGCGATCTTCTCCCCAGCCTGTGGGCCGTCCTGGCCGGCGCGCTGCTCGTCACGGCCGCCGTCGTGGTCGGCACCGCCGTCGAACGCGACGACGGCACCCTCCACGTGGGGTGGCCGCCCCTGTACGCCACCTGGGAGCCGCACCTCGGCCCGGGCACCCCGGCCGCGCTCGCCGTGGCCGTGGCGGTGGTCACGTACGGGCCGTCGCTCGCCGCCCGGCTGCCGTGGCGCGCACTGCTCGGTGCCGGGTGGGGGACGGCCCTGGCGTGGACGTTCTCGCTGGCGCTCGTCGACGGCTGGCAGCGCGGTGTCGCCGGGCGGCTGACGACCGCGTACGAGTACCTCCGGGCCGTCGACCGCTTCCACGACATCCCCGCCACCCTGCGGGACTTCACCCGGCACATCCTGATCCACTCCCCCGGCCACTGGCCCGCGCATGTGGCCGGGCATCCGCCGGGGGCGACCCTCACCTTCGTGCTGCTCGACCGGATCGGGCTGGGCGGCGGGGCCTGGGCCGGGGTCTGGTGCATCACGGTCGGCGCGACGGCCGGCGTGGCCGTGCTGATCGCCGTCCGCGCCCTGGCCGGGGAGGCCCTCGCCCGGCGGGCGGCGCCGTTCCTGGTGCTGTCCCCGGCCGCCGTGTGGGCGGGCACCTCCGCCGACGGCTACTTCGCCGCGGTCGCGGCCTGGGCCCTGGCGCTGCTGGCCCTCGCGGTCACCGGTCACCGGCCGAGGACCGCCGCCCTCGCCTCCGGCCTCCTCTTCGGTCTCCTCTCCCAACTCTCGTACGGGCTGCTGCTGTTCGCCGTGCCCGCCGCCGCGGTGCTCCTGCTCGGACGCTCCCGGCTGCGGGTTCTGCCGTACGCGGCCGCCGGACTCGTCGTCGTGCCGCTGACGTTCGCGCTGCTCGGCTTCAACTGGTGGGAGGCGTACCGGTTGCTGGTCGAGCGCTACTACGAGGGCGCGGGCGGCGTCCGCCCGTACGGCTACTGGGTGTGGGCGAACCTCGCGTGCACGGTTGTGGTGGCGGGGCCGGCGACGGTGGCGGGGCTGCGGTGGGCGGTGGCCTCGGTGGCGCGCCGGCGGCCGGCCGCCGGCGCCGTCCCGGACGCGGCGGGCCCCGACCCCGGCCGCCGTCTGGCGTTGCTCACCCTCGCCGCGCTGGCGGCCCTTCTCGTCGCGGATCTCTCGGGGATGAGCAAGGCGGAGACGGAGCGGATCTGGCTGCCGTTCGTGATGTGGCTGCTGCCCGCGGGGGCGTTCCTGCCCGGCCCCCGGCGCTGGCTCGCCGCGCAGGCCGTCCTCGCGCTGCTCCTCAATCACCTGTTGCTGACCGGCTGGTGAGCCTCGGGGCCGGCCGCCCGCCGGCGTACGGCGAAGATCGTCGTGTCGTCGCCGAGGTGGCCGCCGCTGTGCCGCAGGGTGCCGTCGCGGACGAGCCGGACGAGCCGCCGGGGTTCGATCGCGCCCGGGTCGGCGGCCAGCGCCTCGGAGACACGGTCGAGGAGCGGGAAGAACTCGCCGTCCCCGTCGCGGGCCTCGGTCACCCCGTCGGTGACGAGCAGCAGTGTCTCGCCGGGCCCGAGCGGCACGCGCAGCACGGGCGGCGGCTCCGGCACCAACTCGCTCAGCCCGAGGGGGAGTCCGTCGCCCGGCGGCAGCGAGCGGACCCCGTCGGGGCCGACGACCAGCGGCGGGTCGTGGCCGAAGTTGATGACCTCCACCGTGTCCCGGTCGTCGTCGGTGAAGCCGACCAGGACCCCGGTGGCGAAGCGGTCGCCGTCGGTCTGTCCGACCGCCGCGCAGTACTCGACGTGCCGCAGCATCCGCGTCTCCAGCCGGGCGGCGACCGTGGTGAGGGAGGACTCGTGGTACGCGCTCTCGCGGAACGTGCCGAGCAGGGCCGCCGCCACGTCCACCGCGCCCAGCCCCTTGCCCTGGACGTCGCCGAGGAGGACGCGGGTGCCGCTGGGGCCCGGCTGGATGTCGTAGAAGTCGCCGCCGACACGGGCCTCGCTGTCCGCGGCGAGATACGCGGCCGCGTGGTCCAGGTCGCCCCAGCCCGGCGGCAGCGGGCGCAGTACCGCGCGCCGGGTGGTCTCGACGACGTCCCGCATGTGCAGCATGTGCCGTTCGCCGCGCACCCGGACCGCGCAGGCCAGTGTGGCCAGCACCCCGCCCGCGGCGACAAGGATGAAGTCGGGCAGTCCGGTCTGGTACTGGTGCGGCCAGGAGGTGTCCACCGTGACGTAGGTGAGGACCGCGAGGACCGCGAAGACCGCCGTGCCCCACACCCCGCAGATCGCCGCGGCGATTCCGGGCACCAGCACGATCCAGGAGATGATCCGGAACTCGCCGGACGTGTTCCAGTCGAGCACCGCGATCGCGACGAGCAGGATCAGCGGCGGCACCCAGGCGACACTGCGGCCGCCGATGCGCAGTTGCTCCCGGTCGGCGGCGTCCGGCCGCCGTCCGGCGCCCGGCAGCCGGTCGAGTACGGCCGACCGCTGCCTGCTCTCGCCGAGCCCTTCGTCGCGGACGGTCCGCCGGTGCCGCCCCGCGCCGTGCCGCGGGGTGCGCAGGGTCGTCCACCGGTCGCGCCTCGCTCCGTGCCGCCGGCCGTCCACCTGTCCGCGCCTCGTCAGTACGCGACCGAGATCCGAGCGCGCGGATGGGCGTGGTTCTCCAGTTCGTCGACGAAGGCGACCGCGTAGTCCTCGGCGCTGATACGGCTGTTGCCGTGCTCGTCGGTGAGCAGCTCGTCGCCGCCGACGCGGTAGCGGCCGGTGCGCTCACCGGGGGTGATTTCGGCGGCCGGGGAGACGTAGGTCCAGTCGAGGTCGTCGAGGGTGCGGTAGAAGGCGAGGACGTCGCGGTGGGCGAGGGCCTCGGGAAGCGCGAACTCCGGGAAGCCGGGCTGGTCCGACAGGGCCTGGCCGGGGGCGACCTCCAGGCTGCCCGCGCCGCCGACGGCCAGCAGCCGCCCCACTCCGGCCTCGCGGGTGCCCTGCGCCAAGGCCTGGTTGAGCGCCAGGAAGGGGCCCCGCGGATCCGAGCCGTCGCGCGGCGGGACGCATGCGGAGGCCACGGCGTCCACTCCCACGGCCAGTGCGGCGACCTTCGCCGGGTCCCCCGCGTCCGCGGCGGTGGCGGTGACCCCGGGAATCGGGGACTGCCCCGACCGGCTCGCGGCGGTGACCCGGTGTCCGCGCGCCGACGCCTCCGTCGCGATCCGGCTGCCGACCATGCCGGTGGCGCCGAAGAGTAGGAGCTTCATACGGCCCAGCGAAACACGGTGCCGTGACTGCCGCATCCCGACTTGCCAGCGCTCTGCGCGAGGTGTGCTCTGGAAGGCAGGGGCGAGGAGAGAGAGGAGTGTTCCCATGGCTCAAGCGGCACCCACGTCAGGGACACCACGTACACCCGGAAAGACCGACCGCGCGACCGGGACGCCCGGCGTCCTCAGCCCGCGCGCGTCCGCGGCCGTGCAGCTGGCGCTACCCGTGGTGCTCGGGCTCGTCTACGGCTTCTGGGCCGCGGCGATCCGGCGCGACACCCACGCCATCACCGGCTGGAACGTGCTGTTCGGCTTCGTGTGCGCGATCGCGTTCGGGGCGGTGTGGGCCGGCCTCCGCATGATGGCGCCGAGGATGCGCCGGGAAGTGCACGCGCTGCTCTGGTTCGCCTTCGCCGGCATCTCGTTCGGCTTCCTGTACAGCCAGACCGGAGCGACGATCCTGCGGTCCGTGCTGATGTCGATCGGCATCGGGGCGGCCGTCTTCGCCGTGCTGTTCTACCGCTACTACACGCACGAGGACGCGGAGGGCCGCCCGAATCGGAGCTGATGCGGAGCGACTTCGGCGCACGAGGCCCCGGCAGGGTTGCCGGGGCCTCGCGCGTCTCCCTCACTCAGCCACTGGAGCCCGAAGCGCTCCAGCTCCAGGAACCCGAAGCGCTGAAGCTCCAGGAGCCCGAGCCGGAACCGCTGGAACTGCTGGAACTACTGCTCGACGAACTCTGGTCGTCGCAGGCGTCGCACGTCCAGGCGCCCCGGTCGTGCACGTTGTCCGAGGTCCTGTCCTTCCAGCCGGGGCACGGGTCCGAGCAACTCGGCACGCCCTGGCTTCCGGTGTCGACGAAGGCGGCGCTCGCCCACGCCCGGGCTCCGGTGAGCCAGTACCAGTAGGGGTTGCCGAAGACGTTCTGCCCCCTGACCGCGCACTCGACGCGGTCCTGGCTGCCCGGTGAGACCGAGCCGACGACCGCCGAGTTCGTGGTGGGCATCTGTCTGAGGTTCAGTTCACCGCTCGAGACGATGGTGCCCCAGATGGGACTCCCGGAGCCGTCACGACCGGTCGGATGGGACGGGGCGGCCGCCGCTGAGGTGCCCGCCATCGCGACGGTCAGAACGCCGCTGGTGAACAGGGCCGCGGCACAGGTCCGCAGGGCCGGGGTGGTGCGCATGATCGGCCTCCTTTCCCCAGATCCAGGTAACACCCGTTCGGGTGAGCCCTCCACCGGAGCCCGGAATCACGGGCTTCTGCGGGCCTTCCGGGCCCCGGTTCCGCTCCCCCGGACGGCCCGCCACCCGCTCCCCCGTACGGCTTGTCATATGCGCCCATATGCAGCCAAACCGCTCGCACGCGCCGCCCGCGAGGACTTGCCTGAGGGGGTGTCCCTACGTGTCCGGAGCGCCCTGTCGGCCGTGCTGATCGCCCTCGCCTGCCTGCTCGCGCCGGTCGGCACGCTCGCGATGTGGGCGACGTACGAGATCGGTGACAGCGGTCGCTACGAGGCCACGACGGCGCCGCTCGCCACCGACCCCGCCGTCCGGGAGGCCATCGCCGCGGCGACCACGGACGGCATCATGCGCGAGGTCGAGGTGGGGCCCCGACTGCGGCGGCCGGTGCGCTCCTTCGTGCACGAGGCCGTACGGTCCTTCACCCAGACACCGGCGTTCCACACCGCGTGGGATGCCGCCAACCAGGCCGCGTACGACGCCGTGATGCGGGCGCTGCGCGACGACCGCGAGCGGGCGGTGACCCTCGACCTGGCGCCGGTCACCGAGCAGGTGAAGCGCCAACTCACCCACGACCACGTGCCGTTCGCCAACCGCATCCCGGTCGAGCACACCGAGATCACCGTGCTCAGGCCCGCCGATCTGACCGAGTTCCGGAAGGGGTTCCACGTGCTCGAATTCGCCGGTTTCTGGCTTCCGGTCGCCACTGTCGTGCTGGCGGTGGCGGGAGTGCTGGTCGCGGTGTGCCGTCGCCGGGCGGTCGTCGCGACCGGGCTGGGCACCGCCCTGGGGGCCGGGCTGCTCGCGGTCGCCATCGCCGTGGGGCGCCGGCTGACCCTCGCCGGGCTGCCGTCCGACGTGTCCCACGCGGCCGCCGGGGCGATCTACGACACCCTCACGACGACCCTGCGCTCGGTGTCCTGGCTGCTGTTGGGGCTGGGTCTGGTGGTGGCGCTCGGCGCGCTCCTCACGGAGCGGATCGCGCGACTGCGGCGAGCGTCCGCAGTGCCCACGCCAGCTCCTGCCGAGGAGCCGACGCAAGTCCGAGCCTGACCGCGTCGACGGCTCCGGGCGCCGGTACGGCGGCGGCCCCGCGTGCCACGGCCACCTGGAACGCGGGGCCGGGCGTGACGGCGATCCCGCGCCGCGCGGCCGCCGCCGTGAACGTGTCCGCACGCCACGGCGCCGGCAGCTCCCACCAGGCGTAGTACGCCCGCGGATCGGCGCGCACGGCGAAGTCCGCGAGGTGTTCGGCGACGAGCCGCTGCCGCGCCGCGGCGTCCGCGCGCTTGGCGGCCACCAGCCGGTCCACCGTGCCGTCGGTGATCCACCGCACCGAGGCCTCCAGCGCGAACCGTCCCGCCGTCCAGCCGCCGGAGCGCAGCGCCTGCGCCACCGCCTCCTGCCGCCCCTCGGGCACGACCAGGAAGCCGGCCGTCAGCCCGGGCGCGACGCGCTTGGAGAGCCCGTCGACGACATGGGTGCGCTCGGGGGCGTACGCGGCGAGCGGATCGAGGCCCGTGTGGTCCCCGTGCGCGTCGGGCCCGGCGAGGAAGGACCAGATGCGGTCCTCCACGACGGGCAGGTCCAACGCCCGGACCACGTCGGCCAGTTCACGCCTCCGGCCGCTCCCCATCGTCAGCGAGGTCGGGTTGTGCAGCGTCGGCTGGACGTACACGGCGGAGAGCGGGGCGGTGCGGTGCGCGGCGGCGAGGGCGTCGGGGCGCAGCCCCTCCACGTCGGTGGCCAGCGGCACCAGCACCGCGCCAAGCCGGCCCGCGATCTCCTTGACCAGGGGATACGTCAGCGACTCGACGCCGACGCGACCGCCCGGCCGGACGAGGGAGGCGAGGGCGCCCGCGATCGCCTGCCGGGCGTTGCCGGCGAAGAGGAGCCGGGCGGGCGCGGGACGGAAGCCCGGGGTGGCGAGGAGGGCGGCGACGGCCTCGCGGGCCGGGGCGGTGCCGGTGGCGGGAGCGGTCCGCAGCGCATCCGACAGGACGTCGGGGCGCAGCAGCGGCGCGAGGCCGGGGGAGAGGAGCTCCGACTGCCCCGGCGCGGTGGGGTAGTTGAGCTCCAGGTTGACCGGTGCCGTGGTCGCCGGTTCGGCCAGGGCGCGGCCCGAGGGCACCGGCGCGGCCCGGACGAACGTGCCGCGGCCGACCTCGCCCACCACCAGTCCGCGCCGCACCAGTTCGCCGTACACCCGCCCGGCGGTCGAGCCGGCGATTCCGCGGCGCCGCGCGAACGCCCGCTGCGGCGGGAGCCGTTCACCGGGCTTCAGCCGGCCGGTGGCGATGTCGTCCGCGATGCGGTCGGCGATCCGCCGGTAGTCCCCCACGCGTCCGCCCCTTTCCGTCATTGCACCGAGAGCAAAGATCTTATTGCACCGAGGAGTTGAGGGGCCCTAAGGTCGATCACATGGCACCCTTCCTCGCATACGAGGACAAAGGCACCGAAGCGTCGCGCGTGCCCCTTGTCCTGATCCACGGCCACCCCTTCGACCGCACGATGTGGGTACCGCAGATCGCCGCCTTCTCACCCGCGCGCCGGGTGATCGCCCCCGACCTGCGCGGTTACGGCGCGTCCCCGGTCGTCCCCGGCAGCACCCCGCTCGCCGCCTTCGCCGAGGACATCGCGGGCCTCCTGGACGGGCTGGGGGTGGGCGAGTTCGTCCTCGGCGGGCTCTCCATGGGCGGCCAGATCGTCATGGAGTGCTACCGGCAGTTCCCGGACCGCATCCGGGGCCTGGTCCTCGCCGACACGTTCCCGGCCGCCGAGACCCCCGAAGGCAGGAAGGCGCGGAACGACATGGCGGACCGCCTCCTGCGGGAGGGCATGCGGGGGTACGCCGACGAGGTGCTGCACAAGATGGTCGCGCCGTACGCGGACGCGGAGGTCGCGGCGCACGTCCACCGCATGATGACCGCGGCCCCTCCCGAAGGCGCGGCGGCAGCCCTGCGCGGCCGGGCGGAACGCCCCGACTACCGCGAGCTGCTGACCCGGGTCACGGTCCCGGCGCTCGTCGTGGTCGGCGCCGACGACACGTACACCTCGGTCCGGGACGCGGAGGCGATGCACGCGGCGCTCCCCGACTCCACGCTCCGGGTGATCGAGTCGTCGGCCCACCTGCCGAACCTGGAACGCCCGGCCGAGTTCAACAGGGCGCTGTCGGCGTTCCTGGCCCGCGTGGACGGCTGAGCGGGCCGGGCCACCGAGCGGCCTGACCGGACCGGCGTCCGTCACCACAATCCCCCTACCCGCCGATTCACCCGTTCGGCCCATGCGGAATGCCGACCCATGCCCCCGGGACGAGGCTGCGAGAGAGTCGCATCCGCCCCGAGGAGACCCTCATGACCCAGCACACCGCATCCGCGTCCCCGCCCGGGGCCACCCACCCGAAGCACTCGACCTGGGCCACGGGAGGCACGGTCTTCGCCGGGATCCTGATGATGGTCAGCGGCGTCATCGGCGTCCTCAACGGCATCGCGGGCATCGCCGCCGACGACGTGTACCAGCGCGTCGGCACCTACGTGTACGAGTTCAGCCTCACCGCCTGGGGCTGGATCCACCTCGTCATCGGCGTGCTGGTCGCGATCACCGGCTGGGGCATCCTCAAGGGCGCGGACTGGGCACGCGGCGTGGGCATCGGCCTGGCGGCCCTGTACATGATCGAGTACTTCATGTTCCTGCCGTACGCCCCCGTCTGGTCGGTCATCTCCATCGCCATCGGCGTCTTCGTGATGTGGTCCCTGGCCACCTCGGCCCGGACGACCACCACCCCGTAACCACCTCGCCGGTCCCCGCCCCGTGCGGCAACCATCGCCCCGCGCCTCCCGTCTTTGAGGGAGGATTCGGGCACGCCACGCACGGGAGCGGGAGGCCGGACTTGGACATTGCGGCGGCAGAGGCGCCGGGCTCGGCGGAGCGGGCCGGCGGACCACGGCGGCGCGGGCGGGTCCTCGGGGCCTGGCTGAGCGGGCTCGTGCTGGCCGGCGTGAGTGTCGTCGTCGGATGCCGGGCCGCCGACACCGACGGGATCACGCCGGTGCCGCAGTTGCTGGCGTTCCTGCCGTGGCTGCTCGCCCCCGCCGGTTTCGCTCTGCTGCTCGCCGCGCTCGCCCGGTGGCGGCTCGGGCTCGTGTGGGGCGTGGCGGTGCTCGGAGTCATCGCCTGGTTCATCGAGCCGTACGGCAGGACCAGCGAGCCGTCCGGGGCCGCGGTCGCCGGGCTGCGGGTGATGACCTCCAACGTGCAGTTCGGCCGGGGAACCGACGCGCTCGTCCCGGCGATCCGACGGGAACGGCCCGACATCGTGTTCGTGGAGGAGTGCGAGTACGGCTGCCAGGACCGGCTTCGGGAGGAGTTCGGGCAGGGTGACTTCCCCTACCGGGCCGAGGTCGAGGGCGGCGGCTCCGAAGGGTCCCTCATCCTCAGCCGGTTTCCGCTCAAGAAGGCCGCCGGGGTGCCCGGGACCATGGGGATGCCGGGCGCCGTCGCCGACGTGAACGGCCACGACGTACGTCTCCAGCTCGCGCATCCCATGCCCCCGCTGCCGGACCAGGTCGGCCTCTGGCGCAAGGAGCTCGGCACCCTGCGCGACTACGCCGCCGCCGGCGAGGGGCAATCGACCGTCGTCGCCGGTGACTTCAACTCCTCCCAGGACCACGCCGCCTTCCGCCGGATCCTCGACACCGGCCTGCGCGACGGCGCGCGGCTCGCCGGGTCCCCCCGCACACCGAGCTGGCCGGCGCGGACCGCACCGCGGATCGGCACCCAGATCGACCACGTGCTCGTCTCCGCCGACTTCTCCGCCCGCCGGGCCGACTTCCTCCCCCTCGCCGGCACCGATCACCGCGCCCTCGTCGTCGATCTCACGCTCCACCAGCGGAAATGACCCCCGGGGCAGCCCGGCGCAGCGGTCATAATGACCCCATGCCCCGCCAGTTGCCCATCGGCCTCACCCCGCCCGACTGGCTGGTCAGGAACCTCCGACCCCAGCAGGCCCCGGTCAACTGGCCGGCCGTCGCCCGTGCCGCCCTCGCCATGGCACTGCCGCTCACGATCGGGCTCGCCGCCGGCCGGCCCGCGTACGGCGCGCTCGCCTCCATGGGCGCCCTGTCCGGTGTCATCGGCGACACCGCGGACGCGTACCGCATGCGGATCCTCAACATCGCGGTCCCACAGCTCTTCGGCGCGATCGGCGTCACGATCGGCTCCCTGGTGTTCGGCCAGGGCTGGGTCACCGTCGCCGCGGTCACCGGCGTCGCGCTCGTCTCCGGAATGATCTCGTCGATCGGCGCGGTCGCCTCCGTGTCGGGGCTGCTGCTGCTCCTGAACGCGGTGGTGGGTGCCGGACTCCCGATGCCGGGCTCGTGGTGGCTGGCGCCGCTGCTGATGTCCGGCGGCGGACTGCTGGTCCTCGCGCTCGCCCTGCTGGCCTGGCCGCTGCGGTCCGGGGTGCCGGAGCGGAGCTCCGTCGCGGGCACCTACCGGACGGTGGCACGGCTGCTGGCCGCCTGCGGCACACCGGCGTACGACGACGCCCGCCTCGCCGTCACGCTCTCCCTCAACCAGTCGTACGACCTCGTCCTCGCCCGGCGCGCCCGCCACCACGGCCGCAGCCCCGACCTCGTCCGGCTGCTCGCCCAGTTGAACGCCGTCACGCCCGTCGTGGAGGCCGCACCCGCCGCCCACCAGGCCGGACAGCCGCTCGCGGACGAGATCCCCACCGCCGTACGCCATCTCGCGGACGCCGTCGAGACCGGATACAGCGGCCCCATAGGGCTGCAGCTGCCGGTGCCCGCCAACGAGACGTCGCGCGCCGTCGACCACGCCCTGCGCCACGCCGCCGCCGTCGTCACCGACCGGAACCCGCGGCAGTCCGGCGACGACCGGACCGGTGGCCCGGCCCCCCTGCGCGTCCGGGCCCTCCGCGCGGCCCGCGGCGTCGTCCTGTCCCCGGCCTCCTGGCGCTACGGGCTGCGCCTCGCGCTGTGCATCGGCATCGCCCAGGCCCTCGTCTCGCTCATCGCGGTGCCGCGCTCCTACTGGGTCGCGCTGACCATCACCTTCGTGCTCAAGCCCGACTTCGGATCCGTCTTCTCACGGGCGCTGCTGCGCGCCCTGGGCACGGTCGCCGGGCTCGTCGTCGCGGTCGGGGTGCTCGCCGTGGTGCCGCGCGGCTGGTGGGACGTGCCGGTGATCCTGCTGCTCGCACCGCTCATCCCCGCCTTCACCCCGCGCGGGTACGGCTATCAGACCGCCGCCATCACGCCGGTGATCCTGCTCCTGTCGGACGTCCTCAACCACCAGGGCACCGGCCTGCTGGTGCCGCGCCTGGTCGACTCCCTCATGGGGTGCGCGATCGCGCTCGTCGCCGGCTATCTGCTGTGGCCGGAGAGCTGGCACACCCGGGTCGGCGACCGGCTCGCGGACGCGGTCGCCGACACGGCCGGATATGTGGAGTGCGCGTTCGGCGGCGAGCCCGACCCCGCCGAACGCGCCCGGATGCGGCGCCGCCTCTACCGCGATCTGTCGGCCATCCGTACGGAGTTCCAGCGCGCCCTGACCGAACCGCCGCCCACCGGACGGCGCGCCGCCGCGTGGTGGCCGCTGGTCGTCGCCGTCGAGCGGATCGTGGACGCGACGACGGCCGCCCGGGTACGCGTCAAGCAGGGCGCCCCGCCGCCGTCCTCCGGCGAGGTCACCCAAGTCACCCTGCAACTGCGCGAGTTGTCCGCGGGGCTGCGCGAGACGGACGTACTCGTCGAGGTCCGGACGGATCTCACGGGTCCCTCCGGCAGCGTCCTCGAACCGGTCCGCCAGGAGGTCGCCGCCGCCCGGGCGATCGCGTCGCCGCACTGAACCGCCACGAGCACCGTGCGGGCACACGACACGGTGCGGGCCGCCCGAGGAGGGGCGGCCCGCACATGTGGGGGGTGGGGATGGTCGGCCGGGGACCGGCCCGGGGTTCGGGAACCGGTCTGCCGGACAGGTCCTAGCGGGCGTCGGCCTTGCTCAGCGCCTTGTCGAGGGCCTTCGCGAAGCCGTTGGCCCACAGCTGGTTGACCCGGGAGCGCTCCGCCGCGTTCGGGTTGGGGTTGGTGCAGGACGTGCCGGGGCCGCCGCCGGACATCAGCTCGCTGCACGGGCCCGAGTAGTGGTCCGGGAGCCCGAGCACGTGCCCCGTCTCGTGGGCCGTCACCCGCGTCGAGTCGTACTGCCGGTTCTGCGCGTAGTCGAGGAAGATGTAGCCGCCGCCATGGCCGTTGGTGGAGGCGTACGAACCGCGCGAGTCGTTGCCCTCGTAGTACCTGAAGTCGGCGTTCGAGCCCGACTGGAGCTTCACGTTCGACACCGAGCTGTTCCAGATGGAGGCGCTGCGGGCTATCTGGGCGCTGAAGGTGGGGGCACTGGACGCGTTGTAGACGACGGTGACCGAGGCGGCCAGCGGGTTGGCGGCGCGCTTCTCCGCCACCGACTTGATGACCGCTTCGAAGAACGCCTGGTTGGCCTTGGCCTCCGCGGCCGAACCGGTGTAGCCGGCGGACGGGAGGGGCGCGGGGGCCGCCGCGGCCGGAACCGCGCCGAGACCGGCGGCGGTGACACCGAGGCCGACCGCGGTCGCGAGCAGGGTCCGGGACAGGGGCAGGGTGAGTCTCATCGATGACTCCTCGTGTGGGGGGGTGAAGTCGTCAACGGTGAGTGTCGATGCATGTGAGCGGGCTGTGATGATGGCAATGGGCGATAGGACCGGGCTATCGGCGTCCAGCAGCCGTCCAACTCGCCGGTTTTACTTGCGGTTTGTACATCTGGTGCGGCGCCTGGTTCCGGCTTAGGCTCCCGGGGCATGGAGCTCGAGGTGAGGCACCTCCGCGCACTGTGCGCCATAGCCGACACCGGCAGTCTGCACCGCGCCGCGCGTCAACTGGGCGTCGCCCAGCCCTCGCTGAGCACCCAGTTGCGCCGGATCGAACAGGAGCTGGGCGGAGCGCTGTTCACCCGCGCCCACACCGGCTGCCGCCCCACCCCGCTCGGCCGCCTCGTCCTGCTGCGCGCCCGCCCGCTCGTGGCCGAGATGCGCTCCCTGGTGGCCGAGGCCCGGTCCGCCGCCACGGACGGCCCCCAGCTGCGGGTCGGCTCCACCGCCAGCCGTGCCCTGTCCGGCTGGCTGCGCCGGCTGCGCGGGCGCCGGCAGGAACCGATCCTGCACATGGACGTCTCGGCCAACGCCCTGCTCCGCATGGTCGCCGACGGCCAGCTCGACATCGCCTTCGTGCACGAGGTGGAGGGCTGCCCGCTGCGCATCCCCGAGGGGCTGCGGCTGCGCGTGCTGATGGAACGCGAGCCTCAGTTCGTCTCCCTGCCCGCCGACCACCCGGCGGCCGCGCGGCCGGTGGTCCACCTCGCCGACCTGGCCGGGGACCGCTGGATGATCGACCCCACCGTGGACGGCGAATGGGACGCCGTCCACCGGATCCTGCGCGCGGCCGGCCTCAACCCCCGTGTCCTGCACGGCGATTACCACACCGCCGCGGCCCTGGTCGCGACCGGCGAGGTCGTCACGGTCTGCCAGCCGACCTCGCCGTCCCGGCCCGAGACGGCGGTACGGCGCCTCGCCGGCGACCCCCTCGGCGTACGGCTGCTGCTCGCGGCCCGTACCGAGGCGGAGCTCGACGCCGTCTACCCCGGCCTCGAGGAGGCGTACTGGGAGACGGCGCGGCAGGCACCGGCGTACGGGGAGTGGCTGGAACGCGTCCACCACCGCCCCCGTGCCTTCGCCCCGGCCCACTGAGGCCCAGGGCCCGTCCGGCGGAGCCGAACCTCCGAGTCGTCCGACGTCAGAGCCCTGCGCGTCCCTGTCACCGACCCTGGCCAAGATCGCCAAGAACGGCCGCTAACCTTACGTGTCCGTCCTGGCCAGGGATTGACGGGCATCAACTCACGCGAAGGGTTGCGCACATGGGCATTCTCACTCTCCTGCGGAATGCGTTCGGCCGCTCACGCAAGGGTCGTGACGCCGACGCGGAGACTTCGCGGGAGGCATCAAACCCGACCATTCCGGCACCGGCGACCGAGCCGAACCCGGAGACCTCCTCGGCGACGGCCACCTCCCCGGAGGTACCCGCACAGTCGACCGAGCCGGACCCCTCCGTGGTGGACGACCTGGTCTCCGCCGCCTTCGACAACGTCACGGTCCCCAAGCCCCGCACCACCCCGGCCACGGAACCGGCCACGGAGTCCACTCCGGCCACGGAGCCGGTCGCGGAGTCCGTTCCGGCCACGGAACCGGTCGCGGAGTCCACTCCGGCCACAGAACCGGTCGCGGAGTCCACTCCGGCCACAGAACCGGTCGCGGAGTCCACTCCGGCCACAGAACCGGTCGCGGAGTCCACTCCGGCCACGGAACCGGAGCCGAAGTCCGACCCGGTGACCGAGGCCGCCCCGGAGCCGACTCCGGAACCGGAACCGGAAGCCACCGAGGCACCCACCCCGGCAGCGAAGACGAGCAAACCGAAGGCCAACCGCGCGGCGGCCAAGGCGAGCGAGCCGGTCCCCGCGGAAGCCGCGGCCACCGAGCCCGCCCCCGCGAAGGCCAAGGCCGACAAGCCCGCCCCCGCGAAAGCCAGGGCAGCCAAGACCGCGGCAGCCAAGACGGGCAAGCCCGCAGCCACCAAGGCGAGCGCCGCCACACCGGCAGCCGCCGAGGCGAGCGCACCCGCAGCCGCGGCGACCGAGGCCAGCGCGCCTGCACCTGCGGCAGCCGCCGAGACAAGCGCACCCGCAGCCGCGGCCACCACCGAGACAAGCGTCTCCACACCTGCGACCACCGCCGAGACGAGCGCACCGGCACCCACGGCCACCGAGGCGAGCGACCCCGCAGCCGCGACCACCGCCGCCGCACCGGCACCCGCAGCCACCACCAAGACAAGCGAACCGGCACCCTCGGCCACCGAGGCGACCGACCCCACAGCCGCGGCCACCGCCAAGGCGAGCGCAGCCGCCGCCAAGGCAAGCGAACCCGCACCAGCCGCCACATCAACGTCCGCCAAGGCGAACGAGCCCGCGCCCGCCGACGGCGATGAGCCCCCGCAGGGGCCACCCGCAGTCGACGACGAAAGCCGCACGGGTGGTGCGGGTGGGAACGACAAGGCCGAAGGCGAAGCCGAGGCACACCCGGAACCGGCAGCCGAGCCCACGGCAGAGGCAACCCCGGAGCCGAAGCCGAAGGCCAGGGCAACGCCGAAGGCGAAGCCCAAGGCAGAGGCGAAGCCGAAGGCCGACCCGGAGCCGCAGCCGGAAACCGCACAGGAGCCGGAACCGGCAGCCGCCCAGAAGCCGCAGCCGAAGGCCGAACCGGAACCGGAACGGGAGCCGGAGCCGAAAACCGCAGAGGCACCCCGCCCTGAGCCGGAGGCCCCCTCGACGGACAAGCCCGCCGTCCCCCTCACCCGCGTGCGGACCAAGGCCCCCGCCCTGGCCACGGCATTCGAGGAAGCCGGTACCGCGCTGAAAAAGCGGGACCTCACCGGCACCCGGGCCAAGACCTACCTCGTCCTCGACCGCTCCGGCTCCATGCGCCCGTACTACAAGGACGGCTCCGCCCAGGCCCTGGGCGAGCAGGCCCTCGCCCTCGCCGCCCACCTCGACGAAGAGGCCACGGTCCACGTCGTCTTCTTCTCGACGGAGCTCGACGGCACCGGCGAACTGACCCTCACCGAGTACGACGGCAAGGTCGACGAGCTGCACGCGGGCCTCGGCCGCATGGGCCGTACCAGCTACCACGCGGCGATCGAGGAGATCGTCACGCACTACGAGAAGTCGGGCTCGACGGACCCGGCCCTGGTGATCTTCCAGACGGACGGCCCCCCGGACACCAAGGCCCCCGCGAACGAGGCCCTCGCGAACGCGGCGAAGCTCCCCCTCTTCTTCTCGTTCATCGCCTTCGGCGAGCACGACGCCAAGGGCTTCGACTATCTCCGCAAGCTGAAGGCGGACAACGCCGCCTTCTTCCACGCGGGCCCGACCCCGCGCGAGCTGACGGACGCGGAGGTCTTCGACGGCGTACTGGCGAACTGGCGCCCGTAGGACTGCTCAGGACGAACGACGGGGCCCGGCTTCACGCCGGGCCCCGTCTCCGTAACCGCACCGCCCATGGCCGGAGTGAGTCGATCTTCGTCGGGCCATTAGGATTTCGCCCATGGCGGCCACTGGATCCGAGAAGCAGGGTGAGAAGGCGTACTACGTCTCCACCCCCATTTATTACGTCAACGACGCTCCTCACCTGGGCCACGCCTACACGACCGTCGCAGGCGACGTGCTCACGCGCTGGCACCGTCAGCGCGGCGAGAAGGTGTGGTACCTCACCGGCACGGACGAGCACGGTCAGAAGATCATGCGCACCGCGGAGGCGAACGGTGTCAGCCCGCAGGAGTGGGCCGACAAGCTCGTCGACGAGGCCTGGAAGCCTCTCTGGGAGCACCTGGAGATCGCGAACGACGACTTCATCCGTACGACGGACAGGCGTCACGCGGACCGGGTCCAGGAGTTCGTCCAGGATCTCCACGACAAGGGCGAGATCTACAAGGGCGGCTACGAGGGCCCGTACTGCGTGGGCTGCGAGGAGTACAAACTCCCCGGCGACCTGATCGAGACCGAGGACGGCACGAAGCTGTGTGCCATCCACAAGAAGCCGGTCGAGCTCCTCAAGGAGGAGAACTACTTCTTCAAGCTGAGCGAGTACGGCGACAAGCTCCTCGCCCACTACGAGGCGAACCCCGGTTTCATCCAGCCCGAGTCGGCGCGCAACGAGGTCCTGAACTTCGTGCGTCAGGGCCTGCAGGACCTCTCCATCTCACGCTCCACCTTCGACTGGGGCGTCCCGGTTCCCTGGGACACCAAGCACGTGATCTACGTGTGGGTCGACGCCCTGCTGAACTACGCGACGGCGGTCGGCTACAACGAGAACCCGGCGAAGTTCGAGAACACCTTCCCCGCCGACGTGCACCTGGTGGGCAAGGACATCCTCCGCTTCCACGCGATCATCTGGCCCGCGATGCTGATGGCGCAGGGTCTGCCGTTGCCCGGCAAGGTCGCGGCGAACGGCTGGCTGATGGTCGGCGGCGAGAAGATGTCGAAGTCGAACCTGACGGGCATCAAGCCCCAGGACCTGACCTCGCACTTCGGCGTGGACGCGTACCGCTGGTACTTCCTGCGCGCGATCGCGTTCGGCCAGGACGGCTCGTTCTCCTGGGAGGACTTCTCCGCCCGCTACACGAGCGAGCTGGCGAACGACTACGGCAATCTCGCGTCGCGCGTGGCCGCGATGGTCGGCAAGTACTTCGGCGGCACGCTGCCGGAGGCCACGGCCGCGGGCGAGGCGGAGAAGGCGGTCCAGGAGGGGCTCGCGAAGGCTGTGGCCACGGCGGACCTGCGCATCGGTGACGACCTGGACTTCCAGGGCGGCATCCTGGCGATCTTCGACTTCGTGAAGCAGGTCAACGGCTACATCACGGAGCAGGAGCCGTGGAAGGTGGCCAAGGACGACTCCCCGGAGGGCCGGGCCCGGCTGGCGACGATCCTCTACACGGCCGCGGAGTCGCTCCGCGCGATGGCGGTCCTGCTCAACCCGGTCATGCCGGACACCTCCCAGAAGCTCTGGGACTCCCTCGGCGCCGAGGCGTCCCTGGGAGCCCTCGCGGATCAGAAGGTCCAGGAGGCCGGCGAGTGGGGCACGCTCCGCCCCGGTTCGACGGTCACCAAGGGCGCGGTGCTCTTCCCGCGCCTGGAGGAGAAGCCGAGCGCGTAGTGCGGACATGACGGGGCCCCGGGAACGAACTGTTCGTTCCCGGGGCCCCGCTCATTTCCCGGGCGTGCCCAGGACTCGGGCGCGGTCAGCCGGGCGCCGCCCCCGGTCGTCCCGGTCGACTACCATTTCAAGGTTCGTACGACGGCCCGGCGTGCAGTCGGAAGCGAGGTCCGTCACCGCACGTAGCGACCTGGGAGCAGCCCGCGATGGCTCGACACCTCATCACCAGCGCCCTTCCGTACATCAACGGGATCAAGCACCTGGGCAACATGGTGGGGTCCATGCTCCCGGCGGACGTGTACTCCCGGTACCTCCGCCAGCGCGGCCACGACGTCCTCTACATCTGCGGGACGGACGAGCACGGCACCCCGGCCGAGCTGGCGGCGAAGGAGCAGGGCCTGCCGGTCGACGTGTTCTGCGCGCAGGCGCACGACGCACAGAAGGCGGTGTACGACGGCTTCGCGCTGGCCTTCGACTACTTCGGCCGCAGCTCCAGCCCGCAGAACCGGGACATCACCCAGCACTTCGCCCGCAGGCTGAACGAGAACGGCTTCATCGAGGAGCGCGCGATCCGGCAGGTGTTCTCGCCGTCCGACGACCGCTTCCTCCCGGACCGCTATGTGGAGGGCACCTGCCCGCACTGCGGCTACGACAAGGCCCGCGGCGACCAGTGCGAGAACTGCACGCGCGTCCTGGACCCGACCGACCTGATCAACCCGCGCTCGGCCATCTCCGGCTCGACGGACCTGGAGGTGCGGGAGACCAAGCACCTCTTCCTGCTCCAGTCGAAGCTCCAGCACGAGGTCGACGAGTGGATGGCCCGGCTCGAGGACGAGTGGCCGCAGCTGGCGTCCTCCATCGCCCGCAAGTGGCTGACCGAGGGGCTGCACGACCGCGCCATCACCCGTGACCTGGACTGGGGCGTCCCCGTCCCGGCGGACACCTGGCCGGAGCTGGCCGCCGAGGGCAAGGTCTTCTACGTCTGGTTCGACGCGCCGATCGAGTACATCGGCGCCACCAAGGAGTGGTCGGATCTGGACCCGGAGAACCGGGACTGGAAGTCGTGGTGGTACGACGCCGACTCGGGCGAGAACCCGGTCCGCTACACGGAGTTCATGGCGAAGGACAACGTCCCGTTCCACACGGTGATGTTCCCGGCGACCGAGCTGGGCGTGCGCGAGCCGTGGAAGAAGGTCGACTACGTCAAGGCCTTCAACTGGCTGACGTACTACGGCGGAAAGTTCTCCACGTCACAGAAGCGCGGTGTCTTCGCGGACCACGCCCTGGAGATCCTCCCTGCCGACTACTGGCGCTACTTCCTGATCGCCAACGCCCCGGAGTCGGACGACTCGTCCTTCACCTGGGAGCACTTCACGGCGACGGTGAACAAGGACCTCGCCGACACCCTCGGCAACTTCGTCAACCGCGTCCTGTCCTTCTCCCGCAAGCGCTTCGGTGACGACGCGCCCGCGGGCGGCGAGCCGGGCGAGGCGGAGACGAAGCTGGGCGAGGAGATCGCCGGCCTGCTCGCGGAGTACGAGACCCAGATGGAAGCCCTCCAGTTCCGCAAGGCGGCCGCCGCCCTGCGGGCGCTGTGGTCGGCGGGCAACTCGTATCTGGAGGAGAAGGCCCCCTGGCTGGAGATCAAGACCAGCCCGGAGGGCGCGGCCCTGACCCTGCGCACGGCGATGAATCTGATCCACCTCTACTCGGTGGTCTCGGAGCCGTTCATCCCCGCGTCCGCGGCGGCCATGCGCTCGGCGTTCGCGCTGCCCGACGACACGGCCGCCTGGGTCTCGGCCGACGAGGCCCGCACCCTGGTCACGGTGCCCGCCGGCACCCCCTTCACGGTTCCCCCGGTCCTCTTCGCCAAGATCACGGACGAGGACCTGGAGGCGTACAAGGAGCGCTTCGGCGGCGCCCCGGCGTAACCGGAACCGTCAACGCGGGCCCGGGAACCGGCTGTTCCGGGCACGCTTCACCCGGCTTGGGCCCTGATGTGGTCGATCACCTCGGTGAACTCCTTCGTCGGTGAGAAGTCCAGGTACTCGCAGTCCTCCAGTGCTTCCGGCACGTGCCCGGGCGGCCAGTAGAAGGCCTGTCCGGCCTCGTAGATCTCCTCTCCCTCCTTCGTCCGCATCTTCAGCCGCCCCTTGAACACGTAACCCCAGTGGGGGCATTGGCACATGTCGTCGGGCAGGCCCTTGACCGCCGGCCCCATGTCGGTGCCCTTCGGAAAGCGCGCGAAGGCGACGCTCATGTCGCCACCGACTTCCTGCGTGCGCAGCTCCACACCGTTGCCTTCGATCGCGATGGGAGTTTCGGTTCGGGTTGTGGCCGTCATGACTCCTCCAGGGCCGGTTCGTCGCGGTGGTCCCGGGAGATCCGGCCTCTTCTCAGTCTCACCCCGACCTCCGCGGTGTGCGAGGTGTGTGGTGTCGGCGGCGGTGGAGTGCTCACAGGCCGACCCCATTAGTGGCATGTCCCCGCCCACCCGTATGGTTCCGCCATGGCAGTCCCCCACGTCATCCCGATCGCCTACGAGCCGAAGCGCCGCACCGAGACCATCGGTCGCTACGCGGACGGCCAGTTCCTGGCATCGATCACGTACGCCTTCCCCGAAGGGTTCCGTCCCGACGACGGCTGGGAAGAGCACAAGCGCCTCTACGTGGCGCTCCACACCTTCGACGCCGAAGGCCGGTACCGCGACTCGGAGATCTGGTGCGCGGGCACCTGGGCCGAGCAGCAGAGCGACCCGCAGGGCGAGGACTCGGTCCTCGCCCGGGCCCGCGCCCACCTGGCGAAACTGCTGCGCAGCCTGCCCCGGCGCGCGTACACGGACATCGCGATCCGTCCCTTCCAACGCACCGTCGACGGCGTCCTCTTCGGCCTGATGACCGGTGAGGACGAGGGGGAGGCCTGGGCCGAGCTCTACCCGGACCGCCTCGGCTTCGCCGCTCCCTGGAACGGCCGTTACGACACCTAGTCCTCCAACGAGGCCCGGAACCAATGGCGTTCCGGGCCCTCGGGCGAGCGAACGGGTCAGCCGGCCGACGCCGAGGCGCTCGGCCGGGTGGTCGCATCGTCGTCCGCCCGCTCCACCAGCGACGACGACCTTACGTCGCATCAAGTCCCTCGTGTGGGCCGGTCCTCGGGTCTCGGTCATGGGAAGACACCCTGGGGGCGGCCCCTGTGAGCCACCTCGGCGCGTACTCAGGGTTTCCCTGTCCATGCAAAATGGCCCGGAACCGACCTCGGTTCCGAGCCACCCTGCTTCACGGCCACTCCGTGGCGGCCGTACGACGGTCTACTTCGGCTGCGGCTTGCGCACCGAAAGGTGCAGCTCGCGCAGGCGGGACTCGTCCAGCTCCGTCGGCGCGCCCATCATCAGGTCCTGGGCGTTGCCGTTGAGCGGGAAGGCGATCGTCTCGCGGATGTTCGGCTCGTCGGCCAGCAGCATGACGATACGGTCCACGCCCGGGGCGATGCCGCCGTGCGGCGGGGCGCCGAAGCGGAACGCGCGGAGCATGCCCGCGAACTGCTCCTCGACGGTGTCACGGTCGTAGCCCGCGATCTCGAAGGCCTTGAGCATGATCTCGGGCTCGTGGTTCCGGATCGCGCCGGAGGACAGCTCGACGCCGTTGCAGACGATGTCGTACTGCCAGCCGAGGATGTCCAGCGGGTCCTGCGTCTCCAGGGCCTCAAGACCGCCCTGCGGCATCGAGAAGGGGTTGTGCGAGAAGTCGATCTTGCCGGTGTCCTCGTCCTTCTCGTACATCGGGAAGTCGACGATCCAGCAGAACCGGAAGACGTTCTCCTCGAAGTTGCCCGAGCGCTTCGCGGCCTCGACCCGCACCGCACCCATGATCTTCGAGACCTCGTCGAACTCGCCCGCGCCGAAGAACACCGCGTGGCCGGGGGCCAGGGAGAGGCGCTTGGTCAGCTCGGCGACGTTCGCCTCGGTGAGGAACTTGGCGATCGGGCCCGTCAGAGCACCGTCCTCGCCGACCCGCACCCACGCCAGGCCCTTCGCGCCCTGCTCGACCGCGTAGTCACCGAGGCCGTCGAAGAACTTCCGCGTCTGACCGGACACATCCGGCACCGGCAGGGCCCGTACGTGCTTGCCCGCGAAGGCCTTGAACTCGGAGCCCTCGAAGACGTCGGTGATGTCGGTGAGCTCCAGCTGGGCCCGCAGGTCCGGCTTGTCGGAGCCGTACTTCAGCATCGACTCGCGGAACGGGATGCGCGGGAACGGCGAGGTGACGTGACGGCCACCGCCGAACTCCTCGAACAGCTCCGTCATGAGCTTCTCGATCGGCTGGAAGACGTCCTCCTGCTCGACGAAGCTCATCTCCACGTCGAGCTGGTAGAACTCGCCCGGCGAACGGTCCGCGCGGGCGTCCTCGTCGCGGAAGCACGGCGCGATCTGGAAGTAGCGGTCGAAGCCGGAGATCATCAGCAGCTGCTTGAACTGCTGCGGCGCCTGCGGGAGCGCGTAGAACTTGCCGGGGTTCAGCCGCGAGGGGACCACGAAGTCGCGCGCGCCCTCGGGGGAGGTGGCGCTGAGGATCGGGGTCGCCATCTCGTTGAAGCCCAGCGCCGTCATCTTGTGACGGATCGCCGAGATCACGGCCGTACGCAGCAGGATGTTGCGGTGCATGCGCTCGCGGCGCAGGTCGAGGAAGCGGTACTCCAGGCGCCGCTCCTCGTTGACCCCGTCCTCGGCGTTGATCGTGAAGGGCAGCGGCTGGGCGGCGCCGAGCAGCTCGACCTCGCCGACCTCGACCTCGATCTCGCCGGTCGGCAGCTCGGGGTTCACGTTCTCCGTGCCACGCGAGACGACCTTGCCGTCGACGCGGACGGTCGACTCCTTGGAGACCTTGTCGAGGGCCTCGTACGCGGGCGTGCCCGGGCGGGCGACCAGCTGCGTGATGCCGTAGTGGTCGCGCAGATCGACGAAGAGGATGCCGCCCAGGTCTCGGCGATTGTGCAGCCAGCCGCTCAGCCGGACGTCGCTGCCGACGTCAGAGGCGCGGAGCTCGCCGCAGGTGTGGGACCTGTACCGATGCATCGTCGTTCATCCAGTCTTCGCGGATCGGGGTGTGTTTCACGTGAAACTTCCGGGCCGGCGCCCGGATGCCCCAAGGGTACCGGCCACCTCAAGATCGGCTCCCCGAATACTCTCGGTGGCACCTTTCGATCACCTCTTCCTACAGTGGGTGAATGCGCACTGGTGAGCCCCTGCCCACCGTGGGGGACGTTCTGGCCGCCCTCGCGACCGGGCTGTGGCGTTGGAACAACGACGCCGGGCTCGTCACCCTGGACGCGGAGGCGGCCCGGCTGCTCGGGCTGCCGGCCGAGCCCACGACCCTCACGGCGGCGGGCGTCCGCTCCCGTTTCCATCCGGTCGACTGGAACGAGATCGACGGCATCGTGCAGCTCGCCGTCGCCGAGGGCACCCTCGCCGAGGCCCGGTTGCGGGTCATGGACGAACAGGGCCGGGTGATCCGTACGGTGCGCAGCCGCTCCAAGCCGACGGCCGACTCCCGGACGGGGCAGTACGAGCTGCTCGGCACGCTCCAGGAGGTCAGCGAGCAGT
This sequence comes from Streptomyces sp. NPDC058371, assembly GCF_042723265.1. Taxonomy (NCBI): domain Bacteria; kingdom Bacillati; phylum Actinomycetota; class Actinomycetes; order Kitasatosporales; family Streptomycetaceae; genus Streptomyces; species Streptomyces sp. NPDC058371. Next base: position 42,167 of record NZ_JBHXJC010000012.1, on the reverse strand, counting down.
CGCCGGGCGCCGCTGCCCGCACCCCGGTCACCGGCGACTGGCGTCGGTCGCGTGAGGCGTTCCTGCTGGACGCGGGACGTGCCCTCGCGGAGGCGCGGTCGACGGAGGAGGTGCTGCGGGTCGCGGCCGGCCTGTCGATGCCGGGTTTCTCGCCGGACGGACTGGCCGTCTTCGGCGCCGAGGGCGACCGGCTCACGATCATCGGCCACCACGGGCACCAGCCGGGCGACGAGGGCCCGTTCTCCCACATGTCCCTGGACACGGACTACCCGGCCGCGGAGGTCGTCCGTACGGGCCGTGCCGTCTATCTCTCGACCCCCGAGGACTACAAGGCCCGCTACCCGGCCTCCTGGCCGCTCGCCCAGCGCTTCGGGCGCCAGTCCTGGGCGTTCCTGCCGCTGACCGTCGCCGGGCGCACGATGGGCGCGTGGATGGCGGCCTTCACCTATCCGGTTTCCTTCACGCCCGACGAGCGCTCGGTGCTGACGACGGTGGCGCGGATGCTGGCCCAGGCCCTGTCCCGGGCGGGCGTCACCGAGTCCGAGCGGGAGCTGACCGACGGCCTGCAGCGCTCGATGATGCCGACCCTGGGACCCCAGATACCCGGCATGATCGTGGCCGCCCGGTATGTGCCCACCGGCGGCGGTCTCCAGGTCGGCGGCGACTGGTACGACATGATCCCGCTGCCCGGCGGCACCTCTCGGACCAAGTCCGGAGGCGGCCGGTTCGCCCTGGTCATCGGGGACGTCCAGGGCCATGACGTGCGGGCCGCCGGGCTGATGGGCCAGCTGCGGATCGCCCTGCGCGCGTACGCCTCCGAGGGGCACCGCCCGGACGCGGTGCTCTCGCGCGCCTCCCGCTTCCTGTACGGGATCACCAACTCGGCCGCCCCCGACGACGAGGACGCGGACCCGCGCTTCGCGACCTGCCTGTACGTCGAGGTGGACCCGGCGACGGGCATGCTGGACATCGCCCGCGCCGGGCACCCGGACCCCGCGATCCGCATGGCCGACGGAACGGTGCTGATGCGGCCGACGGCGGGCGGGCTCCCGCTGGGGATCGACCCGGACGCGGACTATCCGACCACCCGACTGGCCCTGGAGCCCGCCGAGACCATGCTGATCTGCACGGACGGTCTGATCGAGACCGGCGGCCACGACCTGGACACCGGCTGGCGGCGGATCCGCCGGATCCTGGAGGAGCACGACGGCGACATGGAGGCCCTCGCCGACTCGCTGGTCCAGGCCGTCCACGGGCCGTCCTCGCACCACACGACCGGGCCGCTCGCCGACCGGCGCGAGGACGACATAGCGGTACTGCTGCTGTGCCGGCTGGGCGACGGATGCGGCTGCGGCGGCACGGCCGCCGTGGTCCTGCCGCCGGTGCGCCGCACGATGGTCAGCGTCGCGCAGGCCGAGCCCGAGCGGGTCGCCGGCGCCCGTCAGCAGCTGCGCGAGCTGCTCCACGACTGGGCGAGCGACGACCAGGTCGACTCGGCGGTGCTGATGACCTCCGAGATGGTGACGAACGTCCTCGTGCACACCGACGCCGACGCGCTGCTCGTCGCGGAGATGGCCGGGGAGAGCGGTGAGCGCCGGCTGCGGGTGGTGGTCACGGATGCCAGCGACGACCTGCCGCACAAGCGCCACCCTGGGGAACTGGCCTCCTCGGGACGGGGTCTGGTGCTCATGGAACTCCTGGCGGACGCGTGGGGCGTCGATCCCCAGGGCCAGGGCAAGAGCATCTGGTTCGAGCTCTACGAGTCGTCCGCCAAGGAATCCGACGACTCCGGCCCGTCCGACGCGCCGGCCGCATAGCGGGTACGCAGCTCGGAGAGGACCCCGAACGCGGCCGCCGTCAGCGGTACGGCCAGCAGCATTCCCAGGATCCCGGCCACGGACGCGCCCGCGGTGATCGCCAGCATGACGACCGCCGGATGCATCTGCACCGTACGGCTCTGGATCACCGGCTGGAGGACGTGCCCCTCCAGCACCTGGACGGCGAGCACGACCCCGAGTGCCCACAGCGCGATGACGAACCCCCGGTCCGCGAGGGCGACCAGTACCGCCACCGCACCGGAGAGGAAGGCCCCCAGATAGGGGATGTAGGCGGCCACGAAGACCAGTGCGCCCAGGCCCACCGCTCCCGGGACACCGAGGATCAGCAGTCCGACGGTGATGCAGATGGCGTCGATGAGCGCGATGAGGGTCGTCCCGCGCATGAAGCCCTCGACGGCTTCGAAGGCCCGCCGGGCCATGGCCTCCACGGTGTCGGCGGTGCCCTGCGGGGAGAGCGTGCGCAGGGCTCGCATGGCGCGGCCGGAGTCGCGCAGGAAGAAGAAGACGAGCAGCAGGGCGAGGACGGCCATGGCGAGGGTCTCGCCGACCACGCTGACGCCGCTGATGACGTTGGACGCGGCGGTGCCGCCGAACTTGGTCAGCAGGTCCTTGGCGTTGGAGGCCAGGTCGTCCAGGGAGGTGCCCGCCGCCCCGAAGTGCTCGGCGAGCGAGGTCGCGGCCTGCTTGAGCGAGGCGACGATCTGGTCGCCGGTGTCGATGAGCGCGGCGACGACGATGTAGACGGCGCCGCCCACGACCACCACCACCGCGACACAGGTGAGCCCGGCGGCCAGCGACGGATTGACCTTCACCTTCACCAGGCGCCGGTGGAGCGGCCCGAGCAGCGCCGTGCCGAGCAGCGCGAGCAGCACCGGCACGACCGCCGTCCGCAGCTCCCCGCACAGCCGGATCCCGACCCACCCCACACCCGCGACGAGAAGGATGACGGCGCACCAGGCCGCCAGCCGCCGGGCGCCTTCGGGAAGTAGCTGCACGCCTCCACCCGACCATGCGGACACCGGGCCGTCCCGCCGGAACGGTCCAGCCGGGTGACACGGCGTCAGGGGAGTGCATGCCGTCGCCCTCGCAACGTACGCACCGCACGGGCCTCTGGGGCTCTGGGGCTCTGGGGCTCTGGGGGCTGGACGGGATCATCCCTGGATGCCTGGCGGGCTCCTGAGTTGCCCCAACTGCCCTTTTTAGAAGGATTCTTGATGGTCCGTCATCCCTGAAATCACGTGACCATCCCGCGGTAGATTTTTTGCACACTAGTGTGCAACTCTGTTGCCGCGGACGCCCGGAGTGACCTTTGGCTCAGGTGTGGCTCAGCGCGAGCCCCTGTGACGCCCCTCCGTTCGTCCACCCCCCACCACGGAACACGGAAACGGACTCCATGTCGCACAAAATTTCACGTCGCCGACTGCTGAGCGCAGGGATGGTGCTGGGTGCCGTCGGGACGGTCGGGGCGGTGACCCGGGCCATGGCGACCGCCACGGACGGGGCACAGAGCTCACCCGGGGACCAACTCACGTTTCCCTCGCCGGACCTGACACCGTACGTGGACGACCTGTGGATCCCCCCGTCGCTGAGCGGCGACCGCACCCTTTCGATGGCCCGGTCCAGCCACCGCTTCCACCGGGACCTGGACGCCGCGCCCACGTGGTCCTTCGGAGGTCAGCCCTATCTGGGCCCGACGATCGAGGCCCGGTCGGGAGAGAAGCTCAAGCTCACCTTCACCAACAACCTCAACGGCCACCTCTTCGCCAAGGACATCGACACCTCCCTGGACGGAGCGAGCGAGGAGGACCGCACCCGGCCGCGCACCTCGGTCCATCTGCACGGCGCGGTCGTGCGGCCCGAGTTCGACGGGCACACCGAGAACACCTTCCGCACCGGCGCGTCGATGACCTACGAGTTCACCAACGGGCAGGAGGCCACCGCCCTTTGGTACCACGACCACGCGATGGGGATCACCCGGCTGAACGTCCCCGCGGGGCTCGCCGGGAAGTACCTGATCCGGGACGAGTTCGACACCGGCACCTCCGGCAATCCGCTGGGCCTGCCGAGCGGCGACTACGAGATCCCCCTGATCGTCGCCGACCATCGCTTCAACGCTGACGGGTCGCTGAATCCCCGCACCGCCCGCAGCACCCCCGAGGGCACGCTCCAAGGGCCCATGATCGGCGACATGATGTCGGTGAACGGCGTCGTGATGCCGACGCTGGAAGTGGCCCGCGGGCTGTACCGGTTCCGGCTGCTGAACGCGTCCAACTGGCGGGCGTACCACCTCTATCTGTCCAACAACATGCCCTTCCGGGTCATCGGGAACGACGGTGGTCTGCTCAACAGCAGTGTCAGCACCACCTCGATCCGGGTCAGTCCCGGTGAGCGCGCGGATCTGCTGATCGACTTCTCCGCGCTGTCCGGCGGCGACACGGTCGAGCTGCGCAACGACGCGGAGGTGAACCCCTCCATCGCGGCCACCAGCGGTGCCTACACCCTGCCCCGGGTGATGCGCTTCACCGTCTCCAGCAGCCGTGGCTTCACCAAGGCGGCGCCCACCGGACTGCGCGGCGGCCCGTCCCAGCCCGCCACCCTGCCGCCGGCCACTGCGGTGTCGAACCGGCGCGTGGTGGGGCTGACGATGACGGCCGAGGGCATGGCGCTCAGCAACCTCTGTTACGGCGACGATCCGATCGAGAAGCCCAAGCAGGGCAGCACCGAGGTCTGGGAGATCGTCAACTCCACCGTGGAGGACCACCCCGTTCACCTGCACCTGGTGAACATGCGTGTCCTCAGCCGCCAGTCCATCGACACCCCCGCCTACGTCAAGGGCAATCCGGCTCCGCCCATGGGAAACCGCTGGGCCCCGCCGGCCGACCGCTACCTCAAGGGCGACCGGCAACCGCCGGAAGCCTGGGAGGCCGGCCTCAAGGACACCGTGCTGTGCCCGGTGAACACGGTCACCCGCGTCCTGATCCGCTTCCCGACCGCCGACGAGCTGGGCTTCGACCCCGACGCGGTGTTCACGTCCCGGAGCGGTGACCGGCTGCAGGGCTACGTCTGGCACTGCCACCTCATCGACCACGAGGACGACTGCATGATGGCGCAGTACCGCATCGTCTCCTGACGCTCCCCGGCCGGCCCACGCGAAAGGCCCCGTCCAGGAACCTGCGGAACCTGGACGGGGCCTTTCCGTGCGCGGGCGCAGGGAGGCCTACAGGCCGCCCTCGGACATCCCGTGCACCGCCGGGACGGTGCCGAGGCGGCCCTTCTGGAAGTCCTCGAAGGCCTGCTGGAGCTCCTCGCGGGTGTTCATCACGAAGGGGCCGTAGTGGGCCATGGGCTCACGGATCGGCTGACCGCCGAGGACCACGACCTCCAGGTCCGGGGTGTTCGCATCCTGCTGCTCGTCCGCGCGGACGGTCAGCGAGGAGCCGGTGCCGAAGACGGCGGTCTGACCGGTGTGCACCGGCCGGCGGTCCGCACCGACGCTGCCGCGTCCGGCGAGGACGTACGCCAGACCGTTGAAGTCCTCGCGCCACGGCAGGGTCAGCTCGGCGCCGGGTGCCACGGTCGCGTGGATCATGGTGATCGGCGTGTGCGTGATGCCGGGGCCCTGGTGGCCGTCCAGCTCACCGGCGATGACGCGCAGCAGCGCGCCGCCGTCGGGGGTGGTGAGCAGCTGGACCTGGCCACCGCGGATGTCCTGGTAGCGCGGCGCCATCATCTTGTCCTTGGCCGGCAGGTTCACCCACAGCTGGAGGCCGTGGAAGAGGCCGCCGGACAGTACGAGCGCCTCCGGCGGGGCCTCGATGTGCAGCAGGCCCGCGCCGGCGGTCATCCATTGCGTGTCGCCGTTGGTGATGGTGCCGCCGCCACCGTTGGAGTCCTGGTGGTCGAAGATCCCGTCGATGATGTAGGTGACGGTCTCGAAGCCGCGGTGCGGGTGCCAGGGGGTGCCCTTGGGCTCGCCCGGCGCGTACTCCACCTCGCCCATCTGGTCCATCATGATGAACGGGTCGAGGTGACGGTAGTTGATCCCGGCGAACGCGCGGCGGACCGGGAAGCCCTCGCCCTCGAAGCCGCCCGGAGCGGTCGTCACGGTAAGCACGGGACGGGCCACGGCGTCGGCGGGCGCGACCACACGGGGCAGGGTCAGCGGGTTCTCGACGGTCACTGCAGGCATGTCGGGTACCTCCTTGGCTTCGAGTTTAGTTGAGTATTGAACTTCTTGCCACCCGTAACGACGAACACCCGGAGGACATTCCCTCCGGGCGTTCGAGTGGGCCGGGCTTGTGAGCCGTACGGCCGGCGCCTCAGCGGTACGGCCGACGCGTCAGCCGCACGTCCTGCGCGTCAGCCGTACATCCTGCGCATCGCGAAGTCGACCATCTGCTCCACGGCCTTCGCGTCGAAGACCATGCGGTGCTCGCCCTCCATGTCGAGGACAAAGCCGTAGCCGGTCGGCAGCAGGTCGATCACCTCGGAGCCGGTGATCACGAAGTACTTGGACTCCTTGCCGGCGTACCGGCGGAGCTCCTTGAGCGAGCTGAACATCGGGATCACCGGCTGCTGGGTGTTGTGCAGCGCCAGAAAACCGGGGTTGTCGCCGCGCGGGCAGTAGACCTTCGACGTCGCGAAGACCTGCTGGAAGTCCTCCGCGGACATCGATCCCGTGGTGAACGCGCGCACCCCGTCCGCGAGGGACGGCGGGGACGGCTCGGGGTACAGCGGCGGCTGCTGCCCGTACCCGCCGGGCATCTGCTGCTGCGGCTGGGCGTACTGCTGCTGAGCGCTCGCGTTCTGGTCGTAGCCGTACATGCGTCAAAGAGTAGTGGGCCACATATGGGCCATCAGGGGTTGATTCTTATTACCGACGGGTAGCATCATCGTAGCTACTTGCTGGTATGTGTAACGAGGCTGCAGGATCCACGGCCTCCCCGATCCCTTACGGAGCCGTCGCCATGGGGCACTACAAGTCGAATCTCCGCGACATCGAGTTCAACCTCTTCGAGGTCCTCGGGCGCGACAAGCTGTACGGCACCGGCCCGTTCGCGGAGATGGACACCGACACCGCGAAGAGCATCCTCGAGGAGCTGACCCGCCTCTCGGAGAACGAGCTGGCGGAGTCCTTCGCGGACGCCGACCGCAACCCCCCGGTCTTCGACCCCGAGACGAACACCGCCCCGGTGCCCGCGTCCTTCAAGAAGAGCTACCAGGCCTTCATGGACTCCGAGTACTGGCGGCTCGGCCTGCCCGAGGAGATCGGCGGCACCACCGCGCCCCGCTCCCTGATCTGGGCCTACGCGGAGCTGGTGCTCGGCGCCAACCCGGCCGTGTGGATGTACTCCTCCGGCCCCGCGTTCGCGGGCATCCTCTTCGAGGAGGGCACCGAGGTCCAGAAGCACATCGCGAAGATCGCCGTCGACAAGCAGTGGGGCTCCACCATGGTCCTCACCGAGCCGGACGCCGGCTCGGACGTCGGCGCCGGCCGCACCAAGGCGGTCCAGCAGGAGGACGGCTCCTGGCACATCGAGGGCGTGAAGCGCTTCATCACGTCCGGTGAGCACGACATGTCGGAGAACATCCTCCACTACGTTCTCGCCCGCCCCGAGGGCGCAGGACCCGGCACCAAGGGCCTCTCCCTCTTCCTCGTCCCGAAGTACGAGTTCGACTTCGAGACCGGCGAGCTGGGCGAGCGCAACGGCGCCTACGCCACGAACGTCGAGCACAAGATGGGCCTCAAGGCGTCCAACACCTGCGAGATGACCTTCGGTGACCGCCACCCCGCCAAGGGCTGGCTGATCGGCGACAAGCACGACGGCATCCGCCAGATGTTCCGCATCATCGAGTTCGCCCGCATGATGGTCGGCACGAAGGCCATCTCGACGCTGTCGACCGGCTATCTGAACGCCCTTGCGTACGCCAAGGAGCGCGTCCAGGGCCCGGACCTCGCGAACTTCATGGACAAGACCGCGCCCAAGGTCACCATCACGCACCACCCCGACGTGCGCCGCTCGCTGATGACGCAGAAGGCGTACGCGGAGGGCATGCGCGCGCTGGTGCTGCACACCGCCGCGATCCAGGACGAGATCCAGGTCAAGGAGGCCGCCGGCGAGGACGCCGCCGCCCTCGAGGCCATGAACGACCTGCTCCTGCCGATCGTCAAGGGTTACGGCTCCGAGAACGGCTACGAGCAGCTCGCGCAGTCGCTGCAGACCTTCGGCGGCTCCGGGTTCCTCCAGGAGTACCCGATCGAGCAGTACATCCGCGACGCCAAGATCGACACCCTGTACGAGGGCACGACCGCGATCCAGGGCCAGGACTTCTTCTTCCGGAAGATCGTCCGCAACCAGGGCGCGGCGCTGAACTCCCTCGCCGAGGACATCAAGAAGTTCCTGGCGCTCGGCACCGGCGGCGAGGAGCTGTCCGTCGCCCGCGAGCACCTCGCCAAGGCGGCCGTCGAGCTGGAGGCCATCGTCGGCCTGATGCTCACGGACCTCGCGGCGACCGAGCAGGACGTCAAGAACATCTACAAGGTCGGTCTGAACACGACCCGGCTGCTGATGGCCTCCGGTGACGTCGTCGTCGGCTATCTGCTGCTGCGCGGTGCCGCCGTGGCCGCCGAGAAGCTGGAGACCGCCTCCGCCAAGGACCGGCCCTTCTACACCGGCAAGATCGCGGCCGCGAAGTTCTTCGCCGCGAATGTCCTGCCGGGCGTCACGGGTGCGCGGAAGCTCGCCGAGGGCGTGGAGCTGGACCTGATGGAGCTGGACGAGTCCGCGTTCTGAGGCCGGACGGGTCCTGGCCGGCTCCCATTCAGCCAGGGCCCGCTTCTGGCACCGGTCGCTTCCGGTGCCGGTCCGCTTACGGTGCCGGTTGTCCGCTTGTGATGCTGGTCCGCTTCTGGCGCCGGTCGCTTCCAGTGCCGGTTGTCCGCTGTGATGCCCGGTCCGCTTACGGTGCCGGTTGTCCGCTGTGATGCCGGTCCGCTTCCGGTGCCGGTCCGCTTCCGATGCTGGTCTGCTTCCGGTGCCGGTTCGCATCTGGTGCCGGTTCGCATCTGGAGCCGGTCCGCTTCCGGTGCCGTCCGCTTCCGGTGCCGTCCGCTTGCGGCGCCGGTCTGCTAGCGATGCCGGTCCACCGCCGGTCGTCTCCGGTTCTGGTCCGGCTCTGGTGCTGGTCCGGCTCTAGTACTGGCCCGGCTCTGGTGCCAGCCCGGCTCCGGTGCCAGCCCGGCTCCGGTGCCGGTGCTGGTCCGCTTCCGGTGTCGAACCGTTCCCGCTGTTGAGCGTGGGCCCCGGTCCGGGGGTGGGCTGGTGTCGGCTCTTGCGAGGGCCGGCTGCTGTTCGGGGCGGACCGGGTCGAGGCGTTGGCCGGGCTCGGGTGGCGTGGGGTTTCCGGCGGCGGGATCGACCGCTTCGCGGTGGTCGTGGCCATCGCCCGCCCTGCCACAGCGGGCAATTGGGGCCTCCGGCCACCTCCCGGACGGACCCTGCCGTTTCGCCGGGCAGGCCTCCACAGACCTCTTACCAGAGCCCGCTCCCAACCCCGGGAGTGGGCCCTCGGGCGTCGTTAAGGTGAACCCCATGAGCACACCCTCCCGCTTCGATCGCGGCCATACCGACGACCTCATGACCTTCCTGGCGGTGACCCCGACGCCGTACCACGCCGTGGCGAACGCCGCGGAGCGGCTGGAGAAGGCCGGATTCCGTCAGGTCGCCGAGACCGACGCCTGGGACGGGACGATCGGTGGAAAGTACGTACTGCGCGGCGGCGCCATCGTCGCCTGGTACGTCCCCGAGGGCGCCGCCCCTCACACACCCTTCCGGATCGTCGGCGCCCACACCGACTCCCCCAACCTGCGGGTCAAGCCGCTGCCCGACAGCGGCACGCAGGGCTGGCGGCAGGTCGCGGTCGAGATCTACGGCGGCCCGCTGCTCAACTCCTGGCTGGACCGGGACCTCGGCCTGGCCGGACGGGTCTCGCTGCGGGACGGCTCGACGCGCCTGGTGAACATCGACCGCGCACTCCTTCGCGTCCCCCAACTCGCCGTCCATCTCGACCGCTCCGTCTCCACCGACGGCCTGAAGCTGGACAAGCAGCGTCATCTGCAGCCCATCTGGGGACTGGGCGATCCCCGCGAGGGCGACCTGATCGCCTTCGTCGAGAAGGAGGCGGGCCTGTCCGCCGGCGAGATCACCGGCTGGGACCTGATGACCCACTCCATCGAACCGCCCTCCTACCTGGGCCGCGACAAGGAACTGCTCGCCGGCCCGCGCATGGACAACCTGCTCTCCGTGCACGCCGGAACCGCCGCCCTCGCCGCGGCGTCGGCCACCGACCGCATCACCCACATCCCCGTCCTCGCCGCCTTCGACCACGAGGAGAACGGCTCGCAGTCGGACACCGGCGCGGACGGACCGCTGCTCGGCAGCGTGCTGGAACGCTCCGTGTTCGCCCGCGGCGGTACGTACGAGGACCGGGCCCGCGCCTTCGCCGGCACCGTCTGTCTGTCCTCCGACACCGGCCACGCGGTCCACCCCAACTACGCCGAGCGGCACGACCCGACGCACCACCCGCGCGCCAACGGCGGCCCCATCCTCAAGGTGAACGTCAACAACCGCTACGCCACGGACGGTTCGGGCCGCGCGATCTTCGCCGCCGCCTGCGAGCGGGCCGGCGTCCCCTTCCAGTCCTTCGTCTCCAACAACTCGATGCCCTGCGGCACCACCATCGGCCCGATCACCGCGGCCCGGCACGGCATCAAGACGGTCGACATCGGCGTGGCCATCCTCTCCATGCACAGCGCGCGCGAACTGTGCGGCGCCGACGACCCGTTCCTGCTGGCCAACTCCCTGGTCGCGTTCCTGGAGGGGTAGTTGGGCATGTCCGGCGCGCGGTCGGGTACCCGGGTTTGAGCCTGGCAAGACGCCAAGTCGGCAACAGGAGGCGACACCCATGGGCCTGGGCGGCTGCATCATTCTGATCGCCGTAGGGGCGATCCTCACGTTCGCGACCGACTGGGACATGAAAGGGGTCAACCTGGACCTGGTCGGCATCATCTTCATGATCGCCGGACTGATCGGCGTGGCGACCTTCAGCAGTATCGCCAAGCGGCGGCGGACGGTTGTACGGCCGGCCTCACCGGTGGTGGAGGAAGAGCGCCGCGGCTACAGCGACGGTTACGGCGGCTGAGAGCGCGCACGGCGGCACGGTGGACGGGGAGGACGGAGATCGACCGTCCTCCCCTTCGCTCTGCCGCGGGTGCGCTCCGGCGCGGGTTCCGTCCGCCGCGGGCAGCGGGGCCCGTTCGCTCTGAGCGCGAGCGGCGCTGCCGCCGGCGCCGTCAGCCCTCGTCCTTGCCCTTGCCCTTGCCCTTGCCCTAGGCCTCGTCCTCGCCGTCCCCCTCGTCCATCCCCGCCAGGACCAGCGGCAGTCGGTCCGCTCCGCCGTCGGTGAGCCGGAGTGGCACGCCCCAGTCCTGCTGGTGGACATGGCACGCCGGGTACTCGTTGGCCGGGTCGTCGTCGCAGGACGCGGCCATGGCGGAGACGTGCAGGACGCCCTCCGTGACCGAAGGGTTCAGCCGTACGGCACGGGAGAGGTCCGTCCCCGCTCCGTCGCCCTCCAGCAGCAGTTCCGGCGGGGTCGAGGACACCAACAGGCGCGTCGACGGCCCGTAGCGGGTGTCCAGCTTCTGGCCCGCCGGAGCCTGGAAGATGACGTCCAACCGCAGGGTGCCGGGGGCGACTTCGGTCGCGGCACGCTGTGTGCGATGGGCCACCGACTCGACCCGCACCGCCTCCTCGGGCAGCCGCAGACGCGTCAGCCGGTGCCGGGCCGACTCGACGACGACCACGTCCGGACCCACGACCACCGCGTCGCTCGGCTCCCGCAGGTCGGTCGCCAACGTGGTCACCTCGCCCGTCGCCGGGTCGAAGCGGCGCAGGGCGTGGTTGTACGTGTCGCTGACGGCGACCGATCCGTCGGGCAGCGCCGTGACCCCCAACGGGTGCTGGAGCAGCGCCTGTTCGGAGGTTCCGTCCCGGTGCCCGAAGTCGAACAGGCCCGTACCGACCGCCGTGTGGACGATGCCGTCCAGGTCCACCCAGCGCAGCGCCGAGGTCTCCGAGTCGGCCACCCACAGGCGGTCCTGCGCCGGGGAGACCGCCAGCCCGGACGGCTGCGCGAACCAGGCCTCCGCCACCGGCCCGTCCACCAGGCCCTCGTTCGTCGTGCCGGCCGCGACGGCGACGGTCGCGTCCGCCGGGTCGTACGCCCACAGTTGGTGCACGCCCGCCATGGCGATCCAGATCCGGCCGCCGAAGGCCGCCACGTCCCACGGGGAGGAGAGGTCCACCTCGCGCGCGGGACCGGACGTCGGCGACCCTTGCCACCATTGACGGCCGGTGCCCGCGAGGGTCGTGACCTCGCCGGTGCCGAGGTCGAGGCGGCGCAGCGCGTGATTGACGGTGTCGGCGACGACCACCGCCGCGCCGTCGTCCACCAGCGTCAGACCCTGCGGTTCGTTGAAGCCGGCCGCGTCCGCCGGACCGTCCGCGAACCCGCGCACCCCGGAGCCGATGCGTCGGACGACGGACTCGCCGTCGGGCGCCAGCTCCACCAGCTGATGCCGGGTCGTGTCACTGACCAGGAAGTTCCCCGACGGCAGCAGCAGCGCCTTGCCCGGGAAACGGAGGTCGGTGGCCACCGGCTCGGGCGCCACGTACGGCCCGTCGCCGCGGCGCAGCGTGCCCTTGGCCGCGTGCTCGGTCTCCAGCTCCTGGACGAGCCGCTCGATGGCGTGGGCGTGCCCCTCGCCCGCGTGCTGCGCGACGACGTACCCCTCGGGGTCGATCACGACGAGCGTCGGCCACGCCCGCACGGCGTACTGCTTCCAGGTGGCGAGCTCGGGGTCGTCCAGGACGGGGTGCTCCACGCCGTACCGCTCGACGGCATCGACGACCGCCTGGTGCTCCGCCTCGTGCACGAACTTCGGCGAGTGCACCCCGATGATCACCACCGTGTCCCTGTGCTTCTCCTCCAACTCCCGCAACTCGTCCAGGACATGCAGACAGTTAATGCAGCAGAATGTCCAAAAATCCAGGACGACAACACGTCCTCGCAGGTCGGCGAGGGTGAGGCCGGTGCCTCCCGTGTTCAGCCAGCCGCCCTTGCCGGTCAGTTCGGGGGCGCGGACGCGGACGCGCCGCGATGCGGAGTGGGTCATGGATCAAGGGTGCCACTCACGCCCGCGGCCCTCGGGTGCCTGTGGATAACCATGGTCACGCTCCGTACTCGAATCTCACGAGATGCGTACGAGGCGTGACGGAGGGATGCTCGTCGCACACAGGGGGGCGACTGCAAGGGAGCAGTTCCATGGCACGAAAGCCCGACGAATCCATGCCTGAGCCCGGGATGCGGGACCGTGAGGACCTGCGGGACCCCGAGGGCATGCAGGACCGCGGCCGTATGCGGGACCGCGAGAACCTGCGGGACCCCGAAGGGATGCCTGACCGCGAGAACCCGCGGGACCCCGAGGGCATGGAGGACAGGGACCGCCGGGAGCGGCGCGGTTCGGACGCCGGGATGCCCGGTTCCGGCCCGCGCGAGCGTGCCCGCGGTGACGAGAACCTCGCCGCGGACGACGACGAGACGTGGTCGGACGGCTACCGGTAATCGGCAACTGGTAACCGGCGAGCGGTAACCGGTCGTGCGGTTCGCGTCGAGTCCCCGCGGCTGTCCTGCCGCGGGGACTCTTCCGCGCCCGCTCCGGAGACCGCCCGGCGCCCCGGAGCGCGCAGGTCCTACAGGGCCCGGCTCGCAGACGTCACCCGAGCGCGTGCCCCGTCGTCACGTCCACGTGGGCCGGGACCTCGTCATGGCGGTCCCCGACGCTGAGCGTGCCCGTGGGCTCGATCACGAGCAGCGAGGCGCCCGCCGGGGCGATCGGCTTGTGTTCCGTGCCGCGCGGGACGGTGAAGACGGATCCCCTGGGTAGCACGACGGTCCGCTCCCCGTCCGGTTCCCGCAGCGCGATGGTCAGCTCGCCCTCGAGGACGAGGAAGAACTCGTCAGTGTGGTCGTGCACGTGCCAGACGTGCTCGCCCTCGACCTTGGCAACGCGTACGTCGTAGTCGTTGACGGCGGTGACGATCCGTGGGCTCCAGAGGTCGTCGAAGGAGGCCAGGGCCGCGGCCAGGGAGATGGGTTCGCTGGGTTCGCTGCTCATGCGTTCATCCTGGGCGTGGTGCCAGTGGCCTCGCGAGTGCTAGAAATCGCACATGCCGCAAGAATCCTCGCAGGCAGCACAGACACCACAGGCCGCACGGGCAGCACAGGCAGCACAGGTGGCGCAGACACCACAGGCCGCACAGGGGCCACTCGGAGCACCCGGAGCACCGGGAGCCGGGAGGACACGGGGAGCACCCGGGCTCGGAAAGACGCAGGCCGCGCCCCCGCACCGCGTCGCCGTGATCGTCGACGAGAGCACGAACCCCTTCGAAGTGGGCGTCGCGACCGAGCTGTTCGGGCTGCCGCGGCCCGAACTCGGCCTGCCGCGGCCGCTGTACGAGCTGACCCTGTGCACGCCCACGCCCGGGGTCCGTATGAACCACGGGTTCTTCACCCTGACCGGAGTGCCCGGTCTCGACGCGGTGGACCGCGCGGACACCCTGATCGTGCCCGGCCGCCCCGACAACGTGGTGCCGCGGGGAGCCGCCGTACGCGAGGCCATCCGCCGCACCCACGCGCGCGGTGCCCGGGTGGTGAGTTTCTGCACGGGCACGTTCGCGCTGGCCGAGGCCGGGCTGCTGGACGGCCGCCGGGCCACCACGCACTGGCGCTGGGCGGACTCCTTCCGGGCGCTGCATCCGAAGGTGCTCCTGGAGCCGGACGTGCTGTTCGTGGACGAGGGTGACGTACTGACGGCGGCCGGCAGCGCGGCCGCGCTCGACCTCGGGTTGTACCTGATCCGGCGGGACCACGGCGCGGAGATCGCCAACGCCGTGTCCCGGCGGCTGGTCTTCGCCGCCCATCGCGACGGCGGGCAGCGCCAGTTCGTGGAACGGCCACTGCCCGACGTACCGGACGAGTCGCTGGCGCCCCTGCTGGCGTGGGCGCGGGAACGGATCGGCGATCCGCTGACGGTCGGGGACCTGGCGGTGCACGCCGCGGTGAGTCCGGCCACCCTTCACCGGCGTTTTCGCGCGCAGCTCGGTACGACCCCGCTGGCGTGGCTGACCGGCGAGCGGGTGGCGCTGGCCTGTCGGCTGATCGAGCGGGGCGAGGAACGGCTCGACGTGGTCGCGCGGCGCAGTGGTCTCGGCACCGCCGCCAACCTGCGGGAACGGGTGCGGCGGGAGACGGGGCTCAGCCCGTCGGCCTACCGTCGGCGTTTCGGACCGGCCGCCGGGGAAGCGGTGATGGCATGAGATACCTCGTACGCGATCGGCTCCTCGGCTTCGGTGACGACTACTGGATCGAGGACCAGCACGGCAACAAGGCCTTCCTGGTCGACGGCAAGGCCATGCGGGTGCGGGACACCTTCGAGCTGAAGGACACCCAGGGCCGGGTCCTCATCGACATCCACCAGAAGATGTTCGCCCTGCGGGACACGATGGTCATCGAGCGGGACGGCGATCCGCTGGCCACCATCAAGCGCAAGCGGCTCTCGCTGCTGCGCAACCACTACCGGGTGTCCCTGGTGGACGGCACCGAACTCGACGTCAGCGGCAAGATCCTGGACCGCGAGTTCGCCATCGACTACGACAACGAGCTGCTGGCCCAGATCTCCCGCCGCTGGCTGCACGTCCGCGAGACCTACGGCGTCGACATCGTTCGTGACGACGCGGACTCGGCGCTGCTGATCGCGGTGGCGGTCTGCGTCATCCACCTGGCGGACAAGGAACGGGGCGAGGACTGACCGCGAGCCCCGGGGCGCCGCGGCTCCCGGCCGTCAGCGCCGCGGGGCCTGGACCCCGAGCACGCGGTCCTTCAGCGCCGGGAACTGCTCCCGGGTGACACCGACCTTCGCGGGGTCGAACTCCACGGTGAGGATCTCCTCGCCGTCCCCCGCCTCCGCGAGCACCTCTCCCCAGGGATCGACCACGATCGAGTGACCGGCCTGGGGAACTCCGGCATGCGTCCCGCCCGTTCCACAGGCGAGCACGTACGACTGGTTCTCGACAGCGCGCGCCTGGGCCAGCAGCGTCCAGTGGGCGCGGCGCCGTTCGGGCCATCCGGCGGGGATCACCAGCGTCTGGGCACCCGCGTCGACCAGCCCGCGGAAGAGTTCCGGGAAGCGGAGGTCGTAGCAGGTCGCCAGGCCGATCGTGGTCTCCGGCAGGCGTACGGTGACCAGTTCGGTCCCGGCGCCCATCAGCACGGCCTCGCCCTTGTCGAAGCCGAACCGATGGATCTTCCGGTACGTGGCGGCGAGCTCACCGTCGGGTGAGAAGACGAGGGAGGTGTTGTACAGCGTGCCGTCGGCGGCCCGCTCGGGGATCGATCCGGCGTGCAGCCACACGCCCGCCCCGTTCGCGGCCTTCGCCATCGCCTCGAAGGTCGGCCCTTCGAGGGACTCCGCCTCGGTGCCGAACGCCTCGTAGGCGAAGGCCCCCGTCGACCACAGCTCGGGCAGCACCACGAGATCGACACCGGCTTGATCTCGTACAAGGGACGCTACGCGCCTCCGACGGGAATCAACCGATTCACCCTCGTCTACGCCGATCTGGATGAGGGAGGCGCGCACACTACCACCGTCCTGGCATTCGAGCCGTCTTTACGGGCCTACGATCGTCACACGAAAGCACTGCCGGGGTGCCACACAGCAGCGTAACTTAGCGTTCCAAGACACCCACTGCCCGCGTACCGACCGCCCGAGGGGTCCCGTTCCGTGAGTCTGCATCCGAGCCTTCAGTCCTACGCCGACGCCTGGACCCACTCGATCGACGCGATATCCGAGCTGGTGACCCCGCTTGTGGAGGGCGAGTGGAACAGGCGGACCCCGTGCCCGGGCTGGTCGGTGCGGGACATCGTCTCCCATGTCATCGGCCTGGACTGCGAGATGCTCGGCGACCCGCGGCCGATCCACACGCTGCCGCGGGACCTGTTCCACGTGACCAACGAGCACCAGCGGTACATGGAGATGCAGGTCGACGTACGACGTCATCACACGGCGCCGGAGATGACCTCCGAGCTGGAGTACACGATCATCCGCCGCAACCGACAGCTGCGGAACGAGTCGCGCGGCCCGGACACGAGGATCCGCGGCCCGCTCGGCACGGAGCCGACCCTCGAAGAGGCCATGCGCAACCGGGCGTTCGACGTGTGGGTGCACGAGCAGGACCTCCGCGCGGCGCTCGGCCGGCCGGGCAATCTCGACTCGCCCGGTGCGTACGTCGCCCGTGACGAGCTGCTCGCCGCGCTCCCGAAGGTCGTCGCCAAGGACGCGGGCGCTCCCGCCAGTTCGGCGGTCGTCTTCGACGTCCACGGACCCGTCGAGTTCCTGCGCACGGTCCGCGTCGACGCGGACGGCCGCGGGACGATCGACGGCGCGCCGTCCCTGGGGCCCGCCGCGACCCTGGTGCTGGACTGGGAGACCTATGTCCGTCTGGCCTGTGGCCGGGTGACCGCCGACGCCGTCTCGGACCGCATCAAGGCGGAGGGCGACCCGGAACTGACGACCGCCATCCTGCGGAACTTCGCGGTCACCCCCTGAAGCATTCCGGCGCGGGGCTCATGCGGGTGAGCAACGCCCCGGCGTGCGGGGGCTCCCGCCGGGTACGAAGCACTGCCGGTGCCCGGGGTTTCATGCCGGTAGGCAACGCCCAGACGTGCTGGGACTCCCGCCGGTACGCGGCACCCCAGTGTGCGCGGGCTCCCGCCGGTACGAAGCAATGCCGGTGACCGGGAGTTCATGCCGGTAGGCAACGCCCAGACGTGCTGGGACTCCCGCCGGTACGCGGCGCCCGGTGTGCGGGCGCTCACGCCGGTACGTGCACCGTCTCCACCCGGCTGGCCACCAGCCGCTCCCGTTCCCGCCGTGCGGCCTCTCCCCGCAGCCGGAAGATCTGGCTGAGGCCCAGTGCCTGGAGGACGAACACCACGGAGAAGGCGACCCGGTAATCGTCCCCGGTCGCGTCCAGGAGTACGCCGACGGCCAGCAGCGTCGTCATGGAGGCGACGAAGCCGCCCATGTTGGTGATGCCGGACGCGGTGCCCTGCCGCTCGGGCGGGTTGGCGGGGCGGGCGAAGTCGAACCCGATCATGGACGCGGGCCCGCAGGCGCCCAGCACCGTGCAGAGCACGATCAGCAGCCACATGGGCGCGTGCTCGCCGGGATACACCAGCGTCAGGGCCCAGACCGCGGCGGTCGCGGACACCGTGCCGAGCGCCAGGGGCAGCCGCGCCGCGTGATGCCGGGCGACGATCTGCCCGTAGACCAGCCCGATGACCATGTTGGACAGGACGACCAGGGTCAGCAGCTCGCCGGCCGTCGCCCGCGACAGCCCCTGCGCCTGGACCAGGAACGGCATGCCCCACAGCAGCAGGAAGACCATCGCGGGGAACTGCGTTGTGAAGTGCACCCACAGCCCCAGCCGGGTGCCCGGCTCCCGCCAGGACGCGGCGATCTGGCGCCGTACGTAGGCGGCACCCAGGTGCGGGAAGGGTTCCGGCTCGTGCCCCTCGGGGTGGTCCTTGAGGAAGAGGAGCAGGAGTACGAGGACGACGACTCCGGCGAACGCGCTGCCCGCGAACGCGGCCGTCCAGCCGACTCCGTGCAGCAGCCGGGCGATCACCAGCGTCGAGACGAGGTTGCCGGCCATCCCCACGAGCCCCGCCAGCTGCGCGACCATCGGTCCGCGCCGCGCCGGGAACCAGCGGGTGCCGAGGCGCAGCACGCTGATGAAGGTCATCGCGTCGCCGCAGCCGAGCAGCGCGCGCGAGGCCAGGGCCATGCCGTACGACGGGGAGAAGGCGAAGCCCAGTTGGCCCGCCGTGAACAGCAGGACGCCGATGGTCAGCACCTTCTTGGTGCCGAGCCGGTCGACCAGCAGGCCGACGGGTATCTGCATGCCCGCGTACACGAGGAGCTGGAGGATGGAGAAGGTGGAGAGGGCAGAGGCGTTGACATGGAAGCGGTCGGCCGCGTCCAGGCCCGCGACGCCCAGTGACGTACGGAAGGTGACGGCGACGAAGTAGACGGCCACGCCGATGCCCCATACGGCGATGGCGCGCCGGCCGCCGGGCGGGTCCCCGGGCAGTGCCACGGCGCTCATCGGACCTCGCCCCGGGCCAGGTGGGAGAACCAGCCGACGTGCCGGTGGACGACCGCGACCGCCGCCTCGGCGTCCCCGGAGCGCAGCGCCTCCAGGATCTCCTCATGCTCGCTGAGCGTCTTGGCGATGCGGTCGGGGTGCGAGTGCATCACCGCGACGCCCATCCTCAACTGCCGGTCGCGCAGCTGGTCGTAGAGCCGGGAGAGGATCTCGTTGCCGCCGCTGCGGACGATCTCGGCGTGGAAACAGCGGTCGGTGACGGCGGCGCCGGCCAGGTCACCGGCGGCGGCCTGCGCCTTCTGCTCGGCGAGCAGCTCCTCCAGGCGGGCGATGAGCCGCGGGGCGGCCGGTACGGCCTTGCGGGCCGCGTGCTCCTCGACGAGCAGGCGGGTCTCGACGACGTCCGCGATCTCCTGGGCGGAGACGGACAGGACGAGTGCGCCCTTCTTCGGGTAGAGCTTGATCAGCCCCTCCACCTCCAGGCGGAGCAGCGCCTCGCGCACCGGCGTCCGGGAGACCCCCACGGCCTCCGCCAGTTCGCCCTCCGTCAGCAGCGTCCCGCCCCCGTAACGGCGCTCCAGGACACCCTGCTTGACGTGCGCGTACACGCGGTCGGCGGCGGGCGGGGGTTTCACGGCGGGGATGCCCGGCACGGCGGACGCGACGGGCTGGGCGGAGGCGGTGGACACGGGGGCGACGGACATGCGCACAGCATAGATACAACACGTACTCATGGTCGCGGGCCGTCCAGGATGCGGACGCGCGTGAACGCATGCCGGCGAAGACCCGCGGGCACCCGCGGGCGCGTAGCCATACGCGCCCGCGTGTTCGTGGCCGTGGTCGCCCACGGGCGAGTGACGGTGGTCGCGGTCGCGGTCGCCCACGAACACGTAAAGAAGGGCACCCCGCCGAGAAGCCGCACAACTTTTCGTGCTACTTACGTGTCACACGAGAAGCGGCGCTCCCATGTGACCGCATCCCAGGGGCATTTAACGTATTCGGGGTACTCAACTTGATAACCGGCATAACGGGACTGCGCGTCCGCAGAGCTGCTGCCGTGGCGATGACCACCGGCGCCATGATCGCGACCGGGGCGCTCGGCGCCGCTCCCGCTCAGGCCGTCACGAAGCCCACGATCGTCGCCAAGGGCGGCTTCGTGATGAACAACGGCACGGGCGCGAGCCTCTTCACCAAGGCCGCGGACACCAAGCGCTCCACCGGCTCGACCACCAAGATCATGACCGCCAAGGTCGTGCTCTCGCAGTCGAACCTCAACCTGGACTCCAAGGTCACCATCCAGAAGGCGTACAGCGACTACATCGTCGCCAACAACGCCTCGTCGGCGCGCCTGATCGTCGGCGACAAGGTCACCGTGCGCCAGCTCCTCTACGGGCTGATGCTGCCGTCCGGCTGCGACGCCGCGTACGCGCTCGCCGACAAGTTCGGCAGCGGCTCGACGCGTGCCGCCCGGGTGAAGTCGTTCATTGGCAAGATGAACTCGACCGCGCAGAGCCTCGGCCTGACGAAGACGCACTTCGACTCGTTCGACGGCATCGGCAACGGCTCCAACTACTCGACGCCGCGCGACCTGACGAAGCTCGCCAGCAGCGCGATGAAGAGCTCCACCTTCCGCACGGTCGTGAAGGCCAAGTCGACCAAGCAGAAGGTCACCACCAAGAGCGGTGGCTACCGCTACATGAACTGGGACAACACCAACACCCTGCTGGGCAGCTACAGCGGCGCGATCGGCGTGAAGACCGGCTCCGGCCCCGAGGCCAAGTACTGCCTCGTCTTCGCCGCCACCCGCAACGGCAAGACGGTCATCGGCACGGTCCTCGCCTCCTCCTCCGTCGCCAACCGCACGTCGGACGCGAAGAAGTTGATGAACTACGGCTTCGCCAGGTAACCCCGGCCACAGAAAAGGGGGCCCGCCGCTCGACAGCGGCGGGCCCCCTTTGTCTTGCCCAGCTGAGCCTCTTGGCGAAGCGGCGGGACATGAGCGGGCTGTCGGTTCGCGAGTGCCCAAAGAAGTGAGAAAGGTGTCGCCGGCCCAGAAGCGCCTGTCTGGCCATCGGCACCCCGTCGCGGGCAACGGCGGCGGCCGTATTCCGTGGTGATCCACGTCGACGAGAACTGATCCGGCTACGGGTGGTGGGGCGCGAGGCCGGCTCCCTGGCTCGCGTGCAGCGCGAACGCCGCCCAGGCCGGGAGGGCGACCCGGATGACGGGTCCGTCCACGTCCTTGGAGTCCCGGACGGCGACGGTGCCGGGTATGTTGCGGGCGACTTCGACGCACTCCCCATCGCCGCTGCTGAAGCTGGACTTCACGAATTCGAAGTGCGGCACGACTCACAGCTCCTTGCGGATACGTTCGATCAGGTCGACGGAATCGCGAAGAGCGAGCCCGTTCCTGGCGATCCGCTCGAACTTGGCGTTGTGACGTACGGCGTCCGCCTCGCTCTCCAACCACAGGGTAGAGGATGTCGTGTCCATGTAAACCACATCCATCGCGCCGGGTTCAGCGAACGACACGACACTGAAGGCGCTGGTCATGCCGGGGTGGGAGCCGGCCAGGAAGGGCACGACCTGGAGCTTCACATTGGGCAGCCGGACCGACTCGACGAGGTGCGCGAGCTGTACGCGCATCGCCTCCCGCCCACCCACCAGTTGACGAAGCGCACCTTCACCCACGACCGCCCACAGCTGGAGCGAATTGCTGTCCGTCAGACGTTCCTGCCGCGCAACCTTCGCCTCGACGAAGCGTTCGATCTCGTCCGGGTCGCCCCAGTCGGCGTTGCCGACCGCCAGGGCCCGCGCGTAGTCCGGTGTCTGCAAGAGTCCAGGGACGAATGCCCCTTGCCAGGTACGGACACTCGTCGCGATGTCCTCCAGTGCCACGTACTCCACAAGGGATCGCAGCTCGGGATACTGATTCCACCAGCCTCTGGCCTTGCGGCGCTCACGGTCCGTCTTCGCGAGGCTGAGCAGCCGCTCCACGACCCTCGGGGCGTTCACGCCGTACAGATCGCACAGGATCCGGATGTCCGGGTCGCGGAAGGGCACCCAACCCCGCTCCATCTTGGCGACCTTGGCCGCCGTCGCGGAGAGAGCCGCCGCGGCCTGCGGCTGCGTGAGGCCGGCTTCGTCACGGAGCCTCAGCAGTTCGCCGCCCAACTTCCGGGCGAGAACGGTCGATACGCGGCTACCGCGTGTGAACTGGCCTGAGGTCACGTCCGAACGCCTCCTGTGTCGCCGTCAGTGTGCAGCTCACCGCAGAGGGTCGCAACCATTTATGGAGACATATTTCCCCGAGACCGCTTGCCCGCAGCGTGAGCGCACCGCTACCGTAAGTACTCAATCGCCCACCCAGCGACACCAGTTGGCGGAAGTGCACCGTGCTGCCCATCCCGGGGCCGTGCGGCTGAGCCACCTCCCCCCACCCACCTGGCGGACGCCCCGGGCTCCCGGCCCCGCACTAGGAAGGTGCGCGCCCATGACCGGCTCATGTGACCCCGATCGATACGGCACCCCGCGCCACGTCCCCGACCGCTACGACGCCGTCGACTACACCCCGTATCCGCAGAACATTCCCCGCGCGCGCAGACGTGTCGCTCGGCTTGCCGTCGAGTGGGGGCATCCCGGCGCAGCCGGTGACGCGGCGCTGCTGGCGAGTGAGTTGTGCACGAACGCGCTGCTGCACGGGTGTCTGCGGGACCGGCTGTTCCGGGTGGAGACGTCACTTACCGGAAGGGTGCTGCGGGTCGCGGTGACCGACCCGAAGGGGGAGCGGCTCCCGGAAGCCCGCGCGGCGGCGGACGGCGAGCAGTTCGGGCGCGGGCTGTTCATCGTGGGCGCGCTCGCCCACCGCTGGGCCGTGGAGAGGCTCACCGTCGGCAAGACGGTCTGGGCGGAACTGGATATTCCGGGACGACAGCGCGCGTAGGGCCGGGGCGGCGGTGGCAGCCGGAGAAGCGTGCACGGGGCCGCCGCACAACGCGGCGGCCCCGTGACCGGCTGGGGCTTACGCCCAGGTGATCAGTCGCTTCGGCTGTTCCAGGATCGCCGCCACGTCGGCGAGGACCTTGGAGCCCAGCTCGCCGTCGACCAGGCGGTGGTCGAAGGACAGCGCGAGCGTGGTGACCTGGCGGGGCTTGACCTTGCCCTTGTGCACCCAGGGCTGGAGCTTGATCGCACCGACCGCGAGGATCGCGGACTCGCCGGGGTTGAGGATCGGCGTGCCCGTGTCGACGCCGAAGACGCCGACGTTCGTGATCGTGACCGTGCCGCCCTGCATCGCGGCCGGCGAGGTCTTGCCCTCGCGGGCCGTGGACACCAACTCGCCGAGGGACCCGGCCAGTTCGGGAAGGGTCTTGGCGTGGGCGTCCTTGATGTTCGGGACGATCAGGCCGCGCGGGGTGGCCGCGGCGATGCCCAGGTTCACATAGTGCTTGCGCACGATCTCCTGGTTGGCCTCGTCCCAGGACGCGTTCACGTCCGGGTTGCGCTTGATGGCGACCAGCAGGGCCTTGGCGATGAGCAGCAGCGGGTTCACCCGCAGCCCCTGCATCTCCTTGTCCTGCTTGAGCTCCTCCACGAGCTTCATCGTGCGCGTCACGTCGATCGTCACGAACTCCGTGACGTGCGGCGCGGTGAAGGCGGACCCGACCATCGCCTGGGCCGTGGCCTTGCGGACACCCTTGACCGGGATCCGGGTCTCGCGCGCGCCGTCGTACGTGGCCACGGGGGCCGGGGCGGCGGCCGGAGCCGGGGCCTCGGTCACCGCGGGCGCGGACGGGGCGGCCACGGGCGCCGCGGCGGGAGCCACGGCCGCGTGCACGTCCTCGCGGGTGATGACCCCGTCGGGGCCCGACGGGGTGACCGTCGCCAGATCCACCCCGAGGTCCTTGGCGAGCTTGCGGACGGGCGGCTTCGCCAGCGGGCGCTGCCTGCCGTGGCCGTTCAGCTCGGACTGGAGCGCGGTCGCCGCGTAGTACGTACTCTCCTGGGCCTCCGGGCGGGGCTCGGCGCCCTTGCGGGGGCGGCGCTTGGTGGAGGACTCGGCCACGCCGTAGCCGACGAGGACCGGAGTGCGGCCCACGGGCTTGGGCTCCGCTGCGGCAGGGGCCTCGGCGACCGGTGCCTGCGGGGTGTCCGCGGCCGGGGCGCCGGCCCCGCCGGAGACGTCCACCGCGATGATCACCTGGCCCACGTCCACCGTCGTCCCCTCGGGGAAGCGGAGTTCGCGGACCACGCCGTTGAAGGGGATGGGCAGTTCCACCGCGGCCTTGGCCGTCTCGACCTCGCAGACGACCTGGCCGTCCGTGACCTGGTCGCCGGGCTGGACGTACCACTTGAGGATCTCGGCCTCGGTGAGTCCCTCGCCCACGTCGGGCATCTTGAACTCGCTCAGTGACGTATCAGTCATCGTCGTCACGACCCTCTCCCTCAGTACGCCAGCGAGCGGTCGACGGTGTCGAGCACCCGGTCAAGACCCGGTAGGTACTCCTCCTCGAGGCGCGCCGGCGGGTACGGGGCGTGATAGCCGCCGACCCGCAGGACGGGAGCCTCCAGGTGGTAGAAGCACCGCTCGGTGATGCGGGCGGCGATCTCCGCGCCCGTGCCCAGGAACACCGGGGCCTCGTGCACCACGACCAGGCGGCGGGTCTTCTCGACGGAGGCCTGGATGGTGTCGAAGTCGATCGGCGACATGGAGCGCAGGTCGACGACCTCCAGGGACTTGCCCTCCTCCTGGGCCGCGGCGGCGACCTCCTGGCAGACCTTCACCATCGGGCCGTACGCCGCCAGGGTCAGGTCGCTGCCCTCGCGCACCACCTGGGCCTTGTGCAGCGGACCGGGGATCGCCTGCTTGTTGACCTCGGCCTTGTCCCAGTAGCGCCGCTTCGGCTCGAAGAAGATCACCGGGTCGTCGCTCTGGATGGCCTGCTGCATCATCCAGTAGGCGTCGCCCGCGTTCGACGGGGAGACCACCTTGAGGCCCGCCACGTGCGCGAACAGCGCCTCGGGCGACTCGGAGTGGTGCTCGACGGCGCCGATGCCGCCGCCGTACGGAATGCGGATGACGACGGGGAGCTTGATCTTGCCGAGCGCCCGCGCGTGCATCTTCGCGAGCTGCGTGACGATCTGGTCGTACGCCGGGAAGACGAAGCCGTCGAACTGGATCTCCACGACCGGGCGGTAGCCGCGCAGGGCGAGGCCGATCGCGGTGCCGACGATGCCCGACTCGGCGAGCGGGGTGTCGATGACCCGGTCCTCGCCGAAGTCCTTCTGCAGCCCGTCGGTGACCCGAAAGACGCCGCCCAGCTTGCCGACGTCCTCGCCCATGATGAGGACCTTGGGGTCGGTGTCGAGGGCCGTACGCAGCGATTCGTTGATCGCTTTGGCCAGCGCCATCTTCTCTGCTGCCATGGCTACTTGCCCTCCCCTTCATCGGCGAACGACGCCTGGTAGGCGGCGAACTGGGCCCGCTCCTCGTCGACGAGCGCGTGCCCGTCCGCGTACGCGTTCTCGAAGATGGCGAAGTGGTCCGGGTCCGGCATGGCACGCACCACTTCGCGCACTCGCCTTCCCAACGCCTCGCTCTCCGCTTCGAGTTCCGCGAAGAATCCCTCATCCGCGTGATTCGACGCTTCGAGGTAGGCCCGCAGACGCAGGATCGGGTCCTTCGCCTCCCACGCCTCGCGCTCCTCGTCGGCCCGGTACTTGCTCGGGTCGTCGGAGGTGGTGTGCGCGCCCATGCGGTACGTGTACGCCTCGACGAGCGTGGGTCCCTCACCGCTGCGCGCCCGCTCCAGGGCCCACTTGGTGACGGCCAGGCAGGCGAGGACGTCATTGCCGTCGACGCGCACGCCCGGGAAGCCGAAGCCCTGCGCACGCTGGTAGAGCGGGACGCGGGTCTGCTTCTCGGTCGGCTCGGAGATCGCCCACTGGTTGTTCTGGCAGAAGAACACCACGGGCGCGTTGTAGACCGCGGAGAAGGTGAACGATTCGGCGACGTCGCCCTGGCTGGAGGCGCCGTCCCCGAAGTACGCGATCACGGCCGAGTCGGCGCCGTCCTTGGCGACGCCCATGGCGTAGCCGGTGGCGTGCAGGGTCTGCGCGCCGATGACGATCGTGTACAGGTGGAAGTTGTTGGTCTTCGGGTCCCAGCCGCCGTTGTTCACGCCGCGGAACATGCCGAGCAGGTTGGTCGGGTCGACCCCGCGGCACCAGGCGACGCCGTGCTCGCGGTAGGTCGGGAAGACGTAGTCGTCGTCCCGGGTGGCCCGCCCCGAGCCGATCTGGGCGGCTTCCTGGCCGAGCATCGAGGCCCACAGACCCAGCTCGCCCTGGCGCTGCAGGGAGGTGGCCTCGGCGTCGAAGCAACGGCTCAGCACCATGTCCCGGTACAGACCGCGCAGCTCGTCGGGCGTGATGTCGGCGACGTACGGGTCGTACGTGGCGTCCTTGACCCGCTCGCCCTCCGGCGTCAGCAACTGGATCAGTTCGGGCTCGGCGCCCGGGGGCTTCTTGGCGGCCGCGCCGGTGCGCTTGCTCGCGGCGCTCTTGGTACCGGCGCTGCGTCGCGGTTTGCGCGCGGCAGTGCTCTCCACGGTCACGTGTGCTCCTCCGTCGGTCCGGCCCCCGGGGTTACCGGGTGACCAGTGCGGCTCGCCTGATCCCGATCCCATGCACGGGGTGGGTGCCCTCGGCCGGGAACAGACGTGACAGGTGCCCCGGCGAGCGCCCTGCAAGTAGCACGTTACCCAGTGCTTCACATTTCTGTGAAACCCCTCCTGACCTGCGATTCTGCTTGGATTTCCAAGTACTTTTTACTAGGAGAACCAAGCATTTCGCCGAAGTCGGGAACAGGTGCTGGTCACAGCCTTGCAGGGGGCCGGAACACCGGCACGTTATCCCGGTCACCCCGGGCACGGGAAGAGCCCACCTCGGGCGGGCTCGTCCGCCCTGTGTGAAACTGACGCCGTGCGCGAAAACGGGAAAATCACCGTATTTCTCCTCGATGACCACGAGGTGGTGCGCCGGGGAGTCCATGAGCTGCTCTCGGTGGAGGACGACATCGAGGTGGTCGGCGAGGCCGGGACGGCGGCCGACGCACTGGTACGGATTCCGGCCACCAGACCGGACGTCGCCGTGCTGGACGTGCGCCTTCCGGACGGCAGCGGAGTCGAGGTCTGCCGCGAGATCCGCTCACGGGACGAGAACATCAAATGCCTGATGCTGACGTCCTACGCCGACGACGAGGCGCTCTTCGACGCGATCATGGCGGGCGCCTCCGGCTATGTCCTCAAGGCCATCCGCGGCAATGAGCTGCTGACCGCCGTACGGGACGTCGCGGCCGGAAAGTCGCTGCTCGACCCGGTGGCCACCGCCCGGGTCCTGGAGCGGCTGCGCGACGGCGGCAACGCCAAGCCCGACGACCGGCTCGCGCACCTCACCGACCAGGAGCGCCGGATTCTCGACCTGATCGGCGAGGGCCTCACCAATCGCGTGATCGGTGAGCGACTGCATCTCGCGGAAAAGACGATCAAGAATTACGTGTCGAGTCTGCTGTCCAAACTGGGCATGGAACGCCGTTCCCAGGCAGCCGCCTATGTGGCCCGTATGCAGGCCGAAAAGCAGGCCGAGAAGCAGCAGCGCTGATCCGAGAAAGCAGCACCCGTTCGGGACTTATGGCCCCCCAATGCGGGGCGGGCGCCTCTTTTTCCGGACCGCCGGGATGCCACACGTTGGTGGCATGCCCACCGACGAACAGCTCGCCGTGGACCTGCTCGGCCGTACCGACTACGGCCGCGCCGCAACCAGCATGCGCGCGCTGCCCTTCCTCGCGTTCGCCCGCCACATCGTGGTGGACGGACGCGTACTGCTGCGTATGCACCGGGGCTGCGGCTACCACCGGGCCTGCGCCGGCAGCGTCGTGGCGTACGGCTCCGACAACCTGGGCTCGGCCCGTCCCGGCGAGAACCTGTGGTCCGTGCAGATCGTCGGCCAGTGCGAGGTCATCGAGCCGACCGCGGCCCAGCTGGAGCTCTTCGGCCCCGCCCCGCACCTCGTGGACGGCGAGCCCTTCGAACCGGTCCACCTGGCGATCGACCCCCAGTTCGCCACCGTGCACTCGACCGACGGTGGCCTGGAACGGCACTTCCAGCACTTCCTGTGACCGAAGACGACTGTCTGTGACAAGCGCGAGGTCAGGGCCCCGGCTCGTGCCCTAGCATCTGGCGCGTGCCGCGCCCATCTGTACCACCCCCTGTGTCTCATGCGCCCCCCTTGGGTGCCCTCCTGCGCCGTTACGCCGCCGGTTCCGCGCTGTCGTGCGAACCCGTCGTCCAGGGGTTGCTCAACCGCGGCTACCGGCTCCGCACCACCCGGGGCCGCTACTTCCTCAAGCACCATTTCGACCCCGAGACCGCCGACCCCGCCGCCATCGCCCGTCAGCACCAGGCCACCCAGCGCCTCGCGGACCTCGGCGTCCCGGTCGCCCCGCCGCTGGCCGGCACCGACGGCCGCACGGTCGCCGTCATCGGCGGCCACGCCTACGCGCTGCACCCCTGGATCGACGGCCGGCACCGGCACGGCGGCCAGCTCACCGCCGAGCAGTGCCGACGCCTCGGGGCGCTCCTGGGCGTCGTCCACGCGAGCCTGGAGCGGGTGATGCCGACGGACGGACGGGCCCCGGCGAAACCGGCGGACGGCGCCGATCCCGCCGACACCTTCGCGCTCATCGACGACCTGCTCGCCCACGTGCGCCGGCACCGGCCCTCGGACGCCTTCGACGAGCTGGCCCGGCACCGGCTCCTGGAGCGACGCGCCCTGCTGGAGCGGCACGCGGACCGGCGGCCCCCGCAGGGCGGCTCGGTGGGCTGGGTGCACGGCGACTTCCACCCGTTCAACCTGCTCTACCGCGACGGCGAACCGGCCGCCATCGTCGACTGGGACCGCCTCGGCGTCCAGCCCCGTGCCGAGGAGGCCGTCCGAGCCGCGGTGATCTTCTTCGTACGGCCCGTCGGCGCGCTCGACCTGGCGAAGGTGCGGGCCTACGCACGCGCGTACCGGCGCACCGCGGACGCCACGCCCTCCGAGCTCACGGCGGCGGTGCACCGCGTCTGGTGGGAGCGGCTCAACGACTTCTGGATACTGCGCTGGCACTACGAGCGCGGGGACACCCGCGCCGACCCGCAGTTCCCGGCGGCGTCGGCGCTGGCGGTGTGGTGGACCCGGGAGTACGACGCGGTGTGCGAGGCGTTCGCGGGGTGAGGGCGCCGCCCGGACCCGGGCGTCTCAAACGGCACGCGCGCGTGGCGCCCGTTTCGGGCTCCACGCGCGCGTGAACACTGAACAGAAGCCCTCAGGAATCCGGACCGCCGCCGCCACCGGCGGAATCGCCACCCGCCGGAGCGGACGATGCCGGCGACTCTGGGGTCGACGGCGTGGGCTTCTCCGAAGGCGTCGTCTTGGTCGGCGTCGTCGTCGGCTTTTCCGTCGGCTCGTCGCTCGGCGTCGTCGTCGGCTCGTCGCTCGGAGTCGTCGTCGACGTGGAGCCGGTGCCGGAGCCCGTGCCGGTGTTGTCGTTCGTCGAGTTGTCCGTGGCGTCGTTCGTGGAGTCGTCGCTGGGGCTCGCGCTGGGGCCGTCGTCCTTGGTGGACGACGAGGTGGTGGGCGACTGGGTCGTGCCGCTGCCGCCGTCGCCGTTGCCGGTGGTGTTCAGGGCGAGCGCCACTCCCGCCGCGATCGCGATCACCGCGAAGACGGCGAGGATCCACAGCTTGCCGCGGCCGCCACCCCGGTTGCCGTGGCCCTCGAAACCGCCGTCGTCCCCGCGGCCGGGCGGCGGCAGGATCGGCGAGGGGATCTGGGTGGTGCCGGAGTCGCCGGGGTACGGCAGCGCGCTCCCCGCGAAGCCGGCCGCCGGGGTGTGGGAACCGTCGTGCACGTCCACGGGCCCGGTGTTCCAGGTGCCGGTGTGGGCGCCCTGGTCGTACAGCATCTGCAGCCCGTACTGGACCAGGCCGCGCATCTCCTCGGCGGTCTGGAACCGGTCGTCCGGCTCCTTGGCCAGCGCGCGCATCACAAGCCCGTCGAGCTCCGGCGGCACGGTGTCCGAGACCTGGGAGGGCGGCATCGGGATGTCCTGAACGTGCTGGTAGACCACCGACAGCGGCGTCTCGCCGGTGAACGGGGGCCGCAGCGCGAGGAGTTCGTACAGCAGGCAGCCGGTCGCGTACAGGTCGGAGCGGTGGTCGACGGCCTTGCCGAGGGCCTGCTCCGGGGAGAGGTACTGCGGCGTGCCCATGACCATGCCGGTCTGGGTCATCGTCGACTGCGCACCGTGCAGGGCACGCGCGATGCCGAAGTCCATGACCTTCACCGCGCCCGTGTCCGTGATGATCACGTTCGCGGGCTTGATGTCGCGGTGCACGATGCCGTGCTGATGCGAGTACGCGAGGGCTTCCAGTACGCCCGAGACGATGATCAGCGCCTGCTCGGGCCCGGGGGCCTCGGCGTTGAGCAGCAGATCGCGGATCGTGTGGCCCTCGACGATCTCCATCACGATGTACGGGACGACCCCGTGGCCGACGACGTCCTCACCGGAGTCGTACACGGCGACGACCGCGTGGTGGTTGAGCCCGGCCACCGACTGGGCCTCGCGCGTGAAGCGGGCCTTGGAGACCGGGTCCTCGGCCAGATCGGAGCGGAGCAGCTTGACCGCGACGGTGCGCCCGAGGCGCACGTCCTCGGCCGCGAACACCTCGGCCATCCCGCCCCGGCCAAGTCTGCGGGTCAACCGGTACCGGCCGTCACCGACCAGCCCTCCGTTACCCCACAGCTCCGGCGCATCTGACATACCGCCGCCAGTCGCCTCGGGGTCGGACGGGCCCTGAGCGCGCTGCTGTGCCATCAGTCCTCGCCGTCGTTTCTACCCGCGGTCTGCGCGGTGGTTGTTACGGTCTCCGTCGGGCCACGCTACAGGCTCCGCGCAAGGCGCCGTTCCGGGTCGGATTCCGGAGGCACCGGCCGGCCAACCCGTAGCGGGTACCCACGTGCACATTGTGTGTACCGGCCGTACGGCACCTGTAACGCTTCCGCGACGCTTCCTTCGCGTACGGTCACGGATCGGGCACCGAGCTTGACGTGTCAGTGCCCTCGGGCAGACTTGGCCGGGAATAGCACATTGGATCACTGACAACGGATCGCCGAAGCGGGAGCACGCCAGCAGCTACCGCCCGCGCCAATGGGGGACGCAGAAACATGAGCCAGGACGGCGCACAGGGCCGGTACGCGGGGCGTGCGGTCGCCGGCGGGCGCTATCAGCTGCGGGACTTGCTCGGCGAGGGCGGCATGGCCTCGGTGCACCTCGCTTACGACTCGGTGCTCGACCGTCAGGTCGCGATCAAGACACTGCACACCGAACTCGGCCGCGAGCAGGCCTTCCGCGAGCGCTTCCGCCGCGAGGCCCAGTCGGTGGCGAAGCTCACGCACACGAACATCGTCTCGGTCTTCGACACCGGCGAGGACGATCTGGACGGCCTGACGACGCCGTACATCGTCATGGAGTACATCGAGGGCCATCCGCTCGGCTCGGTCCTCGACGCGGACATCCAGCAGTACGGCGCCATGCCCGCCGACAAGGCGCTGAAGATCACCGCCGATGTACTGGCCGCCCTGGAGATCAGCCACGAGATGGGCCTGGTCCACCGGGACATCAAGCCGGGCAACGTGATGATGACGAAGCGCAACGTCGTCAAGGTCATGGACTTCGGCATCGCCCGCGCCATGCAGTCGGGTGTCACCTCGATGACCCAGACCGGCATGGTCGTCGGCACCCCGCAGTACCTCTCCCCGGAGCAGGCGCTCGGCCGGGGCGTGGACGCGCGCAGCGACCTCTACTCGGTCGGCATCATGCTGTTCCAACTGGTCACCGGGCGGCTGCCGTTCGAGGCGGACTCGCCGCTGGCCATCGCGTACGCGCACGTCCAGGAGGAGCCGGTCACGCCCTCCTCGATCAACCGCTCGCTGCCGCCGGCCGTGGACGCGCTGATCGCCCGCGCACTGAAGAAGAACCCGAACGAGCGCTTCCCGAGCGCGGAGGCGATGCGCGACGAGTGCCACCGGGTGGCCCAGTCGCTCCATCCCGCCGCCCCGAGCATCGTGCCGGGCGCCCAGACGTCCAGCGGCGCCGGCGTCGGTTCCGCCGTCTTCCCGCCGGTCGACCAGTCGGCACCCGCGCCGACGGGCCCCGTGCACACGCCGTACCAGCCGGGTCCGTACGGACCGCCGACCCCCGCGCCGACGCCGGCACCGTCGTACGGCTATCCGCAGCAGGGCGGTTACCAGCCCCCGCAGACCGCGGCGTACTCCCCGCAGCACGGCGTCTCGACCCCGCCGCCGTACAACCTCACGCCCCACACCACGAGTTCGGCGTCGGGCGGTTCGGGCGGCCGCTCGGGCAACAGGGGCGTGATCATCGCCTCGATCGTCGTCGCACTCGTCGCGATCGGCGGTCTGATCACGGCGCTCACGCTGAACGGCGGCGGTAACGACGACAAGAGCGGAGGCGACTCCAGCGCCTCGGCGTCCTCGTCCGAGGTCGCGGGACACAAGGGCCCGGACACGACGAAGACGATCGAGACGACCGAGTGCACGGAACCGCAGGAGTCCTACAACGACCCGGACCAGGTCGAGGTCCCCGATTTCACCTACAAGTACATCAAGTCGGTGAAGTCCTGCTTCCAGGCCGCCGGTTGGCAGATGAAGATCAAGGACGTGAACGAGAACACGTTCGGCGAGGGCATGGTCATGGACCAGTTCCCGGCGCCGGGCACGGACGTGGACCCGAAGAAGATGCCCGAGATCCAGCTCAACGTGTCGACGGGCGACCCGTCGTGATCTCCGCCGCTGAGCGATGATCCGCACGTGAAGGCGCCCGGCACGGGATGTGCCGGGCGCCTTTTCGTCGGGGTCGGCCCTTGGGGCCGGGTGTGCGTCGGCGGGCGTGCGTCAGCGGGCGTGCGTCAGCGGGCGTACGTCGGGTCGGGCCCCCGGGCCGCCCGGTTACAGGTACGGACCGCCCGGCCTACAGGTACGGACTGCCGGGCCTACAGGTACGGGCCGCCCGCTCGGCCGCCCGCTCGGGGGTCCTCTTCGCCCTCCCCGCCGCCGACGCCCGGGGGCAGTGCCCGGCGCATCTGCTCCAACTGGGCCCGGGCCGCCATCTGCTGGGCGAACAGGGTCGTCTGGATTCCGTGGAAGAGCCCCTCCAGCCAGCCGACCAACTGGGCCTGCGCGATGCGCAGTTCGGAGTCGCTGGGCGTTGCTTCGTCCGCGAACGGCAGGGAGAGCCGCTCCAGTTCCTCGACGAGCTCGGGCGCCAGACCGTCCTCCAGCTCCTTCACCGAACTGGCGTGGATCTCCTTGAGCCGCACCCTGCTCGCCTCGTCCAGAGGAGCCGCGCGCACTTCCTCCAGCAGCTGCTTGATCATGCTGCCGATGCGCATCACCTTGGCGGGCTGTTCCACCATCTCTGTCACCGGGACCTCGCGGGAGCCCTCGTTTCCGGCGCCGCCGAGAGCCATTCCGTCCTGGCCGACAACCAGGATCTGAGGGTTCTCCGGCGACCTTTCGTTCCTCGGCATCTCCATGCCGCCATTGTCTCGCACACCTGCACCCCATCACGGTGGTGCCCCCTGCGCACGATGATCCACCGTCTACGAAGGGGTCTTTGCCCTCCGGTTTCGGGCGGTCCGGTCGCCACGGGCCGGACCGCTCGGCGCCGCGACCCGGGACGCTCGGACGCCGAGCGCCCGAGATGCCGGGAAAAGTACGTCGTGTGAGGCTTGTGCCGTTGATCTTGGCGACTCCGTACCGGGAGGGGGTCACCGACGTGACTCCAGGGCTTCGCAGACAGCGAGCAGGCGGCCGCGGGCTGCGCGCTGCCCGACCGCGCATTACCGGACTGCGCGCTGCCGGACCGCGCACCAGCGGACTGCGCGCTGCCGGGCTGGGGCTGCTGCTGCTCCTGGTGGCGGCCGCCTACGTCACCCGGCTGCCGTACGCGGCCGCTGCCTCGTACGACGACATGGGGCGCTTCCCCTCCCGGCCCCCCTCCCCGTCCGCCTCCGCCTCCCCGACCCCGTCGGCCGAGGCGTCGCGGGCCGGGAACCTGGCGG
This sequence comes from Streptomyces sp. NPDC058371, assembly GCF_042723265.1. Taxonomy (NCBI): domain Bacteria; kingdom Bacillati; phylum Actinomycetota; class Actinomycetes; order Kitasatosporales; family Streptomycetaceae; genus Streptomyces; species Streptomyces sp. NPDC058371. Next base: position 7,856 of record NZ_JBHXJC010000012.1, on the reverse strand, counting down.
GCGAGGGCCGTGCGCGGCCCGGGCGCCAGGAGCCGGTACCGCGGAACGAGGACTCGGGCCCGTCGTACACGGATCGTGACCCGGACGGCGGAGAGGACGCGGACGAACCGGACAGCGGCGACAGCAGCGAGGTCGGGGACAGCGCGGAGAGGCCGGACAGCCCGAAGGCCACCGACGCCTCCGAGCCGCCGGCCGAGGCCGCGCAGCCCCCGGCGCCCCCGGCCGACGCCGCCGACCGGTCCACCGTCCGCAGCAGCGGGCAGGAGCCCGTCCTGCAGATACTGCCGCTGGGCAGCGGGCTGATCCTCATCGGCTGCGGGCTGGGGCTCGCCTTCCTCGCCCTGCGCGTGCGGCGCGGCTGACGACCCCGGCAACACCGGCCTACGGACTGGGGACCACGGACGGCGGACGGCGGACGGCGGACTACGGACTACGGACTACGGACGGCGGACGGCGGACGGCGGACTACGGAACGACGAGCAGCACCTTTCCGATGTGCCCGCTCTCCTCCAGCACCCGGTGGCCCGTGGCCGCGTCACTCATCGGCAGCTCACGGTCCACGATCGGCCGTACGTGCCCGGAGGAGATCAGCGGCCACACGTGTTCCCGTACGGCGGCGACGATGGACGCCTTCTCGCCGAGCGGGCGGGCGCGCAGCGAGGTCGCGCTGATCGCGGCCCGCTTGTTGAGGAGGGTGGCGATGTTCAGCTCGCCCTTGATGCCGCCCTGCATGCCGATGATCGCGAGCCGTCCGTTGGCGGCCAGCGTCTTCACGTTCCGGTCCAGGTACTTGGCGCCCATGTTGTCGAGGATGACGTCGGCGCCCGCTCCGTCGGTGGCCTTCTTCAGCTCCTCGACGAAGTCCTGCTCGCGGTAGTTGATGAGGACGTCCGCCCCGAGGTCGGCGCAGAACTGCAGCTTGTCCTTGGTCCCGGCGGTGACGGCGACCTTCGCGCCGACGGCCTTCGCCAGCTGGATCGCCATGGTGCCGATGCCGCTGGAGCCACCGTGCACGAGCAGCGTCTCGCCGGGGCGGAGGTGGGAGATCATGAAGACGTTCGACCAGACCGTGCAGGTCACCTCGGGCAGCGCGGCCGCCTGTCGCAGGTCGATGCCCTCGGGCACCGGCAGCAGCTGCCCGGCCGGGACGGCGACCTTCTCGGCGTAACCGCCGCCGGAGAGCAGGGCGCACACCTCGTCGCCCACGGCCCACCCCGAGACCCCGGGACCGACGGCGGCGATCCGTCCGGAGCATTCGAGGCCGGGGTACGGGGACGCTCCGGGCGGCGGGTTGTAGAGACCCTGCCGTTGCAGCAGATCGGCGCGGTTGACGGCGCTGGCCACCACCTCGACCAGCACTTCGCCCTCCTCCGGCGCGGGATCCGGGACCTCGTCCCACACCAGCGCCTCGGGCCCACCAGGTTCGGTAATCGTGATCGCGTACATGAGGGGGACGCTACTCCTCGCCCACTTTCTCCTGGGCGAGCGATGAGTTACGGGGGCGGCGGCGGTCTCCCCTTGCACAGCCGAGGTACGCGGAAGGACCCACGACATGAGCGGACAGACGACCGGCCTTGCCATCGAGACCGCGGGTCTGGTGAAGACGTTCGGTGCGACCCGGGCCGTCGACGGCGTCGACCTCCGCGTGCCCGCCGGCACGGTCTACGGCGTCCTCGGACCCAACGGCGCCGGGAAGACGACCACCGTCAAGATGCTGGCCACCCTGCTGCGTCCGGACGGCGGCGAGGCGCACGTCTTCGGCCACGACGTCGTACGCGACGCCGACCGGGTCCGCGGCCTGGTCAGCGTCACCGGGCAGTACGCGTCCGTGGACGAGGACCTGACCGGCGCCGAGAACCTGGTGCTGCTCGGCCGGCTCCTCGGGCACGGCAAGCGGGCCGCGCGGCTGCGCGCGGAGCAGCTCCTGGTGGCCTTCGGGCTGAGCGAGGCGGCCGGCAAGCAGGTCAAGAACTACTCGGGGGGCATGCGGCGCCGCATCGACATCGCCGCGTCCATCCTCAACACGCCGGATCTGCTCTTCCTCGACGAGCCGACCACCGGCCTCGACCCGCGCAGCCGCAACCAGGTGTGGGACATCGTGCGCGCGGTGGTCGCCCAGGGCACGACCGTGCTGCTCACCACGCAGTACCTCGACGAGGCGGACCAACTGGCGTCCCGGATCGCCGTCATCGACAAGGGCAAGGTGATCGCCGAGGGGACGAAGGGCGAGCTGAAGGCCTCCGTCGGCGCCGGCTCCGTCCATGTACGGCTGCGCGATGCGGCCCAGCGCCCGCAGGCCGAGCAGATCCTGCGGCTCGCCCTCGACGCGGAGGTGCAGCTGGAGCCCGACCCGGTGGCCCTGACCGCACGGGTCGGCACGGGAGCGGCCAACGGCCGGGGTGCGGCGCAGCAGGCCGCCCGCGCGCTCGCCGAGCTGGCCCGCACCGGCGTCACCGTCGACAACTTCTCGCTGGGGCAGCCCAGCCTGGACGAGGTCTTCCTCGCCCTGACCGGACACCACACCGAGGACCACAAGGACGGGGAGGCGGCGGCATGAGCACCGCGACGACCACCGAGAGCGGCGAACTCGCCCCGGTCAGCGCCGAGTCGCTGGCCGAACTGCTCATCAGCAGGGAGCGGCCGCCGCGGCCCAGCGCCCTGTCGACGTCACTGACCTTCGGCCGGCGGGCGATCCTCAAGATCAAGCACGTACCCGAGCAACTCTTCGACGTCACCGCGTTCCCGATCATGATGGTGCTGATGTACACGTACCTCTTCGGGGGTGCGCTGGCCGGATCGCCGAAGGAGTACATCCAGTTTCTGCTGCCGGGCATCCTGGTGATGTCGGTCGTGATGATCACCATGTACACCGGGGTCTCGGTCAACGCCGATATCGAGAAGGGCGTCTTCGACCGCTTCCGTACGCTGCCGATCTGGCGGCCGTCGGTGATGGTCGGCTATCTGCTCGGCGACGCCCTGCGCTACACGATGGCGTCCCTGGTGATGCTCGCCGTCGGCCTGATCCTGGGCTACCGGGCGGACGGCGGGGTCCTCGGCGTGCTCGCCGGCGTCCTGCTGCTGCTGGTCTTCTCGTTCGCCTTCTCGTGGATCTGGACCATGTTCGGGCTGCTGCTGCGCACCGAGAAGTCGGTGATGGGCGTCAGCATGATGGTGATCTTCCCGCTCACCTTCCTGTCGAACGTCTTCGTCGACCCGAAGACCATGCCCGGCTGGCTCCAGGCCTTCGTCAACAACAGCCCGATCAGCCATCTGTCGTCGGCCGTGCGCGGCCTGATGTCGGGCGACTGGCCGGGCGCGGAGATCGCCTGGTCCGTGGGCTGGTCGGCGCTGTTCGTCCTGGTCTTCGGACCGGTGACGATGCGGCTGTACAACCGCAAGTAGCCGCCCGGCGCCCATTCCTGCGGACGCTGCCCCTACGGCCTTTGCGGCAGCCGCAGGCCGGGTGCGGCATTCGGATCCGGCGGGATGCGCACGATGGTGATGAGCCGGTCCGTCAACTGCAGTGTCCCGATGGCCCGGTCGTCGTATCCGAGCACCCGATGACCTCGTACGACGCTCACCACCAGGTCGTCGGTCTCGCGCACGCCCCTGCCGACCTCGGCCTTTATGACCGGCCGTTCGACGATGTCCAGCCCGCTGCCCTGCTGGATGAGGTCCTCCATGACCAGGCCTGCGCTGGGGCTGAGCACGGAGAGCCCGAGCAGCCGGCCGGCCGCACCGGCGCTGGTGATGACGGCGTCGGCGCCGGACTGGCGCAACAGCGGCGCGTTCTCCTCCTCGCGCACCGCCGCGACGATCGTCGCGGCCGCGTTGAGCTGCCGGGCGGTCAGCGTGACGAGCACGGCCGTGTCGTCGCGTTGCGTGGCGATGATGATCTGCCGCGCCTTCTGCACCTCGGCCCGCAGCAGCACATCACTGCGCGTGGCGTCCCCGACGACGCCCGCGTATCCCTCGGCGGCCGCGGCGTCGATCACCTCGGAGCCGGCGTCGACCACGACGACCTGCCCTTTCTTCAACCCCGTGGCGCAGACGGTCTGTACGGCCGACCGTCCTTTCGTCCCGAAGCCGACAACGACGGTGTGGTCTCGCAAGGCGGGCCTCCAGCGGTCCAGTCGGACCTGACCCGGGCCGACGGCACCGACGTTACCCACACCGTGCGGGAAGATCCGAGAGCATGGCCCCGGTGCCGACCGACCGGACCCCGAGCCGCTGGGAGCAACAGGCAATGAAGGACGGGCAACAACGACCGCCCAGGACAGCCGCACGCAGGGCGGACGGCCGCGCGAGGGACGCGCGCGCACCGGGCGGCAGCGCACCCGGTGGGCGCGGGAAAGCCGCACCCGAAGGGGGCGGTTCCGGGAGGGACCTGCCCGGGGCGGGCAGGTTCTCGATCCTCCGCTCCCTCTGGTACCGGTCGCGCACCGAGGCCCTGGACGACGCGGAGGCGGGCCGCTCGATCGTGCTGCCCGTGGAGGGCACGGTGCCGCCCCTTCAACAGGTGCTGCGCCGGCTGGCCATGGGGCTGCTGGTCCTCGCGCTCACCACGTTCCTGGTGTGGGTGGACCGGACGGGCTACCACGACAACTCCGACGGCGCGGTCGACCTCCTGGACGCCGCCTACTACGCGACCGTCACCCTCTCCACCACCGGCTACGGCGACATCACCCCGGTCAGCGACACGGCCCGGCTCGTCAACATCCTGGTCGTCACCCCGCTGCGCGTGCTGTTCCTGATCATCCTGGTCGGCACGACCCTGGAAGTCCTCACCGAGCGCACCCGGCAGCAGGTACGCATCCACCGCTGGCGTTCCCGGATGCGGGACCACGTGGTCGTCGTCGGGTACGGGACCAAGGGGCGGCACGCCATCGAGACGCTGCTGGGGCAGGGCATCACCAAGGACGGGATCGTCGTCGTCGATCCGCAGCGCAAGGCGGTGGACGCGGCGAGCAGCGACGGGCTGGTGTCGGTGCTCGGCGACGCCACCCGCTCCGACACCCTCCTCAAGGCCGAACTGCAGCGTGCCGCCCAGGTGATCGTCGCCCCGCAGCGCGACGACACCGCGACCCTCGTCACGCTGACCGCGCGCCAGCTCAACCGGCGCGCCACGATCGTCGCCGCGGTCCGGGAGGACGAGAACGTGCCGCTGCTGAAGCAGAGCGGCGCCGACATGGTGGTCACCAGCTCCAGTTCGGCCGGCCGGCTGCTGGGCGTCTCGATGGCCAGCCCGCACGCGGCCGACGTGCTGGAGGGGCTGATGACGTACGGCAGCGGCCTCGACCTCGCCGAACGGCCGGTCACGAAAGGGGAGATCGGCGCCGCACCGCGCGACTGCACCGACCTGGTCGTGGCCGTCGTACGGGGCAAGCGGCTGGTGGACTACGCCGACCCCGAGTTGGCGCCGCTCCAGGCCGGCGACCGTCTGATCACCATCAGGAAGGCCACCAACGGCAACCGCTAGGCCGCCTACGGGGCGTCCTGTGCCCGCCCCCGGGCGAGCGGTACGCCGCGCCCGACGCGAACCGGGCGCTGAGTGCGCCCGGTTCGCCGCGGTCACTCCAGGCAGGCCTCGACGCCGGACATCGCCCAGGGCAGATCGAGGAGTTCCAGTTCCTGGCCCGCGCGGGCGCCGCCGGGTGCCACGACCGCCAGCGCGTCGGCCGCGGCGATGCCCCGCAGCATCGCCGGGCCGTTGTAGCGCAGTGGCACGGCCCGGTCGCCGCGCAGCACGACGGGGATGAGCCGGGTGTCGTACGGATGCCCGTGCACGGCTTCCTTCAGGGGCATCGTGTACGGCTCCGGTGCCACGCGTCCGGCGAGGGTGCGCACCAGGGGCTCGGCGAGCGTGAGCAGACCGGAGACGGCGGCGAGGGGGTTGCCGGGCAGGCCGACGAGGTGCTGGTTCTCCTTGGTGCGGGCCAGCAGCATGGGGTGCCCGGGGCGCACCTTGACGCCGTCCACGAGGAGTTCGGCGCCGAGCCGGTCCAGGATGGGGTGGACGTGGTCGACGGGGCCCGCGGCGGTGCCGCCGGTGGTGACGACCAGGTCGGCGTCGGAGCCGTCGATCGCCTTGAACAGGGCCTTGGCGTCGTCGCCCAGCCGGCGCACGCCGAGGACCTCCGCTCCGAGCGCCCGCAGCCACGGCGGCAGCATCGGGCCGAGCGCGTCCCGGATCAGCCCGTCCTGGGGCAGGCCGTCGGTGAGCAACTCGTCGCCCAGCACCAGGACTTCGACGCGCGGCCGGGGGAGCACGGCGAGGGTGTCGTACCCGGCGGCCGCGGCCAGGCCCAGCACGGCCGGAGTGACCTGGGCGCCGGCCGGCAGCAGATGGTCACCGCCGCGGCACTCCTGGCCCCGCGGGCGGATGTCCTGCCCGTGCGCGACCTCGCGGGTCGCGTGCAGCCGTCCCTTGTCGTCGATGCGTCCGTGCTCGCTGCGCAGTACGGCCGTGACGTCCTGCGGGATGCGCGCCCCGGTGGCGATCCGTACCGCCTCGCCGTCGGTGAGCGTCTCCGGCTTGGTGTGCCCGGCCAGCACCCCTTCCGCGCGCACGTCCCAGGGGCCCGGACCCGCCACCGCCCACCCGTCCATGGCGGAGGTGTCGAAGGAGGGCAGGTCCGTGAGGGCGGCGAGCGGGGCGGCGAGGACCAGGCCGAGGGCCGCGTCGAGGGGTACGGAGACGGGGGCGCGGCGCGGGGCGCGGCGGGCGGCCCGCTCGGCGATGACGCGCGCCTCGGTCCACGGGGTCGCCTTGTGGTGGGCGTGCGGGGCCTGCCGTCCCTGCTGCTCGCCCTCGGGGGCGGGCGCGGGCACGGAGCGGCTCTGCGGGGCGGGCGCGGGTTCCGCCTTGACCAGGGCGAGGGCTTCCTCGACGTCGAGGTCCTCGTCCTGCCGGCTGTCCCGGGTACCGCGGGCGGCGGTCATCCGGCGTCCGGGCGGGAGTCGGGGGCGGGGTCGGGGGCGGGGGGTTCGGCTTCTGAGGCGGGGCCGGGCTTGGCGTCCGGGGTGTCCTCGTCCGCCCAGCGGAGCGCGAGCGCCGCGGCCTTGCGGGAGGCCTCCGCCACCGCTTCGGGCCCGCCCTGCGCCTGCGCCGCCGCGTACCCCACGAGGAACGTGGTCAGCGGCGCCGCGGGCCGGGCCACTCCGTGCGCGGCATCGCGGGCGAGGTCGAGCAGGATGCTGATGTCGACGTCCAGGTCGATGCCCAGTTCGTCCTTGACTGCGGAAATCCATTCATCCAACACGTGCCCATGCTCCCTGATACGTGATCGAGCGGCGGCGACGTCGTCCCAGGTGTCGCAGTCGAATGACGCGACGGGATCGGCGAGGCGGGTGAGATCGAGTGCGGCGGTGAGTCGCCGCAGGGGCAGTCCGGTCAGACCGCCGTGCTCGGCGGCGAGCGAGTCCAGCTCCCGCCGCAACGACTTCGCACGATACGCGGCGACGAGCGGCTGGTCCCGGCCATCGGGGTCGGTGAGCAGCACGCCGTCGGGGTGGACGTACGCGGGGTCCTGCCGTCCGGGGGGTGTGGGGTTCGTTCCGCCGGGGTCGGGGGCGGGGCCAGCGGTGTCGGGGCCGGCGCTGTTGGGGCCGCGGGGGCCGGCGGCACGGGGGCCATCAACACGGGGGGCGGCATCGTCGGGGTTGGTGCCGCCGGGGCCGGCGCTGTCGGGGTTGGGGCCGGGGTCCGCCACCGCCCGCTGTCCGGCGTCCGTGGCACCTGGCGCAGGGCCCGTCGTGCCGGGCGCAGGGCCCGTCGTGCCGGGCGCAGGGCCCGTCGTGCCGGGCGCAGGGCCCGTCGTGCCGGGCGCAGGGCCCGTCGTGCCGGGCGCAGGGCC
>NZ_JBHXJC010000011.1:282736-307928 GCF_042723265.1 Streptomyces sp. NPDC058371 | reverse complement strand
GGACCCTAGACAAGTCCCATCGTTGCAGGTCAGGAGCACTCTCCGCTTATTTGATCAAGCCTCGGACACCCCACCTCGTGAAAGCGCGAGGCTAGGCCAGGAAGAAGCCTCTCAAGCCCTTCGCTCGCCACTCTCGCGCCTCCCGAAAGCAGCGCCCCGACGGGCTCCGGGGAGCCCCGGGAGAGAATCCGGGGAGAAACGAATGGCAGCCCGGCCTTGCGCTGCGGAATCGAGCCCTTCGGTTTCCCGCCGGCGCCCCGAATGGGGCTGACGCTGCTCCGATTTTAAATTGTCTGAATTTCGTGGCAGCCGCTGCCTTGTGGGACGGAGTGCTCCCGGTGAGACTTACCAACCGGTAAAGGAAGAGTCATGAGATCAAGGAGAGCTATGCGGCGGCTCATCGTGGGAATGATCAGCGCGACCCTCTTGATCCTGAGCATCGGAGTGGTTCCGGCCGGGGCGGACAGTTCATCCCAGGCCACCGAAAGTGCGCGGCACGGGCAGACGGCGCAGGATGATTCGGCGTGCAGGACCGAGTACACAGCGGGCGGCTGGGACGCGATGCCCTGCGTCTCACTCACCAGTTCAACGTTCGACGGCTGGGGGTATTTGTGGGCCCACCCTTCATCGTGTGCCAACTACCGCATCTACTTGGTTGACGCCGCCACTGGGAAACTGGTGCAGAGCACAAGCGCCAGGGCGTGCAGTGAAACAATTTCTCCCGATGTTTTTGCGGATGCCTCACGCTTCACGCAGCTTCGGGCCTTCACGCGATTCAGGGCCTTCAACAGTTCCGGCGGCACAATTCTGACCCTCGACAGCCCCGCGGTTCAATACTGAGCCTTTCTCAACCGCGGGTTGAGGCGCGGCGAAGGACGAAGACGGCCTGATGGTCGTGGCAGCGACGGCCGAAGCCGTCGCTGCCACTCATGCAGGGATACCGCTCATAGTCGGCGCGATTGCCCCCGGCCGGATGTTCAGGTGCACGGAGTGTGATCTTCTCGCTTCACATGACGCGAGTCGTCCATTGCAGATTGGTCGGCACCGGCGGGAACAGCGGTGGATCAATGCGGAACTGCGCTGCAGAACCGCCTGCGGGCACGTATTGGGTGAGGCCGGTGTAGCTGTACCGCGCGTCAGGACCCTCGCCTATGGCGAGAGGAGCGATCAGCGTCGGTACGCCGAGGCAGTTGGTGTAGTCGATCGTGACCGTCGTACCGGAACCCCCCGGCTGGGCCCACGTGGTGCCACATGGTGCGGCGACTGCGTCGCGGTGGGCCCGGTGGACCGGGGCGTTCGTGCGCAGCCGGGCCGCGTCCTTCGTCGCGGACGGTGTGTCCGGGCGATGGGCGTCTGCGTTCGGCGGGACGGACTTCGCGTGAGAGGCCGTTCCCGCCGCCTGTGGCCGGCACTGACTGATGGCCTGGAGCGTGGTGGGCTCCGGGGGGAAGTACGAGGGATCGATCACCCACCGCGTGCCCTGCCCGGGCTGCACGGTCCGGCACACCCGGGCGAGCGTGTACCGCGACTCGTTGCCTTCTCCCACGGCGTACGGCGCCACGGACAGCGCGGTCGACCCGCAGTTCACGTACTGCATGAAGACCGTGCTGTTGGCGCCGCCGGCCTGTTGCCAATTCACTCCGCAGGCCGCTGCCCCGGCCGAGCGAGCGGAATCCTCGGCGTCGGCCGACGGCATGGAGGCCACGGCTGCCTTGGCTGTGCCGGGGGTGCAGGTGGACTGGGGGTTGTCACGCAACAGCCCGCACGCCATGAGCCACGCCTGGCCGGGCCCGGTGTACCGGTCTTCCAACCCCTGCCGCAGATCGACCCATTGCAGGCGGGTGTCCGACACCGCAGCCGTCACCGACTGCTGGAAGTTGCGTCCGATCCTGCCGCGGTACTTGGTGGGTTCGGTGGCCGTCCCGGTCTTGGGATCGATCTTTCCGCCGTCCTTGTTCAGGCCGGTGTCGTCGCCGTTGAACGGTGCACCGTGCCGTACGTGGCCCCGGCAGGAACCGCTCGTGGTGTAGCAGCCGGTCGTGAGGTCGCGCGGGACGGCAGCGGCAGTGGGTTCCGGGGCGAGCGCGTTGAACAGCAACGACGGCGTGGTCATGTTCAGCCCGGGTGGATTGTCGAGGCCGACGGGCAGGCCGGGCGCGGAGATGTCGGCCCAGTTGGAGTGGGCGTAGAAGTCCTGCACAGCGTGCAGCAGTCGGCCCCAGTCGTAGAGCACCGCGCGTTTGGCCTGGGTGAATTCGGCCCCCGTCTTGAGCCGGTTGTCGGTGTCCAGCAGATTTGCTGCCTGGTCGACGGCTGAGGTGAATGCCTCCCGCGTATGGCGGACGCAGTTCAACAGGGCGGCGGACGCCTGCGCCCGCGTCTGCGGGTAGGCACGACCCGCGTCGTGCGACGGGTCGAGGTAGTCGGCGTTGTCGCAGTGGGCTTCGTCGCCGTCCGCGCCGCCCGGCTTGAAGGGGTTGTCGGGCCAGCCGACCGCCCCGAAGAAGTCGGGATTCTGGATGACCCCTCCGCCGCCGGCCAGCACGGTCAGTGATGCGGGATCGAAGCAGTAGTCGCTGTCGGTGCCGCTCTGCGGACAACCGAGCGCCGCTCTGGTGATGTTGGAGTGCTCACGCCCAGGGATCGTGCCGTATGCCTGGGCCTGTGGTGCCACGGCGATCGTGAACACGATTGGACTTGCGATGAGGCTGAATAAGCTGACCAGCGAGGTCCATGAACCTCCGAGCGTTCTGCGCGCCATACGCCCTCCTGATACAGGCTGAGTGGCGTTCACCATGGTGCACCCGAGGATCGCTCACCATCTTTTCAATCCTCGTCGAACAGTCCTGAACGTCCCGGACTTGGGTACCTGCGCGCCGGCCCCGGCCGCGGACGCCGGGGCGTGGGCATGCAGCCGCTGCTCCCCTGTCTTCAGCCTTCGCGGACCCATGTCTCATGGGTCCGCGTCGCGTGCAGGCCGAGTCAGCCGCCGACGTGGATGCCGGGGCGGCGGTCGGGGTCGGGTTCGTTGCTGCGGATGATCTCGCGGGTGACCGGAGCGGTGTCGCCGCGGCCCAGAAGGAAGTAGCGGAACATGTGCCGCAAGGGGCTGCCCTCGGCCCACGCGAAGTAGCAGTGCGGCTGAACACCCGTGGCGTTGCGCAGGGCGAGCAGGATCGCGGCGATCGCGTTCGGAGCGGCGGGGGCCTCGGCGCGCAGGATTCGGTAGCCGTCCACCTCTACACCGTGTACGGAGAGGGTCTCGCTGAAGTCGGACGGATCGACCACGTCGATTTCCAGGAACAGCACGTCGGCAGGGCCCGGCACCGGGTTGGTGCCGCGCTGTTCCCGCTCCTTGTGGGCGTACTCGGCGCTGTCGCCGGCCTGCCGCCGGTTGGCGATGATGTTGATGGCGTTGTCGTGCTCAAGGGTGTCCGTGACGAACCGGCGCGCTTCGTCGTCGAACACGATCCGGTCGGCGCGCAGTTCGGTGGTGCGTGAGACCCGGGAGATCAGTGACACGGCGATGATGCCGGCGATGAACATGCCCGAGATGGTGATGCCGTCGGGCTTGTCGACGATGTTGGCCACCAGCGCGTAGAGCAGGACGGCCGTGAGGAGCGCGAACCCTGTGCCGGCCACCCGCCGACGACTGCGGACGACGGACACCGTGACGGCGAACGCGCCGGAGACCATCATGGCCAGGATGCCGGTGGCGTAGGCGCCGGCCTGGGCGTCGACGTCGGCGCCGAACGCGATCGTGATGATGATGCAGAGGGCGGTGTAGACGATCACGACGGGGCGTACGGCGCGTCCCCATTCCGGGGCCATGCCGTAGTCGGGGAGATACCTGGGCACGATGTTGATCAGCCCGGCCATCGCGGACGCGCCCGCGAACCACAGGATCAGGATGGTGCTGACGTCGTAGGCGGTGCCGAACGCCTCGCCGACCTTCTCGTGCGCAAGCCAGGCCAGCGCCCGGCCGTTCGCCTGGCCGCCGGACTCGAACTCCTTGTGCGGGATGAGGACGGTGGTCACGAAGCTCGCGGCCAGCAGATAGACGCTCATGACGAGCGCGGCGGTGGTCAACAGCCGCCGCGTGTTGCGGATCCGTGACTGCTTCTGCTCCTCGGGGTCGCTGCCCTTCGCGGAGATGAGGGGCATCATGCTCACGCCGGTCTCGAAGCCGGACAGGCCCAGTACCAGCAGGGGGAACGCCAGCAGGGCGGGCCCTGCCAGATCTCCGACACCGCCTCCGCCGTCGCCGAGCGCGTCCGTCCACGCGGAGAACGCGCCCGGCGTGGTGAAGACGTCCACCAGACCGATGGCGATGACCGCCGCGTTGAGCGCCAGGAAGACTACGACCAGGGGGATGGCCACCTTGACCGCTTCGCTGAACCCGAGCAGGAACACCCCGCCCAGCACCACCAGCAACGCCACGGTGAGGGCGACCTCGTGACCGTGCAGGGCCTGCGGGAAGTAGGGGTTCTCCACCACGTGCACGGAAGCGTCCGCCGTGGACAGCGTGATCGTGATGATCCACGAAGTGGCGACGAAACCGAGCAGGACCAGTACGAACAGCTTTCCCCACCAGAACGGCAGGAGGTCCTCCAGCATCGCCACTGACCCGGCTCCGTTGGGGCTCTCCCGAGTCACCCGCCGGTACATCGGCAGCATCCCCACCAGAGTCAGCGCCACGATCACCAGCGTCGCCAACGGCGACACCGCTCCTGCCGCGAGGGCGGCGATCGCCGGGACGTAGGCCAGGCTGGAGAAGTAGTCGACCCCTGTCAGGCACATCACCTTCCACCAGGCGTGCTGCTCGGTGTGTCCCTCGCCTGCCGCGGGTCCGACCGGTTGCACCCGGTGGCGCAGCAGCCATCGCGCGAGGCTTCCGGTCGGCTGGGCCCGTAGAGCGGGACTCTCCACTTCTGCCGGTATGACCGGTTCCTTATCGACCTTCATGTCCCCCATCAGTCCTTCTCGTTCCCGCCTCGGGCAGCCGTCTCGGTTCACGCCATGGACGCGGCAACGAGTATGCGGCCTGGCCGAGGTTCCACGACCACCGGGTCGGCAGTCGCCGGCCGTGGCAACGGCACCCTTGTTCCCCGTACAGGACTCACTACCCGGCCGGTGCCGGCAATGCCGTAAACGGCGAAACGGCCGGTCCCCCGGGCCTGCGGGTCGAGCTGCCCCGTACCACCGGCTGTCCACAACTCGACGCCGGACGTCGGCCGTTCGTGTCCCGCGTGCGCTTCACCGGCATCCAGGCCCCGGCGGCTTCACCCCTTGCCGGTCTCGAAGGCCCGGATCCGACCGCCATGGTCCCGGGTGGTGGGGACCACCCCTGCGTCATCCGGGGGCAGCCCCGGCGGCGCCGTGCCGCAGCCGGGTGACGACCCGGTTCGCGGCCGTTTTCTGCAGCAGCCCGTAGGCGAGGACCGGCAGCAGCAGGTGGGGCTTGTCGGGCAGCGAGGTCGTGATCAGGACCGCGCTCGCGCTGCTGTTGTTCATGCCACAGGCCAGCGTGAGCGAGGAGGCGACGGGAGCGTCCAGCCGCAGGAGACGGGCCGCGGCCTGGCCCAGGGCGAAGGAGAGCAGGCAGACCAGGGCGGCCATGGCCAGCGCGGCGGCGAACAGCAGCGGCCGCGGCCGGTCGAGGAAGGAGCCGAGCGCGCCGCTGGCGTTGACGTACGTCAGGACGAGAGAGCCGACCACGGCCAGGGGTACGACCGTCCCCAGAAGCCGGGTGAGCCACCGCGGCGGGAGGACGAGAGCGCAGGCGAGACCGAGCGCGCAGGGCAGGACCACGGTGGTGAGGGCGAACCCCGTACCGGCGGAGTGGCCGGTGGCGACGAGTGTGTGCGCGTAGCCGCCGCTGAGCAGTGGTGCCAGCGTTGCCAGCAGCAACGGGGTGGTGAGCGGGCTGAGGAGGGTGGAGGCCAGGACGAGCCCCACCATGGTCGGCTGGTCGCCGTCCCCCTTGCCGGTCCACACGGTGGCCCCGGCGGCGACCGGCATCGCCACGATGAGGATCATGGCGCTGAGCAGTCCGCTGCCGCCGTCGGTGTCGGGGGTGCGGCGCAGCAGGAACGCCACGAACGGCACGATCAGCAGCGGGATCGCCAGGTGCAGCACGAGCCCGGCCAGTACCGCTTTCGGGCGCCGGAGCAGGCGGCCCAGCGCACGGACGGGCACCTGGAGCCCGGCCGAGAACAGCACAAGGGACAACAGGAGTGAGGTCGTGTGGAGCGTCGGGTGCGCCGGACCGCCGAACGGCAGAGTGTGGGGGCGGCGCAGCCACAATCCCGGCGCCGGAAGAACCAGCGCGACGGCGTAGGAGAGGACGACGGCACGGCCGAGTCGTCGCCGCAGCCACAGCGTCGCGCGCTCAGCCGGCGGCCGGGAAACAGTCGTATCGGTCACGGCGGCCTTTTCTGTCACGTGGGCGGGGAGCGGGACAGACGGCCACTATGTGCGGGGAGAACGCGCGACTGTGCATGAGCTCATCGTGACCTGGTGAAAGGTGCGGCGGGGGTGATCGCCTCGCGCAGTCAGGATGCTTTCAGGTAGCCGGTGGCACGGTCGGGCCTCATGACCTTCGAACTGTCCGAGACCCCCGAAGCCGCACGCGGCGGCGCGGCCCCCGCCCGGCACGGACATCGTCCGCGCTGGAACAAGGTGCCCGAAGTCACCCTCTACTTCTGGATCATCAAGGTGCTGTGCACCACGGTCGGCGAGACCGCGGCCGACCTGCTGAACGAGAAGGCCGGTCTGGGACTGACCGGTGTGTCGGTGGTGATGAGCGTCCTGCTGGCGGCCGTGCTGGTGGTCCAGTTCCGTACGCCGGCCTACCGTGCGGGCGTGTACTGGCTGGCCGTCGTGCTGATCAGCGTGGTCGGCACGCTGATCAGTGACAACCTCACCGACAACATGGGTGTGCCGCTGGAGACGAGCACCACGGTGTTCGCGATCCTCCTCGCCGTGGTGTTCGGCGTCTGGTACCGGCGTGAGCGCACCCTGTCGATCCACAGCATCGACACCACCAGCCGCGAGGCGTACTACTGGCTGGCGGTCCTGTTCACCTTCGCCCTCGGAACGGCGGCCGGCGACCTGGTCTCCGAGCGCATGGCCCTCGGCTACTGGCTCTCCGCCGTCCTGTTCGCCCTCGCCATCGCCGCCGTGGCGATCGCGCACTTCGCGCTCGGCCTGGACGCTGTCTGGAGTTTCTGGATCGCCTACATCCTCACCCGGCCGCTCGGCGCCTCGATCGGCGACTACCTCTCCCAGCCCACCGGCGACGGCGGACTCGGCCTCGGCACCGTCGTCACCAGCGCGCTCTTCCTGGCCGTCATCCTCGGCCTGGTCGTGTTCCTGTCCAGGACGCGCAAGGACGTCATCGAGCCGGACGGTGCGGCACAACAGGCCGCCTGACCAGCGAGGAAGGCGTTCAGGATGCGTTCAGGCGATGGCTGACAAGGTCAGGGACCACGGCCGTCGCCCGCGCCGGCCGATGTCACAGGGCGCCTGCCCCATAGGGGACGGGCGCCCTGTCGTCGTACCCCCCTGGACCTCGGCCCCGCCGGTTCCTCCGCCGTCCTGCCGGTTCCTCCGCCGCCCTGCGGGCTGTCCCGGTCGGCCTGGTGGCCTGCGCCCACACGCAGGAGAGGAAGAACGCCGTGCCGCTCTCCGCGCGGTAGCGGCTCCTCACCCGGCCGGCAGGGTGATCGTGAACCGGGCTCCGGGCGTGTGCCCGGGGTCGTAGGACACCTCGCCGCCGACGGTGCGGGCCAGGCGTCGGGCGAGCGGCAGCCCCAGGCCCGCGCCGTCATGCCCGTCCTCGGAGTCGGCACGTCGGCCGGGCTGGAACAGCTCACCGACGAACGCCTCCGGAACACCGGGACCGTCGTCGGTGACGTCGATGCGTACGGCACCGGACACCGGCAGCGCGGACACGGTCACCGTCGAGCGGGCGTACCGGACGGCGTTGGCGAGGAGCGGGCTGACGATGCGGTCCAGCAGGGCCGGCGCGACACCTGCCTCCAGCCGCCCACTAGCCGGCTCCACCACGGCCCTCACCTGATCCGGTGGGTCCAGCCGCTGGGCAAGACGGCACAGAACAGGGACGAGGTCGGCCGTGCCGGGAACCGTTGACGGATCGCGCACATTGTCGCGGGCGTCGTTCAACAACGTGTCGCAGATGGTGCGCATGGACTGGGCGGCCTCGGCCACCACCTCGTGGGTGGCGCGGGTCTCCTCGGCGGAGCGGGGGCGGCCCTGCCACCAGTCGAGTTCCGCGATGATCCGGGCGAGCGGGGTGCGCAGCTCGTGGGAGAGCTCTCCGGTCAGCTGCCGCTCGTGCCGCAGCACGGCACGGATGCGGTCCAGCAGCGCGTCCAGGGAGGCGCCCAGGCGGGCGAGCTCGACGGGGCGTTCCTCGGCACCCAGGCGGTCGTCGGAGGCGACGGCACTCCACTGGGTGGCCCGGTCGGTCATCGCCCGCACGGGGCGCAGCGCCCGGCCGACTGCCAGCCGGGTCAGTACGTAGGTGCACGCGAGCATCACGGCGTCCAGGACCAGCGATCCCAGCAGCAGGGTGTCGGCCGAGCTGCGGTACGGGGTGAGGTCGAGAGCCGTGACGATCGTGGCGGAGGCATACCGTCCGGGAACGGGCCGCGAACACAGTCGGACGGCCCGGGTGTCCGCAGCGTGAACGGTCACGCACGCCGGCCCGCTGCGGGCGGCCAACCGGTCGGCGGCTGTGGTCAGCGGGCGGTCGGCCCCGGCCGACGGCGGCTTCTCCAGCAGCCGCGTCCCGGTGTAGATCCAGACATTGGCGTCCAGGAGCCGGTCGTTGGCTGTTTCCAGCACACGCACGCGCGAGCCACTGGTGTCGACGGTCGTGGCGACGGCGGCCGCCCGGGTGCGCAGTTCGTCATCCGCCTGTACCTGGAGGTGGCGGTTGACCACGGCGTTGAACACCAGGGTCAGGACGGCCATCAACAGCGCGGCGGTGGTCAGCGCCACGAGGGAGAGCCGGCCGCGCAGGGTGCGCGGGGCCGGCCGGCGCAGGAGCCGGGTCACGCGGCACCGGCCGAGCGTCGTACGGCGCGGACTCCGGTTCATGAGAGCCGGTGGCCGATCCCGCGTACGGTGCCGATCGTCGCCCCGCTGGCCGCCTCACGCAGCTTGCGGCGCAGCCTGGTCAGGTACTGGTCCAAGGTGTTCTCGCTGACCTGCGCACCCTCCGGCCAGCCCGCCCTGACCAGCTCACGACGGCGTACGAGGTCACCGCCGGCCGCCATCAGAGTGGCCAGCAGACGGAACTCGGTCGGGGTCAGCGACACGGGGGCGCCGTGGACCGAGGCAGTGTGCCGGACAGCGTCGAGCACCAGATCACCCGAGGTGGCCGCGGGCTGTGGCGTGGCCCGCTTCAGGGCGGCGCGCAGCCGGGCGGCCAGTTCGGCGAGGTGGAAGGGCTTCGACAGGTAGTCGTCTCCACCGGCGGAGAATCCGGAGAGCCGGTCGGTGAGCCCGTGATGAGCGGTCAGGAAGATCACCGGGGCGTGGAATCCGTTGGCTCGCAGGGCCTGGCAGACGTCGCGCCCGTCCGCGTCGGGCAGTCCGACGTCGAGCACGGCGGCGGCGATGTCGTCGGTGACCAGCCGCAGGGCCGTGGCCCCGTCGGCGGCGGGCACGGGGGCGAAGTCCTCGTCGTACAGGCCACGGCGCAGGACGTCCCGCAGGGCATGGTCGTCCTCGACGACCAGGATCTTGGGGCGCATGGTCCTCCATGGACCTCGGAAGCGGCCGAACGACTACAGCCGAGTAGACAGTCGACACCACTGTAGACGAGCGTGGCGAGAGTGGTGAGCGTGCGCGTCCTGGACACATGGAGGGGCCCTGGTGCCGTACGGCACCAGGGCCCCGAAGGAACTGCTACACCATCTGCCGGCCTTGACACTGCGCCGGCGCGCTGTTTCCGCAGACCCGACCGAGACGCTGTCGGGGATGCGGGGATCGCGGTTGCTTGACCGGAGACCACCTCACTGTCGATGTCCTGCGGTACCCGGGCTCAGGACTTCCGCCCGGGCGATCCTGATGGCGCGGGGCTCCTCCGTTCTTCCCTCTGGGGTCAATCACTTACCAAGCGGGACTGCGTAATTCGGGTGATGCGAACTGCTGGTGCTGCGAACTGCTGGTGGAGCGCACTGCTGATGGCGCGTACTGCTGGTGCTGCGTACTGCTCGGTGGCCTGCGGAAGCGCCACGCTTCGGCAGCCGGCCCCGTCGCCCGTCACGCGTCTGCTCTGGCTTGGAACCCCACTGCCGAACTTCCCGGTGCGCGCGTCCGCAGCCGACGCCTTCACCGAGGTGCTGCTCACTGACTTCGCTGCTGGGTACTGCGTGCGCACTGCACTGACGAGTACTGCCACTGCGGCACTGCTCACGGCGGCCCCTGGTCACCGCGGGCCACCCGGTCCGGTCGCCAGTCCCGTCGCCTCCCTGCAAACAACCCTGGCTTCGGAACTCCACCACCGCACCGTCCTGCGCACTGCAACTGCGTTACTGCTGCCCGGCAGTTCGTGTCTGCCAGGCCCTGCGGTCTCTCTCGCTACGAGGGAAACCATAACCAGGCCAACGCCCAATGTCTACTCCGGCCACCATAGATTTTGACGTGTTCGACAGTGAGGTAATCGGCGTCGAACGGCGAGGGGGACGCGCGCCCGGCCGAGTCGTCGATTGCGCGGGCCGGACTTCGACGACGGGCACAGCCGGCGTCGCGCACCGGGTGCTCCCCGCCGCCCGCGGCGCCGGTGTCGCCCCTCACGGCACACACGCCTGGGCCCTGGAGAGATCGGCTTCCCCACCCGCAGCTGGACCGCTTAGGGCCAACTCTCGACAAGGCCCTCGCCATCCCGCCTGATCCGTCCGCATCCCGTCATCCCGCATACGATCGCCCCGTGGTCCTTTTCGTCCTGGAACGCGTTGCTCCCGCTTCCGTCTCCGAGGCCTGGCGGTGT
This sequence comes from Streptomyces sp. NPDC058371, assembly GCF_042723265.1. Classification (NCBI taxonomy): domain Bacteria; kingdom Bacillati; phylum Actinomycetota; class Actinomycetes; order Kitasatosporales; family Streptomycetaceae; genus Streptomyces; species Streptomyces sp. NPDC058371. The sequence goes on along the minus strand of NZ_JBHXJC010000011.1, from coordinate 296,905 downwards.
CTCACCCGGTGGGAACGGCATGCCGACGTGGTCCCGCTGACGCGGGTCACGGTGGCCACTCCCCCGCCGACCGGCGAGGGCACCGTCTTCGTGGCGCGGTCGGGGATCGGTGCGCTGGCCTTCGACGATCCGATGGAGGTCGTCGCATGGACGCCTCCGCGGGAGGGCCGGCCCGGCGCGTGTCGGCTGGAAAAGCGCGGCACGTTCGTCACCGGGTGGGCCGAGATCGAGGTGCACGCGAGCGACCGCGGGGGTTCACGGATCGTCTGGCGGGAGGAACTGCGGGTGCGGTGGCTGCCCCGCCTGTGCGACCGCCCGCTGGCGTGGGTGGCCCGACGGATGTTCGGGCGGGCGGTGGACGGGTTGTTGCGGGGTGCCTCCGCCGAGCAGGCGTGACCGGGGCTCCCGGGATGAAAAAGGGGCCTCAGGGCCACCGACCCGGTACGCCGCTCGGGCCACCGGCCCTGTGCGCCGCCCAGGCCACCGACCCCGTACGCCGCTCAGGCCACCGACCCGATCCGCCCCGCCGGCGACGACGTCGCGTCGTGGTGGATCGGCGTATGCGCGCCGGTGAGGGACATCCCGCTGCCGCCGCGCCGGTTGGCGACGATCTCCGAGGCGATGGACAGGGCCGTCTCCTCGGGCGTACGGGCGCCCAGGTCGAGGCCGATGGGCGAGCGCAGGCGCGTCAACTCCCAGTCGGTGACGCCGACTTCGCGCAGACGCTCGTTGCGTTCCAGATGCGTCCTCCGGGACCCCATCGCGCCGACGTAGGCGACCGGCAGTCGCAGCGCGAGCTTCAGGAGCGGTACATCGAACTTGGCGTCGTGGGTGAGGACGCACAGGACGGTCCGGGAGTCGACGTCCGTGCGGTCGAGGTACTTGTGCGGCCACTCGACGACGATCTCGTCGGCGTCCGGGAAGCGGGTGGCCGTGGCGAACACCGGGCGGGCGTCGCACACCGTCACGTGGTAGTTCAGGAACTTGCCGATGCGGACCAGCGCCGAGGCGAAGTCGATCGCACCGAAGACGATCATCCGGGGTGGCGGGACGGACGACTCGACAAGAACCGTGAGCGGTGCTCCGCAACGAGAGCCCTGCTCTCCGATCTCCAGAGTGCCGGTGCGGCCGGCGTCCAGCAAGGCTCCCGCCTCGCCCACCACCGTGCGGTCCAGCTCGGGATGGGCGCCGAAGCCGCCCTCGTACGAGCCGTCGGGACGTACGACGAGCGCGCGGCCCATCAGGTCGGCGGGGCCGGCGACGATCCGGGCGACCGCCGCCGCCTCCCCACGGGCGGCGGCGGCCAGCGCTGCGGCGAACACCTCGCGCGTCGGCGAGGCCGCCCGGACCGGGGTGACGAGGATGTCGATGATGCCGCCGCAGGTCAGCCCGACGGCGAACGCGTCCTCGTCGCTGTATCCGAAGCGCTCCAGGACGGACTCGCCGTCCGCCAGGGCCTCTTGGCACAGTTCGTAGACCGCGCCTTCCACGCAGCCGCCGGAGACCGAGCCGATCGCCGTGCCGTCGGAGTCGACGGCGAGTGCGGCGCCCGGCTGGCGGGGTGCGCTGCCGCCGACGGCCACCACGGTGGCCACCGCGAAGTCGCGTCCCTGCTCGACCCACCGGTGCAGCTCTTCGGCGATGTCCAGCATTTCTCGGTCTCCTTAACAGCGGTGGTGTGGAGGGCGGGTCCCCCAGCGGGGCCGGCGGCGCGAGGCGGGCGCCGGCCCGGCTGCGGGACCCGGAGCGTCAGTGGACGCCCATCCAGCTCTCGATCGGGTTGAGGGCGAAGAAGACGAGGAAGATCACCGTCAGCCCCCACATGAACGCCCCGATCTCCCTGGCCTTGCCCTGGGCGGTCTTGATGGCGACGTACGACAGGACCCCGGCAGCGACGCCCGCGGTGATGGAGTACGTGAACGGCATGATCACGACGGTCAGGAAGACCGGGATCGCGGTGGCGCGGTCGGCCCAGTCCACGTGCCGGGCGTTCATCATCATCATGGCGCCGATGACGACGAGCGCGGCGGCTGCGACCTCGCCGGGGACGATCGCGGTGAGCGGGGTGAAGAAGAGGCAGGCCGCGAAGAACAGCCCGGTGACGACGGAGGACAGCCCCGTACGGGCGCCCTCGCCGACGCCGGTCGCGGACTCGACGAACACCGTCTGCCCGGAGGCACCGGCGACTCCGCCGATCGCACCGCCCGCGCCGTCGATGAACAGCGCCTTGGACAGGCCCGGCATCCGGCCCTGCGCGTCGGCCAGCTTGGCCTCCGTGCCGACGCCGATGATGGTGGCCATCGCGTCGAAGAACCCGGCGAGCACGAGGGTGAAGACGATCATGCCGACCGTCATCGCGCCGACCTGGCCCCAGCCGCCGAACTCGACCTTGCCGAAGAGCGAGAAGTCCGGCATCGAGACCGCGCTGCCGTGCAGTTCGGGAGCGCCGCTCGCCCAGTCCTTGGGGTCGATGACGCCCACGGCATTGAGGATCACGGCGATGACCGTGCCCGAGACGATGCCGATCAGGATCGCGCCGGGGATGCCCCGGGCCTGGAGCATGAAGATGAGCAGCAGGGTCGCCGCGAAGAGCAGGACCGGCCAGCCGGCGAGTTCACCGGCCGGGCCGAGGGTGACCGGCGTGGCCTTGCCCTGGTGCACGAAGCCGGCCTTGTAGAAGCCGATCAGTGCGACGAACAGGCCGATGCCCATGGTGATGGCGTGCTTCAGTGCCAGCGGGATCGCGTTCATGATCATCTCGCGCAGTCCGGTGACGACCAGGAGCATGATCACGACGCCGTACATCACGCACATGCCCATGGCCTGCGGCCAGGTCATCTGCGGGGCGACCTGCGAGGAGAGCACGCCCGAGACGGAGAGGCCGGCGGCGAGGGCCAGCGGCACCTTGCCGAAGAAGCCCATGAGCAGCGTGGTGGCGGCGGCCGCGAACGCGGTCGCGGTGATCAGCGCCTGCTGGCCGAGGGTGTCCCCGGCGGCGTCCTTGCCGGACAGGATGAGCGGGTTCAGCAGCAGGATGTACGCCATCGCCATGAAGGTGGTGACGCCGCCACGCACCTCACGCGCGACCGACGATCCTCTGTGGGATATGTGAAAGTACCGATCGAGCCAAGACCGGCCGGCCGGGACACGGCTGCCCGTGCCCGCGTCCTCCGCGGCGGTCTTCGGCTCCAGTGACTGCTGGGTCATGTGGGCCTACTCCCAAGGTTCAAAGGGGCACCCGCCCCAGCCGCCCTGACGGCTGGTCCGACCGCGAGCGCGGTTGCGGGATTTGGGAAATGCTTCGGCCGCACGACCCGGGGGACGGCCCGAGGCGAACGATCAGGATCTGCTGCTGGTACTGACTGGTGCGGCAAGTTCCGCGAGCGGTGCGGTACTTGGTTTCTCCGGGCGGTGCGGGCGGAGGGAAGTGTGACGTTCCCGGCCGGAAGTGTGACGTTCCTGGGAGGCACGCACCGCCCGGAGGGCTCAGGTCGCTCAGGCGGTGCCGGTGAGGTGCTCAGGGCGTACCGGCGTCCGGTTGAGCTCGAGTCCCGTCGCGTTCCGGATCGCCGCGAGGACGGCCGGGGTGGACGACAGGGTCGGGGCCTCGCCGATGCCACGGAGCCCGTACGGGGCGTGGTCGTCGGCGAGTTCGAGCACGTCGACCGGGATGGTCGGCGTGTCGAGGATGGTGGGGAGCAGGTAGTCCGTGAAGGAAGGGTTCCTGACCTTCGCGGTCTTGGGGTCTACGACGATCTCCTCCATCACCGCGATGCCCATGCCCTGGATGGTGCCGCCCTGGATCTGGCCGATCACGGAGAGCGGGTTGAGCGCCTTGCCGACGTCCTGGGCACAGGCCAGTTCGATGACCTTGACCAGGCCGAGCTCGGTGTCCACCTCGACGACGGCGCGGTGCGCGGCGAACGAGTACTGGACGTGGCCGTTGCCCTGGCCGGTGCGCAGGTCGAAGGCCTCGGTCGGACGGTGCCGCCACTCGGCCTCGACCTCGACGGACTCGCCCTCCAGCACGTCCACCAGGTCGGCGAGGACCTCGCCGCCGTCGGTGACGACCTTGCCGCCCTCCAGGAGCAGTTCCGCCGTCGCCCAGGCCGGGTGGTACGTGCCGAGCTTGCGCCGGCCGAGCTCCAGGACCTTCTCGCGGACGAGCTCGCAGGAGTTCTTGACGGCGCCGCCGGTGACGTACGTCTGTCGGGACGCGGACGTTGAACCGGCGCTGCCCACCTGGGTGTCGGCCGGCTGGATCGTCACCTGGGTGACGCCCAGCTCGGTGCGGGCGATCTGCGCGTGGACGGTGACGCCGCCCTGGCCGACCTCCGCCATCGCGGTGTGCACGGTCGCGACCGGCTCGCCGCCGACAACCTCCATGCGCACCTTGGCAGTTGAGTAGTCGTCGAAGCCCTCGGAGAAGCCGACGTTCTTGATGCCGACCGCGTACCCGACTCCGCGGACGACGCCCTCGCCGTGCGTGGTGTTGGACAGTCCGCCGGGCAGCTGGCGTACGTCGGCGCCCTCGGAGCTCTCCCACTGGCGCTCGGGCGGCAGCGGCATCGCCTTGACGCGGCGCAGGATCTCGGCGACCGGCGCCGGCGAGTCGACCGGCTGTCCGGTCGGCAGGAGCGTGCCCTGCTCCATCGCGTTGAGCTGACGGAACTCGACCCGGTCCATGCCCACCTTGTCGGCGAGCTTGTCCATCTGGGCCTCGTAGGCGAAGCACGCCTGGACCGCGCCGAAGCCGCGCATGGCGCCGCAGGGCGGGTTGTTGCTGTAGAGCGCGATGGCCTCGATGTCGACGTCTTCGATGACGTACGGACCGACGCTCAGCGAGGAGGCGTTGCCGACGACCGCCGGGGAGGCCGACGCGTAGGCGCCGCCGTCCAGGACGATCCGGCACTTCATGTGCGTGAGCTTGCCGTCCTTGGTGGCGCCGTGCTCGTAGGAGAGCTTCGCCGGGTGGCGGTGCACGTGTCCGAAGAAGGACTCGAAGCGGTTGTAGACGATCTTGACCGGCTTGCCGGTCCGCAGCGCCAGCAAGCAGGCGTGGATCTGCATCGACAGGTCCTCGCGGCCGCCGAACGCGCCGCCGACGCCGGAGAGCGTCATTCGGACCTTGTCCTCGGGCAGGCCGAGGACGGGCGCGATCTGCTTGAGGTCCGAGTGCAGCCACTGGGTGGCGATGTAGAGCTCGACGCCGCCGTCCTCGGAGGGCACGGCGAGGCCGGACTCCGGGCCGAGGAAGGCCTGGTCCTGCATGCCGAAGGTGTACTCGCCCTTGACGATGAAGTCCGCCTTCTTGGCGGCCTCGTCGGCGTCGCCGCGGATGATCGGCTGGCGGTGCACGATGTTCGGGTGCGGGACGTGGCCGATGTGGTGGTCGTCGCGGCCCTCGTGGATCAGGATCGCGTCGGGTGCGGTCGCGGACGCCTCGTCGGTGATGACCGGCAGTTCGCGGTACTCGACCTTGATCTTGGCGGCGGCGCGGCGCGCGGTCTCCGGGTGGTCGGCGGCGACGATCGCGACCGGCTCGCCGTGGTGGCGAACCTTGCCGTGCGCGAGGACCGGGGTGTCCTGGATCTCCAGGCCGTAGTTCTTCACCTCGGTCGGCAGGTCGTCGTACGTCATGACGGCGTAGACACCCGGGGTCTTCAGCGCCTCGACCGTGTCGATCGACACGATCTCCGCGTGGGCCACCGTGGAGCGCAGGATCTGGCCCCAGAGCATGTCCTCGTGCCACATGTCGGACGAGTACGCGAACTCGCCGGTGACCTTGAGGGTGCCGTCCGGGCGGAGCGTCGACTCGCCGATGCCGCCCTTGGTCTTGGTGCCCTGCGTGAGATTGGTGGGCGTACCAGTCGTTCCCATGGTCAGACCGCCTCAGACTGCCGGGCGGCCGCCAGGCGGACCGCGTCCATGATCTTCTCGTAGCCGGTGCAGCGGCACAGGTTGCCCGAGAGCGCCTCGCGGATGTCCGCGTCGGTCGGGGTCGGGTTGTGCTCCAGCATCTCGTCGGCCGCGACGAGCAGGCCGGGGGTGCAGAAGCCGCACTGGACGGCGCCCGCGTCGATGAACGCCTGCTGGATCGGGGCGAGTTCACCGCCCTCGCCGGTCCGCGAGTCCTGGCCCTTGGCCGCCCACTGCTGGGCGTCCTGCAGCGAGGTGCCGCAGGCACCGCTCGCGCAGCCGCTGTGCTCCTCGCGCTGCTTGGCGTACTCCGCGAGGCCCTCGACGGTGACGACCTCGCGGCCCTCGACCTGACCTGCGGCGACCAGACACGAACAGACGGGGACGCCGTCGAGGCGGACCGTGCAGGAACCGCACTCACCCTGCTCACAGGCGTTCTTGGAGCCGGGCAGGCCCATGCGCTCGCGCAGGACGTAGAGAAGGCTCTCGCCCTCCCAGACGTCGTCGGCTTCCTGCTGACGGCCGTTGACCGTGAAATTGACGCGCATTACGCGACTCCCTCCGTGCGGGCGGCGCTGCCGCGGTACGACTCCCAGGCCCAGGTGAGCGTCCGGCGGGCCATGATGCCGACCGCGTGGCGGCGGTAGCTCGCGGTGCCCCGGACGTCGTCGATCGGGTTGCAGGCGGCGGAGCAGAGGTCCGCGAACTGCTTGGCGACCGACGGGGTGATGATCTTGCCGCTGTCCCAGAAGCCGCCCTCGTCGAGCGCCGCGTTCAGGAACTCCTCGGCGGTCCTGGCACGGACCGGGGTGGGCGCGGCCGAGCCGATGCCGGTGCGGACCGTGCGGGTCTCGGGGTGCAGCGCGAGGCCGAAGGCGCAGACGGCGATGACCATCGCGTTGCGGGTGCCGACCTTGGAGTACTGCTGCGGGCCGTCGGCCTTCTTGATGTGGACGGCCCGGATGAGCTCGTCGGCGGCGAGCGCGTTGCGCTTCACACCGGTGTAGAACTCGTCGATCGGGATCAGGCGCGAGCCGCGCACGGACTCCACCTCGACCTCGGCGCCCGCGGCGAGCAGCGCCGGGTGGGCGTCGCCGGCCGGGGAGGCGGTGCCGAGGTTGCCGCCGACACCGCCACGGTTGCGGATCTGCGGGGAGGCGACCGTGTGCGAGGCGAGGGCCAGGCCGGGCAGCTCGCCGCGCAGCTGCTCCATGATCGTGGAGTACGGAACGGAGGCGCCCAGGCGCACGCTCTCCTCGCCGGCCTCCCACTCGCTCAGCTCACCGATGCGGTTCAGGTCGAGGAGGTACTCGGGCCGACGGTGGTCGAAGTTGATCTCGACCATGACATCGGTGCCACCCGCAATCGGCACAGCTGTGGGGTGCTCGGCCTTTGCGGCGAGCGCCTCCTCCCAGCTGGCGGGGCGAAGGAAGTCCATGAGTGGCTCTCTTCATTCGTAATCGAGGGTCGTACTGATCAAGCCAGATCGTGTGCGGCGGGCCCGGCTCGTTCATCTGCTGTTAACGCGGATTGACGTCAGTACACAGCCCTGTCCTCCACTGGGGTCAGTCACCGAAACCATGAAGGAGTTGGCTGGCCAGGGCGCGCATCTTGTAGATTCGTATGAACGGAGGTCATCAGTAACCTCTCCGCTTTCCCCGGGAAACATCCGGCACAGCCTGGGAATCAGTGAGCACAGCTCGCGAAAGCCCAGCACACAGCCTCGCAGGGACCCGGGACCACCGTCCGCGGGACCGGTGACCGCTCAGCGGGGACCGAGATCCCGCTCGCCGGGGCCTCATCCCGGATCCATCGTAGATTTCGAGACAAAGAACGGCGGCGACGAGACATGCGGCTGCGCGCACTGCTGGACACCGACGCGCTGGGCCTGCGGCTGCTCGGCGGCGAGGACGAACTGGATCGCACCGTGCGCGGTGTGATGACAACGGACCTCAAGGACCCCAGCCGCTATCTCTCGGGCGGCGAGCTGGTCCTCACGGGTCTCGCCTGGCGGCACGACTCGGGGGACTCCGAGCCCTTCGTCCGCATCCTCGCGGGCGCCGGTGTCGCGGCCCTCGCCGCCGGTGAGGCGGAGCAGGGCGACATCCCGGCCGACCTGGTCCTGGCCTGCACCCGGCACCGGCTGCCGCTCTTCGCCGTCAACGAGTCGGTGGCCTTCGCGACGATCACCGAGCACGTCGTACGGCAGGTGTCGGGCGAGCGGGCCGGGGACCTGGCGGCCGTGGTGGACCGGCACCGGCGGATGATGACGTCCGGTCCGGCGGGCGGCGGCCCCGACGTGGTGCTCGACCTGCTCGGTTCCGACCTGGATCTGCGGGCCTGGGTGCTCTCCCCCACCGGCCGGCCCATCGCGGGCGCCGACCACAACGGCCCCGGACTGCCCGCCGGCGTGTGCGCGAAGCTGGCCGCCGAGCATCTGGCGGCGTCCCGTACGGGACGGCGCGGGCCGCACCGGGTGGCGGTGGGCCCGACGACGTACTCGCTGTTCCCGATCCGCTCGTCCGGCCGCGCCACGGCCGCGTCCAGGGACGTGCGGGAGACGGTGCTGTCCGACTGGCTGCTCGCGGTCGAGGCGGACGCCGGGGACTGGCCGGAGGAGCGGCTCGACCTGCTCCAGGGCGTCACCCAGCTGATCTCGGTGGAGCGGGACCGGCGGGACGCGGCGCGCACGGTGCGCCGCCGGCTCGCCCAGGAGGTCCTGGAGCTCGTCCAGACCGGCGCGGCGCCCGCCGAGATCGCCGCCAGGCTGCGGGTGGCCGCTCCGGTGCTGCTGCCCGGCCTGGGGGCGGCTCCGCACTGGCAGGTGGTGGTGGCCCGCGTCGAGTGGGAGGGCGGCGACATCGAGGGCGGTCCGGTCGCCCAGTCGCTCCTGGAGGAGATCCTCGTCGACCCGCTGTTGACCGGCCCCGAGCACTCCGACCGCATCGCCGTCGCCCATACGGGTGACGAGGCGATCGCCCTCGTACCCCTTCCGGCGGTGTCCTCCGAGCACGACGGCTCCGAGTCCGGGCTGCTGGCCGACTCGCTCCTGGAGGCCGTACGGGATCCGCTGTCGGCGGGCCTGAACGACGACGGGCGGCTGACGCTCGGAGTGAGCGCCGCCGTGCACTCGGCGGAGGGGCTGCGCGGCGCGCTGGAGGAGGCGCGGCACGCCCGCCGGGTGGCCGCGGCGCGGCCCGGCCGGGTCTGCGCGGCCGGCCACCAGGAGCTGGCCTCGCACGTGCTGCTGCTGCCCTTCGTGCCGGACGACGTCCGCCGCGCCTTCACCGCCCGGCTGCTCGACCCGCTGCGCGACTACGACCGCCGGCACCGCGCCGAGCTGATTCCCACCCTGGAGGCCTTCCTCGACTGCGACGGCTCCTGGACGCGCTGCGCGACCCGTCTCCACCTGCACGTCAACACACTGCGTTACCGGGTGGGCCGTATCGAGCAGTTGACGGGCCGGGACCTCTCGCGCCTGGAGGACAAGCTCGATTTCTTCCTGGCGTTGCGGATGAGCTGAGGTCGTGGGCGTGTGAGCCGTGCGGTCCCAAGTGCCGCCGTCGGCCCACGACTTTGTGAAATCCTTCACCCACCCCCTTGGCCGGGCCCGCCGATCCGTGCTGAGATGCCACCACTCAACAGCTCAATGGTGTGCTCGGGGAGGGCAACGTGGCGCATACCGCCATGTCTGGTTCCGGAACGACTGCAGGGGACGATCCACTCCAGACCGCGGTATGGCGGCTGCGCTCGCGCGCCTGCTGGGCCGACGCGGCCGCGCTCCTCGAACCGCACACCGCGGCGGCGGCGCTGCAGAGAGCGTCCCTGCTCGTGGAGCGGTGTCTGTACACGGAGCAGGGCTGGGCCGAGGCCGAGGACGCGCTGCGGACGGCGGAGGCCCTGGCCCAGAGCGACGACGAACGGGGCGCGGCGGCCTGTGAGCGCGGGCAGCTCGCGTACGCGTCCACCCTGCTCGGCGTCCGGGACCGGGCGGACGAGGCACGGGTCGCGCTCGGCCGGGCCGCCGCCCTGCTGGCACCGGGCGCGCCGGGCCGGCCCGCGCTCGACTTCCGGCGCGGCCTCATCGCCGAGAACCTCGCCCAGTCCCCGCAGGCGGCCCGTGCCGCGTACCGCCGTGCGCACGCGGGAGCCACCGCTCTCGGCGACCCGCTGCTGCTCTCGTGCACCTGGCGCCACCTCGCCGGACTCGCCCTGCGGGAGGGCGAGTTGGCGGAGGCCCGGCACGGCTTCGCCGAATCCCTGCGGATCCGCGAGGAGTTGGGCTACCTCGTCGGTACGGCGCCGGCGCTGGCCTCGCTCGCGGACGCCGAGATCGAACCCGAGGCGTCCCGGCTGCGGGCGGAGGCCGGCCGGCTGTTCCGGCTGCTGGGCGGCGTTCCCACCTGGCTGGCCCACCAGTTGACGCCACCGGCGGCCACCGCCTAGGGCCTGTCCGGCGGATCCTGCGGTAGGCCCGTAAGCACCGGAGGAGGGCCTAAGCGTTCCGGACGTCCGCCCAGACGTGCTGGGCGAACGTCCAGGCCTCGGTGCGCAGTTCGGGGTTCTTGACCAGCAGGACGACGACGGCCACGAGGAGCAGGAACTTCAGCAGTCCACCGAGGCCCGTCCCCGAGCGGGACCGGCGGCGCCGGGCGCTCGTCTCGTTCATCTCGCGGAAGCGGCGCTGCTCGTGCTGCCGCTGCTGCGCCTGCCACGCGGGGTCGGGAAACATCATGGTCACCCCTGGAGTCGGTCGTCCGTGTGCCGGGGAGCACGCGGCCGGCCGGTCCTTGGTTGCCCGCGCGCAGAGGTCGTTGCGTGGAGTCCACGGATCCGTGACAAGGGCGCGGTGAAGGGGACACACCGGGAACAGAGCGGTGGCGGCGCGGCCGGCACGCGGCCGGGCCCGGCGCAGGGCCTACGCGCCGGTGAAGTGCTCGCGCACCAGCGACTGCACCACGGTGAGGTCCTGGGCGATCAGCGCCTCCAGCAGGGCCGCGTGCTCGGCCGCGTCGGCCACCAGATGGGCGCGGGCGCGGGAGACGGGGATGCCGACGAGGGGCCACTGGGCGCGGCGGTGCAGGTCGTCGGCGATCCGCAGCAGCTGTTCGTTGCCGGCGAGGGTGAGGACCGCGCGGTGGAAGGCACGGTCGGACTCGGCGTAGGTCGCGCGGCATCCCGAGGACGCGGCGCGTGCCGTCGCCTCGGCCAGCGGACGCAGTTCCGCCCAGCGTGCGGCGGCCACCGTGCGCGCCAGGCGCAGCATGACGGGGACCTCGATCAGGGCCCGGATCTCGGCGAGTTCGGCCAGTTCGCGGGCGCACCGCTCGACGACCCGGAAGCCGCGGTTCGGTACCACCTCGACGGCACCTTCCAGCGCGAGCTGCTGCATCGCCTCCCGGACGGGCGTCGCGGAGACCCCGAAGCGCTCGCCGAGCGCGGGCGCCGAGTACACCTCTCCGGGGGCCAGCTCGCCCGAGACCAGCGCGGTGCGCAGGGCGTCGACGATCTGTCCGCGGACGGAGGACCGCTGGACGACATGGCGCCCCTCGACGCGGGGCTGCGGGATGGGCGTCTCACTGTGCGTGTGCTCGCCCCGGGCCGCGCCGCCGACCGCCGCGGGACCGCGGGCGGCGCCCCGCTCCCGGTCCACGTCCGCCGCCCGCGGCTGCGTGGGGACGCGCACGGCGGCCCCCCGGACGTCCGGCGCCCCCGTGACAGCGAAGCCGAGCACATCGCGCGAGCCGGTCTGCTCCACGGGGTCCTCCTCCGGGCTTGGTGGTACTTGGGGGTCATTGCGGCGGTTGTTACCCGTCCGTCAAGCACCATAGGCGCACCCGGCCCCAGTTCAAACCTCCACCGCTTCGAGTAAGGTAAGGCTTACCTTCAAACGACCGTGAGGCGGTGGCCCCCGCATGTCCGCTCCCGCTCCGCCCACGGACGCCCCGGCCACGCAGGCTGCGGCCACGGCCGCCCCCGCTCATGCCGCACATCCGGCCCGCACGGTCCTCACGGACGCCTACGCCCGGCTGACCGAGGTCTTCCCGGCGCTGACCGTGACGGAGCTCGGCCCCGGGCAGGCGGCTCCACGCGGCGACGGCTGGGCCCACGCGGCCCGGCTCGCGGAAGGCGGAGCCGACCTCGACGCGTTTCTCGCCTGGGACGAGGAGCAGGTGCTGCGGGACTACGGTCAGCGGGCGCGACCGGACGTCGTGGCCGGCTTCGGGCTCCACCGCTACGCCTGGCCCGCCTGTCTGCTGATCACCGTCCCGTGGTTCCTGCTGCGCCGGGTGCCGCGCTTCCCTGTGGAGCACGTCACATTCCAGCGCGCCCTCGGACGTCTGGCCGTACGGGTCGACGAGTTCGCATGTCTGCCGGACGATCCGGCCGCCGGCCGGCCCGGCGCCCGGGTGGTGGCGAACGAGGAAGCGCTGGCGGCCGAGGTGCGGGCGGCTGTCGCCGAGCACCTGGAGCCGGTCCTCGGCGCCTTCGGCCCCCGGATGCGCCGACGCGGCCGCGCCCTGTGGGGCATGGCGACCGACGAGATCGTCGAGGGGCTCTGGTACGTCGCCCAGCTGCTCGGCGAGGAACAGCGGGCCATGGGCGAGCTGGAGCGCCTGCTGCCCGGAGCGACCCGGCCGTACGTCGGGACCACCGCGTTCCGTGAGTTGACCGGGCCGGAAGGCCAAGCGCTGCCCACCCGGGACCGGGTGAGCTGCTGCCTCTTCTACACCTTGCGCCCCGCGGACACCTGCATCACCTGCCCGCGCACCTGCGACGCGGACCGGGTCGCCAAGTTGACCGCCGCCGGGGCTCGTTGAGCCTTCACGGCCGTCCGACGCCCCGCCGTCCCCCGAAGTCAGCTCCCCTTGCGGACGTCCGCCCCGACCCGCCGCAGGACGTCCCGCGGCCGACAGGCATTTCACGATTCCCCCACCTGTCGCAGGAACTTTCCGCCGAACCACCCGTACGGGTCATTCCAATCGCACTCAACTCCCCTCCCTCGCGCGGCAGTTCGAGACGAATGCCGCCCTGTGCGGGCCCTTGCGGCCTCTTGTCCCGAAACCCCCTGAGCGCCGACGGGTTTGGGCCACTATGGCGGGCGTTACGCCCTATCCCAATGCAAGGGACCCCTGATGAGACTGACCGACATATCGCTGAACTGGCTGCTTCCGGGCGCCGTTCTGCTCTTGGGCATGCTGGCGGCGGTGGCGGTACTCGCGCGTGGCAAGCGGTCCGGGGAGAGCGCGCACACCGATGACTCGTGGGAGCGCAGCGAGGAGCGACGCCGGCGCAAGGAGGCCCTCTACGGCACCGCCTCCTACGTGCTGCTGTTCTGCTGTGCCGCGGTCGCCGCGGCGCTCTCCTTCCACGGCCTGGTCGGCTTCGGCGTGCAGAACCTCGGCCTTTCCAACGGCTGGGAGTACCTCGTCCCGTTCGGCCTGGACGGAGCGGCCATGTTCTGCTCCGTGCTCGCGGTGCGCGAGGCCAGCCACGGTGACGCGGCACTCGGCTCGCGCATACTGGTGTGGACCTTCGCGGGTGCGGCGGCCTGGTTCAACTGGGTGCACGCGCCGCGGGGCATCGACCACGCGGGCGCTCCGCAGTTCTTCGCGGGCATGTCGATGTCGGCCGCGGTGCTCTTCGACCGGGCGCTGAAGCAGACCCGCCGGGCCGCGCTGCGGGAGCAGGGCCTGGTCCCGCGCCCGCTGCCGCAGATCCGGATCGTCCGCTGGATGCGCGCGCCCCGCGAGACGTACAGCGCCTGGTCGTTGATGCTGCTCGAGAACGTCCGCACCCTCGACGAGGCCGTGGACGAGGTGCGCGAGGACCGGCGCCAGAAGGAGCAGACGCGGCTGCGCCGCCGGGAGCAGGAGCGGGTCGAACGGGCGCACCTCAAGGCGCTCAGCCGCGGTCACCGGGGCCTGGTCGGCCGCGGCGGCTCGCGCGAGCTGGAGACGACCGTGGAGCGGGCCCCCGCGCAGGCCACCGCGGACCCTGCCATATCGGCGCCGGAGCAGCTGCCCGTGCGCACCCGTCCCTCCCTGCAGCCCGTCCGCGGCAGCGGCACTGAGCCGGTCATCGACCTCACCGCGGAGGACGACACGATGGCGCTGCCCCGGCTGGACTCGCTGGAGCGCAAGCTCAAGGACCTTGAGCAGCAGTTCGGTTAGGACAGGTCCCGGGCCCGGACGCGATGTCCGGGCGGAACCGGACGCATCACTGGACGGCGGCGCGGTGTGCTCACAC
>NZ_JBHXJC010000011.1:173213-282726 GCF_042723265.1 Streptomyces sp. NPDC058371 | reverse complement strand
GGGGGGGGGGGAGGGGGGGGGTTTGGGGGTGGGGGGGGGGTGGGGGGGGGAGAGGGGACGCGCCAGGGGGGGGGGGGGGGGTCCCCCCCCCCCCCCCCGCCGTCCAGTTCGAACCACACCGTCTTGCCCACCCCGTGTGCCCGTACGCCCCACGTGTCCGCGAGGGACTGCACCAGGACGAGGCCTCTGCCGTGCGTACCGTCGTCGGCGTGCGGTACCCGAAGCCGAGGCCGGTGTCCCACGAAGTCACGGACCTCCACGTGCAGTCCGCGCGGTGAGACGGTGGCCGTCAGCACCGCGTCGTGGTCGGTGTGTATCAGCGCGTTGGTGACGAGCTCGCTGGTCAGCAGCTCGGCCACCTCGGATCGTCCCGGCCTCCCCCAGTGCCGTAGGAGTTCGCGCAGCGCTCTGCGGGCATCGGGCACCGCCCGCAGGTCCCCCCGCCCGAGCCGGCGCCGCAAGTGCGCCGCACCCGGTTGCTCCGTCGCGCTCTCGACCGTGTCCTCCATCGCTTTCGCCGAGGACGCCCCCATTGCCACCGGACCGCCCCTTCGTGCCTGCCTCTTCATGGCCCCCGCCCGCACTGATGTCGGTTTCCCTTCCTGCTCGAACACCTTCACGAGGAACCATGCCCCCCTCCGGAAGGCGACAGTCATGCTGAATCGTCAACCACCGGTTGTACGCGCACGGGAATGTGCGGCCGCACCGACCGGCTCGATTCCCGGTTGAGCCGGTGGAATCCGGATGCGCCGCCGCGCACGGCGTACGAGCGCTGGTGGAGGGGTGTCCGGAGCGCGCGCGGAGGCCTTTCGTGCGCGGGTCACGGCGCACGGACCGGGCGGACCCGGCCCGCCCCGGACGGTGCGGACCGGACGAGCCGGTGCATCTGCCGCTGGTCCGCGGGGGCCGGCCCGGCGACCCCGCACGGCCCCGGGGCTACACCGGTGGTGACGCAGTGACCGCGGACAGTCGATCCATCTACGGAGACGCGACTGACGATCCGGCCGTACGAGAGAAGGACGAGTGTCTCCTGGGGCTCGACGTCCCGGGCGGTGCCGGAGCTTCCGTACACACCCGACGCGGGCCGGCGACGCGGGTGGTGGGACGGTCAACCGCCTTACGGCCGCGGCACGTTGCGCAGGTTGGAGCGCGCCATCTGGAGCATGCGGCCGACACCGCCGTCCAGGACGATCTTCGAGGCGGAGAGGGCGAAGCCGGTGACCATCTCGGCGCTGATCTTCGGCGGGATGGAGAGGGCGTTGGGGTCGGTGACGATGTCGACCAGGGCCGGCCCCTTGTGCTTGAAGGCGTCCTTGAGCGCACCGGCGAGCTGCTTGGGCTTCTCGACCCGGACGCCGTAGGCCCCGCAGGCGCGGGCGACGGCGGCGAAGTCGGGGTTCTTGTTCGCCGTGCCGTACGAGGGCAGGCCGGCGACCATCATCTCCAGCTCCACCATGCCCAGCGAGGAGTTGTTGAAGAGGACGACCTTCACCGGCAGGTCGTACTGGACGAGGGTGAGGAAGTCGCCCATCAGCATGCTGAATCCGCCGTCGCCGGACATCGAGACGACCTGGCGGTTGCGGTCGGTGAACTGGGCGCCGATGGCCATCGGCAGGGCATTGGCCATCGACCCGTGGGAGAACGAACCGATCACCCGGCGACGGCCGTTGGGTGAGATGTAGCGGGCCGCCCAGACGTTGCACATGCCGGTGTCCACGGTGAACACCGCGTCCTCGGCGGCGAGTTCGTCGACGGCCGCGGCCACGTACTCGGGATGGATCGGGACGTGCTTCTCGACCTTCCGGGTGTACGCCTTGACCACGCCTTCCAGCGCGTCCGCGTGTTTCTTCAGCATCTTGTCGAGGAAGCGCCGGTTGTTCATGGTCTTCACCCGCGGGGTCAGACACCGCAGGGTCTCGCGCACATCGCCCCACACGGCCAGGTCGAGCTTGGAGCGACGGCCCAGGCGCTCGGGCCGGACGTCGACCTGGGCGATCTTCACATCGGTGGGGAGGAAGGCGTTGTACGGGAAGTCGGTGCCCAGCAGGATGAGCAGATCGCACTCATGGGTGGCCTCGTAGGCCGCGCCGTAGCCGAGCAGACCGCTCATGCCGACGTCGTACGGGTTGTCGTACTGGATCCACTCCTTGCCCCGCAGCGCGTGTCCGACCGGGGACTTGATCTTCTCGGCGAACTCCATCACCTCGGCGTGCGCGCCCGCCGTGCCGCTGCCGCAGAACAGGGTGACCCGGTCGGCCTCGTCGATCAGCGCGACGAGCTTGTCGATCTCCGCGTCGCCGGGGCGGACGCTGGGCCGGGAGGTGACGAGTGCGGTCTCGACGGCCTTCTCCGGCGCGGGCTGGTCCGCGATGTCGCCGGGCAGCGTCACGACACTCACGCCGCTCTGCCCGATGGCGTGCTGGATCGCCGTCTGGAGCAGCCGGGGCATCTGCTGGGGGCTGGAGATCATCTCGCTGTAGTGGCTGCACTCGCGGAAGAGCTGGTCGGGGTGGGTCTCCTGGAAGAACCCGAGCCCGATCTCGCTGGAGGGGATGTGGGAGGCGAGGGCGAGCACGGGGGCCATGGAGCGGTGGGCGTCGTACAGGCCGTTGATGAGGTGCAGGTTGCCGGGACCGCAGGAGCCGGCGCAGGCCGCCAGCTCTCCGGTGATCTGCGCTTCCGCGCCCGCGGCGAAGGCGGCGGTCTCCTCGTGCCGGACGTGGACCCAGTCGATGGCCGAGTTGCGCCGGATGGCGTCCACGACGGGGTTGAGGCTGTCGCCGACGACCCCGTACATGCGCTTGACGCCCGCGCGGGCGAGGATGTCGACGAACTGCTCGGCGACGTTCTGCTTGGCCATGACTTCACGTGCCCTTCGGTCTCCGGAGATCCCTTCGGGTTCCATGAATTCACAACGCCGGGTGTTACGCCTCCCAAACCGCCGCGGCTGTCCTGTCGTCGGCGTAGCCCTTGACCCTGACCTGACTGTCCGCGAAGAAGGCCGCGAGTCCGGGGGCTTCGGCGGCCGACCAGCGGGCCGTCAGATGCCGGGCCAGCTCGGGTTCACCGCGCAGGGGTTCCGCCAGGCCGCCGGTGCAGAGCAGCAGCGTGTCACCCGGCCGGGCGACGGACACGCGGAACCGGAAAGGGGCGCGGGGCGGCGCGGGAGCCGGTTCGTACGGGCTCGGCGGCGTCGCGATCCCCAGGTCCATGGTGAGCCGGTCGCCCTCGGGGGTCTCGTGGGGCAGCGATCCGAAGCCGACGACGGCCTCGCCGGTGGTGTCCGCGACCTGCGGCTCGATGTCCTGCCACTCGCCGTCCCGCAGCCGGAACAGGCCGCCGGCTCCGACGCCGAAGAAGACCCGCGTACGGCACTCCGGGTCGGCCGGCAGCAGGAGGCACCGCAGGCCGGCCGTGTACTCCTCCGGTCCGACGCCCTGTTCGGCCGCGCTGGCCCGCAGCTTGCCGAGGCTGCGGTCGGTGAGCCGGTGCAGTCCCGACTTCAGGTCGCCGCGGCGGCCGGCCCTGATGTCCTCGGCCAGCCGGGCGTGGCTGCGTCCCACGGCCCGTCCGATCCACCGGCAGGCCTCGGCGGCCGCCCGGTGCGCGCCCGGGGTGGCCCGCGCGCCGGTCGCCATGGCGACCAGCACCAGGGCCTGGTCCCCCGTCCCGAAGCGGGCGGTCAGCAGGGAGTCCCGGCGGGGCTCCCCCCGGTACCGAGCGGAGTCCCCCCGTACGGAAACGGCCCGCACCGTACACGCCCCGTACCGCGCCCCGTCCAGCACCGCGTCCGCCACCAGCTCGTCCAGCCCGTCAGGATCCGCCACCGGCAGCGCGGTCGGCTCCGCGTCATAGGTGGGCGGCCCGGAGCCGACGTAATCGACATACACGGAGGACACCGCGACCACCGGCCCGGGGGCGGCGGGCGGATAGGCCGGGGGCACCGGGGGGTCGGGGGGTACGGGAGCCGGCTGGGCCGGGGGGTCGAGGTGGGGGGACGGGGGCTGGGCCGGGGGGTTGAGCTCAGTGGTCGGCGACTGGGGGGCCGGGTTGAGGTCCGTGGTCACCGGCGAGGCGACGGGAGCCGGGGGTACGGCGTCCTCCGGGGCGTCGGTCCCGCTCCGGCCGGTCACGTCACCGCGTGTGCCGGGTCCGTCCGGAGGCGCGGCGTCCGACTCCGGACGGAAGCCGGGCGGCTTGGACCCAGGCGGAAAACTCACGGGCGCCGACGGCTCGGCGGACGGCGGCTCCCACGGCGCGACCCGCCGCCCCAGCCCCCGGCGACGCACCGGCCCAGGACGCGATCCGGAGCCACTGTCCCGCCCCGCCGCTTCCGTCCCTTGCCCAGGAGGGAGATCCCGAGCACCTTCCCCGCCCTGCGCAGGACCGGGATCCCACGCACCCTCCGCCCCCTGTGCCGGACCGGGATCCCACGCCGCTTCCGGCCTCTGTGCAGGACCGATATCCCGCCCCACTTCCGGTCCCTCTCCAGGGCCGAGATCCCGCCGCGCCGTGTTTGGAGCAGCCTCAGGACCCGTATTGCGCCGCACCGGCTCCGGCCCCCGCCCGGCGTCGTCGTCACGCCCGGCTTCGCCGGAGCCGTCGTCGCCGCGTGCGGCTCCCGCGCCCCGTCCCGGCCCGTCGTCCCAACGCATCGGTTCCGGGGCCGGGTCAGACCCGGGGACCGCATCCCGCCGCGCGGAATCCGCACCCCGTCGGGGGCCGTCGTCCCACCACGCCGGCGCACCGCCCCGCCCGAGACCGTCTCCCCGCCAAGCCGACCCCGCACCCGACTCAGAACCCGCATCCCACCCCGCCGATTCCGGATCCTGCCCGGAGGAATCACCCCGCCCGGGACCGTCTCCCCGCCAAGCCGACCCCGCACCCGACTCAGAACCCGCATCCCACCCCGCCGATTCCGGACCCTGCCCGGAGGAATCACCCCGCCCGGGACCGTCAGCCTGCGCGGCGCCGTCGTACGGATCCGGAGAGGCCCAGCCCCGCGGCACGTCGGGCGTCGGCCCGGGGGTGCCGGGGCGGGGCGGCCCGGAGTGTCCCGGTGCGGCGGATGCGGCGCCGCGTGGCCCGGCCGGCTGGTCGGCCGATGGGCCGGGCGGTGGGCCGGGCGGTGGATCGGCCTGGAGATCGGCCGGTAGGCCGGGCGGGCGGTGCCAAGACCCACCGCTCCGCTGCTCCGGGACCGCCGGCGCCTCCCCCGGCCGGGACCCCGCGGGGCCCCGCCGCACCGCGTCGGCGGCCGACGCGAACCGGTCGTCGAGGGAATCAGCCGCGGCCGCAGGCCCCGTGTCCCCGGTGGAGTCGTCGTACAACTGACCCCACCAGTCGTCCTCGTGACCGGTGGGCCTGTCCCCCTGCTGGCTCATGCCCGTAATTGTCCACCGTGGGAGCCGGATGAAAACGGGGCATCCGGAAAAACCGGCCAGGAGACTGGCGGTCGAACGGCGTGTCGGACGAAACGTCGAACACGAATACGAAGAAACCGCCGGGCGGTCCCACCCCCCACGGGAGAACCGCCCGGCGGCGCCGGAGTGACCTGGGCCTAGCGCACGTCGTAGGCCCGGGTCACGGTCTGGGTGACCGAGTTGCCCCGGTCGTCGGTCATATCGACCCTGAGTGTCACCTGGTTCCCTGAGGCTCCGCTGTGATGCACGGTCGCCGTCCATCCACCGTTCCGGCGGCCGGTCTTCGCATCGGTCCAGGTCTTGCCACCGTCGTACGAGTACGACAGCTTCACCGAGGTGAGCGCGCCGGGACGGTACCCGGCGTGGCCCGTCGCGGTCAGTGAGATCCGCTGTCCGTCCTTGGCCGGCAGCGTCTTGAAGCCGTCCTCCGGCAGCCCGTAGCGCGGAAAGAGCAGCGGGATGCCCTGCGAGGAGACGTGCTCGTCGAGGTGGGAGCGGAAACTCCAGGTGGTGACCGTCTGCGGGGACCGGTTCCAGACCCGCGAGCCGATCTTGGCGGTCGCGAGGCTGAGTTCGTACGAGGAGTCGTCGGCCGGCACCTCGAACACCCCGAAGGGATAAGGGCTGTCGCCGATCGTCTCACCGTCGCGTCTGAGCAGCATGGAGCCGATGTCGCCGAAACTCCCGGGAACTCCGTGGTGTTGGGTGTCACCCCAGAAGCCGGGGGCGACACCGATCAGGTTTCCCTGCCGTTCGGCGGCGAGCGCCTGCTGCCCGGAGGCGTCCAGCGGAGTCGCCGGAGCGAGCACTCCCCCGTACCACTCCTCCGTCCGCCGCTCACCCCTGTCGTACGTCCGCACGGGGTCGATCATGAACTCGCCCCACGGGAAGCTGCTGGACACCTCGTGCCCCCAGCCGGTGCTGCCCGCCGAGTAGTACTCGGTCCGCGCGAAGGGCGCGGGCACGGTCTCCAAGTCGCCGAAGTATCCCGTGAGTCCGCTCGGGCGGGTGACGGAGGGCAGGTCGACATAGTCGGTGGCCGTGCCCATCGCCCGGTACGTCGCCCGGGTGGCCGCCAGCTCGCGGTCGCGCACCCGGTACGTACGGGCGTCGTGGAGCGGTCCCGTCTCCGGGAAGGCCAGGTTGTAGACGTACGGGCTCTTCGCGGTGGCCTTCCAGCGCAGGGTCACAGCACCGGCGGCGAGCAACGCGGCGGCCTCCTCCGCCGGGACGGCCAGGACGGGCAGGGGTCCGCCCGTGAAGCCGGTGGACGGATACCAGCGGCCGGGTGCCGCGCGGTGGGCGAGGACCGCGACCGCACCGGCCGCCTTCGCGTCGGCGGCGACGGTCGCCGCGCTGCCGCCGGCCGGGATCTCGACGAGGGCGATCTTCCCCCTCGCGCCGGCGAGGTCCGCCGGCGTACCCGACTTGGCGTCGACGAGCCGGGCCCGCCCGGTGCCGTCGAGGTTGGCGGACCCGGTCGAAGCGGTCACGGGGTGCAGCACGGGCCCGCCCACGACCGCGAGTTCGGAGATCTGCGGGGCCGCCGCCCGCCAGAAGCTGTCGAACTCGAAGGTGCCGGTGCTCGCCCGGCCGGTGACGGAGGCGTAGTAGCCGCGCAGCGCACGCCCGCCCGCGGCCGTTCCCGCGTGCAGCCAGGAGCCCCAGGAGCGGGCGAACCCGAGGGTGGCGCCCCGGAGTTCGGACGCCCTGTCCGTCCGGACGGTCAGCCGGTGTGCCGTGCGGGCGTCCAGGACGACGGTCGTGTCCTTGCGCAGGTCGAGTTGCGGATGAGCCAGGTAGGAAAGGGAGTTGACCAGCGTGCCCCGGGTCTCGGGCGTGGCGATGAAGCTGGAGAGGAAGTAGCTGCCGGGCCGGACCCGGTACGTCTGGTCGGTGGCGCCCTCGTTGAACCGGCGTTCGCCGCTCGCGTCGTCCGTCCCGACGAGGTCCACGGAGGACGCTCCGTCGGCGGGCTTGCCGAGCCGGTCGACGAGCTTGACGCGGAGGGTGACGGTCTCCGGCTGGACGTAGAGGGAGAACGGCGTCGAGACGGAGACGCCGCCGGCCGTGGCAAGGACCCGGCCGGTGATGTCGCCGTACTGGGCGCGGGCGAGCGAGGCGTTCGGGCTCAGCACGAGAGGCACCTTGACGGTGGCGCCCGCCGGGACGGTGACCGAGCGTGCGCCGAGGCGCGCGATCGAGGAGCGTACGGCCGAGCCGTCGTTGCCGGTGACCGCGCCGAGCGAGAGCTTCAACTGCACTGCATGGTCAGCGGTGTTCGTGTAGGGCACGTCCACCGTCGTACGGTCGCTGCTGTCCTGCGGCCAGTTGAAGGTGCCGCCCTGCACGGCGGGCGTCCCGAGCACGGTCTGGTCGACGGCGGCTTTCACGTCGAGGCGTCCGCCGCCCGTCTCGCGTACGTCGCCGGGAAGGTCCGCGTCGGCGGCGGAGACGAGCGCGGCCTTGATCTGCTGGGCGTTCCAGTCGGGGTGGCGCTGCTTCACGATCGCCGCGGCGCCCGCGACATGCGGGGTCGCCATCGACGTACCGCTCATGGACTGGTACGCGTAGACGCCGCGGCCGCCCGCGTTGGCGGCCGAGATGTCCACACCGGGCGCGGTGATCTCCGGCTTGAGGGTGTGCGAGCCGTACGCCGGGCCGCGGCTGGAGAAGGACGCGGTGGTGTCGTCGCGGTCGACGGCGCCGACGGTGAGGACACTGGGCGCGCAGCCCGGCGAGGACACGGAGTTGAGGGTCGGGCCCGTGTTGCCGGCCGCGATGACGAAGAGGGTGTTCTTGCCGGACCGGGCGAGCTCTTCCGTCGCCTCGCTCATCGGGTCGGTGCAGTCGGTCCGCTCGGGGTTGCCGAGGCTCATCGAGACGACGTCGGCGCCCTCGTCGACCGCCCACTGCATCCCGGCGATGATCCATGAAGTGGCCCCGGAACCGGAGTCGTTGAGGACCTTGCCGTTCAGGAGGGCGGCGCCGGGGGCGACACCCTTCTTCCTGCCGTCGCTCGCCGCACCCGTGCCGCCGACCGTGGACGTGGTGTGGGTGCCGTGGCCCTGGTGGTCGCTCGCGTCCTCCGAGTCGGTGAAGTTCTCGGACGCGGCGATCCGGCCCTCGAGGTCGGGGTGGTCGGCGTCGACTCCCGTGTCCAGGACGGCGACCTTGGTGCCCTTGCCGTCGAAGCCCGCGGCCCACGCCTCGGGGGCGTGCACCTGCTTGGTCGAGCGGTCGAGCGTGGCCTGCACCTTCTCGTCCAGCCACAGCTTCTTGAGGACACCGGCCGCCCGGCTGCGGGTGCCGGTGACGTCGGTCCAGAACTCGGCGGCCTTCTTCTTGTCGGCCTTGAGCGCGACCCCGTCGACCGGGTCGAGCACGAGGCCGCGCCGGGCGCCGCGCGGGGTGGCCGGGACGCTCCGGGCGACGGACCGGTCGTACGTGGCGATGAGCGGCAGTGTCGCGGTGTGCGCGTCGTCGTAGCCCTGCCGGACCAGGCCGGTGACGTTGAACAGTTCCTCGTCGACGCGGCCGGCGGCGATCGCGGCGACGGCGCTGTCGGGGTAGACGTACAGGTCCTTGCCGGACTGGCGGGTCTGGGTGGACGGGGTGGTGCCGTCCGCACCGGGCAGGGCGGTGGCCCCGTCCTTCGTGACCAGGACGCGGTCGCCGGTGACGAGGGTGACGACGGAGCCCGAAGCCGTGCCCGCGCTGCCCGTCAGCGGCCGTTCCCGGTCGCGTGCGGCCCCCGCGGGCACGGCTGTCGTGACGGCCAGGACGGCGGCGATCGCCACCACCGGCGCCGTACGCACGGCCGCTCTCCCCCACGCCCCACTGGCCAAGATTCCACTCCCCAAGATCGTCCGCCCGCGTCCACCCGGACCGGCCGGCGCTGCCCCCACGAGCCCGTCCGGCTCGTATTCGCGCAGGCCAAGTCACCCCAAGCCGGGCATTAGGGGCGGCACTTGGTGCTGCGGTGGCGTCACCTTGGCAGAGATGCGGGTGGTACGGCGATGATGTGCCCAGGCGGGTTTGCGCCGTGGCCGGTTTCCGCCACGGCCGGTCCGGAACAGATCCTCGGGGAGGGACATCGCCGCATGCTGGGAGCGATTGGACTGGACGACACGCACGAGTCGGCGTACCGGGCGCTGGTGTCCGTGGGCGCCGCCGACGTGCCCGATCTCGCACGGCGGCTCACGCTCGGCGAGTACGACACGGAGCGCGCGCTGCGCCGGCTGGAGCACCACGGTCTGGCGGCCCAGTCGTCGGCGCGGCCCGGCCGCTGGGTCGCGGCGCCGCCCGGGGTCGCCCTGGGCGCGCTGCTCACCCAGCAGCGGCACGAGCTGGAGAAGGCGGAGCTGGCGGCGGCGCTGCTCGCCGAGGAGTACCGCGCGCAGGCCGTCGAGCCCGCCGTGCACGACCTGGTCGAGGTGGTGATCGGCGCGGCCGCGGTCTCGCAGCGCTTCCTCCAGCTCCAGCTCGGCGCGAGCGAGGAGGTGTGCGCGCTGGTCACCGGAAATCCGGTCGTGGTCTCCGGGATGGACAACGACGCCGAGGAGCAGGCCGCCGACCGGGGTGTGCGCTACCGGGTGGTCGTCGAGCGGGCCGTCCTCGACCAGCCCACCGGGATCACCGAGCTGACCGCCGCGCTCGGCCGGGACGAGCGGGTGCGGGTCGTGGACACGGTGCCGACGAAGCTGGTGATCGCCGACCGGACGCTCGCGATGGTGCCGCTCACCTCGCGCACCGCGGAGCCGGCCGCGCTGGTGGTGCACGCCAGTGGGCTCCTGGAGCTGCTGTCGGGGCTCTTCGAGTCGGTCTGGCGGGAGGCACTGCCACTGCGGCTCGGCAGCCGGGGCGTGGCGGAACAGGAGCCGGACGGCCCGGACGGCACCGACCTGGAGATCCTCTCCCTGCTGCTCGCCGGTCTGACCGACGCGAGCGTCGCCAAGCAGCTCGATCTGGGGCTGCGGACCGTGCAGCGCCGGGTGAAGCGGCTGATGGAGCTGACCGGCGTGACGACCCGGCTGCAGCTGGGCTGGCACGCGTACGAGCGGGCCTGGGTGGCCCGGGAGCGGCTGGACTGACCTGCGGTTTCGCCCGTTGTCCGGCAGGCTGGGCAGATGGGAGTGTGGCCACTCCTGCTGGTCGGCGTGGTGATACTGCTCGGCCTGCTGGGAGTACTGGTGCCCGGCGTGCCGGGGTCGTGGCTCGTGTGGGCCGCGGTCCTTTGGTGGGCCCTGGAAGACCCGCGGCCCCTCTCCTGGGAGGTGCTCGTGGGGGCGACCGTGGTCCTTCTGCTGTCCCAGGCGATCCGCTGGGGACTGCCCGCCCGGCGGCTGCGCGAGAGCGGCGCCACCCCGCGAATGGGGGTGTACGCCGGGGTCGGCGCGGTGCTCGGTTTCCTGGTGATCCCGGTGCTCGGCGCGCTGCCCGGTTTCATGGCCGGCATCTATCTCTCGGAGCGGCTGCGCCTCGGGCGGCACGGCGAGGCCGTGACGGCCCTGCGGACGGCGATGCGGTCGGGCGGATGGAGCGTGCTGACGGAGTTCTTCGCCTGCCTGCTGATCATGGGGGCTTGGCTGGGTGCGGTGATCTGGGGCTAGGCGGCGGTTCCATCGCCTCGATTCCTCACGGCACGAGGGAGGCGGGGTCGACCGCGTCGGCCAGCGCCCGCATGCCCGCGTCATTGAAGTGCAGATGGTCGCCGGGGTCGTACGCCGGGAGGATGCGGTGCGGCCGGGCGGGATCACGGACGACGGCGTCGAAGTCCACGACCTCGTCGAAGAGACCGCCGGTGCGGATGAGGGCGTTGACCGCGAGGCGTACGGCCTCGCGGGTCTCCGTGTACGCGACGTGACCGCCGTACGGGGTGATCGTGGCGCCGATGACCCGGACACCGCGGGCGTGGGCGCGGCTCACGATGCGGCGGAACGCGTCCTCGAACGCCGCGGGGTCCGTCTGCTCCGGCGTTCCCTTGATGTCGTTGATGCCTTCCATGACGATCACCGCGCGCACGCCGGTGCGGGAGAGGACGTCGGCGTCGAGGCGGGACAGGGCGCTGGGCCCGACCCCGTCGCGCAGCACCCGGTTGCCGGCGATGCCCGCGTTGAGGACGCCGAGACGGCGGCGCTGCGGCTCGTCGCGCAGCCGTTCGGCGAGCCGGTCGGGCCAGCGCCGGTTGGCACCGAACGTCGAACCCGAGCCGTCGGTCAGGGAGTCACCGAGGGCGACGACGCTGCCCGCGGCGGGCGCGCCCAGCACGTCGACGCCGGTCACGTAGTACCAGTTGCCGACAGTGGCGGTGTACGCGGCGCCGTCCACATCACGCGTGTGATCGCCTTGCCGGGCAAGGAAGTTGGTCTGCAGAGCCGAGCGATGGTACGTCGCCGGGCCCGAGTCGGGAGGTGTGTGCACCGAGATCAGCAGGTTGGCGCCGGCGGGCACGGTGAGCCGGACGGGATCGGTGACCAGGTCCTTCCCGGCCGGGATACGGACGGAGGGGGCGCCGTCGAAGGTGGCGGTGCGCAGCGAGCCGGCGACGGCGTTCGGGCTCGCGGGCGCGTCCTGCTTCTGCAACGCGACGGTGAGGGAGCTGAGTTGGAGCGGCACGGTGCCCAGCCGGTTGGAGATCCGGACCCGGAGGGCGTTGCCGCCGACGCTCGTGTGCACGACGTTGCGGAGGGAGGCGCCCGGCGGCGCGGGGACGGTTCCGGAGGCGGCGGCTTCCCAGGTCCCGGTCCAGTCCGGGCCGCCGGGGGCCGCGGCACCGGCGACGAAGGGAGCGCCACCCGGGTCGGCGGCGGAGAAGGGGTCGGCGACGAGAGCACCGGAAGCGAGGGCGTCCGCGGCGAGTCCTCCGGGAAGCAGCGCGTCCGCGGCCGAGGTGGCGTCGGCGCCCGGGAGCGGCCCCGGGTCCGTGTCCGCGGCGAGCCCACCGGCAAACAGCGCGTCCGCGGCCGAGGTGGCGTCGGCGCCCGGGAGAGCCCCCGGGTCCATGTCCGCGCCGGCCGCCGGCGGAGCGAGCGCCAGGGCTGTCACCAGGGCGGCGACGAGATGACGGACCTTGATCGCTCGGGTCATGGGGCCATGGATTCCCTGGCCCCCGGCCACCGCAACGCACCCTCACCCTCTTGGCCGCACCGCCCTCCTGCCTCGGCCCTGGGCCCAAGACCCGATGCGGACCGCGTACGGGAGGTGTTGGCTGCTGCCATGACCGAATTCAGCGAGGCCGAGCGCACCTACCTCTCATCGCAGCGGCTGGGACGGCTGGCCACCGTGGACACCCACGGGCAGCCGCAGGCCAACCCCGTCGGCTTCTTCCCGCAGGACGACGGGACGATCCTCATCGGCGGATACGCGATGGGGACCACCAAGAAATGGCGCAACCTCCAGAAGAACCCGAAGGTTGCCCTCGTCGTCGACGACATCGTCAGCCTCAGTCCGTGGAAGGTACGCGGAATCGACATCCGCGGGGAGGCCGAACTGCTCACCGGCCCGCACGAGTTGGGCCCGCACTTCAGCGAGGAGCTGATCCGCATCCACCCGGCACGGATCCACAGCTGGGGGCTGGAGGGCTGACTAGCCGACGGTCAAGTATCCCTCCAGGCCGAGGAGTTGCTGCTTGCGTTCGAGACCGCCCGCGTATCCGGTCAGGGAGCCGCTCGCGCCGATCACCCGATGGCAGGGGCGGACGATCAGCAGCGGGTTGGCGCCGATCGCGCCTCCGACGGCACGGACGGCGGCACGCGGGGCGCCGATGCTCGCGGCGATGGCGCCGTACGTCGTGGTCTCCCCGTACGGCACGGAGTCGAGGGCGGCCCAGACCTCCTCCCGGAATACGCTCCCCTTGGTGCTGAACTCCAGCTGGAAATCCTTGAGTTCACCGGCGAAGTAGGCGGCGAGCTGCTCTTCGGCCGCCCGGAAGAGGTCCGGTGCGTCACGCCACTCCGGCAGACGCGTACGGCCGCCCTTCTGGCCCGGGACGGACAGCGAGGTCAGGGCGCCGGAGTCGTCGGCGGTGAGGAGCAGCGGGCCGACCGGGCTGTCCAGGGTCGTGCAGTAGGTGACGCGGGCGGGGCTGTGGTCGGTCATGGTCAGTGGGTTTCCCGTTCCGGCTCGGATGCGGCCGCGAGGTGCCGCAGGGCGTAGGAGCGCCAGGGGCGCCAGGTGTCGGGGACGTCGTCGCCGGCCGGCGCCGCGTCCGGATCGCCGAGCGCGCGGGCGCGGATGACGGCGACGGTCCGGGCGTCCATTCCCGGCAGCGCCAGCAGCGCCTCCTGCGCGTCGTCCCGGTCGGCGCCCGCGTCGAGCCGCAGGACGCCGTCGGCGAGGGCGGCGGTCAGCGCGCCGAGGGTGCCTTCCGGTTCCGCCTGTGCCAGGACGGCGGCCTCGGGGAAGAGATGCGTGAGCGTGCCGCAGGGGGCGTCCAGGGCCTTCCCGTACCGCTGCACGAGCCGCTCGGACTCGCTCCGTCCGACGAGCGCGCGCACCGCCAGCTCGTCCGGATCGGCGGTGCCGGGCGAACGCAGCCCCGGACGCGCGGCAACCAGCGGAGCCAGCCGCGGATCGGCACCGAGGCGCTCGTCCACGGCGTACGGGTCGGCATCGAGGTCGAACAGCAGGCGCAGCCGCTGTACGGCGGTGGTGAGGTCACGCAGATCGGTGAGGTGCAGCCGGGCGTCGAGCCAGCCACCGGGGCGGGCCGGCACCTGCGGGGCGCCTCCGTCCAGCGGTCCGCTCTCCGGCGCGACTCCGGACGCTTCCGCGTCGAACGGCACGCTGGCCGCCGTCACGAGCAGCGGGCTGTCCGCCGTGACCCCGGACGCGTCCGTGTCGAGGGGGGCGCCGCCCGAGCCGCCGCCGGTGGGTCCGGCCGCTGCCCCGGTCGCCGACCGTCGCGGGCCACCCGGACGCTCGTCGACCGCGACGCCGTCCGGGCCGCCGGTGGTGAGCCCGGCCGGTGTCCCGGTCACCGGCCGTCGCGGGCCACCCGGGCGCTCGTCGACCGCGACGCCGTGCGAGCCGCCGCCGGAGGGTCCGGCCGCTGTCCCGGTCGCCGGCCCTCGTGGGCCGCCCGGACCCTCGCCGGTCGCCGGCCGTCGCAGGCCGCCCGGACGCTCGTCGACCGCAACGATGCCGGTGCCGTACGGGAGGCGGAGGGTGCGCCGGTACGTACGGCGTCCGCGGGTGCCGCTCACTTCCTCGACCCCCGCGACGGCCTCGCCGGCGAGGAGGTCGAACACGGCGGCGGCCTGGTAGGGGCCACGGTGTGCGAGGCGCAGCGGGATCCCTGCGGAGGGGGTGGCCGCGCGCCGGCCGCCGGAACCGCGGCGGGGCGCCGCGGCGCGCAGCTCGCTGGGAGTGGACGCGTACACCGCCCGGATCGTGTCGTTGAACTGCCGCACACTGGCGAACCCGGCGGCGAACGCGATCTCCGTGACCGGGAGTCCCGTGGTTTGCAGGAGGACCCGCGCGGTGTGGGCGCGCTGGGCGCGGGCCAGCGCGACGGGCCCGGCGCCGAGCTCCGCGGTGAGCTGTCGCTGCACCTGGCGGGCGCTGTACCCGAGGCGTACGGCGAGTCC
The DNA here is from genome assembly GCF_042723265.1 of Streptomyces sp. NPDC058371. Classification (NCBI taxonomy): domain Bacteria; kingdom Bacillati; phylum Actinomycetota; class Actinomycetes; order Kitasatosporales; family Streptomycetaceae; genus Streptomyces; species Streptomyces sp. NPDC058371. The sequence continues at coordinate 267,713 of NZ_JBHXJC010000011.1, read as the reverse complement.
GGCGACGCCCTCCCGGTCGACGACGCCGTCGCCGATCATGCGCATGGCGCGGCCGACGACGTCGGCGCGTACGTTCCACTCGGCCGATCCCGGGACCGCGTCGGGACGGCAGCGGCGGCAGGCCCGGAAGCCGGAGCCCTGGGCGGCGGCGGCCGTGAGGTAGTACCGGACGTTCTGTCGTTTCGGCGTCACCGCCGGGCAACTGGGCCGACAGTAGATCCCGGTCGTCTCGACGGCGAAGAAGAACTCCCCGTCGAACCGGGCATCCCGACTGCGCACCGCCTCGTACCTGGTCTCTTCATCGATCACGCACCCCAGTCTCGGCCATCCCCGCACCATCCGCTGGCGGGAATCGGACACGACGTTCCCGACGGGGCGGCCCGCCTGCTGCGAGCCGGCCCTGGGGCCCCGACCGGCACGATCGACACGCAGACCCCACAGGCCCGCAGACCCCACAGGCTCACAGGTTCCCGACCGGCGGGAGGACGGCGCACGGCCTCTCCGCTCGCCCGGGCAGCCGGGCAGGCGGGCAGCCGGGCAGCCGGGCAGCCGGGCAGGCGGGCGGGCAGCGGAGAGAGGCTTGCCGGGCGGCGCCGCAAATCGGCGCGGGCCCGGCAAGCCCCCGGTGATGCCTAGTGCCAACGCCCCCGCTTCGCCTCCATCGCCGCCTTCCCCTCGGCCCCCCGCCGCTTCCAGTCCTTGCGGAGCTCCGCCCGTGCCCGCGCATCCGTCTTGGCGACGATCCGCTGGTTCTCGCGCAGCAGCTTGCGATAGCTGTCGAGGCGCCGCTCGGGAAGGATCCCGGACTCGACCGCGGCGAGGACCGCGCATCCCGGCTCGGCGATGTGCGCGCAGTCCTGGAAGCGACAGTCGGCGGCGAGTTCCTCGATCTCGGAGAAGACCTGGCCGACCCCGCTCTCGGCGTCCCAGAGGCCGACTCCCCGCAGTCCCGGGGTGTCGATGAGCACGCCCCCGCCGGGCAGGGCGAGCAGGTTGCGGGTCGTCGTGGTGTGCCGCCCCTTTCCGTCCATGTCGCGGGTGGCCTGCACGTCCATGACGTCCTCGCCGAGCAGTGCGTTGGCGAGGGTCGACTTGCCGGCACCGGACTGCCCGAGCAGGACCGTCGTACCGCCCGACAGGACGGCCGTCAGAGTGTCGAGGCCGTCCCCGGCGGCCGCGCTGACGGGCAGTACCGGCACTCCCGGCGCCGTGGTCTCGACGTCCTGGACGAGGTGCCCGAGCGTCACCGGGTCCACCACCAGGTCGGCCTTGGTCAGCACGACCACGGGCTGCGCGCCCGACTCCCAGGCCAGCGCCAGGAAGCGTTCGATGCGGCCGAGGTCGAGTTCGACGGCGAGCGAAATGGCGACGACCGCGTGATCGACGTTCGCGGCGAGGATCTGCCCCTCGGAGCGCTTGGAGGAGGTGGAACGTACGAAGGCGGTACGGCGCGGCAGATACGTCCGTACATAGCGCGGGTTGCCCGCGGGTTCGACGGCGACCCAGTCACCGGTGCACACGACCCGCAGCGGATCGTGCGGCGTCACGAACGCGGTGTCCGCGCGCATCACCCCGTCGCCGGTGACCACGTCGCACTGACCGCGGTCGACCCGTACGACGCGGCCGGGCAGAAGACCCTGCTCGGCATACGTGACGAACTCGGCCTCCCAGTCCCCGTCCCAGCCGTACGGCGCGAGGGGATGCGAGGTGGAGGACGACGAGCCGAGGAGAGAAGAGAAAGACAAGGGGTGACCCTTCACAAGGGTGGCCCCGGCACCGCGCTCACTGGCACGGGAGAAGAGAGGTCAGCCGGAGGCCACGGAAGTGGACTTGATGAACTTCCGGATGCGGGCAGCGCCCATCTCAACGACAGCCATCGGTCACACCTCCCGAACGCACTCAGCCAACAATGGCGGCCACCAGCCGCCAACGGATCGAGAGAAATCCTAGCCATAGGCCCCGGAGGGAGGCCAACCCTTTTCTGCTTGGGCAGTCTCAGGGCACAGCCGAGCCCTCACGCGCTGATCTGCTCCCGCCTGGCCGTTGAGCTCGGCCACGAGCAGCAACCGCTCTTCGTTGCTGTCGTAGCCGACGGTCACGGCGCCGCTCAGGACTCCTCGTCCCCGGCACAGGTGCGGTCGCCGGCGGTGGCCCTGATCCGGACCAGCAGCCTGTGCAGCGTGGCGATCTCGCTCGCGTCCAGGCCGGTGAACAGTTCCGCCTCTACGGACGCGATGCCGGCGTAGACGTCCGCGACCAGCCGCGTACCGCGCGGTGAAATCTCGACGATGTGCCGACGGCGGTCCGCCGGGTCGCGGCGCCGCTCTGCCAACCCCGCCGTCTCCAGGTCGTTGAGCATCGCGACCAGCACGCTCGGATCCACCTCAAGCGCCTGGACGAGGGCCTGCTGCCCGGTCGCTCCCTCGTCGGCCAGCATCATCAGCACGCGCGCATGGCTGTTCTTGAGGCCGAGCGCACGCAGCGCCTTCTGGATGCGCGTGCCGGCCATCTGCCCTGCGAAAGCCAGCTCCAGCCCTGGACGCTCGTTCATCACGGAGACAATCCTAGCAGCCCGTGTATGATCGGTCCCTCCCGATAGTGGAAGCTCTTCCACTATCGGCTACCATCCATGGTGAATCGGCCTTGATCTTCTGGAGTGGACATGTCCCTCGCCTACGACATCGTCGGAGTTCTGGTCGCCGTGATCGTGCTGGTCTCGGGAGCCGCCAAGCTCGCCCGGTCCCAACAGCTTGTCGACGGCCTCACCAGCCTCGGCGTGCCGCTGGGAATGTTCCCGTTCCTGGCTGCATGCGAGATAGCCGGGGCGGCCGGTCTGGTGATCGGAGTCTGGTACCGGCCGCTGGGCGTCGCGGCCGCCATCGGGCTGGTGCTCTACTTCGTCGGCGCGGTCGGCGCCCACCTGCGCAAAAGCGACTTCAAGGGTCTGCCCAACGCGGCCGTGCTGCTGGTCGCCTCGCTCGCCGCGCTGACCCTGGGGGCGATCTCGGCCTGAGCCGGCGAACCGAGGATGCCGTCGGCTCCATCCGCGCCCTTGCGACGGCGCGGCTCACGACCAACCGTGACGCCGGACAACCGTCACGTCGGACCGACTGATTCACCCCTTGAAAGCCGGGCCGCCCTGGCGCGGCCCGTACAGCCATGCGGCCCGTACAGCCATAGGGAGTTTGCTGTGACCCTCCCGTTAGCAGGGGGCGCTGCGTCGGCGTGACACGGCGACTGCCGTCGTGAGGAAACACGCGCACGCCCGGCGAACCCCCGGCCGCGTCCGCGTCGTGCTCAGCTCCGCTCTCCCCCGCTCAACCACCCGTCGTACAGCTGCGCCCGTTCAGCGTGAAGTCGCGGGCCGGCGAGTTGCCGTCGTGCCAGGAGCCGAGGAATCCGAAGCCGAAGGTGCCGCCCGCGGAGACGGACTTGTTGTAGTCGGCGGCGGTGGCGGTGACGCGGGAGCCGCGCTGGACGTAGTCGGCGTCCCACATCTGGGTGATCCGCTGGCCGTCCCGGTAGGTCCAGCCGACGCGCCAGGTGTCGAGTGCCTTGCTGGAGGTGACGGTGACGGCGGCCTCGAAACCGTCCGGCCACTGGTTGGCGATCTTGTACGTCACCCGGCAGGTGGCGGCGGCCGGGCTCTTGGCGGGGACGGCCGGGCGTTGGGTCCTGCGGGCGGGGGCCGAGGACTTGTCCTGGGCCCCGGCGTCGGGTTTCGTCGCGGACCGGGTGGTGGTGACGGACGGCCGGGGCGAGGCGGTCGGGCTCGACGGGAGAGGGCCCATCGTGGGGAAGGAGGGCCCCGGGTCGGCCACCGGCCGGCCTTCCCCGGACGCGTCGCGCGCCACCGTGCCCCCGCTTCCGGAGCCGTCGAAGGGCATCAGTGAGACCGCGAGCGCCAGCGCGGAGACGACGAGGGCCCCGCCCAGGATGCCGGCCAGGCCGATCCGGGGTCCGGCCGCCCGGGCTTCGGCGAGGCCGCTGTCCGCGTCCACGGCGGAACGCCCGCCGGCCAGGCCCGACTCGGCGGCACGGCGCCGGCGCTCCAGATACGCGAGACCGCCCCAGCCCAGCACTCCGCCGGCCAGCGCCGCAGGCAGCCCTCCGCCGTGCAGCCGCAGACAGGCAGCGGCCTCGGCGCACTCCACGCAGCGGGCCAGGTGCCGCGAGAGGTCGTCGGGGGTGTCGGCGCCGGGCGAGCGCGTGACCGCGTCGAGGAGCCGTGCGTAGCTGCGGCAGGGCGCGTCCATCGGGGTGTCGAGGTGGTTGCGGTGGCAGCGGCCCCGGAACAGCGCCCGTACCTGGGCGAGTTCCTCCGCGGCGGACGCCGGGTCGAGGCCGAGCCTGCGGGACACGGCGGGCAGCGGGAGCGCCTCCACCTCGGCGAGCCACAGCAGCGCGCCGTCGGGTTCCTGCATGTCCCTGAGGCCGCGCAGGGCGAGCGGGCGGTTAAGCGGCGGTCCGGTGTAGCGGGCGGCCTTCGGGGAGTTGAGCCACAGCCGCAGATCGGGGTCGAGCCGGTGCCCCTGCCCCTGTGCGTCCCAGGCGGCGGCGGTGGTCCGCACGGAAGTCAGCAGCAGGGGAACGCGGGGCAGCCGCAACGTCCGGAGGCCGCCGCTCTTGGCGACGGCCTCGCCCGCGCGCGCCTCCCGGATGCCGTGGGTGAACGCCTCGGTGGCCAGCTGGGTGGCGGCCCCCGAACCGGACGTGCAGAGATCGGCGTACGAGAGGACCGCGTCCCAGCACTCCGAGAACAGTGCCGCTTCGGTGGCGTCCTGAGGGGCCGGCAGGTCGGGCATGGGGAGCTCCTGCGTCAAGTGCATCCACAAGATACGTCAACTCGCCCTCTGCGCCGGTGAGTTGGGATTTGTCTCGCGACAGCACCGAGCCTTTCACGGCTCCCACACAACTGACAAGCAGCCTATTCAAATATGCGAGGGCTCCGCTTCGGACTCCCGGGCGGGAAGGCTGTCCATGAAGGAGCTCACCGAGAAGACGGCGCGTCCGGGTCCGGGCGGACCGTATCCGGGGGGCGAGGAGAGCCCGAAGTCCTCCATCGTGGAGCGGTAGGCCTCCAGCAGGCGGATGTGGTACTCCAGGGGCGCGCCCTGCGGGTTGGCCTTGCCGAGCGGGGTGGTCGGCTCCGGGCACCAGGTGGTGAACCGGGGCGTGATGCCCTGCGACATGAAGAAGCGCAGGCCCTCGGTCGTGGAGGCGATGGCCTCGTCGACCGTGGTGAACCCGAACGGCTCGGCCATCTCCACGCCCGCCACGAAGTTGGGGATCACATTGCGCGCGCCGAAGATCTCCGCCGAGTCGAGGATGCGCTTGTGCCACTCGTCGCGGCCGACATAACGCTCCTTGCCGGGGCAGTACAGCTCGAACAGCCGGCGGTCCCACACCTCGTAGTTGGGGTGGTAGATCTGCACCCCGTAGTCCTTGAAGCGCTGCACGTCGTCCCGCGGCAGCGCCTGCGCGACGACCTTGCCGATCCAGCGTCCCGGGAAGCGCTCCTCGATGGCCTTGGCGTAGTGGCCGTAGAAGTCGGCCTCGTCGCGTCCGGCGACCGTCTTGGTGATCGCACCACCGGTCAGCGTGTACGCGGTGGAGGTCTTCGCGGTGTCGTACCGGTCGATGATCTCCAGCGCTTCGAGGACCTCCTCGACGTCCTTCACACCGGTGTACGGACGGCCGGCCGCCTTGTGCTGGCGCCAGTTGTGGTTGATGTCGCAGTACTGGCACTCCTCCTTGGCGCCGAAGTACTGGCAGACCCGGAAGACGGTGAGGTAGATCAGGTACCCCCACTGGATCGTCGGGGCCACCTCCATCACGGACTTCCCGTTGGAGAGCTTGTGCCGGTAGTACTCGGGCATGGGCGGGACCCCGACGTCGGAGATCCGCTTCCCGTCGAGATAGAGCCCGAGGATCCCCTCCTCGTCGGCGGCCACCCGGTACGGCGAGGCCGGGTTCACGCGCACGGACACCACGGTCCGCCGCAGGTCGTACGGGCCACCGGTGAGGATGATCTCCTCGGGCGGGCGGCGCAGCGCGGCCTCGCCCAGCTCGGGCAGGGTGCCGTGGTCGAAGGAGAAGATGAAGTACGACTTCGGCTTGACGTCGCCGTCGTCGTTGTCGCTGAGCGCCGAGGCGTCGAAGGCGACTCCCCCACGGAGCAGGTCCTCCTTGAAGACGGCTTCCCGCGGCACGTGCGGGAACCGCTCCATCAGATCCTCGACCAGCGCGGTCCGGCTGCCCATCCCGTCCTCCTCGCTCCCGGCGAATGTGCTCGACTCCTCACGGTATGCCCCGGCCCGCGGGTCAGCCGTGCCGGGTCCCCTCGCGCCCCGCGATGTGTGCAGGGGCGGCGACGCCCGCCGGCAGCAGCGGGTCGGGCTCGGGTGCGCCCCAGGTCGGGACGAGCGGCAGGGTGCCGGCCCACAGGCCGAGCTCGGCGTCGGGTCCATCTCCGTCGTCCGGGGCGCCGGTACGGATCTTGACCGAGGCCTCCTCGAGGGAGAGCGCGAGGAGGGTGGTGGCGGCCAGCTCCTTGCGGCTGGGCCGGCGGGCGTAGTCCCACTGGCCGGGTGCGGCGTGCTCGGTGAGCCGTCGCAGGCCTTCGGCCTTCTCCTCCGGGTCGGTGATCCTGCGCGGCACACCGTGGATGATCGCGCTGCGGTAGTTCACGCCGTGCTCGAACACGGAACGGGCGAGCACGAGCCCGTCGACGTGTGTGACGGTGACGCAGACCGGGGCGTCCGCCGCGAGGCTGCGGCTGGCGACCGAGCCGTGCAGGTACAGCTGCTCCGCGTCCCGTCCGTACACCGTCGGCACCACCAGCGGCCGTCCGCCGATGATCACGCCGAGATGGCAGATGAACCCGGCGTCGAGAACGGCGTCCAGGTCGGCCCGGTCCAGGCTGCCCTGCTCGCGAAGGCGGCGGTGACGGGTCAGGTCGGTCTGCGGGAGGGTGTCGGAAAGCGGGCGGTGCGTCATGCCCCGGACGCTATCGATATCGCCCGCACAGGGCTACAATTCTGGCGTATTGATCACTCAGGAATCGAAAGACAACGAAATCCGCACCACGGCGGTCTCGCACTGAGAGCCCGTGATGCGGAAGATTCCGAGAGTCGGCCAGCGCCTTGCGGGGCTGTGCGGGACTCAGGAAGCCGCCGACGCCCGACATTGCTCACCGGTCGGCCGCGGGACGGCGATGCACGCAATTCCGGCGAGGCGAGAGCGTCACTGACGCCGCTGGCCGAGGACGCAGAACTCGTTGCCTTCGGGGTCGGCCAGCACGACCCACGATTGATCACCCTGGCCGATGTCGACCCGCTGTGCGCCGTGAGCCACCAGGCGAGCCACCTCGGCGTCCTGGTCATCAGGCCTGAAGTCGAGATGCAGTCGGCTCTTGACCTTCTTGCGCTCATCGAGCCGGACGAAGTCCAGCCCCGGCAGGCGATCCGGCTCCGGGCGGATCTCGAACTCGTCGTCGGAGGAGTGGACGACAACCCAGCCAAGAGCCTCGGCCCACCACTGTCCCAGGGCCGCCGGATCCACCGAGTGAACGATTACCTGTTCCCATTCCAAGGTCATCCGCAGAGCTTAGACCTGCGCGGGCTGCGGAAAACAGGCACTCAGGCCTCCCACTTCGGACCCGCGTCCGGATCCACCTGGCCGGCCGGAGGCGAGGCTGCCGCCCTGCCGAGGTAGTTTCCAGCGGTGGCCGCGACACCGGCCGCGGACAGTGACTTCCGGGGAGGGACGACGGGGATGACACGGACCCTGACCAACTGGGCGGGCAACATCACGTACACCGCCGAGGAGCTGCACCGCCCGCCCTCACTCGACGCGCTCGCGGCACTGGTCGCCCGGAGCGCGAAGGTCAGGGTGCTGGGCAGCGGCCACTCCTTCAACGCCATCGCCGACCCCGGCGGCGACGGCGTACTCGTCTCGCTGACCGCCCTGCCGCCGACGGTGGACGTCGACACGGCGGCCCGTACGGTACGGGTCGCGGGCGGCGTCCGCTACGCCGAACTCGCCCGCCGTGTGCACCAGCAGGGCTTCGCGCTGGCCAACATGGCGTCCCTCCCGCACATCTCGGTGGCCGGCTCGGTGGCGACCGGCACCCATGGCTCGGGCGTCACGAACGGCTCGCTCGCCTCCGTCGTACGCGAGGTCGAGCTGATCACGGCCGACGGCTCGGCCGAGCTGATCCGTCGCGGCGACCGGCGCTTCGACGGCGCCGTCACCTCCCTGGGCGCCCTCGGTGTCGTCACCGGGCTCACCCTCGACCTGGAGCCGGACTTCGAGGTGAGCCAGCACGTCTTCACCGAACTGCCGCTGGCGGGGCTGGACTTCGAGGCGGTGGCGGCGTCGGCGTACAGCGTCAGTCTCTTCACCGACTGGGGGCGACCGGGGTTCCGGCAACTGTGGCTCAAGCGGCGCACCGACCAGCCGATGCCCGATGTCCCGTGGGCCGCACCCGCCACCGAGGCGATGCACCCGGTGCCGGGCATGCCCGCCCGGAACTGCACCCGGCAGTTCGGTGTCCCAGGGCCGTGGCACGAGCGACTCCCCCATTTCCGGGCCGAGTTCACGCCGAGCAGCGGCGCCGAGCTGCAGTCCGAGTACCTGTTGCCCCGCGCGGACGCCCTGGCCGCGCTGCACGCCGTCGACGCGATCCGTGCGACCGTCGCGCCCGTGCTCCAGGTGTGCGAGGTGCGGACCGTCGCCGCGGACAGCCAGTGGCTGAGCCCCGCCCACGGGCGGGACACCGTGGCCCTGCACTTCACCTGGGTCGAGGACACCGAGGCCGTCCTGCCCGTGGTGCGGCGGGTCGAGGCGGCCCTCGCCCCCTTCGATCCGCGGCCGCACTGGGGCAAGGTGTTCACCATGCCGCCGGTCGTGCTGCGCGGGCGCTACCCGCGGCTGGCCGCCTTCCGGGCGCTCGCCGACGAGCTGGACCCGAAGGGCACGTTCCGCAACGCCTTCGTACGAGACGTGCTCGACGTCCAGGCGGAGGAAGTCCTCTCCCGGCAGTAGGAGACCGATGTCATTCCGCATCCCGACCGCCAGCGACTACGTCGAGGACGTCTCACCCGGCAGCGGTGCGCTGCCGGCACGCTCCTGGTACGCATCCTCGGACGCCAAGTCCCTTTCCCTGAACGGAGCCTGGCGCTTCCGTCTGTCGCCCACCGCCGATGCCGAGGACGACTCCTTCGCCGTGCAGGGGTACGACGCCGGGGACTGGGCGGAGGTGTCCGTCCCCGGCCACTGGGTGCTGCAGGGCCACGGCGCGCCGATCTACACGAACCACCTCTATCCGTTCCCGGTCGACCCGCCGCGGGTGCCGACCGAGAACCCCACGGGCGATCATCTGCGGGTCTTCGACCTCCCCGGTGACTGGCCCGCGGACGGTGGCTCGCTGCTGCGCTTCGACGGGGTCGAGTCGTGCGCCCGGGTCTGGCTGAACGGCACGGACATCGGCGAGTTCAGGGGGTCCCGGCTGCCGCACGAGTTCGCCGTCGGGCATCTGCTGAAGCCGCACGGCAACGTCCTCGCCGTCCGGGTCCACCAGTGGTCGGCCGGTTCCTATCTGGAGGACCAGGACCAGTGGTGGCTGCCCGGCATCTTCCGGGACGTCACGCTGCTGCACCGGCCCGCCGGCAGCGCACTCGACTTCTTCGTGCACGCCTCGTACGACCACACGGCCGGTGCGGGCACCCTGCGCGTCGAATCCGACGTGGACGGGCGGGTCATCGTGCCCGAGCTGGACATCGCGGTGGAGACGGGCGAGTCCGTGACCGTGCCGGTGCGGGCGTGGACGGCCGAGACACCCCGGCTGTACGACGGGGTCCTGGCGACGGAGGGCGAGCGGGTACCACTGCGCATCGGTTTCCGCACGGTCGCGCTCGAGGACGGGCTGATCAAGGTCAACGGCAGGGCGGTCCTCTTCAAGGGCGTGAACCGGCACGAGTGGCATCCGGTGACCGGCCGCGCCCTGGACCCGGAGACCATGCGCGGGGACGTGCTGCTGATGAAGCGGCACAACATCAACGCCGTGCGCACCTCGCACTACCCGCCCCACCCCGCCTTTCTCGACCTCTGCGACGAGTACGGCCTGTGGGTGGTCGACGAGTGCGATCTGGAGACCCACGGCTTCACCGAGCAGGCGTGGCGCGACAACCCGGTGGACGACGACCGCTGGACCCCGGCGCTGCTGGACCGCGCGGCCCGCATGGTCGAGCGTGACAAGAACCATCCGTCCGTCGTCGTCTGGTCCCTCGGCAACGAGGCAGGCACCGGACGCGGCCTCACCGCCATGGCCGAGTGGATCCGCGGCCGGGACGGTTCACGGCTCCTCCACTACGAGGGTGACCTCAGCTGCCGTGACACGGACGTGTATTCGCGGATGTACGCCGATCACGCCGAGGTCGAGCGGATCGGCCGGGGCGTGGACGGCGGTCCGCACGGGCGTCGCGAACTTCCCTTCCTGCTCTGCGAGTACGGACACGCGATGGGCAACGGCCCGGGTGGGCTGGCCGATTACCAGCGTCTCTTCGAGGCGCACGACCGCCTCCAGGGCGGGTTCGTCTGGGAGTGGATCGACCACGGCATCAAGGACGAGCGCCACGGCTTCGCGTACGGCGGCGACTTCGGCGAGGAACTCCACGACGGGAACTTCGTCTGCGACGGGCTGCTCTTCCCGGACCGGACTCCCTCACCGGGGCTGGTGGAGTACGGGAAGGTGATCGAACCGGTGCGCATCGAGGGCGACGGCAGGGACGGTGCGGTCCTCGTGCGGAACGGGTACGACTTCGCGGACCTCTCGGCCCTGGCCTTCGAATGGTCGTACCAGGTCGACGGGGAGTCGGTGGCGAACGGCACCCTGCCGGTGCCGGCGCTCGCTCCGGGTGAGACCGCCGAGGTGAAACTGCCTCCGCCACCGGTGGACGGCCGGGCGGCCGAGACGCAGTGGACAGTGCGGGCGGTGCTCGCCTCGCACACCGCGTGGGCCCCGAGGGGACACCCGGTCGCCTGGACGCAACTGCCGGTCAGCGGGCCCGTCCCCCCGCGCGTCGCCCAGTCCGCCGCGCCCGTGCTCGGCGCGCGCCGGATCACGCTCGGCCCGGCCGTCTTCGACGCACGCACCGGCGCGCTGCGGACGATCGGCGGTGTCGTCGTGAGGGGTCTGCGCCTGGACGTGTGGCGTGCGCCGACCGACAACGACGACGGCGCGCCCTGGCAGCCGGACGCGCGTCTCGGCCCGCTCTGGCGCAAGCTGGGCCTGCACCGGATGCAACACCGGTTGGACGCGGTGGAGTTGACGGACGAAGCCCTGACCGTACGGACCCGGGTGGCGCCGGCCGGCCGGGAAGTGGGCCTGCGGACGGTGTACCGGTGGACGTCCGACGGGACGCGACTGCGGCTGACGGTGTCGGTGGCACCCGAGGGGGACTGGAAGCTGCCCCTGCCGCGGCTCGGGATCCGGTTCGGGCTGCCGTCGTCCGCGGACCGCGTGCGCTGGTTCGGCGGCGGCCCCGGCGAGGGCTACCCCGACACCAAGTCGGCGTCTCTGTACGGCCGTTGGGAGGCACCGGTGGACGGTCTCCAAACTCCGTACGTCCGACCTCAGGAGAACGGCGCGCGGCCCGATGTGCGCTGGGCGGAGCTCGGCGGCCTGCGCGTCGAGGGGGACCCGGAGTTCTGGTTCACGGGGCGCCGCTGGACCACGGAGCAGCTCGACGCCGCCCGCCATCTCACCGACCTGAAGCCCGGCGACACGGCCTGGGTCAATCTCGACCACGGCCAGCAGGGCATCGGCTCGCAGTCGTGCGGTCCGGGCGTGCTGCCGGAGTACCGACTGCGGACCGAGCCCGCCGAGTTCTCGTTCGTCTTCACGGAGCTTCAGGACTGACGCGGACAGGCGCGGACTCTACGCGGACGGCCGCGGGCTGACGGGGACGGCCGCGGGCTGACGGGGACGGCCGCGGGCTGACGCGGGACTGACGGGGACAACCGCGGGGCTAGGTCCTGTCCAGTGACCTGAACCAGCGGACCACGGCGGCGGTTCCCGCCTGCTGGGTGCCCAGATGGCGGGAGCCGCCGTACTGCGGTGTGCCGAGGTCGGTCAACGGTACGTCGGCGCCGCGTGCCCGCAGATCCGCCCGGCAGTGCTCGCTGTTGGCGCTGACGGCCTGCTCGTCCTCCTGGGCGTAGTACATCCGCAGGGGAGCGCGCGGTGTCCAGTCCGTGCACACGCCGTCGGCCACCCGCAGAGCCGCGGCCAGCGGTCCGGTGGGGTGTTCCAGCAACGCGCGCCCCTTCTTCGTCAGCAGATCGCCCACGGTGGCCGGGGTGTTCTCCTCGACCTCCCGGCCGGGGTGCGTGCCGTCCAGCAGCCCCTCGATGGTCGTGTCGTAGGGCGTCCGGAAGACCTCGCTGGGTGAGTCGTAGAGGTGATGCAGCCGGTTGAAGTTGACGAGGGTGAGGGCCGCGTAGATGGCGCCGGCCTTGTCGTTCGTGTCGCCGGCCAGCAGCGCGGGCAGTTCCACGTCCTTGAAGGCGTACGCGCCGCTGATCGGGGCGACCGCGCCGAGCCGGAACCAGGGGTCGGCGCCCTCCTGGAGCGCCCGCGCGAGTCCCAGGGCCGCCGACGCGCCCTGCGAGAACCCCGTGACCAGCGTCTCGCGCTCCAGTTGACGCCCGGTCTTCGGCACGAACGAGCGTGCCGCGCGCAGCATGTCGAGGGCGGCGGTCGTCTCCGAGGGCACGTCCATCCACGGGTGCGGTCCCGGGCCGAGGCCCAGGCCGAGGTAGTCCGGGAGCACGGTGGCGAAACCGGCGGACGCGTAGGTCAGCGCCGGTGCCTGCCCCCAGACGTCCTTCGCCACCGAGGGCGCGTCGCCCTTGAAGAGCTCGGTGCCGTGGGTGAACGACACCGTGCGCAGCCGGTGGTCCCCGCTGCGCGGCAGGGCGAGCAGGCCGCTGGCGGTCGTGGGCCGGCCGAGGGCGTCCACCGTGCGGTACACCACCCGGTACAGGTCCACGCCGTACCGGACGGCCCCGGTGTCCCAGGCCCCCGCCTCGTCCCCCTTCAGCTCGGCCGCGACCCGCCCCGCCGACAGCGTGCGCAGGTGCTCGACCGAGACCACCTGCCCCCGCCAGGCGGGATCCGTCCGCCCCCGCTCCCCCGCGTCCGTCCGTACGGCGGCCATGGTGACCCCCGAAGTGCCGGCGCCCGCGGACACCGAACCGCTCACCGCGACCGCCGCTGCCACCCCCGCGATGACAGCGGCCCGCACGACGCGACGGCGCACCGTGACCGACTGCAACTTTCGTATGCGTTTCATGCTCCGACGGTAGGGAGCCGCCGGAACACCCACCATCCGGCAAGCCCGTCGGTCGGTGAGGGGTTTACCCCACCGCGTTCAGTGGTCCGCGCAGCACGGCGTCGGGTCCGGCACCTCGAAGGGGACCAGGGTTCCGCCCGCCGCGGGCACCGCCGCGAGGACCAGTTCCGGGCCCTGCCACCCGGGCCGCACATGGCCCCGGGTGATCAACGGCAGGTCAGCCGCGGGCACTCCGGGCGTGCCGAGCACCGTGACGCGGTCGATCGCGGAGCCCGCCAACAGCTGACCTACCGTCACCGTCCCGGTGAGCTCCGGGACTCCGGGGTACAGCACCGCGCGTCCCACCGCGTCCGGCGCCCCGTCCGTTGCCTCGTACCCCTTGGCCGCGAGTCCCTCGCGGGCCGCACGCAACGTCGCCTCCGACGGCAGCGTGAAGGACAGGGCGACCCGCGGCCGGTCGCCACGCACCAGGTGTGTGCAGCCGAACACGCCCTCCGGAAGGACTAGTTCGGCGGCCAGCGCGACGAGCAGGTGATCGGCCTCGCGCAGGTTCGTCGTGCCCGCGTCGAGGCCGATGACGTACCGGGTCACGTGGGGAGCACCCAGACCGGGTTGGAGTAGAACCACAGGTCGCGCCAGGGGTCGGCATCGCCGACGACGTCCAGCGCGGGCCCGTTCGGGTCGACGGCCGCACCCATCAGACCGGTCGCGGAACGGTTGCCGTCCGAGCCGCGCAGCCGGACGTACAGCGGGCGGTCGACGGTGCCGAGGGAGTACGTCAGCCGGACGGTGCCGGTGGACTTCCCGACCTCGTACGACTGGACGACCCGCGCGGTCGGCGCGGTGAACGTGTCCCGGTCGGAGACCGCGCCGGTGACATCACCCTGGATGACGTCGACCCGGGCCACCTTCGGCACGAAACCGGCCCAGTTGGGGCCGCCGGCCAGGGAGACGTCCACCGTCAGGGTGACCTTGGTGCCCTTCTTCACGTGCAGCGCGCCGCCGAGGGTGGCCCACCGGCTGCCGCCCGCCAGCCGTACGTCGAGGCCGCTGATGAGCCGGCCGTGGTCGACCCAGATGCGTCCGGCACGGATGCCGTCCATGACGGCCGCGTACGAGAAGTTTTCGGCACCGACGTGGGTCCGGCTGTACTGGCCCGGCCAGTAGTCGCTCTGGGCGAGGTCGACCTTTCCGCCGTACACCGGGTCCGTGTGCTTGCCGTTGACGGTGAAGTCGCTGTCCGGGCCGCCGCGGACGGTGGTGTCCGCGTACACCTGGTGCGAGTCGGAGTTGGCGGTGATCCACCACGGCTTGCCCTCGGCGAGCAGGCTGTCCCAGAGCCCGCCGACGGTGGCGGTCATCCAGTCGAAGCCGCCCCAGGTGCGGTAACTCTCCAGCGGGTAACCGGCGAAGGAGTTGGCGCTCGGGTTGTTGTCGTAGATGCCCCGGGCCCGGCCGACGCCCAGCGGGGTGGGAATGCCGGAGGCCTGGTGGCCGGGCGCGCCCTCGAAGCCGACGGCGATCCGGTGGCTCTCCGGGGTGGCGTCCCGCCAGCCGCGGATCTCGTGCGGCGAGTCGATGCCGCGCCGCGCGGGGTGGTTGGCGAGCATCAGGGCGTCCTTGACCTTGCGCCGCTGGACCTGCTCGGACAGGAACTGGAGGCCCGCGACGGCGAGCGCCTCGTTGGTGGGCGTCGAGTCGTTGGCGTTCTTCACCCGGCCGTCGTAGGAGGTCTCGAACTCCTTGAGAACGGCGACCTCGTTCTTGCCGGGGTGCACGAAGACCGTGGCGTGCTCGGCGCCCGGGATGTTCCACTCCAGGCCCTGGAAGACGAGCGTGTCGTCGTACGTGTCCCGGGCCTCCTTGATGTCGGGGTTGACCTTCTCCACACCGATCCTGGCGTGCGTCTCGTTGCCGTGGTCGGTGATGACCAGCCAGTCCAGGCCGTGCCGGGCGCCCTGGCGGACCTGGTCGCCCACCCGGTACTTGCCGTCGTCGCTGTACTGGGTGTGGATGTGGTGGTCGCCGGACAGCCAGAGGAAGCCGCCCGGGCCACCACTGGCCCGACGGCTCGGCGAGGCGTACGCCGGAGCGGCCGCGCCCTGGCCGAGCACGCTGCCCGCGGCGAGTCCGGCTCCCAGCAGGCCCGCGCGGCGCAGCAACGAGCGTCGCGACCGCTGGTCCTCGGTCAGCTCCTCGTCGGGCACGGAGGTGTCGAAGGCGGCGGGCAGGGCGGTGGCGTCGGCCGCGTGATGGTGGTGATGCCCGTGTGCGTGTCCGTGTGCGTGTCCGTGCCCCATGTCGGTCTCCTGAGTCGGGCGGCGCCATACGGCCGCGCGCAAGGAGACTCGACGTGAAACATGAACATTGATCGACGCCCGCATGATCACCGGGCGGCCCGGGAGCGACAGCTCACCCCTGTGGGACTCCCCTCTCCCCCCAAACCCCCTGGTACCGGCCCCTGTTGGCGCGTCAGCCGCATGACGAGCCGAGGCGACCTCCGCAGGCGGCCGCACAGGGGACACACAGCGGCCGTCCGTGCGGTGCGCGGGAAAACCCCGCGCTTCGAGCCGCTCACCTGTGTATATTAGGCCGCTGCCTAGAGGGTCTAGGTTCGAGAGCGTGCAGAGGCGGTGGTCGCCCATGGTCCGTGCCGGGCTGACGGTCGATCGGGTCGTGGTGGCCGCGGCCGACCTCGCGGACGAGGTCGGCTTCGAGAACGTCACCGTCTCCGCGCTGGCCCGCCACTTCGGCGTGAAGGACGCGAGTCTGTACTCGCACGTCAAGAGCGTGCAGGACCTGCGCGTCCGGGTCGCCCTGCTGGCCGGCGAGGAGATGATCGACCGGATCGCCGGTGCGGTGGCCGGGCGGGCCGGCAAGGACGCACTGGCCGCTTTCGCGGGCGCCTACCGGGAGTTCGCGCTGGAGCGGCCGGGACGGTACGCGGCCACCCAGATCCAGATCGATCAGGACGTCGTCGCCGGCACTCGCGCCCTCCGCCGGACCGCCGAGATCACGTACGGCATGCTGCGCGCCTACGGCCTCGACGAACCCGATCTCACCGACGCCGTACGCCTGCTGCGCAGCACCTTCCACGGATTCTGCGGCCTGGAGGCCACCGGCGGCTTCGGCGCGCCCCGCGCCGTACAGGCGTCCTGGGACCGCATGGTCGACGCGCTGCACGTCCTGCTGGAGCACTGGCCGCGCGAGGAGGCGGGCGATGAGTGAGACGGATCCTCGGACGGCGCTTCACTACGAGGTGTGCGGCAGCGGGCCCGTGCTGCTGGTCGTCCCGGGCGGGGCGGGCCACCCCATGGGGCTCGGCGGGCTGACGGAGCGGCTCGCCGACCGGTTCACCGTGGTCACGTACGACCCGCTGGGTCTGGCCCACGGTCGGCTCGGCTCCCCCGTTGAGGACCAGCGGGTGCGGTCGTGGAGCGAGGGAGCCCATCGGGTGCTTCACGAGGTGCTGCCGGGCGGCGAGGGCGCGTACGTCTTCGGCACCAGCTCCGGCGCTATCGCGGCGCTGGACCTGCTCACCCGGTATCCGCAGCGGCTGCGGCGCGTGGTGGCGCACGAGCCGCCGAGCGTGGCGGTACTGCCGGACGCGGCGCGCCACCGGGCCATGTTCACCGAGGTGTACGACGCCTACCGTGCCGCCGGCCCGGATGCCGCGGGGGCCCGGCTCACCGCCGGGCTGATGGAGAGCGAGGGTGCGTCGGAGGAGCGGCACGGGGGCGTGGGCGCTCACCCGCCGTCCCCGGAGGACGAGTTGTCCAGCCCCATGGCCCTCTTCCTCACCCGTGTGCTGCGCCAGTTCACCGCGTACGCACCGGACCTGGTGGCTCTGAAGGGCCTGGCGCCGCGGCTCGTCCTGGCTGCCGGAACCGATTCACGCGGTCAACTCCTGTACCGCACGGCGGCATTGACCGCCGAGCTCACCGGCGCAGGCTTCGCCGAGTTCCCAGGGGGCCATGTCGGCGTCGTGCAGTACCCCGGGGAGTTCGCGGAGCGGCTCGTCGGGGCGCTGACACAGTCGCCACCCCAGGCGTACCGGTGACCACTTAGACTGAAAGCTTCGTCGGTTGCCAGGTGCCACCCTGGGGGGAGGGGACGCGCCTTGTCTCAACAGCAGCTGGGCCGGGGTTCGTTGCGTCGTGGTCCCGCACCGTCGGGTCCCGTGTCCGAGCCGGGCACGCCGGTGCGGCGGCTGGTGGGGTGGCTGGGCGGCTTCAGCTGCCTGGCCGCCGGTTACGGGGTCTTCCAGTTCCTGTTCTCGGTGCTGCCCGACGGCATCGACGTTCAGCTGGCCCAGTACCTGATCGCCGGTGTCAGCGGAGTCGGTACGGCCGCCGCGGCCTGGCTGTCGGCGGCGCTGGTGCGGGCACGCGCGACCGAGCACATCCGGGCCGGGGTGCTCGTCCCCGCGCCGACACCGCTGTCCGGCCCCGGCCCGCTCCCCCAGGTCTTCGCGAGCGCGTACGACACACTCCTGGATCAGGTCAGTGTGGTCGACGACCCGGTCCGCGGGCGGCTCATCGGCTGGTCGCACGCTTTGGGCGAGGACCCGGGCGAGAGCGCGCCGGTGCGCCCCACCTCGGTCGGTACGGCGTACGGCCTGCACACCGTGCTCGAACTCGGCGTCCCCGAGGGACGGTTGAGCACGGGTGCGCTGGTGGACACGCTGTGGCGGCTGCGCCTGCCGGACGGCGGCTGGTCGGCCCGGTCGCAAGGTTCGGAACCGCGCCCGGAGGTCACCGCCCAGGTGCTGGGCGCGCTGGCCCGGGCCGGGGCCTCGCCGGAGCGGCTGGCCGAGGAGGCCGCCCGGTGCGAAGCGGGCTTCACCCTCGAACTGGACCGTTCCGGACGGCAGTTGACGCATGTCGTGACGACGG
The DNA here is from genome assembly GCF_042723265.1 of Streptomyces sp. NPDC058371. Classification (NCBI taxonomy): domain Bacteria; kingdom Bacillati; phylum Actinomycetota; class Actinomycetes; order Kitasatosporales; family Streptomycetaceae; genus Streptomyces; species Streptomyces sp. NPDC058371. Next base: position 249,460 of record NZ_JBHXJC010000011.1, on the reverse strand, counting down.
TGCTGCGCGGGCTGCTGCGCGCCGCACCCCGGTCGACGGCCCTGCCCCTGCTGCGCGAGGCACTCGTCGACGGCGCGATCACCGATCCGCGGCGCGACCACCGCCGCTGCTGGGGCCACCGGCTCACCACGGACCACGGGCGACCCTCTCCGCTGCACACCGCCCAGGCCGTGGTCGCTCTCGACCGCGCGGCCCGCGTGCTCGGCGAGAGCGCCAATGCACGGGCCGCCCGCGAGGACGGTGTCCGCTGGCTGCTGGCCTGCCCGGACGCGCCGCACCACGCCTGCCTCGACCTGGAGAACATGTGGGAGGAGGTACGCAGACCGCGTACCGACGACCCCTCTCGCCACGAGGTACTGAACGTACGGCACTTCACCGCTTCCTGGGTCGTGCGGGCCCTGCTCACGGCCGGTGCCCGGGAGATCGCCCGCGAGGACGGACTCGAGGACGGCTGGCGGGACCGGCTGGACGGCGCGGTAGCCGCGGTGTGGGCAGGGCAGAGGGACGGCATCTGGTCCTGGGCCCGCGATGACACCACCGAACTGCGCAGCCCCATGTGGATGACCTACCAAGGCCTTTCGGCGCTGCGGGCACATGCCGTATGGATGTATCAAGCCGGGTGAACGAGATTCACCCAACGGGCCCCGGGGCGGGGCAGGTTACGGCGCTGAGCGGACTACCGAGGGGTGTGTGCATGGGCGGTCGGCAGGTCCTGGCGGCGCGACGTCTGCTGACCGAGGCACTGGACGACGAACTGCCCGAACACGAGGTGGCGTCAGTGGCCCGCGCCGTGGTGGCCGAACTGGGCTCACCGGAACGGCTGTTGGAGCTTGTCTCCGAACTCGCCTCCGGTGAGGGCGACCCGGCCGCGTGCGCCCTGCTCTCGTACCGCCATGTCCTCGGCTTCGACAAGCTGCTGCTGATCGACGGCGGCCCCCGGCACAAGCTGCGCGCCCACCTCTGGCATGCCGGCGGCAGCGCGGCCGGCAAGGAGGACATCCACAACCACCGCTCCCCGCTGGCCTCTTACGTCGTACGGGGCCGACTGGCCATGGAGCTTTACGAGCCACGCGGCGACGGCGGGGTCTCCGCCGCCCGCTACCAGGAGTCCCTCTCCGCCGGGACGGCCGACTGGATCCTGGAACCGGCCGGTCCGGCGCGGCTGCACCTGACCCAGGTGGCGGAGTACGCGGCAGGCAGCTCCTACGCGCTGCCGGCGCACACCCTGCACCGCGCGTGGAGCGACACGGCAGGGCCGACGGTGACGCTCTTCCTGGAGACGGGCAGCGAACGGCGGCGCCACACCGACGTGTTCACGGCAGCGGGACCGCACGCCGGGGCGGTGCCGAAGATGCCGCTGGATGTGAAGGACTATCTGGGGGAGCTGGAGGCGCTGTCCGAGCTGCTCAGGACGGCGTGAGGGGACGGGCCCGGGGCGGAGGACCGGTCGGCGCGCTTCAAGAAATGCCTCAGCGATGCCTCAGTGCCTGTCGTACGACGTCCAGGTTGTACTCGTCGATGTCGACGGTGGACAGCTCGGCGGGCGTCAGCCAGACGTACGCCTGATCCGCCTCGGGGAGCGTGACGTGCCGGGAGAGGGGCCTGACCAGGAAGTTGTCCTGCCAGTTCTTGACCTCGTGCCCGCGGTACTCGCTCACGAAGGACGAGTCACCGACCTTGCGGACGACCTCGCCCAGCAGCCCGGTCTCTTCCTTCAACTCCCGCAGGACGCCGTCCCGGGGACTCTCGTCCGGTTCCAGCTTTCCGCAGGGCACGCCCCACACCCGGGGCAGGAACCGCTCGGTCTCACTGCGACGGACGAGCAGCACACGGCCTTTGTGCATCACGACGGCGGCCGCCAGTCGCTTGTCGCCGGGGATGTCCATGTCCATGGTTCCTCGGTCCCTCGCCGGTTGGGAGTCCACTGGGTCTGATACCCGCGAAAGTGTCAACCGTACCAGGATCCCCTGAAGGATGGCCGGTCGCCAAGCGGGTTCCGCCCTTGGTGACGCTGCCGTCCGGGGCACAGATCGGGGCGCTAGCTGTCGGGGCCTTCGACGCTGAGCGCCTGCACCTCCGTGTAGGTCGGCACCGCGCCGTGCGGCGCTCGTCCCGCCCGGATGTCGGCGGCCGCGTCGAGGGCCGCGCCCAGCGCCCGCCGGTACAGCAGCGAGCCGAGACTGACGCGTCGTACGCCGAGGTCGCCGAGGTGGGCGACGGTCGGGCCCAGGGGCGAGTAGAGGATGTTGAGCGGCACGTCGAGCGTCTTCACCAGCGTGGCGATCCGCGCCGGGTCACTGAGGCCCGGCACGAACACACCGTCGGCGCCCGCCTGTTGGTAGGCGTCGAGACGGCGGCACGTCTCGGCGTGTCCGCCGTCGCCGAGCCAGTACGTGTCGGTGCGGGCGTTCACGAAGAGACCGGGTGCGGCGGCTTTGACGGCGGCGATCTTCGCGGCGTGCAGCCGTGCGGACGCGAGACCGTCCTCCAGATTGATGCCGGCCGCTCCGGCGTCGGCGAGCTCGCGCGCCAACTCGGCCACGTCGTCCGGGTCCTGGCCGAACCCGTCCTCGGCGTCGACGGAGAGCAGATACGTCCCCCGGCCGAGCTGCCGGGCAAGCCGCACCGTCAGTTCGCGGGTCGCGGCGGCGCCGTCCGGCAGGCCGGCGGCCGCGGCCACTCCCAGGCTGGTGGTGCCGATCGCCGCGAACCCCTGGGCGGCGAGACCCGCGGCGGAGGCGTGGTCCCAGGCGTTGGGCAGGAGAAGGGGTGCGTCGGTGTGGTGGAGGTCGCGGAAGCCGGTCACGACAGCCGCCCCAGCGCGTCGACGTAGTACGTCGATCCCTTGAGATGGGAGGCCGGCTCCCGGAACGACCAGCCGTCACCCGGTGAGTCGTCGAACTGCTCCTCGGTCGGCGCACCGAGCCGGGCGGCCCAGATCAGGCCGGGCCGGACGAGCCGGCTGCGGGCCTCGTTGGAATCCTCCGCCGTGAAGGGCGCGAGATCCCCGTCGGTCGTGCTCCCCGACGCAGGCCACCGGTCGGCCCCCGGATCCTCCCCCACCAGCCGTGTCTCCAACTCGGCCAGGTGGTCGACGAGATGATCGGCGCCTCTCCGGATCGCCACGCGCGGCGCGTACACCCGCTCGTCCACCCGCAGGGGCTCCCCGTCCCCTCCGGTCCGGGTCGCGGCCGCCGCGAGCACGTGATCGACCATACCTACGAGGGCTTCCGCCGGTGTCTGCTGCCGGGTCTCTGTCATACGCCGACGTTAGGTGCGGGACGGTTCGGTGACGGCCGAACGGTGTCCGGTCTCCTGCATGGACCTGGGACGCCCCGGTTCCGGACGGAGCGCCCCAGGAGTCCACTTCATCTCACCAAGCCCGTCGGCACTAGAGGTCGGGACGATGGTTCCGGGGCGGATCAGGTCGAAGTGCACGGCTTGCCGCCGATATCTGACGTCGTCCCGAGGTGAACTGCCGACGCCGGCCCGCACCCCTCCCCGCCATCTCATATACTGGACATACCGCTCACCTGACGGACACACCCAGGTACCCCACCGCGTATCGGCTAGCGTCGTGACATGACCAGCGACACCTCCCGCACGCTCGCCGACGCCCTGGACACCGGCACGGTCGTCCTGGACGGTGGTATGTCCAACCAGCTCGAATCGGCGGGGCACGACCTGCGCGACGAGCTGTGGTCGGCGCGTCTGCTCGCCGAGCGCCCCGAGGCGATCACCGAGGCGCACCTCGCCTACTTCGAGGCGGGCGCGGACGTGGCGGTCACCGCCAGCTACCAGGCCACCTTCGAGGGCTTCGCCAAGCGTGCTGTGGGACCCGAGCGGGCCGCCGAACTGATCGGTCTCAGCGTCGAGTTGGCGCGCGAGGCCGCCCGGCGCGCGCACGCCGGGGGCGTGACCCGACCGCTGTGGGTGGCCGCGTCGGCCGGCCCGTACGGGGCGATGCTCGCGGACGGCTCCGAGTACCGGGGGCGGTACGGCCTGAGCGTCGACGAGCTGGAGCGCTTCCACCGCCCGCGCCTGGAGGTGCTGGCCGCCGCCGCACCTGACGTGCTCGCCCTGGAGACCGTGCCGGACACGGACGAGACGCGCGCGCTGCTGCGTGCGGTGCGCGGGCTGGGCGTGCCGGCCTGGTTGTCGTACACCGTCGACGGCGACCGCACGCGGGCCGGGCAGCCCCTGGAGGACGCCTTCGCCCTGGCCGCGGACGCCGACGAGGTGATCGCGGTGGGCGTGAACTGCTGCAGCCCGGCGGACGTGGACAGCGCCGTGGAGACCGCCGCGCGGGTGACCGGCAAGCCCGTCGTGGTCTACCCGAACAGCGGCGAGACCTGGGACGCGCGAGCCCGGGCCTGGGACGGCCGCCCGACCTTCACGTCCGAGCAGGTGACCGGCTGGCGGCGGGCGGGGGCCCGGCTCATCGGCGGCTGCTGCCGGGTGGGACCCACCGCGATCACGGGGATCTCGCAGGCGGTCGGGCGTACGGCGGCGTAAGCCCTGGCATGGGCGAGCCGCGGCCGGCGGGAGGGCCCGGTGGCGGATCCTTCATGACCGTCATCGACTGCGCCGCTCACACCGCGCGGCGTCCTCTTCCTTACGTGCGGACTCTTCACGTACGCCGGACGCCTCCCGGGCGACGCAGGCGTCGTACCGCCGAGAGCGGTGCCGCGGTGCGGGTGGGCGAACCGTTGGCCGGGGCCGAGGCGGGGGCCGCTTCCTGTCGCCGGTACTCGGCCTGCCACAGGGCCATTTCATGGTCCCGGGGGCCGTGCAGGAGCTCCGGCTCGGCACCGAAGATGCGCACGGGGTGCGACGCGTCCCAGGCGGGCCAGCCCGGATCACCGTCCACCGCGAAGCGCACCCACGCCCCGTGCATCGCGTCGGCGAGTTCCTGCGGGGCGCCGCCCCCCGCGAGAGTCGTCGACTCCGGGACGTCGGCCGTGTCGAAGACGAAGCCCAGCTCCAGGGCGTGACAGGCGCCGAGGCCGGGGACGTTGGAGGGCCAGGCGAACTCGTAGACGTACGAGGGGGCGGCGAGCCCCAGGGTCCCGGCGCCGTCAGCCCCAGTCCCGTGGGAGCCATTGCCGTGAGAGCCATTGCCGTGGAAGCCATTGCCCGTGGTCCCGGTGCCATCGGAGCCGACGGCGGAGCCCCGCCCGTCGACGCCGTACGCCCGGGAGCCCGGCCGCCCCCGCCCGTCGACGCGATACACCCCGGAGCCCGGGCGCCCCCGCCCGTCGACGCCGTACGCGAGATCCTCAGGCGGGGGTCCGGAGGCGTCGTGCGCCGGGGAGAGCGGGTGCAGTCGGGCGTCCGCTAGCCGGTGCAGCGGTACGCGGAGGAGATGGTCCGTGACCAGCTGGCCGACCAGGTCGGCGGTGCCCGCGTCGGGGTGGGCGGCGCGGTACCCGCGGGGGACGTCGGGGCCGCAGTGGCAGCGCGCCATCGCGCCGGCGACGGCGACCGGCCCGAGCCGGTCGATGCGCTCGACCAGCCCGGTGGGCGCGAGCCACAGCCGGTACTCCTCGCTGGTCCAGCCCATCATCAGGTCGATGTCCCGGGCGGCGCCGTCCAGCAGCGCCGCCAGCGGATCGCGCGGCACCAGGTCGCCGTCGACGACGATGCCGAAGGCCGGTCCGCCCAGGATGGGGCTGGCGCGGCGGCCGACCTCGGCCTGGACCTCCGCGAGCAGGGGACGGTCGACGGCGGCGAAGGCGGCTGCGGTCGCCGGGATCTTCAGCCGGGTCGCCATCCGTCGCACCAGGCGCCGTACCTTCTCGCGTTCCGTGGCCTCCGGCGGCCCGCTCTGCAGCACCGCCCGCCGGAACAGTCCCGCGGCGCGCGGGCTCGCCAGCAGCGCACCGATGCTGATCGCGCCCGCGGACTCGCCGAAGACGGTCACCCGGTCCGGGTCGCCGCCGAATCCGGCGATCGCGTCGTGCACCCACTCCAGGGCGGCGAGCTGGTCGTGCAGCCCGAGATTCGGCGGCGCGTCCGGGAAGAGGCCGTAACCCTCGAGGCCCAGGCGGTAGTTGAAGGAGACCAGCACGATGCCGTCGCGTGCGAAGCTGCTGCCGTCGTAGACGGGGACGGCGGACGAGCCCCTGGTCAGGGCCCCGCCGTGGACCCACACCATGACCGGGAGCCGGGCACCGGGCGCCGGATCAGGCGTCCACACATTGAGGTTGAGGCAGTCGTCACCGGCCACCACCGGGTCCGACAGAAGCCGCGCGAACGCCTCGGAGTACGGCGGCTTCGGCGGGGTCGGTCCGAAAGTGCCCGCGTCGCGCACACCGTCCCACCGCTCGGGCGGCACCGGCGGGCGGAAGCGGTGCGGGCCGAACGGCGGCGCGGCGAAAGGGATGCCGCGGAAGACGGCGACACCCTTCTCGTACCGGCCCCGTACGGCGCCGTACGGGGTGGTGACCACCGGGCCCTCGGACGGATCGACGCTGCGTCCCATACGTCCCTCTCCTCACCGCTGCCCTCATCCTTACCGCTGCCCGCTTTCGTCCCTGTCCTTGTCCTCACCGCCGGGCGGCCGTGCGCGGAGCTGCCCCGCCACCGCATCACATCAGTCCCGCGACCCGCAGCCCGAACGGCCGGCACGGCGGTCTCCCGGCGCGGACCGCACGACGCTCCGTGACGACCCGCCCCTGGTCACAGTGGCTTTCCTATGAGTGGCCCCGGTGATTGAACAGAACCCGCCGGCCGACCGTACGGAGTAAGGGCGGGGCCTGCTGAGCCCGGTCCGCCGCCCATCACCGGGCATTGCACGGAAGGAACGTCGGGTTGTCTCTCTTCACGCGCTCACAGCGGTCCCCTGACCCGGACAAGGCAAAGCGGCACGAGGGGACGGCGCCCGCGGACGAGAGTGCCGAGGTCCCCACGGCGCGGGTCGTCGCCGACGCCGCCTCCGACGAGGGCGCGGACACAGATACGGGCACGGATACGGGTGCTGGTGCGGGCTCGGATACGGGTGCCGATGCGGCCGTCGATGCGGACCCGGGTACCGGCAGCCGGGGATGGCGCGCCAGGTACCCCGTTCCGGCGCGCGCCGTGGCCTGGGGCACCAGCGCGCTGGCGCTCGCCTTCGTGGTCGTCGCCCTGCTGCTGCCGAACAACCTGGCCAACCTGCGGCCGGCCGAGTTCGTACGCATACCGGTCGAAGCGGTCTTCGGCGCGGCCGTGCTGATCGTCCTGCCGCGCAGGCCCCGGCTCGTGGTGGCGGTGCTGGCCGGGGTGAGCCTCGGCGCGCTGACGGTTCTGAACCTCCTCGACATGGGCTTCAACGAATTCCTCGGACGCGGGTTCAACGTCGTCCTCGACTGGGCCCTGTTCAGCGACGCCCAGTCCTACCTCCAGGACTCCCTCGGGTCGACGGGCGCTATTGCTGCCGCCGCCCTGGCCGTGGTCCTCGTCCTCGCGGTGCTCGTCCTCATGACGCTGTCCGTGGTGCGGCTCGCCCACCTGATGGCCGGGCACAGCGCGGTGGCGACCCGCTCGATCCTGGCGATGGGGACCGTCTGGGTGCTCTGCATGGCCACCGGCGCCCAGTACTCCGGCGTGCCGGTCGCCTCCGAGCACACCGCCGCATCCGTCCAGGACCGGGCGAAGCGGGTGCGGGCCACCCTGCGCGACGAGGCCGAGTTCGCCAAGGTGGCCAAGACGGACACCTTCGGCAGCACCCCGCCGGACCAGTTGCTGACGGGGCTGCGGGGCAAGGACATGATCTTCGCCTTCATCGAGAGCTACGGCCGCAGCGCGGTGGAGGACCCGATCATGGCGCCGGGCGTCGACGCGACGCTCACCTCCGCGACGGCGAAGCTCGGCAAGGCCGGCTACTCGGCGAAGAGCGGCTGGCTCACCTCCGCGACCTACGGCGGCAGCAGCTGGCTCGGCCACTCCACGTTCCTGTCGGGCCTGTGGATCGACAACCAGCAGCGCTACCGCACGGTCACGGCGGGCGATCATCTGACCCTGACCAGCGCCTTCAAGAAGACCGGTGACTGGCGCACGGTCGGCATCATGCCCGGCGTGCAGAAGAACTGGCCGGAGGCCAAGTTCTACGGCCTCGACCACCTCTACGACTCACGCGAACTCGGCTACCAGGGACCGAAGTTCAGCTGGTCGACCATGCCCGACCAGTACGCACTGACCGCGTTCGAGCGCCTGGAGCACGGCAAGAAGCACGACAAGCCGCTGATGTCCGAGATCATCCTGACCTCCAGCCACCAGCCCTGGGCCCCGATCCCCAAGACGATCCCCCAGGACCAGGTCGGCGACGGCTCGGTCTACAACGCCATCCAGAAGGCCGGCAAGAAGCCCGCGGACGTCTTCTACGACTCCACCAAGGTGAAGCAGGAGTACGGCAAGTCCATCCAGTACTCGGTGAACAGCCTCATCAACTACGTGGTCAAGTACGGCAACAAGAACACCGTCCTGGTCTTCCTCGGCGACCACCAGCCGATGGCCAAGGTCAGCGGCAACCAGGCCAGCCGCGATGTGCCGTGCGCGATCGTCGCCCACGACCCGAAGGTGCTGGACAAGATCGCCGACTGGGGCTGGACGGACGGACTGCAGCCGAAGCACGACGCCCCGGTCTGGAAGATGAGCTCCTTCCGCGACCGCTTCCTGACGGCGTACGGCTCGACGCCGTCATCGTGAGACGCCGGCCGCCCAATTGATCCCGCCGAGCAGATGGGCGCGGAAGTCCGGGTCCTCGTAAGCCTCCGCGGCGTGTCCGAGCGCGGTGTAGAAGACCCGGCCCGTGCCCTGCCGCCGGCACCACACGAGCGGGTGGTCCGCGCCCATCCCGCCTCCGGTGTACGAGGATTCGTCGGCGGAGGCGAGCACGTGGACCGAAGTCCGTGGACTGCTGCGGAAGTCGTACCACTCGTCCGTGAACTCCCAGACGGGCGGCAGGTGTCGGGTCGCCGGGTGCGCACGGTCCTCGACGACGGCCCTGCCCGGCTGGTGGTCGGGGTGGCGGGCGAACCGGGCCCCGAGCAGCTCGCCGTAGTACGGCCAGTCGTACTCGGTGCAGGCCGCCGCGTGCACCCCGGCGAAACCTCCGCCCGACTCGACGTACGCGGTGAGGCGGGTCCGCCCCTCCGGAGTCAGCACCTCCCCGCTGGTGGAGAGGAAGACGACCGCCGCGTACGCGTCGAGGGGCGCCTCGAAGACACCGGGGGCCTCGCTCGCGTCAACGCCGAAGCCGTGCGCGGCCCCGAGGGAGCGCACGGCGGCGACCGCGTCCGGGATGGAGTCGTGCCGGTAGCCCGTGGTGCGGGTGTACACGAGGACGTTGAAGGCCATGCTCCGAGCCTAGGCGTCGGGTACGGGGTACGGGGCGCCGGATGGATCAGCCCGTCGCCCGGGCGGTTGCGGCCGCACCGCGCCGGTGTCCGATTCGTTCAAGACCCGGCGCCTGCGGCCTGCCTACCGTGTCCGCATGACTCCACGATTCGATGTGGTCGGCCTCGTCGTCTCCGACATGGCCGCCACGCTCACGTTCTACCGCCGTCTCGGTCTGGTCTTCCCCGAGGGCTCCGAGGACCAGCCGCATGTCGAGGCGGAGCTGCCCGGCGGGCTCCGGCTGGCGCTCGACACCGAGGCGACCATCCGGTCCTTCCACGCCGACTGGCAGCCGCCGGCCCGTGCCGGGGGCCGGATCGGGCTCGCTTTCCGCTGCGACGACCCGTCCGAGGTCGACTCCGTGTACGAGGAGCTGGTCAGCGCGGGACACCACGGCGAGCTCAAGCCGTGGGACGCGTTCTGGGGGATGCGGTACGCGGTCGTCCACGACCCCGACGGCAACGGCGTGGACCTGTTCGCCCCGCTGCCGGACACCCCCTAGGGCAGTCCGCAAAGTCCCGTCTGCCCCGCGACCCCTGGCACGCCCTAGCGGCTGCCGTTCGGATCAGCGCGTCCGAGCAGTTCCCGGAGCGGCATGCCCGCCAACTCCCTTACGTCTCGCGCCAGATGGGCCTGATCCGCGTATCCGGCCCTGGTCGCGGTGTCGGCGAAGGACACCCCGCCGCGGGCGAGCGCGAGGGCGCGTTGCAGCCGCAGGACGCGGGCCAGCGTCTTCGGTCCGTAGCCGAACGCGGCGAGGGAACGGCGGTGCAACTGGCGTGCGCCGAGGCCCAGTTCACCGGCGGTCACGGCCACCGGGCGGCCCGCGTCCAGGGCCGCCACGAGCGCCCTCAGCAGCGGATCGGCGGGCGGTGCGCCGGCCGCCCGCTCCAGGGCGATGTCTTCGAGCGCGGTCACGGGATCGGCCGCCGCGTCGACCCGTGCGGTCAGGCGCCGCACCTCGGAGGCGGGCCACAGGTCCGCCAACTCCGGGCGCAGGTCGCGCAGTTCGTGCGCCGGTACGCCGAGGAGGGCGGGTGCCGTACCGGGGAAGAAGCGCACGCCCGCCCAGCGGCCGTCCGCGCCTGCGGGGACGTACGCGCGGGTGTCGGGTCCGGCGACGAGAAGCCGTCCCTCGTGCCAGAGAAGGTCCATGCAGCCGTCGGGCAGCACGGGCGTGGTCCCGGCGCCGGACGGCCGGCGGGACCAGACCACCGCGCCGGCCAGCCGGGAGGCCCGTTCCGTGTATCCCGGAGCCGCTGCGGAGCGCTCGACAGCCACGTATGTCAGGCTACGCCGCCCGCGTCCGATGCTCCTGCGGGCTGACGCCGTAGACCCGCTTGAAGGCGCTGGACAGCGCGAACGAGCTGCCGTAACCGACCTGGCGGGCGATCGCCCCGATGGTCTCCTCGGTGTCCCGCAGCCGGTCGGCGGCCAGCGCGAGCCGCCAGCCGGTCAGATACGTCATCGGGGGCTCGCCCACGAGTTCGCTGAAGCGGCGGGCCAGCGCGGCCCGTGAGACCCCGGCCTTGGCGGCGAGCGTGGCCACCGACCAGGGGTGCGCCGGGTCGTCCTGGACGAGCCGGAGCACCCGGCCCACGACGGGGTCCGCGAGCGCCTGGTACCAGGCGGGCGCCTCGGCGTCGGGGCGCGAGAACCAGGCCCGCAGCGCGGCGATGACCAGCAGGTCGAGCAGCCGGTCGAGCACCACCTCCTGGCCGGGCTCGTCCCGCACGATCTCCTCGGCGACGATCGGCAGCAGCGAGCACTCCCAGTCGTCGGACGTCAGCGACAGCAGCGGCGGCAGGGCGTCCAGCAGCCGTCCGCTGACCTCCCCCTGCATCATGTACGTCCCGATCAGCAGCACCGTGGAGCCGTCGAGCCGGTCGCCCCAGCTGCGCACACCGAGGTCCCAGTGGCCCTTGAGGGACTGCCCGTCGGGGTAGGTGCACTCACCGCCCGGCAGGATCACCGCCTGCGGCGCGGTCCCCGGCGCGTCGCCGCAGCTGTACGGACCCGGGCCGCGCGCGATGGCCAGGTCCCCGGCCCGAAGCGCCAGCGGCTCCCCGCCGTCCGGCATGATCCGGGCCTCGCCGCGGACCACCAGCATGATCGTCAGCGGGGCGCGGTCCTCGACGCGCACGCACCAGGGCGGGTCGAAGCACGCGCGGATCATGAAGGCGCCACGCGCGCGTGGACCTTCCAGCAGACCTGCGAGTGCGTCCATGGCGCCAGCGTAGACGCCCCGGGGGAACTGTCGTAGACGTCCGCTTATGGGAATGAGCCGTTCAGCGATGGTCCCTGTCGGGGCACGGCAGTTGACTGGTCGCATGACACAGAACACGGCACGTACACCGGACATGACGGTGCTGGTGACAGGGGCCTCGGGGCGCACCGGCAGCCGGGTCGTTCAGGCCGCGCGGGCGGCGGGTCTCACGGTGCGGGCCGCGTCCCGCGCGCAGGGCTTCGACTGGGACGACCGGGCGACGTGGGCGGACACGCTGCGGGGCGCCGACGCGGCCTATCTCGTGCACCCCTCGGACGTCGGTTCCCCGTCAGCCGTCGAAGCGGTCGGCGCCCTCGCCCGGGAGGCGGTCGCACTCGGCGTGCGGCGGCTGGTGCTGCTGTCGTCGCGCGGTGAGGAGCGGGCCCGGCCGACCGAGGAGGCGCTCAGGACGTCGGGCGCCGACTGGACGATCGTCCGGTCCTCGTGGTTCGCGCAGAACTTCAGCGAGGGCCCGCTCGTGCAGGGGCTGCGCCATGGGGAGCTGGTGTTCCCGGCCGGCGAGGTGGCGGAGCCGTTCATCGACGTGCGGGACATCGCGGATGTCGTGGTGGCCGCGCTGACGGCGGGCGACCGGTACGTCGGGCAGGAACTCGCCGTCTCCGGGGCGCGTCTGCTGACCTTCCGTGCGGCGGTCGCCGAGATCGCGGAGGCGACGGGCGGCAAGGTGACGTACACGCCGGTGACGGCCCGTCAGTACGGGGACACGCTGGCCGGGTTCGGGGTGCCGGCCGAGGAGTCCGAGTTCCTCGTCGAGCTCTTCGAGAGCCTGCTCGACGGGCGCAACGCCTATCTCTCCGACGGTGTCCAGCAGATCCTGGGCCGCGCGCCGCGCGAGTTCTCGGACTTCGTGCGGGAGAACGCGGCGGCGGGGGTCTGGAAGGTGTAGCCGGGCGGCCGCGGCGGGATGCTCGGCGGGTCAGTGTCCCGGAGGCGGTTCGTCCCCGCGCTGGTGCGGGTGCTGGTGGTGGGTGTTCTTGGCGTGCGTCCGCAGCCGGGACGTCACGTCCTCCGGGGGCAGGAAGCGCGACCAGCGCTCGGGGAACTCGGAGGGCATGTCCGGGTCGCCCGGGTCCGGGTCGGGATCGGTCGAGCGGGCCGCGGAGGCGCGGGCGATGTACTCGGCGACCTGGGCCTCGCGCAGCCGCTCGTTGGCGGCACGGGCGGCGGCCGTGGCGGCGGCCGGCCAGACCCGGTCGATGGCGGCGTTGACGGCGGCACCGACCAGCACCGCGAAGGCGGACACACCGATCCACAGCAGCACGGCGACCGGCGCGGCGAGCGATCCGTAGATCGTCGGGCCCTCGACGGTGCTGGTCAGGTAGATGCGGAGCAGGAAGCTGCCGAGCACCCACATGGCGAGGGCCACCAGAGCGCCCGGCACGTCCTCGATCCAGGGCGAGCGGACCGGCACGGACACGTGGTAGAGCGTCGTCAGGAAGACGATGGACAGGACGATGACGACGGGCCAGTACAGGACCTGCACGACGGTCGTCGACCACGGCACGATCTTCACCACCGCGTCCGGGCCTGCCACCATCAGCGGCAGCGCGACCGAGCCGATCAGCAGCGCCACGACGAAGAGCAGGAACGACATCACCCGGGTCTTCACGATCCCGCGGGTGCCGTCGAGGCCGTACATGACGGTGATGGTGTCGATGAAGACGTTCACCGCGCGGGAGCCCGACCACAGGGCGAACAGAAAGCCGAGGGAGATGACGTCGGGGCGGCCGCCCTTCATCACGTCGTCGAGGATCGGCTGGGCGATCTGGGCGACACCCTTGTCGGACAGGACCGTGCGGGACGCCTCCAGGAGGTTGTTCTCCAGGCTCGCGATGGTGTCGGCACCGGTCCAGTCGTCCACATAGCCGAGCAGTCCGATCATGCTCAGCAGCAGCGGCGGCACGGAGAGCAGCGTGAAGAACGCCGCCTCCGCCGCCAGTCCCAGGATCCGGTACTCCATGCACGAGTTGACGGTGTCCTTGAGCAGCAGCCAGGCGGTCCTGCGCTTCGACACGTTCCGGTACAGCGCTTTGGCGCGGTGAAGACGGCCCGAGGGAGGCCGTTCAGGTGTTTCTTTTGCCTGGTGCACGTCCTTACCGTATCCGTATGGCAGCCAGCACCCACACCGTGACCAACCAGGCTCCGCCCCTGGTCGCATATGACGTCTTTGCCGCCGACCGGGCCCTCGTGGAGGCGGTCGAACGGCATCTCGAACCACCACTTCTCGACGAGGCCCGCGACGAGCTGTCGGGGCTCGGACGGTCGGCCGGTTCCGCGCAGGTGCAGGAGTGGGGGGTGCTGGCCAACGAGAACCCGCCCAAGCTGCGCACCCACGACCGCTACGGCAACCGGGTCGACGAGGTCGAGTTCCATCCGTCCTGGCACCGGCTGCTCGGCAAGGGCGTCTCGGCCGGTCTGACCGCGGCCTGGACGCGTCCCGGCGGGCATGTCCGGCGCGCCGCCGGTTTCGTGGTCTGGACGCAGGTCGAGGCGGGCAACGGCTGCCCGCTGTCGATGACCCACGCGGCGGTGCCGGCCCTGCGCACGGACCCGGCGCTGGCCGCCGAGTGGGAGCCGCGGCTGACGTCCACCGTCTACGACGAAGGGCTGCGGCCCGCCTCCCAGAAGGCCGGTGTGCTCTTCGGGATGGGCATGACGGAGAAGCAGGGCGGCAGTGACGTACGGGCCAATACGACGTCCGCCCGGCCCCTCGCCGAGGACGGGACGTACGAGCTGACGGGCCACAAGTGGTTCTGCTCGGCGCCGATGTCGGACGGTTTCCTGGTGCTGGCGCAGGCACCGGAGGGTCTCACGTGCTTTCTCGTGCCGCGCGTCCTGGCGGACGGCACGCGCAACGTATTCCGCATCCAGCGGCTCAAGGACAAGCTCGGCAACCGGTCGAACGCGTCGAGCGAGGTGGAGTTCGACGGGACCTGGGCGCGCCGGGTCGGGGACGAGGGGCGCGGGGTGCGCACCATCATCGAGATGGTCGCGGCGACCCGGCTGGACTGTGTGCTCGGTTCGGCCTCGCTGATGCGGCAGTCCGTCGCGCAGGCCATCCATCACAGCACGTACCGCGAGGCGTTCGGCGGCACGCTGATCGACAAGCCGCTGATGCGGAACGTACTGGCGGACCTGGCCCTGGAGTCGGAGGCGGCGACGACGCTCGCGCTGCGGCTGGCGGCCGCGTACGACGACGGCAGCGAGCAGGAGCGGGCGTTCCTGCGGCTGGCGGTGCCGGCCGCCAAGTACTGGGTGACCAAGCGGTGTACGCCGGTGGCGGTCGAGGCGCTGGAGTGCCTGGGCGGCAACGGGTACGTCGAGGAGTCCGGCATGCCCCGGCTGCTGCGCGAGTCGCCGCTGAACTCCATCTGGGAGGGCGCGGGCAATGTGCAGGCGCTCGACGTCCTGCGCGCGCTCCAGCGGGAGCCGGGGGCGCTGGACGCGTATCTGCGGGAGGTGGGGCTGGCCCGGGGCGCCGATCACCGGCTGGACGGGGCGATCAAGAACCTGCTGACCGAACTCGCCGATCTGGACGGCGTCGAGGGCCGCGCGCGCCGGCTCGTGGAGCGCGTCGCGCTGGTGCTCCAGGGCTCGCTGCTGGTGCGCTACGCGCCCCCGGAGGTCGCCGACGCGTTCTGTGCCTCGCGCCTGGGCGGTGACTGGGGTTCGGCCTTCGGCACGCTTCCGCACAGCCTCGATCTGGCGTCGGTGGTGGAACGGGCCCGGCCGGTGAGCTGACCGGCGGTTCAGCCACGGTGAGCCGGAGGGGTCCCGCGGCTGTCTGCGAAACGGGGGTGGTGCTGCGCCGACACGGCACCACCCCCGCGCACCGGCCCCATTCGGGAGCGCGGACGCCGCACGGGCGGCGTCGTGTCAGTTTCAATGAACCCGGCAGCCGTTGGCGAGAGTTGCAGACCGTTGCATTCCTCGCCGAACCACCGGCGCTCCGAGCCGAGAGCAGGCACGATGAGAGACGACGACGTCACAGCTCGTACGCGGCACCGGTGTTTGGAGAGTGCTCTGTGAAGATCACATCGTTCAACCCGGCTCGTTTCGCCCCGCTGGACCCGTCCGTCACGGCCCGGCGCCTGGAACAGACGTGGGCCGCGGCGCTCACGGGCGGGCGGTCGGCGGTGGTACCGCGGCCGGTCATCGGCGAGTCCTGGCGTCGAGCGAAACGTTTCGGCGTCTCCCCCGAACAGGGCACCGACAGCGTCCTGTTGCCGACCGACGAGCTCGAGCACCGCCGCACCTCGACCGCGCTCGCCGAGGTGATGCCGCTGCTCAGCGGGGGGCTCGGGTCGGTCGCCGACGCGTCGCTCCAGATCATGGTGGTCACGGACCCGGAGGGGCGGGTGCTGTGGCGCGAGGGCCACGCGGGCGTGCTGCGCCGGGCCGACACCATCTGCCTGGAGGAGGGCGCCGCCTGGAGCGAGGACGCGACGGGCACCAACGCGATCGGGACCGCGCTGACCGCCGGCGCCCCCGTCCAGGTGCACTCGGCCGAACATTTTCTCCGCACCCTGCACAACTGGACCTGTGCCGCCGCCCCGGTGCACGACC
Source organism: Streptomyces sp. NPDC058371 (assembly GCF_042723265.1). Lineage (NCBI taxonomy): Bacteria > Bacillati > Actinomycetota > Actinomycetes > Kitasatosporales > Streptomycetaceae > Streptomyces > Streptomyces sp. NPDC058371. The sequence goes on along the minus strand of NZ_JBHXJC010000011.1, from coordinate 233,229 downwards.
CGCGGGACGGACGACTGCTGGGCGTCATCGACGTGAGCGGGCCGGAGAGCAGCTTCCATCCGGCCACCCTCGCCCTGGTCGACTCGGTGTCCCGGCTCGCCGAGAGCGAGCTGCGCAACCGGCATCTGGCGGCCATCGAGCGGCTGCGGGCGGTGGCCGCGCCCCTGCTGTGCCGGCTGGGCGGCAGGGCGCTGGTGGTGGACGTCCACGGCTGGCTCGCGGCGGTCACCGGAATGCCGCCGGTCGACCGGGTGTCGCTGCCCGACTCGCTCGGGGCCGGCCGGGTCTGGCTGCCCTCGCTCGGGACCTGCGTGGCGGAGCCGATGCCCGGCGGCTGGCTGCTGCGGATCACGGAGGCCGACAGCTCCGACAGTTCCGACAGCGCGAGCCGTGCGGTGCTGGACCTGAGCGAGCCCCGCCGGCCGCGCGCCACCGTTGCCGGGGCGGCGGGCAGCTGGACCCAGGACCTGAGCCCGCGCCACGCGGAGCTGCTGTACGTGCTGGCCGTGCACCGGCAGGGCCGCACCGCCGCCCAGCTCGCCGTCGACCTCTTCGGCGACCCCACGCGCACGGTGACCGTCCGCGCCGAGCTGTCCCGGCTGCGCCGGCGTCTCATGGGCCTTCTCGATCACCGCCCGTACCGCTTCCGCGACGCGGTGGAGGTCGACATCGTGCTCCCCGACCACCCGGCCGACCTGTTGCCGCACTCGACGGCTCCGGCCGTCCTGAAGGAGCGCGCGGAGTGGCTCCGGGGTGCGGAGGCGTCGGCAGACCTGGGGTGAATTGGGGCGCGGCTCGGCCGGGGGCGCGGCCGTGACTCCGGGAAGCGAGGTCGGACGGTGGGGTCGGGGAGTCCGTCCGGGCAGGGCCGGTCGGGGCCTGGGCTGCCCCAATTCCGGCGTCTTCGACCTTCCCGTGCCCTCTCTGCCGTAGCATCCCTCGCACGGGCCACCCCACCCGCTCCTCGCTCAACGTCTGGATCATGAGGGGCAGTTGGTCCTCGGGAGGACGTATGACGTACCGCGGCAGGCACCGTCGCAAGCGCAGGGGGCAGGCGTTGCGGGCCGTGCTGACCGGCACGGCGCTCGGGCTCACCGCCGCCGCCACGCTGATCAGTACGTCGCAGGCCGCGGGCGGCGACGACCCGGGGAAGCTGGTACAGCTCGCCTCCTCCGCCGAGATCGGCAAGCTCCAGCTCCACGAGAACCTGGTCAGCCCGAGCAGCCTCACCGCACTCACCGGCAACATGGGCGGCAACGTCGGCGTCCACGGCGTACTGCAGAACGCCAACCACCCGATGCGGAACAAGTCCGCCTGCTCCGGCACCGAAGCCGCCGCGCTGCCCGTGGAACCGACCGCCTCGCGCGCGTACTGCTGGGACAGCGGGGACGCCACGACCCAGAAGTGGCTGCCGCAGTCCGTCACCACCTCCGGCGACGCGGACAACGACGGCAAGTGGGGCGAGGACCGGGTCATCCTCTCCGGCTGGACGCACAACGACCACAAGGCGGGCGAGCCGGCGGACGACAAGGGCCTGGCCCGGATCGCCTTCATCGACGCGAACGACCCCGGCAACCTCAAGTACCGCTGGGTCCTGCTGGTCGCCCCGCTGAGCGGGGGCGCGGACTTCGGCGCCGTCCGCTCCCACATCGGCGGCATGGTCTGGTACCAGGACAAGCTGATCGTCACCGCGCAGAACGGCGCCGACCACAACAACGCCCTCTTCGTCTTCGACATGCACCGCATCCTGCAGGCGAACGTGAACAGCGACGCGGTCGGCAAGGTCAGCGGCGGCTACTCGGCCCACGGCTATCAGTACGTGCTGCCCGCCATCGGCTCGTACGACCTGACCGGCGGCGCCTGTACGGCGGGCAACGACAACGCCGTTCCCTGCTTCGGGTCCATCTCGCTGGACCGCACCTCGACGCCGGACAGCCTGGTCGCGGGCGAGTGGTTCAGCTCCGGCGGCACCGAGCCGGCCCGCGTCTGGCGTTACTACTACAGCACCGCGAGCGACCGCACCGGCCTGCTCGGCAGCAACTCCAGCGACAACGTCAACGCCGACGAGGCGTACGAGACCAAGGCCGTCGGGCTCCAGGGCGTGATCTCCCACAAGCGGAGCGGCGCGGACAAGGCCGACTGGTACGTCGACTACGCCCCGGGCAGCCGCGGCAAGCACGGCACCCTGTGGCGGCAGAACACCGACGGCACCGAGGCCGCCAAGTGCACCGCCGACCAGTCGTACGCCTGCTGGGGCCAGCACACCGAGTCCATGTCGTACTGGGCGGAGACGGGTGAGCTGTGGACACTCACCGAGTGGGCGGCGAACAAGGACAACCAGTGGGAGCCCGACGCGATCCCCGAGCGGGTGCTGTACGCGGTCCCGCTGTCCTCGGTCGACGACGCGCTGGAGTAGCGGCATCCGGGGCCCGGAGGCCGTCGTTTGGAGGCGGCCCCGGCACCGTGGTTCCCTGGCCCGCATGAGCAACGTCACTGTGACCACCTGGTCCTTGGAGCAGACGGCCCCGACCGACCTGCTGCCCGCGCCCGCGCCCGACGGGGACGTCCGGATCGTCCGCTCCGAGGTCCCCTCGCCGGAGTTCAGCCGCTTCCTGTACGCGTCGGTCGGCGGGGACATCCGCTGGACCGACCGGCTCCGCTGGACCTACGCGCAGTGGCGGGAGGCCCTGGACCGGCCCGGCGTGGAGACCTGGGTCGCCTACGACAGGGGCACGCCGGCGGGGTACGTCGAGCTGGAGCCGCAGGACGACGGGGTCGTGGAGATCGTCTACTTCGGGCTGATCCCCGCGTTCCGGGGCCGGCGGATCGGCGGCCACCTGCTCTCGTACGGGGTCGCGCGGGCGTGGGACCTGGCCGGGCGCTGGCCGGGCCGGGCCGAGACCAAGCGGGTCTGGCTGCACACATGCACCAAGGACGGCGAGCACGCGATGGACAACTACCTGCGGCGCGGATTCCAGCTCTTCGACACCAAGGTGGAGCAGGAGCCGGAGGTGGCCCCACCCGGCCCCTGGCCGGGAGCGCAGGCCGTCTGACCTGCGATGACCCGGATTCGGGTCCGGCCTTGTGACCGACAACACCCTCGTCTCGCCATTCGGGACCAGGGTGTCCACATTGCGGACGATGGTGGACTCCCCCGAGATCCCCGTGACACGCTTCCGTCATGTCTGGAACTGGAATTGCCTTGGTGAGTCGGCGACACGTCGATCTCTGCCGCATGTCCAGCGCCATCTGTCCGGCGAGCTGAACAGCACAGCGCCGCCGAGATCCCCCTTGCATGAGCCCCGCGCAATGACGCGCCCATACTTTTGTATGCGCCCGTATGTGCAGGTCAGAGCCGCTCTCCTGCCTGTCCCGTAGTCCCGAAGGACGTATCAGCCATGGCCGCCACCCCGCAGAATCCCGCCGCGCCCCGCCGCAAGGTGAGCCGTCACCGCGGTGAGGGTCAGTGGGCCGTGGGTCACTTCACCCCGCTCAACGGCAACGAACAGTTCAAGAAGGACGACGACGGTCTCAACGTGCGGACACGTATTGAGACGATCTACTCCAAGCGGGGTTTCGACTCGATCGACCCCAATGACCTGCGCGGCCGGATGCGCTGGTGGGGTCTGTACACCCAGCGCAAGCCCGGGATCGACGGCGGCAAGACCGCGATCCTGGAGCCGGAGGAGCTGGACGACAAGTTCTTCATGCTGCGGGTACGGATCGACGGCGGCCGGCTGACGACCGAACAGCTGCAGGTCATCGGGGAGATCTCGCAGGAGTTCGCGCGCGGCAGCGCCGACATCACCGACCGGCAGAACATCCAGCTGCACTGGATCCGCATCGAGGACGTCCCGGAGATCTGGAACCGTCTCGAAGCCGTCGGGCTGTCGACGACCGAGGCCTGCGGTGACACGCCCCGCACCATCCTCGGCTCGCCGGTCGCCGGCATCGCTGAGGACGAGATCATCGACGGCACCCCGGCCATCGACGAGATCCACCGCCGTTTCATCGGCGACAAGGCCTTCTCCAACCTGCCGCGCAAGTTCAAGACGGCGATCTCGGGATCCCCGCTCCTCGACGTGGCCCACGAGATCAACGACATCGCCTTCGTCGGCGTGCACCACCCGGAGCACGGCCCCGGCTTCGACCTCTGGGTCGGCGGCGGTCTCTCCACCAACCCGAAGATCGGCCAGCGCCTGGGCGCCTGGGTTCCGCTGGACGAGGTCGCGGACGCCTGGGAGGGCGTCATCTCCATCTTCCGCGACTACGGCTACCGGCGGCTGCGCACCCGTGCCCGGCTGAAGTTCCTGGTCGCCGACTGGGGCATCGAGAAGTTCCGCCAGATCCTGGAGGACGAATACCTCGAGCGGAAGCTGGTCGACGGCCCGGCGCCGGCCGAGCCGGTCGCCCGCTGGCGCGACCACGTCGGTGTGCACCGGCAGAAGGACGGCCGCTTCTACGTCGGTTTCGCGCCGCGCGTCGGCCGCGTGGACGGCACCACGCTCACGAAGATCGCCGAGGTGGCCGCGGCCCACGGCTCGGGCCGGCTGCGCACCACCGTCGAGCAGAAGATGATCGTGCTCGACGTGGCGGAGGACCAGGTCGCCTCGCTGGTGGAGGGCCTGGAGGCGCTCGACCTCAGGGTCAAGCCCTCGTCCTTCCGGCGCGGCACGATGGCCTGCACGGGCATCGAGTACTGCAAGCTGGCCATCGTCGAGACCAAGGCGCGGGGTGCCTCCCTGATCGACGAACTCGAGCGCCGCATCCCCGAGTTCGACGAGCCGGTCACCATCAACGTCAACGGCTGCCCCAACGCCTGCGCCCGTATCCAGGTCGCGGACATCGGTCTCAAGGGTCAGCTGGTCCTCGACGACCAGGGCAACCAGGTCGAGGGCTTCCAGGTGCACCTGGGCGGCGCACTCGGTCTGGAGGCCGGGTTCGGCCGCAAGGTCCGTGGTCTGAAGGTCACTTCGGACGAGCTGCCCGACTACGTCGAGCGGGTCCTCAAGCGCTTCCAGGCGGAGCGCGAGGACGGCGAGCGCTTCGCCACCTGGGCGGCGCGCGCCTCCGAGGAGGCGCTGTCATGAGCGAGCGTGCGGCCCCCTTCTACTGCCCCTACTGCGGCGACGAGGACCTGCGTCCCAGCGAGCAGGGTCACGGCGCCTGGGAATGCGCGGCGTGCAATCGAGCCTTCCAGTTGAAGTTCCTCGGGCTGCTGGCCCGGGGCCTTCAGCACAACGACCTTGGAGGGGACGAGACATGACGACTGTTCAGGCAGACGCCCGGACGGACACGGAGACGGACCCCGAGGCGGCGCGCGCCGCGCAGCTCAAGGCGCTCGCGGAGCAGGCCGGCCGGGACCTGGAGGACGCCTCCGCCCTGGAGATCCTCCAGTGGGCGGCGGACACGTTCGGCGGGAAGTTCTGTGTGACCTCCTCGATGGAGGACGCGGTGGTGGCCCACCTCGCCTCCCGGGCGCTCCCCGGTGTGGACGTCGTGTTCCTCGACACCGGCTACCACTTCCCCGAGACCATCGGCACCCGCGACGCGGTGGAGGCCGTGATGGACGTCAACGTCATCACGCTCACCCCGCGGCAGACGGTGGCCGAGCAGGACGCGGAGTACGGCGCGAAGCTGCACGACCGCGACCCCGATCTGTGCTGCAAGCTGCGCAAGGTCCAGCCGCTGGAGCAGGGCCTGACCGCGTACGAGGCATGGGCGACCGGGCTGCGCCGCGACGAGTCCCCGACCCGGGCGAACACCCCGGTGGTCGGCTGGGACGAGAAGCGCCGCAAGGTCAAGGTCTCGCCGATCGCCCGCTGGACGCAGGACGACGTGGACGCGTACGTGGCCGAGCACGGGGTGCTCACCAACCCCCTGCTGATGGACGGCTATCCCTCGGTGGGCTGCGCGCCCTGCACCCGACGGGTGGCCGAGGGCGAGGACGCACGAGCCGGCCGCTGGTCGGGCAGCTCCAAGACCGAGTGCGGGCTGCACGGATGACGACGTCGACGCAGCACACCGAGAACGCGGAGTCCGCAGAGCACTCCGAAAACTCCGAGAACTCCCAGGAGAAGCAAGTGACGACCGGAGCCACCGTCTGGCTCACGGGTCTGCCGAGCGCCGGCAAGACCACGATCGCGTACGAGCTGGCCGGCCGGCTGCGCGAGGAGGGCCACCGCGTCGAGGTGCTCGACGGCGACGAGATCCGCGAGTTCCTCTCGTCGGGTCTCGGCTTCTCCCGCGAGGACCGCCACACGAACGTGCAGCGCATCGGCTTCCTCGCCGACCTGCTCGCCCGCAACGGCGTCAAGGCGCTGGTACCGGTGATCGCGCCGTACGCGGACAGCCGCGAGGCGGTGCGCAAGCGGCATCAGGCCAGCGGCGCGGCGTACCTGGAGGTGCATGTCGCGACGCCGGTCGAGGTGTGCTCCGTGCGCGATGTGAAGGGGCTGTACGCCAAGCAGGCGGCGGGCGAGATATCCGGGCTCACCGGTGTCGACGACCCGTACGAGGAGCCGGTGGCGCCCGATCTGCGCATCGAGTCCCACACCCAGACCGTGCCGGAGTCCGCGGCCGCGCTGCACCAGCTGCTCACCGAGAGGGGCCTCGCATGACGACCGTCGCCGGTGTCACCGAAGAGACGGGCAGCCCGTACGCGCTGAGCCACCTGGACGCCCTGGAGTCCGAGGCGGTGCACATCTTCCGCGAGGTCGCGGGGGAGTTCGAGCGGCCGGTGATCCTGTTCTCCGGTGGCAAGGACTCCATCGTCATGCTGCATCTGGCGCTGAAGGCGTTCGCCCCCGCGGCGATCCCGTTCTCGCTGCTGCACGTCGACACGGGACACAACTTCCCCGAGGTCCTCGAGTACCGCGACCGTGTGGTCGCCGCACATGGACTCCGGCTCCATGTGGCCTCCGTGCAGGACTACATCGACCGCGGTGTCCTCAAGGAGCGCCCGGACGGCACCCGCAACCCGTTGCAGACGGTGCCGTTGACGGAGAAGATCCAGGCCGAGCGTTTCGACGCGGTCTTCGGCGGCGGTCGCCGGGACGAGGAGAAGGCGCGGGCGAAGGAGCGGGTCTTCTCGCTGCGCGACGAGTTCTCGCAGTGGGACCCGCGCCGTCAGCGCCCCGAGCTGTGGCAGCTCTACAACGGCCGCCACGCGCCCGGCGAGCACGTCCGCGTCTTCCCGCTCAGCAACTGGACCGAGCTGGACGTCTGGCAGTACATCGCCCGCGAGGAGATCGAGCTGCCCGAGATCTACTTCGCGCACGAGCGTGAGGTCTTCCAGCGGGCCGGCATGTGGCTGACCGCCGGCGAATGGGGTGGCCCGAAGGGCGGCGAGACGGTCGAGAAGCGGCTCGTCCGCTACCGGACCGTCGGTGACATGTCCTGCACCGGTGCCGTCGACTCCGACGCCACCACGCTGGACGCCGTGATCGCCGAGATCGCCGCCTCCCGGCTCACCGAGCGGGGCGCGACCCGCGCCGACGACAAGATGTCCGAGGCCGCGATGGAAGACCGCAAGCGCGAGGGGTACTTCTAGTCATGACCAGCACCACCGAACCCACGCAGCCGCTGTCGGTCGAGCAGTTGTCGGCGACGACCCTGCTGCGCTTCGCGACCGCGGGCTCCGTCGACGACGGCAAGTCCACGCTGGTCGGCCGGCTGCTGCACGACTCCAAGTCGGTCCTCACCGACCAGCTGGAGGCCGTCCAGCGCGTCTCGCACAGCCGCGGCCAGGAGGCACCCGACCTCGCCCTGCTCACCGACGGCCTGCGCGCCGAACGCGAACAGGGCATCACCATCGACGTCGCCTACCGCTACTTCGCCACCGCACGCCGCCGCTTCATCCTCGCCGACACCCCCGGCCACGTGCAGTACACCCGCAACATGGTGACCGGCGCCTCCACCGCCGACCTCGCCGTCGTCCTGGTCGACGCCCGCAACGGCGTCATCGAACAGACCCGCCGCCACGCCGCCGTCGCCGCCCTCCTCCGCGTCCCCCACGTCGTCCTCGCCGTCAACAAGATGGACCTCGTCGAGTACAAGGAGTCCGTGTTCGCCGCGATAGCCGAGGAGTTCACGGCGTACGCGTCCGAGCTGGGCGTCCCCGAGATCACCGCGATCCCGATCTCGGCGCTCACCGGCGACAACGTGGTGGAGCCGTCCGCGAACATGGACTGGTACGGCGGTCCGACGGTCCTGGAGCACCTGGAGACCGTGCCGGTCAGCCACGACCTGGCCCACTGCCACGCACGGCTGCCCGTGCAGTACGTGATCCGCCCGCAGACCGCCGAGCACCCCGACTACCGCGGTTACGCGGGCCAGATCGCGGCCGGCACGTTCCGCGTCGGCGAGAGCGTGACCGTCCTGCCGTCCGGCCGCACCACGCGGCTGGCCGGGATCGACCTGCTCGGCAAGCGGGTCGACGTCGCCTGGACCCCGCAGTCGGTCACCCTCCTGCTGGAGGACGACATCGACATCTCGCGCGGCGATCTGATCGTGCCGAGCAAGGACGCTCCGGCGACCACCCAGGACGTGGAGGCGACCGTCTGCCATGTCGCCGACCAGCCGCTCACCATCGGCCACCGGGTGCTGCTCAAGCACGGCACCCGCACGGTCAAGGCGATCGTCAAGGACATTCCGTCCCGGCTGACCCTCGACGACCTCTCGCTGCACCCGCACCCGGGTCTGCTGGTCGCCAACGACATCGGCCGGGTCAAGATCCGTACCGCCGAGCCGCTGCCGCTCGACTCGTACGCCGACTCCCGCCGTACCGGCTCGTTCATCCTGATCGACCCGGCGGACGGCACCACGCTGACCGCGGGCATGGTCGGCGAGTCCTTCGCCGCGCCGGAGCCGGTCAAGGACGAGGGCGACGACGACGGGTGGGACTTCTGACATGACCTCCACCGACTTCTACTCCACGTTCGCGAAGGAGGGCGGCCGCGTCGGCAGCGGCGCCCTCGGCAGCGGGCAGGGCGGAGTGGCGCGATGTGCGCGCTGACGTACGCGCACTGCCTGCGCGCCCCGTCCCCCCACCCGTCGTCCCGGACAGGACGAAGACCTGCCGACCTCCCGGCCACGACCTGAGAGACCGTGACCCGCCGGGCCAACGAGAGGAACACCTCCCGTGCCTGCCTACCGCTCAGTGCTTGTTCGTCGCGGCATTGCCGCCGCCGTGGCACTTCCCCTGCTCGCGCTCGCCGCCTGCAGCTACGGCTCCGACTCCAAGGACGACTCCTCCTCGAAGGAGAACGTCGCCGCCGGTGCCAAGAAGATCGACGGTCTCGACACCGTGAAGATCGGCTACTTCGGCAACCTCACCCACGCCACCGCGCTCGTGGGCCGCCAGGAGGGCCTGTTCCAGAAGGAACTGGGTGCCACCAAGGCGAAGTACTCCACGTTCAACGCCGGCCCCTCCGAGATCGAGGCCCTGAACTCGGGCTCGATCGACATCGGCTGGATCGGCCCCTCGCCGTCGATCAACGGCTACACCAAGTCCAACGGCAAGAACCTGCGCATCATCGGCGGTTCGGCGGCCGGCGGTGTGAAGCTCGTGGTCAACCCGAAGAAGATCAAGTCCCTGAAGGACGTCAAGGGCAAGAAGATCGCGACCCCGCAGCTCGGCAACACGCAGGACGTCGCGTTCCTCAACTGGATCGCCGACCAGGGCTGGAAGGTCGACGCGCAGAGCGGCAAGGGCGATGTCTCGGTCGTCCGCACGGACAACAAGATCACCCCGGACGCCTACAAGTCCGGCTCCATCGACGGCGCCTGGGTGCCGGAGCCGACCGCGTCCAAGCTGGTCGCCGAGGGCGGCAAGGTGCTGCTCGACGAGTCGTCGCTGTGGCCCGACAAGAAGTTCGTGATCACGAACATCATCGTGTCGCAGAAGTTCCTGAAGGAGCACCCGAAGGTCGTCGAGGCCGTGCTGAACGGCTCGGTGAAGACCAACGCGTGGATCACCGCCAACCCGGACAAGGCGAAGGCCGCGGCGAACGCCCAGCTGAAGGCCGACTCCGGCAAGGCACTCCCGGCCGAGGTCCTCGACCCGGCCTGGAAGTCGATCCAGATCACCAATGACCCGCTGGCCTCCACCCTCAACACCGAGGCCGATCACGCGGTCAGGGCCGGCCTCCTGGAGAAGCCCGATCTGAACGGGATCTACGACCTCACGCTCCTGAACAAGGTCCTCAAGGCCCAGGGCGAGAGCGCGGTCGACGACGCCGGTCTCGGCGTCAAGTAAGTCCGTCCACAGACACGTTGAGTTCCCAGGAGGTGACGACCATGGCCACGACCCTCGCCAAGGCCGCCGACGGCGCACCCGAGGCGGCCACGCACGCCGCCCGGATCGAGCATGTCTCGAAGTCCTTCTCCGGACCCGCCGGGCGGCAGCTCGTCCTGGACGACATCACTCTCGATGTCGCGCCGGGCGAGTTCGTCACCCTCCTGGGGGCCTCCGGGTGTGGCAAGTCGACGCTGCTCAATCTGGTCGCGGGGCTCGACGCCCCGACCGCGGGCAGCATCGGGACGAACGGGCGCCCCGCCCTGATGTTCCAGGAGCACGCCCTGTTCCCGTGGCTGACCGCGGGCAAGAACATCGAACTCGCCCTGAAGCTCCGGGGTGTCGCGAAGACGGAGCGGCGCGACCGGGCGGAGGAGCTGCTCGAACTCGTACGGCTGAACGGCGCGTACGGGAAGCGGGTGCACGAGCTGTCGGGCGGTATGCGACAGCGGGTGTCGATGGCCCGCGCGCTCGCGCAGGACAGCCAACTGCTGCTGATGGACGAGCCGTTCGCGGCGCTGGACGCCATCACGCGGGATGTGCTGCACGACGAGCTGACCCGGATCTGGAGCGAGACGAACGTGTCGGTGCTGTTCGTCACGCACAACGTGCGCGAGGCGGTACGGCTCGCGCAGCGCGTCGTCCTCCTCTCCTCCCGTCCCGGCCGGATCGCGCGCGAGTGGACGGTGGACATTCCGCAGCCGCGCCGGATCGAGGATGCCGCCGTGGCGGAGCTGTCCGTCGAGATCACCGAAGAACTGCGTGGGGAGATCCGCCGCCATGGCCAGCACTGAGACGAAAACGCCGCAGGCTCCCGTCGAGGACAGCAAGGACGGTTACGGTCTCGGCGGCCTCGAGGCGGGCCTCGACGCCCTGGAGGACACCGCCGACAGCCGTACTCCGCTGCGGGAGACGTTCATCCAGAAGACCCTGCCGCCACTGATCGCCGTGGCGCTGGTCCTCGTGGTGTGGCAGGGGCTGATCTCGTTCGAGGTCGTCACCGACCCGTCCAAGCTGCCCTCGCCGTCCGCGGTGTGGGGCGAGGTCGAGGACGCCTGGCTGCAGGGCACCCTGCTGGGCTACATCTGGACCAGCGTCTCGCGCGGCCTGCTCGGCTTCCTGCTGGCGCTGGTGATCGGCACACCGCTGGGTCTGGTGGTGGCGCGGGTACGGTTCGTGCGCGCGGCCATCGGCCCGATTCTCTCGGGCCTCCAGTCCCTGCCGTCGGTGGCGTGGGTGCCGCCGGCCGTGATCTGGCTGGGCCTGGAGAACAAGATGATGTACGCGGTGATCCTGCTCGGCGCCGTCCCGTCCATCGCCAACGGTCTCGTGTCGGGTGTCGACCAGGTGCCTCCGCTGTATCTGCGGGCGGGCCGCACGCTCGGCGCCACCGGCCTGCGCGGCACCTGGCACATCGTGATGCCCGCCGCGCTGCCCGGCTATCTGGCGGGCCTGAAGCAGGGCTGGGCGTTCGCCTGGCGTTCGCTGATGGCGGCGGAGATCATCGCCTCCTCCCCCGATCTGGGTGTCGGCCTCGGTCAGCTCCTGGAGAACGGGCGCAACGCCAGTTCCATGTCGATGGTCTTCCTGGCCATCTTCCTCATCCTGTTCGTCGGCATCGCCATCGATCTGCTGATCTTCAGTCCGCTGGAGCGGCGGGTGCTGCGCAGCCGCGGTCTCCTCGTCAAGAGCTGAACTCCCATGCGCCACCAGCCGGTTCACCCCGTCCTCGTCGTCATCGCCCACGGCAGTCGCGACCCGCGTCATGCCGCGACGGTGCACGCCCTCGTCCGGCGGCTGCGGTCGCTGCGGCCGGGGCTGCGCGTGGAGACCGGCTTCCTGGACTTCAACATCCCGTCCGTGAACGGGGTGTTGGAGTCCCTGGCGGCGGAGGGTGTGCAGGACGTGGTGACGCAGCCCCTGCTGCTGACCCGAGCGTTCCATGCGAAGTCGGACATCCCGGCGGTGCTGCGCGCGGCACCCGCGCGGCTGCGCATCCGCCAGGCGGAGGTGCTCGGCCCGTCACCGCTGCTGACCGCCGCGCTGGAACGCCGGCTGTACGAGGCGGGGCTGGGCCCCGCCGACAAGTCCTCGACCGGGGTCGTGCTGGCCTCGGCGGGGTCCTCAGACCCGGAGGCGATCGCAGTGATCGCTGAAATCGCGCGGGAGTGGCGGCACACCGGTTGGTGCGCCGTGCGGCCTGCGTTCGCCTCCGCATCCCTTCCGCGCACGCAGGACGCCGTGCGCGAACTCCGGGCGCTCGGGTGTGCCCGCGTGGCGGTGGCGCCGTACGTCCTGGCGCCCGGTTACCTGCCGGACCGGATCGCCCGCGGCGCCGCCGAGGCCGACGTCCTCGCCGATGTGCTCGGTCCCGCACCGGAGGTGGCCCGCGTCCTTCTGGAGCGGTACGACCAGGCGCGACTCCCGGCGCTGGCGGCGGTCGGCGCGTAACGCGGCCGGGTCCCCGTCGCCTCGGGCTCGGGCTGTGACTGCGGCTGCGGCTGCGGCTGCGGCTCAGTCGAAGGAGAGACCGCCGGTCCGGGTCCGCTTCAGCTCGAAGAAGTCGGGGTGCGCGGCCAGCACGCGGAAGCTGTCGAAGAGTTCCGCCGCCCGTTCGCCCCGGGGCACGGCGCGCAGTACGGGTCCGAACCACACCGTTCCGTCGACGTGGAGGGTGGGTGTGCCCACGTAGCCGTCGGAGCCGGGTTCCTTGCCGGCGTCGTGGCTGCGGCGGACACGGTCGTCGTACGCCGGGTCGTGGGCGGCGTCGGCCAGTTCGGCCGGGAGGCCCAGTTCGGCGAGGGATTCGGCGACCACCGCGTCGAAGTCCTCGTTCTTCCACTCGTGGATGCGGGTGCCGAAGGCCGTGTACAGGTCCCTGAGCACCTTCTCGCCGTGCAGTTCCGCGGCGGCCACCGCGACCCGCACCGGCCCGATCGACTTGTCGACCAATTGCCGGTACCAGTCGGGGAGTTCGTTGCCGATGTTGTGCAGGTGGAGGCTCATCGCGTGGAAGCGGAGGTCGAGCGGACGGGTGCGCTCGACCTCCAGGAGCCAGCGGGAGGTGATCCAGGCGAAGGGGCAGGCGGGGTCGAAGTAGAAGTCCACGCGGGTGGGCGCCGTACTCGGCGGGTGCTTCGTCATGATGTCGACGGTAGTTCCCGAATGGCTCAGGAACCCGGTCCAATCCGGAGCTGCTTCAGTGGTCCACTTCCCGCTGTCTCAGTGGTCCGCTCTTCCCTTCGCCGGCTGCCGGGGGTCCCGTCCGCTCGCCGCGAGCGCGCGCTCGAAGACGGGCGCGTCGTCCGGTACGGCGACCGGGTCGGCGAAGCCGTCGTACTGGCGGTAGAGCTCGCCGTGCGTCTCGACCACCTCCAGGACGAGCCGGGCCGCCCCGTCGGAGATCCGGAACTCCTGGCCGGTGGAGACGGCGACGTCCCAGCCGTGGACCGCTGTCTCCTTGACGATCATCGAGGCCAGCTCGGCCGCGGGCATCGCCGCCATGCCGAGGTCGACCTCGCCCTCCCACACGTCCGGGTCGTCCCAGGCGGCGACGGCCCGGTCGAGCTGGGCGCCGTACGCCTCGGCCCAGTCCGGATCGGTGGTGAAGTCACGGCCGGTCAGCGCCTCGGGCAACTCCTTGCGCAGGGCGCGGTGCTCCATGCCGTGCGAGGTGTAGAGGACCCAGTGGTTGACCAGCGTGCGCACGTCCCAGTCGGGACAGTGCGTGGGTTCGGTCAGCTGCGCCGGTGTGACCCCGCGGGCCACCCGGGCCGCCTCGGCGGCGCATTCCACCATGTACGGGTGCACGTTCTTGTACGGATTGCTCATGCCTTCCACGCTAGAAGCGCCGCGCGCGCCGCTCTTGAACAAACGCGACAGCCCCGCGACCGTCGCGAGGAACTGCCTGTTCAGCCTGTCGCGACGGCTTCGTCGGCGAGGCGCACGAGCTCCGGGACCGGCATCGAGCCGGCCTTCCTGCGCTCGCGCGCGAAGGTGTTCGCGAGCCGCTGGAGCAGGTCGTTCAGGGGGGTCGGTACGCCGTGCAGCCGGCCGAGGAGGGCGATCTCGCCGTTGAGGTAGTCGGCCTCGATGGTGCCGGTGCCGCGGTCGAGGGACTGCCAGGAGGAGCCGCCGCCGCGCTCGGCGCCGTCGAACGACTCGAAGCGGATCTTGTCGGCGCGAAGTGTCCTCTGCTCCTCCTCACCGGCGTACGCGATCCCGGCGGCGGCGAGCACCGCCTCGCCCTCCGCCCGCACCCGCTTCTGGAGCACCCGGCCCTCGTCGCCGGTGAGCGGCCCGCTGACCGCCTCGATCGCGTTGGCGAGATTGCCGAGGAGTTTGGCGTACTGCCAGCGCGTCACATCGGGCACGACGGGCGCCTCGAAGCGGGAGCGGGCCAGGTCCGCGGCGATCCGGTGGGCCGTCTCGTCCGTGCCGTGCGGATAGCGGCCGAGGTGCAGGATGCCGGTGAGCGGGGCGCCCGGGGCGGACACGACACCCGGCTCGACGAAGGTGGCGGGCAGCCAGACGCAGACGCCGTACACCCGCCGGAAGCGGCGGAGCGCCAGCCGCTGGCTCTCCACACCGTTCTGCGCGCAGAGCAGCGGCAGCCGCTCGGCCGCCGTGCCGCCGCCCGTCACGGGGGCCGCACCCCACGCCCGCAGGGCCGCCTCGCTGTCCTGGGTCTTGACCGCGAGCACCAGCACGTCGTCCAGGCGCAGCTCGCCGAGCGCCTCGGGCCCGTCGACCGTGGGCAGCCGGTAGGTGTACGGCCCGTCCGGGGCCAGGAACCGCAGCCCGTCGGCCCGCAGCGCCTCGTAGTGCGCACCCCGCGCGACCAGGACCACCTCGTGGCCCGACCCCGCCAGCCGGCCGCCGATGGCTCCGCCGACGGCTCCCGCTCCGATGATGATGTAGCGCATGGGATGAGCCTCGCACAGCTGTATGTACCCTCCATGAAATGGCCTCGGAAAGATTCACGCTCGGCGGCGACACGACGGTGCGACGGCTCGGGTACGGCACCGCGCAACTGACCGGTCCCGGCTACTGGGGCCCGCGGGGGGACGCGCGCGACGCGGTGGCCGTGCTGCGCCGCGCCGTGGAGCGCGGGGTCACGCTGATCGACACGGCCGACAACTACGGGCCGTCGATCGCCGAGGAGCTGGTGGCCGAGGCCCTGCATCCGTACGCCGAGGGGCTGGTGGTCGCCACCAAGGGCGGGGTGGTCCGGACAAGTGACCGCGCCTGGCACATCGCGGGGCGGCCCGAGCAGTTGCGGGCGATGTGCGAGGCGAGCCTGCGGCGGCTGCGGCTCGACACCATCGGCCTGTATCAGCTGCACCGGCTCGACCCGGAGGTGCCGATGGCCGAACAGCTCGGTGCGCTGGGCGAGTTGCGGGACGAGGGCAAGATCCGGCACATCGGCCTCGACACCGTTGACGCCGAACAGCTGGCAGCCGCACTGGAGTTGACCGACATCGCCTCGGTGCAGAACCGCTACAACGTCCTGGACCGTACTTCGGAGCCGCTGCTGAAGCTGTGCGAGGCACGCGGGATCGCGTTCCTGCCGTGGTTCCCGCTGGGCAACGGCTCACTGACGGCCGACCCGGTGTGCTCCGAGATCGCCGCCGCGCACGGGGCGACACCGGGGCAGATCGCCCTGGCCTGGCTGCTGCACCGCTCCCCCGTCCTGTGCCCGACCCCGGGCACGGGCTCGCGGGCCCATTTGGAGGAGAACCTGGACGCGGCCGACGTCCGCCTCACCGCGGCGGACCTGACCCGCCTGGACGACGCATCCCCGAGCAAACCGGCGCCCCAGGCTTGACCTTGCCCCTGGGGCAGAGCCGAGGCTCCCTGCATGGACGTCTATGAGACACAGAGCGTGTTCAGCGATCCCGGTGGACTCGACACGGACGCACTGCCCCGCGATCCGGACGAACTGGCCGCCGTAGTACGGCAGTTGATCATCCATCGGCTGGAGTGCGCGCACGTCGGGTACGCCGTCCCCGAGGAACGGCTGCACGAGGACGCGGAGTCCCGGTACGCCGTCGAGATCCTGCGGCTCCTGCGCGAACGGTCCGACGCCCCGCTCACCCGCCCCCGCCCGCCGGAGGAGCGATTCGTCGGCACCTGCCGGGACTTCGCGCTGCTGCTGTGCTCGCTGCTGCGGGCCACGGGCACGGCGGCCCGGATCCGGTGCGGCTTCGCCCGGTACTTCGCGGTGGGCTTCCACGACGATCACTGGGTCGCCGAGTACCGGCTGCCGGACGGGAGTTGGCGGCTGGTCGACGCGCAGATCCTCGACCCGTCGTACCAGGTGCCGTTCGATCCGCTGGACGTGCCGAGGGACCAGTTCCTGGTGGCGGGTGACGCCTGGCGGCTGTGCCGGGCGGGCCGGGCCGACGCGGCGACCTTCGGGGTGAGCCACCTCGAAGGCCTCCAGGGGCTGTGGTTCGTGCGGGGCAATGTCCTGCACGACCTGGCCGCCCTGAACGGCGTCGAGGTGCTCCCCTGGGACGGCTGGGGCCCGGAGGTCCTCGACGACGGGGCGCTCACCGAGGCGGACCTGGTCCTGGCCGACGCGGTCGCCGATGCCGGCTCGGAGGAGGAACTGCGGCGTCTCTACCGGGACCCCCGCCTCACGGTCCCGGACGAGATCGTTTCGTACACGACCTACGGCGGCGTCCGGAAGGTCACCCTGCGCGCGGCCGGCCGGCGCTGAACGGCGTCCCCTGGTGGAAGTAGAGCAGCCACTCCTCGTCGATCCTGCGCCAGAGCGAACTCCGGTGGGTGCGCGCGCCGTTGTGCTCGGTGTCGAACGTGAGGTGGACCAGGTCCGCCGCGAGCTGGACGCCCCGCATGCCCGAGGTGACGCTCGCCCGCACTCCCGGCTCGGCGGACGCGGCCAGCATGGCGATGACCGAGGCCCGGTCCCAGCGCCGGCCCGAGGCGCCGAACTCGTGGAACTCGGGGTGGAGCAGCGCACCGACCTGTTCGGGCGAGCGGCGGATCTCCGGGTCGAGCAGCCGCAGTTCGCCCTGGATCGCCGCCTCGACGGCGGGGTTGTGGTCAGACACCCGTCAGCTCCTCGAGTTTGACGACCGTGTTCCAGTTGCGGGTGGTGGCTGTGAGGCCCTTCAGCAGCCGGGGCCTGGCCAGGACCGGGGCCAGCTTGGAGCGGCCGAGGCCGTCGGGTGCGTACAGGTACAGGACGCGGTCGCCGAGGCGGAACTCCTCCGGCAGGAAGTCCGCCGGGGCGACCGCGGCGAAGCGTTCCGCGTCGACCGCCTCGGAGAAGTACGTGACGTGCAGCTGCTTGCCCTCCAGCTCGGCGGCCGGGAACGGACAGGCCTCGCGCACGGCCCTCAGATAGGCGTGGTCGCGCACCAGCACGCCGACGGTGAAGCCGAAGTGCTTCTCGATGGCCGCGGCGAGTTCGTCGGCGAGCGATTCCTCGTCGCCGTGGTCGCTGCCGAACACGGCGTTGCCGCTCTGCAGATACGTGGCGACATCCGCGTACCCGAGGCCCTGCATCAGGGTGCGCAGCTCACCCATCGGCACCTTCTTGCTGCCGCCCACATTGATCCCGCGCAGCAGCGCCGCATACATCGTCATCCGCACACCATAAAGCGGCCGTCGTGCTCCGTGGGGGTGGGCACGACGGCCGCGGCCGGTGGGACCGAGCCGGTTACTCGACGATCTTCAGGAGCTTGTTCGGCGTGCCGTCGGAGGCGTTGGAGATCTTGTCCGCGCTCGCGCCGCCGGTGAGCGCCTCGGCGACCTGGGCCGGGGTCGCGTCGGGGTGGCCGGCGAGGTAGACGGCGGCGGCTCCCGTGACGTGCGGGGTGGCCATCGACGTACCGGAGATGGTGTTGGTGGCTGAGTCGCCGGTGTTCCAGTCGGAGGTGATGTCGGAACCGGGGGCATAGAGGTCCACGCCGGTGCCGAAGTTGGAGAAGTCGGACTGCTCGTCGTCCTTGGTGGAGGAGGCGACGGTGAGGGCTTCGGGGACCCGGGCCGGGGAGCTGGTGCTCGCGTCCGCGGACTCGTTGCCTGCCGCCACGGCGAAGGTGACACCGGAGTCGATGGCCTTCTTCACCGCCGAGTCGAGTGCTTCGTCCACTCCTCCGCCGAGGGACATGTTGGCGACGGACGGGCCCGAGTGGTGCTGGGTGACCCAGTCGATGCCCGCGACGACCTGCTCGGTGGTGCCGGAGCCGGAGTTGTCGAGGACGCGTACGGCGACGATCTTCGCCTTCTTGGCGACGCCGTGCGCCTGGCCCGCGACGGTGCCGGCGACATGCGTGCCGTGGCCGTTGCCGTCCTGCGCGGTGTCGTCGTTGTCGATGGCGTCGAAGCCCGACGAGGCCCGGCCGGCAAAGTCCTGGTGGCTGATACGGACGCCGGTGTCGATGATATACGCGGTGACGCCCGTACCCGCGGAGTCGGGGTAGGTGTACTTCCCGTCGCCCGCGGTGGCGCTCTGGTCGATGCGATCCAGGCCCCACGACGGCGGGTTGTCCTGGGTGGCGTCGATGTGGAACTTCTTGTTCTGGACGACCTTGGCAACGGACGGGTCGGCGGCGAGGCGCTTGGCCTCGGTCTCCGAGAGGCCGGAGGCCGAAAAGCCGTCGACCGAGCCGTAGTTGCGCTTCAGTGTGCCGCCGTACTCCTCGGCGAGGCCGCTCTTGGTGGTCTTGGTCGCCTTGCCGTCGAGCAGGACGATATAGCTGCCGGAGACGGCACCCTTGGCGTCGAGCCCGTACACCTTGCCCTCTGCGGGAGTGCTCGCACCTGCGAAGGGTCCGGTGAAGGCGGTGACGCCGATCGCGGTGGCGGCGGTGGCTATGGCGGCGGTCAGCCGAAACGTGCGAGCACGCTGGTGAGTTGCCATGAAGAGGGTTCTCCTCGTGGGTTTTGTGGGGGGATTGACCCTTTTTCAGGCAACGTAAATTACCCGTGGGTTCGCTCGAAACCCTGGTCGATTGACGCGCACCGATCAACCCCTTCATGCATCTGTGACCCAATCAACAAGCGTTCGCAATAACAAAATGGGCCGTGCCTCACAGTTCGGACACAGCTTCGGCCCCTGATCCAGAGCCCCGAGATCCCCGGTTACGTGTAAGGGGCGTCTGTCGTCCGCATTGCTGAGGGGACGGGGTCCGAGGGGTGGAGTCCGGCCCCCGCCGGTTCATCGAACAGCACGAG
The DNA here is from genome assembly GCF_042723265.1 of Streptomyces sp. NPDC058371. NCBI lineage: Bacteria > Bacillati > Actinomycetota > Actinomycetes > Kitasatosporales > Streptomycetaceae > Streptomyces > Streptomyces sp. NPDC058371. Next base: position 213,722 of record NZ_JBHXJC010000011.1, on the reverse strand, counting down.
GAGATGGCCTTATTCGGCCCATACCTTCAGAACGAAAGGTGGCGGCAGGGGGCCGGCACCGGCATACGAGGGGGCAGGCCCGTCATGGGGAGCGGAGACACAAGGGTGCGGGGGATCGCCGCCCGGGCGGGCAGTTGGAGCGCCCGGCACCGATGGGCGGCCGTCGGTATATGGGTGCTGTTCGTCGTCCTGGCGATGGGCCTCGGCTCGGCCGCCGGGCGCGTCGACGTCAAGGACAGCGACCAGCTCAAGGGTGAGACGCACACCGCCGCCAAGATCATCGAGGACGCCGGGATCGAGGAACCGGCCAGTGAGAGCGTCCTGATCCAGGCGAAGGACGCGGGGGCCAAGGCGACGGACGCCGGGTTCCGCAGCGCCGTCAGCGCCGTCGTCGAGGCCGTCGACGCGACCGGCGAGGTCACGGACGTGACCTCGCCGTACGACACGAAGACCATCTCCAAGGACGGCCGCAGCGCGCTGGTGCAGTTCGACATGCGCGGCGACTCGGACACCGCGGGCGATCGCGTCGAGCCGGTGCTGAAGGCCGTCGAGGGGGTGCAGAAGGACCACGCCGAGCTGCGGATCGAGGAGATCGGCGGCGCCAGCATGATGAAGACGTTTGCCGACGCCTTCGGAGACGACTTCAAGAAGGCCGAGCTCTCGGCCGTACCCGTCGCCCTCGGCATCCTGCTGATCGCGTTCGGCGCGCTGGTGGCGGCACTGCTTCCGGTGGCGCTCGCGGTCACCGCGATCATGGCGACGATGGGCCTGATGGGGATCGTCAGCCATGTGATGCCGATGAGCGACACGGCCAACTCCGTGATGCTCCTGGTGGGTCTGGCCGTCGGTGTCGACTACTGCCTCTTCTATCTGCGGCGCGAGCGCGAGGAGCGCGAGGCCGGCCGGGACGCCGATACCGCGCTGCGGATCGCCGCCGCGACCAGCGGCCGGGCCATCATCGTCTCCGGTGTCACGGTGTGCGTGGCGATGGCCGGCATGCTCTTCACCGGACTCGCCGAGTTCGAGGCGATGGGCCTGGCCTCGCTGATGGTCGTGGCGGTCGCCATGGTCGGCTCCGTGACGGTGCTGCCGGCGCTGCTCTCGCTGCTCGGCGAGCGCGTGGAGAAGGGTCGCATCCCCTTCCTGCACCGGGCCAAGCGAGGCAGGAACGGCGGGGCGCCCAAGGGCAACGGCGAGAGCCGGTTCTGGGGCGCCGTGCTCCGGGTCGTGCTCGCCAAGCCCGCGATCTCGCTGCTCGTCGCGGCCGGCGCCCTGCTGGCCATCGCCGCACCCGCGCTCGGCATGAAGACGCAGAACCTCACGCTGGACCAGGAGTTCGGCAACTCCCTGCCGATCGTGGGGACGTACAACCGGGTCAACGACGCCTTCCCCGGCGGCTCCGAGCCGGCCGAGGTGATCGTCAAGGCCGAGGACATCAACGCCGCCGAGGTGAAGACGGCGCTCGCCGACTTCCGTGCGGAGGCGATCAGTTCGGGTGCCACCCGAGGCCCGGTCGAGATCAAGGTGCACGACGGGCAGAACGTCGCCTTCGTGTACGTCCCGCTGGTCGGCGGCTCCGATCAGGACAAGGCCGGCAGGAGCCTGGAGCTGCTGCGCGACACGGTGCGGCCCGACACGCTCGGGAAGGTCGACGGCGTCCAGGCGCCGATCACCGGACAGGTCGCGGGGAACCAGGACTTCAACGACCAGCTGATCGGCTCGGTGGTCCCGGTCTTCGCCTTCGTGGTGGTCTTCGCCTTCCTGCTGATGCTGCTGTCCTTCCGCTCCCTGACCATCGCGATCACGTCGATCGTGCTCAACCTGCTGTCCGTGGGCGCCGCCTACGGCATCCTGGTCGCCGTCTTCCAGCACGGCTGGGGCGCCTCGCTGGTGGGCGCGGAGGGTGTGGGAGCCATCATCACCTGGCTGCCGCTGTTCCTCTTCGTGATCCTGTTCGGACTCTCGATGGACTACCACGTGTTCGTCGTCTCGCGGATCCGTGAGGCACGGCTGCGGGGGCGCAGCACCAGGGACGCCATCCAGCACGGCGTGGTCACCACGGCCGGTGTCGTCACGAGCGCCGCCGTCATCATGGTCGCCGTCTTCGCGATCTTCGGCACGCTGTCCATGCAGTCCATGAAGCAGATGGGCGTCGGCCTCGCCGCCGCCGTGCTGATCGACGCGACGATCATCCGCGGAGTGCTGCTCCCGGCGGTCATGGCGCTGCTCGGCGAGCGCAACTGGTACCTCCCGAAGTGGCTGCACCGCCTGCCCGACCTCACCCACGACGAGTCGCCGGAGCCGGTCGCCGAGCCGCCGCACCCGCCGGCCGTGGAGGGCGAGCGGGTCGGGGTCTGACCGCTTCACCTGTTGTACGTGGCCGGGGTGCACGCACCCCGGCCACTCTGCTGTCGGTTCAGGCCGCTGTCGTCACGTGGTCGCGGTCGAAGGAGTCGATGGTGCGGGTGAAGTCGCGGGTGGAGAGCAACAGCTTGTAGATGATGGCGAGTTCGAAGACCAGCAACAGGGCGCCGGAGACGATGGTCGCCTCGATCACCGAGTCGAGCAGCGGTCCGACGATGAACACGCCCATCTGGAACTCGATCCCGCTGATCAGGTGGGTGCGGATGCGATGACGCAGCAGGAAGCCGCGGGCGCGCAGATACACGGGGAAGCGGTGGCGGAACTCCTGGTGCAGGTCGATGACTCGGGTGGGCGGGAGGCTGCCCGGGGCGTCCGTGCCGTCGGTCTCGTTGGTCTCGTCGATCTCGTTGGTCTCGTCCGTCTCGTCGGCCGTGGCGGGGGTTCCGGCCTGAGCCGTGGCGGGGGTGGCGGCCTGGGCCGTGGCGGAAGTGGCCGCCTCGGTCGTGGCGGGGGTGGCGGGGGTGGCGGCGGTGTCCTGCGCCGCCGCGGACGTGCGGAGGTCCTGCTCGATGTCCGCCTCGGGGTTGTCCCGCAACAGGTCTTCCATGAAGGCGAGTTCCGTCTGGTTCTCGGCGCGGCGCGCCTCCCGCAGGCGGGCCTTGATCTGCTTGCGCATCGAGTGACGGATCTTGAAGATCTCCAGGGAGTTGATGTACCGGAGCGTGTCCAGGCCGACGACGGCCAGGGCCAGCCAGATGTAGACCGTCTCGCCGCTGCGCTCGTACTGCCCGGCCATCAGCGCCACCCCGCACACCAGCACCCGGATGCGGTCGAAGACGAAGTCCAGCCAGGCCCCGAACACCGAGCCCTGACCGGTCAGCCGGGCGACCTTGCCGTCCACGCAGTCGAGGATGAAGCTCAGGTGGTAGACGACCGCGCCGGCGATGAGCCAGCGCCAGTCACCGAAGGCGAAACAGACCGCCGACACCAGCCCCAGCAGGAACGCGCCCCAGGTGATCTGGTTGGGCGTGATCCGGGTGCGCAGCGCGACTTGGCGGACCAGGGGCGTGGCGACCGGGTCGACCAGCAACACGGTCCACCATGCGTCGCGCTTCTTCTGCGTGATACGTCGGACCTCGATGAGCGGCGGAATGTCTCGGCGTGGGGATCGCATGGGTCAACTTCCTGGCGTTCGACTGGAATTCATCTCACGCTAAGAAGCCGTTGCCCCCAGGAACAAGATCCCGCCTGCGCAACCTTCCTCGGGGGGTAACGGTCGAACTGCTCGGACGAGTCCGTGCACTTCCTGGGCAGCGCCTGCGTTACCCGAGCGTTATCGAATGACCCGACCGTTATCCAAAGGGCGCCAGGACTTCACAGTTTCCGTGCAACCGTCACGCGCCGGAGCGCCGAGCCCCGCGGACGGTGACATTCCACCGCATACGGGCCGTCCGGAGATCGACGCACGCCTCACGCGGGGTGCCGCGTCGCGCGCAGCTCCGCCTCGATCAGGTCCGCGGCCCGGCGCGTTCCGCCCTCCCCCGCCATCTCCTCCTGAACCTCCTTCAGACGCCGGTGCACCTCGGGATCGTCGACGAGCGCCAGCACCGCCGCGCGCAGCGTCTCCGCCGTCGCCTCCTCCATCGGCACATGGCGGGCCACACCGAGGGACTGGAGCATGTCCGCGTTCCCGAACTGGTCGACGGCCTGCGGTACGGCGACCATGGGCGTGCCGCTGACGAGTCCCTCCTGGCTGCCGCCGGCACCGGCGTGGGTGATGAACACGTCGGCCTCACGAAGGACCGCCACCTGCGGTACCCACGAGCGGATCTCGATGTTGGCGGGGATCACACCGAGCTCCGCCGGATCGACGAAGCGGCCGATCTGGAGCACCACATGCCAGCCCGGAAGGTCTCCGAACGCCTGCACACAGGCCCGGTAGAAGTCCGGCTGCTTGGTGAAGCTGGACCCCAGCGACACCAGCAGGACCTTCTCGGCGCCGGCGGGGCGCTGCCAGTCGCCCTGCTCGGACCGGTCGCCCTGGCAGGCGCCGACGAACGTGTAACGCCCCTCGTCGACCCGGTCGGCGTTCGGCTGGAGCGCCTTGGGGATCAGGACGAGACAGCGGTCCGGCCGGCCCATGAAGTCCTCGACACTCAGCTCGATGCCGTGGTCGGCGATCCAGCGGCCGAAGGTGTCGTAGAAGGCCTTGCCGCGCGGAGTCCGCTTCAGCGGCTCGAACATCGGCTTGCCGACCTCCTCCGCGTACCCCTCCCAGGCCACCAGGTTCGGGGAGAGCTGGACGATCGGGACGCCCCAGCGATGGGCGAGGATCCGGGCCGGGTACGCCGTGATGTCGTACAGCACGAGGTCCGGTTCGTCCCCCGCGTATGCCGCGGCCAGCTGCGGCTCGGCCTGGCGGGCGTCCGCCAGGAACGGCTCGATGTTGTCGATCAACTCGGTCCCCCATGCGTCCGGATCATCGTCCGTGGGCAGCGTGGAGTTCCAGAGCTTGGGCTCGGCCCCGGTCTCGGCGACCTTCTCGGCGAAGGAGGGCGGAATCGCGTAGGTCACGCGGTGCCCACGGGCCACGAGCTCCCGTACGACGTCGAGGCTCGGGTTCACATGGCCGTGGGCGGCGATGGAGAACATGGCGATATGGGCGCGTGGAGTGGTCATGACGCGAGGCTAAGCGAGACGAGACGTCTCGTGCAGCCTATTTGAGCATGCCCCCACGGGAGCCCGCAGGGCTCCACGTGGGCTCGCACTGGGGTCCGTACGTCAGCCAGGGCGGTGCGGCGCGGCAGTGTCGTTGGGTGCGCCGGGCGACTGTGTGGCAGCCGTGCGCCGGGCGGCTGCGCGTGCCGTGCGGCTGCGTATGCCAGACGACTGCACGGCTGCGCGTGCCGGACGGCGGCACGGCTGCGTATGCCGGACGGCGGCGTATGCCGGACGGCTGCGCGGCCCGCGCCGCGGGCCGACTCACCGCTGATAGCGCGCCAGCACCAGGTTCCCGTCCTTCTCCAGCCGGTGTCTCAGCTCGTCCAGGCCGATCGCTCCGCTGTAGTACTCCTGGAAGGCGGGCGTCGCGACCTTGTCCTTCCACTCGGCGTAGCCGCGGACGGACTGGGCGGGCGCCGAGCGCAGTTGCGCGGCCAGTGCGGTGCCGGTCGCCCAGTCGTCCTTGGTGGTGTGCAGGGCCGGGTCCTTGAGGGCTTCCGTGCCGGTGGGCAGCATCCAGTCGCCGAGCGCGAGCCGGACCATGTTCGCGGGCCGCAGCAGGAAGTCGATGAACTCGGCGGCCTCCTTCTTGTGCGGGCTGTCCTCGGCGATGGAGAGCGTCTGCGGGCTGACGCCCTGGGCCAGTCCTCCGGCGCCGGCGGGGGCGGGCAGCACCTGCCAGTCGAAGCCCTTGGGTGCCTGCTGGGCGAGCTGCTGCCGGTAGGAGAAGCCGAGCGGGACCATCGCGTACTTGCCGCCGAAGAACCCGGGCAGGGTGTCGGAGCCGCCCATGCCCAGCGTGGTGCTGGACGCGCTCCTGTCGGTGTTCACCTCGTCGCGGACGGTCCGGGGCACCACCGCGTCGGCGGCCCCGAAGCGGACCGTGACCTTGCCGTCCTCGCCCCGGTGGAACAACTGGCCGCCCGCCGACAAGGAGAGGTTGAGCGTCGCCGAGACCGGTTCCTTGAGCGGCCAGGCGACCCCGTAGGTGCCCTTGCCGCTCAGCTGCTTCGCGATCTCCCGGAACTCCTCCCAGGTCCACGGCTTCTCCGGCGTCGGAATCCGCACACCCGACTTCCTGAGCCACTTGGCGTTGGCGATCAGGACCCGTGGCTCCTGGAGGAACGGCACCCCGTAGATCCCGCCACCGAACGTCGTCGTGTCCCAACTGCGCTGCGGGATCGCGGACTTCAGCCGCTCGGGCAACAGCTCGCTCAGGTCGGCGAGATAGCCGCCGTACGCGAAGTCGGCGAGGTCGTCCGAGGCGTCGTGGATGATGTCCGGCGCCTCGCCGCCCTCGAAGGAGGTGAGCAGCTGGTCATGAATGCTGTCCCAACTCCCCTGCACGTACTCGACCTTGACGTCCGGGTGCGTGGCGTTCCATTCCTTCACCAGCTCCTTGTTGGCGGTGACGGACTCCTGCTGCCAGGCCAGCGACTGGAAGTGGAGAGTCACCGGGCCACCGCTTTCGGACCCGCCGTCGCCGGAGCAGCCGGCGAGCAGCAGCCCGAGCGCGGCCAGCACCGGGATCCAGCGCCTGCGCCGCATCAGCTCTTCACCGCCCCGGCGAACATGCCGCCCGTGATCCGCTTCTGGATGACCGCGAAGATGACGAGGGAGGGGAGCGTCGCGAGGAACGCCGCGGCGGCCAGCGGGCCGAGGTCCGCGACCCCCTCCGCGCCGATGAAGTGCGTGAGGACGACCGGCAGCGTCTGTTTCTCCGGGGTCTTGAGCAGTACGAGCGCGAAGAAGAACTCGTTCCACGCGCTGATGAACGCGAACAGCGCCGTGGCCACGATCCCCGGCGCCAGCAACGGCGCGGTGATCGAGACCAGCGTGCGCACCTTCCCCGCCCCGTCGACCGCCGCCGCCTCCTCCAGCTCGGTGGGCACGGCCCGTACGTATCCCACCAGCATCCACAGCGCGAACGGCAGTGCCCACACCACGTACACCATGATCAGTCCGGGCACGGAGTTGATCAGCCGCAGGTTCTTCAGGACCAGGAACAGCGGGATGATCACCAGTACGAACGGGAACGCCTGACTGACCACCACCCATCCCGTGGCCGCCTTCGCCAGCAGCGTCCGGCGCCGGGCCATCACATAGGCCATCGGGGTCGCGATCAGAACGGCGATCACGGCCGCCCCGAGCGCCGCGATCAGGGAGTTGAGGGCGGCGTGCAGCAGTGGCTGCTCGTCGAAGGCCTGCCGGAAGTTGGCGAGGGTGGGGTCCTTGGGGATCCATGTCGGGTGCAGGCCGGCCAGCTCGCGCGGCGGTTTGAAGGCCGTGGAGATCAGCCACAGGAAGGGGAAGGCGAGGAAGACGAGATACGCGAGCAGCGCGAGGTACTGTCCGGCGCGGGCCTGTCCGCTGGTACGCAGACCCGAGGCACGCTTGCTCGCCCGCGGCACGGCGCTCACTGGTCGTCGCCTCCCCTCAGCCGGCCCACCAGCTGGAGGGCGAGGATCACCGAGATCACCGCGACCATCACGCATCCCATCGCCGCCGCATAGCCGAACTGCCCGTAACGGAACGCCTCTTCGTACGCGAACAGCATCGGCAGCCGCGTCCGGCCGCCCGGCCCGCCGTTGGTGAGGACATAGACCAGGGCGAAGGAATTGAAGTTCCAGATGAAGTTGAGGGCCGTGATCGCGAGGGCCACCGGGCGCAGAGCCGGCCAGGTCACCGTCAGGAAGCGGCGCCAGGCACCCGCGCCGTCCATCGCGGCCGCCTCGTGCAGCTCGCGCGGGGTGTTCTGCAGACCGGCGAGCAGGGCGACCGTCGTCTGCGGCATCCCGGCCCAGATGCCGACGACGATCACCGCCGGCAGGGCCGTGCCCAGTCCGGACAGCCAGTCACGCCCGTCGCCGAGGCTCAGATCGCGCAGGGTCTCGTTGAGGATGCCCGCGTCCGGGTTGTAGACGAGCCGCCACATGATGCCGACCACGACCTCGGGCATCGCCCACGGAATGATCGCCAGCGCCCGGGCCAGCCAGCGCAGTCTCAGGTCCTGGTTGAGCAGCAGGGCCAGCCCCAGCGCGAGCAGGAACTGCGGCACCGTCACCCCGAACGCCCAGACCAGGCCGATCCGGAACGAGTCCCAGAACAGCGTGTCGTGCCCCAGATCACGGAAGTTGAGCGCGCCGATCCACTGCGTGGGCGCGGTCCGGCCCGACTGGGAGTCGGTGAACGCCAGCGCGATCCCGTAGAGCAGCGGCCCCACGCTGAGCACCAGGATGGGGATCAGCGCGGGCAGTACGAGGAACCAGGCGCCGTGGTCGGCGGGAGGTGGGCTCCCGCCGTCTCGCGGCGCGCGCTTCGTTGACCGCTTCGTCGCGGTCGCCACTGTCACGGATTCGGCTCCTTGGGCGGCTCGTGCGGATCCGGCCGCCCCGGCGGCCCCCGTCATGGTCCTGACGGACTGACACGGCGTCAAGGCAGCGCGCACACCCTTGTGACCTGTCCGACCTGTGCAAATGCGACACTGACCGACGGATGGCCGGAACGCGCTCCCGTACGCGGACGCACTCCGGTACGTCCGGAGACACGGCGTGAGTGCGGCGCCGCCCACCCGACGGCACGGCGCCACCGATACGCCGTCCACACCACAACACAGCGTGACCAGAACGCCGTACACACGACGACACGGAGGCGAAGGATGGACGAGGCGCGGGCGCGGGACGTGCTGGCCGCCACGGGGGTGCTGCCCGGTCCGGCACGGGACGCGGAGCTCCTTGCCCTGGGCGAGAACGCGGTCTTCGCGGCCGGAGACCTGGTGGTCAAGGTCGGACGCGACGCCGAACTCCTCGACCGCGCCCGCCGGGAGCTGGACATCGCGGCCTGGCTCGCCGAGGAAGGCGTACCCGCGGTGCGGGCCGCCGAGCCGAAGGCGCTGCTGGTGGACGGCCATCCGATGACGGTGTGGCACCGGCTGCCCGATCCCGTACGCCCCGCGGAACCCCGGGACCTGGCGGAACTGCTGCGGGTCGTCCATGCGCTGCCCTCCCCTCCGTTCACTCTGCCGCCGCGCGAACTGCTGGGCGGTGTCGAGCGCTGGCTGCGCCTGGCGGGCGACGCGATCGACCCCGCGGACGCGGCGTATCTACGGGAGCGGCGCGACGGCTTCGCGACGGCCGCGGCCGCCCTCCGCCCGCATCTCTCGCCGGGCCCGATCCACGGCGACGCGCTGCCCCGCAACGTCCACGCCGGACCCGACGGACCGGTCCTGGTCGACCTGGAGACCTTCTCGGCCGATCTGCGCGAGCACGACCTGGTGGTGATGGCTCTCTCCCGCGACCGCTATGGGCTGCCCGCCGAGGCGTACGACTCCTTCACTCAGACCTACGGCTGGGACGTACGCGAGTGGGAGGGCTGCGGTGTGCTGCGCGGCGCCCGTGAGACGGCCAGCTGCGCCTGGGTCGCCCAGCACGCGCCGGCCAATCCGAAGGCCCTCGCCGAGTTCGAGCGCCGGGTGGCGTCACTGCGGGACGGGGACGAGACCGTGCGCTGGTATCCCTTCTGAGGACGGGACTCTGCGGGGAGCCTGCGCTGCTCCGGCGACGCCGTTCCGCCCCGGGCACCGGCGTGTTCGGGGCGACCGGCACCGGACGGTCGCGTCTACCGACGGTCGCGTCTTCCGAGGGCGCCCCTCAGACCGTCTCGTCCGCGAGGTCCCGCAACGGCCACACCCCGTCCACCACCGCCGCCGGGTCCCCCTTGCGGCGCAGAAAGCTCTGGAAGTCCGCCGCCCACTCCGCGTACCACTCGATCTGGCGGCGGTGCAGCTCCGCCGGGCCGAGGGACGCGACCTTCGGGTGGCGGCCGGCTATGGCACTCGCCAGCCGGGCCGCGGCGAGCGCGTCGGCCATGGCGTCATGGGCGGAGTCGAGCGCGATCCCGTACTCCGTGCAGACCGCCTCCAGATTCCGCTTGCCGCGGCGATAGCGGTCCACGGAACGGTCGATGGTGTACGGATCGATGACCGGGGCCGGCTCCATGCCGCCCAGGCGGTCGCGCAGCGAGGGCAGTCCGTAGCGCCGCAGCTCGGCGGAGAGCAGGGTCAGGTCGAAGGCCGCGTTGTACGCGACGACCGGAACGCCCGCCTCCCAGTAGCCGACGAGGACGGCCGCGATGGAGTCGGCGACCTGGTCGGCCGGCCGGCCCTCGGCCGCCGCCCGCTCATTGCTGATCCCGTGCACCGCCACGGCGTCCGCCGGAATCTCCACGCCCGGATCGGCCAGCCACTCGCGGCGCCCGACCGGCTCCCCGTCTCTGAGCTCGATCACCGCCCCGGTGACGATGCGCGCCTCGCGCGGGTCCGTGCCGGTCGTCTCCAGGTCGAAGCCGATCAGCAGCTCCCGGTGCCAGCCCATGGGCGGCCCCCCTTCTTTGTGGTGCTTTCCCCCAGTGGTCTCCACGATCCCATGCACCACTGACAATCCGAGGACCGCATTCCGCTTCACCCGGACCGGGAGCGCTCACCCGGGCCCGCCGACGAGCGGGAGCCCGGCGGCCCCGGCCCGGGCCAACAGCTCCCGGCCACCCGCTCCCGGCCACCCGCTTCAGAAACACCAACTTCGGGAACACCCGCTTCAGGACACCGGCCGCGAATCCGCCCAGGCGACCTCGAACTCCTCGCGGTATGTCGGGAAAAGGCCCTCTTCGCCGGCCTCATCCGGTTTGACCACTCGGCCCCCGCCGCGCAGCACCAGCACCGGCGCCTCCATCCCACGGGTCCGGCGCAGATAGGACTGCACGACCGCGACACCGTCCGAGCCGTCACCGTCCACGAGGTACGCGGTGAAGCGCGGTGTCTCGTCGAAGACCTGGATCTCGAAGGCACCGGGATCGCGCAGCCGTGCCCTGACCCGGCGCATGTGCAGGATGTTCATCTCGACCGCACGGCCCAATTCGCCGCGCTTGATGCCCAGTTCGCGCTCGCGCCGTTTGATCGCGCTGGAGGCGGGGTTCAGGAAGAGCAGCCGTACCCGACACCCCGATTCGGCCAGCCGCACGAGGCGCCGCCCGGAGAAGTTCTGCACCAGCAGGTTCAGGCCGATGCCGATGGCGTCGAGCCGGCGGGCGCCGCCGAAGAGGTCCTCCGCGGGGAACTGCCGCAGCAGCCGTACCCGGTCCGAGTGGACCGCGACGACGTCCGCGTACCGGTCGCCCACCAGATTCTCGACCGCGTCGACGGGCAGCCGGCGGGCGGACGGGACGTCGCTGCCCGCGCCGAGGATTTCCAGGAGCCGGGCCGAGGCGCGCTCCGCCTGGGCCAGAACGGCCTCGGACAGAGCGCGGTTGCGGGAGACCACGTTCCGGGTGACTTCGAGCTCGTCCAGGGCGAGTTCGACGTCCCGGCGCTCGTCGAAGTACGGCTCGAAGCACGGCCAGTGCTGCACCATCAGCTCGCGCAGCTGGGGCAGCGTGAGGAAGCTGAGGACGTTGTCGTCGGCCGGGTCGAGCAAGTAGCCCTTGCGGCGGCTGACTTCGCGTACGGCGACCGCGCGCTGCACCCACTCCTGGCCGGCGGGTCCGGCCGCGGCGACCACCCACTCGTCGCCGTGGACGGGCTCGTAGATGGGGCGGAGAACAGCGGCCACGACCGCGCGCAGCCGCTGTTCGACCAGATTCAGCCAGATGTACGCCCGTCCGGCCCGCTGGGCGCGCGTACGCACCTCGCGCCAGGCGTCGGCCCCCCAGTCCAGTTCCGGTCCAATGGAACCCATCTCCATCGGCCGTGCCAGGGACACCGCGCCGGGCGGGACATCTGTGGAGTTCCCCTCGTGACCCTCGTCACCAGGAGGCAACTCCAGCCCTCCCGAGCCCACCCGCGCACCGCCTTCCGCTCCCCCGAGCTCTCCCCAGGGGCCAGGCCCCAATCAACGATCAAGGAAGGGTACTCCGGGACCGGTCGGCGGTGCAGCCCGATGGACAGGTCGTTTCTCAACTACCTTCTCGGGGTTGCCCGTTCTGGTCCGCGAGGTCGGCCGGAGTGAGCGGATTCATAGCGGTGACATCGCGCGGGGCGATCGAGAATCCCTGCCAGTGGACCGGCATCGGCTGCTGGTCCTCGTCACGGGCGACGTGATGGAAGCCCACGTTCATCCAGACAATGGGATGGGTGAGGGTCTGCCCGTTGACCCACTTGTCGACGGACTTGCCGCCGCCGGTACCGCAGTTGCGCAGGTTGTCGCTGGCGAACTGCTCGCACTTCTTGTACTCGGTGAAGTAGATGTCGTGCTTGGTGTACGGACGGCCGAGGTACTTGGTGGTGGCGCCCGGGACGATCTCGTACGAACGCGCGTGATTGTCCTTGTTCTTGCCGGAGTTGCTGACCACGCGCCACCAGCGCATGTTCTTGGCGTCACCGGCGAGCTCCTTGGTGACCTTGGTGCGGGTGGTCTTGTTGGTCGGGCCCTCGTTGCCGTTTCTGGGCGGGCTGACCACGGAGTCGTACTGCTCGACCTTGCTCTTGGAGGAGCCGTCCAGGCCGAAGTTGAGCCGCCAGAAGACGTTGTGGCTGTGGCTGGTGGCGTACGACGTGGCGTTCTTGCCGATCGGCCAGCCGCGGCCGTCACCGGCGTTGTAGTCGCCCGGCGAGAGGCTGCCGGTGGCGCCGACGTTCATGTGGAGGGTGCCGTCGTCCTGGAAGCGCCACTCGGTGATGTACTCGTACCAGCCGACCTGGTTGACGGTGTAGACGAGCAGGTCCTTGCCCTGGGTCTGCCAGACCTTGTTCGCCGTGTCGCCCTGCATGCGGTAGGCGTGGCCGCGCGAACGCGTCGTGGCGCACAGGCCCTTGACGTTGGCGTGCGCCGGGTCCCAGGCCTCGGGGACCTTGACCGTCTTGATGGAGCCGCCGGGACACTCGCCCGGGGCCATGTTCATCAGGCCCTGGCCGAAGCCGGCGCCGGTGAGGTCGCTGTACTCGGCCTTGCCGTCGTCGTAGGGCACATGGATCTGGGCGAGCTTGGCGCTGGTGAGGACCTTGATCGGCTGGGCCTCGCCCTTGGGCTGGTACGAGATGTTCTCCAGGACGAGCCCGGCCTCGCTCTCGTAGTGCCAGCACATCCGCCAGGTGGTGCCGGTGGAGAGCGTCTGCTCGATCTTGTACGCCGCGCTGCAGTCGGCGGCCGCCGTGGGGGCGGCCTTGGGCTGGGCGACGGCCGGCCCCGCGGCGGTCGTCGCGCCGACGGCGAGCGCGGCCACCGAGAGGCCCACCGCCGTCCGGCTGCGGGCACGGCTGAATCTGTTGACGCGCATGAAGAAGTGACTCCCTTGCAGAAGAGCACGAAAGAAGAGCACGGAAGACGGACGGAGCCGGAAAGACGGCCGGTGTGCGGGCGAGCGGTGGTCAACCGCGCCGCGGCTCAGCCGAGCTTGCCGACCTTGCGGGCGCTCAGATCGATCACCAGGTCGCGGCTGTCGATCCAGGGCCCGTTCGTGACCTTGGGGAACAGCCGTACGCAGCGGTGCTTGCCGCAGTCGGCGAGCACGGCGGGCTGCGCGCCCGAAGTCGCCCGGTAGACCATGCTGTTGAGCATCAGCTGGTCGGGCGAGGTCAGTTCCTTGCCGGTGGCGTCCTTGTAGTCCGCCTTCAGGCCGGTGCCGAGCGGGTCGGCGATCAGCAGCTGGGCGGCCTCGACCATCTCGTCGTGACTGATGGGCGGCTGGACGTCGCGCTGGGTGTCCGTCTGCTCGACCTTGCCGGTGTCGAGGTTGACGGTCTTGGTGACGAGCGTGTCGTCCTTGTAGTCGTAGAACCGGACGTCGGCGCGGCGAGGCGCGTTCGGATCGTCCAGTTCGTCCGCCTCGGGCTCGGCGAGGTCGACGCCGATGCGCTGCGGACCGCGGTCCCCCTCGACGTTCTCACTGGAGGACAACAGCTGCCGGTTCAGCGCGATCTGTTCGACCCGCTTCGTCTCGTCGTCGGTCAGCGGGTCGCGGCCCTTGCCCTTGTCGCCCTCGGCCGGCGCCTGCTCCACGACGCCCGGCTGCGCGGCCCCCTGCTCCTGTCCCGCCCCCTGGGCGGACTGGCCGGCCCCCTTGGTGCCCCCGGAGTCGTCGGCTCCCGCCGCCCCCGGCAGCGTGACCGCGACCATCGCCGCCGTCCCGGCCACCGCGATGGCCGCTCCCGCCACCACCTTGCCGAGATGGCGCTGCACTATCTTGCGCACATTCTCCCCCTACTCCCCCTGTGTTACTTGTGGTCCCTGGAGCCCCACTGGTTCGGCATACCGCGTATGCCCCGGTCACTGGGTAAGAGGGCCGTAAGTCCTAGGAGGTTCCCCTACTTTCAGGAAGACTCGGGCCGGAGTCGCCCCCAGGGGCACAGCACTACTGGAAGAGTCGTATCCATGCAGGTCTGGCCTGGAGAGGCGTATCCACTCGGCGCGACGTACGACGGCGCCGGAACCAATTTCGCGGTCTTCTCGGAGGCCGCCGACCGGATCGAGCTGTGTCTGCTGCACGACGACGGCTCGGAGACAGCGGTGGAGCTGCGGGAGACCGACGCGTTCGTACGGCACGCGTATCTGCCGGGGATCATGCCCGGGCAGCGGTACGGCTTCCGTGTGCACGGCCCGTTCGCGCCGGCGCGCGGGCTGCGCTGCAACTCGGCGAAGCTGCTGCTGGATCCGTACGCGAAAGCGATCAGCGGCGAGATCAAGTGGGGCGAGGAGGTCTACGGCTACCACTTCGGGGCGCCCGAGAAGCGCAACGACCTGGACTCGGCGCCGCACACGATGGCGTCGGTCGTGGTCAACCCGTACTTCGACTGGGGCGACGACCGGCGGCCGCGCACCGAGTACCACCACACCGTGCTGTACGAGGCCCATGTGAAGGGCCTCACGATGAAACATCCGGCGCTGCCCGACGAGCTGCGCGGCACCTACGCGGCGCTGGCCCACCCGGCCATCATCGAACACCTGACCAAACTGGGCGTCACCGCCCTGGAACTGATGCCTGTTCACCAGTTCGTGAACGACCACCGTCTGGTGGAGATGGGCCTGAACAACTACTGGGGCTACAACACCATCGGCTTCTTCGCCCCGCACAACGCGTACGCCTCCTGGGGCGACCGCGGACAGCAGGTCCTGGAGTTCAAGTCGGCGGTCCGTGCGCTGCACGAGGCCGGCATCGAGGTCATCCTGGACGTCGTCTACAACCACACGGCCGAAGGCAACCACCTGGGCCCGACGCTGTCCTTCAAGGGGCTCGACAACCCGTCGTACTACCGGCTCACCGACGATCCGCGCTACTACATGGACACCACGGGAACCGGCAACTCCCTGCTCATGCGCTCCCCGCACGTGTTGCAGATGATCATGGACTCGCTGCGCTACTGGGTGACCGACATGCACGTCGACGGGTTCCGCTTCGACCTCGCGGCGACGCTGGCCCGGCAGTTCCACGAGGTGGACCGGCTGTCCTCCTTCTTCGACCTGGTGCAGCAGGACCCGGTGGTCTCCCAGGTGAAGCTGATCGCCGAGCCCTGGGACGTCGGTGAGGGCGGCTACCAGGTGGGCAACTTCCCGCCGTTGTGGACCGAGTGGAACGGCATGTACCGGGACACCGTGCGGGACATGTGGCGGGGTGAGCCGCGCACGCTCGCGGAGTTCGCGTCCCGGCTCACCGGTTCCTCCGACCTCTACCAGGGCGACGGCCGTCGCCCGCTCGCCTCCATCAACTTCGTGACCTGCCACGACGGCTTCACCCTGCACGACCTCGTCTCCTACAACGAGAAGCGCAACGACGCCAACGGAGAGGACAACCGCGACGGCGAGAGCCACAACCGGTCCTGGAACTGCGGAGCCGAGGGCGAGACCGACGACCCGGCCGTGCTGGAGCTGCGGGGGCGCCAGATGCGCAACTTCCTGGCGACGCTGATGCTCTCCCAGGGAGTGCCGATGCTCAGCCACGGCGACGAGTTCGCGCGCACCCAGCGCGGCAACAACAACGGCTACTGCCAGGACGGCGACCTCTCCTGGGTGCCGTGGCCCGAGGACGGCAGCGAGCTGCTGGACTTCACGCGCGCGATGGTGTGGCTGCGGCGCGACCATCCCGTGCTGCGGCGCCGGCGCTTCTTCCACGGGCGGCCGGTGGAGGGCACCCACGACGACCTGTCGGACATCGCCTGGTTCACCCCGGAGGGCAAGGAGATGACCCAGCGCGACTGGGACTCCGCGCAGGCGCGGGCGCTGACCGTCTTCCTCAACGGCAACGCGATCTCCGAACCGGGCCCGCGCGGCGAGCGGATCTCGGACGACTCGTTCCTGCTGATGTTCAACGCCTCGCCCAAGACACTGGAGTTCGTGGTTCCGGTCGATCACGGGCGGCAGTGGCAGGTGGTCGTCGACACCGCCCGCGCGGACGGGGCGGCCGCCCCGGAGACCGGCCCGAAGATCCAGGCCGGCGACCGGCTGACCCTGGTGGACCGGAGTATGACGGTGCTGCAGCGACCCGCCTAGCCGGGGTCGTTGCCGGAGTGGAGTGCCCGGCCGGTGAGTGAGCGGTCCGCCCGGCCGGGGACATGATCGGTGCCGGAGGGCACGCGCGCGTGGAGGGCGTTTTCTGGCGCCGCCCTCCCCGTGTCGTGCCCTTCCGTCGTACGCCCCTCCCTGTACGGCCTTCGCGAGTACGTCGCCGGACGCACCGTCAGCGCGATCGCACAGGTGAGCGCGGCGGCCGTGCTGCCCACGGAGAAGGCCGCGGCGGGTCCGTACGACTCGGCCAGCCGGCCGGTGACCGCGACGGCGAGCGCCTGACCGCCGACGATCGCGCTCGTCGCGAAGGCCATCGCCTCCGCGAGCCGGGTCGGCGGCACTGCCCGCTCGGTGAGCCCGAACACCGTGATCAGGTGGGGCGCGTAGGCGATGCCGAGGACCGTGATGACGGCGTACAGGCCCCCGAGGGTCTCCGTCCACAGCAGCGGCAGCGACAGCAGGAGGGACGCGGCGGTCGCCGCCCGCCACCGCGCGCGCAGTCCGCAGCGAGCGGGCACCGCCGCCATGGACAGCCCCGCCACGGCACTCATGACGCCCATCGCGGCGTACACGAGCCCCGCCTGATCCGGCCGGCCGAGACGGTCGGTGAGCGCGGTGATCCCGGCCTGGCAGGCCCCGAACATGGCGCCCTGGAGCGCGAGGGCGGCGCGGAGGGCGTGGACCGAGCGGGGCATGCGCGGGCGTGCGGGGGGCGTGCGGGCGGCACGCGCGCGTGTTGGATGCGGTGTTCCGTGCGCTTCGGGCGCGGGCGGCTCGGGCGGGCGCGGTAGCTCAGGCGGGCGCGGGAGCGCGGGCGGCTCAGGCGGCTCCGGCGGACGCGGCGTTCCGTGCCCGGCCGGCACAGGGGGCTCCGACGGACGCCGTGTTCCGTGCCCGGCCGGCACAGGGGGCTCCGACGGACGCCGTGTTCCGGGCGCTACGGGCGGCTTCGCCGGGCGTACCGCGGTGGCCGTGGGGTGGAGGGCGAAGGCGGTGCCGCAGACGGCCGCCAGGACCGTCGCGCCGGACAGCGCGTACGCGGGGTGGGCGAGCACGGACGCGACGCCCACCAGGGCGGGTCCCAGGACGAAGGAGATCTCGTCCAGTGTGCCCTCGAAGGAGAGGGCGGCATCGACGGTGGCCTCGTCCGCCTCCGTGCCGCGGGCCAGGGCGACCACCCGGGCCCGGGCCAGCGGGCCGATGAGGGGCACGCTCGCGCCGGCGAGGACGCCGAGCAGCGCCAGGGGCACCACGGGCAGCCGGACGACTGCCCCCGTCACCAGGGCGGCGATCGCGAGCGCGTTGGCGAGCGAGAAGACGAGGGAGACGGTGCGCTGGCCGTGCCGGTCCGCCAGCCGGCCCACCAGCGGGCCGCAGGAGACCTGTCCGACGGCGAGCGCACCCCCCACCAGACCCGCCGTGGCCAGGGAGCCGCTCGTCCGGGCGACGAGCAGCACACTGCCGAACTGGACGGTGGCGGTCGGCAGCCGGCCGAGGAAGGACACGACGGGCAGCGACGGGCCGGTCAGCCCGATCACCGTGCGGTACGTCTTCAGCGTGCCGTGCTGCCCGGAAGTCCCCATCGGTCGAAACTAACCACCCGCGAGCGTGCCCGCGCATGCGTCGATGACACGAAAGGCGGCCAGGCGGGTACGTAGGTTCCCATGACATCTGAGCGTCCTGACCCGCTGGTGGCCCCCACGGCGACGTACCGGCTGCAGCTGCAACCGGAGTTCACCTTCCGGGCCGCCGAGGCGGCCGTGCCGTACGTGGCCTCGCTCGGCGTCTCGCATCTGCACCTCTCCCCCGTCCTGGAGGCCGTCCCCGGTTCGACGCACGGCTACGACGTGGTGGACCACGCGCGCGTGCGGGAGGAACTGGGCGGCGAGGAGGGCCTGCGTTCGCTGGCCCGCACCGCGCGGGAGCACGGCCTGGGCCTGGTGGTCGACATCGTGCCGAACCACATGGCGATGTCCCCGCGGCACAACCGCCCGCTGTGGGAGGTGTTGCGCGAGGGCCCCGACTCACCGTATGCGCGCTGGTTCGACATCGACTGGGAGGCCCAGGACGGCCGAGTACTGCTCCCGGTGCTCGGACAGCCGTTCGGGACGGAGATCGAGCACCTCGAGGCCGACGGCGACGTCCTGCGCTACTACGACCACGTCTTCCCGCTGCGCGCCGGCACCGAGAAGCTGCCGCTGCCGCAGCTCGTCGACGCGCAGTGGTACCGCCCGGTGTGGTGGCGGCTGGCCCGTACCGAGCTCAACTACCGGCGCTTCTTCACCATCTCGGAGCTCATCGGGGTGCGGGTGGAGGACCCCGACGTGTTCGCCGCCACGCACGGCAAGATCCTGGAGCTGCTCGACCAGGGCGTCGTCGACGGGCTGCGCATCGACCACCCCGACGGCCTCGCGGACCCCGACGCGTACCTGCGCCGGCTGCACAAGGCCACGGGCGGCCGCTGGACGGTGGTCGAGAAGATCCTCGCCGACGGGGAGCCGCTGCCCGCGGCCTGGCCCGTGGCCGGCACCACCGGGTACGACGCCCTGCGGCACGTGGACGGCCTCTTCACGGACCCGGCGGGCGCGGGCGAACTCCTCGGCCAGTACCGCCGGTTCGCGGCGCCGCAGGCCGACCGGGGCGGTCACTACGAAGCGACGGTGCGGCGCGCCGCGTACAAGGTCGTCACGCACGAACTGGCCGCCGAGGTCGACCGGCTCACCCGCGCTGCGAGCCGGCTGTGCGCGGCCTCGCCGGACCCGGTCCTGCGCGACCGCGCGCCCTGGGCCCTGCGCACCGCGCTGCGCGAGCTCCTGGTCCGCCTCGAGGTGTACCGGCCGTACACCTCCGGGGACGCGGCGTCCGTCGTCACCGAGGAGGCCGCGGCCGAGGCCCGTACGGTCTTCACGGTCCCCGAGGAGGCACAGGCCGTGGAGGTCGTACGGAACCTGGTGGTCGGGCGGGCCGGGGACGAGCCTGGGCACGCCGAGTTCCGGGCCCGGTTCGCGCAGACCGCGTCCGCGCTGCGCGCCAAGTCCGTGGAGGACACGGCGTTCTACCGCTACGTGCCGCTCCTGTCGACGAACGAGGTGGGCGGAAACCCGGGCAGTCCCGCCGTGTCACCCGAGGACTTTCACGCCTACTGCGCGCGCGTGCAGCGCGACTGGCCCGCCACGGGCACGGTGCTGTCGACGCACGACACGAAACGCAGCGCCGACGTCCGTGCGGCCCTCTCCGTGCTGACCGAGTGCCCGGATCAGTGGGCCGACGTGCTGGCCGAGGTGACCCGCGTCGGGGCCGGGGTGCCCGACCCGCAGGTCGCGTGGGCGGCCTGGCAGACGGTCTTCGGGCTCGGCCCCGCGGACGGGGACCGGGTCCGGGGGGCCCTGCTCAAGCACGTCCGGGAAGCCGGGCTGCACACCTCGTGGACCGAGCAGAACCAGGCGTACGAGGAGGAGGTCGCGGCGTTCGTCGAGGAAGGCCCGTGCGGGGCCCCTGGGCAGCGCGTGCACGACTTCCGGGGCACCTTGGAGCCGTGGATCCGGGCCAACGTCCTGGGGGCCGCTCTGCTCCACCTGACGATGCCGGGCGTACCGGACCTCTACCAGGGCACCGAGGGCGAGTACCGGGCCCTCGTCGACCCGGACAACCGACAGCCCTTCGCTCCGCAGGAGCTGCCGTCCGCGAAGGCGGCGCTCACCACGGCCGCCCTGCGGCTGCGCAGGCGGCGCCCCGGCGTCTTCGGCGACGCGGCGACGTACACGCCACTGCCGGCCACGGGTCCGGGGGCGGGGCACTGCGTGGCGTTCGTCCGCTCCGGGGAGGTGATCACGGCCGTCACGCGGCTGTCCCTGCGGCTGGCGGAGGCGGGCGGCTGGCGCGACACGCGTCTGGAGCTGCCGCGCGGCCGGTGGGCCGATCTGCTCGTCCCGGGGCGGGAGTTCACCGGGCACGCACGCGTGGAGGAGCTTTTCGCGCAACTGCCGGTGGTGCTGCTGGAGCGGATCGCCGACGTCAGCGAAGGCGCACCAGAAGGCTCCGGGGTGAACGGCTGACCAGCCCCTCCGGCCTGGGCCGGAAGCCGGGCACCCAGCGCAACTGCGGCAGCGCGGCGAGCAGCGCACACAGCCCGTGCTCGGCGGTGCGGCGGGCCAACTCGGCGCCGGGGTTGCCGGGGCGGATCCCGAGGGGGGTGTACGCCGACACCCCGGCGTCGGCCGATAGGGCGCCGTACGCGAGGTGTTCGGCGTCGGCCCGGAAAGAGTCGTACGCGAGGTGTCCGGCGTCGCTCCGGAAAGCGCCGTACGCCGGTCCCTCGGCGTCGGTCCGGAAGACGCCGTGCTCCAGGTCTCCGGCGTCGGCCCGGAAGGAGTCGTACGCGAGGTGCCCGGCGTCGCTCCGGAAAGCGCCGTACGCCGGTCCCTCGGCGTCGGTCCGGAAGGTGCCGCGCGCCAAGTCTTCGGCGTCGGCCCGGAAGGCGTCGTAGCGGTCCGGGTCGGTGAAGCGGGCCGGGTCCCGGCCGGCCGCGCCCGGCAGACAGGCGACGGTCGCTCCCGCGGGTATCGCGCCGACCGGCTCGGCGGCCCGGCGCAGGACGATGTGCAGCGGCGGGTCGCGGCGCAGGGACTCCGCCCAGGCCCCGGAGATGAACCCGGGATGCGCGCGGATCAGCTCCAACTGGCCTGGACGATCAATGAGGTTGGCCAGGAACGACGCGAGGGCGTGGCCCGTCCCCGCGGCCGCGTCGAGCAGCGTCCCGGCGAGGCCCGTCACGGTCGCGTCCGGCAGCGGACGGCCGTCGACCCGGGCGGTGCACAGCACCGAGAGCAGATCGGCGCGCGGATGCGTCCGGCGACGGGCCACCAGCGGGCGCAGCAGGGCGTCCCAGGGGCCGCCGGGAGCCTCGCGCAGGCCGCCTCCGGCGCGCGGACTGCCCCCGCCGGCGCGCCCCATGTCCTTCGTGCCACCGTGCACGGCGGCCGTCACGTGCGGGACCCCGCCACCCCGCAGGCACCAGTCCCGGACGCGTGCGGTCGCCTCGCGCGGCAGACCGAGCGCCACGACCACCGCGGCGGCCGGCAGCCACTGGCAGAACTCGGTGACGAGGTCTGCCTCCTGCCGCGCGGACAGCCGGCTGGCGAGCACATGGGCGACCCGCCCGATCCCGGCGGTGAGGGCCCCCTCCTGGAGCGCCGAGTGCAGCAGGGCTTCCGCGCCCTCGGTGTGCGCGAGCGGCCGCTCCCCCGGCGTGACGAGCCGGGGGTCCGCGAGAGCGGCGCGTACATCCGCGTACCGGCTGATCAGCCAGGCACCGAAGGCCTCGTCGTACACGAGCGGCGAGCTCTCACGGAGCCTGCGGTAGAGCGGGAACGGGTCGGACTCGATCTCGGGCGCGCGCAGACTCGCCGGGGCCGGGCGCGGGGGTGGCTTCTCGAGCGCCGGGGCCAGGGGCGTGGCACCGCCGGGCAGACCGTGAGGACACAGCACCGCCGGCCTCCCGCCTCGGTGTCTGCGCGCGGAGAATCGCGCGCGGCTGTGCTCAGCCGACCACCGCGGACGGTGGAGCGCAGTCCACGTACGCCCGTACGGGTGACGCCGGCGCCGTCCCGTAGGACCACGAACGGCGCAGGAGGTCGCCGAAGGCCTCGGCCGCTCCCGTCAGCGGCACGCGCGAGAAGACGGTCAGCGGCCGCTTCCAGGCGGGGTCGACGGAGAGCACCGCGCAGTCCTCGCCGACCGCGTCGCGCACCAGGTGCGAAGGCGCCGTGCAGATGCCGACCCCGGCGGCCGCCATGCGTACGGCGGTCGAGGTGTGCTCGGTGAACTCGGCCGTACGCGGCCGGAAGCCGGCCTGTCCGCAGGCCCAGTCGAGGAAGCGCTGTCCGTGGACGACGGGCTCCATGGCACAGCGGACCCAGGGGCGGTCCGACAGTTCGGTGAGCCGGACCGTCGTACGGCCCGCGAACCGGTCGTCGAAGGGCACCACGACGACGATCTCCTCCTCGCCCACCGGGACGACGCTGCCGGGCCAGTCCGTCGGCGCGGGCCCGACGGCGAGGTCCGCGGCACCGCGCTCGACCTGTTCCTCCAGGACCTGAGACGTGGCGTACTCGTGCAGGTGCAGCAGGACGCCGGGGTGGAGGGCACGCCAGCGCGCGAACACGTCGGGGAGGACACCGACGGCGACGGAGTGGACGGCGGCGATGTGCAGTTCGCCGCCCTCGGCCCCGGCGGCCGCGCGCCGGGCCTGGGCGGCGCTGCGCACGGCGAGTTCGGCGTGGGGCCGGAAAGCGCGGCCCATGGGCGTGAGGCGCACACCGCGCGGCATGCGCTCCAGGAGGGGGCCGCCGACCGACTTCTCCAGGGCCTTGATCTGGTGCGAGAGCGCGGGCTGGGTGACGTGCAGGGCCTCCGCTGCCCGGGTGAACGAGGCCTCCTCGACGACGGTCAGGAAGTACTCCATCTGACGCAGGCTCATCCCCGAGTCGAGGCTCACCTCGCCCACGCGCGCGTGCGGGTCGTCCGCGGCACCGCCCGGCTGACCGGTCCCCGGAGCGTACGGGTAGCGGGCGCGGGCGACTTCACCGCGCGCCGCGGGATCGTGCTGGCGACCGGCTCTCGCCCGCGTACGCTCCCGGGGCTCACGCCGGACGGGCGGCGCGTGGTGACGAGCGACGACGCCCTCTTCGCGCCCGGGCTCCCCGCGTCCGTCCTGGTCCTGGGCGGCGGGGCGATCGGCGTCGAGTACGCCTCGTTCCACCGCTCCATGGGCGCGGAGGTGACGCTCGTGGAGGCCGCCGAACGGCTGGTGCCGCTCGAAGACGCCGACGTGAGCCGCCACTTGACGCGCGGTCTCAAGAAGCGCGGCATCGACGTGCAGGTGGGGGCACGGCTGCTGGACGCCGAACCGCTGGAGGACGGGGTACGCGCGCGGGTGCGCACCGCCCGCGGCGAGACCCGCACCGTGGAGGCCGAGCGGCTCCTGCTGGCCGTCGGACGGACTCCGGTCACCGACGGCCTGGACCTGGCGGCGGCGGGGCTCGCTCCCGATGAGCGCGGCTTCGTGGCGCCGGCCGACTGGGATCGCCTGGAAACGGCCGTACCCGGCATCCATGTCGTGGGCGACCTGCTGCCCCCGCCGTCACTCGGGCTGGCCCACGCCTCGTTCGCCGAGGGCCTGTTGGTGGCGGAGACACTGGCCGGCGTCCCCTCCGGGCCGGTCGACTACGCGGCGGTGCCCCGGGTCACGTACTCGTCCCCGCAGACCGCGTCGGTGGGCCTGACCGAGGTGGAGGCACGCGCGCGTGGGCACGAGGTCGACGTCAACACGATGCCGTTGACCGCCGTCGCGAAGGGCATGGTGCACGGCCAGGGCGGCATGGTGAAGGTGATCGCCGAGCAGGGCGGCGGGCAGGTGCTCGGAGTGCACCTGGTGGGTCCGAACGTCTCCGAGATGGTCGCGGAGAGCCAGCTGATCGTCGGCTGGGACGCGCAACCGTCCAACGTGGCCCGGCACATCCACGCGCACCCGACACTGTCGGAGGCGGTCGGCGAGGCGTTCCTCACGCTCGCGGGGCGCGGTCTGCATCAGCAGTGACCGGTCCGGGGGCACGGCCTCCCCGGGCAACCAAACGGCGCCCTTTTACCTCGCCGGGCCCCATGGAGTCAGTGGTTCGGGGCGCGGAGTAGCGGTAGCGGCAGTGCGGTACCCCCCGCTGCCGGTAAATGCCCCCTGGCGCCCCCTGGAGCCGCCCCGGCAAATCCTTGACAGTTCATCCAATACATGGAGTACTGCGGATGCGACGTCGGGCGGACAAGTCGGGGGTGAGTCTCCTGCCGGAGCATCGCTACCCCAGTGTGATCGAACTCGTCTCGTCAGCGCGGGCGCTGACGGCTCACCGTCCCGCGCTGTGCGGGCTGAAACAGGTCGGCGTCTCGCGCGCGGGCAGGCCGCTGCACCTGCTGTCCGTAGGGCATGCGCCCCGCGCCGTGCTCGTCGTCGCCGGCGCGCACGCCAATGAGCCCACCGGCGGTTCGACGCTGCTGGCGCTGGCCGAACGTGTCGTCCAGGAGCGGGAGTTACGGGCCGACACGTCATGGCACTTCCTGCTCTGCGCCGACCCGGACGGCGCGAGCCTGCATGTGACGCCGGCGCCGCGCACCCTGCTCGACTACCACCTCGGCTTCTTCCGCCCGGCGGGGCCCGAGCAGCCGGAGTGGTCGCCCTCCGTGCTGCCGCCCGACCGGCTGCCGCCCGAGACGCGCGCCCTCACGCGGGTCATCGACGAACTGCGGCCCTACCTCCAGGTGACCCTGCACGGGACCGACCTGGGCGGCAGCTGGGTGCAGTTGACCAAGGACATCCCGGGGCTCGCCGAGCCGTTCGCCAAGTCCGCGGCGGAGCTGCACATCCCGGTGGAGACGGGTGCCTCGGACGCCGCCGGCTGGCCCGCCTCGGGGCCGGGGGTGCATGTGATGCCGGCGCCCGGCTCGGACGCGGCGTACCCGAGCATGCCCGACGACGCCCGGCACAGCACCTGGTACCACGCCCACCGGTACGGCGGTCTCACGGCGGTCGTCGAGGTGCCGATGTGGGCGAGCGACCTCGTGGACGATCCGGCCCCGCATCCCGCCCCGGTCGCCGCGCTGAGGCACCTCGCGGGCCGGCTGACGCGGGACGCGACGCAGGTGGAGCGGATCCTCGCCGAGGCGATGCCGCGGCTGCCGGGTCCCGACGGGCCGCTGCTGCGCGCCGCCAAGTGGGCGCTGGAGCTGGTGCCGGGGCTGGCCGGGGACTGGGTCCATGGCCCGCCTCCGGACAGCACGATGGCGTACATCGGGAGCGTCGACGCGTTCGGCCGACGGCTGCCGCTGCGGGCCGCCGCGATGCTGCTGCGCGTGCTTCAGGAGGCCGACGACCTCGCCGCCCCGCGCCTCCAGGAGCTCGTCGCCCTCTGGAGCGAGGCCTTCGCCGAGCGCTTCCGCGCCCGCTGGGTACCACTGGAGCACCAGGTCGAGCACCAGTCCCGCACAGTGATCGCGGCGGCGCGCCACGCCCGCGACAGGGCGGCATGAGGAGGCCGCGTGGCGGGTGGATGAGTGGCGGGGGTGACGGGCGGGCGCGAGGGGCGGGCCCGGGGCGTACGAGACTGTGGGGGGCGTGGGGGCGTCCTCACCGCCGCACCCCCTCACCCCTCACCCCTCACCCCTCACCCCTCACCCCGCCAACGCGAACACCGCCCGCGTCTCCGCCCTCATCACGCAGGAGTTCGCGAAGGTGCGGCCGTACTCGATGCGGCGGCCGGACCACTCGCCGCGTGCGGAGACGGTCACCGGCGCGTAGATCATGGGGCAGACGGCGTCGGCGCTGAGCGGGATGCGGGAGATGTCGCCCTGCACCGCCCGGAGTTCCTCGCAGGCCTGTACCGCGCGGACATGGCCCTGGGGCGGGTCGCAGAGCAGCAGCGTGCCGCGGGTGTCGTTGGAGCGGGTGTCGCCGGTGGTGACGGTGAGGTACAGCCAGTTGTCCGGGATCGTCTGCCGGGGCGCCGCCTGGGCCGGAACAAGGCCCACCGCGAGGAGGGCCGTCGCCGCCAGCAGTGCGCCACGTACCGCGTGAGTGCTTCTCGTCATTCCCGGTGCATCGGCACGGCGGCCCCCGAGCCCCACCCGGGCTCACCCGAATGGGAGTGCGCGGGCGCGTACCGCCCGGCCAGTTCGAAGGCGGCGAGCACCACGCGTGCCTGGAACTCGACCTGGCGGGCGACCGGTACCCAGCACGCCTCGTAACCGTCGTGGTAGTCGGCGCACCAGGCGTCGATCAGCCGGTCGAGCTCCGGCAGCACACCGGCCGCGTCGGGCCCGGCGCCGCTCGCCAGCTGGTGCAGCAGTCCCGCGGTACGCAGTGCGACCCGGCGCCCCGAGATGCCCAGCGCCGTGAGGCGGGCGGTGTTGAGCGGGGGCAGCGACCGGGTGCCGTCCGCGTGCGTGTCGGGATCCCATGAGTCGGCGAGCCCGGGGCCGACCAGTAAATAGTCGTCGACCGGCGCGAGGAGGCGAGCCGCGTCCGGCACGGCGCCCAGCGATGGTCGCAGCCGCGCGAGTATGCCCTCCAGAAGCCCCGTGTCGTGACGCAGTGACCGGCTCACGGTACGCAGCACCGCGTCGCCGTCGGCGGCGGGCAGGGCGTCCTCCACGGCGGCCACGCCCCACATGGGCGCCTCGACGACGGCCGTCACCGTGCCGTACGGATGCGGGTGGAACCACGTGGACTGCACCGCGGCCTCCGTGATGGCGGCGGCGAGGTCGCCCCGGCGCGGGGGCGGGATGCGGTAGACGGCGGGACCGAGCGTCGGCCAGTACAGGGTGTCGTACGGGCCGAGTTCGCGCGGAATGCCGAGCCGGGCGGCGGTGTGCGCGACGCGCTGCGGGAGGCCGGGCAGGTCACGCGTCAGCTCCACGAAGCCGCCGCCCACGTCGACGCCGTGCAGGGAGCACTGCAAGAAGGGCCGCAGCTCGTCCTGGAGCTCCAGGAGGGTGCGGGTCTCGGGCAGGGCGGCGCGCTCCGCGCCCTCGGGCAGCCACTCGGGCTGTTCCATGAAGCCGGGGCGGAAGAAGTTCCGGAAGTAGTGACCGAGGGCGTACGGGCCCGAGAGCCAGCGCTCGTTGTGGCGCGCGCCGTCGGGGTCGAGGCAGAGCAGCAGGTTCCAGGTGGCGTCGGCACCTTCGCACAGCCGCGGGTCGGCCAGGGCCCGCTCGGCGAGCCGCAGGACGGTGGCACCGCCCACCGGCTCGTTGGCGTGCGGTCCGGCGACGACGAGGGCCTGACGGCTGCCGTGGCCCACGGAGAGCAGCCACAGGGGCTTGCCTGCCCGTGATGTCCCCGCGCGGCGCAGCCTGGCGTCCTTCGGGTGGCGGGCGACGAGCGCGGCCGCGCGGGCGCTCAGTTCGTCCAGGGTCGGATAGCGGAGGAGTGGCGGCAGGGCACACCTCCACTGCGTGGTGCCGTCGGTTCACCTGGTGTGCCTGGTGTACGCACGTACGCACAGTCAGTCACGGCTCCAGGGGTACGTCAACACCGCGGAACGACCCGGGAGTTGTCGAACTCGCAGCGTAAATCCCAGGCCAGAGCTCGGCCGACGGGCGCGCCGGCACGACGGCTCGCGTCGGTCGCGGGGTCCCGTGCAACGGCTCGGCGGCTCGTGCCTGAGTCGCGCGCCCCCGGGACGGCTCGCATCAGCCACCGGCGCCCGCACGACGGCTCGCGCAGCGCCCGGCGCCGTACAACCGCTCGCGTCAGTCCGAGGAGAGCCGGAAGTCCATCCGCCCGAAGCTCACCTGGTCGCCGTCCCGGACGACGGCGGCGCCGATCACCCGCCGCCCGTTCACGGACGTGCCGTTGGTCGAGCCGAGGTCGCGCAGCACCCACAGGCCGCCCTGGCGGCGCAGTTCCGCGTGCACACGGGAGACCGTCTCGTGATTGAGCCGCAGACCGCTCGCGGGGTCACGGCCGATGCGCAGGGGATAGCCGCTCTCGGGGTGCGGCAGCAGCAGTTTGGGCAGCCGCTCGGCCCACCAGGCCCTGCGCAGCCGCACGCCGAAGCCGGAGACGGCCTCGACACTGCCGAACACCAGCCGCGACCAGCGGCTCTCGGGCCGCAGGTCGGCGGTGAGCACGGCGAGTTCGTCGGACCGGCGGGCGGCGAGCGCCAGCTCCATGCGCCGGATGAACGTGTCGTGCGAGAGGCGCCCCAGGGCGGCGCCGTCACGGAGCACCTTCAGCGCCCTGTCACGCTCGGCGTCCGACAACCGCGCGGGGTACGTGTGGAACTCGAAGGACGACGTCACAGTGGTGATTGTCGGACAGCGCGGGCAGGGTGTCCAGAAAGCGGGTCGACGGGGAAACGGCCGACAGGGCACTTCGGCGCGGCAAAAGGGTGGATTCAAAAGCGAATTGATCTCGGATGACGCAGGATGGACGGGCTACGTCACGCTGAGCAGACGAGGGAGAACCGTCCGTGCAGTTCGAGGTGTGGGCACCACAGGCCGACAGGGTGACGCTCCACTGCGGCGACACCACGCATGCGCTGCAGCGCGATCCCGCGCGCGTGGGGTGGTGGACGGGAGAGGCGGACGCGCGGGACGGGACGCGGTACGGGTTCGCGGTGGACGACGGACCCGTACTGCCCGACCCGCGCTCCCGGCGCCAGCCGGACGGCCCGGACGGGCTGAGCGCGGTCGTCGACCAGGAGCGGTACGGCTGGCGCGTGGAATGGGCGGGGCGCGCGCTGCCGGGTGCGGTGCTGTACGAGCTGCACGTGGGCACGTACACGCGCGAGGGGACGCTCGACGCGGCCGCCGAGCGGCTCGGTCATCTCGCGGAACTGGGCGTCACCCACGTCGAGTTGATGCCCCTGTGCCCGTTCCCGGGGCGGCACGGATGGGGGTACGAGGGGGTCTCGCTCTGGGCCGTGCACGAGCCGTACGGCGGCCCCGAGGCGCTGAAGCGTTTCGTCGACCGGGCGCACGAGCTCGGCCTGGGAGTCGTGCTCGACGTCGTGCACAACCACCTGGGGCCCTCGGGCAACCATCTCCCCGCGTTCGGACCGTACTTCACGGACACGCACCAGACGCCCTGGGGCTCGGCCGTGAACCTGGACGCCCCGGGTTCGGACGACGTGCGGGCGTATCTGATCGGCAGCGCGCTGGCCTGGCTGCGCGACTACCGGCTCGACGGCCTGCGCCTGGACGCCGTGCACGCACTGGTGGACACGCGCGCGTGCCACTTCCTGGAGGAGCTGTCGACGGCCGTCGACGAGCTCGCCGCCGACCTGGGCCGGCCGCTCTTCCTGATCGCGGAGTCGGATCTCAACGACCCGCGGCTCATCACCCCCCGCAAGGAGGGCGGCCTCGGCCTGCACGCCCAGTGGGACGACGACTTCCACCACTGTGTGCACACGGCGCTGACCGGTGAGTCCCAGGGCTACTACGAGGACTTCGCGCGGGCCCCGCTCGCGGCGCTCGCGAAGACGCTCACGTCGGGCTACTTCCACGACGGAACGTATTCGACCTTCCGGGGACGCCACCACGGCCGCCCCCTGGACCGCACGCGCGTGTCGGCCCACCGCCTGCTCGGCTACACCCAGACCCACGACCAGGTGGGCAACCGCGCCCAGGGAGACCGGCTTTCGGCGTCCCTCTCCCCCGGGCTGCTGGCCTGCGCGGCCGCGCTGACGCTCACCGGCCCCTTCACGCCGATGCTGTTCATGGGCGAGGAGTGGGCCGCGGGCACGCCCTGGCAGTTCTTCACGGACCACACGGACCCGGAGCTGGCGGAGGCCGTGCGCCGGGGCCGGCGGCGCGAGTTCGCGGCGCACGGCTGGGCCGAGGAGGACATCCCCGATCCGCAGGACCCGGCGACCCGGGACCGTTCGTGCCTCGACTGGTCCGAGCCGGACCCCGGGCACGGCGACGGGCTCCACGCGCGCGTGCTGGCCTGGTACCGCGATCTCATCGCCCTCCGCCACCGTCACGCCGACCTCTCGGACCCCGACCTCGCCGCGGTCAAGGTGGCGTACGACGAGGCGGGCCACTGGCTCGCCCTGCGACGCGGTGACGTGCGCGTGGCCCTCAACCTCGGCAAGGAGCCGGCGGTGATCCCGCTGGGCATCCGGCACGTACGCGTGCTCGCCGCGTGGGAGCCCGTGGAGGCTCCGGGCACGGACGGACTGCTGAGCCTCCCGGGCGAGTCCTGCGTGGTGCTGACGCAGGCGTGAGAAGGCGCCGTGACGGCGGGCCGACGCAGGCGCGAGAAGGCCATGGCGGCGGGCCGACGCAGGCGCGAGAAGGCCATGACGGCGGGCCGACGCAGGCGCGAGAAGGCCATGACGGCGGGCCGACGCAGGCGCGAGAAGGCCATGACGGCGGGCCCTGCGCCGGGCCCGCGAGGCCGCTACGGCGTCTCGTCCACTCCCTCCTGCAGGTCCGTGACCCGTTCCAGCAGGATCGGCTCCCAGGCCCGGCGCAGCTGGGTCCGCAGCAGCGGCAGGGGGCTGTCGTCGGTGCCCCGCAGCCGGTCGGCGAGGCGGATCACGGTGTCGCAGCGGCCCAGCCACAGTCCGCGCAGGCAGGGGCGCGCCCCGTACCCGGCGAGTGTCGCCGCGCGTACGGCCGCGGGTGCCCCGACGGCGACGGCGAGCCCGGCGATGTCCTCGGCCGGGTCGCCCGTCACCGCGTCGGTCCAGTCGAGGACGCCCCGCACCCGGCCGTCGGCGCTGACGATGAGGTGCTCGCCCTTGAGGTCGTGGTGCACGAGGACCGCCGTGCCGGCCTGGGCGGCGAGCTGCACCGCCGCGGGCGCGGTGAGCCGGCCGAGCCGGGCGGGGTCGAACTCGTCGGCGGCGGCGAGGTGTTGGGCCGCCTCGGCGGCGGCCGCGCGCAGGGTCTCCAGGGAGCGCGGCTCGGCGCCCGGGACGCCGAGCGCCTCGGCCTGCCGCGGGGGAATCTCGCGCAGCCCGGTCAGCAGCCCCGCCAGATCCGCCTCGCCCACGGCCGAGACGGTCTGCTCCTCGGCGCTGCCGCCAGGCAGCCTGGTGTCGAGCGTGTAGCTCAGGCCGGTGGCCCACTCGCCGTGCGCGAC
Organism: Streptomyces sp. NPDC058371; assembly: GCF_042723265.1. Taxonomy (NCBI): domain Bacteria; kingdom Bacillati; phylum Actinomycetota; class Actinomycetes; order Kitasatosporales; family Streptomycetaceae; genus Streptomyces; species Streptomyces sp. NPDC058371. Next base: position 182,513 of record NZ_JBHXJC010000011.1, on the reverse strand, counting down.
GCTCGCCGGGACCGCGACGGGCAGGTGCGAGCGGAGGAGGTCGCGCAGGCGCAGTTCGCGGCGCTGGCGCAGGGAGGCGTCACGGTCGGGGGCGAGCCGCAGCACATGGCGCGTGCCGATCCACCAGGTCGCGTGCTCGCCGCCCTCGGAGACGGGCCGGACGTCCGGTCCCGCGCCCGCCGCCCCGCCCTCGGCGAGCAGGGAGCGGACCAGTCGGCGGACGGTGTCCGCGGTCGGTGTCGATGCCTGGGTCATGGTCGCGCCGTCGCCGTTCGAGGGAAGTGGTTGGTGCCTCTCCTCATGGTCCGCCGGTCAGTCGACGACCACCAGCTCACGGGAGGTGGTGTTGAGCCGGCGTGCGCCGTCCTCGGTCACCGTCACGATGTCCTCGATCCGTACCCCGAAGCGGCCGGGAAGATAGATGCCCGGCTCCACGGAGAAGCACATTCCGGGTACCAGGGGCTGCTCCTCGCCCTCGATCATGTACGGCGGCTCATGGGTGGTGACACCGATGCCGTGGCCGGTGCGGTGGATGAAGCGGTCGCCGTATCCGGCGTCCTCGATGACCGCGCGGGCCGCCCGGTCGACGTCCTGGCACAGGATTCCCGGTGTGACCGCCGCGACCCCCGCCTCCTGGGCCGCGCGCACGATGTCGTGCACCTCGCGCTCCTCGTCGTCGGGCTCGCCGACGTGGACGGTGCGGGAGGTGTCGGAGCCGTAGCCGTGCTTGAGACCGCCGAAGTCGAGGACGACCATGTCGCCGCGCTCGATGACGCGGTCGCCGGCCTCGTGGTGCGGGTTGGCACCGTTCGGGCCCGAGCCGACGACCGTGAAATCGACCTGGGAGTGCCCGAACTGGCGCAGCAGATCGGCGAGATCGGCGGCGACGTCCGTCTCCCGCCGGCCGGCGAAGGGAACCTTCACGATCTCCTCGTACGTGGCGTCCGCGGCCGCTCCGGCGGCTGCCAGACGCTCGAGTTCCGCCGGGTCCTTGACGGCGCGCAGCATCGGCAGGGCCTCGGTGAGGGAGACGTACCGCGTGTCCGGCAGCCGCTTCTGGAGGGCGAGCAGGTGCATGGCCCAGGCGTTGTCGCTGACCCCGAAGCCGCCGCTCGCGTCGAGGAGGGACGCGGTCGCCTCGTACGGGTCCTGGCCGTCGGTCCAGTCACGGAGCGCCAGGGTCGGGGCCGCCGCTGCCGCGTCCGGGGCCTCCAGGGTGGGCACGACCAGCACGGGATCCTGCCCGCGCCGCAGCACCAGCACGGTGAGCCGCTCGGTCTCCACGGGCCGGTATCCGGTCAGCCACACCAGATCGGGCCCTGGCGCGACCAGTACACCGTCCAGTCCGGCGTGCGCGGCGGCTTCCGCGGCCTGCCGCATCCGGGCCTCGTAGTCACCTGCGGTGAAAGGCGCGGGCGTGCCGGTCATGCATACCTCCGTCTGTCCGGACTTCCCCAGGGGGCTCCGGGCAGCATCCTGCCCCTCCGCCGCGGCGGGCGCGAGCCGGTTGGGGCCTGTCCGGCGGATCGGCCCGGTCCGAGCAACGGCACCGGACGGTCCCGCGCCTCCGGCATGGTCCGCCGGACACAGGCCCTGAGGCCGTGGCCGGCTCCCGGGGAGGTGCGCCGCCGAGAGGCGGCCCCCGGGTTCGCGGAGTTCCGTCCCGGCGGCTGCCGCTCACCGACTGCTCGACCATCAGGTGACCACGCCCGGGGTCGTGGTCAGCCGCTGCCGGCTGCCGTCGGCGTGCAGCACGGTGAGCGTGACGGCCGTGCCGGGGGGCGCGGACGCGACCGCCCGCGCGAGGTCGGCGGCCGAGCCGACGCGGGTCGCGCCGAGGGCGACCAGGACGTCACCGCGGACCAGGCCGGCGGTGTAGCCCGGGCCGGGTACGTGGACACCGACGACGACGGCTCCGGCGCCCTTGGGGGCGTCCACGGCCTCGATGCCGAGCATGGACCGGGCCTGCTCCTTCCCCGGGACCGGACTTCCGCTGCCCGCAGCCGACTTGGAGCCGGTGGACGGCACCGGCCCGGAGGGCTTCCCCGGCTGCCCCGACTGCCCGGAGGACCCCGGTTGTCCGGACGATCCCGGCTTGCCGGGGTGCGCGGGCAGTCCCGGCGCGCCGGCTCCGGCCTGCTTCTGCAGGTCGGCCAGTTTGCTCATCCCGATCACCGTGGCGCCCACGGTGCCGAGTCCGACGCCGGCCAGCACCAGGACCGTCCCGACGAACAGGCCGAAGAGCAGGGTCATGAGCCGCCGGCCGCGCCGGCGCGCGGCATGAGGGCGCCGGGGGCCGCCGCCCGGCTTCTGGCCGTCGCCCGGCTCGCGGCCCGGCATCGGCTTGGGACGCAACGCAGTCTGTTCCATGGCTCGCCTCCGGCAGATGCTCTACCCGGCGCTCCGGCGCGCGACGATTCCCTAACGAGTGAGACTGTTGTCCATGTTCGAGAAGTTTGTCCGCGCGCCAGCTGCCCCACGCGCACCGCGCACCGCCGCCAGGGACGCCCAGGCCCGCGTGGCCCGCGCCACGGTCCTGGGCGGATGGGCCGTCAGAGGTGGCTGTTACGTTCCTCGACATGACCGACCGTGCCCTCCAGCTGCTCCGCCGGGACGCCCGTCTGGCCGCGCTGGCCGCCTTCCCGTTCGATTTCGACCTGACCCGCGCGGACCATGTCGAGGAGGTCAGGCTCGCGTCGGGCGGTCCGCTGGAGCCCGTCGCCGGCGACGACACGGGGGGTACGTATTTCGTGTGCGCGGACGGTTCCGTGCTGTACGCCGACTCCGAGGGTGCGGCCGGGCTCATCGGGAACAGCGTGGACGAGGCACTGGAGATCCTGATCGGCCTGCCCGGCCGGCTCGAGTACGTGGATCTCGCGCCGGGCGACGGCGAGGAGCACATCCTCGCGCGGATCGCCGAGACGGAGGAGGAGATCCGGGAGTCCTACGGGATCGACGCCGAGCGCACCGAGCTGCGCACGGCACTCGGCCTGCCGGAGCGCCCGCCCGTGGAGCTCGTCACCAGGCTGCACGCCGCACTGCTGCGCACCGAGCCGGACTTCCTGCTCCTCAACGCCGAGGAGGGCGGCGCCTACCGCCTCCTCGAGGGGCACCGCCGCCCCCCGCTGTGGGAGACGGTGCTCGCGCCGGGCCGCGCGGATCTGTCCCTGCTGCGCGAGGGGCGGTCCTGGGACGAGGTGGCGCACGCCCCGGCGCGCCGCGCACTCGCGCTGCGCGCCGCCCAGTACGACCGCCGGGACAGCGACCTGGCCCTGCTGCGCCATCTGCTGCGGCACGAGGCGGACGCCTCGATGACCGACGAACTGCGGCTCGCCGCCGTCCTGGTGGGACTGCACGGGCGGACCGAGGACCTGCCGCTTCTGCACGAGGCCCGCGAGACGACGTACGACACCTATTGCGGGCTGGGCGGGATGCCGGAGCCCGGCGCGGACGGGGACGCACTGCGCGCATGGGCGCAGGGCCTCGACGACTCCCTCTTCGGCACCGACCCCTCGGACGAGCCCTCGTTCACCTGGACCGACCTCGCGCAGGCGCAGGGAAGGGACGAGCTGGTCCGGGTCACCCTGATACGCGCGCTCGACGAGATCGACCTGCGCGCGTTCGTGAACGCGCGCGAGGGCAGGCGTCCGGGCAGCTCGGACGCGGATGAACTGAACGCCCTGGCCCACCGGTTCGAGAGGTTGGGCGACTCCTGCCAGGCGCTGCGGGCCCAGCGCCTGTACGTGGCGCTCCAGGGGACGGCCCAGAGCCGCGTCCCGGCCCTGCTGAAGCTCGCCCGACTGGAGCGGGACAGCGGTCACCTGCCGTCCGCCATAAGGGCCTTGGCGCGGCTGCGCGAGGGGCTGGCCGAGCCGGCCGACGGCCCCTCGGCGCACTGGCGCGGTACGAACCTGGGTGTGTTCGTCGTCGAGGAGCACGACGAGGTGGCCGCTGCCGCCGGGGCCGACGGCTCCCTCGCCGAAGAGGTCCGCGAGGTCACCGAAGCCGCCTCGGGGCTCCTCGCGGAGCTCTCCGAGGCGGGCCGGGCAGCGGTCAGGCGGACGCGGGCAGCGCGGTCGCCGGCCGGCTGAAGGGCAGGGCCGGCACCTGGTCCGGCACGAAGCCGTGGGCGCGGCGGGCCAGGTCCGCAGCGCCGTAACGGCGGCAGTCCTGGTGCCACTTCAGGATGCCCGCCATCCAGTTCTGCAGCTCCACAACATAGCCCTGCATGATTCCGCGTACCTCCTCCGAGAGCTTGAAGTCCTCGTACAGGATGGGCAGTTCATGCGCGGCGACATGCTCGAACTGCTGCATGCGCTGGGTCATCAGATCGTGGATGACGCCCAGGGCGGTCGGGTAGTCGCAGCCGAAGAAGTTCTGCACCACGAGGATGCCGTTGTGGATCTCGCCCTCGTACTGGATCTCCTTCTGGTACGAGAAGACGTCGTTCAGGAGCATCGCGTAGTCGACGGCCGCGTTCTCCAGGGATCGCACGGGGCCGCTGCGGTAGACCTCCGGCGGGACCTTCGGGCCGTGGCCGAGGCGGCACAGGCCCATGGTGAGGTCGGCGCCGAAGGTGGCGCGGCGCATCTCCAGGTAGTCGACCGGGTCCGGGATGCGGTTCTGGAGCTGGTTGGAGAGCTCCCACACCCAGCTCTCCGTCATCACGTCGACGGCGGCCCGCAGCGTCCGCCGCGCGTCCGGTGTCATCTCCGCCGTCGTGCGCGCCCACAGGTCGACGAGCCCGCGCTCCATGCCGTTGACCGGGACCGGGATCTCCTCGCCGTCGACGGGCATACAGGCCGAGAGGCGTGCGGTGGTCAGCCGGGCGGCGGCCAGGTCGCGGCGGTTGCCGAAGACGAGGGGGTAGTAGTCGTCGCCGTAGGTGCCCCAGGCCAGCCACTGCGAACCGAGGTCCAGGGCCTCCTCCGTGGCGTCCGGATGGATGCCGGCGGCGCACAACGGCAGGTCGTACGCGTCAAGTTTGTCCTCGTCCCAGACGCCCTCGTGGAGCATGCCCATGCCGTGCATCCAGCCGGTGAGGCGGTGCCGGGCGCCTTGCAGGTGCGGGCTGAGCGTCACCTGGAACGGCATGTAGAAGTCGGGCAGCAGGGACGGGCCGACCTTCTGGAAGGGGACATGGGTGTACGACCGCAGCCGCTCGGCCCCGGCGGCGGAGAGCAGGGCACCGACGTCGACTGCGGAGGTGCCGAATCCGCCGGCGCCGAAGAGCGGTCCCGAGGCCGCTCCCTCGTTCATGTAGCGGCTGGAGCGCAGGTGCCACTCGTGACCGCCCGACTGCCAGTCCTGCAGACCCTGTGTGTACGCGGCGACGGCCCCGACCTCGTCCGGGGTGAGCCCCTTCTCCAGGGCGAGGGCGGGCACTTCGGTGAGTGCCGTGTGCTCGAACTGGTGCAGCCGTGAGGTGAGGATGTCGTTGACCGTCTCCGCGGCCTGCTGTGTCCCACAGCCGAAGAACGTCTCCAGGACGAGGACACCGTTGCTCAGTTCGCCCTCGTCCTCGACCTCCCGCTGGTAGGAGAACAGGTCGTTGCGCAGATGCACTCCGTCGGAGAACGTCTCCATCAGCACCCGCAGCGGCCGCGACTCGGCGACGGAGGCGGGTACTTCGGCGGTCGCGTACTCGACGAGTCCCGCGGACCAGGGCGCGCCGCCCACCTTGCGGCGCATCTCGATGTACTCGACGGGGTTGGAGACCCGCCCCTCGTTGATGTTCGAGAGCTCCCACAGCGACTCGTTCAGCAGGTGCTCGGTGGAGACGGCGAAGCGCCTGCGCCACTCCAGGGACATCGCCGGCACCGTGCGCGCCCAGAGGTCGGCGAGGCCGGCCTCCACCGGGTTCTCCGGCTCCGGCACGGGCGTGGCGAGGTCGAGCGGCATGAAGAGCGGGAGCCGGTCCAGGTAGGCCTTGCCGCCCTCGCGGTCCTGGCTGCGTTTGAAGGTCTCCAGGAAGTGGTCGTCGAAGAAGAACACCCACACGTACCAGTCGGTGATGAGCGACAGCGCCGGCCCGTCGCAGTCGGGGTGCGTGTACGCGCACAACAGGCCGTAGTCGTGCGCCTCGAGGTCGGACTGGTCCCAGATGCCGGAGCCCTCCAGCATTCCCATCCCGCGCGCCCACTCCGTCGTGTGCGCGCGGGCCTCGTCGAGATGGGGGTTCAGCCGCGCGGGATACGGCATGTAGAAGTGCGGGAGTACGAACGGCTGCGTCATGGCCCGGCCCTACCCAGGGCCTCCCGGGAGCATCCGCGGGCCGAGACATGATCACACCATCGCGTGAATTCGGACGTAAAGGGCCCTGCGAGGGCTCCGGAACGGGTCCTTCCCGGGCCGCACCCGGACTGACGCCGTGCCCCAGCCGGACTGATCCCGTGCCCCACCCGGACTGATCCCGTGCCCCACCCGGGGCTGGTGCCGTGCGTCGGCCGACGCCCGGACCGACGGCCCACCGCGTTCCGGCGCGCGGTCGCAAGGGGCGGCCCGGGTGGCCGGAACGGTCTCAAGTCACCTTTTTCGCGGGCGACATGAGAACCTGAACACAGTTCGGACAGAGCCGTCGAGGGGTGTGCCGACAGGGGGTCCTCGTTGTTCGGGGCTGATCTCTTCGCTCAGACCGCCGCCGCTGCCGCGGGCACGATGGTGGGGCTGATGACCACCGACGCGTGGTCGGCCGCCCGGCGCAGACTCACGCGGATCCTGGGCCGGGGCAGCATGGCGGACCTGGACCGCGCCCGTGCGGCGATCGACGCGGCGCCCCCCGACCGGCGTGAGCTGGTGCTGCGCGAGCAGCAGGACCAGTGGCACGCCACACTGCGCAGCCTGATCGCGCGGGACCCGTCGCTCGGCGACCATCTCGGCGCGTTCGTCGCGGAGTTCGGGTCGTCCGCGTCGTCCGTGACCGTCATTCACGCTCCCGACGCCCGGTTCCAGCTCGGCCCCGCCGCCGTGCCGCAGCGTCCGCCCGGGGCGCTCACCGTCGCTCCTCCGCTGGGCCGCCTGGACCGCCGGGTCCGCGGCCGGGAGGCCCTCCTCGACACCCTCAAGCAGCTCGTGGGCAAGCCGACCTCGGGCGTGCGGGTGCTGCACGGCATGGGCGGCAGCGGCAAGACGACGGTGGCGCTGGAGATCGCCGCGTACGCCGCCGCGCTGGGCGTCGACGTGTGGTGGGTGACCGCGGGCAACCCGGCCGTGCTGAGCGCCGGGATGCGTGAGGTGGTCGCCGCGCTCGGTACGCCCGCGGATCTCATCGACCGTGCCTGGTCGGGGCGTTCGAGCGCGACGGATCTGCTCTGGCGGCGGCTGTGCGACACGGCGTACCCCTGGCTGCTGATCGTGGACAACGCCGACGAGCCCGAACACCTCGCGCCGCAGGGGAGGTTGGCGGAGGGCACCGGATGGATCCGGCCGGCCGCCGAACTGCCGGGCCTGGTGCTGATCACCAGCCGGGACAGCAGCCCCGCGACCTGGGGCCCGTGGGCGACGCTGCACCCCGTGGACGCCCTGGACGAGGGTGACGCCACCGACGTACTGCTGGATCTGGCCGGTGAGCGGTCTGGGCCGCGGGCGGACGCGGAGCAACTCGCCCGCAGGCTGGGCGGGTTGCCCCTGGCGCTGCGGATCGCGGGCGCGCACCTCGCGGCGGCCTCCGCGTTCCCCGCCTGGCCGGGCACGCAGACGATCCGGACGTACGCCGAGTACCGGGCCGCCCTCGACGAACGGTTCACGGAACTTCTCGACGAGGAGCCGCCGGGACAGCCGGGCACCACCTCGGCCGTCCAGGTGAGCCGCACCTGGGAGCTCTCGCTGGACCTGCTGGAACGGCGTGGCATCGACCAGGCCCGGCCGCTGATGCGGCTGTTGTGCTGTCTGGGCGAGGCGCCGGTCCCGCTCGTCGGGCTGCTGCGCCCCGACCGGCTCGCCGAGTCGTCGCTGCTGCCGGGTGTCACCGCGCAGGAGCTGTTCACCGCGCTCACCTCACTGGCGGACTTCGGTCTGATCGAGCTGCACACCCCGCGCGGGGGCGGGGACGTCGCGCGCACGCTGCTGCTGCATCCGCTGGTCCGGGACGCGGGCCGCCACCAGCGGGATCTCACCGAGCACCTGGCGCAGTACGCCTCGGTCGTCGCCGACCTGGTGGTCTCGGCCACCGCCGAGCTGAGCGAGGGCGACCCGCAGGACTGGCCGCGCTGGCGACTCCTGCTGCCGCACTGCGACGCCCCGCTGGCACTCATCGACGATCCCTACGAGGCCGACGACGAGCTGGTCTCCAAGGCGCTGCGGGCCGCGGCGGCCGGGGCGCGCCATCTGTTCAAGGTCGGCTGGCTGGACCGGGCGGAGGCGGTCCTCGACGCCTGCGCACCGGTCGTCCTAGCCTGCGGCCCCCGGGACCCGGACGCGCTCGAAGTCCGTTCAGCGGCTGCGCACTTGCTCCAGCTGCGCGGCCGTCTCGCCGCCGCCGAGACCTCGGTGCGGGCGGTCCTCGACGACACCCGGTCCCTCTTCGGGGACACGGCCGGTGAGACCGCCGACGCCCGGTACGCGCTGGCGGAGCTGCTGTGCGACCGGGGCCGGCCGGCGGAGGCGGAGGCCGAGTACCGCACGGTGTACGCGACCCGCCGCGCGCTGCTCGGAGAGGGCGATCCGCTGACCCTGGCCGCGCGCAAGGGCGTGGCCCGGATGAAGCAGCAGCGGGGGCTGCTCGCCGAGGCGGAGGAGGAGTACGGACTGCTGCTCGACGCCTATCGGCACGAGCTCGGCGAACGGCACCCCGACACCCTGGCCACCCGCCACGACCTCGCCCGGCTGCGTCACGAGCGGGGCATGTTCCGGCGGGCGGACGAGGAGCTGCGGGACACCCTCGGTACCTGCGTGGAGGTGCTCGGCGAGCGCCATCCCGGCACGCTCGCGGTCCGCCACGACCTGGCCGACGTGCTGCGCGACCGGGGCCTGCTGACGGAGGCGGAGGGCGAGTTCCGCACGGTGCTGCGGCTGCGCGGCGACGCCTACGGCGAGGACCATCCGGAGACGGTCGCGGCGCGCTACGGCCTCGCCACCGTCCTGCGCGACCGGGGCTGGCCGGGCGACGCCGAGCTGGAGTTCCGCGAGGTGTTCGAGGTCCGCCGCAGGCTGCTCGGGGACATGCATCCGCACACCCTGGTGGTCCGCCACAATCTGGCCGACCTTCTGAAGGAGCGGGGCCAACTGGAGTCCGCCGAGCAGGAGTTCCGCGAGGTGTACGAGGCGCGGCGCGAGGTGCTCGGCGAACAGCACCTGCTCACC
>NZ_JBHXJC010000011.1:115652-173116 GCF_042723265.1 Streptomyces sp. NPDC058371 | reverse complement strand
ACCCTCTCCGTACGCCACGGCGCCGCCCACGTCCTGCACCTCCGCGGCCGCACCGACCAGGCCGAAACCGAGTACCGCACCGTCCTCGCCGACTGCATCGACACCCTCGGCGCCCGCCACCCCGGCACCCTCGCCGTCCGCCACAACCTCGCCGACCTGCTGATGGACCGCGGCCAACTGGAGTCCGCCGAACAGGAGTTCAGGGTGGTGTACGAGGCCCGCCGTACCGTGCTCGGCGAACAGCACCTGCTCACCCTCTCCGTACGCCACGGCGCCGCCCACGTCCTGCACCTCCGCGGCCGCACCGACCAGGCCGAAACCGAGTACCGCACCGTCCTCGCCGACTGTGTCGAGAACCTCGGCGCCCGCCACCCCGGCACCCTCGCTGTCCGCCACAACCTCGCCGACCTGCTCAGGGCGCGGGGCGAACTCGCCTTGTCCGAGGCCGAGTTCACCGAGGTGCGGGCGGCCTGCGAGGAGGTGCTGGGCGAGCGGCATCCGCGGACGCGGGCGGCCGAGGAGGCGCTGCGCCAGGTGGCACGGCTACGGGCCGGGACGCGGGCCGCCGATGACGCGCCGCCCAGGCCTCCGGGAGGCGACCCGGACGGTCAGCCGCCCGACCCGACCACCGCGGGGGACCCCGACTCGGCCCCCGCGGGCTCGTAACCGGGGAAACGGGCCGGGATCTGCCGCAGGTCCCAGAGCGCGAGGACCTTGTCGTCGTAGAAGTCGTCGGACTCGTCGTCGCCGATCACCCGCAGCGGTTCGGGCAGCGCGAACGGGGCGAGGCGGAGGTTGATCGGGCGCCACCAGCCGGTGACGATATCGGTGTTGGCGTGCGTCCCCGCGAAGGTCGTGGTGAGCAGATAGCGCGAGCCGCTCCCCCGGAACCGGGTCAGCGCCTCGACCACGTGCTGGTAGGAGAAGTGCACCAGCGCGTCCCGGCAGAGGATGAGGTCGACCCGCGGCACCCGGTCGAGGGTGAAGTCGAGCAGCGTGAAGGACCGCCCTGGCCGCTCGTGGTGCGTCCGGTTGTCCTCGATCAGCTCCTCGACGACGTCGCCGCCGAGGTAGGCCGCCCCGCCGAGGTCGACGTACTGCATCCAGTTGAAGTCGCCGCACGGCGCGTCAAGCACCGACTTGACGTCCAACTCGCGTACGAGCTCACCGAGTTGGGCGATGACCCGCTTCATGCGCAGCAGCTCGGAGCCCGGGCCGGAGCGGGTCTCGTCGGAGCCCCAGCGGTTGGTGCGGTAGATGTCGGTGAAGACGTCGTGGAGGTCGGTCTCGTCGCGGGCGTCCGCGGCGTCGACGTATCGGCGCTCGATCACGTCGTAGAGGGGCTCCCCTGGATTGCTGACGTACCGCGGGGTCAATGACGTCCTCTTTCGCTGCCCGGCGGCGGACGTATGGAGCCCACCGGTACAACTCGGCAGCATAACGTCTTCTCAGGGCCGGGCCTGGATCAGCGCATGCGTCCCGGCGGTCCGCCAGCGCTGTCCCTGGGTGGTCACGAGCGCGGACTCGGTGGCCGCGTCGAGGCCGACGATCACGTCGGACTTGAGGGTGCGCAGAGCGGCCACGGGGCCCGGGAAGTACGCCGTGGGCTGCGCGAACGGCGTGGTGGGGGGCCACAGTTGGTCGCCGACCAGGCGGCGGTAGTTCAGATCGCCCTTGAAGATCGTCACGGTGGCCGCGGCGAACTCCCGGCGGAGGTCGTCGGGCATGTTCGCGTACGGCAGCGGGGCGCAGGAGAACGGGTGGGCGCGGACCGTGAGGCGGCCGTCGGCGAGGGCGGACCAGAGACGGTGACCGGCTTCCGCGGCGGCCCCCTTCGCCTCCTTCAGCCGGCGCAGGGCGTCGACCAGGTCGGCGGTCATGGCGTCGGAGACGTAGTACGGGTGGGGCTTCAGGTGCAGCACGGCCCGGTCCGCACGGCCGTGGCGCAGGAGATGGTCGAGGAGGAGCAGGTCGGGGATGAGTTCCCGGCCCGCGTTGTCCGCGACCAGGCACACCGTGCCGCCCGACAGCAGGGACCAGAGCAACGCGCTCTCGTCCGCCACGAGTTGGCTGTCGGCGGCCGCGCCATCCCCGGCCGAGAGCTGGAAGCCGAGATCCGCGCGGTTGCCCCACAGGGAGCCGTGGAGCAGGGCCATCTCCTGGTCCTCGACGGGCCGGGAGGCCAGCTCGTCGAGTGCGGCCAGTTCCTCCTCGGTCTCCGGGGTGTCGAGCTCCGCGAGCTTGAAGGGGCGGAAGGGGTCAATACCGCTCCAGGTCCCGGATCCGGACCCGGACCCGAAGTAGCCGACGGCAGCGAGGAGTTGCCGGTAGAAGTAGCTCTCGGCCCAGAGGAAGGGTGCCTCGAACCAGGAGTGTCCGACGTACTCCGGAAGGCCCCACGCCTCCCACTGCCCACGGTCGGCGGCGCCCGGTGGGAGCGGTTCGATGACGCCCTCGGTGGCGCTCTTCAGCAGCGCGTCGAGCGCCTGGTGCTGCTCGGGTCCGTACGGGAAGGCGTCCCGTACCTTGCGGATGAGCGCCGGATGCCGCTCGGCCAGCACGCTGTGCGGGAACGACTCCGGGTCGCTGCTGACGATCACGGCGGCATCAGACATGGGCGTGCGTTCCTCCGGGGCGGGGCGGGGCCTCGAAAGGCACAGTAGCCCCCTGGCCGGGGCACCCACGGGCAGCGGGTCCGCGCATCCCGACATCGGCAGAGCGGCCGGCAGACGCCCGCTCGCGTCGGCCGGCCGCTTCCCCCGGGGCGGCGGTCAGAAGGTCAGCTTCCAGCTGTTGAGCGTGCCCGTGTCCTGCGCCGCGACGTCCTGGACGCGCAGCTTCCAGGTGCCGTTGGCGGTCTCGCTCGACGCGTTGACCGTGTAGGTCGTCTTGACGTTCGCCGCGGAGTCCGAGGTGCTGGAGGACTTCAGGCGGTACGTCGAACCGTCCGGGGCGACCAGGTCGATCACCAGGTCACCGCGGTAGCTGTGGGTGATGTCGACGCCCACCTGGAGGGCGGAGGGCGCGTTGCCGCTGCGGCCGCTGACGGTGATCGGCGAGTCGACGGCGGAGCCCGCGTCCGGCACGGCGACGGCGGAGGTGCTGGTGAAGGTGGTGCCGCCGGTCGAACCGCCGGAGCCGCTCACCGCCTGCACGGTCTTGGTCGCGTCGGCGAGACCGGCTCCACAGCCGCCCGAGCAGGTGCCGGGCAGCGCACGGGCGTTGGCCTTGATCGCCGACTCGATCTGGGCCGGGGTCAGCGAGGGGTTCGCCGACTTCATCAGCGCGACCAGGCCCACGATGTGCGGGGTGGCCATGCTGGTGCCCTGGTAGTACGCGTACGACTCCGTGGACGCCGTCTTCGTGCCCGAGTTGAGTGTGGACAGGATGCCGTTGGCGGTGCCGGTGCTGGTCTGGCCGCCGGGGGCCGAGATGTCCACGATCGAGCCGTAGTTGGAGTACGAGGCACGGGAGCCGGTGCGGTTGGTCGCGGCGACCGTGATCACGTTGCTGCAGCTCGCCGGGGAGAATCCGGAGGCGTTCGCGTTGTCGTTGCCGGCCGCGACGACGACCGTCGTACCGCGGTTCACGGCGCCGTTGATGGCGGTCTGGGTGGCCGAGGTGCAGGCGCCGGAGCCGCCGAGGCTCATGTTGATGACCTTGGCGACGTTGGTGTTGGCCGGGACGCCCGAGACCGTGCCGCCCGACGCCCAGGTGATGGCGTCGATGATGTCGGAGTCGTAGCCGCCGCACTTGCCGAGGACGCGGAGCGGCGAGACCTTCGCTCCGTAGGCGATCCCCGCGACGCCCTTGGCGTTGTTGGTGACCGCGGCGATGGTGCCGGCCACGTGCGTGCCGTGCCAGGAGGAGCCGCTGGAGCCGGTGCCGGTGCCGCACTCGTCGGTCGCGTACCAGTCGCCGGGGTCGGCCGGGTTGCTGTCGCGTCCGTCGCCGTCCACCGAGACCGCGGTGTCGGAGATGAAGTCGTAGCCGCCGACGATGTTGGCCGCGACGTCGGAGTGCGTGACGTAGCCGGTGTCGATGACCGCCACGGTGACACCGCTGCCGGTGGAGGTGGCCCAGGCGCCCGGGACGTTCATGCCCGCCGTGGTCTCGAACAGGTCCCACTGCTTGCCGTACTCGGTGTCGTTCGGGTCCGCCTGCGGCGTGTTGAGCCGGTCCGGCACGACGTAGGCGACCTGCGGGTCCGCCCGGTACTCGGCCATCACGTCGGCGACGTCGGCCTTGTTCAGCCGGTCGCCGAGGTCGACCAGGGCAGCCCCGGTGCCGAGCCGGCGCCGGAAGCCGAGGTCCTCGCCGGCCTCCTTGCCCTTGGCCTCGGCGTCGGCGGAGGCGGCCTTGTTGGACTTGGCCTCGGCGGCGGTGGCCCGGTAGCCGACGATGAGGCGCTCGGCGGGGGCGGCCGCGGTCTTCACGGCGGGAGCCGGGGTCTTCACGGCGGGAGCCGGGGTCCCGGACTGCTCGGCGGGGGTCTGGGCGACGGCGACCGAGGTGGCCATTCCGGCCACCAGCGCGGCGGACACCGCGGCGACGGATATCAGCTTCCGTCCGGCGGCGCGGGAGGAGGACGTACGCAAGGGCTTGCCTTTCGTGGCCGGCTCCGGGCAGCGCGGAGCAGCGGTCGATTCGCTTCGTCGTCGAAGCGGCGGGGGGTGAATCGAGCAGATGCGCGGCGGCCGGCCGTACGCGAGCCGGGCCCCTCCGGGGATTACCTGTGGGTCGGCTGTGCTCGAACGATAGGGAGCGGGTGAGCGGGCCGGATACAGGGGAAACCCTCGATCTGGCTGGAAAACACCCTTGGAGTGGGGGCGGGGGGAGCGGAATGTCCGCGCACGGCGGGGCCGGCGGACCCCGCTTGCGGGTTGCCCCCGCGCGAGCGCCGCACGCACCGGACGTCGCGGCGGGCAGGCGGCCCGTTGAACACGCGCCCCCGGTTTCCCGTACTGCACAGGGAACAGGGAGCGGTCTCCGTACGCCGGTGGACGACGACCCCGTGCCACGGGGGCACCCGCCGAGCCGCGCGTCGGCGTTCCGCGCCGGCCGCCCCTCCGTCTCTCCGCCCGCGTCGCCGCAACAGCCCAAGGAGCCCCACCGGATGACCGCACACCGCACCGCCGCCGCGGCCGCTGTCGCCGTGGCGGCCCCGCTTCTGCTGACGACCTGGGCCGCGGGTCCGGCCCAGGCCCACGGCGCACCGACGGATCCGGTCAGCCGGGTCGTGGCGTGTTCACCGGAGGGCGGGAGCCGGACCGGGTCCGCGGCCTGTACGGCGGCGATCGCGGCGAACGGCGCCCCCTTCACCGCCTGGGACAACCTCCGGGTCGCCGGGGTGAACGGCCGGGACCGCCAACTGATCCCCGACGGGCGGCTGTGCAGCGGTGGCCTGCCCGCCTACAAGGGCCTCGACCTCGCCCGCACGGACTGGCCCTCCACCCGCCTCTCCCCCGGCGCTCCGATGACCCTCGCCTACAGCTCGACGATCCCGCACACGGGCACCTTCAAGCTGTATCTGACGAAGCCGGGTTACGACCCGACGAGGCCCCTGAAGTGGTCCGACCTGCCGACGACGCCCTTCGCGACCGCCACCGACCCGTCCTTGGTGAACGGCGCCTACCGCATCAGGGCGAAGCTCCCGGCCAACCGGTCGGGGCATCACGTGCTCTACACGATCTGGCAGAACTCCAGTACCGCTGACACCTATTACTCCTGCTCGGACGTGGTGTTCCCGCAGGCCGGGAACGGCTCCGCGACCGGAGCGGGGGCCGGCTCGGACGACGCTGCGGGCGCGGGGGCCGCGGCGGGGCGGGAGACTCCCGCCGCCTCGGTGACGCCCACCCCGTCGAAGTCGGCACCGGAGTCCGCGCCGGCCTCTCGTCCGGCGGCCACGTCGACGGCCGACCAGGGCGCAGCGGCCGACCGTTCCGAGCCCGTCGCGGACAGCAGCTCCAGCAACTCCGCGGCGCTGCCGCTGATCGCGGGCGGAGCGGCGGCACTCGCTCTCGCAGCGGGCCTCGCGGTCCGGCTCCGCCGCGGTCAGGGGAGGTAGTCGGCTCGGGGGTTGGGCCGGGGGCTGAGCTGGGCCGCCCGCCGGGGCTGGGGGCCGAGCTGGGCCGCCATCCGGGTGGCTGAGGGATGGGCTGGGCGCTGGGCCGCCGCAGGGCGCGGTGAGGTGAACCGGGCTTCACAGTCGGCCCCGGAGCGCGTCCAGCACCTCCTGAAGGATCTGCGGGTCGGTCGGCCTGGCGGCCGGGACGGGCGGGCGGGTGACGAGTTGCCCGTCGTCGACCAGGTCGGCGACGAGCACCTTCGTGACGCTGACCGGGAGTTCCAGGTGGTCGGCGGCCTCGGCGACCGACACCGCTCCGCCCCGGCACAGCTCCAGCAGCCCACGCTTCTCCGACCTCGGGCAGGCCGCCGGCGGATCGTCGACGGCGACCAGCAGCGTGTCGGGCTCCAGGGTGTTGCGGGTGGGGTGGGCACGCCCGTCCGTGACCACGTACGTCCGCACCAGCCGCTCCTCGGGGTGGCGCCGGGGCGTCACGGCTTGCCGCCGGTGTCCCGCCGTACGAGTCCGCGGTCGCGCGCGAAGCCGTCGGCGGTGTCTTGATCGGCCCGCCCCCTACGCAGTCCGAGTGCGAACGCCCGCATGCGCCGCGCGTTCTCCTCGGCCGAGCGGACGATCGAGCCGTCGGCCCCGGGGACGGAACCCGTGCCGGACGACGGGGTACCGCGGCCGGTGACCGTGCCGGTGGGGCACGGCGGTTCGGCGTCCGCCGGGGAGCGGGTGCCCGCGTCACCGCGGGCGGCACGGGTGGCCACCTCGCCGACGTCGTCGACCTTCACGGCACCCTCCGTCAACTCGCCCGGCACCCGGGGCACGAGCCGACCGGGCGACTCGGGCCGCGGCACGGCACCGTCCTGCGACTCGGCCGGTGCACCGGAGGCAGCCCGCCCGGGCGCCTCCGGCCGGCCGCCCTGCGCGGCACCCTCGATGTCCTCCGCCTCCACGGCCTCCACGGCCTCCTCGGCAGCCTCGGCTTGCTCGGCTTCCTCGGCTTCCTCGGCCCGCGCGGCCGACGGTCTCCGGGGCGTACGGCGTCGTCGACGCGGCAACGCGTCGGCCCCGTCTCTCCCACTCCCGCCAACTGCCGCCTCGCTCCCCTGGTCCACCGAACCGTTCCCGGCTGCCGCCGCCGTATCGCCATCGCCGGAACCGGCGTCCCCGTCACCCCGCTCCTGCCCGGTGCCGGAGGGCACGGAGGTGAGCAGCTCCGTGGGCAGGAAGACGACGGCGCGGGCGCCCCCGTACGGAGACCGGGTGTCCACCGAGACGGCGAACCCGTGGCGCGCGGCGAGTGCGCCGATGACGGCGAGGCCGAAGCGGGGCGGGTCACCGAGACAGGTGATGTCCACCGGCTGACGGCCGGACAGCACCCCGGCGGCGTACGCGGACGCGTCACCGTCCAGGCCGGGCCCCGCGTCGTCGACGACCACGCAGGCGCCGTTGCGCACCGGCCGGACGTCGACCGCGACCGTCGCGTCCGGCGAGGTGTGCCGTACCGCGTTGTCCAGCAGCTCGGCGAGCGCGAGGACCACCGGGTCCACCGCGCCGCCGAGCACGGTGAGGTCCGTTTCTCCGTTGACCCGGATCCGCCGGTAGTCGCGGATGCGGGAGGCGGCGCCGCGGACGACGTCGACCAGCGCGGCGGAGGTGCGCCGTCGCCCCGGCGAGGCGCCGCACAGCACGGCGACGGCCTGGGCGCGCCGGGCGAGCAGGGCGTTCGTGTGGTCGATGTCGAGCAGATCGCCCAGGACGTCCGGGTCGTCGTGCCGTTCCTGCATCCGGGCGATGGCTGCCTGCTGCTCGGCGGCGAGCTCCCGGACCGGGCGCAACGCCCCGTCGAGTGCGGCCCGCGCGGAGCGGCCGGCACGGTCCTGCGCATCCTCCATGACGCCGGAGAACCGCTCCAGCACGCCGTCGAGACACTTCGCGAAGCCGGAGTCGGCCAGACGCGCGTCGAGCAGCCCGGTGTCGAGGAAGGGAAGGCCACGGTCGAAGGGAACGGCACGCACGAGGGGTCCGGCACCGCCGACGGGGCCGCCACGGTCACGTCCCGACGGATGCCGCACGTCCTCCAGCCTCGGCAGCCGCACCGAGACGAGGTGCCGTACCTCCTCCTCCCACGCCCGCAGCCGCGCGGCGAGTTGGGCGTTGCGGTCGCGCTGGAGGGTGATGACTCCGCGCTGTCCGACCAGCAGGACGACCAGGGCGAGCAGGCCGACCGCCAGGCCCCAGCACGCCGCGTCCGCTATCCGTTCGGGCATGGATGGCATGGATCCCTCCGCGGCGACGTGCTCGGCCCCGTTCTCGGTGACACGCCATCAACTACGTACGCGGGACGTCAGTTGCTCACCATTCGTGCGCGCCCGCCTCGCAGCGCGCGCTCAGGGAGCCGACCGGGAGGTCACGGTGAAGCGTGCACCGTCGGGGTCACTGAGGACGGCCTCCGCCTGGTCGGGGGCGCGTTTGAGGAGAGTGCCCCCGTGGGCGAGCGCGGCCCGGACGCAGGCGTCCACGTCGGAGACCGCGAAGTGGACCTGCCAGTGCGGCCTGATCGTCGGGTCGGGCGCCGCCTCCACCGCACCGGAGTGGATCCGGGCCACCACGTCGCCCCGGCTGCGCAGCACGACTTCGTCCCCGTCGTAGAGGACCTCGCAGCACCCGGCACGGGGAGACGCCCACTGCAGGACCTCGCCGTAGAAGATCGCGGCGTCGAAGGCGTTGCGCGTGTGCAGCCGCACGAAGGCCGGCGCCGCCTGGCGCCAGCGCTCCCAGCCGGCCGGCAGCTCGCCCTCCCAGAGGCCGAAGACCGCTCCGTCGCGGTCGGCCATCAGGGCGGCCCGGCCGGGCGGGAAGGCGATCGGGCCCACCGCGGTCGTCCCGCCGCGCTCCTGGCTGCGGGAGACGGCCTCGTCCGCGTCGGACACCGCGAAGTACGACGTCCAGGCGACGGCCATCTGCCAGGTGGCGGCCACCTCGGCGGCACCGGCGACGGGCACGCCGTCCGCGTGGGCGATTCTGAACTGGTCGCCGAGCCCGCCCCTGCGCCACTCCCAGCCCAGCACGGCCCGGTAGAAGGCCTCCGCGACCCGCAGGTCGCGCGCGGTCAGGCTGACCCAGCACGGCGCGCCGAACACCGAGTCACTGGTGATGACCTCGCCGTGAAGCGTTCTGTCGCTCTGCATCGCCGTACCGTCCCGGTCCCACCGCGCACCGGGGCCGGCGACCGCACCGGGACCCGTCCCGGACACGGTGCCGCCCGGCGGCGGCCGACCTCTGCCCGCGCCTGAACCGCACTCCCGTCGGCCCCAGCATCTCCCGCCCCGCCACCCCGCGCACCGTAGGCGGCCCAGACGGGTCCCCACCCCCCGGCCCCACCCCCCGGTCCCACGGCCCTGACCTGCGGCTGGACGGTTACGGGGGCGGGGGACACGGCGGGCTCAGCGCGGGTAGGCGGCGCTGTCCGGCCGCGCTCCGGGGACCCCGGTCGAGCCGAGACGCTCGAAGCGCTCCTGGACGTTGGCGGCGAACTGCTGCTGGTCGGCTCCCGGGTACGCCTGGCCGGTGATGTTCATGGCCACGGTCAGGACTCCGCTGATCGGCGCCCCGGGCGAGGTGCGCACGGGGGTGCACAGGAAGCTGAAGTCCTGGGGCGCGTGGAAGTCGTACGTGGTGAGCGTCGCCCGGGGCAGCGTGGCGGCCTGGCCGGAGTGGAAGGCGTCGTCCATCGCGTTGAAGACGCCGACGGCCTCCAGACCGGGCAGTGCCATGCGTCCGGGGCTGAACTGCGCGGCCATTCCGAAGGCGGCCCCCTGCTTGCCGTTGGCGTAGCGCAGCAGGTGGTTCGCCCCCTCGGTGAGCATGATGGGGAAGGGGGCACCGTCGAACACGGCGAACAGCTCCTGCTGTTGGGCGAGCAGGCTGTCGCGCAGCTTGAAGTCGGCCAGCAGCGTCGCGCTCAACTCCTGCATGCCCTCGCGGAGTTTGCGGTCCCAGGAGCGCGGCACCATGTCGGCCACGCACACGGTGCCGAGGATCATGCCCGTGTTGTCGCGCAGCGGGGTGCCGAGATAGGAGCGCACGCCCATGTCGTTGACCAGCGGGTTGCCCTTGAACCTGGGGTAGTCGAAGACGTCGTCCAGGGCGAGTTGGGACCCCTGGGCCACCACGTGGGGGCAGAAGCCGTAGTCGCCGGGTGCCTCGCGGGCGACGCTGCTCAGGTCGAAGACGATGCCACCCCCCGTGGCGTTCGACCGGTCGTCGGGCGAGGACGGCGGCACGTACATGCCGCGGAACATCTGCCGCTCGTCGTTGATGAAGTTGACCATGGCCAAAGGTGATTGGGTGAAGCTGGCGGCAAGGCGGGCGACGCGGTCAAAAGTCTCCTCCGCGTCAACGCTGTTGAGGCCGAGAACCTGCAGACGAAGCCTGCGTTGTTCGCCCGCGAGTCGGGCCTGATCGGATGACAGGGGATCCATGAAGTCAGATGAAATCAGAATCCGAGCCTCCGTGGCTCGTCCCTCAGGGTAATTTCGCCATCACTCACCACACTCGCCACCCCCTCACGGCCGCCCGCAAGGCGTCCCGCGACGACCCTGTCCTGTTCGTGCTCACGTGTACCCAACCTGGGAATCTGTCCAAATAATCTCAGGTTTCAACCTTGGCCGATCACTTCCCGCCAAACCTGCCATCAGGAACGGGCAGAAACGATTCCGCATACGACAATCGTGCGGTGGGCTCGTTTACGACGATGGTGCGTGCGAATTGACGGACCGTCGGCCGAAAGCCCGTGCGTAAGGACCGGTACGGGGCTGCGAGAGAGGGCACAGCGGCGTGGGTCAGGTGGGGTTCGAGCCGCGGGCATCCCGTCAGGGGCGCGGGCGACAGGCCGTTGTCGGCCGACGCTTCGTGCACGATTTCACGCCACGATCGACGACCGCGCGATCGGTGCCGCCCACGGCGACCTGGTGCCATTTTCCCAGCGATCGTCCGCCGACCCGGTCGGGGACAGCGCCTCACACCGCCCGCTTGAACGACGAGCCCGGTACGACGACGTCCAGGGCTCCGCTCACCTCGTAACCCGTCCTCATCCGGCCGGACCGGAGGCCCTCCGTGCGCCTGCGGCAGAACGGACGGCCCACCGGCGTCCGGGGTCATCCCCCAAGGAGTGCGGCACACCCGGGTGAGACCGGGCATGCGCCAGGGAACAAGGTCAACTCGCCGTTGACGTACGGCCATCGGGAAGCATCAGAAGGAGAGTTCTCATGACCAGGTCGGACGTGGACGCACGGGCGGTGGCAGTGATCGGCATGGCCTGCCGGCTCCCCGGCGCGTCGGGGGCCGATGAGCTGTGGGAGCTGCTCAGAGACGGCGTCGACGCCACGAGCGTGACCCCACCTGAACGTTACGACGTGGACGCCCTGTACTCCCCCGAGCCGCAACCGGGCCGCATCGGCAGTCGCCGGGCGGGCTATGTGGACCAAGTCGCCGAGTTCGACGCCGAGTTCTTCGGGATGTCGGCCACCGAGGCAGTGGAACTCGACCCGCAGCAGAGGCTGTTGCTGATGACGGCCTGGGACGCACTGGAGGACGCCGGGCAACGCCCCGACTTCCTGGCCGGCAGTCGCACCGGGGTCTTCGTCGGCAACGCCCGCTCGGACTATCTGGAGTTGACGTTCCGTCAGGGTCTCGAAGCCGTGACCGCCTCCCAGTTCAACAACTTCCGTTCCCTGATACCCGCTCGCCTCTCCCACGTCCTGGACTTCCGCGGCCCCTGCGAACTGGTGGACACGGCCTGCTCCTCCTCGTTGGTGGCCGTGCACCGTGCGGTCCAGAGCCTGCGTGCGCGAGAGAGCCGCCTGACACTGGCCGCCGGAGTGAACATCAAGCTCCGCCCGGACGAGGGGGTCATGATGACGCAGGCGGGCACCCTGGCCGCGGACGGCCGCAGCAGGTTCGGCGACGCGAGCGCCGACGGCCACGCACCGAGTGACGCGGTGGCCGTCGTCGTCCTCAAACCGCTGGCCGACGCCCTCGCCGACGGGGACCGCGTCCGCGCGGTGATCCAGGGCAGCGCGGTCGGCAACGACGGCCGCACCAGCGACTCGGTGCTCAACCCCTCCCTGACGGGCCAGATCGAGGTGCTGCGCTGGGCGTACGAGGACGCCGGGGTCCGGCCGTCCGACGTGGACTACGTCGAGGCGCACGGGGCCGGCTCCCCCGCACTCGACCCACTGGAGCTCCGCGCGCTGGGCCAGGTCCTGGGCGAGGGACGGCCCGCGGACCGGCCGCTGTTCGTCGGTTCGGTCAAGACCAACATCGGACACGCCGAAGCCGCCGGCGGTCTCGCCGGACTGATCAAGACGGTGCTGTGCCTGGAGCACGGCCAAGTCCCGGCCAGCCTCCACTTCGACACTCCGACCCCCCAAGTGGCCTGGGACGAGCTGCCGTTGACGATCCCGGCGAAAATGCACGACCTGCCCGACCTCGGCCGCCCCAGCCTCGCGGGAGTCTCCGGCCAGGGATCCTCCGCCCTGAACGCACATGTGGTGATCCGCCAGGCCGACCCCACCGACGCGGCCCCCGAACCGGCACCGAGCGGAACACCGTACCTACTGGTGCTCTCCGCCCACTCCCCGGCCGCTCTGGACGCCCTGGCGAACTCGTACGCCGAGTATCTCGGCCCCGATGGTCCCGGCGCCGCGCACCCGCTGCGGGACATCTGCTTCAGCGCGGCGGTCCGCCGTCAGCAGCACGCGCACCGCCGGGCCGTCATCGGCGCGTCCCACGAGGAGCTGGCCGCGGCGCTCGGCGGGGCGAGCTCACCGAAGCTGAAGCGGCAGTGGAAGGAACGCGGGCTCCTGCTCGCCGCAGCCGCCGACCGCTACCGCGCGGGCCAACCGGTCGACTGGGAAGAGGTGTTCGGGATGCCCGGCCGCTTCGTTCCGCTGCCCCGCTACCCCTGGCAGACCAGACGCTACTGGCCCGGCGAGGAACAGGGCGACAGCGGCGGTGATCTGGCCGCCTGGGTACTGCGCGAGCACGCCCGCACCCACTTCGACGACGGTTCCACCCTCACCGAGATCGGCATCGACTCGCTGGCGAAGCTGCGGATCGTGGTGGAGCTGAACAAGCGGTCGGGCGGTGACATCGACCCCGAGGAGTTCGGCCGGCTGCGCACGGTGGGCGAGCTGCGCCAGTGGACCCGCACGCTGGAGGGCGCGGCCCGATGAGCGATCCGCAGAGCGTGTACGCGTGGTTCGCCCGCTCCGCCGCCGAGTTCACCGACCACGCGGCGCTGGAAGTGGGCGACGAGCGGCTGACCTACGGCGAGCTGCGCGACCTGGCCGAGCGGCTCGCCGCTCGGCTCGCCACGGCCTGCGCCGGCACCCCGCCCAGACGCGTCGGCCTCCTGACAGGCCGCTCCGTGACCGCGTACGCCGGCTATCTCGCCGTCCTGCGGGCCGGCGCGACCGTCGTCCCCCTCAACCCGGAGCACCCGCACTCCCGCACGGCCGGGATCGCCGAGGCCGCCGGGCTCGACCTGATCCTCACCGACACACCGGGCGCGGGCGACGGCCTGGGCCTGCCCGAACTCGCCTGGCAGCCATTGGAGTCGGTGGAGCCGACGGACGGCCCGGCACCCGAACTGCCACAGCCGGAGGCCGCCCCGGACGACATCGCGTACATCATCTTCACGTCCGGCTCGACCGGCGCCCCCAAGGGCGTACCGATCCTGCACCGCAATCTCTCCGCCTACCTCGGCCACGTGGCGTCCCGCTACGAGATAGGCCCGGGGAGCCGGCTGTCGGGAACCTTCGACCTCACCTTCGACGGCTCGGTGCACGACCTCTTCGTCACCTGGGCGGCCGGGGGCACCCTCGTGGTGCCGATGCGCAGTCAGCTCCTCTCGCCGGTGAAGACCATCAACAGCCTGCGGCTCACTCACTGGTTCTCGGTGCCGTCCCTGATCTCCTTCGCCTCCCGGCTCGGCACGCTGGCACCCGGCAGCATGCCCACACTGCGGTGGAGTGTGTTCGGCGGCGAACCGCTGACCCTGGCGGCGGCCCGGGAGTGGCAGGCGGCCGCTCCCGGCAGCGTGCTGGAGGTCCTGTACGGCCCGACCGAACTCACCATCTCCTGCACGGCGTACCGGCTGCCGCCGGATCCCGCGCAGTGGCCGGACACCCCCAACGGCACGGCTCCCATCGGCAGTTGCTACCCCACGCTGGACTTCCTGCTGCTCGACGAGGACGGCCGCCAGGCCGACAGCGGCGAGCTGTGCGTGCGTGGCCCGCAGCGCTTCCCCGGCTATGTGGACGCGGCGAACAACGCCGGCCGCTTTCTGCGCCCCGACCCGCTCGCCACTCAAGCGACGTACGGAGGAGGCGAGTTGACCGACCAGCACTGGTACCGCACCGGGGACCGGGTGGCTCTGCGGGACGGCCGGCTGATCCACCTCGGCCGGACCGACCAGCAGGTGAAGATCCGCGGTCACCGCATCGAACTCGGGGAGATCGAAGCCATGTTGAGAGAGCAGGCGGGCGTTCGTGACGCGATCGTCCTCGCGATGCCGGCGGCCGACGGCGAGCCCGAGCTGCGGGCGGCGGTCAGTGGCACCGGATGCGTCTCCGAGCGGCTGTACTCCGCCCTGGGCGACCGCCTTCCGCCGTACATGCTGCCGCGCCGCATCTCCGTACTCGACCAGCTGCCGCTCAACCCCAACGGAAAGATCGACCGGCGGGCCCTGCTCACCGAGCTGGACCGCTCCCGCTGAGCCGACGGCCCCGCTCACCGCCGGCTCCTTGCGGGCCCAACACCCCACTCCCCGACGTCTGTTGTGAGGCACCCCATGTTCGACGCCATCGTGGTCGGATCACGCTGCGCCGGTGCGCCCACCGCCATGCTGCTCGCCCGCTCGGGATACCGGGTGCTCCTGCTCGACCGGGGCGCGTTCCCCTCCGACACCCTCTCCACCCACCTGATCCACCAGCCGGGTGTGGCCGCGCTCGCCCGCTGGGGCCTGCTGGAGACCGTACGGGCGTCGGGCTGCCCGCCGCTGGACCACGCGGTCTACGAGGTGGCGGACATCCGGCTCGAAGGCTGCGCCCGGGGCGTGGAGGGACAACGCGCCGGGTACGCCCCCCGCCGCCATGTCCTGGACGCCATCCTGGTGGAGTCGGCCGCGGCCGCGCCGGACGTCGAGTTCCGCGACCACTGCCTGGTGACCGGCCTGCTGCGGGACGGCGCCGGACGTGTCGTCGGCGTCGAGGGCCGACACGAGGGCCGTACGTTCACCGAACGCGCCCGCCTGGTGATCGGCGCGGACGGCATGCGCTCCACGGTGGCCCGGCTCGCCGAGGCGCCGTACACGGTCCAGGACTCCAGGCTGACCTGCGCCTACTACACCTACTGGCAGGACGTGCCGGCCACACTGGAGCTGTACGAGAGGGCGGGCAGCTGGGTGGCGGCCGTCGCCACCCACGACGACGCGACGCTCGTCCTCGCCTACTTCCCGCAGTCCCGCTTCGAGGAGGTCCGCGTCGACGCGCGGCACGCCTACCTGGAGCAGATCCGCACGACCGCCCCGACCCTGTACGAGCGGCTCCAGGGCGACCGGCGCAGCGAACGCCTGCGCGGCACGGGCGACCAGCGGAACTTCTTCCGGCAGGCGACCGGCCCCGGCTGGGCCCTGGTGGGCGACGCCGGACACCACAAGGACTCCATCACCGCCCGCGGAATCAGCGACGCCTTCCTCCAGGCGGAGATGCTCGTACAACGGGTCGCGCAGGGCCTGGACGGCGATCCGGCCCGGCTCGACGAGGCGCTGCGGGAGTACGCCCTGGAACGGGACCGCGTACTCACCCCCGGCTACGAGGCCACGCTGGGAGTTGCCCAACTGGCGCCGCACGAACAGCGGCTGTCCCTGCTGCGCGCCGTCGGGACCGACCCGGAGCTCACCTCGATCTACTTCGACATGGTCGCCGGAATCGGCTCCGCGGGCGCCCTGTACACCCCGAAACTCCTGGCTCTCCTGTAAGGACCCGTCAACTCCTGTGACCCCTGCGGCAGTTGCGCAGTCAGGTGCTGACGGTGCGCGATGATCCTGATACGGTTCAACCGATCGCCGACTTTTGATCACGGTGAGTCAAGGCGCCGCGCCGGGGGGAAGTCAGGCATTTCGTACCGTCCGTTACCGCTGTCAGTGTTCCGCTGCCGTACGAGGAATCAGATGCCAGGCACCCGCGACCGGCGGACACGTCATCGGTCCGCCCCGCGCAGATCTCTCCGGTTCTCGTTCCTGCTGCCGTATGTCGTCCCCGCGGTGTTCCTCACCGGACTGTGGGGCTACACGGCCGCCGAACTGGTCGACGAACAGCTCCAGTTGCACGAGGACGCGGACCGGGCCGCGTCTGTCGCCCGGCCCGCGCAGGGCGTCATGTCCCGGCTGCAGGACGAGCGCCGTCTCACCGCCGTCTGGCAGGCCACCCGCACCGGCCCCGCCCGCACCGCGCTGGACGACGCCCGCAAGGAGACGGACGCCGCGGTCAAGACGCTTCGCGGCAACTCCTCCGCCAGGCCTGCCACTTCGACCCCCCGGGCCGAGAAGCTCCACGAGGCGCTGCGTGCCCTGCCGTCCCGTCGTGAGGCGATCGACGGTCGTACCCTCGGCGCCGACGACACCTTCCAGTACTTCACCAACACCATCACGGACAGCACTGATCTGCTCACGTCGGCCCTGCGCAGCGACGACGGGAGCCTCGCGCGCTCCGGCGCCGCCGCCACCTCCGTGATCCAGCTGACCGAGATGCTCTCGCGCCAGGACGCCCTGCTCTCCGGCGCCCTGCAGTCGCACCGGATGAGCGCCGCCACCCGGACCCAGTTCGCCCAGTATCTGGCGATCCAGCGGCAGATCCGCGCCGGTCTCGACACCCGTGACCTCGCCGGCACCGAAGCCACCTCCTACGCACAGATCACCGACAGCGCGCAGTGGACTTCGGTGGGGTCGATCGAGGACGCGGTGGCGGCGGCCCGGGACACCTCCGTGCCCAAGCAGGCCTCGGCCTGGCCGGACGCCGCCGGCACCGTCGTGGGCGACCTCCAGGGGCTGGGCTCGGACGCCCTGGGCACTCTGGCCGGCACCGCCGACGACCGGGCCGGCGAACTGCTGCTGGAGCTGCTCCTGGGCACGGCCGCGACAGCGGCCGCCCTGGCGGCCGGCGCGGTGCTGGCCCGGCGCGGCCGGCGGTCCACGGCCGGCCGTCTCAACGACCTGCAGCGCAAGACCGAGGATCTGGCCGGCGCCTGGCTGCCGCAGCTGCTGGACCGAATAGGCCGCGGCGAGCGGATCGACCCCGAGGCGCTCGCACCGCACCGCCACCACGCCACCGACGAGGTGGAGAGGCTCGGCTCGGCCATCGACCACCTGGCCCGGGTCGCCGCCGACACCGCCGTACGGCAGTCGCTCGGCCGCGAGGGCACCGAGAAGGTCTTCGCCCAGCTCATCCGCCGTACGCAGGTCCTGGTCCACCGCCTCATCTCGCTCCTGGACGACCTGGAGCGCAAGCACGAGGACTCGGACCTGCTGAAGGACATCTTCAAGGTCGACCACCTCGCCACCCGTGTGCGGCGGCACGCCGAGAACCTGGTGATCCTCAGCGGTTCCCCGCCCAGCCGCCGGATGACGGCTCCCGTCTCGGTCACCGACGTGATGCGCAGCGCCGTCGCGGAGACGGAGCAGTACACCCGGGTCAAGGTGAAGAACCTGCCCGCGGACCGGCGTCTCGCGCTCAGCGGCCGGGCCGTCGCGGACGTCACCCACCTGATCGCGGAACTCGTCGAGAACGGCACCAGCTTCTCCCCGCCGGACACGCAGGTGTTCGTCAGCGCGACGAAGGTCGCCAAGGGGCTCGCGGTCCATGTCGAGGACCACGGTCTCGGCATGCCCGAGGACCATCGCGACCGCGCGAACCAGCTGCTCGCCCATCCGCCCAAGCTCGACATGACGGCCCTCGGTGAGGACCCGCGCCTCGGTCACTTCGTGGTGGCCCGGCTCGCCGAGCGCCACGGCATCAGGGTGGAGCTGCGCGAGTCCGTCTACGGCGGGACGCTCGTCGTCGTACTGCTGCCGGCCGCCCTGCTCGAAGAGCACGAGTCGCCGGTCCTCGAACAGCTCAAGTCCGCGGCCGCGGCGAGCGGTCGGGCGGCGGTCAGCGGGGCGGACAGCTCCGAAACCGTCGCGGGTGTGCTGGTCGGTGCGGGGGTGGGAGCCTCGGCAGGCGCCGGGCTGAGCGCGTCGAACGCCGGGGCGGACATCTTCGGGCGCACCCAACTCGGGGACCACAGCGGATTCCCGGAGTACGGCGGCGCGGGCCTGCTGCCCGCGGCGGCGGGGCATCCGGCGCCGCGGTCGTCCGCGCACTCGCCGGCCACCACGGGGTGGACGCCCGCCCAGGAGCGTCCCGCGTCGCACACGGCGGCCGACCCGGGGCGGCCCCCGTCGGACCCGCGCGCCGAGGGGCCGGGAGCCGGATACACCGGTCCCGCGGCCGATCAGCCGGGTGCACGAGCCGGATACGCGGGTCCCACGACCGATCAGCCGGGTCCACGGGCCGGATACACCGGCACCGCGACCGGATCACCCGATCCGGCAGCCGGGCGCTCGCGCCCGGGAAGCGGATCCTCGGGCCAGGGAAGCGGCACCACGCGTCCCGCCCCCGTCACGGACCGGAACGCGCACGACGCGTCGGGCCCACTGACGACCCCCCGGGTCCTTCCGCAGCGGACCCGGGGAGCGAGCCTCGCGCAGCAGCTGCGCAAGGAGGCCGCAGCGGCACAGACATCGAAACAGCAGGACGACCGGGGCGAGAGCGGCGCCATCTCCCCCGACCAGTCGGCCCGCGCCATGATCGCCATTCAGCAGGGGCTGAAGCGGGCCCGGATCGCCGACGCCGAAGAATCGGCCGGTACGGACGGACAGCAGGCGCAGTCGCGCGGCCCCGGCGCCAACTAACTGTGAGGAACATTCAGTAATGACTGAGCAGGTACAACCCGGCCCCCAGCTGGACTGGCTCCTGGACGGACTCGTGGACCAGATCCCTGAGATCCGCTGTGCCATCGTGCTGTCCGGGGACGGCCTCCTCATCGGCAAGTCGAAGGACCTCCGCCGGGACGACGCCGAGCACCTGTCCGCGGTCGGCTCGGGCATGCACAGCCTCGCCAGGGGCGTCGCCCGGCACTTCAACGGAGGAGAGGTCCAGCAGACGGTCATCCAGATGGACAAGGCGTTTCTCTTCGTCACCGCCGCGGGCAGCGGTGCACGGCTGGCGGCGATCGCCTCCGAGGAGGTGGACGTCGGAATGATGGCGTTCGAGATGGGCACGCTCGTGAAGCAGGTCGGCAAGTACCTCAGTGCCGCTCCTCGCGTACAGGGCTCGCCCGGCACCCCCGTTCAGGATGCCTGAGCCGGACTGGCTCGACGGTGAGCAGGCCGGACGTCATGTCCGGCCGTACGCCATCACCGGCGGACGAACCCGCCACAGTCAGCACAACTTCTCGCTGATCACGCTGGTCGTCGCGCTCTCCCCCGACCCCGACGAGACCGACCACGAACCGCTGGAGCCCGAGGAGGCCCACATCCTGGCCCTGTGCCGGGACCGGGCCTTGGCGATCGCCGAGATCGCCGGCCGTCTCGATCTGCCGGTGAGCGTCGTGAAGATCCTCTGCGGGGACCTGCTCAACGCCTCGTTGATCCTCGTCCAGGCGCCGCCCGGACAGGAGGAGCAGGCGAGTGTGGAAACCATCGAAAGGGTGATGGATGCTATCCGTCAGCTCTGAGCCGGTCATGCCGACCGCGTTGAAGATCCTCATCGCGGGCGGATTCGGCGTGGGCAAGACCACCATGGTGGGCTCGGTGAGCGAAGTGCCGCCGCTGGAGACCGAGGAGCGCCTCACCGAGGCGAGCCTGGGGATCGACGATCTGTCCGGGGTGGAGACGAAGCGCTCGACGACGGTCGCCATGGACTTCGGGCGCATCACGATCGCTCCCGAGCTGGTGCTCTATCTCTTCGGCACGCCCGGCCAGGACCGCTTCTGGTTCATGTGGGACGACCTGGCCCTCGGCTCGCTGGGCGCGGTCGTCCTCGCGGACACCCGCCGCCTCGACGCCTCCTTCGCCTCGGTCGACTTCTTCGAGGCGCGCGGCATCCCCTTCGCGGTGGGCGTCAACTGTTTCGACGGCCGCCGCGACTGCACGGCCGACCAGGTCCGCACAGCCCTGGCCCTCGACCCCACCACGCCGGTCGTCCTGTGCGACGTCCGCGAACGCCGCTCCAGCAAGGAGGTGCTTCTCGCCGTGCTGGAAGCGGCGAGGACGCAGGCGGCGGCGCGGCCGGCCATGACGGGCGGACACTGAACGGACCGGCCGGCACGGTGGACCGCTCCGCCGCCTCCTGGCCTACGGAAGGTTGACGGCGGTCCGCTGCCGGCCCCCCGCACCCCCTCACCGAGACATCGCCCTCATCAGCCCCCTGAGCCGCGCCCCGTCGAGTTCGTTGTCCTCGCGCAGCGCGGTCAGGGCCTGGCGGATCAGGTCGGGTGAGGGGTTGGTGCCGAGGAAGTCGCGGCTGGGGGGCGGGCCCCACTGGACCAGGCCGGAGGCGGACATGGCGGCCCAGCCGGGGGGCACGGAGCAGTCGAACAGGTCGCCGTCGGTGAAGTGCTCCAGCAGGAAGCGGTCGGGGTCGCGCCAGTAGTCGAAGATCTGGCTGCCCTGCACATGGCGGCCCACGCCCCACGAGCGCCGGTAGCCGCGCTCGGCGAGGTACTCGCCTCCGGCGGCGAGTGCGTCGAGGTCGGCGACCTGGTAGGCGGAGTGGACGTAGCCCCGGTGGGGGCCCAGGTGCAGGGCGACCGTGTGGTGGTCGGCCGGTTCACCGCCACGGTCGCAGCGCATGAAGACCATGGTCGGGCCGCACCCGCGCCGGCCGTCCAGGAAGAGGAAGTCGCTGACGATCAGGCCGAGATGCTCCAGATACCAGTTCAGGGCGCTGCCGAAGACGGGGCTGGACAGGACCACATGGCCCAGGCGCTGCACACGAGCGGGCTCCCGCGGCGCACGCTGGGTGGTGTTGATGCGCGGCACGGAGCGACCGGAGTTCACCAACAGCCGCTGCTGACAAGGCAGTTCGGTGAACTCGTCCACCGAGTGGACCACCCGCACCGGAAGTCCGGAGGGATCGGTGAGGTCGACGGCGAGGCCGCCCCCGTATCCGGTGATCTTCCGTACGGTCCGTCCGGTGCGGGCCGCGAGCCGGTCCAGGTCGGCGGCGTCGGCGGCCTGGAAGACCGGGCCGAGGAACCGGGAGCCAGGCCCGCGGCGGATGACCAGGCAGTGGGTTCCCCTCCAACTGCCGCGCAGGTAAAGGGCGTCGGGCTCGCGGTGGGCGACGAGGAAGCCGAAGTCGCGCGCGAAGACCTCCGCCCGGTCCAGGTCGGGTTTCGCGAACTCCAGCCACGCCAGGTCTCTGACCTTGACGACGGGATTGCGGGCCCGGCCGGAGTGCTCGCCGCGCCGGGCGCCCTGTTCGCTGTGCAGTCCGCGGTGCGGGTCGTGGTCCCGGACGTGCTGTGCCAAGTCGTCGTACGCCATTGCAGTGCTCCTCGCAGAGGGTGCCCCGGTGCCGAGGCGGGCGGACGGGCGAACCCCGCGCCGGCACCGGAGAGGCCTTAATGGGCGAACAGGCGGTGCAGCGCCGTCGTCAGTTCGGCCACGGGGTCCTGGGCCGCCCCGAAGGCGCGCCACGCGACGAACCGGTCGGGGCGTACGAGGACGGCGCCGGAGTCGGCGTGTCCGCGCAGCCGGGTCCAGGTCGAGCGCGGGTCGCGGTAGTCGCCGTCGAGGTGGCCGATGCGCACCGCGTCGAGCGGGATGCCGGTCGCCGCCGCGGCCTTGGCGGCGGCCTCGATCCAGTCCCCGCCGTTCTCCCCCGCGATGAGCAGCATCCGCCCCGGCGCGACCAGGTCCATCAGCGCCAGCCGGGTGCCGTCCAGGGTGTCGAGCCAGGCGTGCGGGAGGGGATGGCCCGGGCGGGCCGCGGGCTGATAGATGCGGACGGGATCCGGGTTGGCGGGGGCGTCGGTGCCGTCGGGCAGGACGGCGGCGGAGTCGTACGTGTACCCGTACTCGACGTTGTGCTCGTTGAACTCCATGGACTGGGACGCGATGGCCCGTACGACGGAGCGGGCGTGCTCCTCGTCCTGCGGCCGGCCGCTCCAGGCGCGGCGCAGGTTCTCCCAGTTCACGGCGGCGCCGGCCCCGGGACTGCCCCCGAGCAGGTCGGTGGTGACCAGGTGGTTGAGCGCGTTCTCCAGCGAGCGCTGCACATTGGTGGAGGTGACGGGCTTGCGCTCGGGCTCGTAGGTGTCGAGGAGCGGGTCGCCCGCGTGCCCCTGGAGGACTGCGGCGAGCTTCCAGGCGAGGTTGTGGGCGTCCTGCACGGCGGAGTTGAGGCCGAGACCGCCGGTGGGCGGGTGCCGGTGAGCGGCGTCGCCGAGCAGGAGGACCCGGCCCTCCCGGAAGCGCTCGGCGACGCTGCCTTCCAGGTTCCAGCGGCTGATGAGGTGGATGTCGAGCGGGTGGTCGCCGATCTCGAGGGCGGTGCGCAGGTCACCGACGACCGCCTCGTCGTCCAGTGAACGATCGTCCTCGTAGGGGTAGTTGAGGTGGACGACCCATTCCTCCGACTCCGGTCCCCAGTGGTCGGGACCCATCGGGACCAGAACGCCGGCCGTGCCGGTCTCGGGCAGATACATCCAGCGGATGAGGACGTGCGGGTCCCTGGCCCACCGCGACAGGTCGGCGGTGAGGTGGAAGGTGACCATCCGGGCGACGTTCCGCATGCCCTCGGCCTCGATGCCGAGCGCCGGGCCGACGGTGCGGCCGCCGTCGCAGGCGAGCAGATAGCGGGAGCGCACCCGGTAGGTCTCCCCGCCGTCCTTGTCCAGGACGGTGGCGGTGACCCCGTCGGCGTCCTGGGTGACGCCGGTCAGCTCGTGGTGGAAACGGACGCGTCCCGGCTGCGCCAACTCCTCGGCCCGGCGCCGCAGATGGGGTTCGAGGCGGAGCTGCGGGAGGTTGGTGGGGCGCTGCGGGCTGGCCGCGGTCCACTCCGGCGTCGAGCCCGCCGCGCCCCACTGCTCGATCGTCGCGATACGGCGGCCCGCGTCCCGGTCGTCACCGGCGAACCCGGCGTACCAGCCCGAGTGCGTCATCTGCGCCTGGGGCGTGCCTGCCGCGTAGACCTGCTCGTCGAGGCCCAGGTCACGGAAGATCTCCATGGTGCGCTGGTTGAGCAGATGCGCCTTCGGGAGGACCGAGGTCCCCGGCCAGGCGCTCACCAGCAGGCTGTCCACCTCCAGCCGGCTCAGCAGCATCGACGCGGTGAGTCCGGCGCCGCCCCCGCCGACGATCAGAACGGGGAGGTCGATGTCGTCCATGAGTACTCCTCGAGGGTCCGTGCGGATGTGCCGCACGCGTCAGGCGAGACGGGGGAAGAGGGCGAGGGCGCTGTCCGAGTCGATCGCCCGGTGGTCCGCCGGTGCGAGCTGCTCGTCGGTGTCGAGCAGGCCGGTGAAGTAGCCGACGGCGAGGTCGGGCGCGAAGGGCCAGTCGCTGCCGTACAGGACGTGTCCGGGGCGGGCGAAGGCGAGCAGGCTGGGCAGGGCGGTGGGGCTGGAGGACAGCGCGGTGTCGAAGTGGAAGGAGGCGAGGCTTTCCAGCAACTCCCCCGGCTCGCGCCCCGTTTCGGCGAACAGCGCGGCCGCGATGCGGTGGGCGGCGTACGGCAGGAACCCGCCGCCGTGGGAGAGGATGAGCCGGAGATTCGGGAAGCGGCGCGGGATGTCGTGCAGGACGAGGTTCATCGCGGCGCGCGTGGTGTCGAGCAGGAAGTCGGCGGCGAACGGCGGCAGTCCGGGCGCCGGGGGCCCCGGCAGGTCCGAGGGGTGGATGTGCACCACGGCGGACCGCTCGTCGAGGAACGCGAACAGCGGCTCGTGTGCCGGGTCGCCGAGATACGTACCGCTGGTGTTGGCCAGCAACGAGACGCCGTCGGCGCCCAGTTCGTCCAGCGCGTGCGCGGCCTCGGAGAGGGCGCCGTCGACGTCGGGCAGCGGCAGGGCGGCGAAGAACCCGAAGCGGTCCGGGTGCCCGGCGACGCAGGCGGCGGCGTGGTCGTTGACCTGCCGGGCCATGGCCCGGCCTTCCTTGTCGTCACCGAGGTGGGCCCCTGGCGTGGACAGCGACAGGACCGCGGCCCGGATCCGGTGCGCGTCCATCAGCTCCAGGGACCGCCCGGGACTCCACTCAGGCAGCTCCCGGCCGCCGGGTCGGTCGATCCCCCGGCCGCGCAGCCAGGCCGTGTAGACGGGCGGGAGCAGATGGTGATGTACGTCGATGCGGCTCATCGCGGTACTTCCTCGGATCGGACGGGCGCCGGCACGGGGAGCGGCCGGGCGGAGCGGGTGCCGGCACGGGGAGCGGCCGGGCGGAGCGGGCGCCGGCACGGGGAGCGGCCGGGCGGAGCGGGCGCCGGCGCGGGGAGCGGCCGGGCGGAGCGGGCGCCGGCACGAAACCGGCGGGCTGAGCGAGTGCCGCCACGGAGACCGGCGGGTCGGACGGGGGCCGGCACGGGGACCAGCCGGGCGGCGGGGGCAGCGGCACGAAACCGGCGGGCTGAGCGGGCGCCGGCACGGGGACCGGCGGGTCGGAGAGGGCGCCGGCACACCAACCGGCGGGTCGGACGGTTGCCCACACTGCAACCGGCTGGCTGGCCGGAGTGAACGGACCTCAGCTGGACGGCAACTGGCAGGAGCGGGAGGTGCGGCCCTGCCCACGGAGCCGCTGCGGACTGGGCGCAACGCCAGTCCCGTGCCGAGCCTTCCGAAAGCGCCCGCCCCGACTCTCAGGCGACAGCCGCCCCGTCGAACTGCCAACGCAGCCCGTACCGGTCGAGCGCGGCAGCGACCCGCAGCCGCAGCTCCTGACCGGCGACGTCGGGCAGGGTCACCAGGGGCCGGCCCTCGGAGAGTTCGCAGGCGACGGAGTCCGCGGCCGCCTCCGCCCCCGCCGCCAGGAGTTCGGCCACCACGGCGCGGCGGGTGGCGTCGAGGCGCAGCGGGACCTTGGTCGGTTTGCCGACGTCGGTCACCGGCAGGCCGCCGTCGAGGACGATGACCTCCTTGGGCGCGGCGGCCCGCTCCGGCACCCGCGCGGCGGCGAACGCCTGGAGCTCGTCCGGCGTGACCGTCGGGGCACCCGCGGCGAGCGTCACGTACGCGACGGGGACCTCGCCCGCGTAGGGATCGGGCCGGCCCACGGCGCTCGCCCCGGTGACCGCCGGGTGGGACAGCAGGACGTCCTCGACGACCGCGGGATCGATGTTGTGGCCGCCCCGGATGATCAAGTCCTTTGCGCGGCCCAGGAGATGGACGAATCCGTCGGGATCGATCCGGGCCAGGTCCCCGGTGTCGAGCCATCCGTCGCGCACGGTGCCGAGGCTGTCCAGGACCGGCCCGTCGGGCCCCTGCCCGGTGACGTAACCGGCGAAGACGGCCGGTCCGCTGATCAGCAGAGTGCCTGCCGCACCGGCCGGCAGGTCGTGCCAGGTCCCGTCGGCATCGACCCGCACGGTGCGCAGCCGCTGGTACGGCAGCCGCTGCCCGACCGAGCCGGGACGCCGGTCCTCGCCGAGGAAGCCGCGCGCGCTGGCACAGGTGGCCTCGGTCAGACCGTAGCCCTCGCACAGCGGCACGCCGGTGTGGTCCTCGAACGCCTCCCGTACGGCGAGAGGCAGCGCCGACGCCCCGACGACGGCGAACCGCAGCGCCGACAAGTCCGCGTCCTCGACCGGGACTTGGGCCAGCACCGCGTACACCGTGGGCACGGCGGACAGGGTCGCGATCCGGAAGTGCTCGAAGAGCTTCCAGATGACACCGTACAGAGCCGGTTCGCGATAGCCGAGGGGGCCGGCCCAGACCACGTGCTGGCCGCGCAGCATGGGGCCGAGCAGGGTGACCACCAGCGCGTTGACGTGGAACAGCGGCAGGGCGCCGAAGATCGTCGAGTCGTCGTCGAGCAGCGAGTTGGCGGCGACCATCCAGGCGTCCGCGACTTCGTTGGCGTGGGTGTGCGCCGCGAGTTTCGGGGCGCCGGTGGTGCCGCCGGTGTGGAAGTAGGCGGCCAGGTCGGCGGGGCCGGGAGCGGTGGCGCCGACGAGCCGGTCGGCCGGGTGCTCTGCGGCGGCTTGCTCCAGATATGCCACGTGGACCCCGTGCAGGGGCTCCAGGCGGGGGCCCGGGCCGGCGGCGGCGGTCGGCCGCAGCGCGAACAGGGCCGTCAGGCCGAGCGACGCGGCCACCGCACGAGCCGTGCGCCAGGCGGTCTCGTCCAGTTCGGGACCCGCTGCGATCAGCACCCGCGCTCCGCCGAGCGCGAGCAGCCGCTCCACGTGCTCGGCGGTCAGCGCCGGGTTCACCGGGGCGGCGGTCCCGGCGGTCTGAGCGGCCAGGAGGGCCGCGGGCAGCCACTCCGTGTTGGGGCTGAACAACCCGACGGAGGTACCTCGGCGCACGCCATGGGCGTACAGCAGGTTGGCGATGCGGTGCACCTGGTCGCGCAGGCCGGCGAAGGTGACGGTGGTGGCGCGCAGCCAGTGCTCGGCGCCGGGCAGCGTGGTGAGGGCGGGGCGCGCCGGCCACCGGTCGGCCGCACGGCGGAGCACGTCGTACGTCGAACCCGGTAGCCCGCGTGCGGCGAGCGGCACCGCTTCGACGGCTTCGAGGTCGGTGGGCCGGTCGTAGGCCGGCCAGAGCGGATCGTCATTGATCGCGGTCACGGCGGTGTCTCCTGCTGCTTGAACCGAAGGGGTGCTGCCTGAACCGGACGGTGGCTACTTGAACCGGAACGTGGCTACTTGAACCGGACAGTGGCGCGCTGGACGCCCAGGTCCAGCCGCCCGTCGTCGGTGGCGATCCGGGTGGTGACCAGGTCGCCGTCCTGGAGGTAATGGGGGTTGTGCGCCTGCCGGGCGAAGAACGCCTTCCACCGGCGCTCGGGCGGCAGCAGGGCCCCGAGCACGGCCAGCGCCTTGTGCGGAGCCTTCAGCGCGGTACCGCCCGGAGTGCCGGTGAGCAGGACGTCACCCGGCTCCATCGTCTGGAAGCGGGCGAGCAGACTCAGCGCCTTCGCCGGGTACGTGATCATGTCCACGGCGGTGCGGTCCTGCCGTACGACGTCGTTGACCCGGCAGGTCAGCCGCAGCCTGTCGAAACCGGCGAGTTCGTCCGCGTCCACGAGCAGGAGGCGGGGGCCGAGCGGGGTGAAGGTCGGATAGGACTTGGACTCGTAGAACTGCGTCCTGGTCAGCTGGACGTCGCGCGCGCTGATGTCCTGGGCGACGACCAGTCCGGCGACGTACCGCGCCAGGTCGCGCTCGCCGACCTCGGCGCCGACCGGCAGCCGGGCGCCGAAGACGAGCCCGATCTCGGCCTCGTAGTCCAGGAACCGGACGTGCGAGGGCCGCACGATGTCGTCGTACGGACCGCTGACCGAGCCGGACGCCTTGCGGAAGAAGGCGGGCGGGACGCGGTCGGGGTCGAACCCCGAATCCTTCGCGTGCGAGCGGTAGTTGACCATCTGGGCGACCACCCGGCAGGGAGTGGTCACCGGCGGGAGCAGCTCGCCCTCGTCGAGCGGACGGCCCGGGTCGCCGGCGGCGGCCCGGCCGGCGGCTTCGGCGACGGCCGCCCGGTCGGCCAGCAGGCCGGCGGTGGTGGCGGCCGTGGTGTCGATGCGGTGCAGGCGCCCTGCGTCCTCCACCCACCAGCCCTCGGCGGTGCGTACGACGGCGGTACTCATCGGAATCCTCCTCGGAGCCGGAGCGGCGGTGACCTGCCGGGACCGGTCCTCAGTGCGGGACGGCAGGAACAGGCAGGAACAGGAGGGGACAGCCGGGGGCGGCTCACCGCTCGGGCCCCACTCCGTCGTAACTGATGAAAGCATCACTCTTGATGAGAAGTATGTCAACGGTGTCAATCACTACTGACGAAATCATCAAGACTGCCGGGGGCGGCCTATCCTGCACCCATGGCTGAACAGCAATCCGGAGTCCGGGACACCGCCCAGGGCAACCGCTTCGAGCGCCGGCGCGCCCTCACCCGGAGTGCGCTCATCGGGGCCGCGCGCGCGATCCTGGCGGAGCAGGGGGCACCGGGAGACGCGAGCATCCAGCAGATCGCGGAGCGCGCGGACGTCGGGTTCGGCTCCTTCTACAACCACTTCGAGACCAAGGCCGCGCTCTTCGACGCGGCGGTCTCGAACGCCCTGGAGGAGTACGGGCAGCTGCTCGACAAGGTGGCGGGGACCCTCGACGACCCCGCCGAGGTCTTCGCCGCCAGTGTGCGGATGACGATCCGGATGGTCGAGACGCACCCGGAGCTCGCCCAGATCCTGCGCGGCAGCGGCCTCGCCCAGCTGCACGCGGAGACCGGCCTGGCCCCGCGCGCCCTGCGCGACATCGAGACGGGCATCGCACGCGGCCGCTTCCAGGTGGAGGACCCGCTCATCGCCCTGTCCGCGATCGGCGGTTCGCTGCTCGGCCTGCTGCAACTGGAGACGCTGCGCCCCGAGGTCGTCGGCCCGGCGGCGGGCGAGCAGCTGGCCGCCCT
Source organism: Streptomyces sp. NPDC058371 (assembly GCF_042723265.1). Lineage (NCBI taxonomy): Bacteria > Bacillati > Actinomycetota > Actinomycetes > Kitasatosporales > Streptomycetaceae > Streptomyces > Streptomyces sp. NPDC058371. Next base: position 144,309 of record NZ_JBHXJC010000011.1, on the reverse strand, counting down.
GGTCCTGCGCATGCTCGGCCTGCCCCCGGAGGAGGCACGGGAGGTCGCGCGCCGGCCACTCCCGCCACTGCCGCCGGCCTGAGCGGACCGCCCCGGAAATTGGGCGCAGCCCATCCCGCGAGATCGCATTCCCCGCGGTATTTCCGGTCACCCAAATGACCGTCCGGCGATGCCGTCGCCACAAAGGAGCGAGAGCAACCCCGGATGGGCGCCGACGGCCCGTGCCGGGCGGGAATGCGCCGACCCCAATGCGGCTCGCCGCAATGCTTCTCGAAGAAGACACGCAATGGAAACATGCCGGCGCCGACGGCCTGAATTGCTTCCCGGGGACGCCAACACCGCTGCGGTACGGCCGGAAATACGCCGATAGCAGCGACTTTCGCGGTACACGGCCGCAGCCCGCCCCTGTCCAATTACCGTTCACAGCAAGGCGAGTTCACCGCTTTCCTCCTCAACTGTCCTCGCCCCGAGCGCTGTTGAGTGAATGCCGTCGCCCTGCCCATACTTGGCGAATCAAGGACCCAGGAAGGTTTCCTTCCACTTCGCCGTCATCAGGGGCATGAATTGCACAGGCAGTTGAGCATCCGACTGAGAAGAATGCGGGCCTCTTCGGTGGCCGCCGCGGTGGCCGTGGCGCTCACCGCGGGAATGACCGCGGTGGCACCGGCCGTCGCGGGGAATTCCGGGGGAACGCCTTCGGGAACCGCCACGGACACCACCGGCGCGCGGCACTGGATCACCCTGATCACCGGCGACCGGATCGCGGTCGACGACAAGGGCGAACCCGTCACGGTGGAACGGCCCGCGGGCCGGAAGGACATACCCCTCCAGGTCGAGCGCGTGGAAGGCCACACCTACGCCGTGCCCGTCGACGCGGAGGAGCTGGTCCGCACCGGGCGCGTCGACCGGCGCCTGTTCGACCTCACCACGCTCAGCAGGCCGGAGTACCTGGCGCAGCAGCGGGACGGCATCCAGCTGATCGTCACCTACAAGGGTGCGCGCCCGGCCGCCAGGAGTGAGCTGCGCAGCGCCGGGGACACCGAGCTGCGGCACTCCTTCTCCTCGCTCGACGCCGACGCCGTGACCACCCCGCGTGCCGACATCGGCGCCGCATGGGACGCGCTGACCGGCGAGCCGAAGAGCAACGCCCCGTTCCGTACGGCCGCGTCCGGCATCGACAGCGTCTGGCTGGACGACATCCGCCAGGCCGACCTGGACAAGAGCGTGCCGCAGATCGGCGCGCCGACGGCCTGGGCGGCCGGTTTCGACGGCAGTGGCACGAAGATCGCCATTCTCGACACCGGAGTGGACCAGACCCACCCGGACCTGGCGGGCCAGGAGATCGCCGAGAAGAACTTCTCCACCTCCCCGGACTCCAGGGACCGGCAGGGGCACGGCACACACGTCGCGTCCACGGCCGCCGGCACGGGAGCCAAGTCGAACGGCAAGTACACCGGCGTCGCGCCGGGCGCGAAGATCCTCGACGGCAAGGTGCTCAACGACCTGGGATCGGGGGCCACTTCCGGGATCATCGCCGGTATGGAGTGGGCCGTCGCGCAGGGTGCCAACGTTGTCAACCTGAGCCTGGGCTCCACCGACTCGCCGGGAGTGGACCCGCTGGAGGAGGCGGTCAACCGGCTCTCGGCCGAGACCCGCACGCTGTTCGTCGTCGCCGCCGGCAACTCCGGTGTCGGCTCCGGCGGCGGCACGATCGGCTCGCCCGGCAGCGCCGACGCCGCCCTGACCGTGGGCGCCGTCGACAAGAGCGACCAGCTCGCCTCCTTCTCCAGCCGTGGCCCGCGCGCCGGTGACGGCGCGATCAAGCCCGACGTGACCGCGCCCGGCGTGAACATCGGTGCCGCCGCGGCGGCCGACAGTACCGTCGCGAAGACCGGCACACCGGTCGCGGACGGCTATGTGGCCATCTCGGGTACGTCCATGGCGACGCCGCACGTCACGGGTGCCGCCGCGATCCTCGCCGGGGAACACCCCGACTGGACCGGCGAGCAGATCAAGTCCACCCTCACGGGCTCGGCGGTCTCCGGCGGCTACACACCGTTCCAGCAGGGCTCCGGCCGTATCGACGTGGCCCGGGCCATCGACCAGACCGTCACCGCCCAGCCGGCCTCGCTCTCGTTCGGCCGCCAGGAATTTCCGCACACCGACGACGAACTGCTGACCAAGGACGTCACCTACCGCAACGTGGGCACCGAGCCCGTCACCCTCGACCTGTCCTTGTCGGCCACCGGCCCCGACGGCAAGAGCGCGCCCGCGGGCGTCTTCACCCTGGAGCAGTCGCGGCTGACCGTGCCCGCCGGCGGTGAGGCTTCCACCACCGTCGGCGCGGACACCCGCGCGGGCTCGCTCGACGGCACCTACAGCGCGTACGTCACGGCGAGCGGCGGCGGTCAGACCGTGCGCACGGCGGCCGTCGTGGAGCGCGAGATCGAGTCGTACGACCTGACCTTCGAGCACATCGGCAAGGACGGCAAGCCGGCCACCCAGTACAAGACCCACTTCGTGGGCGTCGGCGGGCTCGGCAAGGGCCGCTGGTCCGATCTGGGCAACGGGACCGGCACCGACACCGTCCGGCTGCCCAAGGGGCGCTACTTCGTCAGCACCTCCTTCTACGTCCTCACCGGCTCCACCTGGACCGGCGCGGACGTGATCAACGAGTCCAACCTGCAGCTCGACCACGACACGAAGGTGACCGTCGACGAGCGCACCGCGAAACCCGTCGACATCACCCCGCCCGATCCGAAGGCGACAGCTCTCTCGGGTTATGTGGGCGCGGAGATCAAGACGCCCGAGTACTGGACCAGTGCCGCGTGGCTGCTCGGCAGCTTCAAGACGTTCACGTTCGGCACCGCGCACCTCGGGCCCGAGGCGGCCCCCGGTGAGCTCCAGCAGCGCATCCAGGCCACCTTCCTGGACGACGCGATCGCATCCGAGTACCACCTGGCGTACCAGGCCGCGGGTACCCGGTACACCGACGGCTTCGTCCGCAGCCCGAAGTCCGAGGAACTGGCGAAGATCTCCACCCGGCTCGGCTCGCCCGCCCCGAACAAGCGCGCCTACCTGTTGCTCCAGGCCGACACCGGCAATGGACCGACCGGCGCCGAGTACATCGTCAGCCGCAACCTGCCGTACGAGCCCACGGTGTACGTGAACAGCGACAACGCCACCAAATGGCAGCTGGACTTCCGGCGGTACGACATCGCGACCAACCTCTTCGAGGCCCAGTACCTGTCCCCGTACACGGCGTACGAGGCGGGCAGGAGTTATCAACGCGCCTTCGCCATCGGCGTGTTCGGGCCGAACCTCGGCACGGGACAGGGTCTGTCCCGCACCGGCGACGAGATCACCGGCACGGTCCCGCTGTTCGCGGACAGCGACGGCAACTCGGTGCCGCTGACCTACGCCTCGGCGGGGACCTCCCTGACCAGGAACGGCAAGGAGGTGGGCACGGACGACGACCCGCTGACCGGGTCGGCGTCCTTCACGGTCCCGGCCGGCAAGGCCTCCTACCGGCTGACCGCCACGGCCACCCGGGCCGCCGGCACGCCGGTCTCCAGCAAGGTCACCGCGACCTGGACGTTCCGTTCCGGGCACGTCGACGAGCGCAGCGCGCTGCCCACGTCCGTCGTCCGCTTCGCCCCGCCGCTGGCCGGGGACAGCACGGCCGCGGCGGGCAGCACGCTGAAGGTCCCGGTCACGGTGCAGGGCACGGCCGCCGGCCATGGTCTCGCCGCGCTGCTCGTGTACGCCTCGACCGACGAGGGCGCGCACTGGACCTGGCTGCCCGTCATCGGCGGCAAGGTGAGCGTGCAGACGCCCGCGGCGGGCACCGCGGTCTCCCTGCGCGCCAAGGCCGTCGACACGAACGGCGACACGCTCGACCAGACGATCCTGCGCGCCTACGTCGCGAAGTAGCCCGCGCCCACGGAAAAGCCGCTCCCGCTCAGGTCCACGAGTCGCACCGCGACTCGCTCGCACCGGGCGGGAGCGGCTTTCCGCTCCCCGTGACGATCAGTCTTCGTCGGGCGTCAGCCGCAACGAGATGGAGTTGATGCAGTACCGCTGATCCGTCGGGGTGGGGTACCCCTCACCTTCGAACACATGACCGAGATGCGAACCGCACCGGGCGCACCGCACCTCGGTCCGCACCATCCCGTGCGACCGGTCGGCGATCAGCTCGACGGCGTCGGTGTCCTTCGGGTCGAAGAAGGACGGCCAGCCGCAGTGCGACTCGAACTTCTCCGTCGAGGTGAAGAGTTCGGCGCCACAGGCGCGACAGGAGTAGACGCCCTTCGTCTTGGCGTCGGTGTACTCACCGGTGAACGCCGGTTCCGTGCCGCCCGTGCGGAGCACCGTGTACTCGGCCGGGGTCAGCTCCGCGCGCCACTGCTCGTCCGGCTTTTCGATGTCGTACGACATGAAGCTCAACCCCTCACAAACTCGGTGGCTACCTCGACAGGCAGGTCAGGATCTCGGGGCCGAGGTCCGTGACGTCACCCGCGCCCATGGTGAGAACGAGATCACCGGGCTTCGCCATTCCCGCGACGACCGAAGCGACCTCCGCCTTGTCGTGGACCGGCGTCACGTCCGCGCCGGCCGCCCGTGCCGCCTCGATGATGAGCGCGCTCGTGATGCCCGGGATCGGGTCCTCGCGGGCCGGGTAGATGTCCAGGACCAGGGAGGCGTCCGCCAGGGTCAGGGCCGCGCCCATCTCCTTGCCCAGCTCCTGGGTGCGGGAGAAGAGGTGGGGCTGGAAGACGACCAGGATGCGGGAGTCGCCCGCCGCCGCGCGCATCGCCTCCAGGTCCGCCGTCATCTCGGTCGGGTGGTGCGCGTAGGAGTCGATGACCTGGACGCCCGCCTCCTCGCCCTTGAGCTGGAGGCGGCGCTTCACACCGGTGTAGGAAGCCAGCGCCGGGGCCAGCTCCGCGGCCGGGATGCCGAGCGCGACACCCGCCGCCAGCGCCGCCACCGCGTTGTGCGCGTAGTGCCGGCCGGGCACGGAGACCGTGAAGGTGAGCGGTACACCGTCGAACGCGACCGTGACCTCGCTCTTCAGCCCCTGGGCGGTGACGGACAGCACCCGCACGTCCGCGTCGGCCGCATCGCCGTACGTCACCGTCCGCACGGAGTCCGGCAGCCGGCGGGTGAGCTCGCGGGCGCCCTCGTGGTCCGCGTTGATCACCAGGGTGCCGCCGGGGACGATCTTCTCCGCGAACGTCTCGAAGGACTCGTAGATCTCGTCGATCGACGCGTAGTTGGCGTGGTGGTCCAGCTCCACGTTCAGCACGATCGCCACCTCGGGCGCGTACTTGTGGAAGCTGCGGTCCGATTCATCGGCCTCGGCCACGAAGATCTCGCCATCGCCGTGCAGGGCGTTGGAGCCGGGGGCGTCCAGGTCGCCGCCGATGGCGTAGGAGGGCGAGAGACCCAGGGTGGACAGGGACACCGCCAGCATGGAGGTCGTCGTCGTCTTGCCGTGGGTGCCCGCGACCGCGATCGGGCGCAGGCCGTCCATCAGCCGGGCAAGGGCGTCCGACCGGTGGACCACGGGAATGCCCAGCTCCGCGGCGCGGGCCAGCTCCGGGTTGTCCGGGCGGATCGCCGAGGAGACCACGACGCAGGTGGCGTCGGACGCCAGATGGCCGGCCGCGTGCCCGATGTGCACCGTCGCGCCCAGCGCGCGCAGCGCCCCGGCGGTCGCGGACTCCTTGGCGTCGCTGCCGGCCACCTCGGCCCCGCGCTGGGCGAGGATCTTCGCGATGCCCGACATCCCGGCTCCGCCGATCCCGATGAAGTGCGGTCGGTCCATGGCGGTAGGAAGGCCGGGTGCCATGCGTGTTCTCCCCAAGCGGTACGACGACGGATACGCGGGGGTCAGCCTATGCCTTGCTGTGCGAGAACAGTTTCAGCACCGGTACGCCCACCTTGTGGCGGGCCCGGGAGGCCCAGTCGCGGTGGAAGAACTCTTCCACGTAGTGCGGGTCGGTCAGCACGATGACCTCGTCGGCGTCGACCTCGCCGACCAGGCTCTTGAGCGCGTCCAGCGGGTGCTCCTCGATCAGCCGTCCCTCGGCCGCGCTGCCGGCCGCGCGCAGGGCGACCAGGGAGATCTCCAGCGCCTTCTGCCCCTGTCCCGCCGCCTCGTCGCCCTCCGGCGTCTCGTTCTCGCGGGCCGCCTCGTCCAGCTCACCGAGGGCGACGTCGTCGATGGCCCGCAGCAGGCGGTCCGCCTGGTCGCCGCGGGGCTGGAGCAGTACGTGGAAGGAAACCGCCTCGTCGCCGTGCAAGGTCGTGACGAACTCCACGTCGGCGGACGTCAGGGCCTTCTCGATCATCAATACGCTTGTGAACACGACAGGCGCCCTTCTCCTCCGAGGGCCGTTTCGGGCCCTGTCTCCTCCGGGGGCCGCGTGGCCCCTCGTCCCTGTGTCTCTTCGTCCCGTGCGAGCCGTGCCCCGCCCCCGGCGGATTCCGGGGACCGTCCACGGCCTCGCGGGTACCGGGGGCGTGTCGCAGCCCTGCGGAAACCATCCTGCCCCGTAATCGCACGGGTACCGCGAGATTTAGTGTGCCCAGCGGAGACTAAACGGAACGATCTATTCCGCCAGCGTGTCAGGTCCGGCGGTATCGGCCGAACAGGAACCCGGCCTCCTCCAGGAGGGACGCCAGTTCGAAGTGGGTCGGCACGGCGAGCGCCGGGCCGCCCGCGATCCGCTGGGCGCTGCCCACCGTGAGCAGCGGCGAGAGCGTGAGGCACAGCTCGTCGAGCACTCCGGCGGCAATCAGCTGGCCCAGCAGACGCGGGCCGCCCTCGGTCAGCAGCCGGGTCATGCCGCGGTCGCCGAGGGCCTGCACGGCCCGGGCCGGGTCGACTCCCATGCCGTCTCCGGCGAAGATCACCTCGGCGCCCGCCTTCTCGGCCGCGGCGACCCTGCCGGGGTCCGCCGCGGCTCCGGTCAGCACGAGCGTGGGCACCAGGGGCGAGGTGAAGAGCGGAAGCGAGTAGTCCAGGTCCATGCCGGCGGTCACCACGGCGATGGCGGGCGCGGGGCCCTGTCCGGCGGCCTCCCGGAGCGCCGCGAAGGCCTCACGCGCGCGTGCCGGGCGGTAACCCTCCTGGCGTACCGTTTCCGCACCCACCAGCACCACGTCCGCGAGACCGCGCAGGGTGCCGAAGATCCGCATGTCGGTGGCGGAGGAGATGGGCTGGGAGCGGCCGTCGTGCTGGGCCGCGCCGTCCAGCGTGGACACCATGTTGGCGCGCAGCCACGGCTCCCGGGCGTCCGGATAGGCGTAGGCCTCCGCCAGCTCCTGGAGCCCCCATTCGCGGTCCGTCGCATCCGTCTCGGAGGCCCCGCTCGAGGCCTGGGCTGCTGTTTCGTCGGTCACAGGGAACAGGCGTCGCATGTCGTGCAGTGTGGCACGGGCTCTAGAGTGGGGAACCGTGTCGTCCTCCTCCGCCGCAACCGGCCTCAGCCCGATAGCCGAAGCGGCCCCACTGTCCCTGTGCGCCCGCGAGCCGCACGTCCCCGCGGACCGGCTCGTCGCCGAGATGGTGCCGCCGCCGCGCTTCGACTCGGTCCGCTTCGCCACGTACCTCCCGGACCCGAACCAGCCCAGCCAGACCGAGGCCGTGCACGTCCTCGGCGCCTTCGCGGCCGGTCTCGGCGGGGCGCAGGCCACCGGCGCCGGCAAGCGGAAGCTGTTCGGTTTCGGGAAGGCACCGAAAAAGGCCCCCGCCGGCCCCCGCGGTGTCTACCTCGACGGCGGCTACGGCGTCGGCAAGACCCACCTGCTGGCCTCCCTGTGGCACGCGACCCCGGCCGAGCCCGAGCTGAAGGCCTTCGGCACGTTCGTGGAGCTGACGAACCTGGTCGGCGCGCTCGGCTTCCAGAAGACCGTGCAGACGCTCTCCGGACACCGGCTCCTGTGCATCGACGAGTTCGAACTGGACGACCCGGGCGACACCGTCCTCGTCTCGACGCTGCTCGGCAAGCTGGTCGACGCGGGCGTCGCGCTCGCGGCCACGTCGAACACCCTGCCGGGCAAGCTCGGGGAGGGCCGGTTCGCGGCCGCCGACTTCCTGCGCGAGATCCAGGGTCTGTCCGCCCGCTTCCGCCCGCTGCGCATCGACGGTGAGGACTACCGCCACCGCGGGCTGCCCGAAGCCCCGGCGCCGTTCTCCGACGAGCAGGTCACGAAGGCCGCCTACGCCACCCCGGGGGCCTCGCTCGACGACTTCCCGCATCTGCTCGACCACCTCGCGCGCGTGCACCCCAGCCGGTACGGCGCGCTGACCGACGGCCTCAGGGCCGTCTGCCTCACCGATGTGCAGCCGGTCCCCGACCAGTCGACCGCGCTGCGGCTCGTGGTGCTCGCCGACCGGCTCTACGACCGCGAGGTGCCGGTTCTCGCCTCCGGAATGCCCTTCGACAGCCTCTTCAGCGAGGAAATGCTGAACGGCGGCTACCGGAAGAAGTACTTTCGTGCGATATCGCGCCTCACCGCGCTGGCGCGGGATGCCAAGGGACTCGTAGAAGGCGTCTGAACGGACCCGCGTAACCCTCACGGGATTATCTCTGTCCGGAAAAAGACTTCCGGTGGACGAAATCCCGCCACTCGCCTTCCCGGCCGTTTCAGGCTCTCTTCAGGGTGAAACGTTAAGTTAACCCTGCAAACAACTTGCCACGCTAGCGTGGTTGTTGACGTGTCGGGAGAGACAGCGGGAGGAGGGCGCATGATGCGAGGTGCAACGAGCCGCGCTCTGTTCTCGATCCTCGCCGTCGTCCTCCTCGCGCTGCAACTCTTCGGACCCGAAGAGGCATTCGCGTCCGTACATACGAGCGAGGTCATCTCCTGCGGCGAGGCCGAGCATCCGCAGAAAATCGCGCCGCCCCTCGCCGCCCGTGACCGGTCCCGCAACGAGGACCGGGTCCCGCAGCCGCCCAAGGGCTCTCTGCTGGAGCACGACCCGGCCTCCACCTACCCGCTGATCCCGCTCGCGGACGTGCACCGGCGCGCGTCGAGATCCTCGACCGCCCATTCCCCAGCGGCACTTCAGGTCTTCCGCTGCTGACCGGAGCGTGACCCCCCACACTCCGATCTGTTAGCCGACGCGCCATCGAGGCGCGCCAGGAGGACCTGTCATGCAACCCCTCATTGATCATGCCCGCGCACACGGACAGCGCCCCGAGGAGTTCGCCCCACTGGCCCACGGACAGTCGCCGCAGGCCTTGTTCATCACCTGCTCGGACTCCCGCGTCGTCCCCGCGCTGATCACCGGTGCCCGGCCGGGCGAGCTCTTCGAGCTGCGCACCGCCGGGAACATCGTGCCCGCGCACACCTCTGCCCGACCCACCAGTGAAGCGGCCACCATCGAGTACGCGGTGGAGGTGCTCGGCGTCACCGACGTGGTCGTCTGCGGCCACTCGCACTGCGGCGCCGTCGGCGCCCTGGTGCGCGGCGACGACCTGACCGCCGTGCCCGCCGTGCGCGACTGGCTGGCCCACGCCACCCCACGCCCGGAAGGAGCGGCCGAGGACCCGGCCGTGACGGACGCGGTGCAGAGCCACATCCTGACCCAGCTGCTCAGGCTGCGCGCCTACCCCTGCGTCGCCGACAAACTGACGAGTGGTCAACTGCGCCTGCACGCCTGGTACTACGAGGTGCACACGGGCGCCGTCCGGGAACACCGTCCGGACACCGGCACCTTCGAAGCGCTGTGAGTGCCGCCATGAATATCCCCTATATCAAGAAATTCCCTTACGTGCGGCAGGACTTCGCCGCTTCGATCGTCGTGTTCCTGGTCGCCCTGCCGCTGTGCGTGGGCGTCGCCGTCGCATCCGGCGTGCCGGCCGAACTCGGGCTGGTCACCGGCATCGTGGGCGGTCTCGTCACCGGACTGATGCGCGGCAGCAGTCTGCAGGTGTCGGGGCCGGCCGCGGGGCTGACCGTGCTGGTCTTCGAGGCGGTACGCGAGTTCGGGCTCCCCGTGCTCGGGGTGATCGTGCTCGCCACCGGTCTGCTCCAAGTCGCCATGGGCGCCCTGAAGCTGGGGCGCTACTTCCGGGCGATCTCGGTGGCCGTCGTCGAGGGCATGCTGGCCGGGATCGGGCTCGTGCTGATCGCGGGCCAGCTCTACTCGATGGCGGGCCTGACCGCGCCCGCCTCCGGCCCGGACAAGCTCGTCGGACTGCCGCAGGCCGTCGTCAAGGCCGCCGGGAGCGCCGAGTCGCTCGCCTCGCTCGCCCTCGGCGCGGGCACCGTCGTCGTCCTCGTGCTGTGGCGGCGGCTGCCGGAGCGGGTACGGGTGGTGCCGGCGCCGCTCGCCGCGGTCGTCCTGGCCGTGCTGACCACCATGGTGTTCTCCCTGCCGGTCGCCACGGTCGAAGTGCGGGGACTGCTCGGTTCGCTCCAGCCGCCGCCCCTCGACGCCTTCGGGGAACTGGCGGGCCTCGGCGTCCTCGGCACGATCCTGGCCTTCACGCTGATCGCCTCGGCGGAGAGCCTGTTCAGCGCCGCCGCCGTCGACCGGCTGCACGACGGACCGCGTACCCAGTACGACAAGGAGCTGCTGGCGCAGGGCGCGGGCAACACGATCTGCGGGCTGCTCGGCGCACTGCCGATGACCGCCGTGATCGTGCGCAGCGCGGCGAACGTCCAGGCCGGCGCGCGCACGAAGGCGTCCCGGGTCCTGCACGGCGTCTGGCTGCTGCTCTTCGCCGCGCTGCTGCCGGCCGCCCTCGGCCTCATACCGCTGCCCGCCCTCGCGGGCATCCTCGTGTACGCGGGCTGGAAGCTCATTCCGCTGCGCGAGATAGCGAAACTGTGGCGCGAGCACCGGGGCGAGGCCCTGATCCTGATCGTCACCGCCGTGTCCATCGTCGCCGTCAGCATGTTCGAGGGCGTCCTGGTCGGGCTCGCGCTGGCCATCATCAAGACCGCCTGGGAGGCCTCGCACGTCCGGCTCGAAGTCATAGACAAGGGGGCAGGACCCGTCCAGGCGCATCTGTCGGGCAACGCGACCTTCCTGCGGCTGCCGAAGATCCTCGACAGCCTGGAGGCGCTGCCGCAGGACCGGCCGATCGAGCTGAACCTGTCGGGGCTGCACCACCTGGATCACGCCTGTCGCGTCGCCCTGGAGAACTGGGCGGCCCGGCACAGCACCGCCGGGACCGAGCCGGTGAAGGTCACGCCGGTGGCCTGACCCGTACCCGCCCCCTTTCACGGCCCCTCGGCCGGGCCCGCCGCACGGCGGGCCCGGCCGTGCCCTTTCCCGGCGCCCCTGCCATGCCGCCCGGTCCCGGCCTCCGGAAAGCGCCATTGCACGGCGTAAAGTGGATGAATCAGGCATTTGGGCGGCTCAGAAGGGGGTCGTCATGCTCCAGGAACTCCTGGTCGCGGGCGCGGCAGCCGGCTCCGCCGGTCTCGTGTACGTCGCGGCGGCGGCGCGGGTCGTGAAGCAGTACGAGCGCGGTGTGGTGCTGCGGCTCGGGCGGCTGGTGGGCCAGGCACGCGGGCCCGGATTCACGCTGGTGGTCCCCTTCGTGGACAAGCTGCGCAAGGTCAACATGCAGATCGTGACGATGCCGGTGCCGGCGCAGGACGGCATCACCCGGGACAACGTGACGGTCCGGGTGGACGCGGTCATCTACTTCAAGGTGATCGACGCGACGGACGCGGTCATCCAGGTGGAGGACTACCGTTTCGCGGTCTCCCAGATGGCCCAGACGTCGCTGCGCTCGATCATCGGCAAGAGCGACCTCGACGACCTCCTCTCCAACCGGGAGAAGCTCAACCAGGGGCTGGAGTTGATGATCGACAGCCCGGCCATCGGGTGGGGTGTGCAGATCGACCGGGTCGAGATCAAGGACGTGTCGCTGCCCGAGACGATGAAGCGGTCGATGGCCCGTCAGGCGGAGGCGGACCGGGAGCGGCGGGCCCGGATCATCAACGCCGATGCCGAACTCCAGGCGTCCAAGAAGCTCGCGGAGGCCGCCGGGGTGATGTCCGAGCAGCCCGCGGCACTGCAACTGCGGCTGCTGCAGACCGTGGTCGCGGTCGCCGCCGAGAAGAACTCCACCCTCGTCCTGCCCTTCCCGGTGGAGCTGCTGCGCTTCCTGGAGCGGGCCCAGACCACCCAGGGACCCGCACCGCAGGGTCCGTCGGCGCCGGTACCGCAGGACCCGTCGGCGCGGCAGGCGCCCGCGCCGGTGGAGCGGACACCGGACCGGCCGGAGCCGGCCGGGGCGGACCCCCAGCAGGTACCGGACGAGCCCACCGGCCCGGAACCTCCGCCGGTGCACGGCGAGCCCAGCGGGCCGGAGCCCCCGCCGATCCCGCGCGACTCCGCCGACCCGGAGCCCCCGCACCCGCTCCGCGAGCCCGTCGACCCGGATCCTCCGCGGCCGCTCTGAGCGGCCGACCTCGTGCGTGACACGTGTTACGGGTTACAGCAATCTCGCCCCCGTGATACACACATGCGGGTCACAATCCTGTCCGCCAGCAGGAAGGTTGCCCCATGTCCGCAACACGACGTCAGATGCTCACGCGCACCGGTGTGCTGGGCGCTTCGATCGCCTTCGCCGGAAACCTCTCCGAACTCTTCGCGGGCACCGCCGCCGCGCAGGACCTCGGTCACCACGGCTACGGCCCGCTGGTCCCCGACCCGAACGGCCTGCTCGATCTGCCGGAAGGTTTCCGCTACCGGGTGCTGTCCCGCGAGGGCGACCAACTCCGGTCCGGCGAGGGCACGGTACCCAGCAACCACGACGGCATGGCCGCCTTCGCGGGTCCCCACGGCGGAGTCCACCTCGTCCGCAACCACGAGAACCGGGTCACCGCGAAGTACGCGGTCCCGACGATCGAGGGGATCACGTACGACCCGATGGGCAAGGGCGGTTGTACGGCCCTGACGCTGGACAAGCACGGGGATGTGCTCTCCGAGCGCGTCGCCATCGCCGGTACGGCCGTCAACTGCGCCGGGGGCCACACGCCTTGGGGCACCTGGCTGACCTGCGAGGAGACCGAGGACAGGGCCGGCACCAACGGCTACACCAAGGACCACGGCTTCATCTTCGAGGTCGACCCGGTCAACCCGCGCCGCACCGGAGCCGTACCGCTCACGGCGATGGGCCGCTTCCAGCACGAGGCGATCGCGATCGACCCGAAGCGCGGGATCGTCTACGAGACCGAGGACGCGTTCCTCAAGCCCTTCGGCCTCTTCTACCGCTTCCTGCCCAACAAGCCCGAGGGCGGGACCGGTTCCCTGCGCGCGGGCGGCAGACTCCAGGCGATGCGGGTGCCCGGCGTGCCCGACCTGTCCTCCGTCCAGGAGACGGGCGCCACCTTCGACGGCATCGAGTGGGTGGACGTACCGGACCCGCTCGCCGCCCAGACCCCCGTCCGGCTGCAGGACTTCGGGCCGAAGGGCATCACGCACGCGCAGAAGCTGGAGGGCTGCTACTGGGGCGGGAAGTCCGTCTACTTCGTCTCCTCCTTCGCACACAGCGCGGAGGGTTCGGCCGCGGACCACTACGGGCAGATCTGGCGCTACGACCCGTCGGCGCGCCGTCTCACCCTGGTGATCGTCTTCGGCCCGGACACCGACGTACAGCTCCCGGGCGAGTCACCGGACAACATCTGCCTCGCCCCGAGCGGCGGCCTCATGGTCTGCGAGGACGGCAACGGCACCCAGCACGTGTTCGGCGTGACGCGGAGCGGTGAGGTGTACGCGATGGCCCGCGGCGCACAGAACATCGGCACGCCCGAGGCCCCGGAATGGGGTGAGTTCGCCGGCGTCACCTTCTCGCCGGACGGCCGCACGATGTACGTCAACTGCTACACCCCGGGGACGACCTTCGCGGTGACGGGCCCCTGGCGCCGCTAGGCCGCGGGCGGGGGCCGAGGGTCGGGGCGTGGGCGGGGCGCGGCCGAATAATCCCGTGCCCCGGGTCCTCGCGTCCTGTTACGGTCCCGACCATGAAGCGCGCCGCAGCACAGACGACGACGCCGGAGAGTGTCCCGGCGCGCTGACTGCTGACTGAGTCCGAAGCCCCGGGGCGAGTGCCCCGGGGCTTCGCCGTGCGGTCACTCGCCCGCTCCACCCGCGAGGAGACCACGATGAACGACCACCGCAGACTCGGCCGTGAGCTGGACCTGTTCGACACCGACCCCCTGCTGGGCGCCGGGCTGCCGTACTGGCTGCCGGACGGCGCGGCCGTCCGGCACGCGCTGGAGGAGTACGTGCGCGAGGCCGAACGCCGGGCCGGTTATCAGCACGTGTACTCGCCGGTCCTCGGCAAACGGGAGCTGTACGAGATCTCCGGGCACTGGTCGCACTACCGCGAGGACATGTTCCCGCCCATGGACCTCGGCGGGGAACAGGGCGGCGAGCAGGTCGTACTGCGGCCCAGCCTGTGTCCGCATCACGCGGTCATCTACCGCTCCCGCTCCCACAGCTACCGCGAACTCCCCTTCAGAATGGCCGAGTTGGGCGGAATGTTCCGCTCGGAGCTGTCCGGCGTACTGGGCGGACTCACCCGCGTACGCGCCATCCAGCTCAACGACGCACACGTCTTCTGCACCCCCGGCCAGGCCGGCGAAGAGGCCGCCGCGGCCCTGGAGTTGATCCGCGGGGCCTATGCCGCGCTCGGCATCCGCCCGGCCCGCTACCGTCTCTCGCTCCCGGGACCCGGCGGCAAGTACGTCGCCGACCCCGGGCTGTGGCGGAAGTCCGCCGCGCTGCTGCGTGACGTGCTGGACCGCTCCGGCGAGCCGTACGAGGCGGTCGTGGGCGAGGCCGCGTTCTACGGCCCCAAGATCGACGTCCAGATCGCCGATGCGGCCGGCCGAGAGTCGACCCTGTCCACCGTGCAGGTCGACTTCCACCAGCCGGAGCGGTTCGACCTGCACTACATCGGCCCCGACGGCGCGAAGCACCGCCCGGTCATGGTCCACCGCAGCGTCATCGGCAGCCTGGAGCGGGCCATGGCCCATCTCATCGAGGTGCACGGCGGCGCCTTTCCGGCCTGGCTCGCCCCCACCCAGCTGGTGGTCCTCCCGGTCTCCGAGGCCGAGACCGACCAGGCCGCAGGACTGGTACGGCGGAGTCTCGACCAGGGGCTGCGCGCCCGGCTCGCCGGCCCGGAACAGGGCACCCTCGGCGCGCGCGTCCGCGCCGCCCGGCTGGTGCCGTACCAAGCGGTGATCGGTGCCCGGGAGGCCGCCGCCGGCCAGGTCGCCCTGCGGCTGCGCGACGGACGCCGGCCGGCCCCGCAGCCGGCCGCCGAGGCACTGGCCCGCATCCGGGCTCTCGTCGGCGCGTACCGCACCGATCTCTGGGACTCCGGCGAGTAGCGGGCGCCCGGCCCGCGGCGCAGGATCGAGGGACACAGCCGGAAGGGGTGCGTGGTGGCCAAGACCAAGAAGAAGGCCAAGAAGGAGAAGGACAAGGCCAAGCCGGATTCGGCGCGAAAGGCCCCCGACCGGGTGGGGCGGCTGCTGCGCGTCCCCGAGGGGGCCCGCGTCGACCTCTCCTCGTACGACGCCGAGGGCACACCCGGCGGCCCCGCGGACAAGGCCGCCGGGCTCGAAGCCACCGCCCGGCTGGGCGAACGCCTCGCCGGCCTGCAGGAACGCCTGTGGGCCGGCGCCACCGCGGGCGACCGGCGCCGGATCCTGCTCGTCCTACAAGGCATGGACACCAGCGGCAAGGGCGGCACGGTCAAGCACGTCATCGGGCCGCTCAACCCGTCCGGCTGCCGCGTCAGGTCGTTCAAGGCACCGACCCAGCAGGAGCGCAAGCACTCCTTCCTCTGGCGGATCAGAAGGGCGCTCCCGCAGCCGGGCGAGATCGGCATCTTCGACCGGTCGCACTACGAGGACGTCCTGATCGGGCGCGTCCGCGAACTGGCGCCGCCCACCGAGATCGAGGCCCGCTACGGCCAGATCAACGACTTCGAGAAGGCCCTCGCGGACGACGGCGTGACCGTGATCAAGTGCTTCCTGCACATCTCGTACGAGCAGCAGCGCCGCCGCCTCCTGGAACGCCTGGACAACCCCGACAAGCACTGGAAGTTCAACCCCGGGGACATCGACGAGCGCGCCCTGTGGCCCGCCTACCAGGAGGCCTACGAGCTCGCCCTCGAACGCTGCTCGGCGATCCCCTGGTACGTCGTCCCCGCCGACCGCAAGTGGTTCCGCAACTGGGCGATCAGCAAGCTCCTCCTGGAACACCTGGAGGAGCTGGACCCGCAGTACCCCAAGGCGGACTTCGACGTGACGGAGTGCCGCAACCGACTGTCGAAGGACCACTGAACCCGGCTGGGCGGGTGACTTCGCCTTCGAACCGGCTCGGCGCGCACGCCTGATGGGCGATTAGTCTTATTTACCCGGATATCTTCATCCGGTGATCATTCTTGTACGACGTATTGCCGCCGTCTGTGTCCTGGGCACCGCCCTGGCCGCCTGCGGAGCCCCCGGCTCCCCGCACACCGGCCGGCCGTCGGCGCAGCCCCACTCCGCGCGCCCGTCGGCGACCGCTCCCTCGGCCCATCCGACCCTCGCTCCCGGTCCCGCCGGTCTGACCCCGGTCTTCAAGAACGGTCCCCGGACGCGGGACAAGACCGTCGCGCTCACCTTCGACGCGGACATGACCGCGGATCAGGGCCCGCGGGCCGCGGCGGGCGAGCACTTCGACAATCCGCAGCTGATCGCCACCCTGCGCGGCCTGAAGGTCCCGGCCACGGTGTTCATGACGGGGCGGTGGGCCGACGAGTACCCGCGGGAGGCCCGGGACATCGGACGGGACCCGCTCTTCGAGGTCGCCAACCACTCGTACAGCCACTACGCCTTCACCGGTGACTGCTACGGGCTGCCGACCGTGCCCGAGGACCGGATGCGGTCCGACGTGGAGCGCGCGTACGCCGCCATCCGCAAGGCGGGCGTGCCGGATCCGATGCCGTACTTCCGGTTCCCCGGCGGGTGCTACGACCAGCGGGCGCTGCGCACGCTGAGCGCGGTCGGCGTGACGGCCGTGCAGTGGGACGTGGTGAGCGGGGACGCGTTCGCGACGGACGCGGATGCCGTGGCGCGGCAGGTGCTCGACGGGGTGCGGCCCGGTTCCGTCGTCGTCATGCACTGCACGCGCAGCGCCGCTCCGGCGACCGAGGAGGCCGTACGGACGATCGTGCCCGAACTCCGGAAGCGGGGTTTCCGGTTCGTCCGGGTGTCGGAGCTGATCGGGACGACGACGAACCGCCGGCCGTAGGTGGCCGTGCCGGTGGCGGGGGCCGCCTCGGGCGGCGGTCCCGCGGCGGCCGGCCACTCCGGCGGCCGCCTTACGCTGGGTGTCATGAGCGACCACTGCGGCACCGGTCCCGAACCGGCCCTGGACCCGGCCCCCGCGGCGGACGGACCGCCGTTCGCCGCATGCGTGCTGTGCCGGAAGCCGACCGAGTACCCGGAGTCGCACAAGGGGATCACCCTGTGCCCCGTCTGCGAGTGGCAGGAGGCGCAGCGCACCGCCTGCTCGGGCTGACCTACCCACTCGCTCATACGTACGACAGCTCGCGCCGGAACCGATCTTCCGCCTGGCAGACTGGACGGCGTGACCAGTGACCCGAGCGCCGTTCCCACCCCCGGCGACAGCCCCTTCCGCTCCGAGCGCACCGCACGCGACGAGGGGCCGCAGTTCGTGCTGCCCCTGGTCGTCCGCATCGAGAAGGCCGATCCCCCGCCGCGCACGGACGCGCTGGAGACCGCCGCGCGCGCGGTGCTGACCATCCTCGGCGACGAGCGGTCGCTCGACGACGGCGAGTGGGCGCAGCTCATGCGGGACTGGCAGGACGCCCGGATCCGCAAGGTGGTCCGGCGGGCGCGCGGCGCCGAGTGGCGGCGGGCCGAGGCGCTGCCCGGCATCACGGTGACCGGCAAGACGGCCGAGGTCCGCGTCTTCCCGCCGGTCCCGCTGGACGGCTGGCCCAAGGAGCTGGCCCGGCTCCAGGTCTCCGGCACGGACCTCGACGACCCGGAGCCGCCGGTCGAGGCCGACGCGACGGCGCCCGTGCTGTGGCTGAGCCCCGACCTGGACATGTCGGCCGGCAAGGCGATGGCCCAGGCGGGCCACGGCGCCCAACTCGCCTGGTGGGAGCTGTCGGACGAGGAGCGGGCCGCCTGGCGTGACGCCGGTTTCCCGCTCGCGGTCCGCACGGCCGCGGCGGCCCACTGGAGCGAACTCCTCGCCTCCGGGCTCCCGTTGGTCCGCGACGCGGGCTTCACCGAGATCGCGCCGGGTTCCTGCACGGTGGTGGCGGACCACCCGGCCCTGCGCAACTGATCCACCGAGGCGCCACGGGCACCGATCGTCGGCCCGCGTGAGGAGTGCGCCCCGGCCGCGCCGGGCGTGATCCGCGCGGGCGCGGGGCGGCGCCGGTTTCCCCGGGGCGGACCCGCTGGAGCGGGCGCTGCGGCTGCTGGGACGGGACCCGGAGAAGTGGCCGTCGCCACACTGAGCGGCCGTACGATCCTGTCCAAGATTTTTGGTGCGGGCGGGTTTGAACATCGCAGCCGTCCCCCGCGTATCTCCTGGCACTGGCCATGTACAGGTTCCCAACGACCAGTTGGTCTGCCCCGGGAGGCACATTTGCGGCGTATCAACGGTACGGCCCTCGTCATCGCGGCCCTCGTCGCCACCGTCGGCGCGCTCGCGTTCCCCGTGTGGTCGTACGCCGACCGCGCGGGCACGGGCCCGGCGAATCTGGCGGCCGGGACGGTGAACACTCGCTGGGGACCGCTCACCGCCTCCGACCGCGACCTGATCGTGCGCGTACGGCTCGCCGGCCTCTGGGAGCTGCCGGCCGGCCAGCAGGCGATCCAACGGGCCCCCAGCAAAGCGATCAAAGAGGCGGGCGACCACCTGATCGTCGGCCACACCGACCTTGACAAGCGGGTGCGGATCGTCGCCGCCGACCTCGGCGTCGAGCTGCCGAACCAGCCGAACGAACAGCAGCAGGGCTGGCTGCGCGAGCTGACGGCGGCTCAGGGCCAGGAGTACGAGCGCAAGTTCGCGAACCTGCTGCGGTCCGCGCACGGCAAGATCTTTCCGGCCATCGGCGCGGTGCGCAACAGCACCCGCAACACGCTGGTGAGGCAGCTGGCCACGGACGCCAACCAGACCGTGCTCGACCACATCACGGTGCTGGAGAAGACCGGCAACGTCGACTTCGACGCCATCGCCAACGACACGGCGGCCCTGTCGACGGCCAGCCCGACCGGCCCCCCGCCGCCGTCCGTCGGGGCGTCGCCCCCCTCGGCCCCGCCCGCGGAGGCGAGCGGCGACCCCGACGTGTCGTCGAGCCCGTCACCGCCGCCGCCCGGTGAGGTCAACACGAACCGTCCGGAGCCGACCGGTGATCCGAACGGCCAGGTGGGGTGAGCGGGGAGACCGCCGAGTGAGATGAGCCGGCCGGACGGACGGGTGAGGTGATCCCGACGGCCCACCGAGGTTCCGCCGGCCCGAAAGGGCCGGCGGAACCTCAAATGTTGCTCTGAACGTCCCCTCCGACGGGTTCGGCTGCGGCTGCCGGGGCCATGACACCGTCACGCCGGTACACCGGTGCCTCGTATGGATCCGTCGTGAGGAGACGGCACGCAGGGTCTGACCGGGACGGGACGCGGGAGGGGACAGGGACATGCAGCAACTGGGGACGGGAATCGGGTGGCGTCCGGAGATCGCGGACGCCGTGGAGCGCATGCCCGGCATCGACTGGGTCGAGGCCGTGGCGGAGAACGTCTGTCCCGGGCACCTCCCCGAGTCGCTGCTGCGGCTGCGCGAGCGCGGCGTCACGGTGGTGCCGCACGGCGTCTCCCTCGGCCTCGGCGGCGCGGACCGCCCCGACGGGTCCCGGCTCACCGCGCTCGCCCAGCGGGCCGAGGCACTGGGCTCGCCGCTCGTCACCGAACACATCGCGTTCGTCCGCGCCGGCGGCCCCCTGACCGCCTCCGCCCCGCTGGAGGCGGGACATCTGCTGCCGGTCCCGCGCACCCGGGACGCGCTGAACGTCCTGTGCGAGAACATCCGCATCGCGCAGGCGGCGCTGCCGGTGCCGCTCGCCGTCGAGAACATCGCGGCACTGATCTCCTGGCCGGGCGAGGAGATGACCGAGGGGCAGTTCCTGTACGACCTCGCCGACCGTACCGGCGTACGCCTGCTGATCGATGTCGCCAATCTCCACACCAACCACGTCAACCGCGGCGAGGACCCGGCCAAGGCCCTCGACGAGCTGCCCGTCGAGGCCATCGCCTACGTCCATGTCGCCGGCGGCTTCGAGCGGGACGGGGTCTGGCACGACAGCCACGCCCACCCGGTCCCCCGCCCCGTTCTCGACATCCTCGCGGAGCTCGCCGCCCGGGTGACCCCGCCGGGGGTCCTGCTGGAACGGGACGAGAACTTCCCGGACCCGGCGGAGCTGGAGCACGAACTGACGGCGATAAGGGACACGGTGAAGATCGCGACGACCGCGCGGAAGGCGGCGCAGACCGTCGCGGCCCGGGCGACGGCGGACGCGGCGGGCGCGGCCCCGGGCGCCGCTGCGGAGCACCCCGTCACGGATGCCGCCCGCCAGCGGCTCGGGCTCGCGCAGACCGCGCTGCTGTCCGCGCTCGTCGCGGGGACCCCCGTACCGGAGGGGTTCGACCGGGCGCGGCTGGGGGTGCAGGCGCGGGCGCTCGCCGCGAAGCGCGCGGACGTCGTCGCGAAGGTCGCCCCGGAGCTGCCGGAGATCCTCGAAGGGGCATACCGGACGGCCTTCCTCGGGTACGCGCAGCGGCACCCCATGGCCGGCGGCTACCGGCGCGACGCACTGGATTTCGCCGAGCACCTGCTGTTCGCCGGGCGCCCCGAGGACGCGGAGACCCGCCGCCGGCTGCGTGACTGGTGGCTGGACCGGTCCGGCCCGGCGCCCCGCTCCCAGCGCCCTGCGGCCCGGCTGGCCCGCGCCACCCGCAGGGTCCTGCTGCGCAGCTGATTCGACACGGAACCCTGCGGGTGGCCGGCGACGCAGGCGGACGGGACGACCGGCGGGAGCGGCCGCCGGCGCCCCGGCCGAGGCGCCACAGGACGGCGCTCGGCGGCCGTCGCCGCCGCCGAGTGTGCCCGGGCTAACACCATCGCCCCGGTACGCGTATCAGGGGGACGAATCGTGCTGGTTTCGGGCGGTACATCACCCGACAAAACCGCCCGAATCGCCACCCGTTCCCGACCCCTGAACCCCGTCTCCTCGTACGGCAGTTGGCGTTGCGGCCGCAGTAGCATGCGAATCCGCACCCGAAGCGCACTGGCGTGCGGTGCCGCAACAGGAGACACCATGCGATCCATCAACCGCACCGGACTGATCAGTGGAACAGGACTCATCGTCGCCGGTCTTACGGCGACACTCATCGCGCTGCTCTTTCCGATCTGGTCGTACGCGGACCGCGCCGGCACCGGTCTCGACGCACTGAACACGCAGACCGTGTCGACGAGCTTCGGTCCGCTGTCCGGGCTGGACCGGGAGTTCGTCACGAAGGTCCGGCTGGCCGGGCTCTGGGAGCTGCCCGCGGGCCAGCAGGCCGAGGAACGCGGCACCACGAAGGCCGTACAGACCGCCGGCGAGCATCTCGTCGAGGGCCACACGTTCCTCGACGCCCGCGTCCGCAACGTCGCCGCACGGCTCGGGCTCGAACTGCCCAACCAGCCGAGCGATCAGCAGCGCCAGTGGCTGGCCACTCTGAACGCGGCGCACGGCGAGGACTACGACCGCGAGTTCGCGACCATCGTCCGCATGGCCCACGGCAAGGTCTTCTCCCTCGTCGCCCAGGTCCGCGCCACCACCCGCAACTCCCTGGTGCGCGACCTCGCCGAGGACGCGAACACCACCGTGCTCGATCACATCAAGGTCCTGGAGGCCACGGGATACGTCGACTTCGACGCCCTCGCCCGGGACGCGGCCACCGCGAGCGCACCGCCGATCACCAACTCCCCCGCTCCGCCGGGCCCCACGGCCTCCCCGAGCTCGCCCGTCCCCGTGACTCCCTCCGACGGCTATCCGCTGCCACCGGCGGCCTCCAGCCCCAGGCCCGAGGACGAAAACGGGCAGAACTAGGGCCTGTCCGGCAGGTCCGGTCGACGCGCGGCACAAACGGAACGTCCGATACCCCCCACGCGGCGTCCACATCGTGAATAAGGCATGGCGCTTCCCCGCTCCGGTCGCATAGAAATCCGCCATGTTCTGGGTCCTTCTTCTGCTGTTGGCCTGGGTCGCCGCCGGTACGGCGTGCACCCGGCTGTGCCTGGCCGCCGTGCACGCCGCGAGCGTCGACGCGCGTACGGCCCGCGGGCACGATCTGACGCTGTACGAGGCCGCGTTCCTGTCCGGCGGGCCGGCCCGGGTCGCCGAGCTGACGCTGGTCTCGATGGCCCGCCAGCACCGGTTGCTGCTCGCGCACACCGGCTGGGCGACCGTGGTGGACCCGGACGGGCGGGACGACATGGAGCGCTCGGTGCTGGGCGCGATAGGCCCGGCGGGACAGTCGCCGATAGCGCCGGTCCGCCGGACCACCGCGGCGGCCGACTCCGTACGCCATCTCGCCGAGCGTCTCGTCGCGGCGGGGCTCGCCGTGCCCGACGGCGCCCGCACCTCCGTGGCCGGCGCCGTCCGTCAGGTTCAGGCCGCCGCGGCCGCCGTCGCCGCCCTGGGCGCGGTCGCGCTGCTGCTCCCCGGTCAGGCCACCGAGGGCCAGGGCCCGGTCGCCGCCTGGTTCCTGCTCCCCCTGGTCCTCACGCTGAGCTGCCTCGCGATCGCGCGGGTCGAGGTGCACCCGTACACGCGCTGGGCGTCCCCGGCCGGGCAGCGCCTGCTCGGCACCCTGCCCCGGCATGCCACCGGCGACGACCGGGCGTACCTCACCTCCGTCGCCGTACGCGGTGTCCGCGCGGTCGGCGAACCGGATCTGCGCGCCGCCTTCGCCCACCGCGAGCGGCACCGCTGACCGCAGCGGTGTCCGCACCGCCAACCGCACCGCCCTCCCGGGCGAGGCCGCTCGCGGGGGCCGAAGGGGGCGCATCGGGGCATTGGGGCCGACACCGGCGGCCCGGTGCTTTACTTCGCCAACCGCCGAACGAAACATCCCTTTTGTCGATGCCGCGCACCGAAGGGATACGCGATGAGAGCAATCGCCCTCTGTTCAACCGCCGGGTCCGTGCTCCTGAGCGCCCTCGTCGCCGCGCCTGCGGGCGGACAGCCCGCGGGCGCCGCCCCCGCCAGGCCGCTCTTCACCGACTCGGCCGAGACACGCGGTACCGCCGAGGCCGCCCGGCGCGCCGCGGCCGCCGGCATCCGGTTCGGTGCCTGTACCAAGGAAGAGGACGTGCCGGGCAGTCTGCGATGCGGCACGGTCACGGTGCCGCTCGACTACGCGCACCCCGGCGGCAAGCAGATCAAGCTGACCGTCAGCCGGGTGAAGGCGTCCGGCAAGGACCCGCACAACTCCAAGCGGAGGGTGCCCCGCAAGGGCTCCCTCGTCTACAACCCCGGCGGCCCCGGCGCCTCCGGCATGTACTTCCCGCTGGCGTCCCTGCTCCCCGAGTGGAAGCGCATCGGCGCGGCCTACGACCTCGTCGGCTACGCCCCGCGCGGCGTCGGCCGCTCGGCCCCGCTCTCCTGTCAGGACCCCAAGCGCCTCCTGAAGGGCCCCTCGCAGTCGCCGGCGTCGCCCTCGGAGTCGTACAAGAAGGAACGCATCGCCGAGGCCAAGGCCTATGTGCGCGGCTGTGTCCGGCACGGGGGCAGCGCGCTGCGGCACTACACGTCGTTGAACAACGCCCGCGACCTCGATGTGCTGCGCGCCGCGCTCGGTGAGCGGAAGCTGACCTTCATGGGGGCCTCGTACGGGACCTACTTCGGGGCGCTCTACGCGACGCTGTTCCCCTCGCACGTGGGGCGCATGGTCTTCGACTCGGCGGTGAACCCCGAGCCGGACGGGATCTGGTACCAGAACAACCTCGACCAGTCCGTCGCCTTCGAGCGGCGCTGGACGGACTTCCGCGCGTGGGTCGCCCGGCACGACAAGGTGTACGGCCTCGGCAGGACTTCCGCCGACGTCCTGCGCAGCTACGAGAAGGCGCGGGCGCAGCTCGCCGCCGAACCCGCGGGCGGCAAGGTGGGTCCCGCGCAGCTGCAAGGGGCGTTCTTGCAGACCGGGTACTACGACGACTACTGGCCCTCGCGTGCCCAGGCCCTGTCCGCGTATCTGAAGGGCGACCCGAAGCCGCTGATCCAGCAGGCGGGGCCGCACCCGGAGGCGGCGGCCGACTCGGAGAACGGCAACGCGGTCTACACGGCCGTCGAGTGCAACGACGCCTCGTGGCCGACGGACTGGAGCGTCTGGGACCGCGACAACACGGCCCTCGCGCGCGTGGCCCCCTTCGAGACCTGGGACAACGTGTGGACGAATCTCCCGTGCGCCTACTGGCCCGGGCCGCGGCAGCGGCCGCTCGATGTGCGGACCGCTCCCGGTGAGCTGCCGCCCACGCTGATCCTGGCGGCCGAGCGGGACGCGGCCACGCCGTACGACGGTGCTCTGGAGCTGCACCGGCGGCTGTCCGACTCGGTGCTGGTGACCGAGCGGGACGCGGGCACGCACGGCATCGGGGGCGGCGCCAACCGGTGCGTCAACGGCCACCTGGACGCGTATCTCCTGGACGGCCGGCTGCCCGAGCAGGGCGCGGTGTGCGCGCCGCACGCGGAGCCGAAGCCACTGGCGCCGGGAGACCGTAAGAAGAAGGCCTCCCGGCATCCGGCGGTGCGCTGATCAGGCGAGGCCGGCGACCAGCTCGGTGAGTTCCTTGCGGCGGCCGGTGTAGAACGGGACCTCTTCGCGGACGTGCATCCGGGCCTCGGAGGCACGCAGGTGACGCATGAGGTCGACGATGCGGTACAGCTCGTCGGCCTCGAAGGCGAGGATCCACTCGTAGTCGCCGAGCGAGAACGAGGCGACGGTGTTGGCCCGCACGTCCGGGTAGCCGCGAGCCATCTTGCCGTGGTCGGCGAGCATGCGCCGGCGGTCCTCGTCGGCCAGCAGATACCAGTCGTACGAGCGCACGAAGGGGTAGACGCTCACGTAGTTGCGGGGCGTCTCGTCGGCGAGGAACGCCGGGATGTGCGAGCGGTTGAACTCGGCGGGGCGGTGCAGCGCCATGTTCGACCACACCGGCTCCAGGGCGCGGCCCAGCTTGGTGCGCCGGAAGAGGTTGTACGCCTCCTGGAGCTGGTCGCTGGTCTCGGCGTGCCACCAGATCATCAGGTCCGCGTCGGCGCGCAGCCCCGAGACGTCGTACGTGCCGCGGATGGTCACGTCCTTGGCGGCGAGCTGGTCGAAGAGCTCCTGGACCTCGTCGGCGTAGCCCGCGCGGTCCTCGGGGAGGACGTCGCGCAGCTTGAAGACGGACCACAGCGTGTAGCGGATGACCTCGTTGAGGTCCTTGGCCAGCTTGCCCTTGTTCGGGATCTTGGCGGGGGCGTCGTCACTCATGGGGCTATTCTCCCGCGCCGCCGTGCAGACTCTGCACCGGGTTGGCGGTCAGCTCGTCCAGTCCGCCGCGTTCGCCGCGCAGCTGGTCCACGGCCGCGTACGCGCTCGCGATACAGGCCGGGATCCCGACGCCGTCGTACGCCGCTCCGCAGACCGCGAGGCCCGGGAGCTTGCCGAGGTGGTCGCGGACGCGGGCCACGCGCGCGTGGTGCCCGACGGGGTACTGCGGGAGGCCGTCGGACCAGCGCGTGACGCGGGTCGCGACGGGCGCCGCGTCCAGGCCGGTGGCCTCCCGCAGGTCGTGCCGGGAGACGTCCACCAGGCCCTCGTCGTCCCGCCCGAGCACTTCGGTCTCCTGATAGCGGCCGACCGAGGTCCGCAGGACCAGCAGGTCCGGGTTCTCCTCGGCGAGCCAGCCCCACTTCTGGGAGGCGAAGGTGGACGCCTTGATCGTGCGCCCGTCGACGGGCGGCACCAGGAAACCGCTCCCTTCGGGGAGGGAGAGGTCACCGCGGCGGTAGGCGAGGGTGATCAGTGCCATCGACGCGTACTCGACGGCGGCCAGCTCGGCCGCGGCGGCGGGCGCCTCGGCGCGCAGCAGCGTGGCGGCGGCCGGGGCGGGCAGCGCGAGCACGACGGCATCGGCGTGCAGGACGCGGCCGCCGGCGACGACCCGCCAGCGCGCGTGCGCCTCCGTCCCGTCCGCACCGGCGGGCGTGAGCGCGGACCCGGGGCGACCTGAGCCGAGCTCGCGGGAGCCGCCGCGCACGGCTGCCCGCGGGCCGTCCGCCTCGTGGCCGGCGCTCTGCCCGTTCCGCGTTTCGCGACCGGTGCTGTGCGGCCCTTGGCCGGTGCTCTGCGGACCGCCCCCGCCCGTGGGAGCCGCGACTCTGCGCAGCTCCGTCACCGGCGCGCCGGTGACGATCTCGGCGCCCCGCGCGCGCACCGACTCGGCGACCGCGAGCGGCAGTTGGCCCACACCGCCCTCGATGCCCATGAACACCGGCCCCGACTGCTGGGCGGCGGCGGCCCGGGCCTGGATCTCGCGGACCGCCTCCGTCAGCGAGTCGTGCGTGCAGGCGGCCTGGAAGAGCTGCGGGACCGCCGAGCGCATCGAGAGGCGATACGCGTCGCCCGCGTAGACACCGCCCAGCAGCGGTTCGACCAGGCGGTCCACGACCTCACGGCCGAGTCGCGCGGCGACGAACTCCCCCACCGCCACGTCGTCACCGACCTCCGTGCGCGGCAGATCGGCGTCCCGCTCGATGCGCCGCAGACCCTCCTCGGAGAGCAGCCCGGAGAGGGCGGAGGCGGTGCCCGGGACACCCATGACGTGCCCCTTGGGCATGGGGCGCAGGGCGCCGCGGGTCCAGATCGACGCCGTGGACGTGGCCGGTGGCCGGAGGTGGTCGCCGAGGCCCGCCTCGCGGGCGAGGGCAACCGCTTCGGGCCGCCGCGCGAGCATCGACTCGGCGCCCAGGTCGACCCGGGCACCCGCGATCTCGCCGGGCAGCAGCTTGCCGCCCACACGGTCCGAGGCCTCCAGGACGGTCACGTGCACACCCGCGTCCAGCAGCCGGTGGGCGGCGGCCAGCCCGGCGATCCCGCCGCCGATGACGACGACCTGCCCCGTACCCGTACGAGTCTCCTGTGCGCGCATGGCTCCACTTTCGCAGACCCCACCGACAGTCCCCCGGGGGCCCGGTGTCCTCCACGAGTCCTGACCGTGACCGCATCGGGACCGGACCCGGCCAACGTCTCGGGGCGGCCGGGCGTCGAAGGAGCGTCAGTCATCACAACACCCGGGGGGATGCCCAGATGCAGACTCGACGTTCGGTACGACCCGTTCAGGCCCTGGCAGGGGTGCTGCTCGCCGCGGCTCTCGCGCTGACGGGGTGCAGCGCCGACGACTCGGGTGGGAGCAGCGCCGACTCGGTGAGCCGGAGCGACGCCGACGCCAAGGGGGCCGCCCCTGGGTCCCAGGAGGACGGAGCGGGCGCCGCGGACAGCAGCCGGAGCGGCGGCGCAAAGGCGACCGCCCCGCCCAAGGTCACCGCGAGCCACATCATCCGTACCGCCTCGCTGACCGTGCGGGTCAAGGACGTTCCCGACGCGCTGGACGACGCCCGCACCACGGCCGAGAACGCGGGCGGCTTCGTCGGCGACGAGACGACCACCCGGGACGGCCAGGGCCGCGAGCGCACCCGGATGATCCTTCGCGTGCCCACCGACCGGTACGAGGAGGTGCTCACCGAACTGGAGGGCTCGGGCAAGCTCCTCGAACGTACGGCCAAGGCGCAGGACGTCACCGATCAGGTCGTCGACGTGGACAGCCGTATCAAGACGCAGCGCGCCAGCGTGGCCCGGATCCGCGAGCTGATGGACCAGGCCACCAAGCTCGCCGATGTGGTCACCCTGGAGGGCGAGCTGAGCAGCCGTCAGGCCGACCTGGAGTCCCTGCTCACCCAGCAGGCCTCCCTGAAGGACCGCACCAGCCTGGCGACGATCACCCTGTCCCTGTCCGAGACCGCGGTGAAGAAGGCGGCGAAGGACGAGGACCCGGGATTCGTGGACGCGCTCTCCGGTGGCTGGCACGCGTTCGTCACGATGCTGCGCTGGATCGCGATGGCGCTCGGCGCGGTGCTCCCGTTCGCGGCGGGCGCGGCGCTGCTCGCCGTGCTGTGGCTGCGTTTCGTCCGCCCCCGTACGGCGGCACGCCGTCCGGCACCCGCGACGGCCGCCGGGACGGGCCCGCGGACCACGGGAACGGACCCGGGGGCCGGCGCGCTGCCGGTCGCCCCACCTGCCCGGAAGCGGGAGGCGCGGGGCGAACAGGAGGTGCGGGGCGAGCAGGAGGCGCGGGGCGAGCAGGACTGAAATGCCGCGTCCCCGTAGCGTGTTCGCATGAGCATGAGCCGTACGAAAGAGCGACTGGTCGTGATCGGCGGCGACGCGGCGGGCATGTCCGCCGCGTCGCAGGCCCCCCCGACCCGGGGGCCCGGAGAAATTTATACCCTCCCTTTCTCGCAGAGCCCCTCCTCCTCCTCCTCTCCCCCTCGGGTCCCTT
>NZ_JBHXJC010000011.1:0-115642 GCF_042723265.1 Streptomyces sp. NPDC058371 | reverse complement strand
CTCCTGCCCTCCCCCCACTCAGCCCGGAGGCGTATCGGTGTCTCGGCCGCCGGGGGTTCTCCTCCTCCCCCCTCCCCCCCCCCCCAGGCCCGCAGGCTGCGGGGGCCGGACGAGCTGGAGATCGTGGCGTTCGAGCGGGGCCACTTCACCTCCTACTCGGCGTGCGGGATCCCGTACTGGGTCGGCGGCGACGTCGATGACCGGAACCAGCTGATCGCACGCACGCCGGAAGAACACCGGGAGCGCGCCATCGATCTCCGGATGCGGACGGAGGTCGTGGAGATCGACGTCGCGGGTGCCCGCGTCCGCTCCCGGGACGTCGACTCCGGGGCCGAGGCGTGGACGCCGTACGACAAGCTCGTGATCGCCACCGGCGCCCGGCCGGTCCGCCCCGACCTGCCCGGCGTCGACGCGCCCGGTGTCCACGGCGTGCAGACCCTGGACGACGGCCAGGCGCTCCTGGACACCCTCGCCGCCACCGAGGGGCGCCGCGCGGTGGTCGTCGGTGCGGGCTACATCGGCGTGGAGATGGCCGAGGCGCTCATCAACCGCGGCTACGAGGTGACGGTCGTCAATCGCGCCAAGGAACCGATGTCGACACTCGACCCGGACATGGGCCGCCTGGTGCACACGGCCATGGAGGGCATGGGCATCACCATGGTGAACGACGCCGAGGTCTCCAAGATCCTCACCGGCGAGGACGGCCGTGTGCGCGCGGTCGCCACGCAGGACGCGGAGTATCCGGCGGACGTCGTCGTGCTCGGCATCGGCGTCCGGCCCGAGGCCACGCTCGCCGAGGCCGCGGGGCTGCCGCTGGGCGACCACGGCGGGCTGCTCACCGACCTGGCGATGCGGGTGCGCGGACACGAGAACATCTGGGCGGGCGGGGACTGCGTCGAGGTCCTCGACCTGGTCTCGGGGCGCGAGCGGCACATCGCGCTCGGCACGCATGCCAACAAGCACGGGCAGGTCATCGGCAGCAACGTGGGCGGCGGGTACGCCACCTTCCCCGGTGTCGTCGGCACCGCGGTGAGCAAGGTCTGCGAGCTGGAGATCGCCCGTACCGGACTGCGCGAGAAGGACGCGCACCGCGTGGGGCTGCGGTTCGAGGCGGTCACCATCGAGTCGACCAGCCGCGCGGGCTACTACCCGGGGGCCGCCCCCATGACGGTGAAGATGCTCGCCGAGCTCCGTACGGGACGGCTGCTCGGTGTGCAGATCGTGGGCCGCGAGGGCGCGGGCAAGCGCGTCGACATCGGTGCGGTCGCGCTCACCGCCGGTATGACGGTGGACGCGATGACCGCCCTGGACCTGGGCTACGCCCCGCCGTTCTCACCGGTGTGGGACCCCGTCCTGGTGGCGGCCCGCAAGGCGTCCGCCGCGGTACGCGCGCGAGGCGCCTGACGCCACGCCACGCGCGCGGGGGCGCGTGGCGGCGGGGTCCGGGCGCGGGACCGGCACGCCAACGCGTACGCCACGACGCCCAGCACGCGTACGCCACGATGCACGCACGCGTACGTGTACGCCACGACGCACGGCACGCACGCGTGCCGCACGCTGCCGGCCCGCGCGAGGGCGCGACGTCGGCGCGGCTACGCCGTCTCGTGTCCCGCCGACCCGTTGATCCGGTCGATCGCCTGGCGGGCCTGCTCCGCCGGCGGCCGCGCGGGGAGCGAGGAGACCGAGGCCGGCGCGACGGCGGCGGGCTGCGACTGGGCGGGCTTCGCGTGCGCGGCGGGCCTGCTGGTGCGCAGCCGCTGGCTGACGGCCTCGTCGAGGGTCACCGGGCGCTGCATACGCGCGGCGAGCCGGCCGGCCTCCTGGCCGAGCGCGGCGACGTCCTCCCAGGGCAGGTGCAGCACCAGGGCGATCTCGGCCTCACCGTCGGGCAGGGCCTGCATCGGAGGATTGACTCGGTCGTTCATCGCCTGTGTCCTCACGTCTTTTTCGCGTCGCGGCTTCCCCGCGCCACGGACGGTCTAGGAGTCATACGCACGCACTCCCGGCGGTGTTCACCGATTCGCCGCACGCATCGAGGGCACTACTTCTTTGTGGTCATCCCCGTCCATGACGTGAACCCCGTCCGTCGCACGCCCTATGTGACGTACGCGCTGATCGCGGCCAACGTCGTCGTCTTCCTCTGCACGCCGGGCATCGCGGGCTCCGTGGCGGGCGACAGCGGGCTCGCGCAGCTGTGCCATCTCCAGGCGTTCCTTGACCACTACGCCGTGGTCCCGCAGGAGTTGATCCATCATCGGATGCCGCAGCTGGTGCCCACGGGCGAGACCGGCGTCGGCACGCATGGAGCGGGCTGCGTGGTGGCGCCCCCGGACTACGACAAGTCGCCGGCGCTCTCGGTGCTCTCGGCGATGTTCCTGCACGGCAGCTGGCTGCACCTGCTGGGCAACATGCTCTTCCTGCTGATCTTCGGCAACAACATCGAGGACCGGCTGGGCCATGTGCGGTTCGCACTGTTCTACGTCGTCTGCGGCTACGCGGCCGCGTACGGCTTCTCGCTGGTGAACGCCGACTCCGGCGACCCGCTGATCGGCGCCTCCGGAGCGATCGCCGGGGTCCTGGGCGCTTACCTGGTGCTCTATCCGAAGGCCAGGGTCTGGGTGCTCGTCCCGTTCCTGGTCTTCCTGCCGCTGCGGCTGCCCGCCTGGATCGTGCTGGGTTTCTGGTTCGCGCTCCAGGCGGTGTACTCGTCCGGCGGTGCGGTCTCCACCGC
The DNA here is from genome assembly GCF_042723265.1 of Streptomyces sp. NPDC058371. Classification (NCBI taxonomy): domain Bacteria; kingdom Bacillati; phylum Actinomycetota; class Actinomycetes; order Kitasatosporales; family Streptomycetaceae; genus Streptomyces; species Streptomyces sp. NPDC058371. Next base: position 112,911 of record NZ_JBHXJC010000011.1, on the reverse strand, counting down.
CGGAACCGTGGCGTACGCGGCCCACGTGGTCGGCTTCCTGGCCGGCATGCTGCTGGCCTGGCCGCTGCGCGCCGGCACCCCGCCCCCGCCGGAGCCGCGCAACCTGCTGTGGGGCAGGCGTGCGCGGCACAGCTGGTGAGCGGGCGGCGTCAGCGCGCGGTCTGCGTGTGGACGTCCTCCACGAGCCGGGTCAGCGCGTCCGGGTCGATGGTTGGCAGGACACCGTGGCCGAGGTTGAAGACATGCCCCTCGAGGCCGGCCGCCGCGTCCAGCACCTCACGTGTCTTCGTCCGCACGGCCTCGGTGGACGAGAAGAGCACGGCCGGGTCGAGGTTGCCCTGCAGCGCCTTGCCGGGGCCGACGCGGCGGGCGGCCACGTCGAGCGGGACGCGCCAGTCGACACCGACGACGTCCGCGCCCGCCTCGCCCATGAGGCCGAGCAGCTCACCGGTGCCGACACCGAAGTGGATGCGCGGGACGCCGTATCCGGCGACGGCCTCGAAGACCTTCGTGGACGCGGGCATCACCGAGCGGCGGTAGTCGGCGGGTGCCAGCGCGCCGACCCAGGAGTCGAAGAGCTGGACGGCGCTCGCGCCGGCCTCGATCTGGACCTTGAGGAAGGCGGAGGTGATCTCCGCGAGGCGGTCGAGCAGGTCGGCCCACAGCTGCGGGTCGCCGTACATGAGCGCCTTGGTGTGCTCGTGGTTCTTGGACGGGCCGCCCTCCACGAGGTAGCTCGCGAGGGTGAAGGGCGCGCCCGCGAACCCGATGAGCGGGGTCTCGCCCAGCTCGGCCGTCAGCAGCTTGATCGCCTCGGTGACGTACGAGACGTCCTCGGGAGTCAGATCGCGCAGCTGCGCGAGATCGGCGCGCGTGCGGATCGGCTTCTCGACGACCGGGCCGACGCCCGGCTTGATGTCGAGGTCGATGCCGATGGCTTTCAGCGGGACGACGATGTCGCTGAAGTAGATCGCCGCGTCCACGTTGTGCCGGCGGACCGGCTGGAGCGTGATCTCGGCGACCAGCTCGGGCCGCATGCACGACTCCAGCATGGGGATGCCCTCGCGCAGCTTGAGGTACTCGGGCAGCGAGCGACCGGCCTGCCGCATGAACCACACCGGCGTGTGCGGCACGGGCTCGCGCCTGCACGCCTTCAGGAAGGCGGACTCGTACGTGGCTGTCGGCGGCTGGCCCGAGGGGCGGCGATCGTTGGCACTCACGACGGAAAGTCTCGCACGGCCCGGTGAGCGCCCCGCCCCGGGCACCGGTCACCGATGTGGCCGGATCACGCCGCGCCGAGGGCGTGTTCGCGCAGCGCAATACGGACAGTGGCCCGGCGCAGGGTGTCCCTCCCTGCGCGGAGGCTCCGTTCCCCTTAACCTTCCCCGCATGGCTGCGGCTCAGGGACGACTGTCGGACGGCGCTGGCGGGATGGACGACGCGAAGGAGGGGGACCGGGATACGAGTCAGACGGCTCCGCCGCCCTTTCGGGCCGCCGTCGATGCGCTGAAGGCCGCGCGGCTGCGGCCGGAGATCGAGATCGACCCGACGCGCCCGCCGCAGCGCCTGGCTCCGTACGCGTACGCCCTGGAGGCCGCCGTCGTCGACGGCGAGGAGGATCTGGCCGACGGGCGGCTCATCCTGCTGCACGACCCGGCCGGACACGACGCGTGGCAGGGCTCCTTCCGGCTGGTGACGCTGGTGCGCGCCGAGCTGGAGCCGGAGATGGCGGCCGACCCGCTCCTTCCCGAGGTGTGCTGGTCCTGGCTGACCGGTGCGCTCCAGGCCCGCGGACTGTCGTACGGCGAGCCGAGCGGCACCGTCACCCGCGCCAGTTCGCACTACTTCGGCGGCCTCGCGGAGCGCCCGGCCGCCTCCCAGATCGAGATCCGGGCCTCGTGGACGCCCCGGGAGGGACTGGGAGGCGTACCGGACACGGCCGCGCATCTCGCCGCCTGGTGCGATCTGCTGTGCCAGATCGGGGGGCTGCCGCCGGTTCCCCCGGGCGACGCCTCGGTGGTCACCCTGCCGCAGCGGCGGGGCCCGCAGTCCCGCTGAACCGCGTCTGGCGCGGGTCGACAAGGCGCACCGGCCTCCGGGTCCGGTGCGCTTTCGCGTGTGCGCACCGCGCAGGCCGGCGTTCCCCGCCGCGCCACCCGTCAACAACCCCTCTCCGCCTTCTCCCGACGCCCGGTACTCCTGTGGTGTTCCTTTGTCGTCCCTTTGTCGATACGACCACTTTCGGACGCGTAACGACCTCGATCGACTCGGTTCGATCTTCGGGTGATCGATCGTGCGTCCGAATTGCACGGATTGTTACTCACCAAATCGTGATCATTCTCTAAAGGCGGACGGGTTTGGTGCCGAAGACGTCTGTGACCTTGAAAGCACGGTTCGTCCCGGCTTCATCCCCTGAGCCGGTCCCCGTCCCGCACCCCAGGAGGCCTGGTGTCCGTTCTTCTTGAGCAGCCCGCAAGCCTGGTCGCCTACCGCCCGAACAAGCCGACCGCCATGGTGGTCGTGGCAGACCCACGGGTCCGTTCCACCGTCACCCGCCACCTCTGGGCGCTCGGAGTGCGCGACGTCATCGAGGCGTCGTCCGTAGCGGAGGCTCGCCCCCGAATCGGCAACCCGCGCGACATCTGTGTCGCCGACGTCCACCTGCCGGATGGTTCCGGCCTCACTCTCCTGTCCGAAACCCGAGCCGCGGGCTGGCCCAACGGCCTCGCCCTCTCCGCCGCCGACGACATCGGCGCCGTACGCAACGCCCTCGCCGGCGGTGTGAAGGGCTATGTCGTCACCGGTACGCGTACCAACCTGGGACTCCCCTCCCGCCCCGGCGCCTCCCCTCTCGGCGGCGCCAACCGCATGCACCGCCGCCCCCCGGGCGCCCCGAGCCACCCGGGCGGCTACCGCGAACTGTCCGGCCGCGAGGTCGAGGTCCTGCGCCTCGTCGCGGAGGGCCAGTCCAACAAGGCCATCGGCGTCTCGATGGGCCTGTCCGCGCTGACCGTCAAGAGCCACCTCGCCCGTATCGCCCGCAAGCTCGGCACGGGTGACCGCGCCGGCATGGTGGCGGTGGCCCTGCGGACCGGCATCATCCACTGACGTCCGACCGCCCCTCCCCGACGCCCCCCAGCGGGTCGTCCCCCGACCGTGAACCGGATCTTTCACTGACGTGACTGGTTTACGACCCTCAGACGCCCGTCGACGGAACGTTCCGTCGGCGGGCGTTGTCCATACACAGATACTCTTGACAGGTGACCGACGCCCAAGAGACCGCAGCAGACAGCTCACTGCGAACCACCGGAGGCGGCCCTCCGGACGACGTCGAATCGGCGCCGATCCCTTTGCTTGAGCCCCGAGACGGCATTCCGCCCGTGATCGCCGACGACGCCTCGCTCGCCGAGGTGATCGCCGCCTTCGCCGCCGGGTCAGGACCCGTGGCCGTCGACGCCGAACGTGCGTCCGGGTACCGATACGGCCAGCGCGCCTATCTGGTGCAGTTGCGCCGCGAGGGCGCCGGCACCGCACTGATCGACCCCGTGGCCTGCCCCGACCTCTCGGGGCTCGGCGACGCGATCTCCGGCGTCGAGTGGGTGCTGCACGCCGCCACCCAGGACCTGCCGTGTCTGCGCGAGATAGGCATGATCCCCTCCCGCCTGTTCGACACCGAGCTGGCCGGCCGCCTCGCCGGGTTCCCCCGGGTGGGCCTCGGCGCGATGGTCGAGGGCGTCCTGGGCTTCGTACTGGAGAAGGGGCACTCCGCCGTCGACTGGTCGACCCGCCCGCTGCCCGAGCCGTGGCTGCGCTATGCCGCGCTCGACGTGGAGCTGCTCGTCGACCTGCGGGACGCGTTGGAGAAGGAGCTCGACCGGCAGGGCAAGCTGGAGTGGGCCCGGCAGGAGTTCGACGCGATCGCGCAGGCCGACCCGGCGCCGCCGCGCAAGGACCCCTGGCGCCGCACGTCGGGGATGCACAAGGTGCGCCGCCGTCGCCAGATGGCCGTTGTCCGGGAGCTGTGGGAGACCCGTGACCAGGTCGCCCAGCGCCGGGACATCTCGCCCGGCAAGGTGCTCGGTGACGCGGCGATCGTGGAGGCAGCGCTGGCCGTACCGGCCAATGTGCACGCCCTGGCCGCGCTGAACGGCTTCGGACACCGGATGGGCCGCCGGCAGCTGGACCAGTGGCAGGCGGCCGTGGACCGCGCGAAGACGCTGCCGGACGCGGAGCTGCCGCAGCCCGGGCAGCCGGTCACCGGTCCCCCGCCGCCGCGCGCCTGGGCCGACAAGGACCCGGAGGCCGCGGCCCGGCTCTCCGCCGCGCGTGCCGCAGTGTCGGCGCTGGCCGAGCAGCTGAACATGCCGCAGGAGAACCTGATCGCTCCCGACACGGTGCGCCGTGTCTGCTGGGAGCCGCCGGCCGCCGAGGCCGACTCCGTCGCGGCGGCCCTCGCCGGGTACGGGGCGCGGCCCTGGCAGGTCGAGCAGGTGACGCCGGTGCTGGTCGCGGCGCTGTCCGCCCGGGCGGCCAAGGACTGACGGAAGCGGGCCCGCCGGGCACCGGGCGCGGGCCGATCCACCGGTGCGGGCGCGGGTGCCGCTCGGGCGTGTGCGGGGCGTTTGTGCGTTGCGCGTGGGTTGCGCGCGCCGTTCCCCGCGACCCTGGACGGGGCTCGGGCGGCGGGACCGGCTTCCTCATGTACGCCTGGCAGCCCCCCGGAGGGGAACGGCACCGTCGAGATCACGCCAAGATCCGGGCGGTGCGGCGAGGGACGGGAAGGGCGGCGTGACCCTTCCGGATGTGACCTTCGCCGCTCCGGCCTCCGGGACTGGGCAGCATGGTTACCCGCAAGTAGCATGATGGGGTGAGCGCGCGCTCAGGGCGTGTGCGCCGCGCAGCAGTGCCATCCCGCATCTGGAGGAGAGCCATCGTGCCTCGTACCGTCAGGGACGTCGTCTTCGTCGACGGCGTCCGCACCCCGTTCGGCAAGGCGGGCCCGAAGGGCATCTACCACGAGACCCGCGCCGACGATCTCGTCGTGAAGGCCATCCGGGAGCTGCTGCGCCGCAACCCGGGCCTCGACCCCAAGAAGATCGACGAGGTCGCCATCGCCGCGACCACGCAGATCGGTGACCAGGGTCTGACGCTCGGCCGCACGGCCGGCATCCTCGCCGGGCTCCCCCAGTCGGTGCCCGGCTACTCCATCGACCGCATGTGTGCGGGCGCGCTGACCGCCGTCACCAGCACCGCGGGCTCCATCGCCTTCGGCGCGTACGACGCCGTCATCGCCGGTGGTGTCGAGCACATGGGCCGCCACCCGATGGGCGAGGGCGTGGACCCGAACCCGCGGTTCGTCAGCGAGAAGCTGGTCGACGAGTCGGCCCTGTTCATGGGCATGACCGCGGAGAACCTGCACGACCGCTACCCGAGCATCACCAAGCAGCGCGCCGACGAGTACGCCGTGCGCTCGCAGGAGAAGGCCGCCAAGGCGTACGCCAACGGCAAGATCCAGCAGGACCTGGTGCCGATCTCGGTGCGCAACACCAACGCGGAGGTCGGTGAGACCGGCTGGGGCCTGGTCACCGCCGACGAGCCGATGCGCCCGGGTACGACGCTGGAGAACCTGGCCGGTCTGAAGACACCGTTCCGCGTCCACGGCCGCGTCACCGCCGGTAACGCCGCCGGTCTGAACGACGGTGCCACCGCGTCGATCATCGCGTCCGAGGACTTCGCCCGCGAGCACGATCTGCCGGTCCGGATGCGCCTGGTCTCGTACGCCTTCGCGGGCGTCGAGCCCGAGGTGATGGGCTACGGCCCGATCCCGGCCACCGAGAAGGCCCTCGCCCAGGCCGGTCTGTCGATCGAGGACATCAACCTCTTCGAGATCAACGAGGCCTTCGCCGTCCAGGTGCTCGCCTTCCTGGAGCACTACGGCATCGCCGACGACGACGCGCGCGTCAACCAGTACGGCGGCGCCATCGCGTACGGCCACCCGCTCGCCTCCTCCGGCGTCCGTCTGATGACGCAGCTGGCCCGCCAGTTCGAGGAGCAGCCGGAGGTCCGTTACGGCCTCACCACCATGTGCGTCGGCTTCGGCATGGGCGCCACGGTGATCTGGGAGAACCCGCACCACAAGGACGCCGGAGGCAACAAGTGAGCACCGCTGAACTTTTGAAGGGCGCGGCCGAGCTGTTCCCCGACGAGGTCGTCACGTCCGCGCACGTACGCCACCTCGATCTGCCGTTCGGTGCGGGGCGCTTCGCGCTCATCACCCTGGACAACGGCTTCGACCACACCAAGCCGACCACCTTCGGCCCGGCCTCGCTGGCGAACCTGAGCACCGCCATCGACCAGGTCGAGAAGGAGGCCGCGGCCGGCGAGATCGTCGGTGTCGGCATCACCGGCAAGCCGTTCATCTTCGCGGTCGGCGCCGACCTCAAGGGCGTCGAGCTCCTGAAGAACCACGACGACGCGCTCGCCATCGGCAAGGGCGGTCACGAGGTCTTCAAGCGTCTCGCGGGCATCGCGGCCCCGACCTTCGCGTACTACAACGGCGCGGCGATGGGCGGCGGCGTCGAGGTCGGTCTGCACTGCCAGTACCGCACGGTCTCCGCGGCTCTGCCGGCCTTCTCGCTCCCCGAGGTCTTCCTCGGTCTGGTCCCGGGCTGGGGCGGCTGCACGATCCTGCCGAACCTGATCGGTGCGGAGAAGGCCGTCTCGGTGATCATCGAGAACTCGCTCAACCAGAACAAGCAGCTCAAGGGCGGCCAGGTCTACGACCTCGGTATCGCCGACGCGATCTTCGAGGGCGCGGACTTCCTGGAGCAGTCGCTGCTCTGGACGGCGGCCGTGCTCAAGGGCGAGATCGCCGTCGAGCGTCCGGAGATCGACCGCGGCGAGGCCTGGGACCAGGCCGTCGCCAAGGGCCGGTTCATCGCCGACAGCAAGGTGCACGGGGCGGCCCCGGCCGCGTACCGCGCGCTGGACATCATCGCCGCGGCCAAGAACGGCGACCTCCAGCAGGGCTTCGACGCCGAGGACCAGGCGCTCGCCGACCTGATCATGGGCGGCGAACTGCGCTCCGGCATCTACGCCTTCAACCTCGTCCAGAAGCGCGGCAAGCGCCCGGCGGGTGCGCCGGACAAGTCGCTCGCCCGCCCGGTCACCAAGGTCGGCGTCGTGGGCGCCGGTCTGATGGCCTCCCAGCTGGCGCTGCTGTTCCTGCGCCGCCTCGAAGTGCCAGTCGTCCTCACGGACATCGACCAGGAGCGCGTCGACAAGGGTGTGGGCTACGTCCACGCCGAGATCGACAAGCTGCTGCTCAAGGGCCGGGTCAACCAGGACAAGGCGAACCGTCTCAAGGCGCTGGTCTCCGGTGTCCTGGACAAGGCCGAGGGCTTCTCCGACGCCGACTTCGTCATCGAGGCCGTCTTCGAGGAGATCGGCGTCAAGCAGCAGGTGTTCGCGGAGGTCGAGGCGGTCGCCCCGGCGCACGCGATCTTCGCCACCAACACCTCCTCGCTGTCGGTGACCGAGATGGCGTCGAAGCTCAAGAACCCCGAGCGGGTCGTGGGCTTCCACTTCTTCAACCCGGTCGCGATCCTCCCGCTCCTGGAGATCGTGCGTGGCGAACAGACGGACGACGCCTCGCTCGCCACGGCGTTCGCCGTCGCCAAGAAGCTGAAGAAGACGGCGGTTCTGGTGAAGGACGCTCCGGCGTTCGTCGTGAACCGCATCCTCACCCGCTTCATGGGCGAGATCCAGAACGTCATCGACGAGGGCACCCCGGTCGAGGTCGCGGAGAAGGCGGTGGAGCCGCTCGGTCTGCCGATGTCTCCGCTCGTCCTGCTCGAACTGGTCGGTCCCGCGATCGGTCTGCACGTCTCGGAGACCCTCAACCGGGCCTTCCCGGACCGCTTCACGGTCTCCCCGAACCTCGCGGCCGTCGTCAAGGCGGGCAAGCGCGGCTTCTACGTGTACGACTCCGGGAAGCCGGAGCTCGACCCCGAGGTCGCCGCGCTTCTGAAGCAGGGCGATGTCGTCCTGACCGAGGAGCAGGTCCGTGACCGCGTCCTGGACGCCGTCGCCCAGGAGATCGGGCTCATGCTCGACGAGGGTGTCGTGGCCGAGGCCCAGGACATCGACCTCTGCCTGATCACCGGTGCCGGCTGGCCCTTCCACCTGGGCGGCATCACGCCGTACCTGGACCGCGAGGGCGTCTCGCAGCGGGTGAACGGCAAGACGTTCCTGGAGCAGGGCGTGGCGTCCGTTCCTGCGTGACCGACCGTTGCACGAAGAGGGCCTCCGCCGTCGCGGGGGCCCTCATTCGTACGCGGCACCCGTCACCTCTCGCGAACGCGTCCTCATTCCTGCGGATCGAAGGTGAACTGCCCTGTCAGCAAGGCGTGGTCGGACTCGGGGAACTTGCGTGCGTCACCGGTCACGACGGTGAAGTGGCGCCTGTCCGCGAAGACGTAGTCGATCTTCCGGCCGTCGGCGGTGGGCTCTTCGTCGTGGTCGGCCTCCGCGAAGTGCGGGGTCAGGTAGTCCAGGGCGGACGAGTCCGGCGGGAGGTTGAGGTCGCCGGCCATCACCGTGGGTGTGTCCCGCGACGGCTCCAGGGTCCAGTCCCTGATCTCCCGCAGTTGTTCGGGGGCACCGGCGTACGCGTGCGCGGTGCAGGCGGTCAACGGCCGGCCCGCGAACCGCGTGTGGGCGCACAGGAGTCCGCGGTGCACGGGAACCGTCCGGCCCGCGTTGGTGTAGCGCTCCCCGCCGGTGTGGACGAACGGGCGGAAGTCCTGGACGTCGTCGGGCACGTCCGTCCGGCTGAGGACCGCCTCGCCGTACTGTCCCGTGCCGCCGCAGTTCGGGACGTTGTCGTGGAAGGACGCGTACGTCCCGTCCATCCGCCGGCCGGCGGCGGCCAGTTGGCGCTTGAGGGAGGCGTACTGGGTGAGGCAGATCTCGTTGAGCGTGATGATGTCGGGCTCGAGGTCCCGCGCCTCGCTGACGACGCGGGCAACGGACGTATCGGCTCCCGACCCGCCCGCGTTCCAGGTGCAGTGGGCGGCGGCCCCGCACAGGTTGTACTGAAGGACCCGCAGCGTGGGGTGCCCCGGCGCCGGACGGTCGGTCTCCTTCGGTCCGGGCGCGCCGCACGCCGACGTCGTCGCCGCCACCAGGACGGCGACGACGCTCCCGACGAACAGGGCTCCGGCGCGTGGCACTCCCCTAGGGTGGCAGCGGCCCGTCAAGAGCGCCACGGTCCGAGCGGGCTGCCCACGAGCGGTGACAACTGGCGTCTGATGTGCAGCCGGCCGTCCGTGCCGATGACCGCCACGACCACCGCGCCCGACGCGTCGTACGCCATCGCGGGAGCGTGCGTGAACATCTCGCCCGACGCGCGCCAGTGCGTGCCCGAGGCGTTCTTGTCCCGGTCGGGCAACGACACGACGAGCCTGCCGGCGCTGCCGCGGTGCGCGAGGAAGGCCTCACGGGCACCGCGCTCGGGGGCCCACAGCGCGGCGACCGCACCGGTGCCGCCCTGGCCGCCGAGTCCGGCGCCGGATCCCGGCCAGCGGCCGTCGGCATGCCGGCGGTAGGCCATGACCTGCTGGGTGCCGGCCTCGCGGAAGTAGAGGCAGGTGCGGCCGCCGCCCGAGTCGACCGCGGTGATCCCGCCGGTCGCGGGTCGGCCGGTCTTCAGGGTGTCGTCGAGGACGAACGGCCCGCCCTGCTCGGTCTGGTGCCAGCGCCAGACGGAGTTCTTGCCCGGCACATACAGCTCCACGGTGCCGCTCTCGGTGGTGAGCGCCTGGCCCGCGTCCTGGACGAAGGCGCCGCCGAGACTCTCCCAGGGCGCCCAGCTGCCGTCGGTGTCCCGGCGGCGCAGAGCGATGCCCTGCTCGAAGTTCCGGACGAAGACGTACAGCCGGCCGGCCGCGTCGACCGCGGCCGACGGGACGCCGACCTCCCGCTGGCGCCGGCCGTCGCCCTGGGCCCAGTCCGGGTTCTCCAGGGACTGCCAGCCGCTGAAGCCGTTGCCGTCCGGGTCCTGCACAGTGTGCACGACATCGACGGTGACCCCGCCGCCCACCACCGACTGGCGGCGCAGTCCGACGAGTTCGGCCGGCCCGCCGGGCAGGCCGGTGACGGCGAGCGTGGGCGTGAGCCAGCCGTCGCCGAGCACGAAGGGGCCCTTCCACTCCCCACTGGCCGGCCCGGTCTCCGTCCAGAAGGCGAGCCTGCCTGCCAGCACCCCGAAGGCGTTCAACCGCCCGCCGGGCCCCAGGCGCAGCCAGTCGGTGGCCGGCGAGTAGCGGTAGGCGGCGCTCATCATGTGCGTACTGCGGTACGGGTCCGGCCCCAACTGCCGGTCGCCGCACCGCTCGCAGGTGCCGTGCGGGCAGACGGGCGGTGCGTCGATGCCGGCGTACGTGGCGAGGTACTCGGCCTTCTCCGCCACCGCCACGGAGTCGAGGTTGTAGCCCCAGAAGCGGTTGGCGTACGCGCGGTAGTGCTCCACGACCGGGTTGTGGCCCGCGTCGCGGTGGCGGGTGAGGGCGGCGAGCGCGAACTGCGCGGTGGTGGTGTGGTCGACGTGGTCCGAGCAGACGAACTCCTGCTTGCCTCCGTCGTGTTCGGGGTCGGGGTCCATGGTGCGCACCGCGCTCGGGCGGACGTGGGCGAGCAGCGCGGTCAGCCCGGCGATGACCTGTTCGCGGGTGACGTGCTGGACCTCACCGACCGTGCAGCCGTGCGCCGGCAGCGTGGCCTGGGTGCGCAGGGCGCCCTCCCACAGCTCGTGGATCCGGGTGCGGGTGCCCCGCTGGGTGGGCGCGCCCTGGTGCAGTTGCAGGAAGTACAGGGAGACGTCGTCGCGGTCGGCGAGGGTGAACCGCTCCGCGGCGAAGCCCGGTACCAGGTCGACGGGTTCGCGCAGCCAGGGTACGTTCCGGTCGCCGGTCGCCATCCGGGCGTACGCGGACCGCAGCCCGCAGCCGCGCTCGGTGCTGTAGCGGGCGAAGTCCGGTGGTACGGAGGTGCGTTCGGGGTCGTTGGTGTCGGCGTTGATGCCGTCGCCCTCGCCCGCGGTGAGGATCACCGTGGTGATCGGGTCGCCGTCCTGGAGGGACCGGACCAGGTCGGGGTTCATGAAGTACAGGTCGTCGTCCTGGTGCGCGACGATGTGCAGAATCGAGCGGGACGCCGGGGTCATCGGTCCACCACATTCATGGCCATGGCTCCTGAAGCCGAGCAGTAAGGACGCACCCACACCGGACGGGCCGGGTGGACGACGGAGTAGGCGGAGGTCTCGTCGCCGACGAGAGGGACGGAAGGATACGCGTACGCGCCCTTGACGTCGGGGAAGTCCTCCAGCAGCCGGCAGACGCGCACCTTGCGCCGGTCGAAGGGGTCCGGCTGCAGCCACCAGTCCCAGTCCTCCCAGCGCGCCAGCCGGTGGTCGACGACCCGGCGCACGGGCACCTCGGCCCGGAACGCCTGCCGGCCGAGGATCTGCACCGGCACGGAGAACGTCTTCGCGTACGTGCCCCGGCGGCCGACGATGAAGAGCGCGCCCGGCTCGATCCGGCGCTCGCCGCACAGCACACCCGCCAGGGTGATGGCGCCGTCGCCCACCTCGACGCCGGTGCACTCGGCGTGCTCCGGCCTGAGCACCGTACGCAGCATGAGTCTGCCGTTGGGCTGTGCGTAGGGGAGGTTCCAGCCGACGGATCCGACGGTGGGGCGGGCGACGAGCCGGGCCCGGGCGTCGATGAGCGCCCGGGTGTCCCGGATGCCCGCCTTCATGTGAATGGCCGACGACCTGGGGTTCTGCATGGCCACCTGCCAGCGCCCGTCGCCGAGTTCGTCCAGGGCCGAGGGGGTGAGCGCGGCCGTGTAGCGGGTGCCGCCGTTGTCCAGCGCCTTGCGCACGGTCCGCAGCGGGAGGTCGGGGCGGGGCTTGCCGTCGGAGGGTTTGTGCCGCAGGACGAACTGCCAGCGGTGCCGGCCCTCGCCGGGGCCGTCGGCGGCGAACCGCAGCCACCCCGCGTCGTCGGCGGTGACGTCCACGGTGGCCGCGCCGAGGGACACCGGCGCCACGGTGGCCTGGGCGGTCGCGGACTCGCGCGGGCCCGCGGGTGTGCGGTAGCCGCGGACGTTCCGGGCCCGTCGGCGGGCGGCGTCCTCGAAGAGCTCCACGTACCGGGCGGCGACGGCCGCGGGGTCGTACCGGCCGGCGTTGCGCAGCGCGGCCGCGCCCATGTCCCGGCGCAGCGACTCGTCGGCCATCAGCCGCCGCAGGCCCCAGGCGATCGCGTCCACGTCGCCGTTGGTCACGAGGAAACCGTCCTCGCCGTCGCGCAGGATCTCCCGCGGTCCCACCGGGCAGTCGGTGGACACCACCGGCAGACCGCAGCGCATGGCCTCGACCAGCGTCATGCCGAAGGACTCGGCGCTGGAGGTGACGGCCGCGATGGATCCCTTGGCCCACTCCGACTCGATGGGCGAGAAGCCGCCCATGAGCAACGCCCGTCCCGCCAGGCCGAGTTCGGTGACCAGCGCGCGCAGCTTCCCGGCCTCGCCGCCGTCGCCGTAGATGCGCAGCTGCCAGTCGGGGAACTCGTCCGCGAGCCTGCCGAAGGCGCGGATCAGCAGGTCGTACCGCTTGATCCGGTGCATCCGGCCCGCGCTGACCACGACTTTGTGCGAGCAGTCCGAGGGCGGTACGACCGGCTGGGGCACGCTGTTGGGGATGCCCACCACGGGGATGCCGGGGATGGGCGTGTTCTCCAGGAAGGATCCGGCGTCGGCCTCCGTGACCGTCGTGATGGCGTCGAGCCGCGGGTAGACCCGGGCCATCTCGGCGCGGACGGCGGGCGGAATCGCCAGGTGGGTCATGTGCTCCTGGGCGATCCGCAGCGCGCCGTCGCGGGTGTGGGCGGCGACGAAGAGATTGAGGCTGGGCCGGGTGCCGACGACCACGTCGGCGTCGGACTTCTGCAGCTCACGGATGATGCGTCCGTCGGTGAACCTGCTGTACTGCGCGTAGAACTCCTCCTGGCGCGGCACGACTTCGCTGGGCTCGTCGCTGCCGGCGGCGGTGCGGTCGGCCGAGCCGGGGCGTAGATCGACCAGGGCGCGCACGGTGATCCGCGGCGAGATCTCGAACTTCGTGGCGGTCGAGCGCCGGAAGACCGAGACGATCTCGACGTCATGATGGACGGCGAGCGCCTCCGCGAGGTTGATGACGGTGCGGTTGGTGCCCCCGATGCCGTAGATGTTGTTGATCAGGAAGGAGATCTTCACCGGACCTCGTGCTCCTTCCGCTCGAAGGGACTCGGCACGGGGTAGTACGACTTGAGGAACCGCTTGAGCATCACCGTCTGGTGGTCGGTGTCGTGGCCGTCGGAGATCGTGTCGTTGATGCAGAAGGCCTGCCGGTCGCGGCGGGCCAGCAGGATGCCGAGCCGCCGCTGGATCTCCGGCTTCGCCAGGTCGAGGTAGGCGAAGCTGATGTTCGAGGGCACCGCGTGGCCCGTGAAGTACGCGTAGTAGTGGTACAGCGACGACGGGATCGAGATGTCGGTCGGGCTGCGGAACCTGCTGCGCGAGGTCTGCCGGTGCACCTCCGCGTACTCGCGCTCGATCTCCAGGAGCACGCTGCGGCGCAGTGCGTAGGGTGCGTGCCGCAGCTTCTGGACAATGGCCGAGCCGAAGTTCTCCAGGATGATCCGGCGGTTGTTCTTGCCCGCGGCGTCGACCGGGCGGTCGCCGAGCGTCAGGTCCCACCGGGGCACCTGGGACGGGGACAGGAACGTCCGGGTCATGCCGTTGGACAGGAAGAAGTCCTGTGGGGTGACCGGGCAGCCCAGGAACATGTCGTCGTTGAAGTAGAGGAAGTGCTCGGACAGACCCTCGATGTGGTGCAGCCGGCTCTCGATGGCGTGCGAGTTGAAGGTGGGCAGCGCCGCCTGGTCCTCGAAGATCTCGGAGTGGTCCACGACGGTGATGCGGGAGTGGCGCTCGTTGAGCCAGGACGGCCGCTGACGGTCCGTCACCAGGTAGACGTGGCGCACCCAGGGGGCGTTCTGCTCCAGCGCGCGCAGGGAGTAGCGCAGCTCGTCACGGCTGATGTAGCGGGCCGCGTTCGCGGATTCGGTGTGGTAGCCGCCCTGGCCGTAGTCGGCGCGGCGCCGTTGCCAGGCGGGGTCGTTGCCGTCGACCCAGGTGTAGACGACGTCGATCGGGAAGCGCACGTCCTCGGGCAGGGCGTCGGCGCACGGCCGGATGGTGCGCACCGAGCGGGTGCGGCGGGTGTGCAGCGCGGCGAAGCCGGTGAGGCGGCTGACCGGGATGGTGACACGTGGCTCGTCGAGGGCGACGTCCTCGGTGACACGGTTCGGACGCGGCGCCACCAGGCGGCCGTCCGCCGGCCGCCAGAACTCGATGTCGCAGCCGTGCTCCAGACCGAGGACCAGCGAACCGGCCGCATCGCTCCACACCATGCCGACCCGCAGCACGACGGCCCCCCGGGCGAGGTGCCGGCCGCGCCGCGAACCGCACAGCGCGGCACCGCCCCGCGGCGTCTCGCCATGACAGGCCTGCAGATAGACGGGTCCGGTGCGCGTGCAGCGGTCGAGGATCTGGCGCACCCGGTCCCGGTCGGCCTCGGCGACCGCGAGGCAGGAGCGGAAGTCGGAGTTGCCGCGGATCGCGAAGTAGTCGATGCCCGCCTCCTCCAGGAGGGTCACGACGAGTTCGAGGTTGGCCTCGCGCAGCCCGAGGGGCGAGACCGTCTCCCGTACGAGGGCGATCTGGGCGCCGTGCCCGGCGAGGACGGCGAGCCGCTCGTCCGCCCCGAACAGGTGCGGCCAGCGGCGGCGCGCGCGGATGCCGCGCACCGTGCGGGCGCCCAGGGTGAGGGTCTGGAGACGGCGCAGCAGCTGCTTGAGTCCCATGCGCAGCCGCGGCGGTACGCGGCGCGCGATCCGGCGTCTGAGGCCGGCGGGGACCAGGGTGCGATACGCCCCGACCGCGGCGGATGCCTCGGGGTTGCCGATGCTCACGAAAGGTTGTCCCGGTCCTCGGACTGGCCGCGCTCGAAGACGCAGGCGACGGGGAAGTAGCGGCGCAGGAAGTGCACGACGGCCTCGGTGCCACCCCGGCTGTGGGCCTCTTCGGTCCCGAGGCCGAAGAACTGGATCTGCTGGGTGTCCCGGCGTACCAGGAGCCGGTCCAGGTGGTTCCTGATGCCGGGGAGGGCGGCGTGCAGCGCGACGGACGCCTCACCGGAGGGGTCGGCCAGCCCGGCCACCTGGCCGAAGTGGTGGACGAGTCCGTCCATCGGATGCGTGCCGGGTACGGCGGGCAGCCGTTGTCCGTCGGCGAGTTGCGGGGGTGCGTAACCCGCGGCCGCGAGCCGGGCGAGCGTCTCGCAGCTGTAGGGCTGGGGCCCTTCGGCATAGCCGTGGGCGGTGACGCGACCCGTCGCGGAGTAGGCGGCGCGGGTCCACGGGGCGAAGGACTCCTCGGCGGTCCAGGGCCCCCGCCGGGGGCGGGTCCCGCCGTGCGGGGTGAAGTAGTCGAAGGGCCGGACCGGCCGGCCGAGCACGGCCCCGGGACGCAGGTGCAGGAAGTTGTCCGCGATGTCGGGCAGTTCGTGCAGCCGCCACTCGGCGCCCGGCCCCGCGGGGACGACACTGAGCCGCTCGTCGGCGACCAGCCAGGCCGGCGGTTGCGCCTGCGCCAGGACGTGGACGACGTCGACCCAGGGCGCGTACTGGTGCAGCGAGCGCAGCGCGGCCCGCAGCAGTTCCTCGCCCCAGGGCGTGGGGTGCTGCCACAGCAGGACCGCGTCGACGGGGAAGGTGATCTCCTCCAGGCGCGGGATGTCGAAGTCCTCCAGCGTGATCGTCGGCTCCATGTCGCCGTCGATGTCGCAGTAGCCGGAGAGCCGGTCAAGGCCGATCTCGATGCCGAGGGCGTCGCTGGGAACGGTGCGCTGGACGCGGTTGGGGCGCGGACCGGCGAGCCGCTCGCCGGGCAGGTCGGTGTTGACCGTCCAGAACTCGATCTCGATGCCCTGGTCCTCGCCGACCCACAGGTTCTCGGTGGGTTCGGTGCGCAGCCAGGTGAGGCGGATCACCTTCGCCTTGCCGTAGTGCTTCCACGCCTTCACATGGCTGCCGGGAATCTCCTGGGTGTCGCTGTTCGCGGGCGACACCGAGACGACGTATCCGGTGTGTTCCTCCAGCAACGCGCGTAGCGCCCTGCGTACGGCGCCCTTGTCGCGCGTCTCGACGGCCAGGCAGATCCGGCGGTCGTCGAGTGCCGGGACCGCGAACCAGGGGATGTCGGCGGCGTCGAGCGCGTAGGTGACCAGGTCGTGGTCGAGGCGGCGTGCCAGGTCGACCGTGAGCCCGGCGTGGACGTGCCCGACCCGGCCGTCGGGCGACGTGGTCCGGCGCTGCGAGTGCCCGAAGTCCACCTTGCGCACCCGGCGCAGGGCGCGCCGGTGCAGCCGCGCCTCCCGTCGGCTGAGGGTGCGGGCGAGTCCGCGCTTGACCTTGCGGCGGACGGGTCCGGGCACGGTGCTTGCGGCGGCGGAGCGTACGGGCTGGGGAACGAGTCGCTGGTAGACGAGGGCCGCGGAGCTCATCGATGTCGGGTCGGACACGTCACGAACTCCGTCTCATCGCTCATGGGGGCTTGGGGTGGGGAAGTAGGAGTTGAGGAAGCCGTCCAGCAGCTCCTGCTGTGCCTCGATGTCCTCGGGTGTCGAGAAGGCGTCGTTGAGACAGAACGAGTCCTGGTCCCTGCCGTCGAGCAGCCGTTGCAGCCGGTCCGCCAGATCGGGCACGGCGAGCTGCAGGTAGGTGAAGGGCATCGAGCCCGGCTGGGCGCGTCCGGTCAGGGCCGCGTAGTAGAGCGCGAAGGAGGAGGTCGGCGAGAGGTCCGTCATCGCGCGGAAGCGGCTGGCCGAGGTGCGGCCCCAGGCTTCGGGGAAGTCGCGTTCGGCCTCGTGCATCGCCGAACGGCGCAGGGCGTACGGGATGTGCTCCATGGGCTGGGTGATCACCCGGCCGAAGCGCTCCAGCAGCAGGGCGCGGTTGTTCTTGCAGGCCGCGTCGACCGGGGTGTCGGTCTCGACGACCGGGCCCTGCGGGATGCGGTTGCGCGAGGGGAAGTAGCGCGCGGTGCCGCTCGGCGTGAAGAAGGCGTGCGGGGCGACCGGGCGGCCGACGAACATGTCGTCGTTGAAGTACAGGAAGTGCTCGGCGAGCCCTTCGATGTGGTGCAACTGGCTCTCGATCGAGTGCGAGTTGAAGGTCGGCAGGTCCGCGGGGTTGCGGAAGATCTCGCGGTGGGTGGCGATGCGCAGGCCCGGCAGGTCCTCGCGCAGCCAGTCCGGGACCTGGTCGTCGGTGACGATGTAGACGTTGCGGATCCAGGGCGCGAACAGGTGCAGGGAGCGCACCGAGTAGCGCAGCTCGTCGCGGCTGATGAAGCGCGCGTCGCTCGCCGACTCGGCGTGGTAGACCTCGCCCTTCGCCTGCGCCTTGCGCCGCTGCCAGGCAGGGTCGTCGCCGTCGACCCAGGTGTAGACGGCGTCGACGGGGAAGGCGATGTCGTCCGCGCAGTTCACCAGGAACTCGGGGCGGGTGGCGAGCGCGGGCGCGAGGTGCTGCGGGGTCCAGTCCGAGACGAAGCGGCTGAACAGCCGGGCGGCACCGAGCACGTTCACGCCCTCGCTCGTGACCGCCCAGGTGGCCCGGTTGGCCCGGGGGGCGACGAGGTGGGTGCCCTGTCGCTGCCAGAACTCGACGGCACAGCCGTACTCGTGCCCGAGCAGCAGATGGCGTCCGGGGTCGGTGCGGTACCAGCTGACCTGGAGGACGCGTGCGGTGGCGATCTCGCGCCAGGCCTTCGGGTCGCGCGAGGAGACGGGGCGGGCGGGCCGGGGCGCGTCCGGGTCGATCACGCTCAGGTGCCCGGCGTACTGGCCGAGGCCGCGGAACACCGCGCCGAGCACCCGCTCGCGGTCCTCCTCGGCGACGGCGACGACCGTGCCGTGGTCGGAGGTGCCGCGGACGGCGAAGTGCGGGACGCCGGCCGAGTCGAGGAGCGCGACGAGCGCGGAGCGGTTCGCCTCCCGGGCGGCGAGCGGGGTGAGCCCCGGCTCGACGTAGACGTCACCGTGTTCGGGAGTCAGCGTGGTGCGGTCGCGCGGGGCAGAGCTCTGCCCACCGGTTCCGGATCGTGCCTGTGCGGGCATGCCGGAGCCGCCCGCCGCCCGATGGACG
This sequence comes from Streptomyces sp. NPDC058371, assembly GCF_042723265.1. Classification (NCBI taxonomy): domain Bacteria; kingdom Bacillati; phylum Actinomycetota; class Actinomycetes; order Kitasatosporales; family Streptomycetaceae; genus Streptomyces; species Streptomyces sp. NPDC058371. The sequence goes on along the minus strand of NZ_JBHXJC010000011.1, from coordinate 94,597 downwards.
GCGGGGTCAGAAACAGTCGTCACACCGCCGCCCTTCACGGGCCGACGCATGCGGAAGCACAGCCACCCCTCCCCTCGTTCCTCACCGGGCCGAAACCGACGGTGAGCACCAGTGGTCGTTCGCCCCCTCGTGCCCCCCGGCTCGAATCAGCGACCACTTACCTGCCGACAACGCTGTCGACGTCATTCACACCAAAGATTTAACCTTCACAGGTCAGCCACATCATCACTAGGCATTTGCGCGACTGTCAACAGCAGTCGCAAATGACAGAAAACACACAGGGCTTCACAGAAAGGCTGAACTTTCGGAGTCCGTCGGGTGAAGACGGATACGCCCCTCCCGATCCGGCTGTCGGTCTATAGTTCGAACACAGCGCGGCGTTCTTCGCCGCACGGGCCCGGCCTCTCCCCCCACTCGTGCCCTTCACCACGTTCGGTCCAAGGCACCGAGCCACGCAGCGAGAGGACGCCGAGCCATGACGCACGCCCTGACGGAGACGGGCCCCCGGAGATCGAGGCGCGCACCGTCCAACCGCCGGGCCAAGCCGCCCCGTCGGCGTCGTCGGGTCTGGCGCTGGATCGCACTGGGTCTCGTCGTCCTGGCGCTGGCCGCGGGCGGCACCGGATACTGGCTCTACAGCAGCCTGAACGGCAACATCAAGGGCGTCGACCTCGACAAGGCGATCGGTGACGACCGGCCCGAGCAGCTGCCCACCTCGGGCCAGAACATCCTGGTGCTGGGCTCCGACTCGCGCGCGGGAGCGAACGCCTCGCTGAACACGGGCAAGGTCTCCGGGGCGCGCTCCGACACCGCTCTGGTGATGCACATACCCGAGGGCCGCAAGAAGGCCGTCGCCGTCAGCATCCCGCGCGACACCCTGGTGACCCGTCCCGAGTGCACCAAGTCGGACGGCTCCACGCTGCCCTCGGCGAAGCGCGTGATGTTCAACTCCGTGTACTCGCTGGCCGGTCCGGCCTGTGTGGTCAAGACCGTGGAGCAGATGTCCGGGGTACGGATGGATCACTTCATGGAGATCGACTTCGCGGGCTTCAAGGGGCTCGTGGACGCCATCGGCGGTGTGACCGTCACCGTGGACCAGGACATCCACGACACGTCCAGCGGCCTGGACCTGACGGCCGGCACCCACAAGCTGGACGGCACCGAGTCCCTTCAGTTCGTCCGCACCCGGCACGGCATCGGCGACGGCAGCGACCTGGGACGTATCGGCCTCCAGCAGAAGTTCATGGTCGCCCTGCTCTCGGAGATCAAGAAGCAGGACCTGCTCGGCAGCCCGACCAGGACGTACAAGATCGCGGACAATCTCACGGAGTCGCTGACCACCGACTCCGGGCTCGCCTCGCTGACCAAGCTGGCCGACTTCGGCCGCAGCATGAACGGCGTCGACCCGGCCACCATGGAGACGATCATGCTGCCGGTGGCGTACGACAAGACCGACCCCAACCGGGTCGTCGCCGCCCAGCCACAGGCGAACCAGCTGTGGAAGGCCCTGCGGGGCGACGAGACGATCCCCGAGTCGGCCAAGAAGTCCCCGGCCACGGGCGGCACCGCCTCCTGAGGGCGGGCGAGAGGGCGCTGTTCGGGCGGCGTCCGCGTCGGGCGCAGGTCGTGCGACGTCCGCATTGGCGGCGTCCGCGTCGGGCGCAGGTCGTGCGACGTCCGCATTGGCGGCGTCCGCGTCGGGCGCAGGTCGTACGAGGGCGGACCCCGGCCGAGCGACGAAGCCCGCGTCCACGGAAGTCACGCCCGGGGTGCCGTCACACGCGGGTCGAAGGCGCCATCGCCAGGCCCGCTTCGTCGTTCTGCCGGGCGATGTACAGCGCGCCGTCCGCGCCGATCAGCCCGAGCACGACGCGGCCGTACCCGTCCAGTGCCAGCGCCGGGGCGCCCACGCACCGTTCACCGGTCGGCGACCACCACAGGCCCGCCTGTTCGTTCTCCGTGCCGCAGGCGGCGAGCATGATCTGCCCGTCGAGGTCGCGATGGGCCAGCACGGTGCAGTCGTATCCGTCCAGCACCGCCCGCAGCACCGCGACGGGGTCGCCGCCCGGCGCACCGCCGAGCGGGACCACCCAGCCGCCGGGACGGTGGGCGACAATCCCGCCGGTCGCCGGATCGGTCCAGTAGTACGTGGCCCGGTCCGGCGCGGTCTCCAGGACCGATGCCGTGCCGGGGGCGAGGACGAGCGGGATGTTGTGGTCCTGGTGGAAGTCGCCGTCGGCCTCGGGCTGCAGCCACCGCATGGCGTCGCTGTCGCCGCCGGCCAGGACCTCGATCCGCCCTGAGGTGTGCGCGACCACGGCGAGTCCGTCCCGCACCCGGCTGCCCTTGAGGTCCGCCCACGCCTCCCACTTTCCGGTGGGTCCCTCGCGGCGCAGCATGAGCCCGCCGCCGGCGTTGCGCACGAAGACGTTCACCCGGCCCGACGCGCTGACCGCGCCGACCGGGACGCCGAAGCGGGCGGCCTTCTCCCGATCCTTGTGCGGGTTCCCGAGGGAGCGCCACTCGGTGACCGGACGGCCGGTCTGGTACTGGATGGCGTGCACGATGTCGACGGTGGGCGGGCCGTCGCCCTTGCGGACTTCGCGCCGGCCGAGGAAGTGGAGGTAGGTGTCCGCGCCCTGGGTCACCGAGAGGTGGGTCAGGTCCCCCACCGGGAAGAACTCGGGTCCCGTCCACCGCGGGCCGCCCGGCCGGGTCTCGGTCCAGCGCAGAAGTCCCGTACGGGTGCGGGCGAAGGCGGTGAACCTGCCGTCCTTGCCGAGGGCGAGCCAGGGACCGCCGACCGCGGCCTGGGGCCGATCGGTTCCCGTGTACTCGACGGCGTCGGACGCCGCCCTCCCCTGGGCGGCGGCGCGCCCGGATCTGGTCCGCATGACGTGACCTGCCCCTTCCCATGACGCTCGGCGCGGCTCCCCTGCCGCCTCCCCGTACCGGTGTGGGGGAGGCCGAGCGCGCCCCATCATAGGATGAACGTTCGACGAAGACGGTGTGGCGGTCCTGCGTGCGACCCTGGCCACATGGACGAACCCCTGCTCGTGATCATCGACGGCGCCAATGTCGTCGGGTCCGTGCCCGACGGCTGGTGGCGGGACCGGAAGGGTGCCGCGGAGCGGCTGCGCGACCGGCTCGCGGCGCACGGAGTCCCCGGCCACGAGGGTCCCCTGGAGATCGTGCTCGTGGTCGAGGGCAAGGCCCGTGGTGTCGAGTCGGTGCCCGGCGTACGCGTCGAGTCGGCGGCCGGGAGCGGCGACGACCACATCACCGATCTGGTCGCCGGCACCCGCGGAAGGGACCGGCTCGTGGTGACGGCCGACCGTGAACTGCGCCGCAGAGTAGGCGAATGGGGAGCCGAGGTGACCGGCCCGCGCGCGGTGCTCGGGGACGGGTGACGTGACGCGGACCGGACCCGTACGGGGCCCGAAGCGGCCATACGGTGGCACGAAGGGACCGTACGGGGGCCCGAAGCGCCCGGCGGCCACCGCCCGGCACGCTCTCGGGAAGGGAGCCGTTCCTCACCCCCGCCCGTCGGCCCTCACATACAGCACGGCCCCGTCCACCACTCCCGCCTCCTCGTACCGCGCCGCGAGGAGCCGGCGCAGTGAGGGGACCTTCTCCGGCGCGTACGGCTTGTCCCGGGAGTCGTCGACGACGAGGACCGGCGGATGCTCGGCCATCTCGTCGCGGAAGACCGGCCAGGCGCCCTCGACCGCGTACTTCTCACCGACCTGCGGGCCGTTGCGGCCACCGCTGTAGTTGGTGAGGAGGCCGGCCGTGAGATAGCGGCTGGCGGGGCTGCGGTCGGCGAGCCAGTACGTCTCCGGGTGTATGCCCCACACCAGGACCCGGTCGCCGGGGTCCGTGCGACGGGCCATGGTGTCCGCGAGACGTTGCGCGTGCGTGAGGTCGGAGCGGGGCGCCAGCAGGCCCCACGCGAGGAACAGCGTGCAACAGCAGACCGACGTCAGGACCGCCTTCACCAGCCGCTCGCGCGGCAGGATCTGCAGTGCGGCGGTCGCCAACAAGGCGACCGGCGGGATGAGTTGCAGGTAGTAGTGCCCGAAGAAATGGAACCCCAGCAACACGGCCGCCGCCGAGGAGCCCAGCCACAGCCACAGGTCCCCCGACCCCGTACGCGCGATGCGCAGCACGCGCACGACCGGCGGCAGCAGGCCCGCGCAGGCCACGGCGAGGATCACGGTGTTGGTCAACCCCCGTGTCAGTACGTGGAGTTCGGAGCCCGTGAAGGAGGCGTACGCGCCCGAGCCCGTCACCGTCCAGAAGACGAAACCCGACGGGTCGGTCAGCAGGGCCGCCGCGAGGACCGGCAGGACGGCGCCCACCGCCAGCCGCAGCGCGCCGGGCTCGCGGGACCGCCACAGCAGCCACGCCACCGGCACCAGCACCGCGCCGCCCGTCTGTTTCGCCAGGAACGCGAAGGCGACGGCGGCTCCCGCCGCTCTCCAACGTCGCCTGTCCGCACACCACATGGCCAGCGCGGTGAACGGCAGCATGAAGACCTCGAAGCTCGCCGCCTGCGCGTCCTCGGGATTGAGCCCGACCGAGACCAGCAGATACAGCACCCCCGCCGTACGGCCCGCACCGTCGCCCCAGCGGCGCCGGGCCAGGGAGGCCAGCAGTGCCGCGGTCAGCAGCTGGGCCACGACCGCGAGGACCCGTACCGAGGTGAGCGACCCCGAGCCGGACACCGCGAAGGCGGCCTCGTACAGCCATGGCACCAGCGGCGGTTTGCGGTCCACGACCGTCCCGTACAGCTCTCCGCCGTTCGCCAACAGCCGCGCCTGGACCGCGAGATAGCCCTCGTCCGGATTCCAGAGCGGGCGCGCGAAGGACGGGACGCGGGTCACGGCGGCCAGGGCCGCGAGCAGCGGGAGCAGGCGGCGCCAGTAGCCGCGCGCCGGGCGGGGGCGCTGTATCGCGGATACGGAGCGTGGCGGGACCGAGTGGCGTCGGGGGCGTGCCCGCACTTCCCCGACACCGCCGAGGGGCTCGACGAGCATATGGTGCACGCTATCCGGCCCCGCAGTCTCCACCGAAGCAGGACATACGGGGCCGGAGCATCAACCGGGGCCGATTACTCGCCGTCGCGGCCCGGCGGAGGTGCGACACCGGCCGCCGCGGCCTCCTCGCGCTTCGCGAGCCGGCTGTGCGTACGCCCGTACAGGAAGTACACGACGAAGCCGATGACCATCCAGATGCCGAACCGGAGCCATGTCTCGGCCGGCAGGTTGACCATCAGCCAGAGCGAGGCGAGAACGGACACGATGGGCAGGATCGGCACCAGCGGGGTGCGGAACGAGCGGGGCAGCTCGGGCCGGGTGCGGCGAAGGATGACCACGCCGATGGCGACGACGACGAACGCGAACAGCGTGCCGATGTTCACCAGTTCCGCGAGCTCGCTCAGGCTGGTGAAGCCGGCCACGATCGCGATGATCACACCGAGCAGGATGGTCGGGCGGTGCGGGGTCCTGAACCGCGGGTGGACGCGCGAGAAGAAGCGGGGCAGCAGTCCGTCGCGGCTCATCGCGAAGAAGACCCGGGTCTGGCCGAGCAACAGGATCATGCAGACCGTCGTCAGGCCGACGGCGGCGCCGAAGCTGATGAAGCCCGCGTACCAGGGATGCCCGGTGGCCTTGAACGCGTCGGCTAGCGGGGCGTCCACGGACAGCTTGGTGTAGTGCTGCATACCGGTCACGACGACCGACACCGCGACGTACAGGGTGGTGCAGATGAGGAGCGAGCCGAGGATGCCGCGTGGCATGTCCCGCTGGGGGTTACGGGTCTCCTCGGCCGCCGTGGCCACGACGTCGAAGCCGATGAAGGCGAAGAAGACGACCGAGGCGGCGGTGAAGATGCCCATCACACCGAAGTTGGAGGGGGCCCAGCCGAACATCAGCTGGATGAGCGGGGACTTCAGATCCCCGCCCGCGGCCACGGGCTGCGCCTTGGGGATGAACGGGTCGTAGTTGTCGCCGTTGATGAAGAAGGCGCCCGCGATGATCACGACGAGGACGACGGTCACCTTGATGGCGACCACGACGGCGGTGACCCGCGCGGAGAGCTTCGTGCCGACAACCAGGATGGCGGTGAGCACCAGGACGAGGGCGGCCGCGAGGATGTCGAAACCGAAGCCGTCGGCCCCCTCCCGCCCGCTGAGCGCGTCCGGCAGATGCCACCCCGCGTTGTCCAGGAGCGAGGCGATGTAGCCGGACCAGCCGACGGCGACCACCGCCGTGCCGAGCGCGAACTCCAGGACCAGGTCCCAGCCGATGATCCAGGCGGGCAGTTCACCGAGTGAGGCGTACGAGAAGGTGTACGCCGAGCCGGCCACCGGGACCGTGGACGCGAACTCGGCGTAGCAGAGCGCGGCGAGCGCGCAGACTACCCCGGCCACCACGAAGGCCAGGGCGACGGCCGGGCCCGCGTTGTTCTTGGCGACCGTGCCGGTGAGAACGAAGATGCCGGTACCGATGATGACGCCGACGCCGAAGACGGTGAGATCCAGAGCGGACAGCGACTTCTTGAGTGCGTGCTCCGGCTCCTCAGTGTCCAAGATCGATTGTTCGACCTTCTTCGTCCTGAAGAGGGTGCTGCTCACGGGCGTACCTCCCACGCTTTGTCGTCCTCGACATGATCGAGGGGGCTGCTGCTCCGTATGCCCCGGCGCGAGCCGCTTCACGCGAATGGGCCGCTTCCACCACCCGTACAGGGTGCTGAAAGCGGCCCGTTGGCCCTGTGGAGGTACGTCAGTCGCGGGCGGGCTCCACCGCGTCCACGGACTGCGCGGTCTCTCCCTCGAACCGGCCGTCGATCTTGGAGACCAGGCCGGTGACCTGGCGGGCGATATCCGGGGCGGTCAGGCCGATCTCCGTGAGGATCTCGCCCCGGGAGGCGTGGTCGAGGAACCGCGGTGGGATGCCGAAGTCGCGCAGCGGGACATCGACGCCCGCGTCACGCAGCGCCTGGGCGATCGTCGAACCGACGCCGCCGACGCGGGAGTTGTCCTCGACCGTGACGACCACCCGGTGCTGCTCGGCGAGCGGGGCCATGGCCTCGTCGACGGGCTTGACCCAGCGCGGGTCGACGACCGTCGTGGAGATGCCCTGCTGATCCAGGAGGCCGGCGATCTCCAGGCACATCGGCGCGAGGGCGCCGACCGAGACGAGCAGCACGTCGGGCGCGTCGGTGCCCGGCGCGCGCAGGACGTCCATGCCGCCGATCCGGCCGACGGCGGGCACGGCCGGGCCGACCGCGCCCTTGGAGAAGCGGACCACGGTGGGCGCGTCGTCGACCTCGACGGCCTCGCGCAGCTGGGCGCGGACCTGGTCGGCGTCGCGCGGCGCGGCCAGCCTGAGGCCCGGCACGACCTGGAGGATCGACATGTCCCACATGCCGTTGTGGGAGGCGCCGTCGGTGCCGGTGACGCCGGCCCGGTCCAGTACGAAGGTGACACCGCACTTGTGCAGGGCCACGTCCATCAGCACCTGGTCGAAGGCGCGGTTGAGGAAGGTCGCGTAGACCGCGAAGACGGGGTGGAGGCCGCCGGTGGCGAGGCCGGCCGCGGAGACGGCGGCGTGCTGCTCGGCGATGCCGACGTCGTACACCCGTTTGGGGAAGGCCTTGGCGAACTTGTCGAGGCCGACCGGCTGGAGCATCGCGGCGGTGATGGCGACGATGTCCGCGCGCTCCCGGCCGAGCTGGAGCATCTCCTCGCCGAAGACCGAGGTCCAGTCGGCGCCGGAGGAGGCGACCGGCAGGCCGGTGTCCGGGTGGATCTTGCCGACGGCGTGGAAGCGGTCGGCCTCGTCCTGGAGGGCGGGCTGGTAGCCGCGGCCCTTCTCGGTGAGGCAGTGCACGATGACCGGGCCGCCGAAGCGCTTGGCGCGGGCCAGCGCCGACTCCAGGGCCTCGATGTCGTGGCCGTCGATCGGGCCGACGTACTTCAGGCCCAGGTCCTCGAACATGCCCTGGGGGGCGATGAAGTCCTTCAGGCCCTTCTTGGCGCCGTGCAGGGTCTCGTAGAGGGGCTTGCCGACGACCGGGGTGCGCTCCAGGAGGTCCTTGCCGCGGGCCAGGAAGCGCTCGTAGCCGTCGGTGGTGCGCAGGGTCGCCAGGTGGTTCGCGAGGCCGCCGATGGTGGGGGCGTACGAACGCTCGTTGTCGTTGACGACGATCACCAGGGGGCGGTCCTTGGCGGCCGCGATGTTGTTGAGCGCCTCCCAGGCCATACCGCCGGTGAGGGCGCCGTCTCCGATGACCGCGACCACGTGGTCGTCGCGCTCGAGGACCTCGTTGGCCTTCGCGAGGCCGTCGGCCCAGCCGAGGACCGTGGAGGCGTGCGAGTTTTCGATCACGTCGTGCTCGGACTCGGCCTGCGCGGGGTAGCCCGAGAGGCCGCCCTTCATCTTCAGCTGCGAGAAGTCCTGGCGGCCGGTGAGCAGCTTGTGGACGTAGGACTGGTGGCCCGTGTCCCACAGCACCCTGTCCTTCGGCGACTCGAAGACGCGGTGCAGGGCGATGGTCAGCTCGACGACACCGAGGTTGGGGCCGAGGTGGCCGCCGGTCTTGGAGACCGCTTCGACGAGGAAGCTCCGGATCTCCTCGGCCAGCTGGTTCAGCTCTTCCAGGCTGAGCCGGTCCAGATCGCGCGGTCCCCTGATGCGGGTCAGCAGCGGCACCCGTGCCTCCTTGCAGTAGAGCTGTTCGAGCTGTGACGGGTCTGTCGAGTCTAATGTTCCGCCTTTCATGACGGCGCCCGGCCTCTGCGTTGTACGTCACGCGATTGGCCGTAAAACACCGTACGCGTGTTCCCTCACGCGCACGAAAGTGCCCGGCACCTCATGGATGCCGGGCACTTTCGTGTGCAGGGGTGGGAGCCGTCAGGCGCGGCCCGCCGACTTCTGCGTCTTGCGGGTGACCGCGTCGATCACGACGGTCGCCAGCAGCACGCCACCGGTGATCATGTACTGGACCGGCGAGGCGATGCCCTCGAGGGCCAGGCCGTACTGGATCGAGACGATGACGAGCACGCCGAGCAGCGCGTTCCAGGTGCGGCCGCGGCCACCGAAGAGGCTGGTACCGCCGATGACGGCCGCCGCGATGGCGTTCATCAGGAGGTCACCGCCACCCGCGCCCTGGTTGGCCGCGGTGATCTTGGAGGCGAGGAACAGACCGCCGATGGCGGCGAAGGTGCCCGAGATCGCGTAGACCGAGATCCGCATCCCCGTGACGTTGATACCGGCACGGCGGGACGCCTCGATGCTGCCACCGAGCGCGAAGATCTTGCGGCCGTACGCGGTACGGCGCAGCACGAAGTCCGTGATCACCAGGACCGCCAGGAACAGCACGACGGCCAGGGGCAGGCCCTTGTTCTGGTTGAACACGGCCGCGACCGCGAAGGCAACCACCGCGAGGAGCACCGTACGGACGATGATCTCGCTCACCGGACGCGACGGCACACCGGCTGCCTCGCGGCGGCGGTTGTCGAAGAACGAGGTGAGGAAGAAGACCACGACGGCGACCACGGCCAGGCCGTAGGCGGCCGCCACATCGCTGAAGTAGTAGCCGCTGAGCTTGGCGACCAGGCCCGAGTCGTCCAGGTTGATCGTGCCGTTGCTGCCGAGGATCTGCAGCATGAAGCCGTTCCAGAACAGCAGACCGGCCAGCGTGACGGCGAAGGCGGGGACACCGACCCGGGCGAAGAAGAAGCCGTGGATGGTGCCCGCGGCCGCGCCCGTGAGGATGGCGAGAATCAGCGCCAGCCACTCGGCCATGCCGTGGGTGATGTTGAGGACGGCGAAGGTGGCGCCCGCGACACCGCTGACCGAGCCGACCGAGAGGTCGATCTCGCCGAGCAGCAGCACGAAGACGATACCGACGGCGATCATGCCGGTGCCGACCATGGCGACGGCGATGTCGGAGAGGTTGCCCGCCGTGAGGAAGTTCTCGTTCAGGCCGGCGAAGATCGCCCAGATGACGATCAGACCGATGACGACCGGAATGGATCCGAGGTCACCGGCGCGGATCTTGCGCTTGAACTCGGAGAGGTATCCGGCGAAGCCCTGCTCGCGTACGAGCAGCCGGGGGTCGATGGCGACGTCCGCGCCCGCGGCTGCCTCCGGGTTCTCGACGGCTTGCTTGTCCGCGGTGGCGGAGGTCTTGTCGATGCTCACTTCTGAGCCTCCCCGTTGCGGGCCGCACGACGGGTCACGGCGTTGTCCGTGGCACCCGTGATGGCGGAGATGATCTCTTCCTGCGAGGTCGACTTGACCTCGAAGACGCCGTTGTTGCGCCCGAGGCGCAGGACGGCGACCTTGTCGGCCACGGCCTTCACGTCAGCCATGTTGTGGCTGATGAGGATGACGGCGTGGCCGCGCTCGCGCAGCCGCTCCACGAGGTCGAGGACCTGGGCGGTCTGCTCGACACCGAGAGCCGCGGTGGGCTCGTCGAGGATGACCAGCTTGGGCTCGCCGAGCATGGAGCGGGCGATGGCCACGGTCTGGCGCTGACCGCCGGAGAGCGAGGCGATCGGGATGCGAACGCTGGGGATACGGATCGACAGCGTCTGGAGCAGCTCACGGGAGCGGCGTTCCATTTCGACCTCGTCCAGGATGCCGCGCTTGACCAGCTCGCGTCCCAGGTAGAGGTTGCCGACCACATCGATGTTGTCGCACAGCGCGAGGTCCTGGTAGACGGTCGCGATGCCCAGGTTCTGGGCGTCGTGCGGCTTGTTGATCTGGACGGACTTGCCGTCCCACTCGATGACGCCCTCATCGATGGGATGCACGCCGGCGATCGTCTTGACCAGCGTGGATTTTCCGGCTCCGTTGTCGCCCACCAGGGCGACCACTTCACCGGCGTGGACCTCAAGCTCTACGTCGGTGAGCGCCTGGACGGCACCGAACCGCTTCGAGATCCCGCGCAACGCCAGCACCGGCGTAGCGGACACGTGAACCATCTCCTTCGCCGCCTGACCCGGCGGGAGGTTGTGCAGAAGTTTGGGAAGGGTGTTCCGTCCGGCGCCCCGCCCTAGCTTTGCGGGGCTGATGGATGCGGGGCGCCGGAGGGGTTTGGAGTGCGCAAGCCCCGTACGGGAATTCAATAGCGAATTCCCGTACGCGGTAAGGGACTTGCAGCTACTTACTTGAGACCGATCTTGTCGCACGCCGCCTTGTACTTCGCGGTGCAGATGTCGTCGATCGTGTAGATGCCGTCCTTGATGACGGTGTCCTTGATGTTGTCCTGGGTCAGCGAGACGACCGGGACGATGACCGAGGGGACGGCCTTGGTGGTGGGGCTGTCGACCTTGTCCTTGGCGATGTCGTCCAGCTTGCTGCCCTGGGCGAGCGCGACGGCCATCTTGGCGGCGACCGCGGCCTCTTCCGGGTAGGACTTGTACACGCTCATGTACTGGTCACCCGTGACGATGCGCTGCACACCGGCGAGCTCGGCGTCCTGGCCGGTGACCGGGACCTTGATGCCCGCGGCCTTGAGCGCGGTGATGATACCGCCGGCCATGCCGTCGTTGGCGGAGTAGACGCCGACGATGTTGTTCTTGCCGAGGGCGGAGATGGCGCCTTCCATGTTGGCGTTGGCGTTCTCCGGCTTCCACTCCTTGGTGTCGTACGACTTCGCGATGTCGACCTTGCCCTTGAGCTCGGCAAGCGCGCCCTTCTTGAAGAAGGCGGCGTTCGGGTCGGTGATCGCGCCGTTCATCATGACGATCTTGGCGGAGGGCTTGGCCTTGTCGCCGAGCGCCTTCAGGAGGGCCTTGCCCTGGACGTGACCGACCTCTTCGTTGTCGAAGGAGGTGTAGGCGTCGATCGGGCCCTCGGCCAGGCGGTCGTAGGCGACGACCGGGATGCCGGCCTCCTTGGCCTTCTTGACCGAGGTGGCGATCGCCTTGGAGTCCACCGCGTCCACGATCAGCACGTCGACCTTGTTGGTCACCATCGTGTCGACCTGCTGGTTCTGCGTGCTGGCGTCCTGCTTGGCGTTGGCGTAGACGACCTCGCCCTTGCCGTTGGTCAGGTCCTTGACCTGCTTCTCGATGATCGGCTTGTCGAACTTCTCGTAACGCGCGGTCTGGTTCTCCGGAAGGAGCAGACCGACCTTGATCGCGTCACCCTTCTTCGAGCTCGAGCTGTCACTGCCACCGCCGGAATCCTTGGCACTGCCACAGGCGGCCAGCGAAACGGCCATCGCACCTGCGGCAACGGCAACGGCGGCACGACGCATACGCGTGTTCACTTCAGAAACCTCCCTGACGAGGCCGCGACGTTGCGGCCGAGGTGGCTGGAAGTCAACTCGGCCGCACGTGCGACGTCAAGAAGTAAATCCTTAACGAGATGGCAACGGTGCCATCCGTTCTCTAAGTGAAGACAGGGGTCACTGCTGACAGCGAGCCATCCAAAAGGGTCGAATCGCCCATCTCGCTGAGCGCGAGAGCGAGTGCTCCGAGCACCTCCGCACGGCCCCCAAGGGCCCCTGGCAACACCGAGAGTTGACGCGCGGCGCTGGGGATCGCATAGCGGCCGACAGACTCCCTGATGGGCCCCAGAACCAGCTCTCCGGCCTCGGCGAGATCGCCGCCGAGAACCACCCGGCTCGGGTTCAGCAAATTGCAGAGGTTCGCGACTCCACTGCCGATGTGGCGGCCGACGTCGGCGATCACCCGACGGCAGCCCGGATCGCCGTCCCGCGCCAGCCTGACGACGCCCTCCATACTCAGATCCGTGCCGTGGCTGGACTGGAGGAGCGGCAGCACATAGCGCGCGGCCGCGAAGGTCTCCAGGCAGCCCCGGTTTCCGCAGCGGCAGACGGGGCCGGACTCATCAAGAGTAATATGCCCGATTTCTCCCGCTGTGCCACCCGGGCCCCGGTAGATCTTGCCGCTGATCACGAGGCCTGCGCCGACACCGCTCGCGACCTTGATGTACGCCAGGTCCCTGACTCCCCGGCCACTGCCCCAGACCAGCTCACCGAGCGCGCCCAGGTTGGCGTCGTTGTCCACGTGCACGGGCACGCCGAGCCGCCCCCGCAGCTCCTCGGCGGGCTTCGTGCCGGTCCAGCCCGGCAGGATGGAGGTGGAGCCGAGCGTTCCGGATTCGACGTCGATCGGCCCCGGCACGCCGAGGCCGACGCCGGCGATCTTCGAACGGTCGACTCCCGTTACTGCAATCAGGCGGCTGACCAGCTCCTCGGCCCGATCGAAGCCCTGCGCGGCGGAGGCGTCCACATCGAGGGGCTCGGACTCCTCGGCCAGCACCTGATGGGCGAGGTTGCCGACCGCGACGCGCAGATGCGTATGCCCGAAGTCGACACCTATGACGATGCCGGCGTCGCCGCTGAGCGAGACGCTGCGGGCCCGGCGGCCGCCCGCCGAAGTGGGCGTGACCTCGACCGTTCCCCCGTCCTTGAGCTCGCGCACGATGTTGGAGACCGTTGCGGCGGACAGGCCGGTCGTCCTCGCGATCTCCGCCTGCGTGAGCGACCCGGCAAGGCGCACCGCACGGACGACGCGCTCCAGATTTGCTCGGTGCAGCGACGACTGCGACCCCGGAGTCTCCATCGACTCATCCACTCCTGCCGTCAGCCGGACGGCGCCGATGCCGTCCGTGTGGCCCAGGTCACACCTGCGGAACCCGGGTCACTTACAAGTTGTGAACTCCAAGCTCCGCTGAACGGGTTACCGCAGTCAAGTCCTTGACGGAAAATCGGGGACAACCGGTCGGACGGCACATGGCTGCGCCGACGCCGCCCCGGGTTCACGGGCGCGACGCCGGCGTATGCGACAAGTGGTTGCTCAGGGCACCGTACGACCGCCGCTCAGGACCGTACGGGCCATTTCCGTGCATTACGCAGCTACTTCAGCGCTCCCGCGGTCAGACCCTGCACCACCTGGCGCTGGAAGATGATGTACGCGGCGAGGACGGGCAGCATCGCCATCACCAGGCCCGCGAACAGTCCCGACCAGTCGCCCTTGTAGCCCTGGCTCGTCGCGAGCTCCACCAGGCCCTGGGCGAGCACCTTCTTGTTCGGGTCGCCGTTCATCAGCACCGTCGGCAGCATGTACTGGTTCCACTGCCCGAGGAAGTTGAAGATGCCCACGCTGATCAGACCTGGCTTCGCCATCGGCAGCATGATCTGGAAGAACGTCCTGGTGTGCGACGCGCCGTCGACGAAGGCCGCCTCGGCGATCGACGACGGCAGCGTCCGGAAGAACGAGGTCAGGAAGAAGACCGTGAACGGCAGCGAGTAGGCGATGTAGACGAGGATCAGACCCGGCAGCGTGTTCAGCAGTCGCATGTTGTTCAACACGTAGAACAACGGCACCAGGGCCAGCATCACCGGGAAGCTCATGCCTCCGACGAAGAGGTAGTAGATGAAGCGGTTGCCCGGGAACTCGAAGCGGGCCAGGACGTAGGCCGCCATCGAGCCGAGGACGAGCGTGCCGACCAGCGAGAAGCCCACCACGATCAGCGTGTTGGCGAAGTAGTCGCTCATGTGCGCCTGGGACCAGGCGCGCGACCAGTTGTCGAAGTGCAGCTTGTCGGGCAGCGACCAGGGCGAGCTGAAGATGGATGCGTCGTCCTTGAAGGACGTCATCACCGCCCAGAGGAGCGGCATCACGACCATGATCGCCCAGAGGATCAAAGCGCCGTGCGAGAAGACGTTGAGGATGCCTCCCTCGCTGCTCTTCGCCTTCTGAGGCACGGCCGGCGTCTTCGAGATCCGGGGGTGGTCCTCGACCGGACCCGCGGGCGGCGGGGTCTCAGTGGTCTTCATCTAGAACTCCAGCCGCTCGCGCCGGCCCAGCCGCATCACGACCACCGCGAAGAGCAGCGTGACGATGAGCAGGGCGACACCAATCGTCGTTGCGTAGGCGGCGTTCGCGTCGCGGAACGCCGATTGGTACACGTACAGCGGAAGGACCGTGGTCGAGTAGTCGGGACCACCGGGGCCCACCGTCATGATCTGCACGGCGGCGAATGCCTCGGCGCCGAGGGACAGGATGCCCATGTAGACCCAGCCGGACTGCACGGTGTCCCAGAGCAGCGGAAGGGTGATTTTGAAGAACGTCGTGAAACGGCTCGC
Organism: Streptomyces sp. NPDC058371; assembly: GCF_042723265.1. Taxonomy (NCBI): domain Bacteria; kingdom Bacillati; phylum Actinomycetota; class Actinomycetes; order Kitasatosporales; family Streptomycetaceae; genus Streptomyces; species Streptomyces sp. NPDC058371. The sequence goes on along the minus strand of NZ_JBHXJC010000011.1, from coordinate 79,462 downwards.
GCCGTCCAGGAGTGCCGCTTCGTAGAAGTCCTTCGGAATGGAGGCCATTCCGGCGGAGAAGAGCACGACGAAGAATCCGACCGTGCTCCACAGCAGCGCCGCCATCACACACCAGAGGGCGAGATTCGGGTCGCCCAGCCAGTCGGGCTGCACGCTGTCCAGGCCAATGGCCTGCAACGTTCCGTTGATAACGCCGTCATTGGGGTTGTACGCGAACTGGAAGAGCAGGGCGACGATCGAGATCGACAGTACCTGCGGAAAGAAATAGGCGATCTTGTAGAAACCGGAACCGCGCACTCCGGTGATGGCGGCGCCCTTACGGCGCCGCCCACCGACATTGAGCATGAAGGCGAAGAAGAGCGCAAGGCCCAGCGTCATCAGCGGCAGCAACAACGCGAATACCAGGCTGTGCTGCAACGATTTCCAGAAGACGTCGTCGTCCAGCATTCTGGTGTAGTTCGCGAACCCGACCATCTTGAAGTCCGGGCTCAGGCCGGTCCAGTCCGTGAACGAGTAGTAGATCGCCTGGATGAACGGCCAGATCACAAAGATCGCGTACAACGCCAAGGGGGCCACCAAGAACCCCACAATGAACCTGTACTTGCCGTGTTGCATGGTTACCGACCCCGATCGTTTCGCGGGTGCCGCCGCTGGTGACGCGTCCGCACGTGCTGCTACTAGTGCTTGTAGTGCTTGATGGACTGGTCCTTGGCCGCCGCGTCCGCGTAGCCCTGGATCTTCTTGATGGCCTCGGCCGGGGTCAGTCGCCCTGCCATCATCTCGCCGAGACCGGAGACACCGATCTGCTCCTTCTGGAGCTTCACGTACCAGTCCTGCAGACGCGGGTTGACCACGTTGTCGCCGGCCTTGTCCAGCGCCGCGACACCGGACTTCAGGCCCGGGGTCAGCTCGATGCCGTCGGTGCCGCCGTTGTACGCGCTGAGCGACTTGACCTGGCTGGTGAAGTTCTTCGACGAGGCCTCGCTGAGCATGATGCGCAGCTGCTCCATGCCGCCCTCGGGGTTGTTCGCCTTGGCGGGCACGATGAAGGGCTCGCCGCCGGACGCCCAGATGGTGCCGAACGGCATCTTGTCGGAGCTGTCCAGGCTGGAGGGCCCGCTGACGGCCAGGTTGAAGTCCTTCGGGATGACCTTCGCGGACTCGTTCTCCACCCAGGAGCCGTTCGGGATGAACAGGGCCTCGCCCTTGGCCCAGGCGGTCTGCGACTGGATGTGGTCGATGCCCGGGGTGCCCTTGAGGATGTAGCCCTTCTTGTAGAGCTCGTAGTACGCCTCGAAGGCGGACTTGACGGCCGGGTCCTTCCAGGCGTTCGGCTCCAGGTTGTCGATCTTGTCGAGAACCTCGCGGCCGCCGATCTTGGCGATGAAGGGGTAGAGCGAGAACGGCAGGTAGTACGGGTACTTGCCCGCGTACGTCCAGCCGGCGATGCCCTTCTTCTTGGCCTTCGCGCAGAGCGCGAGCATCGCGTCCCAGTCCTCGGGGTACGTCGAGTCGAGCTTGTCCAGGGCGGTCTGCGAGTACCAGACGCCGTAGACCGTGTAGGCGTAGTACATGATCCAGACAGGGTCGCCGTCGAACTGGCCCATCTCGACGATGCCGGGGCGCAGCGTGTCGCGGACCTTCTTCGCCGGGTCGTCGATCGACGGCGCGTCGAGGAGCGGCGTGAGGTCGGTCAGCTGCTTCTTGCCGACGAGGACACCCATGTCCATCTGCTGGGCGCCCGAGTTGTCGATCAGGTCCGGCGGGGTGCCCCCGTTGAACTTGGGCTGCAGCTCGGACTGGATCTTCTGGGTCGGGTGGAAATCGATCTTGGCCTTGGGGAACGCCTTCTTGTACTCGGCGTTCGCGTCCGTCGCGTACTTCGTGCCGAAACCGCCGTCGAAGATGACAACTGCAAGCGGGGCGGTCTCGTTGACGCCCAGCGGATTCTTGTCCGTCTTCTTGCCGGTCTTGGCCTTGTCCTTCGAACCGCTGTCGCTGCTCGCACAAGCGGACAAGAAGCTCATCGTGGGTACGGAGATCAGGCCGAGCGCCGCGGACCGCTTGATCAGGTCGCGGCGGCCGATGCCTCCGGTGTTGCTGTTCTCGGCGGAAGTGGATCCCATGCTCAAGTCCTCGCCTTCTCCAGGACTCAGGCGGTGAACCGGATCCTCCCCGGCACCGCGGTTGGTGAAGCTGGGGTCGTGCATGGGGGATTCAGCTGGTCGGCACGGCATTCGACATGCTCGACGCAGACCGTGACATCGCGATTCCCCCCGGGTCCTGCCTGTCCACGACCATGGAACGGCGGGGGCAGATGCCGACAGGTATAGTCCACTTCCCGCCAACGGAGCAAGATCGAATGCAGGTTTGTCCGACGTTCTTTCCCGAGTTGAGACCTCACGGAAATATGGGACGTCTCTGTGCCGCTTCCGAGAGAAATCAACAACATCGAGCCCGAATGCCACATTCAACACCCTTGACATCACTGGCAACTTGACTCCCTACTGGTCCATGCGCAGCGAAGTTGACAACGTTGTCCAAGGCGCAGGGAGGGTGCTCGCGCATGCATCTCAGAGCTCGGCACAGATGGAGTTCCTCGGCGGTCGTGGCAACGACCGCCTTCGTCGTGGTGGTGGCCTCGCAGGGGGCCGCCGTCGCCAGGCCCGCCCAAGCGGCCGCGGCCGACCGGGAGTTCGCCTCCTCGTTCGAGACCGGTGAACCCGCACCCGATTGGCTCAATACGGTGGATACGGCACCGGACGGGACGAAACGCTCCGCCGGAGTCGACGGCGGATACAGCAGCGGCATTCCCGGCAATGTGACCGACCACGTCACCGATGTCCGGGCCAACGACGAGAACACCGGCGGCGGGGAGGTGAAGGAGAACCTCGTCGACGGCGAGCCGAGCACCAAATGGCTGACCTTCTCGCCGACCGGCTGGGCCGAGTTCGACCTGGACGCGCCGGTCGAGCTGGTCACGTACGCGCTGACGTCCGCGAACGACCACGACGAGCGCGACCCCAAGGACTGGACCCTTCAGGGCTCCACCGACGGCAAGGACTGGAAGACCCTCGACAGCCGCTCGGACCAGTCCTTCTCCGAGCGCTTCCAGACCAAGACGTACGACCTCGCGGCGCCGGCGGAGTACGCGCACTTCCGGCTGGACGTCACCAAGAACAACTCCGGTGACATCCTGCAACTCGCCGATGTCCAGTTCTCCACGGGCGGCAGCACCGACCCGACGCCGAAGGACATGCTGTCGCTGGTCGACCGCGGCCCGAGCGGCTCCCCGACCGCCAAGGCCGGCGCGGGATTCACCGGCAAGCGGGCCCTGCGCTACGCCGGGTCGCACAAGGCCGACGCGCGCGCCTACTCGTACAACAAGGTCTTCGACGTCAATGTGGCCGTCGGCCGGGACACCGAGCTGTCGTACCGGATCTTCCCCTCGATGGCGGACGGCGATCTGGACTACGACGCCACGAACGTGTCCGTGGACCTGGTCTTCACGGACGGCACCTATCTGAGTGACCTGAAGGCCACCGACCAGCACGGATTCGCGCTGACCCCGCAGGGCCAGGGCGCGTCGAAGGTGCTGTACGTCAACCAGTGGAACAACGTCCAGTCGCGGATCGGGTCCGTCGCGGCAGGCCGGACGGTGGACCGGATACTGGTGGCGTACGACTCCCCGAAGGGGCCGGCGAAGTTCCGCGGCTGGCTGGACGACATCGCCCTGAAGACCGCCGCGCCCGAGAAGCCCAAGGCGCACCTGTCCGACTACGCCTCCACCACGCGCGGCACCAACTCCAGCGGCGGTTTCTCGCGGGGCAACGACTTCCCGGCGACCGCCGTGCCGAACGGCTTCAACTTCTGGACGCCGGTGACCAACGCGGGCTCCCAGAGCTGGCTCTACGACTACGCTCGCGCGAACAACTCGGACAATCTGCCCACGATCCAGGCGTTCAGCGCGAGTCACGAGCCCAGCCCCTGGATGGGTGACCGGCAGACCTTCCAGGTGATGCCGTCGGCCGCGTCCGGCACCCCGGACACCGGCCGCACCGCCCGTGCGCTCGCCTTCAAGCACGAGAACGAGACGGCGCGCCCGTACTACTACGGCGTGACGTTCGAGAACGGCCTCAAGGCGGAGATGGCGCCCACGGACCACGCGGCCGCGCTGAGGTTCACCTATCCCGGTGACGACGCGAGCGTGCTCTTCGACAACGTCACCGACCAGGCCGGGCTCACGCTCGACAAGGAGAACGGGATCGTCACCGGCTACTCGGACGTGAAGTCCGGGCTGTCCACGGGGGCCACCCGGATGTTCGTGTACGGCGTCTTCGACGCGCCGGTGACGGACGGGGGCTCGTCGGGCGTCAAGGGCTATCTGAAGTTCAAGCCCGGCGCCGACCACTCGGTCACCCTGCGGCTGGCCACCTCGCTCATCAGCGTCGACCAGGCCAAGGACAACCTGCGGCAGGAGATCCCGGACGGGACGTCCTTCGGGTCCGTCAGGACCCGGGCCCAGCAGCAGTGGGACAAGATCCTCGGCAAGGTCGAGGTCGAGGGTGCCACGCCGGACCAGCTGACCACGCTGTACTCCAGCATGTACCGGCTGTACCTGTACCCCAACTCCGGCTTCGAGAAGGTCGGTTCGAAGTACCAGTACGCCTCGCCGTTCTCCCCCATGCCGGGTCCGGACACCCCGACCCACACGGGCGCGAAGATCGTCGACGGCAAGGTGTACGTCAACAACGGCTTCTGGGACACCTACCGGACGACGTGGCCTGCCTACTCGTTCCTGACACCCGGCAAGGCCGGCGAGATGGTCGACGGGTTCGTGCAGCAGTACAAGGACGGCGGCTGGACCTCGCGCTGGTCCTCGCCCGGATACGCGGACCTGATGACCGGCACGTCCTCCGACGTGGCGTTCGCCGACGCGTACGTGAAGGGTGTCGACTTCGACGCGGAGTCGGCGTACAACGCGGCTCTGAAGAACGCCACGGTCGTCCCGCCCTCCTCCGGCGTGGGCCGCAAGGGCATGACGACCTCACCGTTCCTCGGCTACACGAGCACCGACACGCACGAGGGCCTGTCGTGGGCGCTGGAGGGCTACCTCAACGACTACGGCATCGCCGAGATGGGCCAGGCGCTCTACAAGAAGACCGGCAAGAAGCACTACAAGGAAGAGGCCGCCTACTTCCTCAACCGTGCCCAGGACTACGTCAACCTCTTCGACTCCAAGGCCGGCTTCTTCCAGGGCCGGGACGAGAAGGGCAACTGGCGGGTCGAGTCCTCGAAGTACGACCCGCGCGTGTGGGGCTACGACTACACCGAGACGAACGGCTGGGGGTACGCCTTCACGGCCCCGCAGGACAGCCGTGGCCTGGCGAACCTGTACGGCGGCCGCAGCGGTCTCGCCGACAAGCTCGACACGTACTTCGCCACGCCCGAGACGGCCTCTCCGGAGTTCGTCGGCTCGTACGGCGGGGTCATCCACGAGATGACGGAGGCCCGCGACGTACGGATGGGCATGTACGGGCACTCCAACCAGGTGGCGCACCACGTCAACTACATGTACGACGCGGCGGGCCAGCCCTGGAAGACGCAGAAGAACGTCCGCGAGGTCCTCTCCCGCCTCTACACGGGCAGCGAGATCGGCCAGGGCTACCACGGCGACGAGGACAACGGCGAGCAGTCGGCCTGGTACCTCTTCTCGTCGCTGGGCTTCTACCCGCTGGTGATGGGCAGCGGCGAGTACGCCGTCGGCTCCCCGCTCTTCACCAAGGCGACCGTCCACCTGGAGAACGGCAAGGACCTGGTGGTCAAGGCGCCGAAGAACAGCACGAAGAACGTGTACGTGCAGGGGCTGAAGGTCAACGGCAAGAAGTGGACGTCGACCTCCCTGCCGCACTCGCTGATCGCCAAGGGCGGTGTCCTGGAGTTCGACATGGGCGCGAAGCCGTCCTCGTGGGGCACCGGCAAGAACGCGGCGCCCGTGTCGATCACCGACGACGACAAGGTGCCCGCTCCCCGCTCGGACGCCCTCAAGGGTGACGGCGCGCTCTTCGACAACACCTCGGCGACGAACGCGAGCGTGACGTCGGTGGACCTGCCGGTCGCCGCGCGCACCAAGGGAGTTCAGTACACGCTGACCTCCGCCGACCACACCAAGGCGCCGACCGGCTGGACCCTGCAGGGTTCCTCGGACGGCACCACCTGGTCGTCGCTCGACAAGCGCTCCGGTGAGTCGTTCACCTGGGACAAGCAGACCCGGGCGTTCTCCGTGCCGGCTCCGCGGTCGTTCACGCACTACCGCCTGGTCCTCACCGGCGAGGCGACGCTGGCGGAGGTGGAACTGCTGTCCTGATCTTCCCCCCACGGGAACGGAGCGGGCGCGGAGCATTCTCCGCGCCCGCTTCGTCGTTTCGGGGGCCCGTCCGCGTGGTGTTCCGGCCGCCGTTTTGCCGGACCGGCAACTTCCTCGTCGACTGCCATGGGCTGCTGCGATGTTGGTCGGGACAGCCGACGGAGCCAGCGGGAGTACCCATGTCACAGCCCACCCAGCCGCCCGCCCCGACGCAGACCGCCGGGCACCGCCTGGTGCGCGTGCCCGGCGGCCGCGTTCACCTCGTGGAGCAGGGCACCGGCCCCCTGGTCCTGCTCGTGCACGGCTTTCCCGAGTCCTGGTACTCCTGGCGCCACCAGCTGCCGGCCCTCGCCGCGGCGGGCTTCCGGGCGGTGGCCGTGGACGTACGCGGCTACGGGCGCTCGTCGAAGCCGCGCGAGGTGGCGGCCTACCGGATGCTGGAGCTCGTCGACGACCACACCGCCGTCGTCCGCGCCCTCGGCGAGTCGTCGGCGGTCGTCGTGGGCCATGACTGGGGCGCGACCATCGCCGCCCAGTGCGCGCTGCTCCAGCCGGACGTCTTCACGGCCGTGGGACTGCTCGGGGTGCCCTACAGCCCGCGCTCGGGCCCCCGCCCCAGCGAGGTCTTCGCGCGGATCGGCGGGGACGAGGAGTTCTACGTCAGCTACTTCCAGGAGCCCGGCCGGGCCGAGGCCGAGATCGAACCCGATGTGCGCGGCTGGCTGGCCGGCTTCTACGCCGGGCTCTCCGGCGACACCATGCCGGCGGCCGGCGCGAGCAGTCTCTTCTTCGTGCCGAAGGGGGCGCGGCTGCGCGACCGCTTCGACGCCGGCAGGCTGCCGTCGTGGCTCACCGAGGAAGAACTCGACGTCTACGCGGGCGAGTTCGAGCGCACCGGAATGGCCGGGGCGCTCAACCGCTACCGCAACGTCGACCGGGACTGGGCGGACCTCGCCCCCTGGGACGGCGCGCCGATCACCCAGCCGTCACTGTTCCTCGGCGGCGAACTGGACTCCACCACGACCTGGCTGGCCGATGCCGTCGCGGCCTTCCCGACGACCCTGCCGGGGCTGACCGCCTCGCACATCCTCGAAGGCTGCGGCCACTGGATCCAGCAGGAACGCCCCGACGAGGTCAACCGGCTCCTGACCGACTGGCTGCGGCTCATCGGCGCGTAGCCACCACGGCGCATGGCCGCCACGGCTCGCCGGGCCGGATGCGACCGCCCGAGCGGGCCGGCACTGTCCTCGGCGAGTGACAGGGCCGGCCCGCGGGGGCAGGTCAGCTCACCGCGAGGGTGAAGACGTGCAGATCCCCGTTGTCGGGCAGTTTCACGCTCCTGATGGTCTTGCCGGCCGGGGCCTCGAAGGGCTTGGTGGCGAAGACGTACGTCACCACCGGGTCCTTGTCGGCGCCCGCGACATTGCGGTACAGGGCCTTGGCGACGACCTCGTTGCCGTACTGGACGGTGCCGCCTCCGCCGCCGACGGTCCAGTCCGTGAAGGAGAGGTCGACGGTGTCGGTGCTGCCGTCGGTGTAGGTGACGGTCGCCTTGGTCTGCTGATTGCCGTTGACCGCGCTGCCGACGAAGCTCAACTTGGCCGACGGGGTGGGCAGATCGATCGTCTGGGACGCGGCCGAGGCGTTGTCGGGGCGGCCCGACGGGGAGTCCGGCCAGGTGAAGGCGAGCCCGCCGGGTACCGTGCCCTGCTTGCCGGGGGTCAGGCCCGCGGTGGCCAGCGCCTGGCGGGAGTAGCTCCAGCCGCCGCCGTCGTAGTCGGCCTCGTCGTGGTCGCCCGCGTCGTCCGAGACACCCGTGCTGTTGTAGGCGGCGAGGAGCGAGCCGGGCGCCGCCACCGTCAGGGCCACTGGCTGCTCGTACGACGAGTCGGCGGACGTCACCGACACCTTGACGTCGTAGAAGCCCTGCCGGGCGCTGTCGGCCGCCGTCAGGACGATCTGCTGCGCGCCGTCCGTCACCGTCCCCTCGGCGGGACTGGCCGTGACGCCGTCCGGCACGTCCACATGGAAACGGACCTCCGGTCCCGCGCCGCCGCTCAGCGCGAGGGCGCGGATGTCGAGCTTCGTGCTGCCGCCCGGCGCGAGCGTCGCCGTGGTCGGGCCGACACCGATCTGGTACGGCTGCTCGCCGGTCCGGAAGGACGGCGGGGCGTCGGCCTCGGCGCTGCCCCACGTCTTGTCCGGGGTGCCGCTCAGCGTGTAGTCGAGCGTGCCGCCCTTGCGGACGAAGGAGGCCGGGAGCCAAGGACGGTCACTGGAACGGCCGTTGACCTTCAACGACTGCACGTAGGGCGCGTCCGCCGCCGCTCCGGCCGCGCGGATCCTGATGTCGTTGCCGCCCGGGCGCGAGATCTCCACCCGGGGGAACAGCGGTGAGGACAGCACCAGTTCGCCGCGGGAGGGCACCTGGGGGTACATGCCGAGGGACGAGAAGACGTACCAGGAGGACATCTCCCCCAGGTCGTCGTTGCCGGGGATGCCGCCCGGCTGCGTCGACCAGAGCTGCTGCATGGCAGCGCGGACCGTGTCCTGCGTCTTGTAGGGCGTGCCCGCGTAGGCGTACAGGTAGGGGACGTTGATCGACGGCTCGTTGTCCAGCTCGGACTTGTCGCCGCCGCTGCCCGTGAAGGCCCAGCTGCCGTCGGCGTTGTGGAAGAAGGTGTCGAGGCGGTCGAGCGCCTTGTCACGGCCGCCCATCGCGGCGAAGAGGCCGGCCGGGTTGTGCTGCACCATCCAGGTGTACTGGGCCGCCGTACCCTCGACGAATCCGTTGCCGGTCCCGGGGGTGAAGCCGGTGACCCAGCTGCCGTCCGCCTTGCGGTTGGCGATGTAGCCGCCGGTCGGGTCGGCCGCGAGGTTGAAGTTGTTCTGCCACCACTGGGAACGTCCGGCGAAGTCCGTCGCCGTCTTCTTCTGCCCGGCGGCGGTGGCCAGTTGGGAGATCGCGAAGTCCGCTCCCGACATCTCCAGCGTCTCGGCCGCGCCGCCCCACGCGTTGGAGACGGACGGCATGTAGTGCTGGTCGAGGTACTTGTCGAGGGAGGGCCGCTGGCCCACCGACAGCACCGGCTTGCCCGCCGACGACTTGTCCTGCTCCGTCGGCACGGTCGCCGCCTTGACCAGCGAGTCGAGCGCGCCGCGCAGATCGAAGTCGGTGCCGCCGAAGGCGCGGATGCCCGCGAGTGCGGCCGGCGACGGGTCGCCGTTCATGACGTGCGTCCCGCTCGCGCCGTGCAGCCAGCGGTCCCACACTCCCCCGTTCTGCCGGGCGAGTTCGAGCAGCGACTGCGCGATGTCGGAGCCCACGTCCGGGTTGAGGAGGGTCAGCAGCTGGACCTGGGAGCGGTAGACGTCCCAGCCGGAGAAGGTGCCGTACTGGGCCTGGTGGCCGCGCCCGACGACATGGACCTTGTCGTCACTGCCCCGGTATCTGCGGTCGGCGTCACTGATGACGTTCGGGTGCAGGAGGGCGTGGTAGAGCGCGGTGTAGAACGTGGTGCGGTCGGTGTCGGTGCCGCCGCCGACCCTGATCGCGCCGAGCCGCTCCCGCCAGGCACGCCCGGCCGCGTCCCGCACGGCCGCGAAGGACCGCGACGGCGGGTTCTCCTCGGCGAGGTTGGCCGTCGCGCCCGCCCGGCTGACGTACGAGATGCCGACCTTGACGTTCACCGGGCCGGCGCCGGGTGCGAACTCCACATAGCCGCCGGCGCCCTTGCCCGCGACGGGCCGGCCTCCGTTGGAGAAGCCGCCCGTGCCGCCGTTCGCCTCGGTGGACCCCGGGCTCAGCTTGTCGTCCTGCCAGGTGCCGGTGGTCTTGAAGTCCCGGTCGAAGCGGGCGGTGAAGTACAGCGTGTAGTAGCTGCGTTGGCCTTCGGGGTCGAGATATCCGCAGAAGTTGCCGGACGTGACGGAGCCCGAGACCGTACGGGTGGCCGGGTCGATGCGTACGTCCGAAGCCGTCGACCCGATCTCGGAGTTGGCGGTGCGGATCAGCAGCGAGGCGGGCTTGTCCGCGGGGAAGGTGAAGCGGCCCGAGCCGGTGCGCGTGGTCGCGGTGAGGTCGGCGGTGACGCCGGAGGCGAGACCGACCTTGTAGTGACCGGGCTCTGCGGTCTCGTCGGTGTGCTTGAAGTCGGACGCGTACACCGCGTCCTTGGTGTCGCTCGCCGGGGAGGAGGTGACCTCGCCGGCGTACGGGAAGAAGGGGATGTCGCCGCTGCCGCCCGCGCAGCCCGTGCCGGACATGTGCGTGAGGCTGAAGCCGCGGATGCGGGTGGCGTCGTACTGGTAGCCACCGGGCGCGGCCGTGCTGGTCGCGCTCCCTCTGGTGTTCTCGGGGCTCCAGGAGAGCATGCCGAAGGGCGTGACGGCGCCGGGGAAGACATTGCCGCCGTTCTTGGTGCCGATGAGCGGATCGACGTACGCGGTGGGGTCCTTGACGAGGTCCGGCGGACCGGACGCGGGCGCGGCAAGGGCCGGAGTGGCACCGCCGACCGTCAGGGCGACGGCGAGCAGCACGGATGACGGACGGAAACGCATGACGCGGCCCCTCCTCCTTCGGACGGGTCGCGCACCACAGGTCGCACAAGCCGCAGGGACAGTAGCGTGCGCCACCCGTACCACGGAAGAGCGCATACGCCGCGGGCGGCGCGCAGGGCCCTCGTACCGCGCACTCCGCCGGCCCACCGGGGCCCCGCAGTTGCCGTACCAACTGGCTTGACATCGTTGTCGGTTGAAGCGATAGAGTCATGAGAAGACCATGAGACAACGTTGTCGCACGCCACGGTCGTCACAAGCCACGCACCATCCCGGGCGGCCTTCCCCCCTCAGCCTCCCGGGCTCGCGGACCGGGTGAGTCCTCCAGCATTCACCCGGTCCGCCCTGAGCCGACAGCACAGCCCTGTCATCTGCCCGCCGGCCCCGTCGCGTCCGCGGCCCGGAACCGAGCGGCCGGCTCGGCCGCTCCGGCGTGCTCGGCGGTCGCGCCCTGCGCCGCCGGCAGCTCGATCCTGAACTCCGTGCGGCCGGGGACGCTTTCGGCCTGGACACGGCCGCCGTGCGCCGCCGAGATGGCCGCGACGATGGCGAGGCCGAGGCCGGAGCCGCCCTGGGCGGGGTCGCCGCGCGAGCGGGACGTGTCCCCCCGGGTGAAGCGTTCGAAGACCGTGGGCAGCAGGTGCTGGGGGATGCCGGGGCCGTCGTCGATCACACGGACGACGCAGTGGGCGCCCGTGGCCTCCACCGAGGTGACGACCGTCGTGCCAACAGGTGTGTGCATACGCGCGTTGGCCAACAGGTTGGCCACCACCTGTTGCAGTCGTGCCTGGTCGCCGAGGACCAGGGCCGGGGCGTCCAGCAGCAGCGCCAGTTGCCAGTTGTGCCCGTCCCCGCCGGCCCGCGCGTCCCACACGGCCTCGGTGACCACGGCCGCGAGATCGACCTCGCCGGACTGCAGGGGCCGCCCTTCGTCCAACCGGGCGAGCAGGAGCAGATCCTCTACGAGACCGGTCATCCGCGCCGACTCGGCGGACACCCGGCGCCAGGCGAGCGTCGGTTCGATCTTCCCGGCACCACGGTTCATGAGTTCCGCGTATCCGGCGATGGAGGCGAGCGGCGTACGGAGTTCATGGCTGGCGTCGGCGACGAAGCGGCGCATGCGTTCCTCGCTGCGGCGCAACTGCTCCTCGCCGCGCAGGCGTTGGGCGAGCGAGGACTCGACGTGGTCGATCATGCGGTTGAGCGCGGCGCCGACCTGGCCGGCCTCGCTGGCCGGGTCGGTGTCCCGGTCGGGCACACGGACGAGCCCGGTGACCTCCCCGTGCCCCAGCGGCGCGCGCGACACCTCGACGGCGGTGGCGGCGACCCGTCCGAGGGGGCGGAGCTGGCGCCGGATGACGACCGCGCAGACACAGCCCGCGACGGCCAGCCCCGCGCCGGCCACCAAGGACTCGATCATGACCAGCCGGCGGATCATGTCCTGGACCTCGCTCGTCGGAAGCCCGGTGAGGACAGGGATGCCGTCGCCGCCGAGGACGGTCACCCGGTAGGTGCCGACGCCCGGGACGGTGCGGGTGTGCAGGGTGCCGTCGGCCGTGATGCCGTCGAGGGCGGCCCGTTGCGCGGCCGTGAGCGTCCGCTGACCGCCGTCCTGGGTCACGACCTCGGCGGCGGTGACGGTGCCCTGGTCGTCGACGCGGGCGGCGAGCGTCCCGACGGCCTGCCCCCGCTCGTCGAGGAAGCCGAGACCGGTGTCCCGCTCCTGCCCCGCCCGGGTCTGGAGTCCGCCCTGGCTGCGTTCGGCGGCGTCGGTGACCCGGTGGTCCAGGTTGCCGAGGAGGTAGGCGCGTTGGGCGAACACCGAGGTGAGCGCCATGGTCGCGCAGACGGCCGCGAGCGCGACGGCGATGAACACCAGGAGGCGGGTCCTCAGCGAGCGCCCTGCCGGACGCGTGGGCAGCGACCACCGCTTCAGCCGCCCCGACGGCAACCACCGCGTCGGCCTCCTCGGCAGCAACCGCCGCTTCAGCGGCCCGGGCAGCGAGCGCGCCTCCCCCGGCCGGTCCTGCGGCAGCGAGCGGTTCTGCCGCTGCCTCGTCGGCGCGTGCTCCGTCCCACGGGCCGACGGGGACCGCTCCTCCGGCGACGTCTCCGGCGCCGACGGGCGACCGTGCGGCCGCGTCCGCGGCCTCCGCCCGTCCGGCTGACCGTGCAGCCGCTCCCGCGCCCATATCCCTGTCATCTCCCCTCCCCCGCCGGCCTGGTGGCGTACCCCGCTCCACGCGCCGCGTGGAGCTCCTCCGAGGAGAAAGGTTTCGGCACAGCGCCTTGGGCACCCGCGGCGAGCCCGTCGGCGGGACGCCCGGACGCGTCCCGGACGGTGAGCGTGCGGACGGGCCGCCCCGGATGCCCGTACCGCAGGCGGCGCAGCCCGTCGGTGCGGCCCGGCTCGTCGACGACGTTCACCACACGGACGCGGTCACTTCGGGTGCCAGACATGAGAAGAGGGTGTCGCCCGCACCTGGCAGAACCCTGTGTTCCGTCTGAGGCCCACCCATGTCCGTAAATGAACGGCGAAGAGCCGCGCCAGGGACAAGCCCGAGGGCCGCACCCCCGTCTCCGGGAATGCGGCCCTCGACTGCCGTACGCCGCAGGTGCGTCACCGCACCTGCCGGACCGCCTACTTGCGGATCAGGCTGCGCAGCACGTACTGCATGATGCCGCCGTTGCGGTAGTAGTCCGCCTCGCCGGGGGTGTCGATGCGGACGACCGCGTCGAACTCGACACCCGTGTCGGTGGTGACCTTGACCGTGCGCGGCGTGGTGCCGTTGTTCAGCTCCTCGACACCGGTGAAGGAGAAGGTCTCCTCACCGGTCAGGCCGAGGGCCTCGGCCGAGGCGCCCTCCGGGTACTGGAGCGGCAGGACGCCCATGCCGATGAGGTTCGAACGGTGGATGCGCTCGTACGACTCGGCGATGACGGCCTTCACGCCGAGGAGCGCGGTGCCCTTGGCGGCCCAGTCGCGGGACGAGCCGGAGCCGTACTCCTTGCCGGCCAGGACGACCAGCGGGATGCCCTGCTCGATGTAGTTGCGCGAGGCGTCGTAGATGAACGACACCGGCGCGTCCGGCTGGGTGAAGTCGCGGGTGTAGCCGCCCTCGGTGCCCGGCGCGATCTGGTTGCGCAGGCGGATGTTGGCGAACGTGCCGCGGATCATGACCTCGTGGTTGCCGCGGCGCGAGCCGTAGCTGTTGAAGTCACGACGCTCGACACCGTGCTCCGTGAGGTACTTGCCTCCGGGGGTGTCGGCCTTGATCGCACCGGCCGGGGAGATGTGGTCGGTGGTGACCGAGTCGCCGAGCTTGGCGAGGACGCGCGCGCCGGCGATGTCCGAGACCGGGGTGGTCTCCATCGTCATGCCCTCGAAGTAAGGGGGCTTGCGGACGTACGTCGACTGCGGGTCCCACTCGAAGGTGTTGCCCTCGGGGATCGACAGCGCCTGCCACTGGGCGTCGCCCGCGAAGACGTCCTGGTAGGACTTGTTGAACATGTCCTCGCCGATGGCGTTCGCCACCACGTCGTTGACCTCGGCCTCGGTCGGCCAGATGTCCTCGAGGTAGACCGGCTTGCCGTCCTGGTCCAGGCCCAGCGCGTCCTTCGTGATGTCCACCTTCATGGAACCCGCGAGGGCGTACGCGACGACCAGCGGCGGGGAGGCCAGGTAGTTCATCTTGACGTCGGGGTTGATACGGCCCTCGAAGTTCCGGTTGCCGGAGAGGACCGAAGTGACCGCGAGGTCGTGGTCGTTGACGGCCTTGGAGACCTCCTCCGGCAGCGGGCCGGAGTTGCCGATGCAGGTGGTGCAGCCGTAGCCGACGAGGTTGAAGCCGACCTTGTCGAGGTACGGGGTCAGGCCCGCCTTGTCGAAGTAGTCGGTGACGACCTTGGAGCCCGGGGCGAGCGTGGTCTTGACCCACGGCTTGCGGGTCAGGCCCTTCTCGACCGCCTTCTTGGCGACCAGCGCGGCCGCGACCATGACGTACGGGTTCGAGGTGTTGGTGCAGGAGGTGATCGCGGCGACGGTGACGGCGCCGTGGTCGATCTCGTACGTCGAGCCGTCGGGGGCCGTGACCAGCGTGGGGCGGGTCGGCACGCCGTTGGCGGCGGCGGGGGCGTCGGAGGCGGGGAAGGACTCCTTGCCGGCCTCGTCGTCGTCCTCGACGTAGTTGCGGACGTCCGCCTTGAACTGCTCGGCGGCGTTCGCGAGGACGATGCGGTCCTGCGGGCGCTTCGGGCCGGCGATCGACGGGACGACCGTGGAGAGGTCGAGCTCCAGCTTCTCGGAGAAGTCGGGCTCGGCGGCCGGGTCGAGCCAGAGGCCCTGCTCCTTGGCGTACGCCTCGACGAGCGCGACCTGCTGCTCGTCACGGCCGGTCAGGCGCAGGTACTTCAGCGTCTCGTCGTCGATCGGGAAGATCGCGGCGGTGGAGCCGAACTCGGGCGACATGTTGCCGATGGTGGCGCGGTTGGCGAGGCTCGTGGCCGCCACACCCTCGCCGTAGAACTCGACGAACTTGCCGACGACACCGTGCTTGCGGAGCATCTCGGTGATGGTCAGCACCAGGTCGGTGGCGGTGGTGCCGGCCGGCAGCTCCCCGGTCAGCTTGAAGCCGACGACGCGCGGGATGAGCATCGAGACGGGCTGGCCGAGCATCGCGGCCTCGGCCTCGATACCGCCGACGCCCCAGCCGAGGACACCGAGGCCGTTGACCATGGTGGTGTGCGAGTCGGTGCCGACCAGCGTGTCGGGGTAGGCCTGGCCCTTGCGGACCATGACCGTACGGGCCAGGTGCTCGATGTTGACCTGGTGGACGATGCCGGTGCCCGGGGGGACGACCTTGAACTCGTCGAAGGCGGTCTGGCCCCAGCGCAGGAACTGGTAGCGCTCCTTGTTGCGGCCGTACTCCAGCTCGACGTTCTGCGCGAAGGCCTCGTGCGTGCCGAACTTGTCGGCGATGACGGAGTGGTCGATGACCAGCTCGGCCGGGGCCAGCGGGTTGATCTTCGCCGGGTCGCCGCCGAGCTCCTTCACGGCCTCACGCATCGTGGCAAGGTCCACGACGCAGGGCACGCCGGTGAAGTCCTGCATGATCACGCGGGCCGGCGTGAACTGGATCTCCTGCGACGGCTGCGCCTGGGAGTCCCAGCCGCCGAGCGCCCGGATGTGGTCGGCGGTGATGTTCGCGCCGTCCTCGGTACGGAGCAGGTTCTCCAGCAGCACCTTCAGGCTGTACGGAAGGCGAGCCGAGCCTTCCACCTTGTCCAGCCGGAAGATCTCGTACGACTCGTCGCCCACCTGCAGCGTGCTGCGGGCGTCGAAGCTGTTCGCCGACACGACAGTCTCCTTCATTGATTGCGCGTACCCACCGCAGAATCCTGCCGCCACGACGATTGCCCTATCCGCTAAGGTAAGGCTAAGTTAGGTAACCCTTACCGGGGTGGCGGCTGCGGCGCGCCTCGGCAGATATCTCGATGTCGAGATAACTCTAGTACATGGGGGCCGCCTGGTCATGCGCGGCCTTCTTCGGGGTACCCGGAGTCCACCGGGAACCACCCGGGGTAACCGCAGAGGGGGAACCCATGGCGCTCACGTTCCGCAAGAGTTTCCGCATCCTTCCCGGGGTGCGCCTGAACATCAACCGCCGCTCCTGGTCCATCTCGACCGGCGGCGAGCACGGGCCGCGGCACACCCGCAGCAGCACCGGACGCCGTACGACGTCGATGGACCTGCCCGGCCCCTTCGGCTGGCGCCGGACGCGCAGCGCGAAGCGCCGCTGACCGGCCGCACCACTCGGCGCACCCCCGACCCGCGTACCCCGAGGCGCCACTGACGGCCCGTCACTCGTACGGACCCCCTGGGATGTGCCATCTCATATCTGAGATAGCCTCACCTCCATGGCAGACGACTACCTCGTACGTATCGGCAAGCTCATTCGCGACGCCCGGCAGCACCGGGGCTGGACACAGTCGCAACTTGCCGAGGCACTCGGCACCAGCCAGAGCGCCGTCAATCGCATCGAGCGCGGCAACCAAAACATCAGCCTTGAGATGATCGCTCGAATCGGTGAAGCCCTGGACAGCGAGATCGTGTCGCTGGGGTACGCGGGTCCCATGCATCTCCGGGTCGTCGGCGGACGTCGTCTGTCCGGCTCGATCGACGTCAAGACCAGCAAGAACGCCTGTGTCGCGCTGCTGTGCGCGACGCTGCTCAACAAGGGCCGCACCGTGCTGCGCCGGGTCGCCCGCATCGAGGAGGTGTACCGCCTTCTGGAGGTGCTGGGCTCGATCGGCGTACGCACCCGCTGGATCAACGACGGCGTCGACCTGGAGATCGTGCCCCCGGCCGACCTCGACATGGGCACCATCGACGCGGACGCGGCCCGCCGCACCCGTTCGATCATCATGTTCCTGGGGCCGCTGCTGCACCGCCTGGACCGCTTCAAGCTGCCGTACGCGGGCGGTTGCGACCTCGGCACGCGCACGATCGAGCCGCACATGATCGCGCTGCGCCGCTTCGGTCTGGACATCGCGGCGACCGAAGGGCTCTACCACGCCCAGGTCGACCGCTCGGTCTCGCCCGACCGCCCGATCGTGCTGACCGAGCGCGGCGACACCGTGACCGAGAACGCGCTGCTGGCCGCCGCCCGCCACGAGGGCGTGACCGTCATCCGCAACGCGTCCTCCAACTACATGGTCCAGGACCTCTGCTTCTTCCTGGAGGCGCTGGGCGTCCGGGTCGAGGGCATCGGCACCACCACGCTCACCGTGCACGGCGTGCCGAACATCGACGTCGACGTGGACTACTCCCCCTCCGAGGACCCGGTCGAGGCGATGAGCCTGCTGGCCGCCGCGGTGGTCACCGAGTCCGAGCTGACGGTGTGCCGGGTGCCGATCGAGTTCCTGGAGATCGAGCTCGCGGTCCTGGAGGAGATGGGCCTCGACCACGACCGCACGGCCGAGTACTTCGCCGACAACGGCCGTACGCGGCTGGTGGACCTGACGGTGCGGCCCTCCAAGCTGGAGGCGCCGATCGACAAGATCCACCCGATGCCGTTCCCGGGCCTGAACATCGACAACGTCCCGTTCTTCGCGGCCATCGCGGCCTCCGCGCAGGGCAAGACGCTGATCCACGACTGGGTCTACGACAACCGCGCGATCTACCTGACGGACCTGAACCGCCTCGGTGGCCGGCTCCAACTCCTCGACCCGCACCGGGTGCTGGTCGAGGGCCCCACCCGCTGGCGCGCCGCCGAGATGATGTGCCCGCCCGCGCTGCGGCCGGCCGTGGTCGTCCTGCTCGCGATGATGGCGGCCGAGGGCACGTCCGTGCTGCGGAACGTGTACGTCATCAACCGCGGGTACGAGGATCTGGCGGAGCGCCTCAACACGATCGGCGCGCAGATCGAGATCTTCCGCGACATCTGATGGGCGAATGCCGCCGCACCCCGCCTGACATGCGGTGAGACGCTTCAGGGGAGGGTGCGGCGGTGTCCGGGGGACTTCTCTGGTCTACCGTCGGCCCGGTCTCTTCGAACAGCTCCCGCCTGGCCGCCTCTCGTGGCGTCCCTCCCGGATCCACCCTGCCGCCCGGCGCCACCCGCCCACGCCGGCGGTGCGAGTACGACGAGCCTCCGACGGCGACGGCCTGATCAACCCCCGAAGGACTTCCGGAGCCAACCGCTCAGAGGCTCGGGCCGGGGCGGTCGCGTCAGCCGCCGGTCATCTCGCGTACCAGGGGTGCCACCTTGGTGCCGTACAACTCGATGTTGGTGAGGAGCGCGCTGTGCGGCATGCCGGTCATCGCGTACTTGAGGTCGAAGCGGGTCGCGTCGAGTTCCTTGAGTGTCGCGGTGATCTTGCGGGCCACGGTTTCGGGTGATCCCACGTGCAGCGCGCCACCCGGGCCCACATCACGCATGAGGCTCTCGCGGGTGGGGGTACGGAAACCACGCTGCTTGGCCACGCCGCGAATCACTGCTTCGAACGCGGGCAGAAACTCCTCCACCGCTTGCTCGTCGGTGGCAGCTACATGGCCGGGCGCATGAACGCCCACAGGCCGCCGGGGCTGTCCGAACTTCTCCAGCGACTGCTGGAACAGCTGGGAGAACGGCGCGAAACGGGCCGTGTCGCCCCCGATGATCGCGAGCATCAGCGAGAACCCGTAACGGGCGGTCCGGACGACCGACTGGGGGCTGCCGCCGACGCCGACCCAGGTCGGGATCGCCCCCGACTCGCTGCGCGGGTAGACGGAGAGGCCGTCGAGCGATGCGCGGGTCTTGCCCGACCAGGTGACGGGCTTCTCCCGCAGCAACTCGGCGAACAGGTCGAGCTTCTCCTCGAACAGTTCCTCGTAGTCGTTCAGGTCATAGCCGAAGATCGGGAAGGACTCGGTGCTCGATCCCCTGCCGAGGATCACCTCGGCGCGGCCACCGGACACACCGTCGAGCGTGGCGTATCGCTGGAACACCCGGACGGGATCGTCGGAGCTGATCACCGTCACCGCGGAGCCGAGACGGATGCGCGAGGTGCGGGCCGCGACGGCCGCGAGCACGACGTCGGCGGCGGAGAGCGGCATCGTCTCGGTGTGGTGCTCGCCGATCGCGAAGTGGTCCAAGCCGACCTGGTCGGCGAGGACGCCTTCCTCGACCAGTCCGCGGAGGGTCTCGCCGTGCGTCAGCGGTGTGCCCTCGGCGTCATGTGTCACGTCGCCGAAGGTGTCGAGCCCGAGCGTGATGTCTCTGGCCATGTCGTACTCCTCGGGTCTGCACCGGGCCTCAGGTCGCGATGCGCCTCAGTGCGTGGATGAGCTGGGTGAGGTCGGTGCCTTCGAGATGGTCGAAGACGTGGCGTCGGGCGCTGGCCAGGTGGGCGGGCCATGCCTCCTGCAAGCGGGCGAGGCCGGCGTCGGTGAGGACGGCGTTCCACCCGCGGGCGTCCTCGTCACACCTGGCGCGTTCGATCAGGCCCTGGTTCTCCAGTCGGGTGACGATGCGGGTCATCCCGCTCAGCGAGAGGTTGGCGATGGCGGCGAGCTCGCTCATGCGCATCCGCCGGTCCGGGGCCTCGGACAGATGCATGAGCGTCGTGTACTCGGAGAGCGGCAGGCGCTGCTCACGCATCATGTCGGTGTCGATCACTCGGGGCAGGACGATCATCACCCTGCCGAGTTCACGCAACAGCGCTTCCTCGTACGGGCTCAGGGGGTGCAGTGGCTGTTCGGCGCTCGGCATGCCTTCATATTACTTCCTTGACGCAACAAGTATCACAGGATTTACTTGACGCGACAAGCAGATCCGCGGATGGAGTCAGTATGCGCGGATGGATCAGCAACGGTTCATGGAGGAACAGTCATGACCAAGATCGGGATCATCCTCGGCAGTACCCGTCCGGGACGCAACGGGGAGGCCGTCGGCCGCTGGGTGCATGAGGTCGCCACGCAGCGCACCGACGCGGAGTTCGAGCTGGTCGATCTGCTCGACTACAAGCTCCCGCACCTCGACGAGGCGTACCCGCCGTCACTGGGCCAGTACACGCAGCCGCACACCCTGAACTGGGCGCGCAAGATCGCCTCGTTCGACGGCTTCGTGATGGTGACGCCGGAGTACAACCACTCCACCTCCGGCGCGCTGAAGAACGCCATCGACTTCCTCTATGCCGAGTGGAACAACAAGGCCGTCGGGTTCGTCAGCTACGGCTCGGCCGGTGGTACGCGCGCGGTGGAACACCTGCGGCTGATAGCCGGCGAGCTGCAGATGGCCGATGTGCGGGCCCAGGTCGCGCTGTCGCTGTTCACGGACTTCGAGAACTTCAGTGTGTTCAAGCCCAGCGACTTTCAGCGGGAATCACTGGGCACCACGCTTGACCAGGTCGTGGCCTGGAGCCAGGCGTTGGCGCCGCTGAGGGCTGCCTGAGGGCCGCTTGAGGGGGGCGCGGGAAGGCTGCTTAAGGGAGCGCGGGAAGGCTGCTTCGCCCCCTCCGCCGCCGGCCGCGAAAGGTACGCAACAGGACCCGCGAAGGTACGCAACGGAACCCGCGAAAGGTGCGCAATGGGAATAGATGCAACGGATCTGGCCCACGGGCTTTTCCGGGTACTTGAGACTGGCGATCCGTCTCTGGCCGCCGACACGGTGGGCGAGGACTTCCACAACCGCGAAGCGTCTGTCTCACCCCCGGCCTGCGCGATCCCAGGACCGGCAGGAGTTCTGGCCTCGGCTGCATGGATGCGTTCTGCCTTCAGCGACCTGCGCTTCCCCATCCTCGGCATTGCCCGCAACGATGACCAGGTATGGGTGCGACTGCGCATGCAGGGGCGGCACACCGGCCCTTTCGTACGCTTCCGGGACGGTGCGCTCGACCAAGCCGTACCCCCGACCCACCGCGAGATCGACTTCGAGCAAACACACGTGCTCGATGTGCGTGACGGCAAGGTGGTCAAGCACGAGGCGGTACGGGACGACATCACCATGCTCGGCCAGCTCGGCGTTTTCCCGCCGGCCCCGGCCACGGCTCTACGCATGCTCGCCTGGCGGGTCTCCGGGCGAGCCGCTCGCGCGGCCGCCCGGGTCTCGGCGCAGGCGGCCGAGGCGGCCGCTCTCCTGCAGGATGCGTCGCACAGGAACGCAGCACCTGACGCTCTCTGAGTTGCACGACACTCACGCATCCGCCCGAGGCCCCGAATCTTTTTCCGCATCCGAGCGGCTGCTCCCGTGGACGGGCCGTCGCAGCGTTGCATTTCGCAGGCCGAGAACGGAAGTGCGGAAGTGCGTCTCACGCCTGCCGGAATGCTCTCCTTACGCATTCCACTGGGGCGTCATTCAGAACTGTCTTCGACTATTGACCACGTTAAGGACTCCCAATGAGCGACCTTCCCCCGTCCGTGAAAATGCTGCAGTTACTTTCGGGCTATCAGGTCTCACAAGCTCTGTACACGATGGCAGAGCTCAATGTCCCCACGCTCCTGCTGCAGGGGCCCCTCACGGTCCAGCAGCTGGCAGAGGCCACAGACGCCAACACCGACGCGCTGCGGCGAGTCATCCGTTCCCTGGAGCCCCTCGGCGTGTTCCGGATGGATGAGGACACGGTCGAGGTCACTGAACTGGGCACCACGCTGGCCGACGGGCCTTCTCACTCGGTCCGGGCGATCGCGCGCTTTTGGATGCACACACATTACGCGCCCTTCAACGACCTCCTGCACAACGTCAAGACAGGAGAGAACGCTGCAACTCACTTCTTCGGCAAGCCCTTCTTCGACTGGATCGCCGAGGACCCGCAGCGGGTCGAGATCCAGAACGCGGCGATGTCATCGGTCGGACTGCGCGGCGCTGCGCTGGACGGCTACCAACTTCCGGGCACAGGTACGGTCGCTGACATCGGCGGAGCTGACGGAAGCCATCTGGTGCAACTGCTCAGCGACGACGCCACGCCCAACCGCGGTGGCATCGTGTTCGACCTACCGGAAGTGGCCGCCGCAGCCCACACCCGTATCGCCGCCGCCGGCCTGTCAGAACGGATAGGGGTAGCAGGAGGCGACTTCTTCGACGGCGTCCCTGCAGCCGACGTCTACTTCATGTCGGTGGTCCTGCACGACTGGGACGATGACAAGAGCGTGCAGATCCTCCGCAACATCGCCAAGGCCGCACCCGGTGGAGCCCGTCTGGTACTCGCGGAAATGGTGATTCCCGAGGACAGCTCCCCCCATCCTGCCAAGGTGCTTGATGTGGCAATGATGGCCCTGTTCGGCGGCCGTGAGCGTACTGCCAAGGAATGGTCCGCCCTGCTGCACGCCGGCGGCTTCACCCTGGACCGCATCATCGAACGGCCGTCCCCCGTCTGGCTCATTGAGGCAACGCGGAGCTGACGAGGCCGCCCGACAGAACGCGGGAGTTCGCTTAGCCGCGAGGAGCAAAATCGAGACCAGTCGCCGTAGTTCGGACGTACACCGGGATGACCACAGGTGACGGCACGTCAGGACATCCAGCACGGATCCAGCGACGGTGGCACCGACGGGGCCGACCCGAAACGGGCCGACCGCCACCTGACCTCGGGGCTTTCAGCCCAGCAGCAGTGACCTGGGCTGCGCGGAGAGCGCCCGGTCGAGGACCAGGGATGCCGCTCCCACGGCGGCGACTTTCTCGCCCAGCGTGGTCGAGACGACGGTGGTCGGATGGGTGGCCCGCACGAACGGGGACCGTGCGACCATCGGCTCGATGGTCGCCAGGAGGCGGTCGGCGAGCAGCTGCCAGGTCGGTCCGCCGAAGACGACGGTGTCCACGTCCAGGAGCGTCGCCGCCGCGCAGACGCCCCGGCCGATCCGGATCGCCAGGCGCTCGATGATGCCGTCCGCCTGTCTCTCGCCGTCGGCGGCGAGCGCCGCCAGCCGCTCCAGACCGCGCTGGGCGTCGGCCGGATTCGTCACCGTGTACTCGGCGCCGAGCACGCCCAGGGCGATGGCCTCCTCGACGAGCGTCCGTGTCGAGCAGGCCGCGCCGAGTCCGCCGACCTCGCCCGCGTTCCCGGAGACGCCGCGCAGCACGGTGTCCTCCACCACGAGTCCCATCCCGGATCCGGTGCCGAGGTAGAAGAAGAGCAGGTTGCGGCTGTC
The DNA here is from genome assembly GCF_042723265.1 of Streptomyces sp. NPDC058371. NCBI lineage: Bacteria > Bacillati > Actinomycetota > Actinomycetes > Kitasatosporales > Streptomycetaceae > Streptomyces > Streptomyces sp. NPDC058371. Next base: position 55,916 of record NZ_JBHXJC010000011.1, on the reverse strand, counting down.
GTTGGCCGCTCCGGTCCAGCGCTCGGCGACGACGGCGGCCGTGACGTCCTTGTCGAGGAGGGCCGGGAATCCGGTCGCCTCGCTGAGCTTGTCGCGCAGCGGGTAACGGCCCCAGCCGCGCAGCTCGGGAGGGTCCACGACCCAGCCGGCGGCCGCGTCGATGGGCCCCGGTGCGGCGATCCCCAGGCCCAGTATCCGGTCACGGTCGGCGCCCGACTCCGCCACGATCGCGGCCACCGAAGCGGCCATGTCCGCGACGACCCCGTCGGTGTCGCCGCCGCTCGGGGTGCCTTCGCTGCGCTGCGCCACGACCGTGCCGAGCAGGTCCACCAGTACGCAGGTGATGACCGCCGGGTCGAGGTGCACTCCCACCGCGTAACGGGATGCGGGGACGATTTCGAGGAGGGTGCGAGGTTTCCCGCTGCCCGTGCTCCGCTTCCCCGATTCCCGCGCCACGCCCTGGTCGAGCAGCCGACGGGTGATGTTCGAGACGGTCTGCGCGGACAGGCCGGTGGCGTGGGCTAGTTCGACCCGGCTCAGCCCCGCGGAGTGCCGGCGAATGGCGTCCAGGATCACCGACTCGTTGAAGTCACCCACGCGCGGCAGGTTGGTACCGCGCCGGATCGTGGACTTCCCGGTGCCCGCCGTCATACTCGTCAACGTTCTTCTCCCAGCCTCGGGCGGCGGCACCCTGCATCCGCTCCTCCGACGCATCCCATTAGTAGAATCCTATGACACAGCTGTGCAGCCCTGGGTGGATCTTGCCCGTTCCGGGCAGCGGCGCTACGGATCAGACGCTTTCTGTCCTTTCGCCTGCCGGGCGCAGGCGCAGCGTGCGGATCTGGAAGGGCCTGAGCCTGAGGTCGGCCGTCTCGTCGGACGCGAGTGTCACCTCCCGTTCCGGCTGCTCCAGCAGGTCGCAGTCGAATACGGCGGCAAGCGCGAACCCCGCCGACAGCCGCGCCGAGGCCGCTCCCCCGCACGCTTCGTACAGGCGGACCACGACATCGCCGCTGCGGTCGTCCGAGAGCTTGACCGACTCGACCAGCACATCGGTGGTGTCGAGTGCGACCAGGGCCCGAGCCGTGGCCGGGGCGGGGCGCAGGGGCAGATTCAGCGCGTAGCCCCCGGCGATGGCCTCCTCGATCCCGGCGCCGGCGAGCAGCGCGTAGCCGAAGCTGTGGCGGCCGCGGTCGGCCTCCGGGTCGGGGCTGTGCGGCGCCCGGAGCAGGGAGAGCCGCACCGTCGTGGTGGTGCCGCCGTCCTCCCGCGTGTCGCGGCGTACGTCGTGACCGTAGGTGGAGTCGGTGAGCAGGGCCGCGCCCCAGCGCCGCTCGCCCACGTGCACCCAGCGGTGCGCCCACAGTTCGAAGCGCGCCGCGTCCCAACTGGTGTTCTCGTGTGTGGGCCGCTGCACATGGCCGAACTGGATCTCGGCGCTCTCCCGTTCCGCGTGCACGTCGAGCGGCCAGGCCGCCTTCAGTACGGTGTCGCGCTCCTGCCAGTCGATGTCGTTGCGGACGGTCACCTGCCGGCTCTCGGCGGCGAGTTCGACGTACTGGACGAACCGGGAGGATCCGTGGGCTCGCTCGACCCGCACCGACGCCAGCAGGGGTCCTTCGTCCACGAGCGTCACCGACTCGGCCCGGTCCAGGTCGCGCACGACGTCGCGGTAGTACGAGTCGAGGTTCCACGCCGACCACAGATTGGGGTCGTCGGGATGGAGTTGGAGGAGGTTGCCGACGGCGCCCGGAGCGATCGCCTCCCGCTCGGCGGTGTGGTCGTACACGGAGGTGAGCAGCCCGCGCCGGTCCACGACGACCGTCAGTACCCCGTTGCCGAGGACGAACCCACCGTCCTTCGCATCGGCGGTGACAGCGGCCCGGGGCGTGTCCACGGTGCCGCCCGAGGCGAGGGGAGCGACCTCGGCGAGGACCGCGGTACGGCCGCCCGACAGGCGCTGCCCACCGGGGAATTCGGCGTCGTCGAGCACGGCGACCTCACGGCGTGCGCACGGTCCGGCGTTGAGGAGCGCGGGACGTCCGGGGAGATGGCCGACCGCGTCGGCGATCACCGTTTCGAGTTCGGCGTGGATCTCCGCGTACTCGCGCTCGGCCTGCCGGTGCACCCAGGCGATGGACGAGCCCGGCAGGATGTCGTGGAACTGGTTGAGCAGGACTCGCCGCCACAGCGATTCCAGCCGCTCGTACGGGTACGGTGCGCCGGCCTGGACGGCAGCGGTGGCCGCCCAGAGTTCGGCCTCGCGCAGCAGCGCCTCGCTGCGCCGGTTGCCGCGCTTGGTGCGGGCCTGGCTGGTGTAGGTGCCGCGATGGTTCTCCAGGTACAACTCGCCGCGCCAAACGGGTAGTTGGTCACACTCGGCACGGGCCTTCGCGAAGAACGTGTCGGGCGACTCGATCACGACCTTGGGCGAGCCTTCGAGGTCGCGCAGGCGGCGCGCCTTCTCCAGCATCGAGCGGGTGGGACCGCCACCGCCGTCGCCGTGGCCGAACGGGGCCAGCGAGCGGGTGGCCACCCCCTTGTCCGCGAAGTTGCTTTCCGCGTGGGCGAGTTCACCTGCGGTGAGGGACGCGACGTAGCTGTCGACGGGCGGGAAGTGGGTGAAGATCCGTGTTCCGTCGATGCCTTCCCAGTCGAAGGTGTGGTGCGGCAGCCGGTTCGTCTCGTTCCACGAGAGCTTCTGGGTGAGGAACCACTTGGCGCCGGCCAGCCTGGCGAGCTGGGGGTAAGCGGCGGTGTACCCGAACGAGTCGGGCAGCCACACGCCGTGCTGCTCGACGCCGAACTCCTCGGCGAAGAACCGCCGCCCGTACACGAGTTGGCGGGCCAGGGCCTCGCCGCCGGGGAGATTGCCGTCGGCCTCGACCCACATGCCGCCGACCGGCACCCAGTTCCCGTCGGCCGCCGCCTTCTTCATACGGGCGAAGATCTCCGGCCGCTGCTCCTTCATCCACGCGTACTGCTGGGCCGAGGAGCAGGCGAAGACGAGCTCGGGGTACTCCTGCGCCAGGGTGGTCATGTTGGTGAAGGTGCGCGCGCACTTGCGGACGGTCTCCCGCACCGGCCACAGCCAGGCCGAGTCGATGTGGGCGTGGCCGACCGCGGCGATCGTGTGCGCGGAGGCGTGCGCGGGCCGGGACAGCACATCGGCCAGCCGGTCCCGGGCCGCCGCCGCGGATGCCGCCACGTCGGTCGGGTCGACGGCGGCGGCGGCTCGGCGCAGGGCATGGAGGATCTCGTGGCGTCGGGAGGAGCCCAGCGGAAGCTCGTGCATCAACTCGTCGAGCACCTCGATGTCGTGGATGAGGTGCCATACGTCGTCGTCGCGCACCGCGATCTCGGCCTGTTCGAGCCGGTAGAGGTCCGCGGTGCCCGCGGTCTCCAGCGAGCCGTGGTGGATGTGCAGGGCGGCGCTGGCGACGATGGGCGGGTTGGCGGCCAGTTCGATCAGCAGGTCGACCCGGTCGCCGCCGGTGGCGGAGTCGGTGAGGAGCGCGCTGCGGCTGTACGGGTGCAGGCCCTGCATCGGCGAGCCCTGGGCGTCGTGGACCAGGCCCTCCGCCTGGCCGCCCGGTCCCTTGGTCAGGTCGAAGCCGAGGTCGAAGACGGCCTCGACGCGGCGCCCCGACCACTCCGCCGGGATCTCAGCGCTCGCCCGTAGCCAGGTCGTCGCCCAGGGGCCGCCCCAGGTGGAGCCGAGCGTGAACGGCTCGTAGTCGGCGTGCAGAGCGTCGGCCACGGGAACGGGTTCGCCGTCGACGCGCCAGGCGCTCAGGGTGAGAGGGTGCACGGCGCTGTAGAGGGCGGGGCGGACGACCCGGTCCAGCAGCTTGCGGATCCGTGCCTCGATGATCCGGCGGTCGTCATGCACGGTGCTGGTCCTTCCACGGGTCGTACGCGGAGTCGGGTGCGGGCAGTCGGATCGTGTCCCGTACGCCGTCGGGCCAGGTCACGTCCGCGAGCAGGGTGGCGCCCTGGGCGCGGGTGGTGACCTGGGGCAGGGCGATGGGGTCGGTGCCGCCGAGGTGGATCAGGGCGACGTGGGCGGTGCCGTGCGCGACAGGGCCGTCCGTTTCCACGACGGGGGTCGCGGATGCGGCACCGAGGGCATTGCTGTCGGTTCCAAGTACCAAGGAGGCACTGGGCAGTTGGTGCGCGCCGACGATGACGGAGACCAGGCCGTCGGCGCCCGCGACCCGGGCGGTGTCGCCGTCCACCGGGCCGGGAGCGGGGGCGGACCGCGGATCGACGGCCAGAGCCCAGCCGCCGATCCGCAGGACGTATCCGGTCCCGGCCCCTGCCGCGTCGTCGCCGGAAGCGGAAGCTGGGGCGGGTGCGGGGGCAGGTGCGGGGGCAGCGAGGTCGAGGGCGGGGTCGACGCGTACGGCCCGTACCTCGATCGATCCGCGCAGTGCGGAACCGACGGTGATCCAGGGGCCGAGCGCGTACCGGGTGTCGGGGCCGCCGAACGGGTCCCAGGTCGCGTCCTGGGGCCAGTGCGCTCGGGAGCGCGAGACGGCCGTGGCGCCGTCCACGGAGATCCGGGTTGCCGGACGCCGGTGGGAGGCGCGTCCCGCCGCGTCGAGCAGGACGACCGCATTGTCGAGCGGGTCGGCGTCCGCGCTGCCGCCGGTGTCGAAGGTGGGGTCGCCGGGGGTCTCGGGAGCGGTGTGCGTCGAGTAGGCGAAGCGCGCGTAGCAGGGGTCGTCCGCGTGCGGGCGGGCCGGGTCGGCGTGGTCCCCGCCGTGGTTGACGACGCGGACGACACCGTCGGCGACGGTGCCGGAGACGAGCCAGCCGGGCGCGGCCAGGGTGCGCGTGAAGTCGGTCCGTTCGACGGCGAGGGGGGTCTCCTCCTCGGTCCACACCGGGTGTTCGGGCGGCAGGGCGAGACCGATGAAGCCCTTGCTCGCCCAGTACGGCGAGGCGGGCCCCGAGTACACCTGGAGGATGCCGCGGAAGGGCCGGTGCCAGCCCAGGGTGAGCAGGCCCGCTCCGTCGGTGGCCCCGTGGCCGGTGAAGTGGTCGAGCATCCGGCTCGCGATCGCCCGGGTCTCCCCCGGCGAAAGGGGTGTGGCGTCGAACAGGGCGCCGGTCCACAGCGAGGCGAGCGCGGCGTGCCGGTAGGTGAGCGAGCGGCCCTGGACGAGCGGCGAGCCGTTCGCCCCGACCAGGAGCCGCTGGTCCCCCAGGAAGCGGCGCAGCCGGGCCCGGTAGCGGTCGAGGAGCCCGCTGGGTGCGGCGTCGCCGAGGATCCGGCAGAACCACAACGGGTACAGGTGCATCGCCCAGCCGTTGTAGTGGTCGAAGTTGCGGTGCTCGCCGCCGGTGAGCCCGTCGGAGTACCAGCCGTCGCCCGCGTACCAGCCGTCGGTGAGCGCGATGGTGCGGTCGAGGTCCTGCTGGCGCCACTCCCCTCCGGCGGTGCGGGCGAACGCCTCGGTGACGCCCTGGAACCAGATCCAGTTGTTGCCGGGCATCGGGTCGCCGACCATCGGGGCGAGCCAGTCGAGGACGTGCTGTCTGGCCCTGTCGTCGAGACGGTCCCAGATCCACGGCCGCGTCTCGTGCAGCGCGAGCGCGATGGACGCGGCCTCGACCTTGGCCTGGTTGCATTCGGCGAACGTCGGCCAGCGGTCCGGGTTCTTCGGGTCGGTGCCGGCGGCCAGGCCCGCCGCGTACCAGCCGGCGAGGTCGTGCGGATCGGCCCCGCCCGCCCCCGCCAGCCGGAAGCCGGCCAGCAGGAAGGTGCGGGCGAAGCCCTCCAGTCCGTCGCTGCGCGCGCCGCTGCTGCTGGGCACGCCGGGCAGGTTGATCAGGGCGTGCCCGTCGGTGCCGTACGGCCGTACGGCGAGCAGCAGTTGGTCCGCGGTCCGCTCCCAGTGGGCACGGTCCTCGGCGGGGGTGCGGGTCATGAGTTCCGGGTCTCCCATGCCTGTTCGAACTCGCGGCGGATCTGGTCGCCGGCTTCCTTGCGCCAGTTCTTCATCGCGTCGTCCCACTCCTTGAGCGGGAGGCGGCCCTGCATGATGCCTTTGCGGGTGTCGTCCAGGAGGGTGCCGAACAGCTTGGACTTCTTGGAGTCGGTCGGCGAGTACAGCGGCTCGGCGGGGTTGGGGATCAGCACCTTGACGGCTTCCTTCTGGAAGGCGTACTGGTCGTGCACGATGTCCGGCTTGGCCGGGTAGTACAGCGTGAACGGCGCGTCCGTCGCGAAGATGGTCGGCAGCGTGGCCTCGGCCTGGCCCTGCGGGGTGAGGACGGGGTCGGTGCCCTTCAGGGTGTGGTCCGGGCCCTGGACCCCGTACTTGCGCAGCAGGTAGGCGTCGGTCCCGAAGGGGGCGGCGAGCGCGTTCATCGCGCGCAGGATCTGCTGGATACGGGACTTGGACGCCTTCTTGATGATGAGCGTGGCGTAGTTCGCCGAGCCCTGCCACTGGCCGCCCTCGCCGCCGTCGAAGCCCGGCGCCATCATGTAGCCGAGATCGAAACCCTCCGTGGCCGGGCCGAAGTTGGTGTAGTAGTCGTTCCAGGCGGCCGGGGCATCGGGGTTCATGACGGTCTGTCCGCTGCCGAACCACTCCTTCGCCTTGCCGAGCACGCTGTACGTGTCCGGGTGCATCACGCCGGCCTTGGTGAGCCGGTTGACCGCGTCCAGGGACTGCTTGGCCTCCTCGGTCTCGTAGTACCAGGTGAACCTGCCGTTTTCCTCACGCCAGTTGTTGGGGGCCTTCAGCATCTTCATGACGAATTCCCACGCGGTGACGCTGTCGCCCAGGGCGTACTGGTTGGCCTTCGGGTCCGTGACGTCCTTGCACAGCTGGACGAACTCGTCCCAGCTCCTCGGATTCGGGTCGAGCCCCCGCTTCTTGATCAGGTCGAGCCGGGTGTAGGTGGGGCCGCCGGAGAGCGGGCGGGGCATGGGCAGCGCGTAGATGCCGCCGTTGCGCACGCAGGGCGCCCAGGAGGCGGAGGGGATGTTGGCCAGGTACGGGTAGTCCCGGATGTTGTCGCCGGACAGATGCGGGGTGAGGTCCTCGAAAAGGGTGTCCAGCATGTCCGGCGTGGCCGCCGAATTCTGGTCCGGCCTGAGCATCAGCATCGCGTCGGGCAGATCGCCGCCCGCGATCGTCACGGCGAACTTGGCCGGGTAGTCACCGACCGGTGTGATCGCGAAGTTGAGGTCGCAGCCCACGCTGTCGTTCAGGTTCTGCCACAGGACGTTGCGTCCCTCCGGCGGCGGCACCGGGTTGAATATCAGCGTCATGATGTCGATGCCGGGCCCCTTGGCGGGCGGGCCGTCCGGGAAGGCCTTGACGGGGTCGGCCGGGTAGTTCAGATAGCCGGGCGCGACACCGTCCGCGGTGGCCGGCATCGACGTCGTCACGCCCTTGTAAGGGATGTAAGCGGGCAGCTGGGCCTGGGCGTTGGCGTCCCGCCCGGTGGCAAGGCGGTAGTCCCCGCAGCCGGCCAGGGTCAGGCCCGCCGTGACGCCGACGGCGGAGGCGAGGAAGCCGCGACGGCTCAGTGCTGGGCGTGGCAGTGGCTGCAGTGGCTGCAGTGGCTGCAGTGGCTTCATAGGGCTGCTCATCCCTTCACCGCCCCGATCATGACGCCCTTGTTCATGTGCCGTTGGAGGAAGGGGTAGATGACCACGATGGGCACGATCGACAGAACCAGGATCGCCGCCTGCAGCGACTGGGCCGGCGGCAGCGGCGCCCCGGCCGCGACATCCACCTGACCGCCGCCGAGCTGCGCGTTGTTGACGACGTAGGTCCGCAGCACCAGCTGCATGGGCCACTTCGACGCGTCGTTGATGTACAGCAGGGCGTTGAAGAACGCGTTCCAGTACGTCACCGCGTAGAACAGGCCGATGACGGCGACCGAGGCCCTGGACAGCGGAAGCACGATCCTCATGAGGATGTTCGGCTCGGACGCGCCGTCGATGCGGGCCGCGTCGATGAGCTCCTTGGGCACGCTCATGAAGAAGGAACGCAGCACGATCACGTTGAACGCGTTGATCATGGTGGGCAGGATCAACGACCAGTAACTGTTGATCAGACCCAGCTGCTTGACCATCAGATAGCTGGGGATGACACCCGGCACGAACAGCATGGACATCAGCAGCAGGAGCAGTACGGGCTTGTGCCCGAAGGACCCGGGCCGGCTGAGGCCGTAAGCCAGCATGATGGACGAGACCAGGCTGAGGGCGGTGCCGACGACGGTGATCCCGACGCTGACGAGCATGGCCTTGGAGACGATCCCGCCGTTGAGCAGTGCCTGGTACGCGGTGAAGGTGGGGTGGTCGGGCCACAGGACGTAGCCGCCCGCCTTGGTGACCTCGGCGGAGTCGGCGAGCGAGGTCGAGAGGATCGCCACGAACGGCAGCACGACCAGGGTCACGCAGATCAGCAGGATCAGCGACTTGACGGAGCGCCAGGGCAGCGAGCCCGGGGTCTCCCCGGGGACGGCGCTGTAGGCGCGGCGCGGTGCGCGGCGCCCGGGACGGGCCGGCGAGAGCGTTGTCATGACCGGTAGACACCTTCTTCCCCGAAGAGATGGGCGATCTTGTTGGCGCCCAGTACGAGCACCACACCGACCAGGCCCTTGACGAGACCGACGGCGGCGCTGACGCCCCAGTCCCCGGCGATCAGGCCGTGGTTGTAGACGTAGGTGTCCAGCACCTCGCTGTTGTCCAGGCCGACGCCGGTCTGCTGGAGCAGGATCTGCTCGAAGCCGACGGACAGCGCGTCACCGAGCCGGAGGATCAGCAGCAGGATCACCAGTCCGCGCAGCGCCGGCAGGGTCACGTGCCAGGTCTGCCGCAGGCGGCTGGCGCCGTCCATGGCGGCGGCCTCGTAGAGGTTGTTGTCGACGCGGGAGAGGGCGGCGAGGAAGAGGATCGTGCCCCAGCCGGTGTCCTTCCAGATGACCTGCGAGGTCAGCAAGGACTTGAACAGCTCGGGGTTGCCGATGATGTTCCAGGTGCCCATGTCGTGGGCCTGCAGGAACAGGTTGACCATGCCGCTGCCGCCCAACAGCTGCTGGAACAGGGAGACGACCACCACCCAGGACAGGAAGTGCGGCAGGTACAGCACGTTCTGTACCCACTTCTTGACGTGTTCGCTGACCAGGCTGTTGAGGGCGAGTGCGAGGAGGATCGGCGCCGGGAAGACGAACACGACCTGGATCAGGGTCAGTTCGAGGGTGTTGACCAGTGCGTGCAGGAACTGCTGGTCTCCGTTGAAGATGACGTCGAAGTTGTCGAGCCCGCTCCACGGGCTGTGCATGATGCCGATGTAGGGCTGGTAGTCCTGGAACGCGATGACGTTGCCGAGCAGCGGGACGTACTGGAACAGCAGCAGCACCACGAGGCCGGGTATCAGGAACCAGAAGAGAGCCATGTCCCGACGGCGGCGCGGACGCAGTCGCCGCAGACGGCCCTTGTCCGGTGCCCCACCCTCCTCGGCCGGTCGGGCGGCCGGATGTTGCAGCGTTGTCATGACGAGAAGCCCTTTCGCCGTGAGACGGGCGTTGTCCGGCCATCCCCCCGGGCACCGGCACGAGTATGTAAATCCAATCGATTGGCTAACGTCAATGCTTCCGACACGTAAATTCATGCGGCGGCTTTCCTGTGCGGCCGGGGTCCGCCTCGGCCGACAGCAAGCGCTTGTGCGGACCGGCGAGTGGGGCCGGTCGTCTCCGGCAGAAGCGGCGCATGGACGCTCACCACCGCCGATCGACGGCACAGTTCGGCGAGTTGCACCCGTTCCGCGCCAGTCGGCGCGCCTCCTCGTCGGTCACGTACGGGTCGCTCAGCAGCAGTCGGTGGCCCGCGTCGGACCGGCGCAGTCCGGCCGGCGCACCGCGACCGACACCCGGGGCGCCCGCGATGCCCACCGTGTTGCCGTCGGCGCCCGAACGGCCGTGGCACGTCGGCCGACCGTCGCATAGCCGGCCGCCAGGGTCAGGGTGCGCCGCGCGGCGAGCGTGATGAGGGCCGGCGAGTAGGAGACGACGGGGCCGGCATGGGCATCGGCCGCCGACGACACGAGGATGCCGCGTTCCCACGCCGCTTCGCTCATCAGCGACTTGCCGCTGCCGGCAGTGCATCACGGTGCGCAGGCGGGGTGCGCGCGCCAGGACGTCGGCCGTGCCGCGCGGGCAGCCCCAGCCGCTGACCAAGATCCGGCATGCGCGCGGAGCCCGGCACCGACCGCGCACGTCACGTCGCGTCGTTCACGTCGTGACATGACGTGACCTCAGGCTCGCGGCAGGCGCAGAGTCACCATCTGGAAGGGCCGCAGGGTCAGCGCGACACCAGCGTCCACCTCCCCGGGCCGCTCGACGCCCGGCGACGGGCGCTCCAGCAGATCCGTCAGGACGGCCCGCCCGGCGGCGAATCCGTCGGCGCGGACCGTGGCGCGGGCGCGTCCGCCGTGCGCCTCGTAGACGCGCACCACCAGGTCGCCGCTGCGATCGTCGGCCAGCTTGACCGCGCTCACCACGACGGCGTCGTTGTCCACGGTCACCAGCGGCGCCACCTCGCCTGCGGCCCCGTCGACCCGGCGCTCGGGCAGGTTCGCCCGGTGACCCTCGCGGACCGCGTCGCCGATCGTCGCGCCCGGCACCAGCGCGTGCCGGAACCGGTGGACACCCTGGTCGGTCTCCGGATCCGGGTAGCGGGGCGCGCGCAGCAGCGACGCCCGTACGGTGGTCGTCGTGCCGGCGTCGGGACCGGTCCGTACCGAGCGGGTCACGTCATGACCGTAGGTCGCGTCGTTGACGACCGCGACGCCCCAGCCCGGCTCGTCGACGTGCACGAAGCGGTGGTTGCACGCCTCGAACTTGGCCCACTCCCAGCTCGTGTTCTGGTGAGTGGGCCGGTACGCATGCCCGAACTGCGTCTCGGCGGCGTACCGGTCGGCCTTCACGTCCAGCGGGAAGGCCAGCTTCAGGAAGCGCTCCCGCTCGTGCCAGTCCACCTCGGTGTCGATGTCGAGCCGCTTGGCGTCCGTCGGCAGTGACAGAAGCTGGCTGACCCGGGAGCTGCCGAACGTCCGCTCAACCCGCACCGAAGGCCCCTCGACAGCCAGTTCGGCGACGTCGGTGAGGTCGGTGCGCACGTTCCGGTAGAAGGCGTCGACGTCCCACGCGTCCCACTGGTTGGGGAAGTCGGGGTGGAGCTGGAGGAGGTTGGCTGCCTGCCCCGGCGCGATCGCCTCCCGGCCCGCGGCGATGTCGTACGCGGAGACCACCAGGCCTCGTCCGTCGATCTCGACCCGCAGCAGGCCGTTGTCCAGGACGTACCCGCCGCCTTCGCGCGGGACGGGAACCACCCCGCCGCCCCGAGCGGCCTCGGCCGAGGCACCGCCGGCCGGGATGCCACCGCGGGCGTGCGGGGCCGAGTTGAAGACCAGTTCCCGCGTCCCCTCCCCCGCCAGGACACGCTGCGCACCCGCGATGATGGCCTCCAGTTCTTCGGCCAGCCGTGCGTAGGTCTCGCGTGCCTCGCGGTGCACCCAGGCGATGGAGGAGCCGGGCAGGATGTCGTGGAACTGGTGCAGCAGCACCGTCTTCCAGATCCGGTCGAGCTCCTCGTAGGGGTAGGAGGCGCCGGTGCGCACCGCCGCCGTGGCGGCCCAGAGCTCGGCCTCCGTCAGCAGGGACTCGCTGCGCCGGTTGCCGCGCTTGGTCCCCGCCTGGCTGGTGAGCGTGGCGCGGTGCAGTTCGAGGTAGAGCTCGCCGACCCACACGGGCGGGTCGGGGTATTCGGCCTCGGCCTTGGCGAAGAAGTCGGCCGGGGCCTCCCACGCGACGGTCGGCGCACCCTCCAGACTGCGCATCCGGGCCGCTTTGGCGACCATCTCGCGCGTGGTACCGCCCCCGCCGTCGCCGTAGCCGGTCGGCACGAGGGATCGGGTTGCGACGCCCTTCTCCTTGAAGTTCCGTGCCGCGTGCGCAATCTGATGCCCCGTCATTTCGCAGTTGTACGAGTCGACGGGCGGGAAGTGGGTGAAGACGCGGGTGCCGTCGATGCCCTCCCAGTTGAACGTGTGGTGCGGGAACTTGTTGGTCCGGCTCCACGAGATCTTCTGGGTGAGCAGCCGTTTGGCTCCGGCCGCCCTGATGATCTGCGGCAGCCCGGCGGCGAAGCCGAAGGTGTCGGGCAGCCAGGCCTCGTCGCTCTCGATGCCGAACTCTTCCAGGAAGAACCGCTTGCCGAACACGAACTGACGGGCCATCGCCTCCGAGCCCGGCATGTTGGTGTCGGACTCCACCCACATCCCGCCCACGGGTACGAACCTGCCGTCCGCGACCGCCTTCTTGACCCGGGCGTACACCTCGGGCCGGTGCTCCTTGAGCCACGCGTACTGCTGGGCCTGCGACATGGCGAAGACGAAGTCGGGCTCCTCCTCCAGCAGGGCCGTCATGTTCGACGCGGTCCGGGCGACCTTGCGGACCGTCTCGCGCAGCGGCCACAGCCACGCCGAGTCGATGTGGGCGTGGCCGACGGCGCTGATGCGGTGCGCGGCGGAGGCGGCGGGTGTGGCGAGCACGCCGGCCAGTGCGTCCCGTGCGGCCTGTGCCGTGCCGTTCACGTCCTGGAGGTCCAGTGCGTCCAGCGCCCGGCCGACCGCACGCAGGATCTCCCAGCGGCGACTGCCGTCCAGGGGCAGTTCGGGCATCAGCTCGCCGAGCACTTCCAGGTCCATGGCGAGGTTCCACACCGTCTCGTCGAAGACGGCCAACCGCATCTGTCCCAGCACGTATTGGGGCGCGTCGCCGGCGGTCGCCCTGTCGCCCATCGGGGTCGGCTGGAACGGCACTCCGCTCGCGTCGAGATCGGGGTTGGAGGCGGCCTCGATGCGCCAGTGCACCTGCTCCCCGCCGGCCACCGGCGACCCGACACGGACGTACGCGTTGCGCGGGTGGAGTCCCTTGACCGGGGTGCCGTCGGGTCGGTGGACGAGGCCCTCGCACTGGAAGCCCGGGGTGCGCGGGGTGAAGCCGAGGTCGAGTACGGCCTCGACGGTACGGCCCGACCACTCGGCCGGAACCGTGCCCGTGACCTTGAACCAGCTGGTCCCCCACGGCGTGCCCCACGGAGTCCCGGGGGCGATGGGGCGGGTCGGCGCTGCCAGTCCCTCGGCCACGGGGACGGGTTCGCCCGGGGTGGACCAGATCTCCACGGACAGCGGTGTCGACTCGGGGTGGACGGACGGGCGGATGCGTTCCCTGAGGACCCGCTCCAGGCGGGCTTCGACCAGGTTCCGGTCGTCGTGCATGAGGTACTTCTCCTGTTCCCGCGAGCATGCGCGTTCCCGAGAGCATGCTCGGGTGGAGGATCGGCGGGGATGTCGGACGGGGTCGGTCAGCGGTCGGCGCCGGAGACCGGGTCGGGTCGCTCGCAGATGGTGGTCACCGGGAGCGCGCGGCCCTGGTCCGCCGCGTCCATGAGGGTGAGCATGATGTCCAGGACGTGCGCGGCGAGTTCGGCCGACGCACGGTGCGGACGCCCCGCCGACAGGGCCTCGGCCAGATCGGCGAGGCCTGCGCCGCGCCCCGCGTCCGGACAGCCGGCCGACACCGGCAGGGTTTCCCAGCCGTCACCGCGGTGGATCTCGACGGGACCGTCGAAGCCGTTCGGGTCGGGCACGGACAGCGAGGCGGAGGTGCCGTGCACCTCGATGCGCGGCAGCCGCGCGGCGCGGATGTCGAAGCTCATGACCAGGGTGGACAGAGCTCCGCCCGCGTGCTCCAGGATCCCGGTGATGTGGGTGTCCACCTCCACCGGGAAGGTGTGCCCCGCGCGGGCGCCGCTGCCGATCGTCCGCTGCGCACGCGGCCGGGAGGACGCTCCGGTCACCCGGACCACCGGGCCCAGCAGATGGACCAGGGCCGAGAGGTAGTAGGGCCCCATGTCGAGCAACGGGCCGCCGCCCGGCCGGTAGTAGAACTCCGGATCCGGGTGCCACTTCTCGTGGCCCGCGCTGGTCATGAAGGCGGTGGCCGCGACCGGGGTGCCGATCAGACCGTCGTCGACCGCCTTGCGCGCGGTCTGGGTTCCGGTGCCGAGGACGGTGTCGGGTGCGCAGCCGACCCGCAGCCCCGCCTCGTGCGCCGCCGCCAGTACGGCTTCGGCCTCCTTGCGGTTGGCCGCGAGGGGCTTCTCGCCGTACACGTGCTTGCCCGCGGCGAGCGCCGCCAGGGCGACCTCCGCGTGCGCGGCCGGGATCGTCAGGTTGAGGACGACGTCCACGTCGTCCCTGGTCACCAGGGCGGCCGCGGACGGCGCCACGGCCACCTCCGCCCCGGCCTGCGCCGCGACGGACCGCGCGCGGCTCAGGTCGAGGTCGGTGACCGCGGTCAACCGCACGGACGTCAGACGCGCCAGGGTCGAGAGGTAGGCACCGCTGATCTTTCCCGCGCCCACGATGCCGATGTTCAAAGGCTTCAGCGGCTCGCCCACAGCAGTCCCCTTTCGGTCGACGTGCGGACCTCCGGCACGTCGAAGTCGCTGATCGCCGCGGGCTGATGCCCGTCCCGACCTCCGCGGACGACGAGCGCCCGCGGGATACCAGTGGTCAAGGTGATTGCACGCTCCCATCGACGCCGCGCGGCAGCGCGTGGCGGTTCGGGGTGAGTGGTGTCGGCCAACAGGTCGGCCGACCCTGGAATTACCGCTGCTCGGACGATGTCGCACAGGTGGCCATCCGAACTTATGAACCGGCGCCGGAGTTTGTCAATACGTTGGATGAACTCTGAAGCGAGGCCGTCGACCCTCCCCCGAGCCCTACCACCGGGCCCCACCGCGACCCCTGTCCCGCAGCTCCACGTCAGTCCGCACCCGGAAAGGGACATCGGCCGGTGAACCGTCCCGTTCGTAGCGAACCCCAAGACCCGCTCCCTGCTGCGCCCCGCATTCGAACCGTCAGACACATTGACTAAAGCAACTTGATGGATTTACATGACGGCGCGGCCGCGCCGCCCGTCGCACCTGCTCTCCCCCCACCCCTGAACCAGCTGCTCGGCATACCCCAACATGCCCGCACATCGCAGGACTTGGCGCGGCACAACGACTTCGAGCACCTTCATCGACAACGTGTCAGACCTCCGGCAGATGAGTCCTCTTGCTCGCGGCGCGCTGATCCCGCCCTGTCGCTGACCCCACCACGAGGTGAAACATGCACAGAAAAGTCCGACGAGCCTCCATATGGCTTCCTGGCATCGCCATGCTTGTCGCCGGCACTCTGTTCGCTCTTCCGGGCACCAAAGGTCACGCGGAAGTGACTTCGGGGACCGATGCCGAGGCGGTTGCCGCAGCGGCTGGTGCCACCACACCCTTCACCACGGTCGAAGCCGAAACCGGGACGCGTGGCGGCGGCGCCGCCCTCCGCTCCCTCACCCCGGGAGCGGCTGCACCGACCGCGGCCTCGCTGGAGACCGAAGCCTCGGGCTACTCCCTGGTCGAGCTGAAGGCCACCGGCTCTTCGGTGTCGATGTCGAACAACACGGGCAAGAGCGCCAATACCCTCGTGGTCCGCGCCTCGATTCCGGACGCGGCGGCAGGTGGCGGCATCACCGCGTCGCTGAACCTGTACGTGAACGGCGTGTACCGCCAGGCGATCTCGCTCAGCTCCAAGCAGGCGTGGAACTACCGCGATGCGACCACCAATCCGGACGACCCCAAGGCCGGCGGGTCGCCCTACCGCTTCTACAACGAATTCCCCGTCTGGGTCACGGGTGCTCCCATCGCGGCGGGCAGCACGATCAAACTCCAGAAGGACGCTGCCAACACGGCAGCCGTCTACGACATCGATTCCGTCGATCTGGAGAACGTCGGGGGCGCCCTGGCCCAGCCGGCCAACTCGCTCTCCGTCGTCAGCTACGGAGCGGATCCCAGCTTCGTGAAGGATTCGACGGTCGCGATCCAGAACACGGTGAACGCCGCCAAGACACAGGGAAAGTCCGTGTGGATCCCGCCGGGCAAGTACCTGACGAACAGCCTGACGTCCACGACGTTGAACTTCACCGGCGTGAAGGTGCAGGGCGCCGGCATGTGGCACACCACCATCTATCGCAAGGTTCCTCTGCCGACCCCCGCCGGATGGCGTTCGCAGATCCTGGTGGGCTCGGGCACCACACTGACGGATCTCCAGATCGACGCCAACGCCACCTGGCGCGGTGTCGGCGGCAACGGCGGTTCGGACTACGGAATCAACGCCAGCGGCGCCGGTGGCTGGCTGGTCGACCGGATCTGGACGCGACACGTCGACGCCAACTGGCTGTCCGGCACCAACGGCATCGTGCGCAACAGCCGGACAGCGGACACCTACGGTGACGGTTTCAACGTCAACAACGGCAACACGCCGAATCCGGACAAGCTCGGCAAGAACATCACGGTGCAGAACAACTTCGCCCGGAACACCGGTGACGATTCCTTCGCGACGTACTCCGACGCCGGCGCCGGCGGCACGAACCCGCAGGTCAACGGTACAAAGATCCTGAACAACACCGCGATCGCACCCTGGTGGGCCAACGGCATCCGGGTGGCCGGCGGGCAGAACATCGAGGTGAAGAACAACCTGGTGAACAGCGTGTCGTCGAACAGCGCACTGGACCTCGGCGTGTTCGGCGACACGGGGAACCCCCTGACGTCCGTCACGGTCAGCGGAAACGTCCTGAACGGCGGCGGAGGCTGGAACGGCACCCGGCACGGTGCGCGGATCAGTTCTCCGTCCAGCACCTCGCTGTTCCCGACCGCGTACTCGAACGTCACCATGACCGACAACGTCCTGCGAGGTGCTCTCCGTTCGGGCATCTACATCGACAAAACGCGCGTCAACGCGACGCTGAAGAACAACACGATCGACCGGCCGGCCAAGCAGGGCATCTGGATCCCCTCGGGAGTCACCGGCACAGGGACCTTCACGGGCAACACGGTCACGAATCTGTTCCCGGGCCAAGTCGCGACCCAGAACGACTCACCGGCCACGTTCAAGATCACCGGCTGAGCGCGCGGAGCCACCGCCCCCGCAGGGGACGGCGGCTCCGGTGTGACGGTCTCTCAGGGCTGGGCGGGCGCGGCGATCCCCTGCCCCCAGGCCGGTACGAGGGTGACCTGCTGCTGCCGGGCCGCGTGGAAGCGCGGCAGCGGGAGGCCGCTGGAGGTGGGGCGCAGCTCCATCAGCGTGGCCTCGACATCGGCCGCCCCGGCCTTGAAGCGGCCGAGTTCGGGGCGGTCCGAGTTCGTCCAGCGGTGCTCCGCGCCGTCACAGACCGCGCTGGTGCCGCCAATGCCGTGCCGCACGTTGCTGTCGCCCTGGCGCAGGGACGAGCTCACGAAGACCGCGCCGGTGCCGTCCGTGCAGCGGTAGGTGCCGGAGAGGGTGATCGTGCCGTCCGGGGCGACGGTGCCGGTCGGGTCGACGGTGACCGACTCGAAGGGGTCGATGAGCGCATGGGCGGCGGGGGCGGTGAGCAGCAGCAGCGCGACACCGGTGGCCGCGCCGACGACCTGGCGCAAGGACATGGAAGTACCTCCTGGAACGGGGCCCGGAACGGGAGACGGGGAACAGAGGTTCCACAGGTACCGGGCCACCGCACCGCGGACGGTGACCGTCACTCCTTCGGTGGCGAGTCCGGGGGTCTGTGCGTCCAAGGGGCTGTGGACTCGGGGGTCTGTGCGTCCAAGGGCCTGCTAGCCCGGGGTCTGCGAGCACGGGGGCTCGTGAGCCCGGGGTCCACGAGCCCGCGGGACCAGGAGCCCGCGACTCCGCGGGACCGGGATCGTACGTGCGCGGCGGTCGGGACGGTGAGCTCCGGCTCGGCTCGGCTCGGACGGCAGTGGGCCCCGAGGCCGCTCGGGGGAGATCCACGGACGGATTTCGGCGCGGATCCGCCGCGACCGTCTTGGCGGCGTCCGCGTGATGTCCGCGTGTTGTCACGCTCAAGGGCCGGGTGTTCCGATGAGTTCGCGGCGGGAGGATGGTCTATCCATGCGAGGTGGCGACAGCGCCGCCGACCACCTATCGCATCCGACGTGGAGGTGCGCCATGTGTTCCCACCAGACTTCGGACCGTCCCGGCCGCGAGGCCGCGCACATCGTCGCCGCCCACCCCGAGCAGGGCTGGAGCCTGCGGTGCGACGGGGCGATCGTCTTCGACGACACCGGCGAGCTGCTGCCCGACGGCAGTGTGGTCGCCCCGCGCCGGCTGCCCGTCGGACAGCTCGCCGCCGCCGCCTGATCCTCAGCGATCCTCCCGTCCACCTCACGAGGCCGCCCTCCGGGCGACGACGGGCATCGTCGGACAGGCCCTGGATGATCGATTCCAAGGGGCGGCTCCGGCTGTTCGTCAGCTCAGTTGCCGTACTGATATGAGTAGATGGCGGTGGTCTTCGCGTGCCGCGTCATCCTCGTCCCGTACGCCACTGAGTAGTGCCCGCCGGCCGGGGCCCAGAAGTTCAAAGCGCACTTGAGGGGCGTCGAAGGAGTTGAGGGCTTCCATCAAGTACGCGGGGTTGAAGGCGACCTCCAGGTCATCGGCGTCGGTCAACGTGGCCGCGAGCTGCTGCGAAGCAATGTCGTCTTCGTACCCCGCCTGCAGGAGGACGGTTCCCTGGGCGGAGAAGTCGAGCCGGATCGGGCTGTTCGGCTCCGCGACGACCGCGACACGGCGGACCGCGTCGGCGAGCGCCTCCCGCTCCGTGACCGCGACTGCCGGACCGTCCAGTGTGAACAACTTGTCGTAGCGCGGCAGCCGCCCTTCCAGCAACCGCAGTGTCGTACGCATCCCGGTTCCCTCGAAGGCGATCAAGCCACCACCCGAGTCACCCGTGCCGCTCAGCCCGATGCGGATCAGCCCCGACTTCGTCAGCGCACGAGAGATCTCGGCCAGCCTGCGGCCGGGAACCACTACCTCCACCGCATCGGAACCCGCCCCCTGCGGCTTCCACGGCACCACACGCACGGCATACCGGTATCGGTCCGTAGCGGCCAACGTCAGGGACTCGCCATCCAGCCGGAGCTGGATCCCCGTGAGCACCGGGAGGTAGTCGTCACGACCGGCGGCTATCACCACTTGTGCGACCGCCGCCGCGAACTCTGCCGCATCCAACGTTCCGCGAAAGGCGGGAAGCGCGGGAAGCGCGGGATACTCCTGCATGGGCAAGGTCGACAGCCCAAAGCGCGTACCGCCCCCTTCCATCGTGAAGCGCGCTCCTTCCAGCGCGCACGTCACCATCGCATCGGGCAATACCCGGCAGATGTCCAGCAGTCTGCGCCCGAGCACGAGCACCCGACCGGCCGTCAGCGTCTCCGCCGGGACCTCGATGGTCGCGGACGCCTCGTAGTCGAAGCCCGAGATACGCAGCCGTCCGTCCGCCGCGTCCAGTATCAAGCCACCCAGCACAGGTACGGGCGAACGTGCGGGCAACGACTTGGCCGCCCAGGCCACGGCCTCGGCGAGAGCGCCTCGCTCGATCCGGAACTCCATCCGTACATCCCCCATCGCGTCACACCAGTTGGTCCGCGCACGCTATATGTCGCCACTGACAACGCTCGGTCCGTCCCGGCACGCCAGGCGAGGGTGCCCACGATCCCGTGGTGACGCCCGACTTGGACTTCCTCGCGACCGCGCTCGATGGGAAAACCGACGACCTGCGCCGGAGCGAGGCCGACGAGCGCGAGAATCTGCTCGACCTGCTCACGGCCGAACCCGGAATCGCCGCCGCCCTGCCCGGTCAGACGCTGATCGGCGACAAGAACTACAGCTCGATCTCGAACATCACCGCGGCCGCACACCCCGCGGCGTCATCACCGGATGATGCAGCGGATCCTCGAATTGACCGCCGCGATCCGGCACAACGACCACACGCGACAACCCGTCCTACGCTCACTGATCGCCTTCGCTCACCGACCCTTTGGAATCGGTCATCTACGGCAACACCGCGAACCCGTCGAGCTCGACCAGCGCCTGTTCGTCCCAGAGGCGTACGACGCCGATGACGGCCATCGCGGGGAAGTCACGGCCCGCCAACGTCCGCCAGATGCGGCCGAGTTCGGCGGCGCGGGCGCGATAGTCCGCGACGTCGGTGGCGTAGACGGTGACGCGGGCCAGGTCGGCGGGGGTGCCGCCGGCGGCCCGGAGGGCGGTCAGCAGACCGGTGAGAGCCGTCTCGAACTGTTCCGGGAGGGTCTCCCCGACCACCTTGCCGTCGGTGTCGAGCGCGGTCTGGCCGGCCAGGAAGACGACGCGGCTGCCGGTGGCGACGACGGCGTGCGAGAAGCCGGTGGGTGGCGAGAGTTCCGGCGGATTGATGCGCTCGGCGGTCATGGGACCTCCACCTCCCGGTAGGCGTCGGCAATGGGCTTCTTGTACAACTCCTTGGCGATGACGGCCCGTTGGACCTCGCTCGCTCCTTCGTAGATCCGGGGTGCGCGCACCTCCCGGTAGAGGTGTTCGAGCAGATGGCCGCGGCGCAGGGCGCGGGCGCCGTGGAGCTGGACGGCCGCGTCGACGACGTACTGGGCGGTCTCCGTGGCCAGCAGTTTGGCCATCGCGGCCCGCTGGGGAACGTCCGGGGCTCCGGCGTCGTACGCCGCCGCGGCCGCGTAGACCATGAGGCGGGCGGCCTCCGTGCGCAGGGCCATCTCGGCGACCTGGTGGGCCACCGTCTGCAGAGCGCTCAACGTGCCGCCGAACGCCTGGCGTTGAGCCGTGTGGGTGAGCGTCGCGTCGAGTGCCGCCTGTGCCATGCCGACCGCGAAGGCGCCCACGCTCGGCCGGAAGAGGTTGAGGGTGCCCATGGCCACCCGGAAGCCGCGGTCGGGTTCGCCGAGCACGTCGTCGGCCGTCACCCGGACGGCGTCGAAGTCGAGGGTCCCGATGGGGTGCGGCGAGAGCAGGTCGAGCGGGGTGCCGGTGAGCCCGGGGCGGTCGGCGGGGACGAGGAAGGCGGTGACGCCACGGGCGCCGGCGTCCGGGGTGGTGCGGGCGAACACGGTGGCGAAGTCGGCCTCGGGGGCGTTGGAGATCCAGCACTTCTGACCGGTGAGCCGCCATCCGCCGGAGCCGTCCGGGTCGGCCCGCAGGGCCAGCGCAGCCGCGTCCGAGCCCGCGCCGGGCTCGCTGAGGGCGAAGGCCGCGACCGCGCTGCCCTCGCTCACCCGCGGCAGCCACCGGTCCCGCTGGGCCCCGGTGCCGTACGCGTGCACCGGGTGCGCGCCCAGGCCCTGCAACGCGAGTGCCGTCTCGGCCTCCGTGCAGACCTGCGCCAGGGACTCGCGCATCAGACACAGGTCGAGCGCGCCCGAGGTGAACAGGCGGGAGAGCAGACCGAGTCGGCCCAGTTCCGAGACGAGCGGGCGGTTCACACGGCCCGGCTCGGTCTTGTCCACGAGGGGGCGCAGCCGCTCCACGGCCAGGGTGCGCAGCTCGGCGCACCAGGCGGTTTGTGCCGGATCGAGCGAGAATGCGGTCATTGCCGGTCCCCTCTCCTGCCGGGCGGCCGCACGGACCGCTGAAGCGTACGAGCCGGCCGGCCCCACGGCTCCGCGAGCCGGCCGGAACCGGCGGCCGCCCCTGCGACGGTATCGCGAACTGTTGACTGTCGTCACCAACACGATACGCTCCCAGTGCGAGCCCACCACGACAAGGGGGCGAACGGCCATGGACCCCAGGGACCCCACGGACACCGCCGACGCCGTACGGCCATCGGTCTCGGCGCACGTCGACACCTTCGCGCGCGACCATCTCCCGCCCCCCGAGCAGTGGCCGGAGCTCCGCTTCGAGCTGCCCGAGCTGCGCTACCCCGAGCGGCTGAACTGTGCCGTCGAGCTGCTGGACCGGACGGTGGAGCGGTTCGGTGCGGAGCGCCCGGTGTTCCGTACGCCGTCCGGGGACATGTGGACGTACGGCCAGCTGCTCGCCCGTGTCGACCGGATCGCGCATGTGCTGAGCGCGGAACTGGGCGTCGTACCCGGCAACCGCGTGCTGCTGCGCGGGCCCACCACCCCGTGGCTGGCCGCGTGCTGGCTGGCGGTGCTGAAGACGGGCGCGGTCGCCGTCACCGTACTGGCCCAGCAGCGGCCGCACGAGCTGACCACCATGTGCGGCATCGCCCGGGTGACGCATGCGCTGTGCGACATCCGGTCCGTGGACGACCTGGTGAAGGCCGAGATCCCCGGACTGCGGGTGACGACGTACGGCGGGGACGCACCCGACGACCTGCTGCTGCGGATCACGGGCGCGCCCGACGAGCCCTACCCGGCCGCGGCCACCGCCTCCGACGACATCGCACTGATCGCGTTCACGTCCGGCACCACCGGCCGCCCCAAGGGGTGCCTGCACTTCCATCGCGATGTGCTGGCGACAGCGGACACCTTCTCGAAGCATGTGCTGCGGCCGCACCGGGACGACGTCTTCACCGGCAGCCCCCCGCTGGGCTTCACCTTCGGCCTCGGCGGGCTCGTCGTCTTCCCGATGCGGGCCGGCGCCAGCTCCCTGCTCCTCGAACAGGCCGGCCCCAGGCAGCTGTTGCCCGCGATCGCGGAGCACCGGGTGTCGGTCCTGTTCACCGCGCCGACCGCGTACCGGGCGATGCTCGACGAGCTGGACTCGTACGACGTCTCGTCCCTGCGGCGCTGTGTCTCGGCGGGCGAGAACCTGCCGGCGGCCACCTGGCGGGCCTGGCACGAGCGCACCGGGCTGCGGATCATCAACGGCATCGGCGCGACCGAGTTGTTGCACATCTTCATCTCCGCGGCCGACGAGGCCGTCCGGCCCGGTACGACGGGTGTGCCCGTGCCGGGGTGGCACGCGCGCGTGGTGGACGAGTCCGGTGAGCCCGTGCCCGACGGCGAGCCGGGGCTGCTCGCGGTGCGCGGCCCGGTCGGCTGCCGCTACCTCGCCGACCCGCGGCAACAGGAGTACGTGCGCGGCGGCTGGAACATCACCGGTGACACCTATGTGCGGGACCCCGACGGCTACTTCAGCTATGTCGCCCGCGCCGACGACATGATCATCTCGGCCGGCTACAACATCGCCGGGCCGGAGGTGGAGGACGCGCTGCTGCGCCATCCCGACGTGGTGGAGACGGCCGTCGTGGGGCGCACCGACGCGGCGCGCGGTCAGGTGGTGGTGGCGTACGCCGTACTGCGGGCGGGCGCGCACCGGGACGCGGAGGAGCTGCGCGTCTTCCTCAAGTCGGAACTGGCGCCGTACAAATGCCCGCGCGAGATCGTCTTTCTGGACGCGCTGCCGCGCACGGCGACCGGGAAGCTCCAGCGGTTCCGGCTGCGGGCCGATGCCGAGCGGGGCCCCGCGGAGGGCGGGCGCGCATCCGTGGCAGGCCCCCGCCCGGCGGCGGACGGCGGCGGTGCTCCCGGAGCCGGCCCTTCCCCAGCCGGTGCTCCCGCAGCCGACCCTTCCGCGGCCGGCCCTCGCGCGGCCCCGCCCGGCGGTCCCGTACCCGTGGAAGGTAAGCCGGAATGATCTACGGCCTCTAGAGTGATCAACGTGTCCGAGCAGCACGCCCCCCGGTCCCTCATCGTCACTTTCTACGGCGCGTACGGCCGCCATGCGCCCGGCCCGGTGCCGGTGGCCGAGCTGATCCGGCTCCTCGCCGCGGTCGGCGTCGACGCCCCCTCCGTACGGTCCTCGGTCTCGCGGCTCAAACGGCGCGGGCTGCTCGCGCCGGAGCGCACACCGGCGGGCGCGGCCGGATACGCGCTGTCGCCCGACGCGCGCCAACTGCTCGACGACGGCGACCGGCGCGTGTACGCGGCGGTGCCCCCGCGGAACGAGGGGTGGGTGCTCGCGGTCTTCTCCGTCCCGGAGTCGGAACGGCAGAAACGGCACGTGCTGCGCTCCCGGCTGGCCGGCCTCGGCTTCGGGACGGCGGCCCCGGGCGTGTGGATCGCGCCGGCCCGCCTCTACGAGGAGACGCGGCACACCCTGGAACGGCTGCGGCTCGACCCGTACGTGGACCTGTTCCGCGGCGAGCACCTGGGATTCGCGGCGACCGCCGAGGCGGTCGCGCGCTGGTGGGACCTGGCCGCGATCGCCAAGGAGCACGAGGCGTTCCTGGACCGCCACGCGCGCGTGCTGCACGACTGGGAGGGGCGCGCGGACACCC
Source organism: Streptomyces sp. NPDC058371 (assembly GCF_042723265.1). Taxonomy (NCBI): domain Bacteria; kingdom Bacillati; phylum Actinomycetota; class Actinomycetes; order Kitasatosporales; family Streptomycetaceae; genus Streptomyces; species Streptomyces sp. NPDC058371. The sequence goes on along the minus strand of NZ_JBHXJC010000011.1, from coordinate 31,754 downwards.
CGCCCGAGGAGGCGTATCGCGACTATCTGCTCGCCCTGGACTCCTGGCGTCATCTGCCGTACACCGATCCCGGGCTGCCCGCCGAGTTGCTGCCCCAGGACTGGCCGGGCGTCCGCTCGGCCGCCGTCTTCGGTGCGCTGCACGAGCGACTGCGGGACGCGGGGGCGGAGTTCGCGGGCGTGCGCCGGGCTGCCTGAGCGGCGGCCGGTCCGTCGCTGCCCGGATGCGCGGGGCACCCCGGGAACGTGGTCCGGCGCGGCCCGACCGAGCCACGCCGGACACCCCGGGAACGCGGACGCGCACCCCGTCCGACAGGCCCCGAGCCCCCCGGAACCGTGCCCTCGGTAACAATCCGGCGCGCTAAGGGAACCCTCAGGTTCCTCCGTCTCTCCTCTCAGACTTCTTACCTAGCGTCGGGGCGCATGACTCTCCTGCGCAGTCTGAACCGGGCGCTCACCGCCACCACGGGCCTCCAGGTGCGCCGGGCCGCGCCGCCCGGACAGAAGGTCTCGGCGGCCAGACCGGCGAGGCGGCCCACGCCGGTGTACCGATGTCCGGCCCCCGAGGAGCTCGCCACGGACCGGTTGCTGCGGCAGCCGGTCTTCATCATGTCTCCGGTGCGTTCCGGTTCGACCCTGCTGCGCATGCTGCTCAACGCCCACTCACGGCTGCACTCCCCGCACGAGTTGCACATCCGCCGTCTGGAGGTCGACTACGGGAGCAAGCTCTCGCAGCGCGCGATGAGCGCCCTCGACCTGGAGCGCGGCGACCTGGAACACCTGCTGTGGGACCGGGTCATGCACCGCGAACTGACGCGCTCGGGCAAGGACTTCATCGTCGAGAAGACACCCAGCAACGCGTTCGTCCACGAACGCATCAGAGACTGCTGGCCCGATGCCCGCTTCGTCTTCCTGCTGCGCCACCCCGTCTCCATCGCGCAGTCGTGGCACGAGGGCGACCCGGACAAGCGCACCTACGCCGAGGCGGCCGCCGACGCGCTGCGCTACATGACGGCCGTCGACACCGCGCGCGAGGCCATCACCGGCGGCCACACCGTGCGCTACGAGGACATCACCGCCGCCCCCGAGAAGGAACTGCGCGGGCTCTGCGCCTTCCTGGACCTGGACTTCGAGCCGGCCATGCTCGACTACGGCACCCGCGATGCCAGCCGGCTGGTCAAGGGCCTCGGTGACTGGCGGGACAAGATCCGCAGCGGCAGCGTGCAGTCCGGGCGCGCGCTGCCCGCCGAGGAGGAGATACCCCCGCTGCTGCGGCCGATGTGCCGGGCCTGGGGCTACAGCTCGTGAAGCCGCACGCCGAGATAGCGGAGGTCTGGCCGCGCGACGGCTACATACGTCTCGTCGGACACCTCCACGGACGGCCCGTGCGTGACACGGACGACTGGCGGCTGCTGCTCGTGCGCCGGGCCCGCACCGACCAGCGTCTGCGGTACAAGGTGCGGCTGGCGGGCGACCGGTTCGAGAGCGAGCTGCCCGTCGCCGACCTGTCGACCGACGGCCAGGCCGAGGTCGAGGAGTGGGACATCCATCTCACCGACGGCGAGGCGCAGTTGCGCGCCGGACGACAGCTCGACGACATCCGCGACAAGAAGAAGATCATGGTGTTTCCGGAACAGTGTGTGGACGGCCTGCGGGTCCGCCCGTACTACACGGTCAAGGACAACCTGTCGCTGAAGTGCCGTACAGGGAACGACCTATGACGGGACGTCAGTCACTCCCCCGGGTCCGCTATCTGCTGCTGCACGCCTACGGCCGCGGCGGCACCATCCGTACGGTGATGAACCAGGCCAACTCCCTTGTGGCGGCGGGCTGGCAGGTCGAACTGGTCAGTGCGGTGCGCCGCCGGGACGACGTCCAGTTCCCGCTGGACCCCCGGGTGCGGGTCTCCACCGTCGTCGATCTGCGCGAGGCGGCCCACACCCCGGCCACCGGGCTCGTCGGCCGTTGGCGCGAGTGGCGCCGGGGCCGGCTGCTCGACCGGCCGGCGAGACACGTTCCCCCGGGCGAGTTCGGCTACCGGTACTTCAACCGGTACGTCGAGCAGCGGCTCATCGCGTATCTGCGCACGCTGACCGACGGCGTCCTGGTGACCACGCGGCCCGCGCTCAACTTCCTCGCCGCCGAGCACGCCACCGGCGGGGTGGTCCGGGTCGCGCAGGAGCACATGAACCACGGGACGCACAAACCCGATGTGCGGCGGCGGATCCGGGAGACCTATCCGCGCTTCGACACGGTCGCCGTCCTGACGGAACGCGACCGCGAGGAGTACGCACGACTGCTTCCCGGCACTCGGGTGGTCCGCATCCCCAACGCCGTGCACTCGCTCGACCAGGTGCCCTCCCGCCACCAGTCGAAGATCGCGGTCGCGGCCGGCCGGCTCTTCCCGCAGAAGGGCTTCGACCTGCTGATCCCGGCCTGGGCGAAGCTCGTCGAGACGCACCCCGACTGGCAGTTGCGGATCTACGGCAGCGGCGAGAAGAAGGCCGAGCTGCGTGCCCTCGTCGAGGAGCACCATCTCTACAACCACGTCTTCCTGATGGGCCACACCGACCGCCTCGACGACGAGCTCGCCAAGGCGTCGTTCTATGTGCTGAGTTCGCGCTTCGAGGGGCTGCCGATGGTGATGATCGAGGCGATGAGCCACTCGCTGCCGGTGGTGAGCTTCGACTGTCCGACCGGCCCGGCGGACGTGCTCACGCACGGAGTCGACGGCCTGCTCGTCCCGCCGGAGGACCCGGACGCGCTCGCCGACGCCATGGGACGGCTGATGGCCGACCGGCGACTGCGGGCGGACATGGGCGTCGCGGCGGTCCTGACGGCCTCCTCGTACGGCCCCGACGCCGTGCATCCCCGGTGGGAAGCCCTCTTCCGTGAACTCCACGCACAACGGCGCCCGGGCGGCACCGCGAAAGGACAGCACGCATGACCACCACGTCCAGGGCGCAGGGAGCCACGATCTGGCTCACCGGGCTGCCGAGTGCGGGCAAGACCACGATCGCCCGTGTCCTCGCCGGCCGGCTGAGGTCCGAGGGACACCGTGTCGAGGTCCTCGACGGCGACGAGATCCGCCGGTTCCTCTCCGCCGGTCTCGGCTTCTCCCGCGCGGACCGCCACACGAACGTGCAGCGCATCGGCCTGGTCGCCGAGGTGCTCGCGCGCAACGGGGTGCTGGCCGTGGTGCCCGTCATCGCGCCGTACGCCGACAGCCGCGAGGCGGTGCGCAAGCGCCACGAGGCGAGCGGCACGCCGTATTTCGAAGTGCATGTGGCGACCCCTGTCGAGGTGTGCAGCGAGCGGGACGTGAAGGGCCTGTACGCGCGTCAGGCAGCGGGCATGCTGACCGGGCTCACCGGAGTGGACGACCCGTACGAGCCACCGCTCGACCCCGCGCTCAGCCTGGAGACGCAGCTGCAGACACCCGAGGAGTCGGCGGACTCGGTCCACGCTCTGCTGGCGGCAAAGGGGCTCGCGTGACGGACCTCCCCTGCACCCCAAGACCCATCAAGTCCCCAGCGTGAGCCGGGGTTTGGGGGCGTCGGTGCGGCCGGTCCGCGGGGGCCGGCTGCCCGCACCGTACGGCTTCGGCCAGGCGACGCCCGGCCCGGAGTACCCCTGCTCGGCGGCCGCGTGCAGCGTCCAGTGCGGGTCGTAGAGATGAGGGCGGGCGAGCGCGCACAGGTCCGTACGCCCGGCCAGGATCAGGGAGTTGACGTCGTCCCAGGAGGAGATCGCGCCAACGGCGATCACCGGGATCCCCGTCTCGTTGCGGATCCGGTCGGCGAACGGCGTCTGGTACGAGCGTCCGTAGTCGGGGCGTTCGTCCGCGACGACCTGCCCGGTCGACACGTCGACGGCGTCGGCACCGTGCGCGGCGAACGCGCGGGCGATCTCGACCGCCTCGTCCGCGCCGTTGCCGCCCTCGGCCCAGTCGGTGGCCGAGATCCGTACGGTCATCGGCCGCTCCTTCGGCCACACGGCCCGTACCGCGTCGAAGACTTCGAGCGGGAAGCGCAGCCGGCCGGCGAGTGAGCCGCCGTAGGCGTCGGTCCTGCGGTTGGTGAGCGGCGAGAGGAAGCCGGAGAGCAGATAGCCGTGCGCGCAGTGCAGTTCGAGCAGGTCGAAGCCGCAGTCCGCGGCCCGCCGGGCAGCGGCGGTGAACTGCTCGCGGAGCTCGGCGAGTTGGGCGCGGTCGAGCTCACCGGGTGTCTGGTTGTTCGCCGTGTACGGGATCGGGGAGGCGGCCACCACCGGCCAGTTGCCGTCCTCCAGGGGCTCGTCGATGCCTTCCCACATCAGCTTGGTGGAGCCCTTGCGCCCGGAGTGGCCGAGCTGCACACCGATCGCCGTGCCCGGCGCCTGGGCGTGCACGAAGTCGGTGATCCGCCGCCACGCGTCGGCCTGACCGGAGGTGTAGAGCCCCGCGCAGCCCGGGGTGATGCGGCCCTCGGCGCTGACGCACACCATCTCGGTCATCACCAGCCCGGCGCCGCCCAGCGCCCGCGCGCCGAGGTGCACGAGGTGGAAGTCGCCGGGGACTCCGTCCGCCGCCGAGTACATGTCCATGGGCGAGACGACGACCCGGTTGCGCAGGGTCAGTTCGCGCAGCCGGAAGGGCGTGAACATCGGTGGTGTGCCGGCCGGGCAGCCGAACTCGCGCTCCACGGTCTCGGCGAAGTGCGGGTCGCGCAGCCGCAGGTTGTCGTGCGTGACCCGGCGGCTGCGGGTGAGGAGGTTGAAGGCGAACTGGCGGGCGGGCTGGTCGAGATAGAGCCCGATGTTCTCGAACCACTCCAGGCTGGCGCGGGCGGCCCGCTGCGTGGACGCGACGACCGGCCGCCGCTCCGCCTCGTACGCGAGCAGCGCCTCCTGGAGCGTCGGCTGTTCCTCCAGACAGGCGGCCAGCGCCAGGGCGTCCTCCACCGCCAGCTTCGTACCGGACCCGATGGAGAAGTGCGCGGTGTGGGCGGCGTCGCCGAGGAGCACCAGATTCCCGTGCGACCAGCGGTCGTTGACGACCGTACGGAAGGTGGTCCAGGCGGACCTGTGGGAGCGCAGGGCGCGGCCGCCGAGCGCGTCCGTGAAGATCTTGGCGCAGCGCTCGGCGGACTCCCGCTCGTCCAGCTCGGCGAAGCCCGCCGCCCGCCAGACCTCTTCGCGCATCTCCACGATGACGGTCGACGCGCCGCATTGGTTCGGTGGCCCGGAGGACCTCGTTGAGGGGGTGTGGTCGGGCGACGAGCGGGAGTAGGGGTAGCCGTGCAGTTGCATCACGCCGTGCTCGGTCTCGGCGATCTCGAAGCGGAAGGCGTCGAAGGCGAAGTCGGCGGCGAGCCAGATGTAGCGGCAGCGGTGTTCCTCGACGGACGGTCCGAACGCCTCGGCGTGCGCGCCGCGGGTGAGGCTGCGCACACCGTCGGCGGCCACCACGAGGTCGTACTCCGTGGTCAGCCGGGCGGTCGACGGGGCCTCGGTCCGGAAGCGCAGGTCGACGCCGAGTGAGCGGCAGCGCTCGTGCAGGATCTCCAGGAGCCGGCGCCGGCCGAGTGCGGCGAAGCCGTGGCCGCCGGAGGTGTGGCGCACTCCGCGGTGCACGATGTCGATGTCGTCCCAGCGGACGAACTCCTCGCTCAGCGCCGCGTAGACGACGGGGTCGGCGTGCTCGATCCCGCCGAGGGTCTCGTCGGAGAGGACCACGCCGAAGCCGAAGGTGTCGTCGGGCGCGTTGCGCTCCCAGACGGTGATCTCCCGCTCCGGATCGAGACGCTTGAGCAGCGCGGCGGTGTAGAGCCCGCCGGGTCCGCCGCCGATCACGGCCACACGCAGGGCCACGGTCACCGCCCCCGCCACTTCGGCGGCCGCTTCTCCGTGAACGCCGCATGGAACTCCGCGTAGTCCTCGCCGTTCATGAGCAGCGCCTGGGTGGCGGCGTCCAGCTCCACCGAGGCGGCGAGCGGCATGTCCAGTTCCGCGGTGAGCAGGGCCTTCGTCTGGGCGTATGCGAGCGCCGGGCCTTCCGCGAGTCGGCGGGCCAGCGCCTGGGCGGCCTGGTCGGAGCGGCCCTCGTCGGCAAGTTCGCTGATCAGGCCGATCCGCTCGGCCTCGGGCGCCCGGACGGGTTCGCCGAGCATCAGCAGCCGGGTGGCGTGCCCGAGCCCGACGACCCGGGGCAGCAGATACGCGGCGCCCATGTCGCCGCCGGACAGTCCGACGCGGGTGAAGAGGAAGGCGAACCGGGCCGAGGGGTCGGCGACCCGGAAGTCGGCCGCCAGGGCGAGCACGGCCCCGGCACCCGCGGCCACCCCGTGCACGGCGGCGATCACCGGGAACGGACACTCCCGTACGGCCCGCACGACCTGCCCGGTCATCCGGTTGAAGTCCAGGAGCTGGGCGGTGTCCATCGCCAGGGTCGCGCCGATGATCTCGTCGACGTCACCGCCGGAGCAGAAGCCGCGCCCCTCCCCCGCCAGCACCAGGGCGCGGACGGATTTCTCGCGGGACAGCTCGGCCAGCAGGTCCCGCAGGTCGGCGTAGGCGCCGAAGGTGAGCGCGTTGAGTTTCTCGGGGCGGGCGAGGGTGACCGTCGCGACCCCGTCGCTGACCCGGCACCTCACGTGCTGCCAGTCGGGGGTGCGGGCGGCGGAGCCGGTGAAGGGACTCATGACGTGCGGCCTCCTCGGGCACTGTTCCCCGAATTTATCACTCATCCGTGACTGTCGTCATGAGTGCGCAATAGCCCTGCCCGGAAAGCGACGCTCCCGTCACCGAGTCACGGATCGTCGATAGCCCCGTAACGACCGGATCATCCGTGCGAGGCGGGCCGTTCTCGTGGGTACGACGGCCGGTACCCGGGACGAACGTCCCGGCCGGCGCCCGCCGAGCGCCTCTGTTCCGGAACGCCGTACCATTCCTATGTTGAAAGCAGGACAGCCTGCTGATGAACGGACCCACGTTGCACGAGCCCCCCGCTCCCGCCTCCTGGCGCATCGCGCTGCCGCACACCGCTGCGGCCGTGCCCGTCGCTCGCGCGCTGGTCCGTACGGCGCTGGCCGAGCTGAAGCACGCGGCCGACAGCGACACGGCCGAACTGCTGACGGCGGAGCTGGTCGCGAACGCCGTGGAGCACACCGCGGGGACCGGCCCGATAGAGCTGGTGGTGGAGCTGCTGCCGTCGGGCTGTCAGGTCGAGGTCCACGACCCCGACCCCGCGCCGCCCGGCGACCTCACCGTCCCGCACCTGTTCGGCCCGCCCGACCCCTGGCAGGAGCACGGACGCGGCCTGCTGCTCATCCGCACCCTCAGCTCGTCCTGCGGCCACCGCCCCACCGAGTCCGGCAAGGCGGTCTGGTTCAGACTGCCTGCCGTGCCGCCTCAGCGCCGGTACGTGTAGGTTCCGCAGCGGCTTCCGCATCCGGTGCCGCCGTCGCCGCGAGCCGCGAATGACGGCGCCCGTAGACCACGTAGAGCACGAATCCGGCCAGCAGGAACGCCCCGAACTGGATCCAGGTCGTCCAGCCCGTCTCGTACATCAGGTAGAGACAGAAGCCGACGCCGAGCACCGGTACGACGGGGTAGAGCGGCACCCGGAAGGTACGCGCGAGGGCCGGTTCCCGGCGCCGCAGCGCGATCACCGCGACATTGACCGCGGCCATGGTGGCCAGGGTCCCGATGGTGGTCAGATCGACGACCGCGTCGAGCGGCGCGAAGGCCGCCGGGACCGCGAAGACCACCGCAACGATGAGCGTGCCCGTGACGGGTGTCGAGCTCTTCGGCGAGACCCGCTCGAAGACGCGCGGGACGAGCCCGTCCCGAGCCATCGACATGAGGACGCGGGTCTGCCCGTACATCACCGCGAGGACGACCGAGGCGATGGCGACGACCGCGCCGAACGCGACGATCCCGCCGCCGACGGCGGAGCCGGTGACCTCGTTGACGACATAGGACAGCGCGGCGGGCCGGCCGCCGACCTCTCCCGCGCCGATGGCACCGATCGCGGCGACGGCCACGGCGCAGTACAGCAGGGTGACCACACCGATGCAGATCAGGATCGCGATCGGGATGTTGCGGCGCGGGTTCTTGGCCTCCTCGCCGGCCGTGGTGATCGCGTCGAACCCGATGTACGAGAAGAACGCGGCCGTGGTGCCGGCCCCGATGCCGCCGAGCCCGGCCGGGGAGAACGGCGTGAGGTTGCCGTCCTCGAAAGCGCTGTACCCGATGACGCAGAAGAGCACGAGCACGGCCAGCTTCAGGACGGCCATGGCGGCGGTCGCCCGGGCGCTCTCGCGCACTCCGCGCATCAGGAGGAGCGCGGCCAGTGCGATCACGACGATCGCGGGGAGGTTGACCACGCCGCCGTCGGCCGGTCCCGAGGAGAGTGCGGCGGGCAGGTGCACGCCGATGAGGCTGCCGAGCAGCTCGTTCACGTACTGGCTCCAGCCGACCGCGACGGCCGACACGGAGACGCCGTACTCCAGGAGCAGACACCAGCCGACGAGGAAGGCCGTGCCCTCGCCGAGGCCCGCGTAGGCGAAGGAGTACGAGGATCCGGAGACCGGGATCGCGCCGCCGAGCTCGGCGAAGGAGAACGCGGTGAAGACACAGGTGATCGCGGCGAGGGCGAAGGAGACCACGACGGCGGGGCCGGCCTGGGCGACCGAGTCGGAGAGGCCGACGAAGATGCCGGTGCCGACGATCGCGCCGACGCCGAAGCAGACGAGCTGGAACAGGCCCATGGTGCGCTTGAGGCCATGGCCTTCGAGGTCCGCGCCGGATTCGGCGATCAGGAGCTCGGAGGACTTGAGTCGAGGACTCCGTGGAGCGGGCATGCGGGTGGTGCTCATTTCCGGTGGTGCGGGGCGCGACGAGAGGGTGTCCTCCCGCCCGGGCGGAGCCGAGCGCTGGGGAGGGTCGCGTGACGGGCCGCGGAAGGGGTGGTTCCGGGCCCGCCGAGGATCGTACGGGAGAACGGGCGGGGGGCGTGACCGCAGCTCGGGGCGGGGATGCCCCCGTCCCACGAGAGGGCCGGTCAGGCCAGCGTCGCGACCAGGACGGCCTTGATGGTGTGCAGCCGGTTCTCGGCCTCGTCGAAGACGACCGAGTACGTCGACTCGAAGACCTCGTCGGTGACCTCGAGCGACTCCAGGCCGTGGCTCTCGTGGATCTCCCGCCCGACCTTCGAGCCCAGGTCGTGGAAGGCCGGCAGACAGTGCAGGAACCTGACGTCCGGGTTGCCGGTGGCCCGCAGCACGTCCATCGTCACGGCGTACGGGGACAGCGCGCCGATGCGCTCGTCCCAGACCTCCTTGGGCTCGCCCATCGAGACCCAGACGTCGGTCGCGACGAAGTCGGCGCCGCGGACGCCGTCGGCGACCTCCTCGGTGAGCGTGACCCGGCCCCCGCTGCGCTCGGCCAGCTCACGGGCCCGGGCGACGATGTCGTCGGCCGGCCAGTACGCCTTCGGGGCGACGATCCTGACGTCCATCCCGAGCAGCGCGCCGGTGATCAGATACGAGTTGCCCATGTTGAAGCGGGCGTCGCCGAGGTAGGCGAGGCCGATCGAACCGAGCGGCTTGTCGCTGTGCTCGGTCATCGTGAGCACGTCGGCGAGCATCTGGGTGGGGTGCCAGTCGTCGGTCAGCCCGTTGTAGACGGGCACCCCGGCGAATGCGGCGAGTTCCTCGACGCCGGCCTGGCTGTCGCCCCGGTACTCGATCGCGTCGAACATCCGCCCGAGTACGCGCGCGGTGTCCTTCACGGACTCCTTGTGGCCTATCTGCGAACCGGACGGGTCGAGATACGTGGTCGACGCGCCCTGGTCCGCGGCGGCGACCTCGAACGCGCAGCGGGTCCGCGTCGAGGTCTTCTCGAAGATCAGCGCGATGTTCCGCCCCCGCAGGTACTGCGTCTCGGACCCCGCCTTCTTGGCCGCCTTCAGCTCCGCGGCCAGCTCGATCAGACCGCGGAACTCCTCGGCGGTGAAGTCCAGCTCCTTGAGGAAGTGGCGGCCGGCGAGGGCGGTCGGGACTGTCGCCATGAGGGCGCTCCAGGGTGACGAAAGACGGGGGGACCCTTGGAATTCTATACGACGCTCAACATTTCTATACGAAGACCTCTGCCGGCCCTGTACGACCGTACGACCGCACCGGGCGCCCCGCTCCGCACGGGGTCCGCCCGCGCGGTGCCTCCTACACGGCGTCCCGCTGGACGGGGCAGCTCATACATCGGGGCCCGCCCCTCCCCCGGCCCAGCTCACTGCCCGGGATCTCTATGACCTCGATGCCCTGCTTGCGCAGATGGGTGTTGGTGGTCGAGTTCCGCTCGTACGCGACGACGACACCCGGCTCGACCGCGAGGACGTTGCAGCCGTCGTCCCACTGCTCCCGCTCGGCCGCGTGCACGTCCTGCGTGGCGGTCAGCACGCGGATCTCGTTGAGCCCCAGGGCGGCGGCGATCGCGCGGTGCATGTGCTCCGGCGGATGGTCGGTGACCTTCAGCTCCTTGTCCCCCACGCCCGGTTCGATGGTGTACGAGCGGAGCATGCCGAGCCCCGCGTACTGCGTGAAGATGTCGCCGTCGACCATCGTCATCACGGTGTCGAGGTGCATGAAGGCCCGCCGCTTGGGCATGTCGAGCGCCACGATCGTGCGCGCCGAGCCGGCCTCGAACAGCTTGTGCGCGAGCATCTCGACGGCCTGGGGGGTCGTCCGCTCGCTCATGCCGATGAGCACCGCGCCGTTTCCGATGACCAGCACGTCCCCGCCCTCGATGGTGGACGGGTAGTCCGCCTGACCTTCCGACCAGAGGTGGAAGGTCTCGTCGCGGAAGAGCGGGTGGTGGCGGTAGATCGCCTCGAAGTGCACGGTCTCCCGCTGACGGGCGGGCCAGCGCATGGCGTTGATGGAGACACCGTCGTAGATCCACGCGGAGGTGTCCCGGGTGAAGAGGTGGTTGGGCAGCGGACCGAGCAGGAAGTCGTCGAGGTCCATGACGTGGAAGCGCACGGACGTCGGCTCCAGGTGCGCGTCCAGGAACTCCCGCTTGGTCATGCCGCCGACCAGCGCGGCGGCCAGCTCGGGGGCGGACATGGTCTCGAAGGCGTCGCGGAGGTGGTCGGTGGCGAGCGGTCCGTACTCCTTCTCGTCGAACACCCGGTCAAGGACGAGCGATCTGGCCGCCGGGATCTCCAGGGCCTCGGTGAGCAGGTCGCCGAAGAGATGGACGGCGACACCGCGGTCGCGCAGGACGTCCGCGAAACCGTCGTGCTCCGCGCGCGCCCGGCGCACCCACAGCACGTCGTCGAAGAGGAGAGCGTCCTTGTTGCTGGGCGTGAGCCTTTTGAGCTCTAGGTCCGGCCGGTGCAGGATGACGCGGCGCAGCCGCCCGGCCTCGGAGTCGACATGGAATCCCATGTCTCCATCCTGACCATCGGGACGCCCGTTCACCCGCTGATCGGCGGGACCGGCCCGCGCGGATCCGCCCGGCGCGCACCCGTCGATCGCCGCCCCGGCCCCGACAACCGATCTCGTCCTCTTGACGATAACGAGGTCGAACGATTATCGTCGCACTGACGACAATGAGCGAGGGGCCGCTGAGTCCGCTCAGTGGCAAGGGGGTTGTTCCATGGCCGACATCACCAGGCGTTTCGGCTGGCGCCATCTGCGCGGTGCGCCGACCGCCCATGTACGGCACCACCGGTCGGGCCGGCTGCTGCACGACGGACCGGGGCTCAGCTTCTGGTACCGCGCGCTGAGCGCCGCACTCTCCGAAGTCCCGGTCGACGACCGCGAACTGGCCATGACGTTCCACGCCCGCACCTCCGACTTCCAGGACGTGTCGGTGCAGGCGACCGTCACCTACCGGATCAGCGACACCGCTCTCGCGGCCGGCCGTCTCGACTTCTCCATCGACCCCGACACCGGCGTCTGGCGCGGGGCACCCCTCGAACAGCTCGGGACCCTGCTGACCGAGACGGCCCAGCAGCACGCGCTGGACGTGCTGGCCCGGACGTCGCTCGCGGCGGCCCTGGTGGACGGGGTCGCGGCGGTGCGCGAACGGATCGCGGGCGGACTCGCGGCGGAGCCACGACTGCCGGCGACGGGCATCGAGGTGGTCGCCGCCCGCGTGGTGGCACTGCGCCCCGAGCCCGAGGTGGAGCGGGCGCTGCGCACCCCGGCGCGGGAGCAGATCCAGCAGGACGCGGACAAGGCGACGTACGAGCGGCGTGCCGTGGCCGTCGAGCGGGAACGCGCGATCGCCGAGAACGAACTCGCCAGCCAGATCGAACTCGCCCGGCGCGAGGAGCAGTTGGTCGACCAGCGCGGTACGAACGCGCGCCGCGAGGCGGAGGAGCATGCCGCAGCGGACGCGGTGCGGGCCGGCGCCGAGGCAGCGCGGACGGTCCGGCTCGCCGACGCCGAGGCGGCCCGTACCGTCCGGCTCGCCGGGGCCGAGGCGCAGGCCGCACGGGAGGTCGGCGAGGCGCGGGCCGCGGCCCAGGACGCCTGGCTGCGGGTGCACGCCGAGGTGCCGGTGGGCACGTTGAACGCCCTGACGGGCACCCGGCTCGCGGAGAACCTGCCGCGGATCGGAAGCGTCACGGTCTCGCCCGACGTCCTGACCGGGCTGCTCGCCCAACTGGGCGCGGGAACCGTCGAATCGACACTCGACTGCCCCTCGGGGAGGGAGTCCGCGTGAGTCTCGCGCCCCGGGTCGTGCTGGTCCACCGCACCACGGAGTACGAGGAGTTGGTGGCCCGGCACGGCACGCACGGCCAGGCGGCGTTCTTCCTGTCCTCCCGGGGACGGGACATCGAGGAGGTCGCGGAGCGCTCCCGCAGGACCCGGCGGGCGCTCTCCGACATCGCCTCCGCGGTGCCCCTGACCTGGCGTCAGGCCCGGGTCGAACGCGGTGACTTGGACCGTTTCCTCTTCGCCCCCGAGGACGTGGTGGTCGTCGTGGGGCAGGACGGTCTGGTCGCCAACGTGGCGAAGTACCTGGCCGGACAGCCCGTGGTCGGCATCGACACCGACCCGGGCCGCAATCCCGGCGTGCTGGTACGCCATCGGGCCGGCGACGCGGGCGCGTTGATCGCCTCCGCGGTGGCCCGGGGCGGGCAGGCCGACGAACTCACCATGGTCGAGGCGGTCGCGGACGACACCCAGCGGCTGCTCGCGCTCAACGAGATCTACCTGGGGGCGGCGGGGCACCAGACGGCCCGATACCGGCTGGGGCTCGACGACGACAGGGGTGTCGTCGAGCCCCAAGCCTCCTCCGGGGTCCTCGTGGGCACGGGGACCGGGGCGAGCGGGTGGCTCCGGTCGGTGTGGCAGGAGCGGGGCGGGCCGTTCCCCCTGCCGGGGCCCACCGAGGACCGGCTGCTGTGGTTCGTCCGCGAGGCCTGGCCGTCGCCGGCCACCGGCACCTCGCTCGTCGGCGGCGGCCTCACCCGCACCGGCCACCTCCGGCTCACCGTCGAGTCCGACCGCCTCATCGCCTTCGGCGACGGGATGGAAAAGGACGCGGTGGAACTGGTGTGGGGACAGACGGTACGGGTGGGGGTGGCGGAGGTCCGACTGCGGTTGGTGGGGTGAGGGGCGCGGCAGCCCCTCACCCCCTCCGCGGTCCGCCCGGCCCCCACCTCACAGCCGCGGGTCCACCGGCTCCGACTCCAGGGCCAGTACGCCGAACACGGCCTCGTGCACCCGCCACAGGGGCTCGCCCTCGGTCAGCCGGTCGAGGGCCTCTAGGCCCAGGGCGTACTCGCGGATGGCCAGCGACCGCTTGTGGTTGAGGAAACGGCCGCGCAGCCGCGCGAGGTTCTCCGGCCGCGTGTAGTCGGCGCCGTAGATGATCCGCAGGTACTCGCGGCCCCGGCACTTGATGCCGGGCTGCACGAGGCGTCCCTGGGCGCTCCGCACCACCGCGCCGACCGGCTTGACGACCATGCCCTCGCCGCCGCGCCCGGTCATCTCCAGCCACCAGTCGACTCCGGCCTGCACGGACTCCGCGTCCCCGGTGTCCACGTACAACCGCCGGGTCGTCTGCAGCAGCCCGCTCCCGTCGTGCTCCACGAGCCGGTCGATCAGCGCGAGCTGCTCGTCGTGCGGGAGGGCGGCGAAACTGCGCCCCTGGACGGCGAGGATCTGGAACGGGGCCAGCCGGACCCCTTCCAGACCGTCCGTCGTCCAGCAGTACCTGCGGTACGCGTCGGTGAACGCGGCCGCGTCGGCTGCCCGTTCCCGCTGCTTGGCCAGCAATTCCTGGACGTCGACACCGCGTGCCGCCGCCCCTTCGAGCGCGGCGAGAGCGCCCGGGAACACGGCCCCCGAGGCGGCGCCGACCGCCGCGTACTGCGAGCGCAGCAGCCCGGACGCCTTCAGCGACCACGGCATCAACTCGGCGTCGAGCAGCAGCCAGTCGACCTCGCCGGAGGCGCTGTCGGAAGCACTGGCGGAGGCGCCGGCGGACGCGGCCAGGTCCCTCCACAGTCCCGCCTCGGTGGCGGCGTCCCGCAGCCGGCCGAGGATCTCCTCGGTCACCGCGGGGTCGTCGAAGAAGGGACGGCCGGTGCGCGTGTACAGCGCGCCGGTGGGCCCTTCCCCGACGCCGAAGTGCTCACGCGCGGCGTCCGCGTCCCGGCAGACCAGCGCCACCGCCCGCGAGCCCATGTGCTTCTCCTCGCACACGACCCGCGCGACCCCGTCCTCCCGGTACTGCGCGAAGGCCTCGACGGGGTGCTCCAGATAGCCGTCGAGATGCGAGGTCGCGGTCGGCGCCATGGTCGGCGGCAGATACGGCAGCAGCCGCGGGTCCACGGCGAAACGGCTCATGACCTCCAGTGCCGCGGCCGCGTTCTCCTCACGGACGGACACCCGGCCCGCGTGCCGGGTCTCGACGACCCGCCGCCCGTGCACGTCCGCGAGGTCGAGCGGCCGCCCCTCGTGTCCGCCGGGCGCCTCGGAGGCGAGCGGCCTGGCCGGCTCGTACCAGACCCGTTCGGCCGGTACGTCGACCAGTTCGCGCTCCGGCCAGCGCAGCGCGGTGAGCTTGCCGCCGAAGACGGCACCCGTGTCCAGGCAGATGGTGTTGTTCAACCACGTGGCCTGCGGCACCGGAGTGTGACCGTAGACAACCGCCGCGCGGCCCCGGTAGTCCTCCGCCCACGGGTAGCGCACCGGCAGGCCGAACTCGTCGGTCTCCCCGGTCGTGTCGCCGTACAGCGCGTGCGAGCGCACCCGCCCCGACGTACGGCCGTGGTACTTCTCCGGCAGCCCGGCGTGGCAGACGACGAGCCGTCCGCTGTCGAGGACGTAGTGACTGACGAGCCCGTCGACGAACTCCCGCACCCGCTCCCGGAATTCGTCGCTCTCCCCCGCCAGCTGCTCGATGGTCTCGGCGAGGCCGTGGGTGTGCTGGACCTTGCGGCCCTTGAGGTGGCGGCCGAGCTTGTTCTCGTGGTTGCCGGGCACGCAGAGGGCGTCGCCGGACGCGACCATGGACATCACGCGGCGCAGGACGCCGGGGGTGTCCGGGCCGCGGTCGACGAGGTCGCCGACGAAGACGGCCGTACGGCCTTCCGGATGCACCCCGTCGATGTAACCGAGCTTGCCGAGCAGGGACTCCAGTTCCGTGGCGCAGCCGTGGATGTCGCCGACGATGTCGAAGGGGCCGGTGAGGTGGGTCAGGTCGTTGAACCGCTTCTCGGTGCGGACCTCGGCGCTCTCGATCTCCGCCACACCCCGCAGGACGTGCACCTTGCGGAAGCCCTCGCGCTCCAAGTGCCGCAGCGAACGGCGGAGTTCACGGGTGTGGCGCTGAATGACGCGGCGCGGCATGTCGGCGCGGTCGGTACGCGAGGCGTTGCGCTCGGCGCACACCTCCTCCGGCACGTCCAGGACGATGGCGATGGGCAGGACGTCGTACTGCTTCGCCAGGTCGATCAGCTGACGGCGGCTCTCCTCCTGCACGCTGGTCGCGTCGACGACGGTGCGCCGGCCGGCCGCGAGGCGTTTGCCCGCGATGTAGTGCAGCACGTCGAAGGCGTCGCCACTGGCGCTCTGGTCGTTCTCGTCGTCGGCGACCAGGCCCCGGCAGAAGTCGCTGGAGATGATCTCGGTCGGCTTGAAGTGCCTGCGGGCGAAGGTGGACTTGCCCGAGCCGGACGCGCCGATCAGGACCACGAGGGAGAGGTCGGTCACGGGCAGGGTGCGGGTCTTCGCGTGCGTCTCGTTCGTCATGCGGCCTTCTCCTCCTTCGCGGCGGTCAGCGTGAACACGGCCATCTGCGTGGGCGGGCCCACCTCGGGGTCGTCGGGTCCGACGGGCGTGAACCGCACGTCGTAGCCGTACCGTCGGGCGACCTCGTGGGACCAGGTACGGAATTCCTCACGCGTCCACTCAAAGCGGTGGTCGCCGTGGCGGGAGTGCCCGGCCGCGAGCGTCTCCCAGCGGACGTTGTACTCGACGTTCGGCGTCGTCACGAGCACGGTCTTCGGGCGGGCGGAGCCGAACACCGCGTACTCCAGGGCCGGCAGCCGGGGCAGGTCGAGGTGTTCGATGACCTCGCTCAGCACGGCCGCGTCGTACCCCTTGAGCCGGTTGTCGGTGTACGCGAGCGAACCCTGGAAGAGCTTGACGCGCGCGGCCTGCCGCTCGCCCATGCGGTCCAGCTTGAGCCGCCGCGAGGCGATGGTGAGCGCGCGCATCGACACGTCGACCCCGACGATCTCCGTGTACCGGGGGTCCTTGAGCAGCGCCTGCACCAACTGGCCCTGACCGCAGCCGAGGTCGAGGACGCGCGCCGCACCGGCGGCACGCAGCGCGACGAGGATCTCGTCCCGGCGGCGGACGGCGAGCGAGACGGGCTTGCTTTCGGGCTCTCCGGGGTTGCCGGGTTCGGCGGTGGCATCAGCGCCGTCGGAAAGGTCAGTGCTGTGAGTGGCGCCTTCGGGGGCGTCTCCGCGACCGGTGTCCGCAGGACGGACGGTGCCTTCGGAGCCGCTTCCGTGGCCGGGGCCCTCGGATTCCTCGGGCAGGTCGGTGTACGGCACGTCCTCCACCGCGTTGTCGATCTCCTCGACCTCGCTGTCGTCGGCCTCGGCCAGCCGTACGAGCTCCAGCCGCTCCATCGCCTCACGCGTCAGCGACCAGCGGCGCGCGAGGTACCGGCTGGTGATCAGCGTCTGCTCGGGGTGATCCGGCAGCCAGCCCTCGCCGGCCCGCAGCAACTTGTCGACCTCGTCGGAGGCCACCCAGTAGTGCTTGGTGTCGTCGAGCACCGGAAGCAGGACATAGAGGTGCCGCAGCGCCTCGGCCAGCGTCAGCTTTCCTGCCGCCTCCAGAACCAGGCGTACGTATCGGGAGTCGCCCCACGCGGGGAACTCGGTGTCCAGCGCCACCGCCTCGACACTCACCGTCCACCCGAGCGGCTCGAACAGCTTGCGTACGAGGTCGGCGCCGCCGCGGGCGGGCAGGGCCGGCACCTCGATCCGCAGGGGCAGCGGCCGACCCGGCAGGTCGGGCTTCGCGTTGCACTGGCCCTTCATCGCGCTGGAGAACACGGCGCTCAGCGCCACGGCGAGCAGCGACGACGCCGCATACGGACGGTCGTTGACGTACTGGGCGAGCGCCGCGTCGGGGGCGCCGCCACGGCCCTTGCCCTTGCCGCGCCGGACCAGCGCCACCGTATCCACCTCGAGCAACAGCGCGGCCGTGCACCGCTCGACGGACGCCTCGGGATAGAGGACGTGCGCCTTGCCGTAGGAGGTGGAGAACGCCTGCGCTTTGTCCGGATGTTTGTGCAGCAGAAAACCGAGGTCGGTCGCGGGGCGCTCTGGGGTGCCGGTGGTACTGATCGTCAGGAACACGTGTCCGAGTATGTGCGGTCCGCCAGGCCCCCACCAGGGAATTTCCGTCCTTCCCGAGGGCCTGGGACGAACCTGCGACGCGCCACCGAGGCGGCTACCCCAGCTGCGACTGGACCTGGGCCGAGATCAGGTCGAGGTGGTCCAGGTCGTCGAGGTCGAAGATCTGGAGGTAGACGCGCCGGGAGCCGATCTCCGCGTACCGGCCGATCTTCTCGACGACCTCGGCGGGCGAGCCGGCCAGGCCGTTGGCCTTCAGCTCGTCGACCTCGCGGCCGATCGCCGCGGCACGGCGGGCCACCTCGTGGTCGTCCTTGCCGACGCAGGCCACCAGCGCGTTGGAGTACACCAGGTCGTCGCCCTTGCGTCCGGCTTCCTCGGCCGTGGCGCGGACCCGGCCGAACTGGCGCTCGCTGTCCTCGATCGAGGCGAACGGCATGTTGAACTCATCGGCGTACCGGCCCGCGAGCCGCGGCGTACGGGTCGCGCCGTGGCCGCCAATGAGAACCGGGATCTTCGCCTGCGCCGGCTTGGGCAGCGCGGGCGAGTCGGTCAGGTCGTAATGCGTGCCGTGGTGACTGAAGGTCTCGCCGGCCTCGGTCGCCCACAGGCCCGTGACGATGGCCAGCTGCTCCTCCAGACGCGCGAACTTCTCCTTCGGGAACGGGATGCCGTACGCCTTGTGCTCCTCCTCGAACCAGCCCGCGCCCAGGCCCAGTTCGACCCGGCCACCCGACATCTGGTCGACCTGCGCGACCTGGATGGCGAGCACGCCGGGCAGCCGGAAGGTCCCTGCGGTCATCAGCGTGCCGAGCCGGATGCGCCGGGTCTCACGGGCGAGTCCGGCGAGGGTGATCCACGCGTCCGTGGGGCCGGGGAGGCCGTCGGCCGAGCCCATGCGGAGGTAATGATCGGAGCGGAAGAACGCGTCGAAGCCGAGGTCTTCGGTGGCCTTGGCAACCGTGAGAAGGGTGTCGTAGGTGGCGCCCTGCTGGGGCTCGGTGAAGATGCGAAGATCCATACCTCCATCCTGCACGGTCGAACGCCGGTCAACCCCATCGGTCCCGCCGGTCGCCGCCTGCCACGGTCGGGTGAATATCCGTCCACGCCGGGTGTGGTGCGGGGCCGTGCCAGTGACCCGGCTCAGGGGTGATCGTTGGCTCGGGCGGAGCCGGGCCGCCCGGCACCCGTCGCCGGCGTCGCCGGGGCGTCACCCGCGCCGGTCCTCTTGCGAGGCCGAGGCCGAGGAGGCCGTCATGTCCCAGGAAGCCGTGCCGCAGCAGGGGGTTCCTGAACAGCCCCGTACTGAGCAGCCGAAGGGGCTGTTGCAGCAGATGGAGGAGCTGATGGCGGCGTTGAACGCGGATCTGTCCCAGTTGGACGCGCAGTTTCAGTCTTCCGGGGCGGCCCAGGGTGTGGCCACGGAGGACTCCGAGTCCGCCTGACGCGACGGCCTTCCGGCCGACGGGCGCCTGTGGCCGACGGGGCGCCTCCGGCCGACGGGGCGTGTCCAGCGCCCGGTTCGCGTCCCGGCTGGCGGGGCGCATCCCCTGCCGACGGGTCGCACCCCCGGCCAACGCGTCGCATCCCCGGCCGACGGCTCGTATCCCGGCCAACGGGTCGCGCCTGCGGCGGGCTTCTCGCCCCCTCCGCCCCTTCCCGCCCCGACCTGGGGCTCCGCCCCTTCCCCCGTCCCGACCTGGGGCTCCGCCCCACTGACAGCCCCTTCCGCATGCCCCCGTGATCGGTATTCGGGCTGGACGGTAGATGCACAGCTGTACGCGGCGCACGAACCATCGGCGAAGCAGTCCGGCGGGGTGGACGGGCCTGGTAGCGGCGTCGGACGATCAGTTCAGGCGACGGCTGGATGCCAAGCGGCCTGCCCCGTGGCACCCCTGCGCATGGCGGTCATGTCCAGGTCCACCAGACAGGGGAACTGGCGACAGTTGAATTCGCGAGCTCATCAGTGTGGAATCCCGGTGCAGTCGACGAGGGCTGTCAAACGGAGCGCTGTTGGAACGCATGAGGACTGGGCGAGGCTCGTGGTGGCCCGGCAGCGAATCTGTCGGGCCACCTCCCGGTCAGTGAGTGTTGGTGCACTTTTCGAGGCGAGTGCCGTGGCGAAGGGTGATCGACATCAGGTCGCTGGGGGTGTTCAGCTCCAGGCGGTGCCAGCGGCCGCGGGGGACGATCACTGCGGTGCCTGCCTCCAACTGCACCATGTCCTCGGCGCCGCCGGGCGTGGTGGCACGGAAGTAGAGGCGGACGCCGCCAGCCAGGCAGCACACTGCCTCTTCGGCCTCCGGGTGCATCTCCCAGTGGTCGGCGTGGACGTCGACGTCGGTCTCCACGTGGAAGGTCGCGATCTGCCAGGCGCCGGAGTCGCTGCTCGTCATCTGCCGGTCGGCGGCTCGGACATCGCCGTCGGGGTGGAACTGCAGCGCAGAGACGAACAGGTCGATGGGGGCCGTCGTCATGATGGCGTTCCTTCCAGTCGGTTCTTTGTGGGGGCGGAGGGTTGCGGGGCAGACATGGCGGCCTGATGTCGGGGCAACACCCCGATCGCCACGGCTGCCGCGAGTACGAAGAGGCCGGCGGTGACGGCCAGGCCCAGGGCATAGCCGTCGTTGAGGGCGGCGGGGTCGGTGGCCGTGCCGGTGCGGAGTGCGGCGATGGTGGCCAGGACGGCCAGGCCGACGCAGCCGCCGAGTTGGCGGGAGCTGTTGAAAAGGCCGGAGGCCATGCCGGCCTCGCGGGAGGCGACGCCGGTGGTCGCGGCGGCGGCGACCGGGGCCAGAACCAGTCCGACGCCGATACCAGTGATGACGCAGGGACCTAGCACGTCGGTGAGGAATCCGCCTCGCGGACTGATGAAGGCGAACCAGGCCAAGCCCGCGGCGGCCAGCAGAGCGCCGGGAACCAGGGCGGCTCGGGAGGTGCGTGTCGTGGTGACGCGGGTCGCGATGACGGTGCCCACGACCAGGCTCACGGAGAACGGCAGGAACGCGGCGCCCGTCGCCGCCGAACCCATGCCCAGGACCTGCTGCATGTAAAGGGACGCGAAGTAGAACGCCGTGAACTGCCCGGCCGCGGCCAAGAAGACCAGCACGTTGGCGCCGGCCACCCAGCGACTGCGCAACAGGCCGAGGCGCAACAGCGGTGCGGGGGCCCTGGATTCGGCGAAGGTGAAGGCGCCCAGGAGCACGGCCGCGGCGGCAAGGGTCGCCACAGTGGCCGGGGACCCCCATCCTCGGGCGTCGGTGCGGACGACACCGAACATCAGCAGCCCGACTCCTCCGGTCGCCAGGACAGCGCCGAGCACGTCCACCTTCTCGCCCCGGGCGGGCTGCGCCCCGGCGGCCACACCCGCCAGAACCAGCGCGACAGCCGCCACGACAACGGGCAGGTTGACCAGCATCACCCAGCGCCACCCCGCGTACTCGGTCAGCAGACCACCTGCCAATACCCCCAACGCTCCCCCTGCGGCGTTCACCGCGCTCCATACCCCGAGCGCCCGGACGCGCCGAGGGCCCTCCGGGAAAGTGGTCGTGAGCATCCCCAGCGCGGCCGGGGCGGCCGCGGCAGCACCCACCCCCTGACCGGCCCGGGCGGCGATCAGTTGCCAGGGCGCCTGGGCCAGTCCGCCCACCAGGGAGCACAGCCCGAAGACGGCCAAGCCCGCCAGGAACAGTCGACGGTGGCCGTATAAGTCACAAGCCCGGCCGCCCAGTAGCAAGAGTCCGCCGAACGTGAGCGCGTACACGTGCACGATCCACGACAGGTCGAGCGGCGCGAATCCCAACGCGGTGCGGATCGCGGGCAGTGCGACGTTGACCACCGACATGTCCAGGGCGAAGACGAACTGGGCGACGGCCGCCGCCGCCAGGACCACTCCGGGTCGCCCACGCGAGTTTTTATACATGTAAGAAAACTAGCTTCAGGGATCGGCGTTGTCGACACCTGGGGAATGATGGGCGCATGCCGCAGCCGTCCGCACCGCGCAAATCCCCTGGCCGACCTCCCCGCATCTCCCGCGAGGAGGTCATCGGGACGGCCCGCCGGATCGTGACCGAGGAAGGCGTGGACCGGCTGACCATGCGGCGGCTGGCCACGGAGATCGGCAGTACGCCGATGGCGCTCTACCACCACGTCCGCAACAAGGAAGAACTGCTCGTCCTGCTGCTGGACGACTACGCCGCGCGGGCGCTGCGCCGACCCGAACTGCCTGCCCACCCTTGCGAGCGGATCGTCGTTGCCGCCGCCGCGATCCACGAGGCGCTCGCCGCCTGTCCCTGGATCGTGGAAGTGCTGACCGCCGATGACCTGATGTCCACGTCAGCGCTGTGGTTTGTCGAGCAGATCGTCGACGGCCTGGTCGAATGCGGACTGTCCCCCGACCGGGCCGTGCACGGTTACCGCGCGATCTGGTACTACACCGCTGGAGAGATCGTGGTCCGGGCGACGGCGGCCCGGCGCCGCGCAGACGATGACCGTGCGACCTACAGGGAGCAAGTCTTCGGCAATCTCGACCCGGGTGAGCTGCCACGGTTGGCGCAGGTCGCGGACCGCTGGGCACCGCTGACCGGCGAGGACACTTACCTGGACGGGCTCCGGGCTCTGGTGGCCGGCCTCCTCACCGTCCGCTGACGGTCCTCCGCCGCTCGGCGGTGTACGCCTGCCCCTTGGCCGGACGCGCTCCGCACTGGATCTCATGCGTCCGCGAGTGTCGGCAAAACGACCGCCGCGGCGAAGCCCTGAAAGCTGCCGGCAGGTTACTTGTCACTTGGTTCGCCACTCGTTGACGACAGCCCAACACCCGAGGGTCTGATATTCACCCCGGCGGCACCGGATGCGCTGATGTTTGCCCCGGCAACACCCGAGGGGCTGATCCATGCCCCGGCAACACCCGAGCGGCAGATTTGTGCCCAGCGATAATTGAGGCCTCCGTGCCACCCGCCGGGCAGTTGGGGCTCGCTCGGTGCTCAACCCGGTGCTGGATCCCGTTCCGCCACCCCCTGGTTCTGGTCGCGGGCTGCCAAGCGGCGGAGCATTTCGAGGACGCGGTCGCGGGACTCGTCCGCGGCGTCGATGGCCTCCATGCACTGCCAGTACGTGCTCTCGTCATCCGCCGCGCAGGCGATGCCGACGAGGGCGATGCCGACCTCACCGAGGAGGCCGCCGAGGTCGAGGAGGGTCCGGCGGGCGTCGCCGAGGTCGGTGAGCTGGGCGGCGCGTAAGTCTCCGACGTCGATGGACGGAACGTCCAGGACGCCACAGCCTCTGCCGGCCAGCTCGGTCAAACCCAGCGCCTCGCCCCGTAATTCGGGTGGTCCCGACACTGCCAGGCGGCTGCCGATCGCCTGCGCCAGAGCCTGCGCCTGCCACACCTCCGTCATGGTCTCCGGTATCTCGCCGCTCCTCGCCAGCGCACGTCTGCTCGCCGCGATGAGCCGCACAGCGTCCATGCGCTGCCCCCGTCTGTCCGACGCGCTGAATTCGCACGTCCGCCCGAACTCCGTTGTCCACTACCCAGAGTGAGGGTCGACGGGACGAAAAGCCAGAGGAAGCCCGAAATCTGTGGACACAGAGTTGGCTGTGGACAACTCGATGACTCCGGAGAGTGACAAATGGATGCGCCCGCTCCCGCTCAGGGCCCCTCCGGCGCCGGAAACCTCCGCTCGTTGCGGTCGATCTTCGCGTCCAGTGCCGCGAGCGGGTCGATGCCGAGCACCTCGCACAGCTGGAGCAAATAGGCGAGTACGTCCGCGACTTCGTCGGTCACGCGGTGCGCCGTATCGGGGTTCTCCATCACCCGCGCCGATTCCTCCGGGGTCAACCACTGGAAGATCTCCACGAGTTCGGACGCCTCCACGCTGAGCGCGGCGACCAGGTTCTTGGGGGTGTGGTAGCGACCCCAGTTCCGCGATGCCGCGAACTCGGCCAGGCGGTGCTGCAGATGCGCTACGTCCAGTTCCTTCACGCTCCCAGATCTACCATTGGTGGCACTCGTCGCTGCCTTGGGCACCCCCATGGGGGTCGCAGAGTTGCCGCCCGCGCCCGGCGGCTCGGCATCCGGCACCCCCACTGGGGGCACCCCGTCACCGCGCCGTCGCCGCCTCATCCCTCCTCCGCCCCGTCCGCCGACCCCAGGCTCACCACTGTCGCCCCCGGGACCGCCGAGGTGTCGCTCACCGCGGCCACCATGCGGATGTGGCCCCGTTCGCACATCCGGGCCGCGAGCCGCAGCAGTTCTCCGGTCTGACGGGGGTCCATACCGCGGTCGAAGCCGTCCGCCAGGACCGTCAGGGTCTGGAGCGCCGCCGGGACCTCGCCGGCCGGGTCCACCTCCAGCACTCCGGGGCCGGTGAGCAGCACCAGGGCCAGGGCGAGATACCGCAACTCGCCGTCCCCCAGCAGCCGCAGATCCGTACGGCGGCCGTCGCCCCGGTCGAGCAGTCCGCGGATCCTGCCGTCGACGCTCGGCTCGGACAGCAGATCGGCGACCGGACCCGTGCAGCCGGCGCGGACCGCCGCGACCAGCAGCCCGTGCCGCCGTCCGCACTCCGAGCGGGTGCGCCACAGTACGTCGGCGACGTTGTCGCAGCCACGCAGCAGCCGTCCGCCGCCGACGGGCACGGGCGCCCGCATACGGCGGGGCCGGGGGTCGCAGGCGAAGACGGACCGCAGTGCGACCACCATCTGCTCGGCGGCGGCGAGCACTTGGCGCTGGCCGTCCGTCCTGCCCGCGACGCGCAGCGGCAGCAGTGCGGTGCCGAGGCGGTCGTCGGGGAGCGGGCCGCGGGTCACCGGGGAGGCTCCGCCGGTGTACCAGGCGGCCTGGACGGCGGGGCGGCTCGGATCCCGCAGGGCGGTCTCGAGCAGGACGAGTCCACCCGCGGTCAATCGCTCGCCGACGATGCGCAGTTCGGGCTCGGCCTGTACGGCGAGGTCCAGCCGTACGGGTCCCTGGGGCCCGTCGGCCGTACAGCCGATGCGGAAGCCCCGCCGGTGCTGGGCGTCCGGGCGGGCCCGTTCGGGGACGCAGGCGGCCGGGTCCGGGAACACCTCGGCGAGTTCGGCTCCGCCGCCGAGCCGTGCGAGCGCCTCGTACGCCCGTAGCGCTGTGGACTTGCCGCTGCCGCTGGGGCCCGCGAAGAGCGTCAGCGGCCCCAGCTCGAATCCGGCCCCTCGGTGTCCCGCGAACGCGGAGAGCCGCAGGTGCGTGACGCTCGGCCGTCCCGGTCGGGGCGCGGCGGGATCCGCCCCGACCGGTCCGGCGTCAGGGGCAACTGGCGTATACGGCACAAAAGATGGCGCGGTCATATCCGGACGGTAGGGCTCCGTCGGCAGGCGAACCGTTCCGCCGGGGCCACCTTCCTACGATCGAGGGACGAGCCCCGGGTCGACGCGCCCCGCGGGACCGCCGCACGTCACGTCCCGTGCAGCCCCGCTCCCTCCATCAGCCCGCTCACCTCGGTGCCCGGCGGTGTCAGCAGAAACACGTTCCGGTCGACCCGGTGCATCCCGCTCGCCAGGCCGAATACGACGCCCGTGCTGAAGTCCAGCACCCGCTTGGCGACATCGCTCTCCGCGCTCGTCAGGTCCAGCAGGACCGGGATGCCGGCCATCAGTGTCTCGGCGACCTCGCGGGCGTCCGAGAACACGTTGACCCGCAGGACGACGAAGCGGCGGCGCGCCTCGGTCTGCGCCTCGGGTATCGACCGGTGGTCGACGGACGAGGGCCAGGCGTTCCGGCCGCGCAACGGAACGACCTGGGCGAGCCCTTCCCACTGTTCATCGGTGACGTCGTGGCTGTTCACTGGCCATCCCCGTCCTGGCTCGCACTGGTTGTCTGCACCGCTCGATTCTTACGCATGGTCACCCGTTCGGCCCAACAGCGACACGGTCGGCGACAGCACCGTTGTCACTTCTGTCGACTTTTGCGACTCACCGCGTCCGCCGGTGCTCCGCTCCCCGAGGGACAGCAACGGTGAGCGGCCACCGTCCCGCCGACGGAAGCCGACGCCGGCGGGATGGTGACGGCTCGGGCTACGAGGAGCGGGCGGACCGGCCGCGGGTCAGGGCGACTCCGGCCGCGATCAGACCGAGGACGCCGACGACGAGGCCCGCGGTGCCGAGGCCTCGGGCCGTCGAATCACTGGACGACGCCTCGGACTTGGAGCTCGGCTTGTCCGCCGGCGAGGAGGCCGGGGTGCCGCCCTCCCCCGCCGACTTGGCCGTGAGCGTGAGGACCGGGGCGGGGTTCTCCGGCTCCGCGCCGCCCTCGGGCGCCCCCTCGATCCAGCGGGCGACCTTTCCGTCCGAGTAGCTCTGCAGCGTCTTGAAGGTCAACTGGGAGGTGTTGTCGGGCAGTTGACCGAAAGCGACATTGAAGTCCTGGTACTGGCCGTGCCGGATCCGGCCGCCGGTCCAGGTGATCTCGGAGACGGCGTCCGTGATGGTGCCGTCGTCCGTCTTGACCGGCGTCTTGAGCTTCGTGGTCGTCACCTTCGCGGTCCAGCCGTCCTGGGGCGTGACGAGCACCCCGAGGACCGGGTGGTCGGTGGGCAGGAAGACCTGCACCTTGGTGGTGCTGGCGGTGTCCTCCTCGTTGGGGACACGGAAGGTCAGGACGCCGTCCGTGGCGCCCTTCGGGTAGCTCTCCGGGTGGACGGTGACGTGGGCGAAGGCGGCGCCCGCGGCGGTCAGCACACCGGCAGTGGCGAGTGCGGCGACGGTGGTCGCGCGGCGCCGGGCGGTGCGGCCGGGGGCGGTGCGGCCGGGGGCGGTGCGTGTCGGGGACATGGCTGGGGAATCTCCGTACTGGTGGATGAGGGGGGTCAGGTCGCATACGGGATTCGGGCCGGTGGGCCGCGGCGGGACAGGGCGTGCCGCAGCAGGAGGCGGCACGCAGGGAGCGGCGGGGGTGCGTACGTGCGGCGCGCGGCGGAGCGGACGGGCAGCGTTCGCGGTCGCCACCAGGCGACCAGTCCCGGCACCAGCGCGCCCGCCCGGCGCAGCAGCGACCAGAGGGCGGCCTCACCGCGCCGCAGACACCAGGACGCGAGCAGGGCGGCCACGAGGTGCGCGGCGACCGCGTGGGAGGTCATGGCGTGCGGTGTGTGCGCCATCGCCATCCGCATGCCGTGCCCTGGGGACATGCCCGCGCCGTGGGCCGTCCCGTGCCCCATGGCGGACCCCATGCCCGGCGGGCCGGCCGAGCCCGGGCCGCCGTCGGGCGGCGGAGACGCGATCGCCCTCGACTGGACGGCGTCGAAGGCGAGATGCAGCGCACTCTGCGCGGCGAGCATCGCCGCGCCTATTGCGGCGAGCGAGCGTTCCCGGCCGGCCAGCGCACAGCTGGCGGCGAAGACCGGGAGGAAGCAGGCCGCGTCCACCCACACCGGCGGCGGACCGCCCGTGGCCAGCGCGTGTCCCCCGACCGCGAGCAGTACGCACACCACGGCGAACACCGCCGCGCGCACGCTCCGCACCACCAGGGACACACTCATGGCGACGGATCCTGCCATGCGCCCGTGAGCACCACGCACGTTTCCCCCATCCACGAGAGGAGGGGAAACGCAGGGAGAACGGGCGAGCACGGAGAGCCAGATCCGCCACCCTCATGGCACTGAGTTCCCTGCTCAGGGTGCACTGAGTGTCATTTGCGGACTTCGGTGCTAGTTTCCCCGCATGAGCGAGACATCCCGCCGGGGCCCGTCGGCCGGGGCGCCGGCGCCGAAGCCGCCGATGCGCGACGCGCTGGTCGCGGCCGCGTTCCAGCTGTTCCTGGAGCGGGGGTACGAACAGACCACGGTCGACGACATCGTGGCGCTGGCCGGAGTGGGACGGAGGTCCTTCTTCCGGTACTTCCCGTCGAAGGAGGACGTGGTCTTCCCCGACCACGAGCGCTGTCTCGCCGACATGACCGCGTTCCTGAACTCCGCCTCCGACCAAGGCGATCCGATCGAGCGGGTCTGCGACGCGGCCCGGCTCGTGCTGCGGATGTACGCCGAGAACCCGACGTTCTCCGTGCAGCGCTACCGCCTCACCAAGCAGGTCCCGGGCCTGCGCGCCTACGAGCTCTCCGTGGTCTGGCGGTACGAACGTGCGCTCGCCGCCCACCTGCGCGCCCGCTTCTCGGGCCGGCGCGACGGCTCCCTGCGCGCCGACGTGATCGCCGCCGCCGTGGTCGCGGCGCACAACAACGCCCTGCGCTCGTGGCTGCGTTCGGCCGGCAAGGGCGAGGCCGAGGTGGAGGTCGACCAGGCACTGCGCCATGTACGGCGCATCTTCGGCGCGGACGATCCGGACGGCGCATCCCAGGAGCCGGCGGACGGGGAGGACGTGGTCGTCGTCATCTCCCGGCGCGGGGCTCCGATGTGGCGGGTCGTCCAGGAGATCGAGTCCGCCTGGGCCGGCGACTGACTCCCTGCTTGGCGGCGGCCCATCAAAGGGTACCGAGTGTCTTTACGCCTGGCACTGAGTGCCATAACCTGACGCTTGTGCACGGCGATCCGGGCACCTCAGATTCCGGCCGAGTGCAGGGAGATGGCATCGTGTTCCACCCGGGAACAGGGATCACGACGGACGTACTGGACGCCGACGCCCCCGAGGGCGACGCCCTCGCCACCGTCGAGAACAGCACCTTCACGCGGCCCGGTGCGCGGCACGAGGAGACCCTCGCCTTTCAGCGGTGCCGTTGGTGCGGAACCACCATGTTCCACCGGCTGCTGTGTCCGGTCTGCGCGTCGAGCGACCTGCGCACCGAGCAGAGCCGCGGCACGGGCATCGTCCGCAGCACCTCGGTGGTCCGCCGCAACACCCCGGCCGCCCGCAACGTCTCCCTCATCGAGTTGGCCGAGGGCTTCACCGTCCGCGGCCGGGTCAAGGGCCCGTTCATCGCCATCCACCCCGGCGGCCGCGTCCATCTCACCGTCGCCGAGGACCCCGTACGCGGCGAGCCTGTGTTCGAACTGTCCGACGATCCGTACGGACTCGGGCTCGGCCACTGACCGGCCCCCACACCGCGCAGAGCACAGCGAACTCCGCATACCTGTCCGGAGCACGAGCACGGGCTGCGGCCGCTCCACCGCCCGCAGCAGGAGGCCGTCGCGCGTCCGGACGGCCGTGCCGGTGCCGGTGCCGGTGCCGGTGCCGGTGATACCGGAGGAGACCATCTCCGCGGAGACCACCATCGACACGCTGGAGATCGACTCGCTCGTCGTCGCCGACCTGATGGCCACGGTCAAGCGGGAGTACGGGGTGGACATCCGGCGCCGAACCGGCCGGTGTCACCATCGGCGAGCTGGCGGACCGCGTCCTGGCCGGCGCCTCCAGTCGTTGATGGCGCCCTTCGCCGACCGCCTGCTCCTCGGGCTCGGGACCGGACCAGTCCTCTAGCCCGGTTCGAGGCCGAACCTGTCAACTGGGGTCAAGGCCATGGGCTCGCCTCCCACCGCGGGCACTGGCGAAGGGCGGTGCATTCGGATGACCGCGCCCCGGAAGTCGAGCAGGCGACCGACCGCTTACGGGGAGCATCGCCGGCGGCCGCCAATCGGCTGCGCCCGCGCAGGTGCTGACGGGCGCCGGCGATCCGGTGCCCGCGTCGCGCTCCGCCGAGCTGCGGCAGGTGGAGCTGCCGGTCGAGGCGCTCGCCAGTCGGTTCGACGTCACCCACGCAAGACCTTGGATTGGAGATTCCCATGTCGAGCAACTTCCCGGCCTTCGCCGAGTTGATCTCGCAGGCCAAGCACTCCGCCCTCCACCTGGAGACGCGCGACATCTACACCCCGAAGGGGCCGGTCTTCGTGGACTGGCAGAAGGGCATCCCGATCGAGTACGACCGGCACACCGACTGGGTCGACCTGGTGCAGGAGGTCACGAAGCGCGGCGTCGACTGGCGACGGGCGCGGATCGTGTCCGAGCCGGTGACCGACTTCATCCAGTACGAGTGGGAGACCACCACGATCGTCAACGTGCCCGCCGGCGAGAAGGTGCGCTGGCTGCCGAGGGAGCGCGCCTCGGACCTGCTGCTGCCGGGCAACGACTTCTGGGTGTTCGACGACAGCCTGGTGCGCTTCACCAACTTCCACGGCGACGGCTCGTGGGGCCCGCACGAGTTCTCCGAGGACCCGAAGCTGATCAAGCAGTGCAAAGAGGCGTTCGAAAGCGTGTGGGAGCGCGCCATCGACCACGCCGACTACACGCCGCCGCGCAAGGAGCAGGACGCGGCCTGAGCTCACCACGCCCGACGACCCCTCCCCCGTCACCGCGGGCATCGTCCGCGGTGACGGGAGACGGGTCGTCTTCGTCGTAGGAGGACATCATGACGGCACACCGGCTGCTCCACCTGGACAGCGCGGACAAGGTACGTGAGCGGCCGCCGGGTGCGCGCAACGACATCCACTTCACCGAGGCGCAGATCCGGCCGGTCGTGGAGGCGTTCAGTCCGCCGGGCGGCCGGGTGCTCGACCCGTTCTCCGGCTATGGGACCACCATCGTCGTCGCCGACCGGCTCGGCCGCGTCGGCACCGGGATCGAGCTGCAGGAACAGCGCGTCGCGTCGAGCAACGCCCGGCTGCCGGCGGGTTCGGCGAGCCGCTTCCTCGCGGGCGACGTGCGCGACTGGGACCGGCTCGGGCTCGGCGAGTTCGATCTGTGCCTGACCAGCCCGCCGTACATGGCGCGGCACGACCACCCGGAGAACCCGCTCACCGCGTTCCGCACCATGGACGGCTCGTACGGGCACTACCTCGCCGAGCTGGCGGACATCTTCGGCACCATCGGCAAGCATCTGCGCCCGGGCGGCCGGATCGGCGTCTGCGTCGGCAACTTCCGTGATTCCAGCGGCAAGGTCACCCCGCTGGCGTTCGACATCGGGCATGCGCTGTCCGCGGTGCTCGAGTTCGAGGGCGAGATCTACTTCGACTGGAGTACGCCCTCGGAGAGCCTCACCGGCGACTACTGCCTGCTGTTCTCCGCTCCTGACGCCTGATGCGGATCAGACACCGATGATCTCGAACGGCATGGTCGGCACGTTGTCGAAGCGCTCGCCGAAGCGCGTGAGCTTGGTGGTGAGGTAGCCGGCGACGTCGGCCATCGGGTTGTCCGGCGGCAGCGACGCCAGGTAGCCGGCGTGAGCGGCCAGCGCCTCGATACCGGCGTCCATGCCATCGGTGACGTCGAGGGCGTGCCCGGACTCCGGGGAACCGCCGACCGCCAGGAAGCGCACGCCGGCCCACGGCTTGAAGCCCTCGCCGACGAGTTCGGGGAAGACCCAGGGATTGCCGGCGTCGCTTGCCGCGTCGAGCAGTGCGACGCCGACGTTGCGGTGGTCGGCGGTGTTCCAGTCGCCGCTGCGCCACCGTTCGTAGAAGTTGATGGTGACCAGCACGTCCGGGCGGTACTTGCGGATCGCACGCGCGATGTCACGGCGCAGCGGCAGGCCGTACTCGATGATGCCGTCCGGGTGGCCGAGGAAGTCCACGTCCCGCACCCCGACCGCGGCCGCTGCCCGCAGTTGTTCCTCGGCGCGCATCGCGCCGGTGGCCTCCGGGTCCATGGTGGCGATCCCGGCTTCGCCGCGGCTCACCACGGCATAGGCGACGAACTTGCCCTGTGCGGTCCACCTGGCGATCGCGCAAGCGGGCCCGTACTCCAGGTCGTCGGGGTGCGCGACGACGCACAGCGCGCGCTGCCAGTCCTCGGGCATCGGTTCGTACGGCTTGGTCATGGTGCCTCTCCAAGGGTGCGCGTCGGCCGAGCCTTCACGGAGTGGTCTCCTGGGCGGATTGCAGGCACTCCTCGAAGAAGGCGAGTGCGCGCAGGTGGTAGGAGCGGGCGGCCTGGCCGAGGCTGATGTTGTGGCCCGCGCC
>NZ_JBHXJC010000010.1:272662-317582 GCF_042723265.1 Streptomyces sp. NPDC058371 | reverse complement strand
GGACCCTGTGGGAGAGTAGGACGCCGCCGAACAAATTTTGAAGAAAACCCCCGTACCGGGATTCCTGGTACGGGGGTTTTCTGCATTTCCGGGGGCCTCTTGAGAAGAGGTCCCCTTTTTCTTTGCGCTTATAGGTTTCTTGCAGGTTCCTACAGGCGGCCCGCGGCCTTCAGGGCCAGATATGCGTCAGCCAGAGCGGGTGCGAGTTCGTCCGGGGTGGCGTCGACGACGGTGACTCCGTGCCGGCGCAGTTGTTCTGCCGTGCGATGACGTTCCGTCTGGGCCTGGGCCGCGGCTGCCGCCTCGTACACCGCCTCTGCTCGTCCGCGGGCGGTTGCCATGCGGGCGATGTACGGATCGGCCACCGAGGCCACCAGGACCGTATGGCGCTGGGTGAGGCCTGGCAGCACGGGGAGCAGGCCCTCCTCGATGGGGGCCGCGTCGAGGCTGGTCAGCAGGACGATCAGGGAGCGGCGCGGGGCCGTACGGAGTGCTGTTGCGGTGAGGCCACGTGCGTCGGTTTCGATGAGCTCCGGCTCCAGTGTGGCCATGGCGTTGACCAGGGACGGGAGGACATCGCCTGCGGCTCGGCCCTGGACCAGGGCGCGGACCCGGCGGTCGTAGGCGAGGAGGTCCACGCGGTCGCCGGCCCGGGAGGCGAGGGCGGCCAGGAGCAGGGCCGCGTCCATGGAGGCGTCGAGGCGGGGGGCGTCACCGACGCGTCCGGCCGATGTGCGGCCCGTGTCGAGCACCAGGAGGATGTGGCGGTCGCGTTCGGGCCGCCAGGTGCGGACGGCCACCGTGGCCCGGCGGGCCGTCGCGCGCCAGTCGATGGAGCGGGTGTCGTCTCCGGGGACGTACTCGCGGAGGCTGTCGAACTCGGTGCCCTCGCCGCGGGTCAGCACGCTGGTGCGGCCGTCGAGTTCGCGCAGGCGGGCCAGTTTCGACGGGAGGTGCTTGCGGCTGGTGAAGGGCGGCAGGACGCGGACCGTCCACGGGACTCTGTGGCTGCCCTGGCGGGAGAACAGGCCGAGGGGGCCGTACGAGCGGAGCGTGACGAGGTCGGCCTGGCGGTCGCCGCGGCGGGTGGGGCGCAGCCGGGTGGTGAGACGTCGGCGCTCGCCGGCGGGGACGGTCAGGCGGTGACGGGATGCGGCGACCTCGGTACCCGGTTCCCAGCTGCTCGGGGGCCAGGCGTCGCGGAGGCGGGCGCGCAGGGGGCGGCCGGACGGGTTGGTGACCGTCAGGGTGACCTCCGCGGTCTCGCCGAGGCGTACCGAGGTGTCGCCGGAGCGGGTCAGGCCCAGCCGGCGTACGGGGGCTGCCAGAGCGACGTCGCAGGCGCAGGCCAGGGCCAGGGGGGCGTTCACCGCGAGGATGCCCGTCCAGCTCGGCTCCCAGATGCCTACGGGGAGGGAGCCGAGGGCCGCCAGGAGGGCGGCGCGTCCGGTGAGCGCCATCAGCGGGGGACGGGGACGTGGGCGAGGATCGCGTTGATGACCGAGTCGGCCGTGACGCCTTCCATTTCGGCTTCCGGGCGGAGCTGGATCCGGTGGCGGAGGGTGGGAAGGGCGAGGGCCTTCACGTCGTCCGGGATGACGTAGTCGCGGCCGGTCAGCCAGGCCCAGGCGCGGGCGGTGGCGAGGAGCGCGGTCGCACCGCGCGGGGAGACGCCGAGGTTGAGGGACGGCGATTCGCGGGTGGCACGGCAGATGTCGACTACGTAGCCGGTGATTTCGGGGGAGACGGCCGTCTTGGCGACGGCTGTGCGGGCGGCTTCGAGGTCGGCGGGGCCGGCCACCGGTCGGATGCCCGCGGCGCGGAGGTCGCGCGGGTTGAAGCCCTCGGTGTGGCGCGTGAGGACGTTGATCTCGTCCTCGCGGGATGGCAGAGGGATCGTCAGTTTGAGGAGGAAGCGGTCCAGTTGGGCCTCGGGGAGGGGGTACGTGCCCTCGTACTCGACCGGGTTCTGGGTCGCGGCGACCAGGAACGGCTCGGGGAGGGGGCGAGGGGTGCCGTCCACCGTGACCTGGCGTTCCTCCATGGCTTCGAGGAGGGACGACTGGGTCTTGGGCGGGGTGCGGTTGATCTCGTCGGCCAGGAGCAGGTTCGTGAAGACCGGGCCCGGCTGGAAGGAGAACTCGGCGGTGCGCGAGTCGAAGACGAGGGATCCGGTCACGTCGCTGGGCATCAGGTCCGGGGTGAACTGGATGCGCTTGGTGTCGAGTTCGAGCGCGGATGCGAGGGCGCGGACGAGCAACGTCTTGGCCACTCCGGGGACGCCTTCGAGGAGAACGTGTCCGCGGCAGAGGAGGGCGACGACAAGACCGGTCACGGCGGGGTCCTGGCCGACCACGGCTTTGGCGATCTCGGTGCGCAGGGACTCCAGGGAGGAGCGGGCGGTGCCCGGATCCCCGGCGTACCCGGCGTTGTCAGTGGTCGGGTCCATCATGAACGGCGTACCTCTCTTTCGAGGGCGTCGAGTTGGTCGGCAAGTGCGATGAGGGCCGCGTCGTCGCTGGGCGGCGGGCCGAAGAGGAGTGAGCGCAGGGTCTGTCCGTCGCCCTGGAGGTGGGCGGACAGGGCAGGGAGCAGGGCCTCGGGCGCGTGCGCCTGGGCGGGGGCCACGCCGACGAGGGGGGCGAGGCGGGTGCGGGTGGTGGAGCGCAGGGCGTTGGCCGCGCGGTCGCGGGCGTCGGCCTTGCGGTAGAGGCGGGCGCGGCCTTCGACGGTCTCGGAGGCGCGGATCGCCACGGGGAGACGTTCGAGTACGAGGGGGCCGAGTCGGCGTGCCCGCCAGAGGGCGGCGAGGGCTGCCGCGATGAAGAGCTGCAGCGTGCCCCAGAGCCAGCCCGAGGGGAGCAGGTCGAAGAGGCTCCGGTCGCCCGTGTCGGTGGCGGAGGTGTCGGAGAGCGAGGGGAGGTACCAGACCAAATGGGGGCGGGAACCGAGCAGTTGAAGGGCGAGCGACGCGTTGCCCTGCTCGTCGAGACGGTCGTTGAAGAGGATGTCGGGGGCGCCGAGCAGGACCGTGTCGCCGTCCCCGGAGGCGGCCGGGACGCGCAGCAGGGTCGGCAGGCCGTCGCTGGGGTAGCAGGCGTCGGCCCCGGGGTCCGCGGTGGAGTAGCGGATGCCGCCGGTGTCCGCCGTGCCCGCGCGCCGGGCGGCCGGCAGCTCGCAGTCGGGGGACAGCGTCGAGTCGAAGCCGGTCGCGAGATCGGCGGTGACTCCAGGGGCGAGGGTGCCGACGGAGGCCGACTCGGGGGCGATCAGGATCGTACGGCCGGCGGAGTTCTCGGTCGCCGTGTGCAGAAGGGACTGCTGACGCGGGGTCAGCAGTTCGGGGGCGGCGATCAGGAGTGTGGTGTCGGGGCCGGCCGCGGCGCGGGCGTCTTCCGCGGTGGTGACCACGCGCGTGGACACCCCCCGGTCGTCGAGGAGTTCGGCGACGGCGCGGCTGCCGTAGGGGTCGGCGGAGCGCGGGTCGAGCAGGCCGTGCCGGGAGCTGGAGCGGACGGCGGCGATCGCGATGCCGGCCGCCAGGAGGATCACGAACGCGAGAAGGACGCCCCGCGAGCGGGTCCACACGTGGCGGGCGGTGGGCGAGGCCGTGGTGGACGGAAGCGTGGCCTCGGTGGTCATTCGGCGGCTCCCTGGCCGGCGTTGTGGGCCGTGCTGTGGGCGCTGCTCGCGAGGACCGGCTTGCTGCGCTCCAGGTCGCGGTCGAGTGCTGTGAGCCCGCGGTACGTTGCTTCGCCGGCTGATCGTCCGCCGTATGTCACGTCGTCGAAGTCCCGGGCCGCGGCGCGCAGTCGGTCCGCGTGGGCGGGCAGGGTGCGGCCCGCTTCGGCGGCCGCCTCGTCGGCGGTGCGGCCCGGCCGGGGGTCGAGGAGGGCGCGTTCCTCCAGGGAACGGACGACGGCACGCATGCGTTCCTGGACGGCTTGGTTCCAGTGGCCTTGGGCGGCGTGTGCCTCGGCGGCCGCACGGTGTTCGGCGGCGCTGCGGGGGCGGTCGTCGAAGAGCGCGGCGGACGACACGGGGGCGCGGCGCGGGGTGCCGAGGCGCCACCACAGCGCCCCGACGACGGCCAGCACCGCGAGCACGATGACCACCAGGCCGAGCAGGCCTCCGGGGGTGCCGGTGGAGGCGGCGCCGAGGAGCCTGTCGACCCAGTCCCAGAAGGCGTTGAGGGCGCGCTCGAACAGGCTTCGGTCGTTCTCGTGGTACATCCGCTTGGACAGCTCGCGCCGGGCGGCCTCCCGCGCGGGGTCGCGCGGGGTCGTCACCGGTGGTGCGTCGCCGGAGCGTGCCAGTGACAGGGCTCCTGAGAGCCCGGTGTGCGACAGCGCGAGTACGGCTGTGTCGGCCGAGCGCGACAGCCACTGCGCCGTCGTTTCGCCGGCCTGTGGCAGCACCGCCGCCGCTGTTGTGAGAACTCCCCCCGAGGGACTCACCGCATCAGCTCCCCGGGGTGGTGCCTGGGCCGGCGGTGCCGTAGCCCTGGAGGCCGGCGGCGCGGGCCAGGTCGAGGTCGAGGGCCTCGCGGCGGATGCGCTGGTCGATGTAGAGCAGCACGGTGACGCCGGCGTTGATCGGGAAGGTGAGCATGGACCCGATCACCGAGCCGATCCCGCTGATGATGAGGAACGTCCAGCCGAGGCCGCCGGTGCCGTTGACGAATCCGGACACGCCGTCGCCGCTGAACAGTCCGGCGAGCACGGCGAACGGGATCACGATGATCATCGCGATGATGTTGGCGATGACGGTGGCCAGGAGCTGGATTCCGAAGATGCGCCACCAGGAGCCGCGGACCAGCTTCACGGAGCGGCTCAGGGACTTCGGGATGCTCTGCTTCTCCAGCATCAGGGCGGGCGAGGCGAGCGAGAAGCGGATCATCAGCCAGATCGCGACTACGCTCGCCCCGAGGCCGCCCAGGACCGCCAGGGCGGCACCCGCGCCGGCCGAGCCGGCGACGGCGACCAGGATGCCGGGCACGACACCCACGGCGACGATCACGACGCCGATGAGCAGCAGCAGGAAAATCAGGCCGAACAGCCGCGGCAGCCGGGGACGGGCGTCGCGCCAGGCCTCGGCGGTGGTCACGGACTTGCCGAGCACCGCACGGCTGGTCACGGTCGTGAGCAGGGCCGTGGCGAAGACGGTGCCGACCAGGGTGACCAGGGCGACGACCCCGGACTCGATCATGGAGTCGCCCAGGGCGCGGCCGAGTTCGGAGGCGCTGGCGCTCGGGTCGTTGAGGACGTTCGCACTGCCTGTGTTGTCCAGGACCAGGCCCCGGAGCAGCACGACGATGATCTCCGTGACGACGGCGACGGTCAGCGAGATGCCGAGGACCGTGCGCCAGTACGTGCGCATGGTGGAGACCGCGCCGTCGAGGATCTCGCCGACGCCGAGCGGACGGAGTGGGATGACACCGGGCTTGGCCGCGGGCGGCGGGCCTCCCCAGCCGCCGGGGGCGCGGTATCCACCCGGCGCTCCGGAGCCGGGAGGGCCGTAGCCAGGGCCTCCGTGGCCGCCGGGGCCCGCGGGGGAACGACCGCCCCAGCCGGGGCCGGGGGGCGGCGGTGCCGGGGCCTGTGGGGGGCTCTGGGGCGTGGGCGCCGTCCACTGGCCGGCCGGGGGTTGTTCCTTGGACCACTTCGACGTGGAGTCGCTCGGGTCCGTGCCGCTCTGGTCCGTGGGCTGTGCAGGGCCGGTGGTGTCCGGCTCCTGCCCGTCGGAGGGGGCAGATCCGGGCGAGGCCCAGCCCGGAGTGTCGTTCATCGTCGCTCCTTCACGGTGCCCGTCCGCGGGCGCGGCGGCAGGTTGGCAGCCATCGTGCCACGGTGCGTGCGGCGGGGGACCAGGGTCGTGTGGGCTGCACACCTTCAATTGTCTGCCTGGTAAGGGGCAGACTGGGCGGATGGCTGATCAGTACGCGCAATCCGGCGAAGACAACCGGCCGACGGAGATACCGGCGATCCGCTGGGAGGAACCACCAGAGGGCCCCGTCGTGGTCCTTCTCGACCAGACGAGGTTGCCGGCCGAGGAAGTCGAGCTGGTGTGCACGGACGCTCCCGCGCTGGTGGAGGCGATCCGCTCGCTGGCGGTGCGCGGGGCACCGCTGCTCGGCATCGCCGGGGCGTACGGCGTCGCGCTCGCCGCCGTACGCGGCTTCGACGTGGACGAGGCGGCCCAGGCACTGGCCGGTGCCCGGCCCACCGCCGTGAATCTCGGCGTGGGGGTGGGCAGGGCCCGGGCCGCGTACCGGTCCGCGCTCGCCGGCGGCGGTGATCAGCGCCGGGCCGCGGGGGCCGCGCTCACCGCGGCGCGGGCGCTGCATCGGGAGGACGCCGAGGCCAGCGCGCGGATGGCCGGGCACGGTCTGGCGCTGCTCGACGAGCTGGTGCCGGGCGGCGGGCACCGGATCCTGACCCACTGCAACACCGGAGCGCTGGTGTCCGGCGGGGAGGGCACGGCGTTCGCGGTGGCCCTTGCCGCGCACCGGTTGGGACAGCTGCGCAGGCTCTGGGTGGACGAGACGCGGCCGCTGCTGCAGGGTGCGAGGCTGACCGCGTATGAGGCGGCGCGCAACGGAATGGCGTACACCTTGCTCACGGACAACGCGGCGGGTTCGCTGTTCGCGGCCGGCGAGGTGGACGCGGTGCTGATCGGGGCCGACCGGATCGCGGCTGACGGTTCGGTGGCGAACAAGGTGGGGAGCTATCCGCTCGCCGTGCTGGCCCGGTATCACCATGTGCCGTTCATCGTGGTGGCGCCGCTGACGACGGTGGACCTGGACACCCCGGACGGGGCGTCCATCGAGGTCGAGCAGCGCAGTGGACATGAAGTGACAGAGATCACAGCACCCCAGGTGCCGGTGGCGGGAGCGGAAGCGGGAGGCGGGATACCGGTGGCACCCCTGGGGACCCAGGCGTACAACCCGGCGTTCGATGTGACGCCGCCCGAGTTGGTGACGGCGATCGTCACCGAAGAGGGCGCCGTGTCGCCCGTCACGGCCCAGGCGCTAGCCGAGCTGTGTGCCAGGTCACGCCAGGTAACGATTAGCTAATGGGATGATGTCGTTTATGAAGGGACGAGTCCTTGTCG
This sequence comes from Streptomyces sp. NPDC058371, assembly GCF_042723265.1. Lineage (NCBI taxonomy): Bacteria > Bacillati > Actinomycetota > Actinomycetes > Kitasatosporales > Streptomycetaceae > Streptomyces > Streptomyces sp. NPDC058371. The sequence continues at coordinate 310,469 of NZ_JBHXJC010000010.1, read as the reverse complement.
TCGATGACGACACCGCACTGGCCGAGATGCTCGGCATTGTGTTGCGTGGTGAAGGTTTTGAGCCGTCTTTCGTAGCCGACGGCGACAAGGCGCTGGCCGCTTTCCGTGAGGCCAAGCCCGATCTGGTGCTCCTGGACCTGATGCTGCCCGGACGGGACGGCATCGAGGTGTGCCGCCTGATCAGGGCGGAGTCCGGGGTGCCGATCGTGATGCTCACGGCGAAGAGCGACACCGTCGATGTCGTGGTCGGCCTCGAGTCGGGCGCCGATGACTACATCGTGAAGCCGTTCAAGCCAAAGGAGCTGGTGGCACGGATCAGGGCGCGGCTGCGCCGTTCGGAGGAGCCGGCGCCGGAGCAGCTCACCATCGGTGACCTGGTCATCGACGTGGCCGGTCACTCTGTGAAGCGGGAAGGGCAGTCGATCGCCCTGACGCCGCTGGAGTTCGACCTGCTGGTGGCGCTGGCCCGCAAGCCGTGGCAGGTGTTCACGCGTGAGGTGCTCCTGGAGCAGGTCTGGGGCTACCGGCACGCGGCGGACACCCGCCTTGTCAATGTCCATGTCCAGAGGCTGCGCTCCAAGGTCGAGAAGGACCCGGAGCGGCCGGAGATCGTGGTGACCGTCCGTGGTGTCGGTTACAAGGCCGGACCGAGCTGACATGTCCAGGGACAGTGCCGCTTCGGCGCCCGGACAGCCGGGGCCCCGTGCGGGGCGGCCTGTCGGGCAGAAGGTGACGGACTCCCTCTGGGCGAGGTTCGTCCAGGGCGGGCTGCCCCGGGGCGGAGTCCAGGGAAGCCCGGTCTTCCGGCTGTTCATGCGCTGGGTGCGCCGTCCGCTGCTGCCGATGATGCGGCTGTGGCGGCGCAACATCCAGCTCAAGATCGTCGTCACGACACTGCTGATGTCGCTCGGAGTGGTGCTGCTGCTGGGCTTCGTCGTCATCGGGCAGGTGCGCAACGGCCTGCTGGACGCCAAGGTGAAGGCGTCGCAGAGCCAGGCGACCGGTGGGTTCTCGGTGGCCAAGCAGAAGGCGGACACGGCCGCGGCCTCGAGCGGCGACGGCGGGTCCGGCGAGGGGGGCCGTTCCTCGCAGAACGTCAGCCCCCAGTGGATGAGCGACCTCGTGGAGTCGCTGTCCAGCGGTGGGCAGGGTGCCTTCGACGTGGTGACCCTCAGTGCCTCCGCCGCGGTGGGTGACGAGAGCGGCGGGCGCGGCCCGCGGTCCTCGGGCAACGTCGACCCGGCGGCGAGCGTGCCGGAGGATCTGCGGCGTCGCGTCGACACCAGCATGGTCGCGGCCCAGAGCTATACGCGTGTCGTCTACACGGACGAGAAGGAGTCCCAGCCGGCGCTGGTCATCGGCAAGCAGGTCAACGACCCCAAGGGAAACCCGTACCAGCTGTACTACCTCTTCCCGCTCACGCAGGAGGAGAAGTCGCTGAGCCTGGTCAAGGGGACGCTCGCCACGGCGGGGCTGTTCGTCGTGGTGCTGCTCGGGGCGATCGCCTGGCTCGTGGTGCGCCAGGTGGTCACGCCGGTGCGGATGGCCGCGGGGGTTGCCGAGCGACTGTCCGCCGGGCGCCTCCAGGAACGTATGAAGGTCACCGGCGAGGACGACATCGCGCGGCTCGGCGAGGCCTTCAACAAGATGGCGCAGAACCTGCAGTTGAAGATCCAGCAGCTGGAGGACCTGTCGCGGATGCAGCGGCGGTTCGTGTCCGACGTGTCGCACGAGCTGCGTACGCCGCTGACGACCGTCCGGATGGCCGCCGACGTCATCCATGACGCGCGCGTGGACTTCGATCCGGTGACCGCGCGGTCGGCGGAGCTGCTCGCCGACCAGCTGGACCGGTTCGAGTCGCTGCTCGCGGACCTGCTGGAGATCAGCAGGTTCGACGCGGGTGCGGCGGCGCTGGAGGCGGAGCCGATAGACCTGCGTGAGGTCGTACGGCGAGTGGTCAGCGGGGCGGAGCCCCTCGCGGAGCGGAAGGGCACGCACATACGTGTCGTCGGCGACCAGCAGCCGGTGGTCGCCGAGGCGGACCCCCGGCGAGTGGAGCGGGTGCTGCGCAATCTCGTCGTCAACGCCGTGGAGCACGGCGACGGCAAGGACGTGGTGGTCAAGCTCGCCTCGGCGGGCGGAGCGGTCGCCATTGCCGTACGCGACTTCGGTGTGGGGCTCAAGCCCGGCGAGGCGACCCGGGTGTTCAGCCGCTTCTGGCGGGCGGACCCGGCACGCGCGCGTACCACCGGTGGTACGGGACTCGGGCTGTCCATCGCCCTGGAGGATGCGCGGCTGCACGGCGGCTGGCTCCAGGCGTGGGGCGAGCCGGGCGGTGGTTCGCAGTTCCGGCTGACGCTGCCGCGGACGGCCGACGAGCCGCTGCGGGGCTCGCCGATACCCCTGGAGCCCAGGGACTCACGGCGTAATCGTGGACTTAATGCCGCCGGTCTGCCGCCGGGCGGCGGCGGCAAGCTCGCCACCGTGCCCGTGCAGTCGCAGGTCGACACCGGGTCGCCGATGGCGAACCGGACGACCGGCGTGACTCCCACGGCAGACCCGACAGCACTGCCCGGCAACGGCGCGCGCGTGGTACCGCGCCCCGCGCAGGCCGCCCGGCGACAGGAGAACAGGCCGGCCGCCGCGAGCGGAGGGCAGAGCGCCCAGGGGCCGCCCCTGAGCGGCAGCGGGCCGGACGAGGTCAAGGAAGGGAAGGCATTTCGTGGGCGCTGAGGGGGGTCGCCGCCGGCGCCCGCTGCGCATCGGCGTGTACGTCGGCTGCGGGGCCGTACTGCTGGCCGGATGCGCCTCGATGCCGGACAGCGGGGATCTGCGCGGCGTCGAGTCCACGCCGCGCCAGGACGCTCAGGTGCGGGTCTTCGCGATGCCGCCGCGGGACAACGCGCGGCCCGAGGAGATCGTGCAGGGCTTCCTGGAGGCGCTGACCAGTGACGACCCGCAGTACGAGACGGCGCGCAAGTACCTGACCGAGGACGCCGGACAGAAGTGGAAGCCGTCGTCCTCCACGACCGTGCTCGCCGACGGGCCGAGCACCGTGGCGGACCGCACCGGCGCCCGGGAGGGCAGCGACGACTACGCGTACACGCTGACCGGCGCCAAGGTCGCCACCGTGGACGCGCAGCACGCGTACGCGCCCGACAGCGGGAGGTACACCAAGACGGTGTACCTCACGCAGCAGAAGGACCGGCAGTGGCGCATCGACGGGCTGCCGCAGGGCGTCGTGATGGGCAAGTCCGACTTCCAGCGCAACTACCTGTCCGTCAACAAGTACTACTTCGCCTCGACCGTGCCCACGGGCTCGGGCGGCCGGCCGGGAGCCGTCGCCGATCCGATCTACGTGCGCAAGGAGGTCGACCCGATGACCGAGACGGTCCAGGCGCTCCTCAAGGGGCCCACGCGCTGGCTCGACCCGGTGGTGAGGTCGAGCTTCCCCACGCACACGGCACTGAAGAAGGGCGTCAGTTCACTGGCGCCGGACGATCAGAACGAGCTGACGGTCCCGCTGAACGCGAAGGCCGACCACGTCGGTCAGACCCAGTGCACCAAGATGGCGGCCCAACTCCTCTTCACACTCAAGGACCTGACCCCCACCGGGGTCGACGAGGTGAAACTGCAGCGGTCCGACGGCTCGCAGCTGTGCGTGCTCGGCGAGGACCAGGCGGAGAGCGTCGCCTCGCGCGGCACCGGGAAACGGCCCGAGTCCCAGTACTTCCTCGACGGCAAGCACCGGCTCGTACGGCTGCCCTCCGCCGGCAGCGGCAAGGCCCCCGAGCCGGTGCCCGGTGCGCTGGGCGAGGGCGACAAGGCGCTGCGGGCCGCCGCGGTCTCGCGCGACGAGGCCGGCGCGGCCGGGGTCTCCCTCGACGGGCGTTCGCTGTACGTGGGGTCGCTGGTGTCGGGCGGTTCGCTCGGCGAAGCGGTGCTGCACAGCGACGGCAGGACGGAGGACGACCGCCTGACGACACCCAGTTGGGACGGGTCGGGCGACCTGTGGGTGGCCGACCGCAACCCGAAGGACCCGCGGCTGCTCCTGCTGGAGAAGGGCGCCGGCGAGCCGGTCGTGGTGAGGACACCGCAGCTCGACGGACGCGTACAGGCGGTGCGGGTGGCCGCCGACGGGGTGCGGGTCGCGCTGGTCGTGGAGAAGGGCGGTAAGACGTCCCTGCAGGTCGGACGCATCGAGCGCGAGGACAAGGGTGGTGAGCGGACCGGCGTCTCCGTCCTCGAACTGCGCTCGGTGACCCCGCAGCTGGAGGAGGTCACGGCCATGTCGTGGGCCGCGGACAGCCAGCTCGTGGTCGTCGGACGCGAATCCGGCGGGGTGCAGCAGATGCGGTACGTCCAGGTCGACGGCTCCACTCCGCTGCGTACACCGCCCTCGGCGCTGACGGGTGTGAAGGACATCGCCGCGTCGGAGGACGAGCGGCTGCCGCTGGTGGCGTACTCGGTGGACGGGATTGTGCGGCTGTCGTCGGGATCGCAGTGGCAGAAGGTGGTCAAGGACGGGACGGCGCCGGTCTATCCCGGATAGGCCGGTCCGGGCAGGACCGAGGACCGGGACGGCTTCTGCGAATGCCGTGCCGGTCCTTCGGTGTGTGGTGCCGGTCCTTCGGTGTGCGGTGGCGGTCCTGCGTATGTCGGGCGGCTCGTTTCGGAATCGCGTGCCGTGCCGGCTCCGTTCGGATTCCCTGTGTGTCTCGCTTCGGAATCCGGTGCCGGCTCGCTTCGGCGTGCGGTCGAAACTCCGGTGACAGCGCGGGGAGTTGTCCACAGGGAGTTATCCACAGGGGTGGTCGGGGCGGCGCCGGTCTTGGCACAGTGGTGGTCATGCGGGGGTGGTGGCAGGACCTCACCGACCTGGTGCTCCCGGCTGAGTGCGGAGGCTGCGGGAGGCCTCGTACGGTGCTCTGTCCCGAGTGCCGTGCGGCTCTTCACGGGTCCGCGCCGTGCCGGGTGCGGCCGGAGCCGGAGCCGGCGGGACTGCCGGTGGTGCACGCGGCGGCTCCGTACGAGGACGAGGTACGGGCGGTGCTCCTCGCCCACAAGGAGCGGGGCGCGCTGGCGCTGACGGGCCCACTCGGAGCGGCTCTGGCAGGAGCCGTACGGGCGGGGCTTGCAGGATCTGTACAGGCGGGGACGGCAGGACCCGTATGGGCAGGGCCGGACGAGCGGCCGGAGTGCCGGGCTGCCGGGCCTGTGGGTGCGCTGGAGGGCGTCGCGCGGGCTTCGCGGGGCCCTGTGGCCGCTGGGCCTTCCGGGGCCGCCAGAGGGCCTGTGGTGCTCGTTCCCGTGCCGTCCGCGCGGGGGGCGGTGCGGGCCCGTGGGCATGATCCCGCGCGGCGGATCGCGCTCGCGGCGGCGGGGGAGCTGCGGCGCACCGGGACCGCGGCCCGGGTGCTCGGCGCGCTGCGGCAGCGGCGGGCGGTGGCCGATCAGTCGGGGCTCAATTCCCGGCAGCGGATGGCGAATCTCGCCGGCGCGCTGGAGGTGGCCGCCGGGGGAGCGGGGCTGCTGGCCGGCGCCGGTCGGGTCGTGCTCGTCGACGACCTGATGACCACGGGTGCCTCGCTGGCCGAGGCGGCGCGTGCGGTGCGGGCGGCCTTGACGGAAGCCGCGGAAGCCGTGGAAGGCGCGGAAGCCGCGGTGGGCGCACGCGTGTACGGCTCAGGAACACGGGAAGCAACGGGAGTACGGATCGGAGAGGCGGCGGCGGGGGTGGCGGACATGGCGGCGGACCGAACACACGCGGACCGGCGTGCGACCGATGCGGTCACCGCCCGAGTCGGGATCTGCGCGGCTGTGGTCGCGGCGTCACCTGACGCTTTCGAAATAAACCGGAACTGACAGGAAACTTGCATCGTTGCAGGTAATGAGACGGTCAATTCACCTGAACGGAGGTACGCCGCAGTAGAGGGTGACGACATCCGTCCGGGCGAGATATGTTCGGTTGTGAGGCAATGGCGCAGGCCGCACCTCGCAGATCCGAATGCCATGTCGCGGGTTTTCTGCAATCACCCGCGACGGTTGGGGTGGAGATCTTGCCCGCGGGGGAGGAGGAGGTGACAGTCACCGAGTCCGAGGTTCCGGGGCTCACCGGAGCCTGGTGCAAAAGGGAGACGCTCCGCGGTTGAGCGGAGCGATCCGGGAACGGAGTTCTGCGTGGACATCGTCGTCAAGGGCCGCAAGACCGAGGTGCCCGAGCGGTTCCGCAAGCACGTGGCCGAGAAGCTGAAGCTGGAGAAGATCCAGAAGCTCGATGGCAAGGTGATCAGCCTCGACGTCGAGGTGTCCAAGGAGCCCAACCCCCGGCAGGCCGACCGTTGTGACCGAGTGGAGATCACCCTCCGCTCCCGCGGTCCGGTGATCCGGGCGGAGGCAGCGGCAAGCGATCCGTATGCGGCACTCGACCTGGCGGCGGACAAGCTCGAAGCCCGGCTGCGCAAGCAGCACGACAAGCGTCACACCCGCCGTGGCGCCGGCCGGCTCTCGGCGGCCGAGGTCGCCGACAGCGTCCCGGACGCAGCGACGCTGAACAGCAACGGCAGTGTCGTCCACGAGGACCAGTCGGACGGCGTGCCGACCAAGAAGATCGGTTCGCTCGAGGTGGTGGGCGAAGGCCCCCTCGTCGTCCGCGAGAAGACCCACGTGGCTGCCCCGATGACGCTCGACCAGGCTCTCTACGAGATGGAGCTGGTCGGGCACGACTTCTATCTTTTCGTCGACTCCGAGACCAAGGAACCGAGTGTCGTCTACCGGCGGCACGCGTACGACTACGGCGTCATCCACCTCAACACGGACCCCATGGTCGCCCAGGCAGCGTCGGCCGCGCCGGGCGGTGCGCTCGGCGGCTGACCTCCGCCGGTGACAGCTGAATCGGTGCCCCTGGTGTGCGCGTGCGCCCCCAGGGGCACCGGTGTGCGACCGCTTAGGACCCCGCTCTGTCACCGCACTGTCGTCCAGGCATGAAATCATGGCCGCAACGGCCCCAACCGGGAGGCCGTTGCCTTGGGTTGGCGATGGCACAGGAACGCAGGCCACGGCCTTCAGGGGGAGGAACGATGGCGGACAGCTTCGGACCGATGCGTGATGACGATGCCGACGACGGCGTCGCCGGCATGGGCCCGGACGCGGCCCCTCCACGCAAGGAGCCCATCCGGGTCCTCGTCGTGGACGACCACGCCCTCTTCCGCCGCGGCCTGGAGATCGTGCTCGCGGCCGAGGAGGACATCCAGGTCGTCGGTGAGGCGGGTGACGGCGCCGAGGCGGTCGACAAGGCCGCCGACCTGCTGCCCGACATCGTGCTGATGGACGTCCGGATGCCCAAGCGCGGTGGCATCGAGGCGTGCACCTCCATCAAGGAGGTGGCGCCCAGCGCGAAGATCATCATGCTGACGATCAGCGACGAGGAGGCCGACCTCTACGACGCGATCAAGGCGGGTGCGACCGGCTATCTCCTCAAGGAGATCTCGACGGACGAGGTGGCCACCGCCATTCGCGCGGTGGCGGACGGCCAGTCGCAGATCAGCCCCTCCATGGCGTCGAAGCTGCTCACCGAGTTCAAGTCGATGATCCAGCGCACGGACGAGCGCCGGCTGGTGCCCGCGCCCCGGCTCACGGAGCGCGAGCTCGAGGTCCTCAAGCTCGTCGCCACGGGGATGAACAACCGGGACATCGCCAAGGAGCTGTTCATCTCCGAGAACACCGTGAAGAACCACGTGCGCAACATCCTGGAGAAGCTGCAGCTGCACTCCAGGATGGAAGCGGTCGTGTACGCGATGCGGGAGAAGATTCTCGAGATCCGCTAGGCGGCGGATCGGCTCGCACTTTCGGCGAGGAGTGCGTCGTCCGCGCCGGGGTCACGCCAGGGCGCGGGTCAGCTCTCTGGCGAGCGGGTCGCGCAGCTCCGGGGAGTCCACCCGCTCCACACGCACGTTCGTGCAGTCCACCCAGCTCGCGGCCTCCAACAGGGCCTGGGCGACCGCGGGGACGGACTTGGGGCCGTCCAGGGTGACCTGCTTGGCGACCAGGGTGCGGCCCTCGCGAGCGGGGTCCACCCGGCCGACGAGCCGGCCGCCGGCGAGGACCGGCATCGCGAAGTAGCCGTACACCCGCTTCGGCTTGGGCGTGTACGCCTCCAGGCGGTGGGTGAAACCGAAGATCCGCTCCGTGCGCGCCCGTTCCCAGATGAGGGAGTCGAACGGCGACAGCAGTGTCGTACGGTGCCGGCCGCGCGGAGCCGTCGCCAGCGCCGCCGGGTCGGCCCAGGCGGGCTTGGCCCAGCCCTCCACGGCCACCGGGACCAGGCCCGAGTCCGCGATCACCGCGTCGACCTGCTCGCCCTTGAGGCGGTGGTAGTCGGCGATGTCCGCGCGCGTGCCGACGCCCAGGGACTGGCCCGCGAGGCGGACCAGGCGGCGCAGGCACTCGGTGTCGTCCAGCTCGTCGTGGAGCAGGTGCTGGGGGAGGGCGCGTTCGGCGAGGTCGTACACCCGCTTCCAGCCGCGGCGCTCCGTGCACACCACCTCGCCGTACATCAGGGCGCGCTCCACGGCGACCTTCGTGCCCGACCAGTCCCACCACTCGCTGGTCTTCTTCGCGCCGCCCAACTCCGTGGCCGTGAGCGGGCCTTCGGTGCGGAGCTGCTTGATGACCTGGTCGTACGTGCCGTCCGGCAGGGCGTGGTTCCAGTGCGGGCGGGCGCGGTAGGCGCGGCGGCGGAAGGCGAAGTGGGGCCACTCCTCGACGGGGAGGATGCAGGCCGCGTGCGACCAGTACTCGAAGGCGTGGGGTGCGCCGTCCGCACCTGGCGTCCAGTACGCCTGGTCCACCGTCTTGCGGCCCACCGCGCCCAGGCGGGCGTACGGGATGAGCTCGTGGGAGCGGGCCAGGACCGAGATGGTGTCGAGCTGGACCGCGCCCAGGTGCCGCAGGACGCCTCGTACTCCGCCCTTGCGGTCGGGAGCACCCAGGAATCCCTGGGCTCGCAGGGCGATGCGGCGGGCCTCGTCGGTGGTGAGGTCTGCGGTGGGACGCGGGGGACTCGTCATGCCCGCACGATAGGCGGTGCCACTGACACAGGGGGTTGACCTGGGGGTACGTCTGCTTTCGGAGCCCGGAGCCCGGAGCCCGGAGCCCGGAGCCCGGAGCCCGGAGCCCGGAGCCCGGAGCCCGGAGCCCGCAGGCCCGGAGCCCGCAGGCCCGGAGCCCGCAGGCCCGGAGGCCCGGGGCCTGGTCCCGGGGCCCTCCGGAGGCGCACCCCGCTTCCGGGGCCCGGCGTTGGTGCCGGCGTGGTGGGTTTCGCCCCCTCCGCCCCTGCCCGTCCCGTACCTGGGGGCTCCGCCCCCAGACCCCCGTATCGCGCTGGCGCGCTCGTCCTCAAACGCCGGCCGGGCTGAGACTTGCCCCCGCTGCCCCGTTGGCGCGCTCGTCCTCAAGCGCCCGACGCGCTGAGATCGCTCATCCGCCCGACGGGCTGGGAGTCGGGCCCGGTAGGTATGGGGACGTTGACGGCAAACCGAGGTCGGATGGGAGCAAGGAGGCGATCCAGGAGTCGCGGCGTACGCCCTTGTTGTTGAGGGCGGAGCGGAGGGTGCCTTCGAGGGTGAAGCCGGCGCGTTCGGCTACCGCGCGGGAGCCTGTGTTGCCGACCTCGGCGCGCCATTCGACGCGGTCGATGCCGCGGTCGGTGAAGGCCCAGCGGGAGGCGGCGAGTACGGCTTCGGTGATGTAGCCGTGGCCCCGGTGTTCCTTGGTCGCCCAGAAGCCCACCTCGGCGACGCCCAGGGAACGCATCATGAGGCTGAGCATGCCGACGAGCTCTCCGGAGGGGACGAAGACGCCGAAGGTGAACAGCGAACCGTCGGCCCAGCCGTCCGGTGCCAGCTGCCCGACGAACCCCTCGGCGTGCTCCCGCAGATAGGGCGACGGGATCGTCGTCCAGCGCTGGATGTCGGGGTCCTGGGCGGCGTCGTAGACGGCGCCGGCGTCGCGCGGGCCCACGGCGCGCAGGAGGAGACGGTCGGTGGTGAGCGTGACGGGTTGCATCGGCCGATTCTGCTCGGGCCCGGGTGAAGGTGCCACGATTTTCGGCCCGAGCCCGGTCGAGGGGTCCGCGAGGCCCACGAAAATCCGAACTGTGCGTGAGGCTGCGATCACAGTTCGCTTATTTCGTGGCCCGACGCGGCACCATCCGCCACCCCCGCCCGTTGTCCTGGTAGCTGTCACGAGAGCAGGCCTCCCGGCGCGGTGGGGTCCTCGCATACGATGGCCGTTGCTCAGTTGCATCAAGGAAAACCGACCGTCCTAGGCCCGACCGGCAAGGAGACAAACCCCCGTGTCCGTCCTCTCGAAGATCATGCGTGCAGGCGAAGGCAAGATCCTGCGCAAGCTGCACCGCATTGCGGACCAGGTCGCCTCCATCGAAGAGGACTTCGCCGACCTCTCCGACGCCGAGCTGCGGGCCCTCACCGATGAGTACAAGCAGCGGTACACCGACGGCGAAAGCCTCGACGACCTGCTGCCCGAAGCGTTCGCCACCGTCCGTGAGGCCGCCAAGCGCGTCCTTGGCCAGCGCCACTACGACGTGCAGATGATGGGCGGCGCCGCGCTCCACCTCGGCTACGTAGCCGAGATGAAGACGGGTGAGGGCAAGACGCTCGTCGGCACCCTGCCCGCGTATCTGAACGCCCTCTCCGGAGGCGGCGTTCACCTCATCACGGTCAACGACTACCTGGCCGAGCGCGACTCCGAGATGATGGGCCGCGTCCACAAGTTCCTGGGTCTGAGCGTCGGCTGCATCCTCGCCAACATGACGCCGGCCCAGCGCCGCGAGCAGTACGCGTGCGACATCACCTACGGCACGAACAACGAGTTCGGCTTCGACTACCTGCGCGACAACATGGCGTGGGCGCAGGACGAACTGGTGCAGCGCGGCCACAACTACGCGATCGTCGACGAGGTCGACTCGATCCTCGTCGACGAGGCCCGTACGCCGCTGATCATCTCCGGCCCGGCCGACCAGGCCACCAAGTGGTACGGCGACTTCGCCAAGCTGGTCACCCGCCTGAAGAAGGGCGAGGCGGGCAACTCCCTCAAGGGCATCGAGGAGACCGGGGACTACGAGGTCGACGAGAAGAAGCGCACCGTCGCCATCCACGAGCCCGGTGTCTCCAAGGTCGAGGACTGGCTGGGCATCGACAACCTCTACGAGTCGGTCAACACCCCTCTGGTGGGCTACCTGAACAACGCCATCAAGGCGAAGGAGCTCTTCAAGAAGGACAAGGACTACGTCGTCATCGACGGCGAAGTCATGATCGTCGACGAGCACACCGGCCGTATCCTCGCCGGCCGCCGGTACAACGAGGGCATGCACCAGGCGATCGAGGCGAAGGAAGGGGTGGACATCAAGGACGAGAACCAGACGCTCGCGACGATCACCCTGCAGAACTTCTTCCGCCTCTACAAGCGCCACGACCAGGACGGCAAGGAACTGCCCGGCCTCTCCGGCATGACCGGTACGGCGATGACCGAGGCCGCCGAGTTCCACCAGATCTACAAGCTCGGCGTGGTCCCGATCCCGACCAACCGGCCGATGGTCCGCAAGGACCAGTCCGACCTGATCTACCGCACCGAGGTCGCGAAGTTCGAGGCGGTCGTCGACGACATCGCCGAGAAGCACGAGAAGGGCCAGCCGATCCTGGTCGGCACCACCTCGGTCGAGAAGTCCGAGTACCTCTCGCAGCAGCTCAGCAAGCGCGGCATCCAGCACGAGGTGCTGAACGCCAAGCAGCACGACCGTGAGGCGCCGATCATCGCCCAGGCCGGCCGCAAGGGCGCAGTGACCGTCGCCACGAACATGGCCGGCCGCGGTACGGACATCAAGCTCGGCGGCAACCCCGACGATCTCGCCGAGGCGGACCTGCGTCAGCGCGGCCTCGACCCCGAGGAGCACATCGAGGAGTGGGCCGCCGCGCTGCCCGCCGCCCTGGAGCGGGCCGAGAAGGCGGTCAAGTCCGAGTTCGAGGAGGTCAAGGACCTCGGCGGGCTCTACGTCCTCGGCACCGAGCGGCACGAGTCGCGCCGTATCGACAACCAGCTGCGCGGCCGCAGCGGCCGTCAGGGCGACCCGGGCGAGTCCCGTTTCTACCTCTCCCTCGGCGACGACCTGATGCGCCTCTTCAAGGCACAGATGGTCGAGCGCGTCATGTCGATGGCGAACGTCCCCGACGACGTGCCGATCGAGAACAAGATGGTCACGCGCGCGATCGCGTCCGCCCAGTCGCAGGTCGAGCAGCAGAACTTCGAGACGCGTAAGAACGTCCTGAAGTACGACGAGGTCCTCAACCGGCAGCGTGAGGTCATCTACGGCGAGCGCCGCCGCGTCCTGGAGGGCGAGGACCTGCAGGAGCAGATCCAGCACTTCATGGACGACACGATCGACGCCTACATCGAGGCCGAGACCGCCGAGGGCTTCGCCGAGGAGTGGGACCTGGACCGGCTGTGGGGCGCCTTCAAGCAGCTCTACCCGGTGAAGGTCACCGTCGAGGAGCTGGAGGAGGCGGCCGGCGACCGTGCCGGTCTGACCGCCGAGTTCATCTCCGAGTCCATCAAGGACGACATCCACGACCAGTACGCGTCGCGTGAGGAGCAGCTCGGCTCCGAGATCATGCGTGAGCTGGAGCGCCGGGTCGTGCTGTCCGTCCTGGACCGCAAGTGGCGTGAGCACCTCTACGAGATGGACTATCTCCAGGAGGGCATCGGCCTGCGCGCCATGGCGCAGAAGGACCCGCTGGTCGAGTACCAGCGCGAGGGCTTCGACATGTTCACCGCCATGATGGACGGCATCAAGGAGGAGTCCGTCGGCTACCTGTTCAACCTGGAGGTCCAGGTCGAGCAGCAGGTCGAGGAGGTTCCGGTCGAGGACGCCGCGCCGTCGCTGCAGAAGGAGGACGCGGTGCCCGCGGGTGCGCGTCCGGAGATCCGCGCCAAGGGCCTCGAAGCCCCGCAGCGGCCGGACCGGCTGCACTTCTCCGCGCCCACCGTGGACGGCGAGGGCGGCATCGTCGAGGGCGACTTCGTCGACGACGACGGCGACGAGCCGGTGCGCTCCGAGGCCGACGGCCTCACGCGCGCGGAGCGCCGCAAGCAGCAGAAGGGCAGCCGGCGCCGCAAGAAGTAACGGCGGTCGCAGGAAGTAGCCTGCCGCGCGAGCGCCGGCAGTCGGCTGAGGGCCGGGCACCTGAGGGTGTCCGGCCCTTTGCGCTGCCTCGCCGGCCTTTGCGCTGCCTCTGTGTGCTGTCCGGACCTATGTGTTGTCCAGACCTATGTGTTGTCCGCCCGTGCGCTGTCCGCGGGCGGTGAGCCGGCGATCGCGGATGCCCGGCGGGACTCAGTCGTCGTCCGTCTGCGGCATGCGGGGGCCGCCCAGTTCCACGGCCGTGCAGCGCCAGCGCAGGTCGGGGCCCTGTTCCAGACGGAAGGCCATCGCCCGGAGCTGTTCGCCGGCGCCGATGCGGGCGAAGGCCTCGATGGCGCCCGGACGCGGGACGTAGTACCCGATGTCGCGGACGACCGGCCGGGTCCCGCGGGTGCGCAGCGGCCCGCGCTCGGCGAGCCAGGCGAGTTCGTCGTAGGCGCGGCCGGCGGTGTGGCGCAGCATGCAGTGGACGGGCCGCCGGCCGCTGAGCACCGCGAGCAGCCGGTCGGCGAAGAGGTCGGTGGGCCGGGGCTGGGCGACAGGGCTGAGTGGGCCTGGGGTGGCTGCGGTGCGGGACGCGTCGCCGACCGGTGCCGTACCCGGTGTGCTCGTCGCGGTACGGGAGTGGCCCGGGGAGGAGTGCGCGGAGGCTCCGGCTGCCGTCCTGGGCGGGACGGAAGCCGTCGGAGCGGGCGGAGTGGTGGCCGGGGCCGTGGGCGCCGACAGGAGTCCGGCGCGGGGCGTGGTGCGCGGGGTGCCGCCGCCCGGGGTGCGGGGCGGGGCGCTGCCGGGGCGGCGGGTGTCCTGGCGGCCCGGCGGACGGCCGCCCGAGCGCTTGGTCCTGGTCATCACCTTGTTCATACGGCGTCCCCGTTCCGTGGGCCCGGGCTGAATACCGGGCGGTAACTTCTTGTTGGTGATCTTGTACGGGGCGGGAGGAGGTGGCGGCAAGGACCGAGGAGCCGCGTCGGAGGCGGCCGGGGCGTTCACCTATCAGGGTGGCCGGCGACGTACGAAGGCAGGCCGGAGCGGGGGTGCACGGGGTGAAGTGCGGGAGCGGGGTGGACGGCGCCGGGCGCACGACCCGGGCCTCGAAAGGGGACGCCCGCACGTATCCTGAAGGCCCTCCCGGAGATGCGTGAACGCCTTTCCGGGGACAGGGGAGTGCCCTCCCGGAGGCGCGGGAATGCCCTTCCGGGACTCGGGAATGTCCTCCCGGAGGCGCGGGAATGCCCCTCCCGAGGCAAGGAAATATCCTCCAAGAGGAGAGCGGTAACGCACTCCTCCGAGCCCTCCGACCAACGAAAGCGGCCACCATGCGCGTCTACGTCCCCCTGACCCTCTCCGGGCTCGCCGAGGCGTACAAGACGGGGGAGTTGGGGGCGGGGCGGTTCGTCGCGTACGCCGTCACTCCCGCGCTGCGCGAGTGGTATCTCTCCGACGACATCGAGGAGCTCGAGTACGCGGCGCTGAACCGCGCGGCGCTGGCCTCGTTGCGGCTGGTCGCGGTCGATCCCGGGGCCGCCCGGCGGCGGGTCGTGGTCGCGGTCGACGTGGCCGACGGAGCGGCGTCGGCCGACCCCGATCGGGGACTGGACCCGGGGGCGCTCGGCGAGGTGCGGGTCACCGGGCCCGTACCGCTGGCCAAGGCGGCCGCCGTGCACGCGGACGCGGACGACGCCGAGGCGGACGTCACCGCGGCTGCCGAGGCGCTGGGCGGGGCGGATCTCGGGGACGACGACGCCCAGTTCGTCGTCGACGGCGCCGAGGACCACGAGCTGCTCTGGTTCGCGACGCAGGAGATCCCCGGCCTGGTCGGGCTCGGCGACTGACTTCTCCGGAGACCGGACCATCCCGCGGGTCCGTTGTCGGTGGGGCCGGGTACGTTTTGGATATGGGGAAGCACAAAGCAGCGCACATTGTGTGGGACTGGAACGGGACGCTGTTCCACGACAACGCCGCCATCATCGGGGCGACGAACGCGGCGTTCGTCGAGCTCGGCATCGAGCCGATCACGCTGGAGCAGTACCGGGCGTTGTACTGCGTCCCGGTGCCGAAGTTCTACGAGCGGCTGATCGGGCGGTTGCCGACCGACGCCGAGTGGCAGGTCATGGACGAGACCTTCCACCGGTACTACGCGGAGCACCGGGCGGCCTGCGGCCTCACCGAAGGGGTGCCGGCGCTGCTCGCCGGCTGGCGGTCCGCGGGGCGCAGCCAGTCCCTCCTGAGCATGTACGGGCATGAGGAGCTGGTTCCCCTGGTGCGCGGGTTCGGGATCGACTCGCACTTCATACGGGTCGACGGGCGGACCGGGCCCTCGGGCGGCAGCAAGGCCGAGCACATGGTGCGGCACATCGGCGCGCTCGCCCAGGTGGATCCGGCGCGCACCGTCGTCATCGGGGACGCCGCCGACGACGCGGTCGCCGCGCTGCACGTGGGCGCACAGGCGGTCCTGTACACCGGGGGTTCCCACAGCAGGGCCAGCCTGGAGCAGGTGGGCGTGCCCGTGGTGGACACCCTGGCGGAGGCAGTGGAGGAGGCCGAGCGGCTGGCGGCCTGACGCGGACGCCCTCGTCCCTCGCTGTCACCCCCTCGCTCTCGCCCCCTCCGCGGGCCGTGCGGTCAGTTCACCGGCGCCTTCGCCCGCAGGACCGTGAGGAACTCCCGCATCCAGGCGGAGTGGTCCGGCCAGGCGCGGGAGGAGACGAGCGTGCCGTCGACCACCGCCTCCGCGTCCTGGAAGGTGGCGCCGGCGGCCTGCATGTCCAGCTCCAGCGCCGGGTACGCCGTGACGCGCCGGCCTCGCAGGCCGTCCACCGCGGCCGTCAGCAGCGGACCGTGGCAGATCTGGGCGACGGGCTTGTCCGCGTCGAAGAAGGACTTGAGGATCTTGCGGAGTTCGGGGTCGTTGCGGAGGTACTCCGGAGCGCGGCCGCCCGGGATGACGAGGGCGGCGTACTGGCCGGGGTCGACATCGGCGAACGCGAGGTCCGCGGGCCAGGTGTAGCCGGGCTTCTCCGTGTAGGTGTCGAAGCCGGGCACGAAGTCGTGGACCACGAACTGCAGCTGCTTGCGGGTGGGAGCCGCGATGTGCACGTCGTAGCCCTCCTCGCGCAGGCGCTGGTACGGGTAGAGGACTTCCAGCGACTCCGCTGCGTCGCCGGTGACGATGAGGATCTTCGTTGCCATGTCGCTGCCGCTCCTGTCAGCCGTGCCTGTGCCGCCGTGGGCCGTCCTGGGCCAACGTGCCTCCGTCGGGAGGTCTTGCCAAGGGGGCCCGCTCGGCGCGAACACCCGCATGCGTGCCGGCGCCGGGGCGAGGCGTGCATCCGACGCCGTACGGGTGCGTCATTGCGACCCGCGCTGCCCTCTGGCGCCCGCCGCCACCGGCGGCACCGGTGAGCGCCTGCGCCGCCGCCCGCGGCACCGGTGAGCCCCTGCGCCGCCGCCCGCGGCACCGGTAACGCCTGCGCCGCCAAGGCCACCCGCGCCACCCGTGACGCCTCCGGCACCCGTAACGCCTGCGCACCGCTGCTGCCACCTGCGGCACCCGTAACGCCCGCGGCACCCGCGGCACCCGTGACGCCTGCGCCGCCAAGGCCACCCGTGCCACCCGTGACGCCTCCGGCACCCGTGACGCCTGCGCCGCCAAGGCCACCCGCGGTACCCGTGCGGCCCCAGCGGCACGCGTACCCGTGGCCCACTGCCAAGACTGCTACGACAGTGGCGGTACTGCATGTCCTCGCCCGTTTCGTCCCTGTGCATACTGTCAAAGTTCGACCCCCGGTTTTGTACACATACGGCTCATGACGGGTCCCGGGTAGGGGGCGATAGCCTGGTGGCGTGATCAGCGCGATATCTCGCGGGGGCATCGTCGCCCCTGCCCCGCGCCCGGAGAGCACGGACGACATCCGTGACCGGGCGGCAATCGCTGATCTTCGCGGGCGGGCCGGGGTGGCGGCGAGCGCACTCCGTAGGCCGGGAGCACCCCTGGAGCGGACGGTGCCGAGAGCAGCGTCACACTCCCCGCGGGTGCCGAAAATGGCTGATAACCCCCCGCTCATCTCTCCACGCGGCATAGCGTCGAACCAGACCGGACACCCCGCGTCTCGGCGTTTCGTCGGAGAAGAGACCGTACTTCTTTCTACGTCACGCAATGGCGCGCGACAGGAGCCAGAGGACAATGCAGACCAAGCTGGACGAAGCCAAGGCCGAGCTGCTCGAACGGGCCGCCCGGGTAGCTGAGAACAGCCCGGTCGGGGGGCACCTACCGACTGGGACGACGGGCGAGGGCACCCCTGACCGGGACACCGTGCTCACGTTCCTCCAGCGCTACTACCTGCACACCGCCCCGGAGGACCTCGCCGACCGCGACCCGGTCGACATCTTCGGAGCCGCTTTCTCCCACTACCGGCTGGCCGAGAACCGTCCTCAGGGCACGGCCAACGTGCGGGTCCACACCCCGACCGTCGAGGAGAACGGCTGGACCTGCAGCCACTCCGTCGTCGAGGTCGTCACCGATGACATGCCCTTTCTCGTCGACTCGGTCACCAATGAGCTCTCGCGGCAGGGACGCGGCATCCATGTCGTCATCCACCCGCAGTTCGTCGTACGGCGTGATCTGACCGGCAGGCTGAGCGAGGTGCTGCCGGGGCGGCCGACCGGCGAGCTCCCGCACGACGCCTCCGTCGAGTCCTGGATCCACGTCGAGATCGACCGCGAGACCGACCGCGCGGACCTGAAGCAGATCACCGCCGACCTGCTGCGCGTGCTGTCCGACGTCCGTGAGTCCGTCGAGGACTGGGAGAAGATGCGCGACTCCGCGCTGCGGATCGCGGAGGAGCTGCCCAAGGAGCCGACCGCGGACGACCTGCGCGACCAGGAGGTCGAGGAGGCCCGTGAGCTGCTGCGCTGGCTCGCGGACGACCACTTCACCTTCCTCGGCTACCGCGAGTACGAGCTGCGGGACGACGACTCGCTGGCCGCGGTGCCCGGCACCGGCCTCGGCATTCTGCGCTCCGACCCGCAGCACGGCGGCGACGACAGCCACCCGGTCAGCCCGTCCTTCGAGCGGCTCCCTGCCGACGCCCGCGCCAAGGCCCGCGAGCACAAGCTGCTGGTGCTGACCAAGGCCAACAGCCGCGCCACCGTCCACCGGCCCTCGTACCTCGACTACGTGGGCGTGAAGAAGTTCGACGCGCACGGGAACGTCGTCGGCGAGCGGCGCTTCCTCGGACTCTTCTCCTCGGCCGCGTACACCGAGTCCGTGCGCCGCGTGCCGGTCATCCGCCGCAAGGTCCAGGAAGTCCTGCGCGGCGCCGGCTTCTCGCCCAACAGCCACGACGGGCGCGACCTGCTCCAGATCCTGGAGACGTACCCGCGCGACGAGCTCTTCCAGACCCCGGTCGACGAGCTGCGGACCATCGTCACCAGCGTCCTGTACCTCCAGGAGCGGCGGCGGCTGCGGCTGTACCTGCGCCAGGACGAGTACGGGCGCTACTACTCCGCGCTGGTCTACCTCCCGCGCGACCGCTACACCACCGGCGTGCGCCTGCGGATCATCGACATCCTCAAGGAGGAACTCGGCGGCAACAGCGTCGACTTCACGGCCTGGAACACCGAGTCGATCCTCTCCCGGCTGCACTTCGTGGTGCGGGTCCCGCAGGGCACCGAGCTGCCGCAGCTGTCCGACGCCGACAAGGAGCGCATCGAGGCGCGCCTGGTCGAGGCCGCCCGGTCCTGGGCCGACGGCTTCGGGGAGGCGCTGACCGCCGAGTTCGGTGAGGAGCGCGCCGCCGAGCTGCTGCGCCGGTACAACAACGCCTTCCCCGAGGGCTACAAGGCCGACCACTCCCCGCGTGCGGCCGTCGCCGACCTGGTCCACCTGGAGCACCTCAGCCACGCCCAGCGCGAGGGCATCAAGGACTTCGCGCTCAGCCTGTACGAGCCGGTGGGAGCCGCGCCCGGTGAGCGCCGCTTCAAGATCTACCGCACCGGCGCGCAGGTCTCGCTCTCCGCGGTCCTGCCGGCCCTCAACCGCATGGGCGTCGAGGTCACCGACGAGCGTCCCTACGAGCTGCGCTGCTCGGACCGTACGACGGCCTGGATCTACGACTTCGGGCTGCGCCTGCCCAAGACGCAGAACGGCAACGGGGACTACCTCGGCGACGACGGCCGCCAGCGCTTCCAGGAGGCCTTCGCCGCCACCTGGACCGGCCAGGCCGAGAACGACGGCTTCAACGCCCTCGTCCTGAGCGCCGGGCTGAACTGGCGCCAGGCCATGGTGCTGCGCGCGTACGCCAAGTACCTGCGCCAGGCCGGCTCGACCTTCAGCCAGGACTACATGGAGGACACCCTCCGCAACAACGTCCACACCACCCGGCTGCTGGTCTCGCTCTTCGAGGCGCGGATGTCGCCGGACCGGCAGCGGGCCGGTGTCGAGCTGACGGACGCCCTGCTGGAGGAGCTGGACGCGGCGCTCGACCAGGTCGCGTCGCTCGACGAGGACCGGATCCTGCGGTCCTTCCTGCACCTCATCAAGGCCACGCTGCGGACGAACTTCTTCCAGGAGGCGGCCGGCGGCAAGCCGCACGACTACGTCTCCATGAAGTTCGACCCGCAGGCCATCCCGGATCT
The DNA here is from genome assembly GCF_042723265.1 of Streptomyces sp. NPDC058371. Classification (NCBI taxonomy): domain Bacteria; kingdom Bacillati; phylum Actinomycetota; class Actinomycetes; order Kitasatosporales; family Streptomycetaceae; genus Streptomyces; species Streptomyces sp. NPDC058371. Next base: position 290,617 of record NZ_JBHXJC010000010.1, on the reverse strand, counting down.
TCCGGCGCCGCGTCCGGCGTACGAGATCTGGGTGTACTCACCGCGCGTCGAGGGCGTCCACCTGCGGTTCGGCAAGGTCGCGCGCGGCGGTCTGCGCTGGTCCGACCGGCGTGAGGACTTCCGTACCGAGATCCTCGGCCTGGTCAAGGCGCAGATGGTGAAGAACACCGTCATCGTGCCTGTGGGCGCCAAGGGCGGCTTCGTCGCCAAGCAGCTGCCGGACCCGGCCGCGGACCGTGACGCCTGGCTGGCCGAGGGCATCCGGAGCTACAAGACCTTCATCTCGGCGCTGCTCGACATCACCGACAACATGGTGGCCGGCGAGGTCGTGCCGCCCGCCGACGTCGTCCGGCACGACGGGGACGACACCTACCTCGTGGTCGCCGCCGACAAGGGCACGGCGACGTTCTCGGACATCGCCAACGAGGTCGCGCAGTCGTACAACTTCTGGCTCGGCGACGCGTTCGCCTCCGGCGGTTCCGCCGGCTACGACCACAAGGGCATGGGCATCACCGCCCGCGGTGCCTGGGAGTCCGTCAAGCGCCACTTCCGGGAGCTGGGTGTGAACACCCAGACCGAGGACTTCACCGTGGTCGGCGTCGGCGACATGTCCGGCGACGTGTTCGGCAACGGCATGCTGCTGTCCGAGCACATCCGCCTGGTCGCCGCCTTCGACCACCGGCACATCTTCATCGACCCGAACCCGGACGCGGCGACCTCGTACGCGGAGCGCCGGCGCCTCTTCGACCTGCCGCGCTCGTCGTGGGCCGACTACGACACCGGGCTGATCTCGGCCGGTGGCGGCGTCTTCCCGCGTACGGCCAAGGCGATCCAGGTCAACGCGCACATCCGTGAGGCCCTCGGCATCGAGGCGGGCGTCGGCAAGATGACCCCGGCCGACCTGATGAAGGCGATCCTCAAGGCGCCGGTCGACCTGCTGTGGAACGGCGGCATCGGCACGTACGTGAAGTCGTCCGCCGAGTCGCACGCCGAGGTCGGCGACAAGGCCAACGACGCGATCCGGGTGGACGGCGCCGACCTGCGGGTCAAGGTCGTCGGCGAGGGCGGCAACCTGGGTCTGACCCAGCTCGGCCGGATCGAGTTCGCCCAGCAGGGCGGCAGGATCAACACCGACGCCATCGACAACAGCGCGGGTGTGGACACCTCCGACCACGAGGTGAACATCAAGATCCTGCTCAACTCGGTGGTGACGAACGGCGATCTGACTGTCAAGCAGCGCAACAAGCTGCTCGCCGCGATGACCGACGAGGTCGGCCACCTGGTCCTGCGCAACAACTACGCGCAGAACGTGGCGATCGCCAACGCGCTCGCCCAGTCCCCGAGCATGCTCCACGCCCAGCAGCGGTTCATCCGCCATCTGGTGCGCGAGGGCCACCTCGACCGGGCGCTGGAGTTCCTGCCCACCGAGCGGCAGATCCGTGAGCGGCTGAACGGCGGCCAGGGGCTCACCGGCCCGGAGACGGCCGTCCTCCTCGCGTACACGAAGATCACGGTGTCCGACGAGCTGCTCGCCACCTCGCTGCCCGACGACCCGTATCTGCAGAGCCTGGCGCACGCGTACTTCCCGACGGCGCTGCGCGACAAGTTCCGCGAGCAGATCGACGCGCACGCGCTGCGCCGCGAGATCGTCACGACGGTGCTGGTCAACGACACCGTCAACACGGGTGGTACGAGCTTCCTGCACCGGCTGCGCGAGGAGACCGGTGCCTCGCTGGAGGAGATCGTCCGGGCGCAGACCGCGGCCCGCGCGATCTTCGACTCCAGCGCGGTGTGGGACGCCGTCGAGTCGCTCGACAATGTCGTCGACGCGGGCGTGCAGACCCGGATCCGGCTGCACTCGCGCCGTCTCGTCGAGCGCGGTACGCGCTGGCTGCTCAACAACCGGCCGCAGCCGCTGCAGCTCGCCGAGACGATCTCGTTCTTCCGCGAGGGCGTCAAGCAGGTCTGGGACGAGCTGCCCAAGCTGCTGCGTGGCCCGGATCTCGAGTGGTACCAGCAGATCTGCGACGAGCTGACGGCGGCCGGGGTCCCGGACGAGCTCGCCAGCCGGGTGGCCGGCTTCTCGTCCGCCTTCCCGACGCTGGACATCGTCGCGGTGGCCGACCGCATGGGCAAGGACCCGATGGACGTCGCCGAGGTCTACTACGACCTCGCCGACCGGCTGTCGATCACCCAGCTCATGGACCGGATCATCGAGCTCCCGCGTGCCGACCGCTGGCAGTCCATGGCCCGCGCCTCGATCCGCGAGGACCTGTACGCGGCCCACGCGGCGCTCACGGCGGACGTTCTCGCCGTCGGCAACGGCACCTCCACCCCGGAGCAGCGCTTCAAGGCGTGGGAGGAGAAGAACGCCGCGATCCTCGGCCGGGCCCGCACGACCCTGGAGGAGATCCGGAGCTCGGACTCCTTCGACCTGGCGAACCTGTCGGTGGCGATGCGGACCATGCGCACGCTGCTGCGGACGCATTCGTAGTCCGTACGTCGATGGGGGCGCCCCGGGCCGATTCGGCTCGGGGCGCCCCCGTTTTCGTCTGCTGTCGTGAGCCGCGTCCGCGCCGCCAGGACCGGCGCGCTCTCTTGCCCGGCTCTTGCCGCGCCCTTGACATGCTCTCGGAGAATCCAGACCTCGAACTTACCTTTTACTGCTAAAAGGTACATTCGACTGACGTTGGCCTGATGGTCGGGCGGCAACCCCCGCGCCCCGATCGCCGTCTACCTGGTCGGTACACAAGTGGACCAGCCCACCTAGGTCGGCCCATCGGGAATGTCTAGGATAAATAGGATGAATGTGGATCAGCGCCGCCCGCCCGCCGTCTCCGTGGTCGTGATCGTCTACAACGACGCGGAGAGGCTGCCCACGGCGGTGCGCTCCGTCCTGGACCAGACGCTGCACGACGTCGAGGTCGTCGTCGTGGACGACCGGAGCACGGACGGTTCGCACGAGGTGGCCCGGCTGCTGGCGGCCGAGTACCCCGACCGGGTCCGCGCCTTCCGGCTCCCCGAGAACAGCGGCGGCTGCGGCGCCCCCCGCAACCACGGCATCGAGCAGGCCCGCGGCGACTACGTCCTCTTCCTCGACAGCGACGACGTCCTGGAGCGCAACGCCTGCCGGAACATGCTGGAGGCCGCCGAGGCCACCGGCGCCGACCTTGTCTCGGGCCTGTGCGTCCGCGTCCACGTCGACTCGCGCACTGGCAAGGAGGTCAAGTGGTACCCCTGGCTCTATGAGCGCACCCGCACCCTGGAGTCGGTCTCCGAGCTGCCCGACCTGCTGGTCTTCGACACCCTGTCGACCAACAAGTGCTACCGCCGGCAGTTCCTGCTCGACCAGGGACTGCGCTTCCCGGTCGGCATCCACTACGAGGACCTGCTCTTCTCCGCCCAGGCGTATGTGGCCGCCCGCCGCATCACGCTCATCCCCAACCGGGTCTACGACTGGCGGGTCGTGGAGAAACCGGCGGCGACGAAGTCGATCAGCAACCGGCGTGACGAGATCGCCAACTTCACGCACCGCATGGAGATCCACCGACGGGTCGACCAACTCCTCGCGGACAACGGCCTGCTGGAGCTGAAGTTCGCCAAGGACGTCAAGTGGCTCAAGCACGATCTGGTGCTGCATCTGCGGGAACTGCCCTTCCGGGACGCGGCCTACCGCGAGGCGTTCGCCGGAATCGCCCGGCAGTACCTGGAGTCGATCGACCGCGCCGCCTTCGACGAGACCGAGCCCATCCACGCCATCTGCGCCTACCTCCTGCAGAAGAGCGACTGGGCCAACCTGCTGCCCGCCGTGGACACCCTGTCCAACCGCGACAAGATCTCCTCCCCGCTCGTCGAACGCGACGGACGCGTCTACTGGTGTGCCGAGCACCTCGACGACGACTTCGGCCGGCACGTCCTGGACGTCACCGAGCTCGGCTACCACACCAAGCCCGTCGAGCGGATGTTCCTGCGCAACGCCCTGACCTCGTACACGAAGGCGGGTGGCAGCGCCCTGCTGGCCGGGCGGATCACCAACCCCCTCGGTGTCATCCCGCCGGGTGCCCGTCTCGCCGGGGAGCTGGAGTTCTACGCCCGCCGCCCGGGGGTGCGCTTCCAGACCTTCCGCTTCCCCGTGACGACCGTGCGGCACGAGGGCGAGACCATCGCCTGGGAGGCCTCGGCCGACCTCGCCACCGTCCGGCCACTGGGCATCGTGGACGCCGTGTGGGACGTACGGCTCCATCTGGACGTCGACGGCGTCCGCACCTCGACCCGGCTGACGGCCGCCGAACCCGGCCTGGCCGCCGGCTCCCTGCCCGTGCGGCCCCGGCTCACCCGGCTGGTCGCCGACCGCATCGAACCGGTGGTCTCCTCGCGCGGCCACCTCTCCTTCCGGCTCGTCCCGGACAAGAAGGCGAACGAACTCGTCCAGCGGGGCGTGCACGGCCCGACCGGACGGCTCGCCAAGTCCGGCTACCGCAAGGCCAAGGCCCTGCGCAAGAAGCTGACCTCCGGGGACACCAGACTCCGCCTGTACCACGAGGTGTTCACCCGCCTCCCGGTCAAGAAGGGCCTCGTCGTCTTCGAGAGCCACCTGGGCCGGCAGTACAGCGACAGCCCCCGGGCCATCTACGAGGAGATGCGCCGCCAGGGTCTCGACTTCGAGGCGGTGTGGTCGTACGCGGGCAGTCCTGACGGCTTTCCGGCCGATGCCACCCTGGTGCGCCGCTGGTCGCTGCCGTACCTCAAGGCGCTCGCCCGGGCCGAGTTCTGGGTCGACAACCAGAGCTACCCGCTGAAGCTCACCAAGCGGCCGGAGACGACGTACCTGCAGACCTGGCACGGTTCGGCGCTGAAGCGGATGGGGTTCGACGAGCCCGAGTGGAAGCTCAGAACCCGGACCGAGCAGGACGAGCAGCAGCGCACCCTGGACCGCTTCGACCGTTTCCTGATCCGCTCCGAGCACGATGTGCGCACCCTGGCACGGGCGTTCCGGCTCCAGGAGAAGACGCTGCTGCGGGTGGGGTATCCGCGCAACGACGCCCTCGTACAGGCCAAGGAGCGCGAGGAGAGGTCCGGGCGCCGTGAACGCGGGCCGCTCGCCGCCGAGTTGGGCATCCCGGAGGACAGGACGGTGCTGCTCTACGCGCCGACCTTCCGGCAACGCGGGGGCAGGCAGCGGCGGTTCGAGCTGCCCTTCGACGTGCAGCGGTTCGCCGACACATACGGCGACCGGTACGTCCTTCTCGTGCGCTCGCACTACCTCAACCACGTCGTGCTGCCACCGTCCGTGCGGGGCCGCGTCATCGACGTCACCGCGCACCACGACATGACACCGCTGCTCGCGCTCGCCGACGGGCTGATCACCGACTACTCCTCGGTGATGTTCGACTACGCCCTCCTCGACCGGCCGATGTTCTTCTTCGTGTACGACTACGAGGAGTACGTGCACGAGGGCCGCGGAACGTACTTCGACCTGCTGGAGCGGGCGCCCGGACCCGTCGTGCGCACCGAGGACGAGCTGCACGCCGCCCTCGGCTCCCTCGACGAACAGATCGTGAAGTACGCGGCGGCGCGGGAGCGGTTCGTCGCCGACTTCGGCGAGTACGACAAGGGCACCGCCGCCCGGGGCATCGTCGACCAGTTCTTTTCCCAGGGGAGGCGCGCGTGAGCGGGTACAGCGAGCGGGACGAGCGGAAACGCGACATCTTCTTCGTCTCCAACAGCGTCGACGAGCTGGGCGGAGTGACCAGTTGGTCGCACCAGATGGCCCGCCTCTTCACCGAGCGCGGCCACCGCGTCCAGGTCATCGGCATCACCGAGCCCGCCGTCGTCCAGGAACTGGGCGATCTCCCTTACCCCACCACGACGTTGTACGACGTCCACCCGCCGCGGGTCGCGGCGCCGAGCGGGCTAAGGGGGCGGCTCAGTGTGGCCGAGCGGCGGCTGCGTGCCGCCCGCGCGGCGGGCATGCGCGAGCAGGCCGCCAAGCTGACCGCGCTGTTCCGGGCCGCCCGGACGGGCGCCGTCGTGATCGTCACGCAGGTGTGGGCGATGGAGTGGGTGGAGCTCGCCGACACCACGGGACTGACCGTCATCGGCATGAGCCACGAGTCGTTCCTCTTCTCGAAGTCGACCTCGCGCTTCCCGCGGGTGCTGCTGCACTACCGGGACGTCGACCGCATGCTGGCGCTCACCCGTGAGGACGCCGACCTGTGGATCGGACAGGGCATGAACAACGCCTCGTTCATGCCGAACCCGCTCCCGTTCATGCCCGAGGTGCCGTCCCCGCGCACCGAGAAGGCCGTGGTCAGCGTGGGCAGGCTGACCGACCAGAAGGGCATCGACATGCTCCTCGACACCTGGGCCGAGGTCGCGCCGCGCCATCCCGGCTGGACGCTGCGGATCTACGGCTCCGGCGAGGACGAGGAGATCCTGAGGAAGCAGTGCACGTCCCTCGGCCTCGACGACTCCGTGGAGTGGAAGGGCCGTACCGGCGACGTCCCGGCGGCCCTGCGCAGCGGGTCCGTGTTCGTGCTGTCCTCACGTGGCGAGGGCTTCCCGCTCGCCCTCATGGAGGCGATGGCGTCTGGCCTGGCGTGCGCCGCCTTCGACTGTGCGCCGGGCGTCCGCGAGATCGTCCACGACGGCGAGGACGGGCTGCTGGCCGGCCTCGGCAACACCGGTGAACTCGCCCGGCGACTCGACACGTTGATGTCCGACAAGGAACTGCGGGACGCGATGGGCGAGGCGGCCCGGGTGAACATCCAGCGCTACACGACGGAGGAGGTCGTACGGCGCTGGGAGGAGCTGTTCCTCTTCCTGGAGAGGTGAGCGCGCGCCCAGTGAGCGGGCGCCCACTGAGCGCGCGCCCACTGAGCGTGCGCCCAGTGAGCGTGCGCCCGGCGAGCGCGCGCCCAGTGCGGGCGCGCGCCGTGCGGGGCGCGCCCCGCTACTTCCCCGTGAACTTCTCGTACTCCTTGATGACCTCGTCCGTGGGCCCGTCCAGGCGCAGTTCGCCGCGCTCCAGCCACAGCACCCGGTCGCAGGTGTCCCGGATCGACTTGTTGTTGTGGCTGACAAGGAACACCGTGCCGGCGGTCTTGCGCAGCTCGCGGATGCGCGCCTCGGAGCGCTTCTGGAAGGAGCGGTCCCCGGTGGCCAGGGCCTCATCGATCATCAGGACGTCGTGGTCCTTGGCCGCGGCGATGGAGAAGCGGAGCCGGGCCGCCATGCCGGAGGAGTACGTGCGCATGGGCAGCGTGATGAAGTCGCCCTTCTCGTTGATGCCGGAGAAGTCGACGATCTCCTGGTAGCGCTCCTTGACCTGCTCGCGGGACATGCCCATCGCCAGGCCGCCGAGAAGGACGTTGCGCTCACCCGTGAGGTCGTTCATCAGGGCGGCGTTGACGCCGAGGAGCGAGGGCTGGCCGTCCGTGTAGATCCTGCCGTTCTCCACGGGGAGGAGGCCGGCGACCGCCTTGAGCAGGGTGGACTTGCCCGAGCCGTTGGTGCCGATCAGGCCGATCGCCTCGCCGCGGTACGCCGTGAAGGACACGTTCTTCACCGCGTGCACCTTGCGGACGCCGGCCGCCTGTTCGGTCTGCCGGCGGCGCAGCATGCGGTTGAGGGCGGCGGTGGCGGTGCCCCGGCCGGCACCGGTGCCGTTGACGCGGTAGACGATGTCGACGCCGGTGGCGATCACGGTGGGGACGGGCGCGGAGCCGCTGTCGGCACCGGTCCGGCTCCGGGGTCCGGCGTCCTTCGTCAAGATGTCAGCCACGGCCGTAGGTCTCCTCAGCCTTCCAGAAGTAGATGAAGCCGCCGACGCCGGCGACCAGCGCCCAGCCCACGGCCAGCGCCCACACGTGGGGCGGCAGTTGATCGTGGTGGAAGCTGTCGATCAGCGAGAACCGCATGAGGTCGATGTACACGGCGGCCGGGTTGCACTGCAGGGCCACCAGTACGGCGTGCGGCAGGTCCTGGTGGCTGAGCACCTTGTCGATGCTCCACATCACGCCGGAGACGTACATCCAGGTGCGCAGCAGGAACGGCATCAGCTGCGCGATGTCGGGCGTCTTGGCGCCCATCCGGGCCATGACCATCGCCACGCCCGCGTTGAAGACGAACTGGAGCGTGAGCGCGGGGAGGGCGAGCAGCCAGGACGCGCTCACCGGGACGCCGAAGCAGAGCAGGATGACGACCAGCGCGCCCATCGAGAACAGCAGCTGCTGAAGCTGCTGGAGGCAGTACGACACCGGCAGGGCGGCCCGCGGGAAGTGCAGGGCCCGTACGAGGCCGAGGCTGCCGGAGATCGCGCGGGTGCCCGCCATGATCGAGCTCTGCGTGAACGTCCACACGAAGACGCCGGTGACCAGGAACGGGATGTAGTCGGCCACGCCTCGGCTGGTGCCCATGAGGACGCCGAAGATGAAGTAGTAGACCGCCGCGTTCAGCAGCGGGGTCGCCACCTGCCAGACCTGGCCGAGCTTCGCCTGGCTGTACTGGGCGGTGAGCTTGGCGGTGGCGAAGGCGGTGATGAAGTGACGCCGCGCCCACAGCTCGCGGACGTACTGGGTCAGGGTCGGGCGGGCGCCGCTGACGGTGAGGCCGTAGCGGGCGGCGAGCTCCGCGGCATCGTCGGAAGGGGTGACCGACGTCGGGGGCGGTGTGTGGAGGACCTGGCTCACATCCGCTGCTTTCGCTCGGGGGGTGGGGTGCGGGTGCTGTCCTTGGACGTTTGCTTACGCCGTCTTTGCCGTTCGATTACGTCGGGACGGGACCGTATCGTCGCAACGTGAGCGTAGGCCGATCTGACGTCGGAACGCAACCGTATCGTCGTAACGGCCTATGCTGGACGGCATGACGAACGCCGACGCCCCCGGGACCCCTGCAGGCAAGGCCGCCGACGTCTCCGAGACGGACGCGGGCAAGGCTGCCGATGTGACGGAGGCCGGCGCGGGCAAGGGCGCCGTCGCGACGGAGGCCGGTGCGGGCAAGGGCGCCGATGGGACGGCGACGGACGCCGGCAAGGCGCCGCGGCGCCGGGCTCCTGCCGGGGCGGCCGTGCTCCGGGAGGACGTGACCGAGGCCATCCGTGCCGCCGTCTTCGGGGAACTCGCGGCCGTGGGCTACGCGCGGATGTCCATCGAGGGCATCGCCCGCCGGGCCGGCGTCGGCAAGACGGCCGTCTACCGCCGCTGGCGCTCGAAGCTGCACCTCGTCCTGGACCTGGTCTCGGCCGTCGCCGTCCAGGGTCTGCCCGCGCCCGACACGGGCTCCCTGGAGGGCGACCTGCGGCTCCTGTACGAGGTCACGTCGCGTGCCCTGCGCCACCCCGTCGCCGGCCAGATCATCCCCGACCTCCAGGCCGAGGCGGCCCGCAACCCGGACATCGCCGAGGCCATGCAGCAGGCGCTCCGCCAGGGTCAGCAGGGGGTCGCCGCCGGAATCGTGACGGCGGCCGCCGCCCGCGGCGAGATCCGCGAGGGTGTCAACGAGGACCTCGCCCTGGACCTGATGTCCGGCCCCCTGTACTGGCGCGCGGTGGTGGTCCGCGGCCCCAAGCTCCCCAAGGACTACCTCGCCAGCCTGGCCCGCGCGACGGCGGCGGCCCTCAAGGCGCTGTAACGACGCCCCGCTCCACCGGTCCCCGGCCGGGGTGGGCCCCCGTACGCTGCCCGGATGACTCCCGACCGCGATCTGCGCGCCCTCGGCGCCGCCCTCGGCGCCGTCCTCGGCTCCGCGGTCGGCGACGCCCTCGGCGCCCCTTTCGAGTTCGGCCCCGAAGGCGCCTTCTCGGCCCGCTTCCCCGTTCCGGGACAGGGCGGAGAAATGTGCGGCGGCGGTGGCTGGGATCCGGGCGAGGCCACCGACGACACGCAGATGGCCGTACTGGTCGGCGAGTCACTGCTGGAGCACGGCGGACTCGAACTCCCGGACGTCTTCCGCCGGTTCCAGCGGTGGGCGGCCGCCGAGCCCAAGGACATCGGCCTGCAGACCGAGGCCGTCCTCGGCAGCGGGGACTCCTGGGACCTCGCGGCCGCGCTGCACTTCCAGGTCAGCCAACGGGCCGCGGGCAACGGGGCGTTGATGCGCGCCGCCCCGTCCGCCGTGTACTTCGCGCGGTGCGGGCAGGAGGCGACCATGGCCGCCGCCCGCCGGATCGCCGCCCTCACCCACGGCGACCGGGCGGCCTGGGAGGGCACCGCCGTGTTCCACGCACTCGTCCGGGCCGCCCTCGACGGCCGGGACCCGCTCGCCGCCCTGCCGGAGATCCTGCGTGCCGTCCACCCGGACCACCGGGCGCGCTACGGCACGGTCCTCGACCCCGGCTGGCACCCCGACCTGGCCACCGAGTTCAACGGTGCGGTCTGGCCCTGTCTCGGTTCCGCGGTGTGGGCGCTGCGGACCACGGAGTCGTACGAGGGTGCCGTGCGTGCGGCGGTCGACCTCGGTGGCGACACCGACACGGTGGCGGCCGTGACGGGAGGCCTGGCGGGGGCGGTGTACGGGGCGGACGCCGTCCCGGAGCGGTGGACCCGGGCACTGCACGTGCCCCTGCCGGGGTTCGGCGGACGAGTGCTGCGGGCCGGGGAGCCGGCCGGTCTCGCCGAGGGGCTGGCGGCCGCGGGCGGATCAGGCGTGTGACCCAGGTCCGGCGCGAGCGGGGTCCGGTGCCTGACCCGGATCGGGTGCGTGACTGCGGTTCGGCGTGTGAGCGGGGTCCGGTGCCTGACGGGGGTCCGGTGCCTGGCCCGGATCGGGTGCGTGGCCGGGTCAGGTGCGGGCCGCTCCCGGGTGGTGGCGGATCCAGCCGTCCCAGGCGGACGTGATCATGTCCTGGACGTCGTACTTGGCCTTCCAGCCCAGTTCGACGGCGATCCGGTCGGCGGAGGCGACCACGCGGGCCGGGTCCCCGGGGCGGCGCGGAGTGACGGTCGGCGGGGAGTCGTAACCGGTGATCGCGTTGATGCGGTCGACCATCTCGCGGACCGAAACGCCCTCCCCGCGGCCGATGTTGAGGGTCAGGTCGCCGCCGGGCGACGCCTCCAGCGCGCGGGCCGCGGCGACATGGGCCTCCGCGAGGTCCACCACGTGGATGTAGTCGCGCACGCACGTGCCGTCGGGCGTCGGATAGTCGTCACCGAAGATCCGCGGCGGCGCACCGTCCGTCAGCCGCTCGAACACCATCGGGACGAGGTTGAAGACGCCGACGTCGGCCAGCTCGGGCGTGGCCGCCCCCGCCACGTTGAAGTAGCGCAGCGACGCCGTGGACAGCCCGGTGGCCCGGCCGGTCGCGCGGACCAGCCACTCACCCGCCAGTTTCGTCTCGCCGTACGGGCTCATCGGCACGCACGGGGTTTCCTCCGTCACCAGGTCCACGTCCGGCATGCCGTACACCGCGGCCGAGGAGGAGAAGACGAAGGACGCGACGGACGCGGCCGTGACCGCCTCCAGCAGCACGCGCAGACCCTCGACGTTCTCGCGGTAGTAGTGCAGCGGGAGGTCCACCGACTCGCCGACCTGCTTTTTCGCCGCGAGATGGACGACTCCGGTGACCCGGTGCTCCGTGATCGTCCCGGCCAGCAACTCGGCGTCCAGGGTGGAGCCGACGACCAGCGGGACGCTCGCGGGCACGCGCTCCGCGATGCCCGTGGACAGGTCGTCGTAGACCACGGCCTGTTCGCCCGCTTCGGTCATCGCGCGGACCACGTGCGCCCCGATGTAGCCGGCGCCGCCGGTGATCAGCCAGGTCATGGTCGGCCATCCCTCGTCAGTGAGCCCGTAGGCGGGAGTGAGTCAAAAAACAGTCGGTGCGGGTCGGTGGTCGGTCGCGTATCAGTGAAGCAGGCGGCCGAGCCTGCGGCGGACGACACCGGTCATTCCTCGCCATCCGGGCGCGATGCGCAGCGCCAGCGCCCCCGCGTGGGTGGCGTACGGCTGGACGAGCAGGATGCCGTGGCGCCGGCTCGGGACGACCGCGCGCCGCAGCAGACCGGGCCCCGTGACCGCGTGGGCCGTGGTGTCGCGGCTCGTGCCGTCGTGGAAGTGGAGACGAAGGCGCAGGTCCCAGGCGCCGGAGTCGAGCGCCGACAGTTCCACGGGCACCTCGGCGGACCAGGTGTCGTCGTCGGGGTCGGGCACGAGGCCGGCCGTACGGCGCAGGCCCGCCCGCCCGCTCTCCCGGTGCACGAACTCGACGTCCACCGACCGGGGCCCCGCGTCCGCCATCCGGCCGTACAGCTCGTGCAGGCGCAGCCGCAGTCGTGCGGCACGCGCGCGGGGACGCAGTTCCGCGTCGACGGCAGCCGGGAGCAGATGCATGGGACGTTCCAGGAGGTGGTCCAGCTCCACCTGGGGCAGGTCCGCCGACCAGACGGGCGTGCCGTCGGCGGCCCGGGGGTACGGCGGCCGCAGTCGTGCCGGGCGGGCCGCGATCTCCTTGAGGCGGGACAGATCACGGGGTTCGGCGGCGGCGAGGACGACGCGCGCGACGACCCGCCCGGGCGCGGGCGCCAGCGCGAAGTCGGCCGCGTCGAAGGACGCGAGGTACGCGCGCGTGAGGGTCCACCACTCGCGCCGGTACGCGGGCCCGCGCAGATCGAGCTCCCGCGTGTACATCCGCAGCTCGTGGTCGAGGAACTTGGCGCGCACCGCCCGCGCGAGCCGCTTCTCGCCCGCACCGAGGAGGATCTCGTAGGCGGCGCGGTTCGCTTCCGTCCGGGCCCGCCAGTTGTCGATGTCCGCGCGGTCGAGCGAGATCGACAGACGCTCGGCCGATCTGCGGACATGCCAGACGTACACCGTGTCGGGCACGAGCGCGATGCGCGGCCCCGCGGCCAGCACGCGCGCGCTGAACACGAAGTCCTCGTAGGTGTAGCGGCCCTCCGGGAAGCGGATGCCGTGCTCGCGCAGGAAGTCGGTGCGGTAGAGCTTGTTCACGCAGAGCGTGTCGTGGACCAGGCGGGCGCGCCGCGCGGGGCGGGGGACGACGGCCGCCTTCGCGTACAGCTCGGGCTGCCAGCGGACCTCGCGGCCCGAGGGCAGCTCGCGCCGCACGCACAGGCCCGCCGCGACCTGTGCGCCGCGTCCGAGGGCCGCCGCGAGCAGCGCGTCCACCGCGCCGGGCGGCAGCACGTCGTCGCTGTCGAGGAACATCACGTACGGGGCGGTCGCCGCGTCGATCCCGTTGTTGCGGGGGCTGCCGCAGCCGCCGCTGTTGACCGGGCGGCGCACCACCCGCACCCGCGGATCCGCGGCGGCCAGGGTGTCGAGGAGGTCGGCGCTGCCGTCCGTCGAGCAGTCGTCGACGGCGATCACCTCGCGGACGGCAGGGCCCTGCGCGAGTGCCGAGCGCACGGCGTCCGTCACGTGAGCGGCGTCGTTGTAGCCGATGACGACGACAGTGACCTGTGCGGGATGAGGATCCATGAATTCCACGAGCCGGAACGGTAGGAGTTGTGAGTAATTTTCCGTTAAGAGTTGCTTAGTGTCTTGTGCGGAAGACGGCAGGAATTGGGTGTGGGTTCCATGTACGCGTGCCGGATTCGGTCCGGTCCGGCAGGGAAAGTCCCGATCTCCACAGGCGGCGGAAGGACAGCGCGGCCGCCGCGGCCAGCAGTCCGTTGCGCACGAGCATCAGCAGACAGCCCGTCCAGGTGCCGGCGATGACCTCGCCGTACATGGCGGGGTACACCACGGAGCTCACGGCGCTCGCCGCCACGATCAGCGCGGCCACCGGGCGCTGGGTGGTGTGCCGCGCGGTCAGGCACACCGCGGACAGGCCCAGCAGCCACACCATGTACTGCGGACTGATCACCCGGCTCGTGACCGTGAACAGCAGGACGGCGCAGAGGGCCGCGTCGTACGGCGTCGCCGGCGTCCAGCGCCGGGCGCGCATCCGCCAGAGCAGCAGCAGGCCGAGCGCGGCGACGGTGAGTGCGAGCGAGGCGGCGGCGACGAGGGGGACGTGGGGGCCGACGAACTCCATCGCGCCGTACTGGTAGCGGGCCCGGCCCGGCCAGCCGGCGTGGCGCGCGACGCCGAGGACCGTGCCGCCGAGTGACTCGATCTGGACCCCCCGGCCACCCTGTTGGCGCAGGAAGTCGAACGGGTTGTCGAAGAGGACGACGAGTGCGGCCAGCAGGACGGTCGCCGTGATCACGGCCGCCGTCCAGGCCTCCCGGGTCGTCCGGCCCCGGGGGGTGCCGATGAGCGCCAGGGCGGGCCAGACCTTCACCAGTGCCCCCATGGCGGCGAACGCGCCGCACACGCGCGTGGAGCGCGACAACGTCAACAGGGAGATGACGGCGAAGGCGGTGACCTGCACGTCGTACCGGGCGAGCGGGATGTGCAGGAGCAGCGGAAGGGCCGCCGTCCACAGCCACGCGCCGCGCAGGCTGCGGCCCGGACGCGTGCCCGCGCGGGCGAGCGTCGCCGTGATCACGGCGTCCGTGACGAGCGTGAGGGTCACGAAGGCCTGGAAGTAGCTCAGCGTCGGCAGCAGGCCGGGGGACAGCAGGACCGGGCCCGCACCGGGCGGGTACTGCCACAGATGGTCGCCCGACGGATAGGAGCCGTGCGACAGGACGCCGTACCAGCGGAAGTACAGCCGCTCCACCTCGCGCGAGACCCCGCCCCTGCCGAGCAGGCGGAGGTCGTCGTGGGTGAGCAGCCACAGCATCAGACCGCGGGCGGCCAGCCAGGCGGCGGCGAGCGGGAGCAGGGGGCGGAGTTTCGTCAAGGCGCTCATCAAGGGTGGATCGTAAGCCGCACGGATGGGGAATAGCGGTCGATACACCGTCAATACGCAACAGAGGTTAGCTAATAGCACAAAATCGGCCCCATGCTGAGCAAGCGCGTGAGCCGGTGGCAGGTCAGGCGTACGGAGCCCACGGCCGCCCTCGGGACGGCGTCCACGCCCCTGCTCGTGCCGGTGCTGGTGCCCGCGCTCGCCATGCTCGCGATCGGGCTGTGGGGCCTCGACCGCGGTGGCATGTGGCGCGACGAGGCGGTCAGCTTCCAGGTCGCCCGGCGCTCGGTGCCGCAGATCTGGCAGCTGCTGCACAGCGTGGACGCGGTGCACGGCCTGTACTACCTGCTCATGCACCCGGTGCTCGCCGTGTACCCCGGCGAAGTGCCGCTGCGGCTGCCGTCGGTCTGCGCCGCCGTCGTGACGGCGGGCCTCGTCGGCGCCCTCGGCGCCCGCCTGTGCCGCCCGCGCGTGGGCCTCTGGGCGGGCCTGCTGTATGCCGTCAACCCCATGGTCGGCCACTACGCACAGGAGGGACGCTCGTACGCCATGGTCGCCGCGGGTGCGGCCCTGGCGACGCTGCTGCTGGTACGCGCGGTGACGGCACGCGCGCGGGGGGAGGGCGGAGTGAGGGCACGCGCGCGCGTGGGGGACTGGTTCGGGTACGGCGTGGTCGTCGCCGTGACCTGTCTGCTCCACGAGCTGGCGGTGCTGCTGCCACTGGCGCACGCGGTGACGCTGGCGCTCGCACGGATGCCCTGGCGGGTCTGGCGGGGGTGGCTGTGCGCCACGGGTGCGGCGCTGGTGGTGCTGCTGCCGCTGGTGCTGGTCTCCCACGGGCAGGCCGCGCAGGTCGCGTGGCTCGCACCGCCCAACGGCCACAGCGTGGAGCGGCTGGCCGGGGACTTCGCCGGCCCGGCCGACGGCGTTCTCGTCCCGTACCTGGTGCTCGTCGTCCTCGCCCTGCGCCCGCCGTCGGGCCGCCGCGGCGAACTGTCGCTCCCCGCGGTCGCCCTCCCGCTCATGCTGCTGCCGCCAACCCTCCTGATGACCGTCTCCCAGGCCATGCCGCTCTACGACGAGCGGTACGTGCTCTACGCCCTGGCCGGAGCACCACTGCTCGCCGCGGCGGGGGCGGAACGGCTGGTGGCAGCGGGTCGGTTCGTGGCGACGGGAGCCGGGTGGCTGACGCCGGACGTGCGCCGGTCGGGGGAGGAGCGGGCGCCGGCTGCCCAGCAGCCGGCGGCGGGGGCCGAGAACTTGGTGGGCGCAGGGGCGCTGACCGTGGCGACGGGAACGTCCCCCGGAGCTCGGGGGGAGCCTCACGTGATGGGGGGCACGTCGGCGTTGGTCCGGCCGGTTCGCGCCAAGACCCCGTTCGCCCGGCCGGTTCGCGCCAAGACCCCGTCCGCCCGTCGGCGAGCGGTCACCCGCACGGGCGGGCCGGCCCTCGCGCCCAGGCGAGCCGTCACCCTCGCCGGCGTACTGACCGTCGCCCTCGTCTTCGTCGGTCAGTTCCCCCTGCTTGAGCAGGACCGCCGCCCCGAGAACCGTCCCGACGACCTCGCCGCGATCGCCGACGTGGCCGCGCGGAAACTGCGGCCCGGGGACCCGGTGCTGTTCCTGCCGGGCCTCGGGCGACGGTCGGCGCTGGCCTATCCGCGGGGGTTCCGCGGCACACGGGACATCGCGCTCCGGGAGTCGGCGTCCGCATCCGGGACGCTGTACGGGCAGGAGACCGGCCCGGCGGAGCTGCGGCGACGGCTGCTCGGCCTCACTCACGTGTGGGTGGTCGCCGAGCCCTTCGCGCGGCAACCGTCCTGGTATCCGCAGGACCCGACCGAGCGGGTCAAACTGGCCGTCGTGGACGAGGAGTTCGTACCGCGCGAGCAGTACGTGCGCCGGGGCGCGACCCTGCGTTTGTACGTACGCCGCCCACCGGCCCAGCCCCTCGACCTGTCGATGACGTAGCCGGGCCCGCCCCCTCAGCCGACCCGGGGCATGCCTACTCGCAGCCCGGCGGCTCCTCCAGCGCCGCCGCGTCGAGCGCCGACGTGAGCCGGTCGAGCCGCGTCCGCAGCTCGCGGATCTCGTCGAGTTCGAAGCCCGTCGCGGCGGCGATCCGGCGCGGCACCAGCAGCGCGCGCTCCCGCAGGGCCGTGCCCTGGTCCGTGAGGTGGACCCGCACGGACCGCTCGTCGCGGGCGCTGCGCTCACGCCGTACGAGACCGGCCGTCTCCAGCCGCTTGAGCAGCGGGGACAGCGTCCCGGAGTCGAGGCGCAGATGCTCGCCGACCTTCTTGACGGGCAGCTCGCCGTGCTCCCACAGCACCAGCATCACCAGGTACTGGGGATAGGTGAGCCCGAGGTCCTTCAGCAGGACGCGGTAGACGCCGCCGAAGGCACGCGAGGCGGCGTTCAGGGAGAAGCAGATCTGCTGCTCCAGACGGAGGTAGTCCCCGTCGGGCGGTGCCTGGGGGCTCGGGGTCGGCGTGGCGGTCATGAATCCAGAGTAGCGCTTGTTCGCCATTAAGTTGTGCACAATTGAATTGCGTGCTCTACTGGAGAACGTGAGGCGGTCGGACCGGCCGCCCGGGCAAGACCTTGACCTGAGAGGGATGGTCCCCATGAACGCGCTCTACACCGCTGTCGCCACCGCCACCCACGGCCGCGAGGGCCGCGCCGTCAGCTCCGACGGCCGCCTGGACCTCCAGCTGGCCGTCCCGGTGCAGATGGGCGGCAACGGCGAGGGCACCAACCCGGAGCAGCTCTTCGCCGCCGGTTACGCGGCCTGCTTCGCCAGCGCGCTGGGCCTCGTCGGCCGGCAGGCGAAGGTCGACGTCACCGACGCCGCCGTGACCGGCGAGGTGGGCATCGGCAAGCAGGGCGAGGGCTTCGGCCTGGCCGTCACGCTGCGCGTGGAGCTGCCCGCGTCCGTCGACGCCGCGACGGGCCGCAAGCTCGTCGAGCAGGCCCACCAGGTCTGCCCCTACTCCAACGCGACCCGCGGCAACATTCCGGTCGAGATCGTCGTCGAGTAGGGCGAGCACCCCGAACCACCCGGGTGAGGCGTCTTCGGCCTTGTCCCGGAACAGCGGGGCCAACGAGCCACACACCCCGGGGGGGGGATCCGTTGGTTCCCCCGACACCCCTCCCCCCCTCTCCCCCTCCCCCCCCACCACCACCCCCCCCAGCACCCC
>NZ_JBHXJC010000010.1:9940-272652 GCF_042723265.1 Streptomyces sp. NPDC058371 | reverse complement strand
GGGGGGAGTTTTGGGGGGGGGGGGTGGGTGGGGGGGGGGAGCCCCCCGCACCCTTTTGGGGGGTTTTTTGTGGTTTTGGCCGGAGAACGGCCCCCAAGTGGGGACCCTCCGCGGGGCCCCGCCGTCGTTGATCCGCGCCAGCACTTCGCCCGTCGTCCTGCTCCACGCCACCACGACCGCCTCGCCCGGCACCCGGGCCCAGCGGGTCAGCAGCAGCCAGCGCACGTGGTAGCGGCGGGCGACGGCGGTGCGTTCGGCGAGGGTCGAGTCCGGAGCCAGGTAGGCGCGGACCGCAGAGAGCCGCCGCTGCCGTTCCCGCTCGTCGAGGGCGGGGTCGGGCCAGGCGGGCGCCGCGAGGTTCGGGCCGTACCCGGCGATGGAGTGGACCGCGTGGTACCCGTCGGTGATGACGACCTCGCCCGGCCCGATGTGCCGCGCCGCCCACTCGTACGTGGGCCAGCGCGGCGGCTGGTCGAAGCCGACCGGGTCGAGCGAGCGCGGTACGACCGCCCCGGCCTGGACGGTGAGGAAGCCGACGCAGGCTCCGACGGCCGCCACCACTCCGAGCGCGCGCCGCCAGGCCGGCCACGGGCGCGGCGCGGCCAGCTCCACCGCCGTCGCGAACTGGAGCGGCACCAGCGTCAGCCCCAGGATCCTGCCGTACGTGTAGTGCCCGCTGACCCAGCCGTACGCCACCGCCAAGTACTCCAGCGTGAACATCAGCACCAGCGGGTCGCGCCACCAGGCGCCGTACCGGCGCGCTGCCCGCCGGGCCCGCACCCACAGTGCCGGCAACCCGATCAGCGCCAGCCAGAAGTGCCTGGGCATCCCCTCGTAGAGCCGCTGGTGCATGGCGTCCACGCTGGTGTCGCCGGTCAGTGCGAAGACGTCGAAGTACGGCCAGCAGACGGCCACCAGCAGGGCGCTCCCGCCCGCCAGCGCCCACCTGCCCACGACCGCCCCCCGCCATCCGCGCTGCCACCCCGCGACGACGGCCAGCGCGCCGAGCGCGGCCGCGATGGAGGTGATGGGATGAACGAGCAGGATCAGTCCGTACAGGGCGCCGAGGCCCGCGTATCCGGAGAAGCTCCGCAGACCGCTCGGGCCGACGTAGCGCACGGGGCCGCCGAGTCCGGCGGCCCGCGTCCCGGTCAGCGCCCAGGCCCAGAAGGTCAGACCGATGGCGAACGTCGACGGATAGCCGAGGTTCCCGGTCATCGACATCAGCCCGAGATAGCCGCTCCACCAGGCCCGTTCGGTGCCCCAGAGCAGCGCCATCGCGAGCAGGGCGAGTACGGGTGCCCAGGGGCGGCGGGGTGCCAGGACCCGCACGAAGCGACCGATCCCCGTCAGCAGCACCAGCAGGTTCAGCGGTGCGGAGAGCCGGACGACCTCCCAGCCCGGGAGACCGGTCAGCCGTGCGAAGGCGCCCTGGGTGACGGCGTACGGCGAGTAGTACGGACTGCCCGCGCCCGGCAGGTCCGCCATCGGGTGGAGCGGGTGGAGAAGATTCGCCTTGAGCCGCTCGACGACCGCCGCGTGCTGGCCGAAGTCGCAGCACATCGGGACGCGCCAGTACGCGAGCGACATCACCAGCCAGAAGAGACCGCCGAAGAGCTGATAGGGCGTCGGACGCCAGGCCGCGCCGCCGCGCAGCGCCGTCGCACCGCGCGCCGCCCGCCGGACGAGGAGGTCGGCGCTCACCGGACGCGGGCGGGGCAGGGCGGAAAGGACTGAGCGGTTCGGGGCATTTGCCGTATATTCCCGTCGGGGTCAACGGCCTAGCGGTTGTTCACCTCATCGGGGGACGGCTGTACGGCTGCCTCGGCAAGGGCGGCAGGGCCCTCAGCGCGTGATGGTGGCGTCCTTGCGCAGCGGGCCCGGGACCGTCGTCCCCGTGGCGTCGGTCCGGGGGCGTACGAACTGCTCCAGCAGCAGGGGCAGCCCCAGCACCGGCAGCAGCCACGCCAGCACGATCAGGCGGTCGCCGTAGATGTTGATGTCGGGGTGCCCGGCCTGGTTGAGGATGCCGGTGAACGCGGCCGCGAGCAGGAAGCAGCCGAAGCCCAGACGCTGCCGGAGCACGCCCCACGCACCCGCGGCCAGCGCGGTCACGAACAGCGGCTCCCACAGCTGACGGCGCAGCCACTCCACCCAGAAGTTGACCTCCAGGTGGAGGAACTCCGGCCACAGCCGGGTGCGGTCGGGCCGGCCGAAGTGGTCGGTGAGCAGATCCTGCAGGCTCTCGGACTCGGAGGGGTAGTGCAGCGCCTTCGCCAGCAGGACCGTGGCCACGGCGGCGCCGCCGGCGACCGCCGCGACCGCCCGCAGGGGGCGGTCGAGCCCCTCCCACGAACGCCTGACCAGCCGTGAGGCGGGTCCGAGCGCCCGCCAGGGACCCGTGGCCGCCTCCGTCGGCAGAACCGGTGCCCGGCGCCGTACCGCGATCAGCGCGCACGCACCCGCCAGGCACAGCCCGAGGAACAGCGCCTGCGAGTGCTTCACCGTGAAGAGCAGGAACAGGGAGCCGCCGACCAGCGCGGCACCGGCGCCCGCCCCGGCACGCTCGCGGTCCTCCAGTGCCAACGCGCATCCCCAGAGCGCCGCCAGCGTCAGCGTCATCAGCAGGCCCTCGGTCATGGGGCGCATGGCGGTCGCGCCGCACGGCAGGACGTAGAACAGGACCTGCCCGGTCAGGGCCACCACGGTGGGGGCACGCAGCGTGCGCAGGACGAGGAAGGCGAGTACACCTCCGGCGACCGTGATGACGACGCCCGACATCCACAGGCCCCACTTCACGCCGAGCACCGTGATGAACGGCACCAGCAGCGCCGGGTACCCGGGGCGCACCTCGAAGATCCGCATGAAGCGGGCGGGCATGAACGGCACGGTGCGGCCGGACGTCTGCCCGGCCCGCATCCGCCGGTCCACCTGCCACCACTGGTCGCGCCGGCACTGCTCGGTGACCCGCCGGGTGGGGCTCGGGGCGTGGAAGCGGACCACGTCGACGCTCTGGTTGCGGCGCGCGATGGACGCCTTGCCTGCGCACACGTAGTTGATGGTCGTCGCGGCCGCCGTCTGCTTGCTGTCACCGCGCAGGCTCAGCGCGTACGAGAGGTAGTTCTTGGTGTCGGGGGTGTCCCGGCCGGTGGTGTTGGCGAGCTGGAGCACCGCGAAGACGGCCGCGAGCAGGACCACCCAGGTCCGGGGCCGCATCCACAGCGCCGGCCGGCCACCGCCGGCCGCCCCGCCACACCACCACGCCCGCAGCGCGCCCCACCCGCCGTCCCGGGCCCGGAGCGCGGACCACTCGCCGTACCGCGCCCGGAGCGCGGACCAGCCTCCGGCAGTCGCCCGGCGCGCGGACCGCTCTTCGGGGACAGCCCCCTCGCGGGGCCTCACGACGACACGCGGACGTCGTGGCCCGCGGGCGCGGGCACCCGGACCGGGACCGGGGTGTCCCGCTCGCCCAGCATCAGCGTGCGGACCACCCGCTCCGCCGCCCGGCCGTCGTCGAACTCGCAGAACCGCGCCCGGAACCCGGCCCGCAGCTGCGCCGACTCCGTGTCCCGCCAGGCCCCGGACGCGAACAGCCACGCCAACTCCCGGTAGCAGGACGCCACATGGCCGGGGGCGTCGGCCGTGATGTCGAAGTAGGCGCCCCGGCTCGCCGCGTACGCACCCCAGTCGTCGGCGTGGATCACGATCGGCCGGTCGAGGTTGGCGTAGTCGAACATCAGGGCCGAGTAGTCGGTGACCAGCGCGTCGGAGGCGAGCATCAGCTCCTCGACGTGCGGCTCGTCCGTCGCGTCGACCAGGACCCCGCGCCGGTGCAGCTCGGCGAGGCCGAGACCGCGCGCCGGCCCGTCCGCGAGCGACGGATGCAGCCGTACGACGAGGGTGTGGCCCTCGCCCAGATCGTCGGCGAAACGGGCCAGATCGATGCGGTCGACATGGCCGCCCCTGATGTAGTCGCGGCGCGTCGGCGCGTACAGCACCACCGTGTGGCCGTCCGGGATGCCCAGCCGCGCGCGGACCGCGGCGCCGGCGTCGGGGGTCGCCCGCACGAGGACGTCATTGCGCGGGCTGCCGGTGCGCAGCGAGGTGAAGTGGCAGGGGTAGGCCCGGTCCCAGACCAGCTCCGAGTGGCGGTTGGCGACCAGGCTGTAGTCCCAGCGGTCGGCGCGGCGCAGCATCTGCGGCACGTCGAAGCCGTGCCGGGCGCCGGGTTTGTCGAGCAGGTCGGCCGCCATGTGCTTGAGCGGGGTGCCCTGGTGGGTGTGGACGTGGACGCTGCCGGGGCGCTTGACCAGGGTGCCGGGCCAGTTGACGTTGTTGACGAAGTACGTGGCCCGGGCGGTGATCTGCCGGTAGCGCAGCGAGTCGGGCGTGACGTGCTCGATGCCGGGCGGCAGCAGGGGCACCTGGTCCTCCCGCACCACCCACACCGCGCGGATGTGCGGGGCGAGTTCGCGGGCCGCCCGGTGCACGGCCGCCGGATCGCCGAGCACCCCGCGGTGCGAGAACGCCGAGTAGACCGCCAGGTCCGGGTCCAGCGGCCGGTGTTCCTGCACGGCGGACCAGCCGCCCCTGATCCGTTCGGTGGCCGCCGCGCGCACCCGCTGCCCGCGCTCGTCGAGCGCCCTGCCGATCCGGGCGGCGTGCTGCCGGACCACGTAGCGGGCGTAACCGCCCTGCAGGACCCGGAGTTCGGCGGGCACGGGCCCGCTGCCGTGCGTGCGGAACAGGGCGGCCGTACGCCGGAAGAACTCGCCCTTGTCCGACTCGGGCAGCCGGTCCGGCTTGGCGAGGATGTCCAGACAGTGCTCGCCCATCTTGCGGTGCAGATAGGGGCGCCAGTCCGACAGCTCCGGGTGGGCGTCGACGAACGCGAAGACCCGCTCGTACTGCTCGTGGACGTCGAAGTGCTTGCGGCTGGTCGTGGACAGGATGTTGCCCTGGCGGCGCTGCCGGTAGGCGAGGCAGATCCGGTCGAGGGTGGCGATCCGCCCGGCGCTGAGCAGCACCGGGAACGTCCAGGGCGTGTCCTCGTAGTAGCCGGGCGGGAACGCGAAGCCGTGCCGCTCGACGAAGTCACGGCGGTAGACCTTGTTCCACACCACCATCAACAGCTCAAGGATTTCCGGGTGTTGGGCAGCCGTGAAGGTGCCGTCACCCGCCTCGGCCAGCACATGCGCGAGGACGTTCCTGCGGGTGCCGCCCCACCAGTACGTGCGCGCGTAGTCGAAGACCAGCACGTCCGGGTCGGCGGTCTCGTCGAGCCGGTCGGCCATCGCGCGCAGGGCGCCGGGCGTGAGCGTGTCGTCGCTGTCGAGGAAGAGCAGGAAGTCCCCGGAGGCGTGCGGCATCCCGGCGTTCCGGGCCCGTCCGAGCCCCACGTTCTGCGGGAGGTGCAGCACCTTCACCCGCGGGTCACGGGCCGCGTACTCGTCGAGGATCGCCCCGCAGCCGTCCGGCGAGCAGTCGTCGACGGCGATCACCTCGAGATCCGGATACGACTGCTCCAGGACCGAGTCGAGGCACTCGCGCAGAAAGCCCTGCACCTTGAAGACGGGGACGATGACGCTGAAGCGGGGCACGTCAGCTCCTTACGACGAGGGTGGACGCGGCGGGGGCCGGAACGCGCTCGGCCAGGGGCAGCACCGGCGGAATCGCCTCCGGCGGCTCGCCCAACAGCACTCTGCGGACGACCCGTTCGGCGGCCCGCCCGTCGTCGAACTGGCAGAACCGCTCCCGGAACCGGGCCCGCAGCGCCGCCGAGTCGGGGCCCGCGTAGGAGCCGTCGCGGAAGACCCGCGCCAGCTCGTCGGGGGTGCGGGCCACCGGGCCCGGCGGGGCCTCCATCAGGTCGAAGTAGCTGCCGCGCGTCTCCTGGTAGACGTCCCAGTCGTCGGCGTACACGACGATCGGGCGGTCGAGGTTGGCGTAGTCGAACATGATCGACGAGTAGTCGGTGATCAGCGCGTCGGCGGCCAGGCAGACGTCCTCGGAGGAGCGGTGCCGCGTCACGTCGATGATCCGGCCGCCGCCGCTCCTGGCCGCGCCCTCGTCGTAGAAGTAGTGGGCCCGCAGCAGGACGACGAAGTCCTCGCCGGCGGCCTCGCAGAACGCCTCCAGATCGAGCCGCGCGTCGAAGCCGGTGCTGTAGTCGCGGTGCGTCGGCGCGTACAGCAGGGCCTTGACGCCGTCGGGGACGCCGAGGGAGCGCCGGACGCGGGCCACGTCGTCGGCGGTCGCCGTGTAGTAGACGTCGTTGCGCGGGTAGCCGTACTCGAGGGCCTCGTACGCGCCCGGGAAGGCCCGTTCCCACATCTGGGTGGAGTGCCGGTTGGCCGAGAGGTTGTAGTCCCAGCGGTCCACGCGGGTCAGCAGCTTGGCGAAGCTGCCGGTCGCCGCGGCCACCACCGGATACGTCGACTGGTCGACGCCCATCTTCTTCAGCGGGGTGCCGTGCTGCGTCTGCACATGCACGCTCCCGGGGCGCTTGACGACCGCGTCCGCGAAATTGGCGTTGTTGATCAGGTACTTGGCGCGGGCCAGCACCTCCCAGGAGCGGTGGCTGCCCAGCACCGCGTAGTCCAGGCCCGGCGGCAGCTCGGGCACCGCCTCCGGCTCGACCAGGAACACCGAGCGGATGTGCGGGGCGAGTTCGCCGGCCTTGGCGTGGATCGCGGCCGGGTTGCAGGCGTAGCCGCGCCCCCAGTAGGCGCAGTACACCGCGAGGTTCTCGTCCAGCGCGCGCCGCAGATTCGCCGCGTACAGCGCACGGGTGCGCAGCATTCGCGGCCGTGGCACCCGCACGGCCGCCTTCGCCGCGGCCCGGTTGGCGCCGCGCAGCGCCCGGAACGCGCTGTACGCGCCGGCCGCCAGCAGCCGGTGCTGCACGCCGAGACTGCCGGGCGGGGGCCGGTAGCCGGCCGGGCGGTGCCGGCGGTAGAGCGCGCCCGCCCGGCGGAAGAAGGTCCGCCGCCGCCGCGCGGGCAGCCGCTCGGGGTGCGCCGCCGTCTTCAGCACCACGGTGAACAGCTGGCCGAACAGCGGCCTGACCCGCTCGGCGGGCAGCCCCTGTTCAACGGCCCGGATGAGCACCAGCTCCACTTGGTCGAGGAGATCGAGCTGATGCTCACCCGGCGCGTTGAGCCGGCTGCCCTGCCGGCGCAGCAGGTGCCGTACGACGACCGTCCGCAGCACGGCCACCCGCCGGGCGGTGAGGGTGACCAGGCCGCCCCAGCCGACGTCCGTGAAGTGCCGCGGGGGGAAGGCGAGCCGGTGCTCGGCGAGGAAGTCACGGCGGTAGGCCGCGCTCCACGCGGGCAGCGCGACACCGGTGAGCCGGGGCGCCTGCTCGGGGGTGAAGACGCCCCCGGGCGTCCCGAGCAGCGGGGGCGTGCTCGTCTCCACGTCCCACCAGTGGACCCGCTCGTGCTCGAAGTACAGGACGTCCACGTCCTCCCCGAGCTCCTGGAGCCGGGCGTCCAGGGCTCCCAGCGCGCCCGGAGTCAGCACGTCGTCGCCGTCCAGGAAGAGCAGATACGCACCGGTGGCCGCCCCCGCCCCCGTGTTGCGCGCCTCGCCGAGACCGGCGGACGACGGGGACTGGACCGGGGCGACCCGGCTGTCCCGCTCGGCGTACGCGGCGGCGACGGTACCCGCCGGTGAGTCCGGCGCGTCGCAGACGGGGATCAGCTCGAAGTCGCCGAAGGACTGGCCGAGGACCGAATCCAGCGCCTGGGACAGGCGTCCGGCGACCGCATGGGTGGGGACGACGATGCTGAAGCGGGGCATTCTGCTCTTTCTCTCGGGAGACGTCGGGCCGGCGGTTCAGCGCCCGGGGCGCCCGGCCGGCCTCCAGGTGACGGGCCGGGTGGGCGTGGGCCGCGACGAACCGGCGGGCATGGGTCCTCCGGTTCAGAGGCTGTCGGGGGCCGGGACGGGGACCGCCGTGCCGGGCGGCGGCACGGACGCGAGGGGTGGCGCCGGGCGGCCGGCCGCGGCCGAGGGCACCGGGTGGCGTGCGGCGAGCGGTGTCACCGGCGGCAGCCCGGCGCTCTCGCCCAGGACGGCGTGGCGGACGACGCGCTCGGCGGCGCGGCCGTCGTCGTACGGGCAGAAGCGTTCGCGGAACGCGGCCCGCAGCTGTGCCGAGCGCGAGCCGCGCCAGTGGCCGGTCGCGAAGATGTCGATCAGCTCGTCCTCGCTGCGCGCGATCGCGCCCGGCGGGAACGAACGCAGGTCGAAGTAGGTGCCGCGCGCCGCCTCGTACGCCTCCCAGTCGTCCGCGTGGATCACGATCGGCCGGTCGAGGTTGGCGTAGTCGAACATCAGGGACGAGTAGTCGGTGACCAGCGCGTCCGAGGCCAGACAGAGGGACTCGACGCTCGGATGACCGGACACGTCGATCAGCCGGCCGCCCGAGGCCTGCGCGAGCGGGGCGCTGTACGAGGGGTGGGCGCGGGTCAACAGCACGAACCGCGGGCCGAGTTGGCGCAGCACGCGCTCCAGGTCGAGGGGGTGGCGCTGACTGTGCCGGTAGTCGCGGTACGTCGGCGCGTACAGGACGGCGACCGCCTGCTCGGGGATGCCGAGGGACGCGCGCAGCCGGGCCACGTCCGCCGAAGTCGCCTGCTGGAACACGTCGTTGCGCGGCTGGCCGTACTCCAGAGTCGTGTATCCGGAGGGGAAGACGCGCTCCCAGACGAGGGTGGAGTGGCGGTTGGCGGACAGGCAGTAGTCCCAGGTGTCGACCGAGCGCAGCAGCCGGACGAAGTCCGTGCCGCGAGCGGCCGCCGGTCGGTCCTGGAGATCGAGGCCCATGCGCTTGAGCGGAGTGCCGTGCTGGGTCTGGATCAGCGTCTGGCCGCGCCGCTTGACCAGGCGGTGCTCGAAGTCGGTGTTGCCGACCAGATATCTGGAGCGGGCCAGCGCGGTCCAGTACGCGGCCGACCCCGGCCGTACGCGCCGGGTCGCCGCCGGGACGGTGTGGTGGTGCTCGGGATGCGCGACCCAGGTGGTGCGCAGCTGCGGGGCCAGGGTGCGGAACGCGGACTCCAGGGCGCCCGGGTTGCAGCCGTAACCGCTGCCGCGGTGGCTGGAGAAGACGGCACGGTCGGCGAGCGGCAGCCGGAGCTGGACGCGGTAGTGCAGCCGGAGCGCCGCGCCCCGCGTCCGGTCCAGGGCGGCGGTCGCGAGCCGCGCGCCCCGTCGCCGCAGCCGGGACGCCAGGGAGAGCAGGCGGTACGTACGGTGACTGCCGAGCCGGACGAGCGCGTGCCGGAACCGCAGGCCGGCCCGGACCGGGGCACCCGGGGTGCGGTAACGGGCGTAGTGGGACCGGGCCTTGCGCAGGAACTCGGGGCGGGAACCGCGCGGCAGACGGCCGCGCCGGGTGAACACCGTGGCCAGGTGGTCGACCATGCGGCGGAACAGGACCGGCCGCCACCGCGCCAGCTCCGGGTGCGCGTCGAGATACCCGAAGACCCGGTCGTACTGCTCGAAGACGTCGAAGTGCTTACGGCTGGTCGTGCCGAGGATGCTGCCCCGGCGCCGCTGGCGGTAGTGGACGCAGACCCGGTCGAGGGTGGCGATCGTCTCGGCGGACATCAGCACCGGATACGTCCAGGGCGTGTCCTCGTAGTAGCCGGGCGGGAAGGTGAAGCCCGCGCGTTCGACGAACTCCCGGCGGTACGCCTTGTTCCAGACGACCATCAGCACGTTGAGCAGGCCGGGGCGGTCGTCGAGGCGGAAGGGCGCCGGGCCCTGCTCGGTCAGCCGGGCCGCCTGCTGGTTGCGGACGGCCTCGCCCGACCAGTACGTGCGGGCGTAGTCGTAGACCAGGACGTCCGGTTCGGCGGTCTCCTTCAGCCGGTCGGCGATCGACCGCAGCGCGTCCGGGGTGAGGCTGTCGTCACCGTCCAGGAAGATCAGATAGTCGCCGCTCGCGCACTCCAGGCCGGCGTTTCGGGCGCGTCCCAGGCCCACGTTCTCGGGCAGGTGCACCGCACGGACGCGGGTGTCGCGCGCCGCGAACTCGTCGATGACCGCGCCACATGCGTCGGGAGAGCAGTCGTCGACCGCGATCAGTTCGAGGTCCGGGCAGGACTGTTCCAGCACCGATTCCAGGCACTCGTGCAGGTACGCCTGAACCTTGTACGCGGGGACGATGACACTGAACCTGGGCAAGGGACATCCATGGGTCGGCGCGGGCATACTGCCCGGGAACGGCCGAAGGGGTGACCTGGTTACGCCAGATGCGGCATCCGGGGGACGCCGGGTGCACGAGGACCATCGGCCCCGTCACGACACCGAGGGGCGAGCCGGTGCCGGCCCGCCCCTCAAGTGCCCTCGCGTACGCGCTACTTCACCGCGCCCGCCATCACACCCGACACGAACTGCCGCTGGAACGCGAAGAACACGGCCATCGGGATCACCATCGAGATGAAGGCGCCAGGAGCCAGCACGTCGATGTTGTTGCCGAACTGGCGTACCTGGGTCTGCAGCGCGACCGTGATCGGCTGGCTGCCCGAATTGGAGAACACCAGCGCGACCAGCATGTCGTTCCACACCCACAGGAACTGGAAGATCCCCAGTGAGGCGATCGCCGGGCCGCCGAGCGGCATCACGACCCGTACGAACAGGCGCAGTTCACCCGCGCCGTCCAGCCGGGCCGCCTCCAGCAGCTCCCGCGGGATCTCCGCGAAGAAGTTCCGCAGCAGGAACACCGCGAAGGGCAGGCCGAAGCCCACGTGGAAGAGGATCACCCCGAAAATCGTCCCGAACAGGCCGAGCTTGCCGAAGAGCTCGGCGATCGGGATCAGCGCCACCTGCACGGGCACGACCAGCAGGCTGACCACGCCCAGGAACCACCAGTCGCGGCCGGGGAACTCCATCCAGGCGAAGGCGTAGCCCGCGAGCGAGCCGATCACCACCACCAGGACCGTCGCCGGCACCGTGATCAGCACCGTGTTCACCAGCGAGCCGGTGATGTCGCTGTTCTCCAGGAGCTTCTGGTAGCTGTCCACCGTCAGCTGTGACGGCTCGCTGAGGACGTTCCACCAGCCGTTCGCGCTCATGTCCTCGGGCTTGCGCAGCGATGACAGCAGCAGACCGAGGGTCGGCACCAGCCAGAACAGGCCGACCAGGACGAGGAAGAGGCGCAGAATGCCGCCGCCGACCCGGCCCGCCAGGCGGGAACCCAGCGACTGCTTCGGCTTCACCACCGTGAGGGGCGCCGCCTTCGTAAGGCGCCCGGCGTCTGTCGTCATCGCCGTACCTCCCGCCGCAGTCGACGCACGTTGCTGTGCCTTCCCGGGGGACGACCCCCGGACCCCCGGCCGAAAGTCGGGCGTTTCGTCATCGCCGTACCTCCCGCCGCAGTCGACGCACGTTGAACAGCATCACCGGGATGACCAGGAGCAGCAGGAACACGGCGATCGCGCTCGCGACGCCCGGCTGGTCCTCCGCGAAGCCCTTGCGGTACAGCTCCAGGGCCAGCACGTTCGCGTCGTCCTGGGACGAGCCCGGCGGGATGATGAAGACCAGGTCGAAGACCTTCAGCACGTTGATCATCAGCGTGACGGCGACGACCGCGAGGACCGGCGCCAGCAGCGGCACCGTGACCCTGCGGAACACCTGCCACTCGCTGGCGCCGTCCACCCGGGCCGCTTCCATGAGTTCACGCGGCACACTCGCGAGCCCCGCCGCGATGAGCACCATCGCGAAGCCCGCCCACATCCAGACGTACGAGCCGATCACGGCCGGGGTGACCAGGGACGGGCCCAGCCAGTTCACACCGTTGTACGGCTCGCGGAAGTTGCCCGCCGGCAGCCTGAGCCGGGCGCCGTCCGCCTTGTCGGACAGCGTGAAGGTGCCGTCGTCGCGGACCTTCGTGGAGTCCACGACCTTGCCGTCCTTGACGGCCTCGACCTTCATGCCCGCGTAGCCGACCTCCGAGCCGTCGACGCCGTTGAGCTTGCCGACGCCCTTGCCGCGGGTGAAGTCCTGCCAGGCCGTGCCGGTGACCTTGCCCGGCTCGGACGTGGCCGCCACGGCCTTCTTCGCATTGCCGGGCAGCTGGTCGGGGGCGACACCGACGAGCGGGAGCGTGACGGGTTCGCCCGCACGCACCGTCTGCTTGGTGAGGAAACCGCCGTTGTCGGCTTGCAGCGGCGACTCCCGCCCGGGGTGCGCCTTCGGGAACGCGGACGACTCGGCAAAGGTGTCGTGCACCCCCACCCAGACCGCGTTGGCGACCCCCTTCTCCGGGTCCTGGTCGTACACCAGCCGGAAGATGATGCCCGCCGCGAGCATCGAGATCGCCATCGGCATGAAGATGACCAGCTTGAACGCGGTGCCCCAGCGGATCCGTTCGGTGAGCACCGCGAAGACCAGACCCAGTGCCGTCGAGATCGTCGGCGCGAACACCACCCAGATCACGTTGTTCTTCAAGGCGGTGCGGATGCCGTCGTCCGTGAACAGGGCCTTGTAGTTGTCGACTCCGGCGAATCCGTCACCGGTCTGGTTGAAGAAGCTGCGGATCAGCGAGTACCCGATCGGGTAGACCACGAGCGCGCCGAGCAGCACCAGGGCGGGCAGCAGAAACAGCACTGCCACGGTCCTGCGGGTGCCGGTCACGCTCTTGCGAGTGCGCCCCGCGGGAGGAGTCGGGGTGACTCCTCCCGCCGTTGCCGACGTCATCGCCGGATCAGCCCTTGTACGCCTTGGCGGCGTCCGACTCCAGTTGCGCCTGCGTACCCGCGACGTCCTTCGGGTTCTTCAGGAAGTCCTGGAGCGCCTTCCACTCGCCCTTCCCCGGTGTCCCGCCGAAGGCCTGCGGGGCCTGGTCCGACATGTCGAAACGGAAGTCGTCGCCGGCGGAGATCAGCGCCTGCGCCATCTTGCGCTGCACCGCGTTCGGGTACGCCGCCGAGTCGACGTTCTTGTTCGGGGAGAGATAACCGCCCAGTTTGGCCTGGATGGTCGCCGCGTCGGGCGAGGCGAGGAACGTCGCCAGTGCCTGCGCCGCCTTCGAGTCCTTCAGGATGACGGCCGCGTCGCCGCCGCTGACGACGGGTGCCTGGTCGCCGACCGCCGGGAACGGGAACACCTTCGCGTCCGTGCCCACCTTGGCCTTCGTCTCCGTGATGTTGACCTGCGCGAAGTCGCCCTCGAAGACCATGCCCGCCTTCGGCTGGTCGCCGCCCGTGAACGTCTGCGTCACCGACGCCGGGAACTCCGTCTGCAGTGCGCCGTCCGCGCCGCCGGCGATGTAGTCCTTCTTGCCCCACAGCTGGGCCAGCGTGGTCAGCGCGTCCTTCACGGACGGGTCCGTCCACTTGATCTTGTGCTGGGCGAGCTGGTCGTACTTCTCCGGGCCCGCCTGGGAGAGGTAGATGTTCTCGAACCAGTCGGTGAGGGTCCAGCCGTCCGCGCCGCCGACGGAGACGGGCGTCACGCCCGAGTCGTAGATCGTCTGGGCGGTGCTGAGGAGGTCCTTCCAGGTCTTGGGCTCGCTCGCGCCCGCGTTCTCGAAGACCTTCGTGTTGTACCAGATCAGGGACTTGTTGGCGGCCTTGTAGTAGACGCCGTACTGCTTGCCGTCGATCTTGCCGAGGTCCTGCCAGCCCTGGGAGTAGTTCTTCGTCAGCTGCTCCTGGGCCGCCGTCCCGACGGGCTTGGCCCACTTCTTGTCGACAGCCTGCTTGATGGCGCCGACCTGGGGGAGCATCGCGATGTCCGGCGGCTCACCGCCCGCGATCTTCGATCCCAGGAAGTTGATGATCGGGTCCTGGGCCGGTACGAAGGTGACCTTGGCGCCGGTGCGCTTCTCGAACTCGGTGAGCACTTTCTTGAAGTTGGCCTGTTCGGGGCCGGTCCATACGGCGGCGACCTCCAGGCTCTCGCCGTTCAGCTTCGGGAGCGTGACGGTTGTGCCGCCGCTCTCCTTGTCCTTGCCGCCGTTGGTGTCCTTGCCGTCGCCGCCGCATGCGGTGAGGGCGAGCGCGAGGGTGCCGGCGGTGAGCGCCGCGGCTACGGCTCGTGCGGGTCCTGTCGACCTGCCTGTACGCAGGGTGCCGCTTGCACGGAGGGTGCCGCTTGCACGGAGGGTGCTGCCGGTGCGAGTTCTGCCGGTCCTGCGAGTGCTGCGAGTGCGCATCTGTGCCCCGTTCTTCGTTCCTCGTCGAACGTCCGAGCGGTGTCCCGTGCGGTCTGGTCTACGCCCGGGTGCTTGGGGGCGGCAAGAGCGCCTGCGGTGTCAAGTGAGCGATCGTGACCGCGTCGTGACGTGCGGGTGCCGGCGTGGGCGCCTTTCGCTGGCGGGGGCGCCTTGTTCGGGGTTCGCTTTGGGGCGGTGCGGGGTTCGCCTTGGGGCGGTGGGTGGTTCGCCGTCCGGTGGTGGGTGGGTCGGGGCCGTGCCGCTACATCCGCCCGTCGCCCTACCGGCTGTGCTGTTTTCTGGGGGTGCTCTGTCGTCCACCCTGACGCATGACGACGGGCATTTGATGTACCGGCACGGCCCCTTCGGTGCGTCGGCGACTGCGGGTGCGTGGGGGTTGCGGGCCCTTGGCGGGCCGCCGTCTTGCGTTGCGGCGACCGTGCCCGCTGCGGGGGCAGCGGCGCCTGCGAGCGGCGGCCAAGCGTCATCGCTGCGGGGCAGCGGGCGCCCCGCGGGCGGCGGAGCCGCGTTAGCTGCGGGCATGCGTGCCGCGCGGGTGATGGGGGTCCCTCGCTCGAGCGGAGCCGAGAGTGGGGGAGGGCGGGCGCAGCGGCAGCCCGTAGGCGCCGGGCTCGCCGACCCGCCCCTACGCCGGCACCGGCGGTGGGTGCCCGTGGAGGTGGGGGAGTGGGCTCCCTCGGGGGTCGGGGTTACAGGAGGGATGGGGTTTTCGTGGCGGAGACCGAGCGGGCCGCTCGGTCGAGGGCGCTGGCGAGAAGGGCCAGGTCGGTCGGGCCGTTGCCGAGCTCGCGGACGGGACGACGGGTCGGCGGATCCCCCATGCGCTGCCACTCAAGAGGAACGACGGTGGGCCGCTGCGTAGCGGTACGGGGGATGCGCCCCGTGACCCGGCCGCCCTGGAAGGGCGTGACACGGCCCTCGGAGTCGGTCAACCGCCCCCGCCCCGGCGCCGGTTCGTCCGGCCCCGGCGTCACCGCGTCCAATGTCACCCGCAGCGCAGCCGAGCGAGCCAGCTCCGTCTCCGCCGCGCGCCCGGCCACGGTGGCCGCCGCCACCAGGTGCACCCCGAGCCGCTCACCCTCCCGGGCCACGGCCTCCAAGGCCCGTACGACCGAACCCGCGGAAGGCCGCCCCGGCGACCCCAACGCGGGTGCCAGCAACGCGTCCAGGTCGTCGACCACCACCACGAGCCGGGCCAGCGGCGGCCCCGCCTCCGCACGCTCCCGGGTCGCCGCGGGGCGCAGCCGGAGCGTCGAGCTGGTGGGAGCGTCGAGATCCCCGGTGGGGGACGAGCCGGTTGCCGCGCGCGGGGCGACCATCCGGCCGGACACCTCACGGGTGGTGTGCCACTCGGCGAAGTCCAGCCGGCCGAGCAGCTCGGCCCGCCGCTTCAGCTCGGCGCTCAACGACTGGGCGAACTCCCGCATCCGTACCGGCTCGTTGGCGGTGAGGTATGTCGTGACGTGCGGCAGGTCCGTACAGGCACCGAGGCCGTCGGCCGGGCCGCCGCCCTTGTCTCCGGTGTGGTCCCGCCCGTCTATGAGGACGATCCCGAGCCGGTCGGGGCGCTCCGCCGCGGCGAGCGAGGCGGCGAGCGACCGCAGCAGCTCCGTACGACCGCTGCCCGACGGACCCTCGACCAGCAGATGCGGGCCCTCCGCGGCGAGGTCCACGCAGACCGGACCGCGCGGTCCCGCACCGAGCACCGCCCGGGCCCGCCCGCCCAGGGTCTCCGCGTCGTCGGCCGCGTCGGCCCAACGCGCCATCAGTGACGCCGGGGTGGCCCGGGCGAGCCCCAACTCGTCCAGCAGCCGGGCCGATTGGGGCAGCGGAGCGGACACGCGCGTGTGCCGGTCCCCGGTGCCGTCCGTGCGCAACGGTGCCAGCGCCCGCGCGAACCGTTCGGCCCACGCCGTCGACACCGCGTCCACCGCGGCGACCGTCCCGTGTCCCACGGGGCCGCCGGCCGGCCTCTGCGGGGATTCGCCCCGGTCGTCGGGGCCGTCGGGCACTGCGGTTCCCTGGGGAGAGGCGACCGTGCCGACCTCCGGGGATCCGCTGCGCGGGGCCGGCACTGTGCCGAAGGTGTCCGCCGGGCCGGCGGGCTCGGACGGGTCCCGGGCCACCCGCAGCAGCCGCAGGGCCGTGGCCACGTCACCGCTGAGCAGCGCGACCGCCCCGCACTCCCGGAAACCGGGCGCGACCTCGCACGCCGCCTCGTAGGTCTCCGTCACCGGTGACGCGGGTGAGGCCGCCGCCGTCTCGGCGAGGCTCACCACGTGGATCCCGGCCGCCGCGCCCTCGCGGGCCAGCCGCACCACCGCGTCGCGCACCCCGGCACCGCCGGGATCGCCGTCCACCACGAGGACGGTGTACGGCCCCGGAGAGTTCTCGTCGGCCGGGTCGTCGTCCCGCGCCCACGAGGGCCGCCGGGCGCCACCGCGGACGCTGTCGGCGGGGGACGCCGAACGGGCGGGTGATCCCGAGCGCGCCGCCTCCGTCAGGTGGTCCTCCAGACGGCGCAGGAGTTCGTCCGCGCGCGCCGTGGCCTGGTCGCGGTCGTAGGCGAGGAGGAGGCGGCAGTCCTGGCCGTGGGTGGGGCGGACATGGGGGAGCCAGCCGAGCCAGGACCACTCGGCCGTGCGCTCCTCCACCGAACGCGCGCGGTCCGTGCTGATCAGGACGATTTCCAGGGTGTCGGGGGAGTGCAGGGCGGCGAGCTGCGCGACGACCGCGCGGGCCAGTCCCGTCAGCCGGGACCGGGGGCCGGCCAGGCCCAGCGCGCCGACCTCCCGCAGTCCGGTCGTCACCGGCACCGCGGGCAGCAGGCCCGAACCGTCGGGCGCCGGCCGGTCGGCCGTCCCGAGCCGGACGGTGAGCGCCTCCGGGTGGCCCGGCCCGCGCTCCCACAGCCGCGGGCCCGGTCCGAGCGCCGTGAGGAGCAGCGTCGCGGCGTCCGGCCAGGTCTCCGGCTGCTGCGCCTGCGTGGTCGAAGGACGTGCCGCGGCGGACTCCCGCTGCTCGTACGCCTCCTGCCCGGTCCCCTCCGACTCGCCGCGGCTCCCGGCCAGCCGGCGCGCCCAGGCCGTGAACCCGCCGCGCCTGCGCACCCCCGGTGGCACATCGGTGCCGCGCGTGGGTGTGCCCTTACGGGTGCCCGTCCCCGGATCCGCACCGGGAACGCTCGGGGTGTCGGTTGCCAGTCCTTCGCCTTCCGGCGCGCGGCGGACGGCATCGGGCCCGCCCGGGGACGCACTGTGCTCGGGTACGGCCGGTCGGTCCGCCCCGGAGGTGTCGGTCCGCCTGCTCTCGATGCCGGGCGCGCGGCCCTGCTCCGGGACGACGGCCGGCGTCGCGGACGGGGCGCCGGGGGCGTGGTCCTGTGCGCCGGGCAGGCCCCCGGCGGCCCCCCAGCCCGCCGATCCGTAGCCGTGATGCGTGTCTCCGCCGGAGACGGGCGGAAAGCCCTGATCACCGGTGCTCGGCCCGGCGGGGGTCCCCATGGCCGGGATCTCGGCGGTGCCGCCCACGCGCGCGTGGGGCACGGCCGCCGTCCTGGCCCCCGGGGAGCCCGAGGGGGCCGGCGCTCCGCGAGGTGATGCCGTACTCCCCGACGACTCCGAGGCCCTGGGGGCGGCGGGGGTGTCCGCGGCGGCCGCCGGGCCGCCCTCGCCGGTCACTCGTACATGTCCTTCGCCGTCGGGCGCCGTCGGCACGGCCTGCACGCCCACGGGCGGGGCCAGCCGCAGGGCGGACTCACCCACTCGCAGCAGCGCCCCGGGAGCGAACCGGACCGGGCGGTCGCTCACGCGGGTGCCGTCCAGTGTCGTGCCGTTCGTCGAGCCGAGGTCGGCCACCGCGACGCGGCCGTCGGGCTCCACCGTCACCGCGCAGTGCAGCCGGGAGACGTCGGGGTCGTCCAGCGGGACGTCCGCGTCGGCGGAGCGGCCGATGTGGACCCGGCCGCCGTGCAGCAGATGGACACCGCCCGCGTCCGGGCCCGCGATCACCTGGAGCTGGGCGGTGACGTCCGCCTCGTCCGGGCCGGGCTCCGCGGGGGCGCCCAGGGACAGCACGGCGCCGTCCGTCAGGGGAGGCTCGCCCAGGGTGCAGCGCTGGGCGTCGAGCCGCTCGGAATCCGCGTACAGCACCACGGGTCCGTCGCCGCCGGCGACCGCCGAGGCCAGTCCGGACGCCACCGCGGCCAGCGCCGTACCGGCGGGCGCGGTGACCAGCACATCGCAGGCGGCGGCGCGCCCCCGCGGCTCCGAGAGCGGGCCCAGCGGGTCTACGACGGTCAGCCGGATCTGCATCGCCGTCAGGGGTCCCTTCCGCGCGGGCGCCCGGGACGTGGACGAGGCTGCGCTGCGGTCCCCACCGCAGACTCCCCCACCGCACACGGGCACGTCGGCCAGTACTGGGGGCATCCTCGCACCTGCCACTGACAACACGCCCGGCCCCTACCCTCAAGTGATCTTGATTGGTCGGCTCTGCCCCCAAAAGTGCCTGACCAGTGGCCGACCGGTGTCCGCTTGAGATCGGTCACGTCCACCGTTCGGCAACCAACGGTCGACAGCGAGCGTCTTTTCATCGAACACGTACGGCAGCGCGTACGTAGTGGCCCATGAGAAGCGGCGAGGCCAGCACGGGGAGCTCAGGAGGACGACAGCCGGTCCCGCGTTCCTCGGCACTACAGTGGGTCGGAAACACCCGTAGCGGTGGACAGTGGTCGACGGACCAGGCGAGCAATCAGCAGGGAGCGCATGACGTGCGGCCGGTAGGGAGCAAGTACCTCCTTGAGGAGCCGCTGGGACGCGGCGCCACAGGCACCGTCTGGCGCGCCCGCCAGCGGGAGACCGCGGGGGCGGAGGCCGCCGTGGCGGGCCAGCCCGGCGAGACCGTGGCGATCAAGGTCCTCAAGGAAGAGCTCGCGAGCGACGCGGACATCGTGATGCGGTTCCTGCGGGAGCGGTCCGTGCTGCTGCGCCTGACCCACCCGAACATCGTCCGGGTGCGCGACCTCGTCGTCGAGGGCGAACTGCTGGCGCTGGTCATGGACCTCGTCGACGGCCCGGACCTGCACCGCTACCTCCGGGAGAACGGGCCCTTCTCGCCCGTCGCCGCAGCCCTGCTCACCGCTCAGGTCGCCGACGCGCTCGCCGCCAGTCACGCCGACGGCGTCGTGCACCGCGACCTGAAGCCCGCGAACGTCCTGCTCAAGCAGGACGGCGGCCAGATGCACCCGATGCTGACGGACTTCGGCATCGCCCGGCTCGCCGATTCCCCGGGCCTCACGCGCACGCACGAGTTCGTCGGCACGCCCGCGTACGTCGCCCCCGAGTCCGCGGAGGGGCGCCCGCAGACGTCCGCCGTCGACATCTACGGCGCCGGAATCCTGCTGTACGAACTGATCACCGGGCGCCCGCCGTTCGCCGGCGGATCGGCCCTGGAGGTGCTGCACCAGCACCTGAGCGCCGAGCCGCGCCGTCCCTCGACGGTCCCGGACCCGCTGTGGACCGTCATCGAGCGCTGCCTGCGCAAGAACCCGGACGAACGGCCCAGCGCGGAGAACCTCGCGCGCGGGCTGCGTACGGTCGCCGCGGGCGTCGGCGTGCACGCGAACGCCGCGCAGATCGCCGCCGCCGAGGGTGTCGCCGCGCTGCTCGTGCCGGACCCGACCCCGGCGACGGTGCCGGGCATGGCCGGCGCGGCCGACCCCACGCAGGTGCTGCCGCACGGCGCGGGCGGGTACGACCCGAACGCCGCCACCAGTTATCTGCCGGGGATCTCGGGCGACGCCGACCCCACCTCCGTACTCCCGCACCGCGGCGCGGCCGATCCGACCGCCGTCATGCCGCCGGTGCCGAGCGGGCAGCCCGGCCAGGCGGAGGACCCGCACCCCTGGCAGAACCAGCTGCGTGCGGCCCGCGACCGCAACGAACAGACGCAGGTCCAGTCGTATGTCGACCCGAACGAGGACCCGCTGCGCCGCCGCCCGCAGCGGCAGGTCGCCCGGCCGCAGCAGCGCCCGCAGCAGCAGCGGCCGCAGGGGCAGCAGCCCGGTTACGGCTATCCGCAGCAGCAGCCCCAGCAGTACGCGCCGCAGCACCAGCAGCCGCAGCGGTACGCCCCCCAGCCCCAGCAGCAGCCCCAGCGCTACGCCCCCGCGCCGCAGCAGCCGCAGCAGCCCGCCCGGCAGGCGCGTGAGCCGCGGCAGCGCAGCGCCAACCCGATGAAGATCCCCGGGCTCGGATGCCTTAAGGGATGCCTGTTCACGATCGTCATCCTGTTCGTGGCGGCGTGGCTGGTCTGGGAGTTGAGTCCCCTTCAGGACTGGATCGGGTCCACCAAGAGTTTCTGGGGGCAGCTCAACAGCTGGTACCACACCGTGAGCGGGTGGATCGGGGACCTGAACGGGAAGTCCGGCCAGTAGTAGCCGCACGACTCTGGGGATTTGTCGACACCTGACGGGTGATTTCCGTCTCCGCGGTGAAGGTTGGCTCCTGTGGCGCGTAGTTTTAGCGACAACACGCGTCTGTAGGAGCAGTCTTGGCACGGAAGATCGGCAGCCGGTACACCGCGCACCAGATCCTGGGGCGGGGCAGCGCCGGCACGGTGTGGCTGGGCGAGGGGCCGGAAGGGCCCGTCGCCATCAAGCTGCTGCGCGAGGACCTCGCGTCCGACCAGGAGCTCGTGGGGCGCTTCGTCCAGGAGCGCACCGCGCTGCTCGGGCTCGACGACCCGCACGTGGTCTCGGTGCGCGATCTCGTCGTGGACGGCAACGACCTCGCGCTCGTCATGGACCTCGTCCGCGGTACCGACCTGCGGACCCGGCTCGACCGGGAGCGGCGGCTGGCACCCGAGGCCGCGGCCGCCATCGTCGCGGATGTCGCCGACGGACTCGCGGCCGCGCACGCCGCGGGCGTCGTCCACCGGGACGTGAAGCCGGAGAACGTGCTGCTGGACATGCAGGGCCCGCTCGGGCCGGGCGGCGCGCACCCCGCGCTGCTCACCGACTTCGGCGTGGCCAAGCTCATCGACTCACCGCGGCGGACCCGGGCCACGAAGATCATCGGCACGCCGGACTACCTCGCTCCCGAGATCATCGAGGGCCTCCCGCCGCGGGCCGCCGTCGACATCTACGCGCTGGCGACGGTCCTCTACGAGCTGCTGGCCGGGTTCACGCCGTTCGGCGGCGGCCACCCGGGCGCGGTGCTGCGCCGGCACGTCACCGAGACCGTGGTCCCCCTGCCCGGCATCCCGGACGAGCTGTGGCAGCTGCTCGTGCAGTGCCTGGCCAAGGCGCCCGCGTCCCGGCTGCGCGCGTCCGAGCTCGGCGCCCGGCTGCGGGAACAGCTGCCTCTGCTCGCCGGAATGCCCCCGCTGGACGTCGACGAGCCGGACTCGGAGGCCGCGGAGGACGCGTACGAGGAGACGGCGGAGCCGGTCGCCCCGCGGGAGCGGGTGCGGCGCGGCGCGGTGCCGCTGGTGCCGGGGGCGGCGCCCGACTCGAACCGGGACACCCACACGTCGATGCGGGTGCCCGGGCCGGACGAGCTGGCCGGGGGTGCGCGCGGGACGGCGCGGGCGCCGCGGGCCGCGGGGGCGCCGCGTCCCGGCTCCGCCCGGCACCGCGCCTCCGCTCGGCGGCGGCGTATCACTCTGGGTGTGGCGGGGACGATTCTCGCCGCCGCGGTGGGGGTCGGGACGTGGATCGCCACGTCGGGCGACGGCGCCGGGGCGACGCCCCAGGACCCGAAGCACTCCGCGCCCGCCTCCCCGTGACCGGGCCCCCGGGGGCCGGGAACCGGCCCCCGGGGCCTCCGAGGGCGAGCGCGCAGGCGCGATGAGCGGGCCCGGGGACGAGGGGCGAGTGCCGGTTGCCGTAGCCGTTACGCTGGAGGCGTGGCAGTCGTCGATGTATCCGAAGAGCTCAAGTCCCTCTCCTCGACCATGGAGTCGATCGAGGCCGTCCTCGACCTCGACAAGCTGAGGGCAGATGTC
Source organism: Streptomyces sp. NPDC058371 (assembly GCF_042723265.1). Taxonomy (NCBI): domain Bacteria; kingdom Bacillati; phylum Actinomycetota; class Actinomycetes; order Kitasatosporales; family Streptomycetaceae; genus Streptomyces; species Streptomyces sp. NPDC058371. The sequence goes on along the minus strand of NZ_JBHXJC010000010.1, from coordinate 250,454 downwards.
GCCGTGCTCGAGGAGCAGGCGGCCGCGCCGTCCCTGTGGGACGACCCGGACGAGGCGCAGAAGATCACCAGCAAGCTGAGCCACCTCCAGGCGGAGGTCAGGAAGGCCGAGGCGCTGCGCGGGCGGATCGACGACCTGAGCGTGCTCTTCGAGATGGCCGAGGAGGAGGACGACCCGGACACCCGCGCCGAGGCGGAGACCGAGCTCGTCGCCGTCAAGAAGGCGCTGGACGAGATGGAGGTCCGGACCCTGCTCTCCGGTGAGTACGACTCCCGCGAGGCCGTCGTCACCATCCGCGCCGAGGCCGGCGGCGTCGACGCCTCCGACTTCGCCGAGAAGCTGCAGCGCATGTATCTGCGCTGGGCGGAGCGGCACGGATACAAGACGGAGCTCTACGAGACCTCGTACGCGGAAGAGGCGGGCATCAAGTCCACCACCTTCGCCGTCCACGTCCCGTACGCGTACGGGACGCTCTCCGTCGAGCAGGGGACGCACCGGCTGGTGCGCATCTCGCCCTTCGACAACCAGGGTCGCCGCCAGACCTCCTTCGCCGGCGTCGAGATCCTGCCCGTCGTCGAGCAGACCGACCACATCGAGATCGACGAGTCCGAGCTCCGGGTGGACGTCTACCGCTCCTCCGGGCCCGGCGGTCAGGGCGTCAACACGACCGACTCCGCGGTCCGGCTGACCCACCTGGCGACCGGCATCGTCGTCTCCTGTCAGAACGAGCGGTCGCAGATCCAGAACAAGGCCTCGGCCATGAACGTTCTGCAGGCCAAGCTCCTGGAGCGGCGCCGCCGGGAGGAGCAGGCCAAGATGGACGCCCTCAAGGGCGACGGCGGCAACTCCTGGGGAAACCAGATGCGTTCGTACGTCCTGCACCCGTACCAGATGGTCAAGGACCTGCGGACCGAGTACGAAGTCGGTAACCCGGAGGCCGTGTTCGGCGGCGAGATCGACGGATTCCTCGAGGCCGGAATTCGCTGGCGCAAGCAGCAGGAGAAGTAAAAGGCGCGCACTGACAGCGTTTTGTCGACAAGGCAACTGCCGCTCTTCGGACGGCAGTTGCCTTTTGTGTGTGGGTTGTCTGGGTTTTACGTCACAGTCACATGTCCGCACGGCAGGCAAATGACATTGATCCGGACATCGCGTACGCAACGACCTTGACGTTGCTTTGAAAACTGGGGAGGGTGGCGCGTGGCATGCGTATATCCGGGGCGCATGTGAACCGGGGGACTTGAGCAAGTCTCCTGTGACGCCGTGGCCCCGGGCGCTGCTCCATTGACGATGAGCTACTGGGGGTAGCAGACAGATGACCAAGAAGACGCGGATCCGCGTGGCGCGGATAGCCGCCGGCGCAGTGATCGCAGCCGGTGCTTCGCTCACGGCCGCGGGTGCCGCTTCGGCTCTCGACGTCGGCGTGAACGTGGGCGGTCTGAGCGTCGGCGCGAGCGCCGACGATAACGGCGTGGACGTCGGTATCGGTGTGGACGGGCCGTCGGACGAGCCGACGCCGTCCGACACCGGTCTCCCGACGGACCTGCCCTCCGACCCGCCGACCTCGACCGAGCCGTCGGACCCGCCGGAGCCCACCGACGAGCCCACCGAGCCGACCGAGGACCCGACCACCCCCGAGCCGACCCACGGTTCCGGCAACGGTGGCGGCACGGGCGGCAACGACACCGACCCCGACGGCGGCTCCAAGCCCGTCGAGCAGGGTCAGGGTTCCTCCTCGCTGACCGACACCGGCTCGGACACCTCGTCCGACACCTCGGCCCAGGGCACCAGCGACGGCGAACTCGCCGAGACCGGTGCGGGCCAGACCACGTTCCTGCTGATCGGCGCCGCGACGATGATCGCCGGCGGTATCGGCTTCCGGATGCTGCCGCGCCTCATGGGCGGCCGTGGCGGTGCCGTCGCCTGACGGTTCCATCGATGACGTACGCGTGACATACGCACGAGAAGGGCCCGGAGCATCCGCTCCGGGCCCTTCTCGTATGCCTGCTCTTATTGCCTGGGAAACCGCTTCCGCATATCCCGGGGAAACCGCCCTCGATTGCCGGGGAAACCGCTCCGCCCCCTGGAGGCCCGTCCGGCGGCCCTGTGCGGCCGCCCAGTGGCGTCTCGTGTGCCGGCGGACCTCCTCGGAGGCCCCCGGCCGATCCGGCTGTCAGCGGGTCATCAGCGCCACTGCCGCGATCAGGACCGCGAGCAGTGCGATCAGCGCCATCGGGTTCATTCCCGAGAAGGGGCTCTCCTGCTGGAGCCGCTCCCGGTTCGCGCGGCAGACGCGGCAGCGGCCCTCGCTCACGGGGGCCGCGCAGTTCGCGCACACCAGTCGGTCGTACGTCATGCGCTCGCCCTCCTTGCGCCTTCTCTCCGCGTGTACAACGCCGCGGGGAACGCGACCGTTCCCCTTCCACTGTGCCAGGTTCCACGGATTTCGGCGCGGCTCGCCTTATCCTGCCCGGTCCTGACGCGATCGAGGCGTGAAGTTGCCCGTCAATGCCCCTTCAGATCCGTGACAAAACGTGCAAGCCTCGCGCAACCCCGTACGCCGACTGCGCCGGCACACCCGGTTCGCGTATGGTCACGCTCACCTACCCCCGGCGACCCGTGGTGCATCCGTGATCCGATTCGACAACGTCTCCAAGCTCTACCCCAAGCAGACCCGCCCCGCTCTCAGGGATGTCTCCCTGGAGGTCGAGCGCGGCGAGTTCGTGTTCCTGGTGGGGTCCTCGGGCTCCGGAAAGTCCACCTTCCTGCGGCTTGTGCTCCGCGAGGAGCGGGCCAGCCACGGTCAGGTGCACGTGCTGGGCAAGGACCTCGCCCGCCTCTCCAACTTCAAGGTGCCGCACATGCGCCGCCAGCTGGGGACCGTGTTCCAGGACTTCCGGCTCCTGCCGAACAAGACGGTCGGCGAGAACGTCGCCTTCGCCCAGGAGGTCATCGGCAAGTCCCGCGGTGAGATCCGCAAGTCCGTGCCCCAGGTGCTCGACCTCGTCGGGCTCGGCGGCAAGGAGGACCGGATGCCGGGCGAGCTGTCCGGTGGTGAGCAGCAGCGCGTGGCGATCGCGCGGGCCTTCGTCAACCGGCCCAAGCTGCTCATCGCGGACGAGCCGACCGGAAACCTCGACCCGCAGACCTCCGTCGGCATCATGAAGCTGCTCGACCGCATCAACCGGACGGGCACCACCGTGGTGATGGCGACGCACGACCAGAACATCGTGGACCAGATGCGCAAGCGCGTCATCGAGCTGGAGCAGGGCCGTCTCGTCCGCGACCAGGCGCGCGGCGTCTACGGCTACCAGCACTGAAGATCCACGGAAAGGCTTGAGCAGACGCCATGCGCGCCCAGTTCGTTCTGTCGGAGATCGGTGTCGGTCTCCGTCGCAATCTGACGATGACCTTCGCGGTCGTCGTCTCTGTCGCCCTCTCGCTCGCCCTGTTCGGCGGTTCGCTCCTGATGAGCGACCAGGTGAGCACGATGAAGGGCTACTGGTACGACAAGGTCAACGTCTCGATCTTCCTCTGCAACAAGAGCGACGCCGAGTCCGACCCCAACTGCGCCAAGGGGGCCGTGACCGCCGAGCAGAAGGACCAGATCAAGAGCGACCTCGGCAAGATGTCCGTCGTCGACAAGATCGCGTACGAGTCGGCCGACCAGGCGTACAAGCACTACAAGGAGCAGTTCGGCGACTCCCCGCTGGCCAGCTCGCTGACGCCGGACCAGATGCAGGAGTCGTACCGCATCAAGCTGAAGGACCCGGAGAAGTACCAGGTCATCGCGACCGCCTTCGACGGCCGGGACGGTGTGCAGTCCGTGCAGGACCAGAAGGGCATCCTGGACAACCTCTTCGGGCTGCTCAACGGCATGAACTGGGCGGCGCGCGCGGTGATGGCGATGATGCTGGTCGTCGCCCTGATGCTGATCGTCAACACGGTGCGCGTCTCGGCCTTCAGCCGGCGCCGTGAGACCGGGATCATGCGGCTCGTGGGCGCCTCCGGCTTCTACATCCAGGCGCCGTTCATCATGGAGGCCGCGGTCGCCGGGCTCATCGGCGGCGGTGTGGCGTGCGGCTTCCTGGTGGTCGCCCGCTACTTCATCATCGACCACGGTCTGGCGCTGTCCGAGAAGCTGAATCTCATCAACTTCATCGGCTGGGACGCCGTTCTCACCAAGCTGCCGCTCATCCTCGCGACGAGTCTGCTGATGCCCGCGTTGGCCGCGTTCTTCGCGTTGCGCAAGTACCTGAAGGTGTGACACACGCCAATGGGGCCGTACTGCCAACCGGCGGTACGGCCCCCTGCGTTGTCCTAGACTCACCGGCATGTCAGGCCGTGACCTGTTCTGTCAGCCCCGCCGCATCGGCCGCGGGGCCGCCCTGACATTGGTCTTCGCCGGCGTCCTCGCCGCCGGTGCCGCGGCCGGCACCCTCCCCGAGCCCGGCCGGAAAGGCCCGCCCACCTCGTCGCGGTCGACCCCGGTGGGCCACCACTCGGAGGTCACCGAGGCGGCCGCCGAGGCCATGGCCGACGGCAAGTCCCCCATGGAGGCCGCCGAGCGCGCCGTCAGCCGCAGCGGCGACCGCTGGGGCGCGGTGTACTCCCAGGGCGAGTACGAGGAGTTCGAAGAGGCCCTCGACGGCCAGTACACCGGCGTGGGGCTGTGGGCCCGGCGCGAGCGCGACGGCAGCATCGAGGTCAGCCGGGTCCAGGCGGGGTCCCCCGCGGCCGCCGCCGGGATCCGCAAGGGTGACCGGCTGCGCAGCGTGGACGGCCGGAGCGTCGACGGCAGGCCGGTCACCGAGGTCGTCGCGCTGCTGCGGGGCGACGCGGAGGACGCGGTCGCCGGTACGGAGGTCTCGCTCGGTCTGGAGCGGTCCACGCGCGCGTGGACCGAGAAACTGCGCCGGGCCCGGCTCTCCACGGACCCCGTGACCGTGCACAAGCTCGCGGGCCGCGTCACCGTGATCAAGGTCGCCTCCTTCACCAAGGGGTCCGGCGACCGCGTACGCCAGGCGGTCGCCGAGGCGCCCCGGGGCGCCGGCATCGTCCTCGATCTGCGCGGCAACTCCGGGGGACTGGTCGCCGAGGCCGTCACCGCCGCCTCCGCCTTCCTGGACGGCGGTCTCGTCGCCACGTACGACGTGAACGGGGTGCAGAAGGCCCTGCACGCCGATTCCGGCGGCGACACCGTGAGGCCGCTGGTCGCGCTTGTCGACGGCGGCACAATGAGCGCGGCCGAGCTGCTCACGGGCGCGCTCCAGGACCGCGGCCGCGCCGTCGTCGTGGGCTCCAGGACCTTCGGCAAGGGCTCGGTCCAGATGCCGAGCCGCCTGCCCGGCGGGTCCGTCGCCGAGCTGACCGTCGGGCACTACCGCACCCCCTCGGGCCGCAGCGTCGACGGGCGGGGCATCACTCCCGACCTGGAGGCGGACGACGAGGCCGTGCAGCGGGCGGAGACCGTACTGAGCGGGCTCGGCGACCCTTCGTAGCCGCCGGGGCCGCGGCCCCCGAAATCGGGTTCCCCTGCGACCCCCCTGTAGTGCGAAAATGGCCAGCACTATGGCCAAGGGAATGTACGTACCGAAAGAGTCCCAGCAGAAGCAGGGCAGTCAGGGAGCCTCCTCCGGCAAGAAGGACGGCAAGCGCAAGATCGTCGCGCAGAACAAGAAGGCGCGGCACGACTACGCGATCATCGACACCTACGAGGCCGGGCTCGTGCTCACCGGCACCGAGGTGAAGTCGCTGCGCCAGGGGCGCGCCTCGCTGACGGACGGCTTCGTCCAGATCGACGGGAACGAGGCGTGGCTGCACAACGCCCACATCCCCGAGTACAGCCAGGGCACCTGGACCAACCACACGGTGCGCCGCAAGCGCAAGCTGCTGCTGCACCGCGAGGAGATCGACAAGCTGGAGTCGAAGTCCCAGGAGACGGGTCACACGATCGTGCCCCTCGCCCTGTACTTCAAGGACGGCCGCGCGAAGGCCGAGATCGCGCTGGCGCGAGGCAAGAAGGAGTACGACAAGCGGCAGACGCTGCGGGAGAAGCAGGACCGGCGCGAGTCGGACCGGGCGATCGCGGCGGTCAAGCGCAAGGAGCGCGGCGCGTAGCGGGGCCGCCGCCGGGAATACGCTGGCACCGTCGTACGTTGGTCACGTACGATGGCAACTGCACCCCACAGCGGGTGTGTGGATCGAGAGATCCGGCCGGGTCGTGAGATCCGGATTTGAAAAAACAACATGGGGATGATCGGTTTCGACAGCGGCTGTCGAAGCAGGGGAAGCGAGCCGAGGAAGCGGCAATGATCTCGTTAACCATATGTCGCAACCAATAATCGCCAATTCCAAGAGCGATTCCCAGTCCTTCGCCCTCGCTGCCTAATAACAGCGACTGAAGGACCCTAAAAGGGTGTCAGCCCGGGGGTGTTCCCGACCCGGATCCTGGCATAATCTAGGGAACTAAACCGCCGAGCCCGGTCACGGGGTTCGGTGGGAAATCAAACAGTGACTGGGCCCGTCGGAGACTTGTTCGCGAGATCACCGGGGCCGAGAAAATCACAGCGAACTGCGCTCGGAGAAGCCCTGATTCTGCACCGTTGGACGCGGGTTCGATTCCCGCCATCTCCACAATTCCCATGTGAGACGAAGGCCCGGTGGTCATGACGACCACCGGGCCTTCGTCGTGCTCGGGGCTGTCGTCGCGCTCAGAGCCTTCGTCGTACTCAGCGCCTTCACCGGACGACGTCTGCCGCCGGCACACACGAGGGGTGCGCGTTGTGGTGTCCCACTCCATATCGGGAGGGCGTACGCGCTTCTACGGTCCCTCCCCATGACCGAGACCAGAGCCGCAGTACGCCTTCTTCTACCGGTGGCCCTTCTGGCCGCCCTTCTCTCCGTCTTTCTGCCGCCGGGAAAGGCCTCAGCGGCCTCCCTCCAGGAAGTCACCGGCTTCGGGAGCAATCCCGGAGCGCTGAAGATGTTCCGCTATCTGCCCGCCGGGCTCCCCGCCGGACGGCCCGTCGTCGTGGCATTGCACGGGTGCACGCAGAACGCGGCCGGGTACGGAACCGGCAGTGGCTGGACAGAGCTCGCCGACCGCTGGGGCTTCTCCGTCGTGCTGCCGCAGCAGCAGACGGCCAACAACGCCTCGTCCTGCTTCGACTGGTTCCAGAGCGGTGACATCGAGCGGGGCGGGGGCGAGGCGGCCTCGGTCGCGCAGATGGTGGACCGGCAGCTCGCCGACGTCTCCGGAGACGCCTCACGCGTGTACGTCACCGGGCTCTCCGCCGGGGGCGGCATGACGGCCGTGCTGATGGCGGCGTACCCCGAGAAGTTCGCGGCCGGCGGGGTCGTCGCGGGGCTGCCGTACGGGTGTGCGCAGGCCGCCGGGTCGCCGTACGTCTGCATGTACGTGGGCGCCACCCAGACCCCGCGGCAGTGGGGCGACCGGGTGCGCGCCGCGCGTCCCGGGTACACCGGGCCCTGGCCGACGCTGACCGTGTTCCAGGGCTCGGCCGACACCACGGTGAAGCCCGTCAACATGACCGACCTGATGAAGCAGTGGACCGACGTCCACGGCGCCGACCAGACGGTGGACGCCGCTGACACCGGCGCCGGCTATCCGCACCAGGTCTTCCGGGACGGCGGCGGCCGGGCGGTCGTCGAGACGTACGGCATCACGGGGATGGGGCACGGGCAGCCCGTCGATCCGGGGAGCGGGACCGGGCAGTGCGGCACGGCGGGGGCGTACATCCTGGATGTGAACCTGTGCGCCGCCTACCGGCTCGGGCATGCGTGGGGGCTCGGCTGAGGCGGTGAACGGCGGTGGCGGGGAGAGGCACCCTGTCGGGGAGCCGGGTCTTCGGGGATGCTGCTGTGGCATGAAGAGACCCGTGAGCACATCCGCGAAACGTGTCAATTCCCGTCGCCGTGCCTGGAGTTGGGTGGCCGCGCTGGTCCTGGCGGCGGCCACTCTCAGCTGGAGCGCACCGGCCGGCGCGGAGTCGGACCGCAGCGGGCTGCCGGAGGCCATCGACACCGTGCTGGGGGACAGCCGCATGGCCGGCGGGACCGCGAGCGTGGTCGTCGCCGACGCCCGGAGCGGCGAAGTGCTGTACGCGCACGAGCCCACCACCCGTCTGATGCCCGCCTCCAACACCAAACTGGCGACCTCGGCCGCCGCGATGGAACTCCTCGGCCCCGACCACCGGTTCACCACGGACGTCCTCGCGACCGGTCGCCGCCATGGATCCGTACTGGACGGAGACCTCTATCTGCGGGGGACCGGCGACCCCACCCTGCTCGCCGCCGACTACGACCGACTCGCCGCCGCACTCGCGGAGTCGGGCGTCCGGCGGGTCGGCGGGCGGCTGGTCGCCGACGACACCCGGTTCGACAGCCGGCGGCTCGGACGGTCGTGGGCCGCCGACGACGAGTCCTCGTACTACGAGGCGCAGATCAGCGCGCTCAGCGTGGCGCCGGACACGGACTACGACACCGGGACCGTGATCGTGCAGGTGGCGCCGGGTGCGAAGGCGGGGGACGAGCCGGTCGCGACCGTCACACCGCGGACGGACTATGTCGACGTCGACGTACGCGCCACCACTGTGGCCGCGGGCGGCGCGAACGATCTCACCGTCGAGCGGGAGCACGGCACCAACACCGTCGTCGTGAGCGGGACGGTGCCCGTGGGCGGGACCGCCGCCAAGGAATGGGTGACCGTCTGGGAGCCCACCGGGTACGCCGCCGCCGTCTTCCGGGACGCCCTGGCCGCGCACGGGGTGAAAGTCGTCGGCTCGACCCGGCTCGGGCGGGCGACTCCGCAGGGGGCGCGGCGGCTCGCCACCCATGAGTCCATGCGGCTGAGTGACCTCCTCGTCCCGTTCATGAAGCTGTCCAACAACATGCACGCCGAGATCCTGACCAAGGCCATGGGCTACCAGGCCGTGGGCAAGGGCACTTGGAGCGCCGGGCTCGACGCCGTCAGCGGCTATCTGAAGAGTGTGGGCGTCGACCCGGGGACGATACGGCAGGTCGACGGGTCCGGGCTGTCCCGGATGGACAACTTCCCGGCCGGGCAGCTCGCCGAGCTGCTGCTCGCGGTACGGGCCGAGCCCTGGTACGCGGACTGGTACCGGTCCCTGCCCGTGGCGTGCGACCCCGACCGGTTCGTGGGCGGGACACTGCGCTCCCGGATGTGCGGGACGCCCGCGGCCCTCAACGCGCGGGGCAAGACCGGGTCGTTGACGGGGGCCTCGGCGCTCTCCGGGTACGTCACCGACGCCGGGGGGCGCGAGCTGGTCTACAGCGTCGTCCTCAACAACTTCCTCGTCTCCTCCGTGAAGCCGCTGGAGGACGCCATCGTGGTGACGCTCGCCGGCTCGACCGCGAAGGCGGCGGTGGCCGTGACACCGAAGTCTCCGCGCGGATCCGAGACGAACGGCGACCTGGAGTGCGCGTGGCGCAAACCGGCGCAGTGCTGAGGGGTGCGGGACGCGGGCCGCGTAGGGGTCGGTGGCCGCGTGGGGCTCTGGGACCCGGGGGACTGCGCCCCGGGCCCCTTCAGCCGCTCGGGGAGCCGGGTTTCTGCACCGGCTCCGGGGCTCGCGCCCCTTCAGCCGCTTGAGGCCGGGGGAGCCCGCCTCGGGTCCCTTCACCCGCAACGGCGCCGTCCTGCCCGTACTGCGCCCGCCGCCGAGGCCAGTAGCGCGAGCGCCGCCGCGGAGACCGGTACGAGGTAGCCCGCCGGCGCCGACAGGTGCTCCACCACCCAGCCGCCGCCGGCCGAACCGCAGGCGATCCCGCCGAGGAGGCCGGTGACCGACAGGGTCATCCCCTCGTTCAACCTCCCCTCGGGGGTGCGCTGTTGGACGAGGGTCATGCCGGTGACCATCGTCGGGGCGGTGGCCATGCCGGCGACGAGCAGGGCGCCCGCGAGGATCAGGAGGGAACCCGTCAGGGTGGCCGCCAGGAGGGGCAGCGTCAGCAGGGCCGTCAGGGCGGCGACGCACCACGGGAACCGCCGTTCCGCGGGGCCGGCCGGCTTCAGGGCCCCGTACAGCAGCCCCGCCGCGCAGGAGCCGGCCGCCTGCAGGGCGAGGACCGACCCCGCCGCGGACCGGTGCCCCAGCGCGTCCGCGAACGCGATGGTGACGACCTCCATCGCGCCGAACACCGCGCCGACGGCGAGGAACACCACGAGCAGCGGGGCCATGCCGGGTGCGCGGAGCGGCGACACGGTCCGCGCCCCCGCACGCGTCCGCACGGGCGGTTCGGTCGAGCGCTGGGCGGCGAAGACCAGGACGCCGGTCAGCAGCAGGACGACTCCGGTCAGCGTGCCCGCCTCGGGGAAGAACGCCGAGCACAGGAAGGCCGCCAGCACCGGGCCGAGCATGAAGCACAGCTCGTCCGCGGCCTGTTCGAAGGAGTTCGCGGTGTGCAGGGCCTTGGCGTCGCCCTTGAGGAGGTGGGCCCAGCGGGCGCGTGACATGCCGCCGGTGTTGGGCGTCGTGGCGGTGGCGGCGTACGCGGCGAAGAGGGTCCAGTCGGGGGCGCCGAGCCGTACGCAGAGCAGCAGCGCGAGCGAGCCGAGCGCGGCGATCAGCGTGGCCGGTACGGCGATGCGTGCCTGGCCGTAGCGGTCGACGAGCCGGGCGGTCCACGGGCCGACCACGGCGGTCGCCGCGAGACCGGCCGCCGTGACTCCACCGGCGAGCGCGTACGAACCCCGCGACCCCGCGATCATGATCACTGCGCTGACGCTGAACATGCCCATGGGCAGCCGTGCGACGAGATTCCCCGCGGTGAAGGCGCGGGCGCCGGGGATGGTGAAGAGGTGCCGGTACGGATTCCCCGTGGTGAGGGCGCCGGGGACGGTGAAGAGGCGCCGGTACGGATTGCGTTCGGCGCCTTTCCGAGCCGGGTCCGGGACGTGTGCCCGCCGCATGCGGGCCTGCCCGGCGGACCGGACCCTGCGGCGAGGTCCGAAGTCGGCGGCCACCAGGCTGTCCCCGGTGACGGTGAAGCGGACCGAGGGGGCTTCCTCGGAGGACGGTTGCGGCATGGATCAACCGTCTCCCGCCCGGGGAGCAGGGGTCCAACACCGAACGCGATGGCGATTGACGCACCTCGGTTGTAAGTTCGCCGGATGCTCGCCGACCCCCGACTGCTGCGCGCCTTCCTCGCCGTCGCCGAAGAACTGCACTTCACCCGCGCCGCGGCCCGGCTGTACGTCGCCCAGCAGGCGCTCAGCCGGGACATCCGCAGGCTGGAACGCGAACTGGGTGCGGAGCTGTTCACGCGGACGACCCGGCAGGTCGCGCTGACGGCCGACGGCGCCCGCCTGCTGCCGTACGCGCGCCGGGTTCTGGAGGCGCAGGACGCGCTGCTGGCCGCCTTCGGTCGGGGTGATCGCGGGGCACCGGCGCGGACCCGGCCGGAACGACCCCTGCTCGTCGACGTCAACTCCCCCGGGGCTCGTCTCCGGCCGCATCCTCGACCACGCGCGCCGACTCGCCCCCGACAGCGAGCTGATGGCCCGCTTCGAGAGCGGACTGACGGGCGCCGCACAGGAGATGATCGCCGGTCGCCTGGACGTGTCGTTCGGCCGGTTCGGTGGACTCGACCCGGCGCTGCGGGCACGGCTGGAGCAACAGCCCGTGCGCTACGAGCCGATGGCCGTCGTGCTGCCGCAGGACCACCGCCTCGCCGCGCTGGACGAGGTGCCGCTGGCCGCGCTCGCCGGCGAGACCGTGTACGCCGGCGCCGGCAACCCCCGCACCCTGGAGTGGACCGACCTCGCCCAGCGCCTGTTCGAAGGGCGGGGGATCGAACTCGCGCCCCCCGCGCCGGTGGCCATCGGACCGGAGGAGTTCCGGCGGGTGATGGCGAAGGAGGCCACGCCCGTCCTCGCCGTGGTGGACTTTCCGGCCATGCCGGACACCGTGCTACGCCCTCTGGTCGACCCCGTCCCGCTCTCTCCGGTGTCGCTGGTGTGGCGGAAAGGGCTGACGCACGCCGGGCTCGACGCGCTGCGCGAGGCCGCGGCCCGGCTCGCGTCGACGGAAGAGTGGCTGCAACGGCCCGCGGACGGATGGATTCCCGCCACCGATGCACTCATCATGATGAGTCTTTTCTGACTTATCGCAACGGCGTCGGTGCGCTGCGCTACATTGCGTGACCCGGGTGCAGTGTGACAAGGGGGGCGCCGGATCGGGTGGGGGCCCGGTCCGACCGACAAGTACCGACAAGTACGAGTGCCCGGGGTCGTGACGCGCACCTCGAATCTGTCCCTGGGGGATATGCGTGCGCGTGAAGAACTGGCGAAAAGAAGCCCAACCCGATCACCGTGGTGCCGATCCGGAAGCCGGCCACGCGGTCGGCCTGTCGAGTCGGGCCGAAACGGTGGAACCCGCCTCCGCGGCGGCACGGATATCGATGCCCGAGCCGGTCAACTGGCCGGAAGCCGCCTGGACTTCCTCGTGGCCCGAGGCCCGCGAGGCCCCCGGCCCCGACCGGGAGACCGGCAGCGACACGGGCGTTGGGCGCCCGGTCGACACCGGCGGCGACACCGGCACCGGCCGTCGAATCGGCATCGGCACCGGTACCGGTCGTCGAATCGGCATCGGCACCCACCGGCCCGCCTGGGAGCAGCCCGGTGAACCGGGCCATACGCACGACCCGAACGAGGTCACGGTGCAACTCGACGGCGCCGGGCGTGAGGTGAGCAGGCCCGCCGGCGCCGCCCCGGCCGGCCCGGAGCGCTCCGACGGACCCGTGTTCGTCGACGAGTCGGGCCGCCGCAGCCGCAGATACCGCCGCCTCGGCGTGATCGTCGGCATCGCCTGCGCGGTGTACGCGGTGGTCATCGTCGCCACGCTTCTGTCGGGCAACTCCAGCGCGCCCTGGCTGCCGGTGCCCGGTCAGCAGAAGGATCGCCCGGCCGGCAAGGTCGAGACGTCGCCGCTGCCCGCCGATCCGGCCCGCCCGCCGGCCCTCGGCAGCTTGCCGGGGTGGGTGAGTCCCGCCCCGCGCGGCACCACGCCCAGGCCACCGGGCGCCGATGAGGCGCCCCATCCCTCGGGCAGCGCCAAGGCCCCGGACACGTCCGCGGACCCCAAGCCCCCGGCCGGCACCGGCAGGCCGAAGCCGAGCACCGGCACCAAGGACCCGGGCCCGGACCCCGAGCCGTCCGTCCCCGCCTCCGAACCGCCGGGCCCGGGCCCCTCGGCCGGTGGCGGCGGCCCCTCGGCCGAGCCGTCGTCGCAGCCCCCGCCCGCCGAAGCCCCCGGCTCCGGCCCCGGCACCACCACGGTGGCCGCCCCCGACTCCGGCCCCACCGCGACGGCCGGCCCCAGCTCCTCGTACTCGGAGAACACCCTCTGATGGCAACCCGCACCAGCCGTCACGGCGGCGCCCCGCGCGCCCGCCGTCGCCGGCTGTCCATGCGTTTCCTGCTGCCGTCGCTCGTCCTCGCCGCCCTGATGGCGATGCTGATGCTGCGCGGCTTCGTGCACAGCGAGATCCTCGCCGACCACCGGGTCCGGCCGGAGGCGGCCACCGACAAGGTGCCGGAGAAGATCCTTTCGGGCGGCCCGATCATCGACACCCGCGGTGGCCGGGAGACCAGCCTCGACCTCCCGGACCACCGGCTCGTCCTCACCTTCGACGACGGCCCGGACCCCAAGTGGACGCCGAAGGTGCTCGACGTCCTCAAGAGGCACCACGCGCACGCCGTCTTCTTCGTCACCGGCACCATGGCCTCGCGCTACCCGGAGCTCGTCCGCCGCATGGTCCGTGAGGGCCACGAGATCGGCCTGCACACCTTCAACCACCCCGATCTGTCCTACCAGTCCAAGCGGCGCATCGACTGGGAGCTCTCGCAGAACCAGCTGGCGCTCGAGGGCGCAGCCGGCATCCGTACGTCGCTGTTCCGGCCCCCGTACTCGTCCTTCGCGGACGCCATGGACGACAGGTCCTGGCCGGTGACCCAGTACATCGGCAGCCGGGGCTACCTCACGGTCGTCAACAACCGGGACAGCGAGGACTGGCAGAAGCCGGGCGTCGACGAGATCATCCGGCGGGCGACCCCGCGGGGCGGCAGGGGTGCCGTCGTCCTGATGCACGACTCCGGCGGCGACCGGCACCAGACCGTCCAGGCGCTGGACCGCTATCTGCCCCTTCTCCAGCACCGCGGCTACGACTTCGAGAACCTCACCGAGGCCCTCGACGCGCCCAGCGCGCACACCCGGGTGACCGGCCTCGACCGGTGGAAGGGCCGGGCCTGGGTCTTCGCGGTGCGGGCCTCCGAGGAGACCACGGGCGTGCTGGTGGTGTGCCTGGCGGTGATCGGGGTGCTCGTCCTCGTCCGCTTCGGGCTGATGTTCGTCCTCTCCTGGGCGCACGCGCGCCGGGTGCGCCGCCGCGACTTCCGCTGGGGGCCGACGCCGGTCACCGAGCCGGCGACGGTGCTGGTCCCCGCGTACAACGAGGCCAAGTGCATCGAGAGCACCGTCCGTTCACTGATGGCGAGTGAGCACCCCATCGAGATCATCGTCATCGACGACGGTTCGAGCGACGGCACGGCCCTCATCGTGGAGGGCCTGCGACTGCCCGGCGTACGGGTCGTGCGCCAGCACAACGCGGGCAAGCCGGCCGCCCTCAACCGCGGTCTGGCAAACGCCCGGCACGACCTCGTCGTGATGATGGACGGCGACACGGTCTTCGAGCCGGCCACCGTCCGCGAACTGGTCCAGCCCTTCGCCGACCCCGGCGTCGGCGCGGTCGCGGGCAACGCCAAGGTCGGCAACCGCGACTCGATGATCGGCGCCTGGCAGCACATCGAGTACGTGATGGGCTTCAACCTCGACCGTCGGATGTACGACATCCTGCGCTGCATGCCCACCATCCCGGGCGCGGTGGGTGCCTTCCGCCGCTCGGCGCTGGAACGCGTCGGCGGCATGAGCGACGACACGCTCGCCGAGGACACCGACATCACGATGGCCCTGCACCGCGACGGCTGGCGTGTGGTGTACGCGGAGAAGGCGCGCGCCTGGACCGAGGCCCCGGAGACGGTCCAGCAGTTGTGGTCGCAGCGCTACCGCTGGTCGTACGGCACGATGCAGGCGATCTGGAAGCACCGCCGTGCGCTCGTCGAACGGGGACCGTCGGGCCGCTTCGGGCGGGTGGGCCTGCCGCTGGTGTCGCTCTTCATGGTGGTGGCGCCGCTGCTGGCCCCGCTGATCGACGTCTTCCTGCTCTACGGCGTCGTCTTCGGCCCGACCGGGAGGACGGTGCTCGCCTGGCTGGGTGTCCTCGCCGTCCAGGCCGTGTGCGCCGCGTACGCCTTCCGGCTGGACCGCGAGCGCATGACGCACCTCGTCTCGCTGCCCCTCCAGCAGATTCTCTACCGGCAGTTGATGTACGTGGTCCTGCTCCAGTCCTGGATCACCGCGCTCACCGGCGGCCGGCTGCGCTGGCAGAAATTGCGGCGCACCGGCGTGGTGGAGGCGCCGGTCCCGATGCCGCGCCAGCGCATCGGAAGCGGAAATGATCGGAGGCCGGTCGGATGACCCAGCACTTCACGTCGGGTGCCACGCCCCCTGCGGGCGTACCCGCCGCATCGCCCGGGGCCGCACCCGGCACACCCCCGGTGGGCGCGCCCGCCGTCGTCCCGCCGCAGGCCTCCGCCGCGGCCGGGAAGGCCCCCGGCCGCGACCGCTATCTGGATCTGCTGCGCTCCGTCGCGCTGGTGCGCGTGGTCGTCTACCACCTCTTCGGCTGGGCCTGGCTGACGGTCCTGTTCCCGTCGATGGGCGTGATGTTCGCGCTGGCGGGCTCCCTGATGGCGCGGTCGCTGAACCGTCCCGCCCTGAGCGTGATCCGGGGCCGCGTCCGGCGGCTCCTGCCACCGCTGTGGGTGTTCAGCGCGGTGGTCCTCACGCTGCTGTTCGCCGGCGGCTGGAATCCGGCGAAGGACCCCGACCAGGGCGGTACCTGGGGCATCGTCGAGCTGGTCAACTACGTCATCCCGATCGGCGCCCCGCCCTACCCCTGGCACATCGGGGACGCGGCGGGCCTCCTGGAGGACACCTGGGCGGACCAGGCGGTGGGCCCGCTCTGGTACCTGCGGGCGTACCTCTGGTTCGTGCTGGCGTCGCCGCTGCTGCTGTGGGCGTTCCGCCGTATGCCGTGGGCGACGCTGCTGGCCCCGCTCGCCCTGACGGCGGTGGTCGGCACGGGCCTGGTCACCATCCCCGGCGAAACGGGCAACGCCGTCATGGACTTCGCGGTCTTCGGCAGCTGCTGGGTCCTCGGCTTCGCCCATCACGAGGGCGTGCTCCAGAAGATCCCGCGCTACGCGGCCGTCTCCGGCGGCGCCCTGCTGATGGCCTTCGGGCTGTGGTGGGCCTCGGGCCATCTGGGCCCCGACGGCTGGGATCTGAACGACATCCCGCCGGCCCAGGCGACGTGGTCGCTCGGGTTCGTCGTGATCCTGCTCCAGTACGCCCCGTCCTGGCAGCGGTTGCCCGGCCGGCTGGCCCGCTGGGACAAACTCGTCACGCTCTCCAACAACCGCGCCGTCACGATCTACCTCTGGCACAACCTGCTGATCATGGCCACGGTCCCGATCATCGATCTGGCGTACAACCTTCCGTTCCTCCAGAGCGAGGGGGCCACGGCGGCGCTGGACTCGACGTACACGCTCTGGATGTTCGTGCTCGTGTGGCCGCTCATCGCGGTCGCGCTCGTCGCCTTCGGCTGGGTCGAGGACGTCGCGGCGAAGCGGCGCCCGCGGCTGTGGCCGACCGGCGCGAAACCCGGGAAGTCCCGGCACCGGACCTGACCCGGGGCGGGCGGCGGCGCGAACTCACCGCCGCCGTCCGCGCCACGTGAGAGCAACGTTCCCTTCCGGTCACCCACAGGCACAGGCCGGAAACGCACCCTCCCTACCTTCGGGTTCAACGTCAGTAGGACACCTGAGCACCGGAGAACCGTGGAGGCGTCATGACAGCCCCGAGTACAGCCCCCGCCGTGAGCGGGGGAGGCCGCTGGATCGACGAGTGGGACCCCGAGGACGAGACCTTCTGGAAGACGACGGGCGAGAAGATCGCCCGGCGGAATCTGCTCTTCTCCGTGCTGTCCGAGCACATCGGGTTCTCGATCTGGACCCTGTGGTCGGTGATGGTGCTCTTCATGGGTCCCGAGTACGGGCTGACCCCGGCCGACAAGTTCCTGCTCACCTCCGTGGTGACGCTCGTCGGCGCGGTCGTCCGGGTGCCGTACACCTTCGCGGTGGCGGTCTTCGGCGGCCGGAACTGGACGATCGTCTCGGCGAGCCTGCTGCTCGTCCCGACGATCGCCGCGTTCGTCGTGATGGAGCCGGGGACCTCGTTCTCGACGTTCCTGCTCGTCGGTCTGCTCGCCGGCATCGGCGGCGGCAACTTCGCCTCCAGCATGACCAACATCAACGCGTTCTTCCCGCTGCGGCAGAAGGGATGGGCGCTCGGGCTCAACGCCGGGGGCGGCAACATCGGGGTGCCCGTCATCCAGCTGGTGGCGCTCGCGGTCATCGGGGCGAGCGGGGGGCCGCGGGTGCTGCTCGGCATCTACATCCCGCTCATCGTCGTCGCCGCCGTCCTGGCCGCCGTCTTCATGGACAACATCTCGTCCGTGAAGAACGACACCGGCGCCGCCAAGGACGCCGCGAGGGACGGGCACACCTGGATCATGTCGTTCCTCTACGTCGGGACGTTCGGGTCGTTCATCGGATACAGCTTCGCGTTCGGCCAGGTGCTGCAGAACCAGTTCGGGCGCACCCCGCTGGAGGCGGCGTACGTCACCTTCATCGGTCCGCTGCTCGGCTCGCTGATCCGGCCCGTGGGCGGCCGGCTCGCCGACCGGTACGGCGGGGCGCGGATCACGCTGTGGAACTTCGTCGCCATGGCGGCGGCGACCGGCGTCATCGTCCTCGCCTCGACGCAGAAGTCGCTGCCGCTGTTCACCGTCGCCTTCATCGCGCTGTTCGTGCTCAGCGGGCTCGGCAACGGGTCGACGTACAAGATGATTCCCGGCATCTTCCAGACCAAGGCGGTGGCCAAGGGGCTGAGCGGTGAGGCGGCCGCCGCGTACGGGCGGCGGTTGTCCGGGGCGTCCATGGGGCTCATCGGGGCCGTGGGAGCGCTCGGCGGCGTCGGCATCAACCTCGCCTTCCGGCAGTCCTTCCTCTCCTACGGCTCCGGCACCGGCGCCTTCGTCTCCTTCCTCGCCTTCTACGCCCTCTGCTTCCTGGTCACCTGGGCCGTATACCTTCGTCGCCCGGCCGGGTCCGAGGAGCCGGCCACCGCCGCCTCGGCGGCGAAGCCGCAGCTCAGCTACGCCGAGGTGTGACGTAACACGGGTGACACGTGACTGATCCGGGCCTGTCACGGGGCGTTGACAGGCTCGGTTCGGCCGTGACCGCACGACGACTCGAGCGCAGACGAGAGCCGGGACGAAAGCCATGTACGACGGAGAACAGCGACCAGACCACGGCCCCCTCGCGGGCTTCACCGTGGGCGTGACGGCCGCACGTCGGGCCGACGAGCTCGGGGTCCTGCTCCAGCGGCGCGGCGCCTGCGTGGTGCATGCGCCCGCCCTGCGCATCGTGCCGCTCGCCGACGACAGCGAACTGCTCAGCGCCACCAAGGAACTGATCGACCAGGCGCCGGACGTGGTGGTGGCCACGACCGCCATCGGCTTCCGCGGCTGGATCGAGGCGGCCGACGGCTGGGGCCTCGGCGAGGACCTGCTCGCCCGGCTGCGCGGGGTGGAACTGCTCGCGCGCGGCCCCAAGGTCAAGGGCGCCGTCCGGGCCCAGGGGCTGACCGAGGAGTGGTCGCCGTCCTCCGAGTCCATGGCCGAGGTGCTCGACCGGCTGCTGGAGGAGGGCGTCGAGGGGCGCCGGATCGCCATCCAGCTGCACGGTGAGCCGCTGCCCGGGTTCGTGGAGTCGCTGCGGGCCGCGGGGGGCGAGGTCGTGCCCGTGCCGGTGTACCGGTGGATGCCGCCGGAGGACATCGGGCCCGTCGACCGGCTGCTCGACGCGACCGTCACCCGCGGCCTGGACGCGCTCACCTTCACCAGCGCGCCCGCCGCCGCGTCCCTGCTCTCCCGGGCCGAGGAACGGGGGCTGCTCCCCGAACTCCTGGCCGCCCTGCACCACGACGTGCTGCCCGCCTGCGTCGGCCCGGTCACCGCGCTGCCGTTGCAGGCCCAGGGCATCGACACGGTCCAGCCCGAGCGTTTCCGGCTCGGCCCGCTCGTCCAGCTGCTGTGCCAGGAACTGCCCGGCCGGGCCCGCGTCCTGCCCATCGCGGGCCACCGGGTGGAGATCCGCGGTCATGCCGTACTGGTCGACGACGCGCTGCGGCCGGTGCCGCCGGCCGGGATGTCGCTGCTGCGGGCCCTGTCGCGGCGGCCCGGCTGGGTGGTGGCCCGGGCCGAACTGCTGCGGGCGCTGCCCGGCGCGGGCCGTGACGAACACGCGGTGGAGACGGCGATGGCCCGGCTGCGTACGGCACTGGGCGCACCCAAGCTCATCCAGACCGTGGTCAAACGCGGTTACCGGCTCGCGCTCGACCCGGCGGCCGACGCCAAGTACGCGGACGCCTGACGCCGGTTGAGCCGCCCGTACAGGACGAGAGCCCTGGCCAGACAGCCGAGCGCGATCGTGCACAGCAGCGCCCGTACGACGTTCCAGGTGACCCACGGGTCCTCGAACCGGTCCCGTACGGCGGCCGGATCGGCGATCCTCGCCGGGGCGCCGGCGTCGGCGAGCTCGTTGTTGAGCGGGATGTTCACGGCGACGGTGAAGACGAAGGCGAGTACGTAGGCGAGCAGCGCCGCCCACACCCACCGGCGCAGTCCGCCCGAGCCGCGCAACTGCCAGGCGGAGACCGCCGTGAGGACGAGGGCGCCCATGAAGCTCAGGAAGAACACCGGGTTCTGGATCACGTCGTTGATGTTCTGCATGACCTCGATGAAGACGCGGTCGTCGCTGCGGGCCAGCGACGGCATGACGGCGCAGGCGAATATGTAGAAGACCCCGGCAATCAGGCCCATGGCGACCGTGGCCGCACCCAGTACACCTCCGGCGGTGGTCCGCCGCCCTGTGCTGTTGTCTGTCATGCGGATCAGTCAACCGGCCGGGCGCGGCGCGGGACATGGTCCAGGCGCGCGGCCGCATAAGCGGACGTCCAGCGACGTCCGGCGCGGGGGTTCCCGCCAGGGGCGGGGAGAGGCACTGTAGGGGTTACAGACCCCGCACCGACCCCTCACGGCTCAACCCAAGGCGTAACCAAGGCGGTGACAGGCGCATGGCATCGGGCACGGCCACGGCCTCGTACGAGATGCGGTTCGACTCCGGGCGGATCTGCCTGGACCTCGCGGCGACCACCCATCCCGAGGAACGGCTCTGCTCGGCCGAGCGGCTACGGGCCTGGGTCGCCGGATCGGGCCTGGTGCCCGTCGGGACACCCCTGGCGGGGGTCGACGGAACCTGGCTGCTCGCCTTCCACGAACTGCGCGGTCACATCGCGCGGTTGGTGGCCGGGGAGCTGGACGGGCGGCCCGCCGACGCGGCGCTCGCCCGGGTGAACGCCCTCGCGGTGCACGCGCCGCCCGCGCCGCGCGCCGTACGCACGGACGACGGGATGTTGCTGTGCCGGCTGCACGGGCCGTTGCTCTGTGCCGATCTGCTCGCCGCGGTCGCCCGGGACACCGTGGAACTCCTCACGGACCCCGTTGTCCGGGCCGGCTTGCGGCGTTGTGAAGGGGACAACTGTGCGATCGTTTACCTGGACACGTCACGGGGGCGGCGCCGAAGGTGGTGCTCCAGTGAGGTGTGCGGCAATCGGGAGCGGGTGGCCCGGCACCGCCGCCGCGCAGCGCTCGCCCGAGCGTGAACTTCACCCACGTCACATACGGACCAAGAAATATGTGCGACCGCTTTGAACACACCCACGCCGAAAGCCGTATCCCGTGGTGAGCGACCGACTGGGGGACCCCGGTCGAATCGGGGACACCGGAGGTAGGCGTGCGCAAGGATTCCGCCGTGGCTGATGAACGCCCGCCAAGGGCACGACATCGCGCGTCACAGCCCTCGGAACCTGACGAGGAGCTGATGCGTGCGCTGTATCGCGAACACGCCGGACCTCTGCTCGCCTACGTGCTGCGACTGGTCGCGGGTGATCGGCAGCGGGCCGAGGACGTCGTGCAGGAAACACTCATCCGTGCCTGGAAGAACGCCGGTCAGCTCAATCGTGCGACCGGTTCGGTACGCCCCTGGCTGGTGACGGTCGCCCGGCGCATCGTCATCGACGGCCACCGCAGCCGGCAGGCCCGGCCGCAGGAGGTCGACCCGTCGCCGCTGGAGGTCATCCCCGCGGAGGACGAGATCGACAAGGCGTTGTGGCTGATGACACTGTCGGACGCGCTGGACGACCTGACCCCTGCTCACAGGGAGGTCCTGGTCGAAACGTACTTCAAAGGGCGTACGGTCAATGAGGCCGCTGAAACGCTCGGCATCCCCAGCGGCACGGTGCGCTCAAGGGTGTTCTACGCACTGAGGTCGATGAAGCTTGCGCTGGAGGAGCGGGGGGTGACGGCATGAGTATTTACGGGGGTTTCGGAACGGGTAGTCCTGGTTCCATGCAGGGATCACAGGGCCCTAACGAACACGAGACCGTCGGCGCCTACGCCCTCGGCATTCTCGACAACGCCGAGGCGACCGCCTTCGAGGCCCACCTCGCCACGTGCGAATGGTGCGCCCAGCAGCTCGACGAACTCGCCGGGATGGAACCGATGCTGGCCGCGCTCGCGGACCTGCCCGGTTCCCAGGGCAGTCCGGCCATCGGCGAGTCCCTGGCCGCCAAGCCGAGCCCACGGCTCGCGGACCGGCTGGTCGACGAGGTCTCCGAGCGGCGGGCCGTGAAGCGCCGGCGCGGGATGTACCTGGTGGCGGCCGCGGCCGCGCTGATCATCGGCGGCCCGTTGACGGTGCTGGCGGTCAGTGGTGGCAGCGACGGGGGCAAGGATGCCGTGGCGCACCCGACCAGCCCC
Source organism: Streptomyces sp. NPDC058371 (assembly GCF_042723265.1). Classification (NCBI taxonomy): domain Bacteria; kingdom Bacillati; phylum Actinomycetota; class Actinomycetes; order Kitasatosporales; family Streptomycetaceae; genus Streptomyces; species Streptomyces sp. NPDC058371. Next base: position 228,350 of record NZ_JBHXJC010000010.1, on the reverse strand, counting down.
GCCAAGGCCGCCTTCGAGGACATGCACGACCGGGTCCAGGCGACGGACCCGACCACCAAGGTCAACGCCGTGGTCGCCGTCGAGAAGAAGGACTGGGGCACCCACGCGGTCCTCCAGCTCAAGAACGTCACGGGTCCGCTGAAGTGCTCGCTGATCGCCGTCGGCAAGAACGGCGAACGGGAGACGGTGACGTCCTGGGCGGTCCCGAAGTGGGGTTACGGCGTCGCCAACGCCAAGACCGAAGAGGCGAAGAACCCGCTCTATGTGCACGGCGGCGCGGCCTTCACCCCGAACGAGATCGACCACTTCGAGGTCATGACCTTCGACGGCAAGCGGCTCGTAGAAGTGGACGCGTGAGCGAACCGATAGCGCGCGCGTAGCTTAAGGGCCCCCCTTCGCGTACGGTTGACGGCTGCCCAGCACGTCAGAAGGGGGCCCGGTGGCCGCTCAGGCTCAGCAGCAAACCGCGCTTGGCTCGGTCCATGAATCCGTACGGCACGACGCCGCCAAGGACGACTCCGTACGGGACCGGGAAATCAGCGTCGAACAGGAGCACCTGGACCGGGTGTACCACCGTCTCGAGGAGAAGATCCACGAGGCGGAATTCCTGATGAACGACGCCGCCAAGCGCGGTCAGGTCGGGACACCGGGGGCGCTCGCGGAGCGCGACGCCCAGGTGTTCCGGGCGGGAATTCACCTCAACCGCCTCAACAACGAGTTCGAGGACTTCCTCTTCGGCCGTATCGACCTGCTTCTCGGGAAGGACGGCGAGAAGGGTCCGGACGGCGCGTACACAGCGGTGGAGGCGGCCGAGGGGGCCGTCCGCGAGGACAACACGGCCGACATCGCGGAAACACTTCACATCGGCCGTATCGGCGTCCTGGACGCCGACTACGCGCCGCTGGTCATCGACTGGAGGGCGCCCGCGGCGGCACCGTTCTACCGTTCGACCCCGGTCGACCCGGGCCGGGTGGTCCGCCGCCGGGTCATCCGCTCCAAGGGCCGCAAGGTGCTCGGCGTCGAGGACGACCTGATGCGCCCGGAGCTCCGGGCGACGCTGAACGGCGGCGAGCTCCCGGTGATCGGCGACGGCGCCCTCATGGCGGCCCTCGGTCAGGCCCGCAGCCACACCATGCGCGACATCGTGGCGTCGATCCAGGCGGAGCAGGACCTGGTGATCCGGGCCCCCGCCGCCTCGGTGACGTACGTCGAGGGCGGCCCCGGCACCGGCAAGACGGCGGTCGCCCTGCACCGGGCCGCCTATCTGCTCTACCAGGACCGCCGCCGCTACTCGGGCGGCATCCTCATCGTCTCGCCGACCCCGCTGCTGGTGGCCTACACCGAAGGCGTCCTGCCGTCCCTCGGCGAGGAGGGCCAGGTCGCGATCCGCGCCATCGGCTCCCTGGTCGACGGGGCGGAGGCGACGCTGTACGACTCCCCTGCGGTCGCCCGCGCCAAGGGCTCGTACCGGATGCTCAAGGTGCTGCGGAAGGCGGCACACGGGGCTCTGGAGGCACCAACAGGCTCCGCCAGCTCCGCCAGGGAGGGTTACGGCCGGGAGGGTTCCAACCGGTCCTCCGACGGGGCGGAGCAGCTCGCCTTCGGGGAGGAGACCGACCGGCCGCAGCCGCCGGCCGGTCCGCCCACCCGGCTGCGGGTCGTCGCCTTCGGGCGCCGGATCGAGCTGGAGGGCGGCGAGCTGGACCGGATCCGGCACAACGCGCTCAGCGGGACCGCGCCCGTCAACCTGCTCCGGCCCCGGGCGCGCAAGCTGCTCCTGGACGCCCTGTGGGCCCGCTCGGGGGCGGGGGCGCGGCACACGGACCCCGGGCTCTCCGCCGAGCTGCGGTCGTCGTTCGACGAGGACGTCACGTCGGAGGACAGCTTCATCGAGTTCCTGGACGCCTGGTGGCCGGAGCTGACCCCGCGGGCCGTGCTGGCCGCCATGGCCGACGAGAGGCGGCTCGGCCGGTGGGCGCGCCGGATCCTGAACCCGGGTGAGGTCCGCCGGGTGGCTCGCTCGCTCAAGCGGGACGGGCTCTCCGTGCACGACGTGGCGATGCTCGACGAGCTGACCGCCCTCCTCGGCAGCCCCGCCCGGCCCCGCCGCAAGCGCGACCTCGACCCGCTCGACCAGCTCACCGGCCTCGAAGAGCTCATGCCGGGGCGCGAGGAGACCCAGCGCGAGCGGGCCGAGCGCCTCGCCCAGGAGCGCACCGAGTACGCGCACGTCATCGTCGACGAGGCGCAGGACCTCACGCCGATGCAGTGGCGCATGGTGGGCCGCCGGGGCAGGCACGCCACCTGGACGGTGGTCGGCGATCCGGCCCAGTCCTCGTGGTCCGAGCCCGACGAGGCCGCGGAGGCCCGGGACGAGGCCCTGGGGTCCCGTCCCCGGCGCCGTTTCACCCTGACGGTGAACTACCGCAACCCGGCCGAGATCGCCGAGCTGGCCGCCAAGGTCCTCGCCCTCGCCATGCCGGGGTCCCAGTCCCCGTCCGCCGTCCGCTCCACGGGCGTCGAGCCGCGCTTCGCGGCCGTACGGGACTCGCTCGCCCGGACCGTCCGGGAAGAGGCCGCCCGGCTGCTCGACCGGGTGGACGGCACGGTGGGTGTCGTCGTCGCCATGAACCGGCGGGACGAGGCGGCCCGCTGGCTGGCCGGTCTCGGCGACCGCGTGGTGGCGCTCGGCAGCCTGGAGGCCAAGGGCCTGGAGTACGACGCCACGGTCGTCGTGTCGCCGGCGGAGATCGCCGACGAGTCGCCCGCGGGCCTGCGTGTCCTGTACGTCGCCCTGACCCGCGCGACCCAGCAGCTCACGGTCGTCTCGGCGGACCGGGACGAGCCGGACGGGAACGGGGTGCCGGACCTGCTGCGGGACTGAGACGGCCCGCAGGGGGCGGCGGAACGCCCCGGAGCAGCAGAGAGGCCCACGCCATCAGGCGTGGGCCTCTCTCACGTTCACGACACCGACCCGCCATGCTCGCCTCGCGGCAAGTGGTCGCTCGTAGCGACGAAGGTTGGGCCCGGGGGCTTGGATCGGGCCGGTGTCACGTCCAAGGTAACAAAGGATCCCCGCAAGGCAATTCCCGTCCCGAAAGTTCATTTCCGCGGCGCGGCCCCACCCGGGGCCGGGGCTTCCACCGACCGGCCACTTCTCGTATGGTGGAAGTTGTTTTCCGAAAGTCTCCCGGTCGCTGTGACCAATACGTTCGCAACCCGGGGCGACTACCACGTACTCCGCGGTAGGTGCGACGATCGGATGACGCCGCCGGGGCGATTCCGCTCCCGCGGCGTACGCAGCGAACACGGTGAAAGCAGAGGAAGTCGGCCATGGCAACGGCGCCCAGCGTCTCCTACTCGATTACGGTCCGGCTGGAGGTGCCCGCGAGCGGGACCGCGGTCTCCCAGATCACCACGGCCGTGGAATCCCTCGGCGGCTCGGTGACCGGCCTCGACGTGACCGCGTCCGGACACGAGAAGCTCCGGATCGACGTCACCATCGCGGCCAGCTCGACCGGCCACGCCGACGAGATCGTCGAGAAGCTCCGCGGCATCGAGGGCGTCACGCTCGGCAAGGTCTCCGACCGTACGTTCCTGATGCACCTCGGCGGCAAGATCGAGATGCAGTCCAAGCACCCGATCCGCAACCGCGACGACCTCTCGATGATCTACACCCCGGGCGTGGCCCGGGTGTGCATGGCGATCGCCGAGAACCCCGAGGACGCCCGCCGCCTCACCATCAAGCGCAACTCCGTTGCGGTCGTGACGGACGGCTCGGCCGTGCTGGGCCTCGGCAACATCGGCCCGAAGGCCGCCCTGCCGGTCATGGAGGGCAAGGCCGCCCTCTTCAAGCGCTTCGCCGGCATCGACGCCTGGCCGCTGTGCCTGGACACCCAGGACACCGACGCCATCGTCGAGATCGTCAAGGCCATCGCCCCCGGCTTCGCGGGCATCAACCTGGAGGACATCTCCGCGCCGCGCTGCTTCGAGATCGAGGCCCGGCTGCGCGAGGCCCTCGACATCCCGGTCTTCCACGACGACCAGCACGGCACCGCGATCGTCGTGCTCGCCGCCCTGACCAACGCGCTGCGCGTGACGAACAAGGCCATCGGCGACATCCGGGTGGTCATGTCCGGCGCCGGCGCGGCCGGTACGGCCATCCTCAAGCTGCTGCTGGCCGCGGGCGTCAAGAACGCCGTCGTCGCCGACATCCACGGCGTCGTGCAGGGGGACCGCAAGGACCTGGTGGACACCGACGCCGACTCGCCGCTGCGCTGGATCGCCGAGAACACCAACCCCGAGAACCTCACGGGCACCCTCAAGGAGGCCGTGCGCGGCGCCGACGTCTTCATCGGCGTCTCGGCCCCGAACGTGCTGGACGGCGCGGACGTGGCCGCCATGGCCGACGGCGCCATCGTGTTCGCGCTCGCGAACCCGGACCCCGAGGTCGACCCGGCAATCGCCCGCCAGACCGCGGCAGTTGTCGCCACGGGCCGCTCCGACTTCCCCAACCAGATCAACAACGTGCTGGTCTTCCCGGGCGTCTTCCGCGGCCTCCTGGACGCCCAGTCGCGCACCGTCAACACGGAGATGATGCTGGCCGCCGCGACCGCCCTGGCGGACGTGGTGACGCAGGACGAGCTCAACCCGAACTACATCATCCCGAGCGTCTTCAACGACAAGGTCGCGGGCGCCGTCGCCGGCGCCGTACGGGACGCCGCGAAGGCCGCCGGGGTGACCGAGAGCAACACGACCGCGTGAGAATGGCCCTGACGGGTACTGGGACGGTCTGAACAGCCGGCCGCGACGGACGCGAAACTGCCGGAGCGGTCGGCTGTGACGGTTGCCACGACCGTCTGGGCACCGGCGCGTCGCGTGCCGCGGCGCCCATGGCCGCCCTCTATGGTGGCGGCCAGGCTCAGGCCTTCCCAGGCCCTGCGATCCGCTGCCGGGAGCGGACGGAGCGTCACCACACCGAGGCAGTGGCGCTTTTCGTGTGACTCCCAAGGGTGTTCGTGTGACTCCCAGGGGTGCCGGATTGGCTTTCCCGCCGCAGGTGGGGGCAGGATGCGTCTTCGGGCGCGAGGGTCTGGCTTCGGACCCGGGTCCGGGGACCGACCGAGGACCCTGGCAGCATCGGCTTCGCCGCATCCAACGTGCGGCTTCGCCGCGTGGCACGCCTCAACGGCAAGAAGAACACGGGAGTAACAACATGAACCGCAGTGAGCTGGTGGCCGCGCTGGCCGACCGCGCCGAGGTGACCCGCAAGGACGCCGACGCCGTTCTGGCCGCGTTCGCCGAGACCGTCGGCGAGATCGTCGCCAAGGGCGACGAGAAGGTCACCATCCCCGGCTTCCTGACCTTCGAGCGCACCCACCGTGCCGCTCGCACCGCGCGCAACCCGCAGACCGGCGACCCCATCCAGATCCCCGCCGGTTACAGCGTGAAGGTGTCCGCGGGCAGCAAGCTCAAGGAAGCCGCCAAGGGCAAGTAAGGCCTACGCCGCCCGCGTCTCGGGAGGCGCACGGCAGAGCAGTACGCCAATGGGGCGGCCCCCTTCACCAGGGGCCGCCCCATCGTCGTACGCGCGGTACGGAGCCCGGGTGGTCCCGGAGTCCCGTACGTGAGCCGTCTAGCCGAGTGCCTTGCCCGGCAGCTCGACCTTCGCGCCGAGCTCCACGAGCTTCTCCATGAAGTTCTCGTAGCCGCGGTTGATCAGGTCGATGCCGTGGACGCGGGAGGTCCCCTGGGCCGCGAGGGCGGCGATCAGGTACGAGAAGCCGCCGCGCAGGTCGGGGATGACCAGGTCGGCACCCTGGAGCCTGGTGGGGCCCGAAACGACGGCCGAGTGCAGGAAGTTGCGCTGGCCGAAGCGGCAGACCGAACCGCCGAGGCACTCGCGGTAGAGCTGGATGTGCGCACCCATCTGGTTGAGCGCGGAGGTGAAGCCGAGGCGGGACTCGTACACCGTCTCATGGATGATCGACAGGCCCGTGGCCTGCGTCAGCGCCACGACCAGCGGCTGCTGCCAGTCGGTCTGGAAACCGGGGTGGACGTCCGTCTCCAGCGCGATCGACTTCAGCTGGCTGCCCGGGTGCCAGAAACGGATGCCCTCGTCGTCGATCTCGAAGGCGCCGCCGACCTTGCGGTAGGTGTTCAGGAACGTCATCATCGAGCGCTGCTGGGCGCCGCGGACGTAGATGTTGCCCTCGGTCGCCAGCGCCGCGGACGCCCACGAGGCGGCCTCCAGACGGTCCGGCAGGGCCGCGTGGGTGTAACCGCCGAGCGAGTCGACACCGGTGATCCGGATCGTCCGGTCGGTGTCCATGGCGATGATCGCGCCCATCTTCTGCAGTACGCAGATGAGGTCCTCGATCTCGGGCTCCACGGCGGCGTTGGCGAGTTCGGTGACACCCTCCGCCAGCACGGCGGTCAGCAGCACCTGCTCGGTCGCGCCCACGGACGGGTACGGCAGCTGGATCTTCGTGCCGCGCAGCCGCTGCGGGGCCTCCAGGTACTGCCCGTCCGCGCGCTTCTCGATCTTCGCGCCGAACTGCCGCAGCACCTCGAAGTGGAAGTCGATCGGCCGGCCACCGATGTCGCAGCCACCGAGACCGGGGATGAACGCGTGCCCCAGCCGGTGCAGCAGCGGGCCGCAGAAGAGGATCGGGATGCGCGACGAACCCGCGTGGGCATCGATGTCAGCGACGTTCGCGCTCTCGACGTGCGACGGGTCCATCACCAGCTCGCCCGGTTCCTCGCCCGGACGGACCGTCACGCCGTGCAGCTGGAGCAGTCCGCGCACGACCCGCACGTCACGGATGTCCGGGACGTTGCGCAGCCGGCTCGGAGCGCTGCCCAGCAGCGCCGCGACCATTGCCTTCGGTACGAGGTTCTTCGCACCGCGGACACGGATCTCGCCCTCGAGCGGGGTTCCGCCGTGGACAAGCAGTACGTCATCAGAGCCGTTGACGGTCATGAATCTCGCGTTCCGGTGAGGGGGGCAGGGCCGAAGACGTAAGCGTAATGGCCGTCCACCCCCCTTAAGTAAGCCCAAGGACCTCCCAGGTACGTCATAGCTTTGCCACAACACGAACCGTTCCTAATCGGGCACACGGGGTCACCGGTCCCGCCATGCGCCGGGCCCGCTTCTCTGCGCCCTGAGCTGCATTCACTCGCGTACCGGCATTGGCTCCCCAGACGAAGGGAAGATGCGGGATCATGTCTGGCATGACCGAGGTGTCCTCGCTCACAGGGCGACTGCTCGTGGCCACGCCCGCCCTGGCGGACCCCAACTTCGACCGTGCGGTGGTGCTGCTCCTCGACCACGACGAGGAGGGCTCCCTGGGTGTCGTCCTCAACCGGCCCACACCGGTGGACGTCAGCGACATCCTCGAAGCCTGGGCGGACTTGGCCGGCGAGCCGGGTGTCGTCTTCCAGGGCGGTCCGGTCTCGCTCGACTCGGCGCTGGGCGTCGCGGTCATCCCCGGGGACGCGGCGGGGGAGCAAGCGCCGCTGGGCTGGCGCCGGGTGCACGGCGCCATCGGACTCGTCGATCTGGAGGCCCCGCCCGAACTGCTCGCGGCCGCCCTCGGCTCCCTGCGGATCTTCGCCGGATACGCGGGCTGGGGCCCGGGCCAGCTGGAGGACGAACTCGTCGAGGGCGCCTGGTACGTCGTGGAGTCCGAGCCCGGCGACGTCTCGTCCCCGTCGCCGGAACGCCTGTGGCGCGAGGTCCTGCGCCGCCAGCGCAACGAGCTGGCGATGGTGGCGACGTATCCCGACGACCCTTCGCTCAACTGATGGGCGTGCGCTTCAGTACCCTTGGCGTCATGAGCACTCTTGAGCCTGAGACCCAGCCCCAGCGAGGTACTGGGACGGGGACCCTCGTAGAGCCGGCACCGCAGACGTCGCACGGCGACGGTGACCACGAGCGCTTCGCCCACTACGTCCAGAAGGACAAGATCATGGCGAGCGCCCTCGACGGCACGCCCGTCGTGGCCCTCTGCGGCAAGGTGTGGGTCCCGGGACGCGACCCGAAGAAGTACCCCGTGTGCCCCATGTGCAAGGAGATCTACGAGTCCATGGGCGCCGGCGGCGACAAGGACAACGGCAAGGGCGGCGGCGACAAGAAGTAACGCCTCGCGTCCGGGGGCCGGACGCGGCATGCCGCACGGACGAGCACGACCGCGGTGCCCGATGGAGGGCGCCGCGGTCTTTGTCGTACCCGGGAGCGGCGTCGGGCCGCTCCGCCGTTGCACGGAGTGCGTTCCCGGGTCACGGAGTGGTTGAGACCTCTTGTGGGCATGTTCATGTACTCCATAGCCTCCGGTGTGTTGTGCAGGGCAAAACCGCCGTTGCGCATGTTGCAACGCACCCCCACCGGAGGATGCTCGATGAAGCTCTCTGTCCGAATGGCCGCGTCCCTGGCCGCCCTTGTGGCCGCCGGTCTGACCGCCACCGCCTGCGCCCCCCAGACGTCCGACAACTCCTCCTCGGGCAAGGACGACAAGAGCGGCACCCTGCGCGTCTGGCTCTTCCAGGAGGTCAACAACGCGCCGAAGAAGAAGGTCGTCGACGCGGCCGTGGCCGACTTCGAGAAGGCTCACAACGGCGCCCAGGTGAAGGTCGAGTACATACCCGTCGAGACCCGGGCCCAGCGCATCAAGGCCGCCTTCAACGACCCCAAGAGCGCGCCCGACGTCATCGAGTACGGCAACACCGACACGGCCGGATACGTGAAGGACGGCGGACTCGCCGACGTCACCAAGGAGTTCACCGCCTGGACGGAGGCCAAGGACACCGACCCGACCGCCAGACAGTCCGTGACGGTCGACGGAAAGATCTACGGCGCCCCCTTCTTCGTCGGCGTGCGCGCCCTGTACTACCGCACGGACGTCTTCAAGGAGCTCAACCTCGAAGTGCCCAGAACGCAGGGTGAGCTGATCGACACCGCGCACGCCATCCGGGCGGCCAAGCCCGACCTGTACGGGCTCGCGGTCGGCGGCGCGTACACGTACGGCGCGATGCCCTTCATCTGGGCGAACGGCGGTGAACTCGCCCAGGGCAAGGGCGGCTCGTACGCCTCCGCCATCGACAGCGCCGACGCCCAGAAGGGCATCAAGACCTACACCTCGCTCTTCGGCGACACCAACTGTCCCGCCGCCAAGTGCGCGGGCATGGGCGGCAACGACACGGTCACCGCGTTCGCCTCGGGCAAGGCGGGCATGGCCATCGGCGGCGACTTCAGCCACGCGGCGATCGAGGCGGGCAAGGTCAAGGGCAAGTACGCCGTCGTACCGCTGCCGGGTCTGAAGGCGGGCGAGATCGCCCCGGCCTTCGCGGGCGGCAACAATGTCGGCGTGCTGAAGAGCACCTCGCACCACACGCTCGCTGTCGACCTGATGAAGCAGGTGGCGTCGAAGGAGACCCAGGGCGAACTCTTCGACGCCATGGGTTTCCTGCCGACATACACCGATGTGCGGGGCGACGTGGCCAAGAAGGAGCCGTTCGTCGAGCCCTTCGTGAAGACGCTCGCCGCGGGCGCCAAGTTCGTCCCCGCCTCGCCCGCCTGGGCGCAGATCGACGCGTCGCTCGTCCTGCCGACGATGTTCCAGGAGGTCGTCAGCGGCAAGAAGGACGTGCCGGCGGCCTCGAAGGACGCGGCGAAGAAGATGAACGACGCGTTCAGCTCCGTGGGCTGAGCGGATGGCAGCGCACGACACGCTCACCGAACGGGCCGGGGCGGCCGGGGACACGGTCGCCAAGGCCACGGCGGGTGCACGCCCGTCCCGGCGCGGACGCGGCGGCTGGACCCCCTGGCTCTATCTCGCCCCCGCCCTGGTCGTCCTCGGCGGCCTGCTCGTCTACCCCATCTACCAGCTCGGCCTGATCTCGTTCCTGGAGTACACCCAGGCGCAGGTCAGCGGCGGCGAGCCGACCACCTTCGAGGGCTTCGGCAACTACGCGGCGCTCTTCGGCGACGACCAGTTCTGGCAGGTGCTCCTCGCCACCGTGGTGTTCGCGGCCGCGTGCGTCGTGTCGACACTCGCGGTCGGCTGCGCGCTGGCCGTCCTGCTCACCCGTGTCCGCGCGCTGCCGCGACTGGCGCTGATGCTGGCGGGGCTCGGCGCCTGGGCGACGCCGGCCGTCACCGGCTCCACGGTCTGGCTGCTCCTCTTCGACCCCGACTTCGGCCCGGTCAACCGGGTCCTCGGGCTCGGCGACCACTCCTGGACGTACGGGCGCGTCAGCGCCTTCGCCCTCGTCCTCCTCGAAGTGGTCTGGTGCTCCTTCCCGTTCGTGATGGTGACGGTGTACGCGGGCATCAGGGCCGTACCGGGTGAGGTGCTCGAAGCGGCGTCCCTGGACGGCGCCTCGCAGTGGCGGATCTGGCGCTCGGTGCTGGCGCCGATGCTCCGGCCGATCCTGGTGGTCGTCACCATCCAGTCGGTCATCTGGGACTTCAAGGTCTTCACGCAGATCTACGTGATGACCAACGGAGGCGGAATCGCCGGGCAGAACCTCGTACTGAACGTGTACGCGTACCAGAAGGCGTTCGCGTCGTCGCAGTACAGCCTCGGCTCGGCGATCGGCGTGGTGATGCTGCTCATGCTGATGGCGGTCACGCTCGTGTACTTGCGTCTGCTGCGGCGGCAGGGGGAGGAACTGTGACACTCGTGCCCGCATTCGTACGGCGTCCGCGGCGGCCGTGGCGGCTGGCCGCGGAGGCCTCCGCGCTGCTGATCGCCGTGGTCGTGGCCTTTCCCCTGTACTGGATGGTGCTGAGCGCCTTCAAGCCGGCGGGGGAGATCGAGTCCAGCGAGCCGCGGCCCTGGACGCTCTCGCCGTCGCTGGATTCCTTCCGGCGCGTGTTCGGACAGCAGGAATTCGGCCGCTACTTCGTCAACAGCCTGGTGGTGGCCTGCTCGGTGGTCGTCGTCTCGGCGCTTGTCGCGTTTCTCGCGGCGACGGCGGTGACACGATTCCGCTTCCGTTTCCGGACCACCCTGCTGATCATGTTCCTCATCGCGCAGATGGTGCCGGTGGAAGCGCTGACGATCCCCCTCTTCTTCCTGATGCGGGACTTCGGCCAGCTCAACACGCTGGGCTCGCTGATCCTGCCGCACATCGCCTTCTCGCTGCCGTTCGCGATCTGGATGCTGCGGGGTTTCGTGAAGGCCGTCCCGGACGCGCTGGAAGAGGCCGCGTACATCGACGGGGCGAGCCGGGCGCGATTCCTCTGGCAGATTCTTTTCCCGCTCGTCTTCCCGGGGCTGGTGGCGACGAGCGTCTTTTCGTTCATCTCCGCCTGGAACGACTTCCTGTTCGCCAAGTCCTTCATCATCAGCGACACCTCGCAGTCCACCCTGCCGATGGCACTGCTCGTCTTCTACAAGCCCGACGAGCCGGACTGGGGCGGTGTGATGGCGGCCTCTACGGTGATGACGATTCCGGTGCTGATCTTTTTCGTACTCGTACAGCGACGACTGGTCTCCGGACTGGGCGGCGCGGTCAAGGACTGACGTGACTGATGTGATTCCGGCGCCGCGTGCCGTCGAGGGCCCGCTGCGCCGCGGTGTGTCCCTGGACGCGGACACCACGCTGTGGGCCGCGCCCGGCACGGGCACCGTGGAACGCTGGCTGCGCTCCACCCTCGGCGCCGCGCTCGGCCTGTCGCTGCCGCCCGGGCCGCAGGAGGGCGCCAACTCCGTACGGCTGCGGCTGGACGACTCGCTGGAACGGGAGGCGTACCGGCTCGACGTGGTCACCGGCGGGGGCATCGAGATCACCGGCGGCAGCGCGGCCGGCGTGTTCTGGGGCGCCCAGACCCTGCGTCAGCTCCTCGGCCCCGATGCCTTCCGGCGCGCCCCGCTCCGGCCGGGCAGCACGTACGGCATCGCGCAGCAGACCATCGAGGACGCGCCCCGCTTCCCCTGGCGCGGTCTGATGCTCGACGTCTCCCGGCACTTCATGCCCAAGGACGGCGTCCTGCGCTATCTCGACCTCCTGGCCGCGCACAAACTCAACGTCTTCCACTTCCATCTCACCGACGACCAGGGATGGCGCGTCGAGATCGAGCGGTATCCGAAACTGACGGAGGCCGGATCCTGGCGGGCGCGGACAAAATCCGGCCATCGCGCCTCGCCGCTGTGGGAGGAGAAGCCGCACGGGGGCTTCTACACGCAGGACGACATCCGCGAGATCGTCGCGTACGCGGCCGAGCGGCATATCTCGGTCGTCCCCGAAATCGACATCCCGGGCCACTCGCAGGCCGCCATCGCCGCGTATCCGGAACTGGGCAACACCGACGTCATCGACACGACCTCCCTGTCCGTCTGGGACAACTGGGGCGTATCCAAGAACGTACTCGCCCCCACTGACAACACCCTGCGGTTCTACGAGGGGGTGTTCGAGGAACTCCTCGGTCTGTTCCCGGCGGACGCGGCGCCGTTCTCGGAGTTCTTCCACATCGGTGGCGACGAGTGCGCCAAGGACCAGTGGCGGCAGTCGCCCACCGCGCAGGCCCGCATCAAGGAACTGGGGCTCGCGGACGAGGACGAGTTGCAGTCCTGGTTCATCCGGCACTTCGACAACTGGCTCTCCGCGCGCGGACGTCGGCTGATCGGCTGGGACGAGATCCTGGAGGGCGGCCTCGCGGAAGGGGCGGCCGTGTCCTCGTGGCGCGGCTACCAGGGCGGTATCACGGCCGCCCGCGCGGGCCACGACGTCGTCATGTGCCCCGAGCAGCAGGTGTACCTGGACCACCGTCAGGACGGCGGCGCGGACGAGCCGGTGCCCATCGGCTACGTACGCACCCTGGAGGATGTCTACCGCTTCGAGCCCGTACCGCCGGAGTTGTCGCCCGAGGAGGCGCGGCATGTGCTGGGCACCCAGGCCAACGTGTGGACCGAGGTGATGGAGGACCACGCGCGCGTCGACTATCAGACGTTCCCCCGGCTTGCCGCCTTCGCCGAGGTCGCCTGGAGTGCCCTGCCCGCCCCGGCCGAGCGGGACTTCGCGGACTTCGAGCGCCGGATGACCGCCCACTACAGGCGACTTGACGCCCTGGGGGTGGCCTACCGCCCGCCCACGGGCCCGCATCCGTGGCAGCGGCGGCCCGGGGTGCTCGGACGCCCGATCGAGGGGGCGCCCCCGAACGTGTGAGGGGAGTGGTGAGCGGCGTGTCCCGGGGGCCCCACCCTGGGACGGTGGTCCCACAAGACGAAAAGCGGCGCAAGGGTCACCGAAGAGTGCCAATCGGCGCGGACCGGTGATGCCGTGCGAAAACGGACCATCTCCCTGGTGAGAGGGGCGAATGCCTCCTAGCGGACCCCCGCGTCGGGGGCCGGGGAAGATGTGCCAGAGTTGCCACGTCCGCCCTGTCAGCACGTACCGTACGCGCAACACAGGTGGGACCAGGTGGGGCAGCGGGAAGGGGCAGCCGGTTTGACCACGCACACACCGCAGGCGGCGCAGGCCGTCACGCTGCCCGGCTCGCTGGACGAGGCGGTCGCGGCGCTCGCCGCCACGCCTGCCGCCGTTCCGGTCGCGGGCGGCACCGATCTCATGGCCGCGGTCAACTCCGGGCAGCTCAGGCCCGCCGCACTCGTCGGCCTCGGCCGGATCAGCGAGATCCGCGGCTGGCAGTACCAGGACGGCCACGCCCTGCTCGGCGCCGGCCTCACCCACGCGCGCATGGGGCGCCCCGACTTCGCGGCCCTCATCCCGGCGCTCGCCGCCGCCGCCCGTGCCGCGGGCCCGCCGCAGATCCGCAACGCGGGCACCCTGGGCGGCAACATCGCCTCGGCCGCCCCCACCGGGGACGCGCTGCCCGTGCTCGCCGCCCTGGAGGCCACGTTGATCATCGCGGGGCCGGGCGGAGCCCGCCGCGAGATCCCCGTGTCCCACCTGCTCGCGGGCGTGGAGATGCTCCGCGGCGGCGAACTCATCGGCTACGTGCGCGTGCCGCTGCTGCACGCCCCTCAGGTCTTCGTGAAGGCGACGGGACGCACCGGGCCGGGGCGCGCGATCGCGTCCGTGGCGCTCGTCCTCGACCCCGCCCGGCGCGGAGTGCGGTGCGCCGTCGGTGCCATAGCGCCGATGCCGCTGCGGCCTCTGGACGCCGAGCAGTGGGTCGCCTCGCTGATCGACTGGGACAACAACCGCGCCCTGGTGCCCGAGGCGCTGGGCGCCTTCGGGGACTACGTCGCCGCGGCCTGCATCCCCGACCCCCTGCCGGCCGAGGACGGTTCCGTACAACAGCTTCCGCCGGCCGTACTGCACCTGCGGCGCACCGTCGCCGCGCTGGCCCGACGAGCACTGGGGAGGGCACTGTCGTGACCGACGACCAGCACGGAGAGGGCGCCCCCCGCGGCGGCACCCACGGAGCCTGGGAGCGGCTGCCGCAAGGGGACTACGACGACGGCGCCACGGCTTTCGTCAAGCTCCCCGAAGGGGGCATCGACGCCCTCCTGGCGGACCGGGACAGCCCGCTCGCGGCGCCCGGCCACGGCTATGTGCCCCCGCAGATAACGGTCGCGCCCGCCTCCTCCGCGGGCACCGACCCGGCGGCCACCGGCAGCTGGGCCGTGCCGGCCGAGGGCGTCCAGTGGCCGGACCCGAACGGGGCGGCCGGGGAAGCGGCCCCCGACGGTTTCGGGTACCAGCAGGGAGCCACCGGGCAGTGGACCTTCGCGGACGCGGACGGATCGCACGCCTCCGGGGGGTCGCACGCGCCCGGCGGCGCCTACGGGCAGGGTGCCTCCGGTCATGACGTCACCGGACAGTGGTCGATTCCGGTGGCCAACGGTGATCTTCCGGACGAATCGGGCGAGTTCACCACTTCGGCACTGGTCGAGCAGTGGGGCGGCACCCCTCCGGCCACCCTCCCCGGAGGCGCGGCCGCGCCCTGGGCGACGGAGACCATCGGGCAGCCCTGGTCAGCCGGGCCGGAGCGGCACCCCGACGCGCCTTCGGACGGGCACGCCGGTGCGCCCGCGGGGCTGCCCGGCCGGCTGCCCAACGGCGCGGGCGGCGGACGGGCCACAGGGCCGTCTGACGGCGCGTACGCGGACGCGACGGCGCAAGCGGCCCAGGAGGCCTCCGAGCGCGTCCACGGGGCCGCTGAGGCCGCTGAGGCGGCCGGCGCGGAGCCCGACGGGTACGGCCCCGGAGCGGACGATCACGACGGATACGACTCCGGAACGGACGAGCCCGACGCGTACGACGCAACGGACGAGGCCGACGGATACGACTCCGGAACGGACGAGCCTGCCGACGACGGTGACGAAGCCGGTCAGGCCGCCGAACCCGACGCGGCCGCGGCCGAGTTCCCCGAGGACACCCCGGAGGACGAGAACGCCGCGCACCCGGCCGCCGCGCACAACGAACACCCCATGGCGTCGTACGTCCTGCGGGTGAACGGCGCCGACCGCCCGGTCACCGACGCCTGGATCGGCGAATCGCTGCTCTACGTCCTGCGCGAGCGACTCGGTCTCGCCGGCGCCAAGGACGGCTGCTCGCAGGGCGAGTGCGGCGCGTGCAACGTGCAGGTCGACGGGCGGCTCGTGGCGTCCTGCCTGGTGCCCGCCGTCACCGCCGCCGGCAGCGAGGTGCGCACCGTCGAGGGCCTGGCCACCGAGGGACAGCCCTCGGACGTGCAGCGGGCGCTCGCCAAGTGCGGCGCGGTCCAGTGCGGTTTCTGCGTACCGGGCATGGCCATGACCGTGCACGACCTGCTGGAGGGCAACCCCGCGCCGACCGAGCTGGAGACCCGCCAGGCACTGTGCGGCAACCTCTGCCGCTGCTCGGGCTACCGCGGCGTCCTGAACGCCGTACGCGAGGTCGTCGCCGAACGCGAGGCGCACCACGCGGCCGCAGACCCGGCGGCCGACGGCGACGAGGCACGTATTCCCCACCAGGCGGGCCCGGGCGCCGGTGGCGTCAACCCCTCCGCGTTCGATTCCCCAGGTCCGCACGACCAGCCGTACGGCCAGGACGGAGGCCAGGCGTGAACAACGAAGCCGCCACCGCGACCACCCAGGTGGCCGCACCCGCCCCCGAACCGCTCCCGCACGGCCTGGGCGTGTCCCTGCCGTCCGCGGAGGCCCGCGCCAAGACGGAGGGCACCTTCCCCTACGCCGCGGACCTGTGGGCCGAGGGCCTGCTGTGGGCCGCCGTGCTCAGGTCGCCCCACCCGCACGCGCGCATCGTGTCCATCGACACCACCCACGCGCGCGAGATGCCCGGCGTCCACGCCGTCGTCACCCACGAGGACGTGCCGGGCGCCGCGCTGC
Organism: Streptomyces sp. NPDC058371; assembly: GCF_042723265.1. Lineage (NCBI taxonomy): Bacteria > Bacillati > Actinomycetota > Actinomycetes > Kitasatosporales > Streptomycetaceae > Streptomyces > Streptomyces sp. NPDC058371. Next base: position 212,049 of record NZ_JBHXJC010000010.1, on the reverse strand, counting down.
ACGGCCGCGGCAAGCCCGACCGCCCGGTGTTCGCCTCCGAGGTCGTACGCCACCACGGGGAGCCCATCGCGGCCGTCGCCGCCGATCACCCGGACACCGCGCGCATGGCCGCCGCCGCCGTCATCGTCGAGTACGACGTCCTCGAACCGGTGACCGACCCGGAGCAGGCCTTCGAGGCCGAGCCGCTCCACCCCGACGGCAACCTGATCCGCCACATCCCGCTGCGCCACGGCGACCCCGACGCGGCCGCCGAGGTCGTCGTCGAGGGCCTGTACCGCATCGGCCGCCAGGATCCGGCCCCCATCGGCGCCGAGGCCGGCCTCGCCGTGCCCCGCCCCGACGGCGGAGTCGAGCTCTACGTGGCGTCCACCGACCCGCACACCGACCGCGACACGGCCGCCGCCTGCTACGGACTTGAGCCCGAGCGCGTGAAGGTCGTCGTCACCGGTGTCCCCGGCGCCACCGCGGACCGCGAGGACCAGGGCATCCAACTCCCGCTCGGACTGCTGGCGCTGAAGACCGGCTGCCCGGTGAAACTCACCGCCACGCGCGAGGAGTCCTTCCTGGGCCATGCCCACCGGCACCCCACGCTGCTGCGCTACCGCCACCACGCGGACACCGACGGCAGGCTGGTGAAGGTCGAGGCGCAGATCCTGCTGGACGCGGGAGCCTACGCCGACACGTCCTCCGAAGCGCTCGCCGCCGCCGTCTCCTTCGCCTGCGGCCCGTACGTGGTCCCCAACGCCTTCATCGAGGGCTGGGCCGTACGCACCAACAACCCGCCCTCCGGCCATGTGCGCGGCGAGGGTGCCATGCAGGTGTGCGCCGCCTACGAGGCGCAGATGGACAAGCTCGCCAAGAAGCTCGGCGTCGACCCGGCGGAGCTGCGGCTGCGCAACGTGATGTCCACCGGCGACATCCTGCCGACCGGACAGACGGTGACGTGCCCGGCTCCGGTCGCCGAACTCCTCCAGGCGGTACGGGACTTCCCGCTGCCCGCCCTCCCCAAGGACACCCCCGAGGACGAGTGGCTGCTCCCGGGCGGCCCCGAGGGCGCGGGCGAGCCCGGCGCCGTGCGCCGTGGTGTCGGCTACGGCCTCGGCATGGTCCACATGCTCGGCGCCGAGGGCGCGGACGAGGTCTCGACGGCCACGGTCAAGGTCCACGACGGCGTCGCCACCGTGCTGTGCGCGGCCGTGGAGACCGGCCAGGGCTTTGCCACGCTGGCCCGGCAGATCGTCCAGGAGACGCTCGGCATCGACGAGGTGCTCGTGGCGCCGGTCGACACGGACCAGCCCCCGGCGGGCGCGAGCTGCCGCGGCCGGCACACATGGGTGTCCGGCGGCGCGGTCGAACGGGCCGCCAAGATGGTGCGTACGCAGCTGTTGCAGCCCCTGGCGCACAAGTTCGGCATGTCCACGGAGCTGCTCCAGATCACCGACGGCAAGATCACCTCGTACGACGGTGTGCTCTCGACGACCGTCACCGAGGCGATGGACGGCAAGGAACTGTGGGCCACCGCCCAGTGCCGCCCGCACCCGACCGAGCCGCTGGACGCCGCGGGCCAGGGCGACGCCTTCGTGGGCCTCGCGTTCTGCGCGATCCGCGCGGTGGTGGACGTCGACATCGAGCTGGGCTCGGTCAGAGTCGTGGAACTCGCACTGGCCCAGGACGTGGGCCGGGTGCTCAACCCCGCCCAGCTGGCGGCCCGGATCGAGGCGGGCGTCACCCAGGGCGTCGGCGCGGCGCTCACCGAGAACCTGCGCACCGCGCGGGGCCTGGTCCGCCACCCCGACCTCACCGGCTACGCCCTGCCGACCGCCCTCGACACACCCGACATCCGCATCGTCAAGCTCGTCGAGGAGCGCGACGTCGTCGCTCCCTTCGGCGCGAAGGCGGTCAGCGCGGTGCCGGTCGTGACGTCCCCGGCGGCCATCGCCTCGGCCGTCCGCGCGGCGACCGGCCGCCCGGTCAACCGACTGCCGATCCGCCCGCAGGCGGCGGTGGTGACGGCCCCGTGAGCACGGACGCCACGCGCGAGCCGGCCGAACCCGACTCCGCCGCGCGGGAGTCCGCTGTGCGGGAGTCCGCTCCGGAGGAGCCCCGTTACGAGCCCGCGCCGAGCGTCGGCAGGCTGATGCTGGTCCTGCTGGTGTTCGTCGTGGCCGCGGTGGTGGTCGTGGCGGGCGGCGTGTACTTCACCTGAGCCGGCGGTGCGCTTCTCATGGACGGTGTGGTCCTCATCACCGGTGTCATGGCCGCCGGGAAATCGACGGTCGCTCAGGCGCTCGCGGAGCGGCTGCCCAGGGCCGCGCACGTACGCGGTGACGTGTTCCGGCGGATGATCGTGTCCGGACGGGCCGACTACGCGCCCGGGAGCGGCGCAGGGGACGCCGGTTCCGGAGCCGAGGACCGACTCCGGCTGCGGTACGGCCTGTCGGCGGCCACCGCGGACGCGTACGCACAAGCCGGCTACACGGCCGTCGTGCAGGACGTGGTGCTCGGCGAGAACCTGAGGACGTACGTCGGACTGGTGCGCACGCGGCCCCTGTACGTCGTTGTCCTGGCCCCGCGTGCCGACGCCGTCGCGGCGCGCGAGGCGGCGCGGGCGAAGACCGGTTACGGGGCGTGGACGGTCGAGGAGCTCGACCACGAACTGCGCTCGGCGACCCCGCGTATCGGGCTGTGGCTGGACAGTTCCGAACTGGACGTGGCCCGGACGGTGGACGCGATTCTGGCGGGCCGCGAGCAGGCCCGGGTGGCGTGAGATCCGGTGTTCCCGCGGTGTGCGGGGGCCGTACCTGTGCGTTTCCGGTGTTGTCAGTGGTGCGGCGTATGGTTCTGCTCAATGGGGAACCGCCGCTGGGCAGTGGGGTGTTCCTCCTTCCGGGGGGAAGCACGAATGCGTTCATATGCGCGGGGGAGCCATGAGCACGACTGACACCGATGTCGGTGGCACGATCACACTGACCGACGACGAACTGGACCCGTACGTCACGCACGCGGAGACGCGACACCGCCTGACCGGACCCGGACTGCCGTGCGGGGGCTCGCTGTTGGGGTTCGGCGTGCTGCGGGATGCCGCGCCGCGCCGGGTGGCGGACCTGGTGGACGCCATCGACAAGCTCGCCGAGGAGCTCCGGGACCAGCTGGTCATAGGGACCCTCCGGACGTACGACAGGGACCTGGAGTCGATCGTCCTGGACGGGACGACGGGCGAGATCCGCACCACGCGCCTGGACCGCGTCCCCGGCCTCACGGGCCTCGCTCCGCTGGCTCCCTCGCTGGAGGCGCTGCTGCGGTTCGCGGCGGCCACGGAGGAACTGGCGGCGGCGCGCGGGGAGTTCGCCTCGCTCGGCGGGCGCTTCGGGCCGAAGGCCGTCACGGAGGCGTCCGAGAGGCTCTCCGCCGTCTTCGAGAAGGGCACCGAAGGCGCCGTCCCGCCGTACTGGCGGATGGCCGCGGTGATCCGCCCGCTCGCCCGGATCGCGGGCCCCGGGACGGGCCTGCTCCTCGACCTGCCGCCGCGTCTGCTGGAGGAGGAGTTCGGCTCCGGCGAGATCATGCGCTTCGAGGAGGTCGACTTCCCGGCGTCGCTGACGCACGAGCCGAGTCGCCGCTTCCTCCGTGAAACGGGACTCCCGGAGGACGGTTTCATGTTCCAGCTCGACACCGAGGTGCCACTGCCGACCCTCGCCGAGTACTACGCCGACGAGCGCCCCGGTGACTTCACCGACGACGACCTCCCGGACGACGCGCGCCGGCTGATACGCCTCGGACACCTCATGGAGGACACCAGCCTGGTGGTCGACGGCGGCACGGGCACGGTCCTCGCCTGGAGCGAGCCCGACTTCACCCTGCGCCCGCTCAACGCCGACCTCTCCACCCTGGCGTTCACCGTCTGGCTCCTCCACCGCGAGAAGTCGCTCGACGCCACCCATGACCTCACGGCCGCCTACGGTCAACTGGCCGCCACCATGACCCAGACCCTCGCCACGGTCGACCCCCTCGCCTGCGACCCGGCCCCGGCCTTCCCCACCGACGACGGCCGCCGCCACTGGCCGGAGACCTTCGCGGATCAGGCGGGCGGGGTGCTGTACGCGTAGCGGGGGCTGCAGCCCACCAGGAGAGGTACTCGTCGGAGGTGTGTCATGCAGTACGCCGGAGCGGCCGTCTCGCTGGTGGCCCTTACGCTCAGCGTTTTCTCACTGCTGGAACGCAGGAGACTCGACAAACGAGACCTCCTGCTGAAGCTGCATGAAATCTTGATCTCACCCGAACTCCAAGCGGGTAGGCGTCTGCTCTTCAATCTCGACCGACCGGTGTCCGAGCTCAGCGAAGCCGAGTACGCGAGCGCGAACAGGGCGCTCGCCACCCTGGATGTCGCCGGTTATTACTGCGCCAAAAAATACGTCAGGGAAAATGACTTTCTCGAATTGTGGGATACGGCCTTGAGCAAGCTGCAAGTGAAGGCTGCGCCGTTCCTCGACCACCGCGACGCCGAGAGGGCAGACGGCACCCAGGTGTGGTCCCACTATCGGCAGCTCGCCGCACGGGCTACGTCTCGCGTCAACGCCAACTGAAGCGGACGGCTTGCGGACTCGGAGAGGCACGGGCAAGAGCGGCAAAAGGTACATCATTGAGGTGCCGAGTGCTGTTGAGGTTCAGGCCTTGCTCTCCATCTGGTGGGGCCAACTGAGGCGGACTGAGTCAACTGAGGCGGGAACTGAGACGGACGGGCAAAGGGCGGCACCCCTGAAGGGGTGCCGCCCTTTGTTTTGCCTGGTCAGGCGTTGGAGGCCGTGGCGGGAATCGAACCCACGTAACTCGCTTTGCAGGCGAGTCCCTAAACCACTCGGGCACACGGCCGGGCCGGGAGCGATGTGCTGTTCCGGACTCGGTGTACCGACCGTAGGCGGACGGGGCGCGGGGCTCAAGAGGGGCGCGGGTCGTGCAACGGGACTGCCATACGGTGTTCATGAAGGGCGTCGTACGAAGGGCGTTGTACGGCCCGGGACGCGTCGTGTGACCCAGGAATGCGTCGGCCGACCAGAACGCGTCCCTATGGGCCGGCGGCGGGGGCGTACGACCAAGGTCGCAGGTGATCACGGACTTCTGACAGGGGTCAAACAGGGCTACGCCTCTTACTCTGGCGTGCATGAGCACCCTGGACCCGAGTGACGACGGCGTCACCGTCACCCCGACCGTGCATCCGGAGGCCGCTGAATCGACCGTCCCGCCGGAGGCCGCCGAGGCGACCGGGAAGGACGGGACCGGCGGCGGAGTGCTGAGCCGTGATCACCGGGCCCTGAGCATCGGCATCGTCTCCGTCGTGCTGCTGATCGCCTTCGAGGCGACGGCGGTCAGCACGGCCATGCCGGTCGCGGCCCGCGAGCTCCACGGTGTCGCCCTCTACGCCTTCGCCTTCTCGGGGTACTTCACGACGAGCCTCTTCGGGATGGTGCTCGCCGGCCAGTGGTCCGACCGGGCCGGCCCGCTGGGCCCGCTGGCCACCGGGATCGGTGCCTTCGCGGCGGGCCTGCTGCTGGCCGGTACGGCCGGAGCCATGTGGATGTTCGTCCTCGGCCGTGCGGTGCAGGGGCTCGGCGGCGGTCTGGTGATCGTCGCGCTCTACGTGGTCGTGGGCCGCGCCTACCCGCAGCGGTTGCGGCCGGCCATCATGGCGGCGTTCGCGGCGGGCTGGGTGGTCCCGTCCGTGGTCGGACCGCTCGCCGCGGGCGCGGTGACCGAACACCTCGGCTGGCGCTGGGTGTTCATCGGGATACCCGTCCTGGTCGTCTTCCCGCTGGCGCTCGCCCTGCCGCAGATACGGCGCCGGGCGGCCGGCCCGGCCGACGGCACCGTCCCCGCTCCCTTCGACCGTCGACGTATCCGGCTGGCGCTCGCCATTTCGCTCGGCGCGGGGCTCCTCCAGTACGCAGCCCAGGACCTGCGTCCGCTCGCGCTTCTCCCGGGCGCCGTGGGAGCCGCCCTGCTGGTGCCGGCCGTCCTCGGCCTCCTGCCGCCGGGCACCCACCGGGCGGCCCGCGGGCTGCCGTCCGTCGTGTTGTTGCGCGGCGTCGCCGCGGGCTCGTTCATTGCCGCCGAATCCTTCGTACCGCTGATGCTCGTCACCCAGCGGGGGCTGTCGCCGACGCTCGCCGGGTTCTCGCTGGCGGCCGGCGGCGGGACCTGGGCGCTGGGCTCCCTCGTGCAGTCCCGGCCGCGCGTGGAGCCGTACCGGGAACGGCTGATGTTCCTAGGGATGCTGCTCGTGGCGGCCGCCATCGCCACCGCTCCCAGCGTGCTGATCTCCTCCGTGCCGGTGTGGACCGTCGCCGTCGCCTGGGGGTTCGGCTGCTTCGGAATGGGGCTGGTGACCGCCTCCACCAGCGTGCTGCTGCTCCAGCTCTCCGCGCCCAAGGACGCCGGCGCCAACTCCGCCGCTCTCCAGATCTCCGACGGTCTCTCGAACGTCCTCCTCCTTGCCGCGGGCGGCGCCGCCTTCGCCGCGCTGGGCGGCGGGGCGGTCTCCCACACCGCCACCGACTCCACGGGCTCCCACCCGGCGGCCTTCGCGGCCGTCTTCCTGCCGATGGCCGGGGTGGCGCTGGTGGGTGCCTGGGTGACCACGCGGGTTCGGGAGCGGTGATCCGAAAAGAGAGCGGTGCTCACGGTCGAGAACGGCGCTCCCGACAGACATCCGCGCCCCGACGGTGAGCGCGGGCTGTGACCTGAGTCCCATCCACGGGTGACCCCGCGTCGTCCGCCCGTTGACACGTCCGGGGCGCCGGTAGGGTGGCCCGGTTGTCATACGTAGCCGAGCCGCCCGCCCGTCTCCCATCGCCGCCCACCCGAGGCGTTGCGTGCGGCCCTTGATTCGACCACCCACGGAGACCGTGACTACCACCGCCGCCAGTGCCTCCTCCTCGCACCACCTCTCACCCGCCTTCCCCGGCCGGGCCCCCTGGGGTACCGCCAACAAGCTGCGCGCCTGGCAGCAGAGGGCGATGGAGAGGTACCTCCAGGAGCAGCCGCGCGATTTCCTGGCCGTCGCCACACCCGGCGCCGGCAAGACGACCTTCGCGCTGACGCTCGCGTCCTGGCTGTTGCACCACCACGTCGTGCAACAGGTGACCGTGGTCGCGCCGACCGAGCATCTGAAGAAGCAGTGGGCGGAGGCGGCCGCGCGGATAGGGATCAAGCTCGACCCCGAGTACAGCGCGGGCCCGCTCGGCAAGGACTACCAGGGCATCGCCGTGACGTATGCCGGTGTCGGCGTGCGGCCCATGCTGCACCGCAACCGCGTGGAGCAGCGCAAGACCCTGGTCATCCTCGACGAGATCCATCACGCCGGTGACTCCAAGTCCTGGGGCGAGGCCTGCCTGGAGGCGTTCGAGCCCGCCACCCGCCGGCTCGCGCTCACCGGTACGCCGTTCCGTTCCGACACCAACCCCATCCCCTTCGTGGCGTACGAAGAGGGGAACGACGGGATCCGGCGGTCCGCGGCCGACTACACGTACGGCTACGGCAGCGCGCTGGGCGACGGGGTCGTGCGGCCCGTCATCTTCCTCTCCTACAGCGGCAACATGCGGTGGCGTACGAAGGCGGGCGACGAGATCGCCGCGCGGCTCGGCGAGCCGATGACCAAGGACGCCATCTCGCAGGCCTGGCGCACCGCACTCGACGCGCGCGGTGAGTGGATGCCGAGCGTGCTGCGCGCCGCCGACCAGCGGCTGACCGAGGTCCGCAAGGCGATCCCGGACGCGGGCGCCCTGGTCATCGCCTCCGACCAGGACTCGGCGCGCGCGTACGCCAAACTCATCCGCGAGATCACCGGTACGAAGGCGACGCTGGTGCTGTCCGACGACACGGGCGCGTCCAACCGGATCGACGAGTTCAGCGAGAGCAACGACCGGTGGATGGTCGCCGTCCGCATGGTGTCCGAGGGCGTCGACGTGCCCCGGCTCGCCGTCGGGGTGTACGCGACCACCATCTCCACGCCCCTCTTCTTCGCGCAGGCCGTGGGCCGTTTCGTACGGTCCCGGCGCCGCGGCGAGACCGCCTCCGTCTTTCTGCCGACCGTCCCCGACCTCCTCACCTTCGCCAACGAGATGGAGGTCGAGCGCGATCACGTCCTCGACAAGCCCAAGAAGGACGGCGAGGAGGACCCGTACGCCGAGGAGGACAAGCTTCTCGAGGAGGCCGAGAAGCAGCAGGACGAGGACACCGGCGACGACATGCTGCCCTTCGAGGCGCTGGAGTCCGACGCCGTCTTCGACCGGGTGCTCTACGACGGCGCCGAGTTCGGGATGCAGGCCCATCCGGGCAGCGAGGAGGAGCAGGACTACCTCGGCATCCCCGGACTCCTCGAACCCGATCAGGTCCAGCTCCTGCTGCAGAAGCGGCAGGCCCGGCAGATCGCGCACAGCCGCAAGAAGCCGGACGACGAGGCCGACCTCCTCGAACTCCCCGCCGAGCGGCGGCCGGTCGTCTCCCACAAGGAGATGCTCGAACTGCGCAAGCAGCTCAACACCATGGTCGGCGCGTACGTCCACCAGACCGGCAAGCCGCACGGCGTGATCCACACCGAGCTGCGGCGCGTGTGCGGCGGCCCGCCGAGTGCGGAGGCCACGGCGGGGCAGTTGCGGCAGCGGATCGCCAAGGTGCAGGAGTGGGCCACGCGGATGAAGTGACTCCGCGGGCTCCGGTGGCTCCACGGACCCGGCGCCCCCGGACCCCGGTGACTCCGCGCCCCCGTGGCTCCACGGACTCGGGGTGACCCCGATGACCCCGGTGAGACCGGTGACCCCGGTGGCCCCGGGGCGTGCGCCGCGCTCCCGGGGGCGTGCAGTTCAGTGATGCGCCTGGGGCACGCGCTGTGTGCAGGAGTGGTGCACACCGAGTGATGCGCCCCCCACGTACTGGGGCAAACAGAGCCACCGCGCCCCGGCACGTGACCGGATTCTGGACGGAGCCTTCCGCTGAGCGGACCGGCTCGCTACTGTCCCGCTACGCACACGCCCCGTGGCAGCGCCGCCGCGGAGCGCAGCCGTGAAGCGACTCCGCCCGGGACAACCCGGGTCGCTTGCCGACCGGCGGCCTCTGTAGCGCGTCGCCGACGGGACCGGTGACGCAACCGCCGCGCAGGGACCGCCGACCCTCACCACGAAGGAGTGGGCGTCGTGACCGCGGAGACTTCCCAGACGCTCGACCGGGGACTGCGCGTCCTCAAGTTGCTCGCCGACACGGATCACGGGCTGACCGTCACCGAGCTCTCGAACAAGCTCGGGGTGAACCGGACCGTTGTGTACCGGTTGCTGGCCACGCTGGAGCAGCACGCACTCGTACGCCGTGATCTGGGCGGCCGTGCCAGGGTCGGGCTGGGAGTACTGCGCCTGGGCCGCCAGGTGCACCCGCTCGTGCGCGAAGCCGCGTTGCCCGCGTTGCGCTCGCTCGCCGAGGACATAGGGGCGACCGCTCACCTCACGCTCGTCGACGGGACCGAGGCGCTCGCCGTGGCCGTCGTCGAGCCGACCTGGACCGACTATCACGTGGCGTACCGCGCCGGGTTCCGTCACCCGCTGGACCGCGGTGCCGCGGGCCGTGCGATCCTCGCCGCCCGCCAGGCCGTGGTCGAACCCGGGTACACGCTCACGCACGGGGAGCTGGAGGCGGGGGCGAGTGGAGCCGCGGCCCCGCTCATCGGCGTGACCGGGGTCGAGGGCAGCGTCGGTGTCGTCATGCTCACGGACTCCGTACCGGAGAGAGTGGGACCGCGGGTGGTGGACGCGGCCCGAGAGGTCGCCGAAGCCCTGCGCTGACCCACCCCGAGTCGCCACGCACACCCCGGCTCCCGTATGCGCGCCCCTGCCCCGAGCCTCCACCCATGGGCCCGGCTCCCGTACGCGCGCCCCCCGCCCCGAGCGCCCACCCACGCCCCAGCTCCCGCATGCGCCCCCACCCCGAGCCCCCACTCACGCCCCCGCGCCCCGAGCCCCAGCCGGTACGTGTCGTCACGTTAGATTGATCCCGTGCTCTCTCGCCTCACGCGTTCCCAAGCCGTCGTCGTCTGTGCCGTACCTTTCGTGGCACTGCTCGCCACGGCGGTGTTCGCGCCGCTGCCGTTCTCCCTGGCGCAGCCCGGCCTGACGGCGAACGTCCTCGGCGAGAACAAGGGCGACCCGGTGATCACGATCACGGGTGCGGCCACGCGCGCGACGGACGGCCAGCTCCGTATGACGACGATCGAGGCCACGGGTCCGGACGCGCACGTCGGTCTCGGCGAGGTCGTGGACAGCTGGTTCCGTACGGACCGGGCGGTGATGCCGCGCGACTCCGTCTACCCGAGCGGCGACAGCGTCAAGGAGATCGAGGAGCACAACGCCGAGCAGATGAAGGAGTCCCAGGACACCGCCGCCCAGGCCGCGCTGTCCTACCTCCACAAGAAGGACGTGAAGGTCACGCTCAAGCTGGCCGACGTCGGCGGACCGAGCGCCGGGCTCCTCTTCTCGCTCGGCATCGTCGACAAACTGGACGGCGACGGCAGCGGCGGCGACCTCACGGGCGGTCGCACCATCGCGGGTACGGGGACGATCGACCCCGACGGCAAGGTGGGCGCGGTCGGTGGAGTGGCCCTCAAGACCCAGGCCGCCCGGCGGGACGGCGCCACCGTCTTCCTCGTCCCGAAGGCGGAGTGCTCGGACGCCAAGTCGGAGCTTCCCAAGGGGTTGCGCCTGATCCCGGTGACCACCCTGAAGGGCGCGGTCGACGCGCTGGTGGCCCTGGAGAAGGACAAGGGCTCCGTCCCGAGCTGCTGAGCCGGGCGCCCCGACCGCCCGGCACGGTCACGCCGAACCCGGGCGCCCCGGCCGACCGGCACGGTCACGCCGAACCCGGGCACCCCGGCCGACCGGCACGGCCACGCTCAACCCCCCGTCACGAATCCCTCCTGCTTCATCCAGTCCAGCGCCACCTGGTGGGGATCCTCGCCGTCCACATCGACCTTGGCGTTCAGGGTCTGGGCCACGGAGTTGTTCAGCTTCTTGGTGATCGGGTCGAGGACCGTGGCGATCGCCGGATGCTTGCGCAGGGCCTTGCTGTTGATCTCGGGGGCGACGTTGTAGTTGGGGAAGAACTTCCTGTCGTCCGCCATCACCGCCAGGTGCATCGACCTGATGCGCCCGTCGGTGGTGAACACCTCGCCGTAGGTGCAACTGCCCTTGGCCACCTGGGTGTAGATGATCCCGGTGTCCATCTGCGTGACGTTCCCGGCGGGGACGCGCATGCCGTACGCCTTCTCCATGCCCGGCAGTCCGTCGGCGCGGTTGGCGAACTCGCTCTCCACACACAGCGTGACGGCCTTGGGGTCCGACTTGGCGAGCGCGGCGACGTCGGAGAGCGTCCTCGTGCGGTACTTCTTGAAGTTGGCGTCGTTCATGGCGAGCGCGTACGTGTTGTTGAGGGCGGACGGCGCCAGCCAGGTCAGGCCGTTCTTCGCGTCCGCGTCGCGTACCGCCTGCCACTGCTGCTGCGGGTTGGCGATGGGAGTGCCGTTGCCGAGATACGTGATCCAGGCGGTGCCCGTGTACTCGTACATGGCGTCCGCGTCCCCGCTCTTGACGGCCTCGCGGGCGCCGATGGAGCCCTGGATGCCGGTCCGGTCGAGGACGTCCGCGCCGGCCGCCTCGAAGGCGATGCCCATGATCGCGCCGAGGACCAGCTGCTCGGTGAACTCCTTCGAGGTGACGGTGAGATGGGCTCCCTTGAGCGGCTCGCCCCGGCCGATCGAACCCGGTCCGACGTCGTCGACCATGGGGGAACCGCTGGTCAGCCCGCAGCCGGATGCCAGCACCAGCGCCCCGGCCAGTACCCCGGCCCGCTTCGAACGCCGTACCCCGCTCGCTGCCACCGCTCCGCCCCGCCTCATGACCCCACCTCCAGCCCCCGTGGCCGCAGCAGCAGTTCGGCCAGCGAGGCGAGCCAGTCCACGAGCAGGGCGAGCGCGACCGTGAGGATCGAGCCGAGGACCAGGACCGGCATGCGCTGGGTGGTGATCCCGGTGGTGATCAGGACGCCGAGCCCGCCTCCACCGCCGAAGGTGGCGAGCGTCGCCGTACCGACGTTCAGCACGAGGGCCGTCCGCACGCCCGCGAGGATCAGCGGTACGGCCAGCGGGAGTTCGATGCGGGACAGGACGCCCAGGGAGGACATGCCGATGCCGCGGGCGGCCTCCAGCAGGGTGGGGTCGTTGGCCTTCAGGCCCGCGATCGTGTTGGAGAGGACCGGCAGGACCGCGTAGATGATGATGCCGATGAGGGCCGCCTTCTGGCCGGTGCCGAGCCAGATCACGAGCAGCGCCAGCAGGCCGATCGCCGGGGTGGCCTGCCCCATGTTGGCGAAGGTCATCGCCACCGGGGTCGCCCTGCGGAAGGCCTTGCGGGTCAGCAGGATGCCCAGCGGAATGGCGATGATCAGCACGAAGAACGTGGAGATGACGGTCAGTTGGACGTGCTGGCGCAGCGCCTTCCCCACCTGGCCGTTCGACAGCGCGTTCTCGGAGATCGAGTCGAGGTCGGCCTGCCGGAACCAGAGCCAGGTGGCGAGCAGTACGAGCACCAGGACCGTGGGCAGAAAGGTCAGCTTCTGCCAGGTGATCCGCCGCCGGGTGGCGGCCGGTGCCGGCGGCCCCCCGCCCTCGCCCGCCCCGGGATCTTCGCGTTCGCGATCGCCGTTGCCGTCACCGTCGTCGTGGAAGGCGAGTCCCTTGACCTCGTGCTCGCCCTCGGGGCGGTGCCTCGCCGGGGGAGTGGTCATGCCTGCGCCTCCCCGTCCTCGGCGCCCTCCTGCGCGAGGTGGGTCTGCTGGGCGCGTGCCTCCTCCAGTTCGTGCTGGTGTTCCATCGCGTCGAGCCGGTCGGCTTCGAGGAGTTCCTGCACGGAGTTCATCAGCGTCTCCATGTCGACGACTCCGATGTACTCGCCGCGCCGTCCGGTGACCGCGACCCGCCCCGTGTTGTCCGTGAGGACGGCTTCGAGGGCGTCCCGCAGAGTGGCGTCCCGGGTCACGGTGTCGTGCACCAGCGTGCCGGCCCGCGCCAGGGAGCCCCGCGCCCGCATCAGGTCGCCACGGCGCAGCCATTTGTAGGGGCGGCCCCGCTTGTCGAGCAGCAGGATCTCGTTCGTGCCGCTCGCCCGGAGCCGGTTGAAGATGTCCTGGAGCGGGTCGTCGACGGTGACCGTCGGATAGTCGGTGATCGCGACGTCCCGTACGCGCGAGAGGTTGAGCCGCTTCAGGGCGGCGCCCGCGCCGACGAAGCCGGAGACGAAGTCGTCGGCCGGGTTGGTGAGGATCGCCTCCGGGGTGTCGAACTGGGCGATGTGCGAGCGCTCCCGCAGGACGGCGATCCGGTCGCCCAGCTTGATGGCCTCGTCGAAGTCGTGCGTGACGAAGACGATTGTCTTGTGCAGCTCGTGCTGGAGGCGGATCAGCTCGTCCTGGAGATGGTCGCGGGTGATCGGGTCGACCGCGCCGAACGGCTCGTCCATCAGCAGGACGGGTGGATCGGCCGCCAACGCCCTTGCCACGCCCACACGTTGCTGCTGGCCGCCGGAGAGCTGACGCGGATACCGGCCGTGGAACTCGCCCGGGTCGAGGCCGACCAGGTCCAGCATCTCCTCGACCCGCGCCCTGATCCGCGTCCGCGGCCAGCCGACCATCTTCGGGACCAGGGCGATGTTCTGGGCGACCGTCATGTGCGGGAAGAGCCCGGAGGACTGGATCGCGTATCCGATCTTGCGGCGCAGTTTCACCGGGTCCATGTCGGTGACGTCCTCGCCGCCGATGCGGATGCGGCCGCCGGTCGGCTCGATCAGCCGGTTGATCATTTTCAGCGTCGTGGACTTCCCGCACCCCGAAGGGCCGACGAGGACGACGAGCTCGCCCGCCTTGATCTCCATGTTGACGGCGTCCACCGCGGGTTCCCGGCTGCCCGGGTAGCGCTTGCTGAGGTTCTCCAGCTCGATGGTGGCGCCGGTGGTGGACGCCTCGGCCGGTGGGGGAGCGGCGTCGGTGGCGGGCGCGGCGGGCTCAGGCACGGATCCCCCTCGGGATGGTCAGCCGTCCGACGACGACGTACGCGGCATCGAAGAGCAGCGCCAGGATGATGATCCCGAGCGTGCCGGCGAGCACCTGGTTGAGTGCGTTCTTGCTGCCCAGGGAGCTGATGCCACGAAAGATCTCGTTGCCGAGGCCCGGTCCCGAGGCGTATGCCGCGACGGCCGCGATGCCCATCAGCATCTGCGTGGAGACCCGGATGCCGGTGAGGATCGGCGGCCAGGCGATGGGCAGTTCCACCTTGAGCAGCCGGGTCAGGCGCGACATGCCGATGCCCTTCGCCGCGTCCACCAGCGACGGGTCGACCCCGCGCAGTCCCACGATCGAGTTGCGCACGATGGGCAGCAGCCCGTAGAGGGTCAGGGCGGTCACCGTGGGCGGGACACCGAGGCCCACGATCGGGATCAGCAGACCGATCATGGCGAGCGACGGAATGGTCAGGATGGTGGAGGTGGCGGTGGTGGCGAGGTTGCCCGCCCAGTCGCTGCGGTAGGCGACGACGCCGATCACCACGCCGATCAGGGTCGCCACGACCATGCACTGGAAGACCGCGCTGGCGTGTTGATACGCGTCCGTGAGCAGTTGCTGGTGGCGGCTGTTCAGGTACTCCCAGAAGTTCACGGACCCTCACCTCACGACGGTGTGCGCCCGGACTCGGCCCCGCGTCGACGGGCCGTCCGCGCAGAGCCGCGTCAGGAATCTCCCGACGCCTGCTCCACCAGCGGGATGATCCGCAGCGGAACGGGGTTCTCCATGACGATCGCCGTGGAGGCCCGGACGATGCCATCAAAACCGACAACCCGGTCGATCACCCGCTGGAGATCGGCGTTCGAGCGGGCAACGAGCCGGCACAGCATGTCCCCGGTGCCGGTCGTGGTGTGCAGCTCCAGTACCTCGGGGACGGTCGCCAAATGCGCCCGTACGTCGGCGCCTTGTCCCTGCCGGATCTGCAGGGTCGCGAACGCCGTCACCGGGTAGCCCAGCGCGGCGGGGTCGACCTGCGGGCCGAATCCCCGGATGACTCCATTCGACTGAAGCCGGTCGAGCCGGGCCTGCACCGTGCCGCGGGCCACTCCCAGCCGCCGCGACATCTCCAGGACCCCGATCCGCGGCTCCCGCGCCAGCAGCACGATGAGCCCGCCGTCCAGATGATCGATCGCCATGCGAGCCTCCGGGACCTCTCCGAGGTGGTCATCCTGTACAGAACGCCCGGTCGTCCGGGCCTCCCATTGGGCATATTGCCCTGTGATTACGCCAACTATTGCGCACCTTGCGGAACACGGCGACGCTTTCGACATGACTCAGACCACCCACCACACCCCCAGCACCGCGCGCGAGGCCGACCCCTTCCCGGTCAAGGGCATGGACGCGGTCGTCTTCGCCGTCGGCAACGCCAAGCAGGCCGCGCACTACTACTCCACCGCCTTCGGCATGCAGCTCGTCGCGTACTCCGGTCCGGAGAACGGCAGCCGCGAGACAGCGTCGTACGTCCTGACCAACGGTTCGGCACGCTTCGTCTTCACCTCCGTCATCAAGGCCGCCACCACCTGGGGCCACTTCCTCGCCGAGCACGTCGCCGAGCACGGTGACGGCGTGGTCGACCTCGCCATCGAGGTCCCGGACGCCCGAGCCGCCCACGCGTACGCCGTCGAGCACGGCGCCACCTCGGTCGCCGAGCCGTACGAGGTCAAGGACGAGCACGGCACGGTCGTCCTCGCCGCGATCGCCACCTACGGCAAGACCCGCCACACGCTGGTCGACCGCTCCGGATACGACGGCCCCTACCTGCCGGGCTACGCGGCCGCCGCCCCGATGGTCGCGCCGCCAGCCCGCCGCACGTTCCAGGCCGTCGACCACTGCGTCGGCAACGTCGAACTCGGCCGGATGAACGAGTGGGTCGGGTTCTACAACAAGGTCATGGGCTTCACGAACATGAAGGAGTTCGTGGGCGACGACATCGCGACCGAGTACTCGGCGCTGATGTCGAAGGTCGTCGCCGACGGGACGCTGAAGGTCAAGTTCCCGATCAACGAGCCCGCCATCGCCAAGAAGAAGTCCCAGATCGACGAGTACCTGGAGTTCTACGGGGGCGCCGGCGTCCAGCACATCGCGCTGAACACGAACGACATCGTCGAGACGGTACGCACCATGCGCGCCGGGGGAGTCCAGTTCCTGGACACGCCCGACTCGTACTACGACACCCTCGGCGAGTGGGCCGGCGACACCCGCGTCCCGGTCGACACCCTGCGCGAGCTGAAGATCCTCGTCGACCGCGACGAGGACGGCTACCTGCTGCAGATCTTCACCAAGCCGGTCCAGGACCGTCCGACCGTCTTCTTCGAGATGATCGAACGCCATGGCTCGATGGGCTTCGGCAAGGGCAACTTCAAGGCCCTCTTCGAGGCGATCGAGCGGGAGCAGGAGAAGCGCGGCAACCTCTAGGACGTCGCCCGGGCGCCCAGGACGTCAGCGAGTCACCCAGGGCGCCGGAACGTAAGAGTGTCAGCGAGTCACCCAGGGCGCCGGAACGGCCGGAACGTAAGAGCGTCAGCGCGTCGACGAGCGCCGCGGAGCGGGCGCCGACGGGGAACGGGGCGGCCGGGGCGCGGCCGGCGCCGCCGTCGGCTCCGGCGCGGACCCCGCGGACCCCGCCGACTCCTGCGGCGCCTCCTCGGGCAGTCCCTCCGCGGGGGGCTCGCCCAGGCCCGCCAGGGCCTCCTTGGCCGCCGGGACGAGGAGCGGGGAGAAGAACGGGTTGATACGGAGCGCCTCCGCGAGATGGCGGCGAGCCGGCCCGAACCACTCCAGATCGCGTTCGATCTCTCCGCGGTGGTAGGCGTACAACGCGCTGCGCACCCCGCCCCCGTGCTCCTTGTCCATGGCCCTCGTCGCGAACTTCACCGCTTCCTGGTTCTCCCCGGCCCGGTGCAGCGCCCAGCCCAGCGCGTCCGCGACGGCGATGCCGGGCCGCCGCTTCCACTCCTCGCGCAGCCGTCGTACGGCCGACTCCGCGTCCCCGTGGTCGGCCTCGAAGAGCCCGAGCACCAGCTCGTCGTGCACACCGTCCGCCTCCTCCTGCTGCACCCGCGTCCGCAGCAGGTCGTACTGGACCTGGGCGGCCCCGGCGAGCCCCAGCGACTCGTACAACTCGCCCAGCTCCAGGGCGTACTGCGGCGACGGCTGCTTGGTGAGCGCGGTCTGGTACGCCCGCAGCGCCTCCGAGGTACGGCCCAGCGCGGCCAGCGCCCGGCCCTGCCCGGCGAGGGCGGAGTGCTCGTCGGGGTCGGTGACCAGCGCGGCCGCGTACTGGCGCAGCGCGTCCTCCGGCTCGCCGCGCTCCCAGGCGAAATCGCCCGCCCGGGACAGCCAGGCGGCCTGCTCGGCGGGTGTCGTGGCGCCCGCGGCCGCGTCGGCGAGAGCCGCCGTCGCGTCCTCGCGCCAGCCGCGGTCCCAGTACACCTGGGCGGCCCGCGCCATGACCGTCGGCCCGGACCGCAGTTCGACGAGCTTGTCGAGCGTCCTGCGGGTGGCCTTGTAGTCGCCCAGCGCGTCGTACGCCTCGATCAGCTGCGGATACGCCGTCCACCGCTTCGGCGCCCGGGCCACCGCCGTCTCGCCCCACTTCTTCGCCGCCGGGAAGTCACCGCGCGCGTTGGCCAGCGCGGCCAGGCCGTTCAGTGCGTCCACGTTGTTCTTCGGGCCGGCCTCCAGCGAGGTGCGCAGCGCCTTCTCGGCCCTCGGGTAGTACGCGGGCGTGGCCGTCCGCCGCCCCTGTTCGACGTACGCGGCACCGAGCACCGCCCACGCCTGCCCGTCGCCCGGATGGGCCCGCAGATGCGCCTCGTGATCACCGATGAGCGCCGCCAGATCGGGCAGCGCCACGGGCACCCCGGCACCGACCGCCGTCACCGCACGGGCCACCGGACCCGGTGCGGGCGGCGCCGTCCGGTGCCGGTCAGGAGGCAGCAGCACCAGCACCCCGCCGAGCACCACACAGCCACCGACCGCGCCGATCAGCGCGCGCTTGAGGACGGGGGAGCGGCGCGGGCCGGCCAGAGACAGCTGTCGCGGTTGGATCTCCATGCCGCTCACTGTGCGTCAATACGAAGACCACATCCCGGCACGCGAAGGGTGCGGTAGACGGGGTTCACACCGATGGCCCCGGGTGCGAGGCTGTGATCATGAGCCGTATCGAAGCCCCGCGCGACGACGTCACGGGGAACCTCGTCGACCTTCTGCTGGCGGGCCTGCCGGGCGAGGCCGTCCTCACCGACCCGGACGTCACGGCCTCCTACGCGAACGACAGGGCGAGCTTCTGCGAGGCCGGCACACCGGCCGTCGTCGTCCTGCCGCGCACCGTCGAACAGGTCCAGCACGTCATGCGCACCGCGACCGCGCTGCGCCTCCCGGTCGTCCCCCAGGGCGCCCGCACCGGTCTGTCGGGCGCCGCCAACGCCTCCGACGGCTGCATCGTGCTGTCCCTGGTGAAGATGGACCGGATCATCGAGATCAACCCGGTCGACCGCATCGCCGTCGTCGAGCCCGGCGTCATCAACGCCACGCTCTCCCGCGCGGTCAACGAGCACGGCCTCTCCTATCCGCCGGACCCCTCCAGCTGGGAGATGTGCACCATCGGCGGCAACATCGGCACGGCCTCCGGCGGCCTGTGCTGTGTGAAGTACGGGGTGACGGCCGAGTACGTCCTCGGCCTGGACGTCGTCCTCGCCGACGGACGCCTGATGAGCACCGGCCGCCGCACGGCGAAGGGCGTCGCCGGGTACGACCTCACCCGCCTCTTCGTGGGCTCCGAGGGCTCCCTCGGCATCGTCGTACGCGCGGTGCTGGCCCTGAAGCCGCAGCCGCCCCAGCAGCTCGTGCTGGCCGCCGAGTTCGCCTCGGCGAGCGCCGCCTGCGACGCCGTGTGCCGGATCATGGAGGGCGGGCACGTCCCGTCCCTGCTGGAGCTGATGGACCGTACGACGGTGAAGGCGGTCAACTCCCTTGCCCGGATGGGCCTCCCGGAGACCACCGAGGCGCTGCTGCTGGCCGCCTTCGACACCCACGACCCGGCGGCCGACCTCGCCGCGGTGGGCGCCCTGTGCGAGGCCGCGGGCGCCACCCAGGTGGTGCCGGCCGAGGACGCGGCGGAGTCCGAACTCCTGCTCCAGGCACGGCGGTTGTCGCTCACGGCGCTCGAAGCCGTCAAGGGCACGACGATGATCGACGACGTCTGCGTGCCGCGCTCCCGGCTCGGCGACATGCTGGCGGGCATCGAGAACATCGCCGAGAAGTACGCCCTCACCATCGGCGTCTGCGCGCACGCCGGCGACGGCAACACCCATCCCACCGTCTGCTTCGACGCGGACGACCCGGACGAGTCCCGGCGTGCCCGCGAGTCCTTCGACGAGATCATGGCCCTCGGGCTGGAGCTCGGCGGCACCATCACCGGCGAGCACGGCGTGGGCGTCCTGAAGAAGGAGTGGCTGGCGCGCGAGATCGGCGCGGTGGGGGTGGAGATCCAGCGCGGCATCAAGGCCGCGTTCGACCCGCTGGGCATCCTGAACCCGGGGAAGGTCCTGTAGGGACCACGGACGGCGGGAGCGGCGGATCACTCCCCGTCCTTCGACTCGTCCGACGGCCACGGGTCGCACAGCCACAGCTCGTCGTGACAGCCCGGTGTCGGCGCGAGCAGCTCGGCGAGGCCGTCGTCGATACCGAGCTGCTCGGCCTCAGAGCCCGGGGGCACCGCCCGCAGGGTGCGCTCCAGCCAGGCGGACACCTGCGCGGCGGGCGCTTCGAGCAGCGCGTCGCCGTCGGGTGAACTCAGCGCCATCAGAACGACGCTGCGGCCCGCGACCTTCGTCGGCCACACCCGCACATCGCCGTGCCCGCACGCCCGGAACACCCCCTCGACCAGCAGCTCGCGGGCGAAGGTCCAGTTGACGGGATGGTCGGAGCCGATGTGGAAGGTGATGTGGACGGCGTACGGATCATCGGTGCGGTAACTCAGCAGGGCCGGCACCGGGATGCTCCGCTCCGGCGACAGGACGAGTTTGAGCTCCAGCTCGCGTTCCACCACGGTATGCATGTCGGGCACTTCCTCTCCAGGCACGGGGCCCTGAGGGCGGGCCCGTACGAGTGGAGAGCGCGAAAGGCCGGAATCATTACGCGGGTCCGGAGAGGTTTTTTCCGCTCGGCCTCCGCTCGGCCTCCGCTCGGCCTCCGCTCGGCTTCTGCTCGGCCTCCGCTCGGCCTCCGCCGGCCGCATCGAGGCAATCCGCCTGCGCCGCCCGGCTCCGCCCGTTGTGCACACCGGCCGGCCCGGGGGCGCGCGAGGTGGCGGATCCTTGCCCGAAAGGGGTGGGTACAGCGGGAGCGCCAGTGACGCGCGCGCCGGTCTGATAGATGTGGAGCCCCCAAAAAACCCCCGAGCAGATACGGGACGACGGACATGAGCGCCCCAACCCCGGCCCCCGGTGACGACAGGCCCCGCGAAGGGTATTACCCGGATCCCTCCATTCCTGGATATGTCCGGTACTGGAACGGCGCCGCCTGGGTGCCGGGCACGAGCCGCCCGGCGCCGAGCGACGGTGTGCCCCTCGCGCCGCCGCCCGGTGGGCGCCCGGCGTCCGTGCCCGCGCCGAGCCCGGCTCCGGCGGAGGAGACGGGCCCGCACTTCTTCGACGAGGACCCCGGGCTCGCCGCGGAGCCGCAGCGGGTGAGCCCGGCCGACGCCCAGCACGGCAGCCGGCCCGAGCCGGCGTCCGCCTGGGGCGCCGACCGCTCCCGGCAGACGGGCTTCGGCGGCGAACAGGACCGCCGGGTCTCCTGGGGCGCGGCCCAGGGCGCCGACCCGCGCGTCCCGCACGCGGCGGAACCGGGCGACGCGGTCGTCCAGCCCGACGGCAGGTCCGCCCGTACGGACGGCACGGCGACGATTCCCCCGGCCGAATCCGACCGGCGGTCCCCGCAGCCTCCGGCCTCGGGCGGCACGGTGGTCTTCCGCCGCCCCACGGCCGGTTCGGGGAACGCGCGCACGCCGTCCGCCGCCGGTGCCACGGCCGAGAACACTCCCGGCCTCCCCGGCACCCGCGAACCCCTCGCCGCCGAGGGCAACACGGCCTTCCGTGCGCCGTCCCCGCGCACGGAGCAGCAGGGCGGGGCGCAGAGCGGGGGCACGGGAGCGGCCGCCGCGACCCCGGCGCCGGCCGGTCCTCGGGCGACACCCGCCCCCGTTCCCCAGCAGACCCCTGCCCCGGTCCCGCAGACGCCGCCGACGGCCGCCCAGCAGGCCGGCGGGCCGATGAGTCCCGGTGCCGGCGGCGGTCAGCCGTCCTGGGCGCAGCAGGTGCACCGCCTCGCGGGGGCCGGCGACGAGGGGCAGCCCGTCGCGCCCTGGAAGCCGCCCGTCGACGACGTGTTCCAGGCGGCCGCGCGGGCCCAGGCGGCGGTCAGGCCGGCGGCGCTCGGCAAGCGGCTGGCCGCGCGGCTGGTGGACACCGTCGTCCTGGCCGGTGCCACCGCCGTGGCCGCGGTGCCGCTGGGCACCAGGGCGATCGACCACATCAACGAGAAGATCGACGCGGCGAAGCTGTCCGGCGAGACCGTCACCGTCTGGCTGCTGGACGGCACGACCACCGCGTACGCGGGCGTCATCCTGGCCGTCCTGCTCGTCTTCGGCGTCCTCTACGAGGCGCTGCCCACCGCCAAGTGGGGCCGCACACTGGGCAAGAGGCTCTGCGGTATCCAGGTGCGCGACATCGAGGGCGCCGAGCCGCCGACCTTCGGCCGGGCGCTGCGCCGCTGGCTCGTCTACAGCATCCCGGGCGTCCTCGCCATCGGCGTGATCGGCGTCCTGTGGTGCCTGTTCGACCGGCCGTGGCGCCAGTGCTGGCACGACAAGGCGGCCCACACCTTCGTGGCCGCCTGAGAAGGGATCGCGCCGGTCCGGCGGGTAGCCCGGACGGACCCGTGCCGGATGCGGAGCCGGGGTGTTCGCGGTCGACTCGGCCCATGAGCACCGAACCGCCGCCCCCCGGCTCCGGTCAGTCCCCGGACGACGACCCGTTCAAGAAGCAGCCCCCGCCCGCCGAGGGCGGCGGCTCTCCGTACGACGCCCCGCCGCCGTTCGGCGACCAGCCCGGCGGCCGGCCTCCCGGCGGTGACCCGTACGGGAGCGGTGGTGGCCCGTACGGAGGCGGCGGTGACCCCTACGGCGGGGGAGGCGACCCGTACGGCGGTGGTGGTCCCGGTGGCGGTCCCTACGGCGGCAACGACCCTCTCGCCGGCATGGCCCCGCTCGCCGACAGCGGCAAGCGGGTGCTCGCGCGAATCATCGACATGATCATCGTCGGAGTCGTCGTCTGGCTGCTGACCTGGGGTTTCGGGTTCGGCCAGTACACCGTGGACTCGGACAAGCTGGAGTTCGGCAAGTCCTTCGGACAGGAACTCCTCGCCGCGGTCCTCTACATCGCGTACGACACCTTCATGACCAGCAGGACGGGCCAGACGCTGGGCAAGAAGCTGTTCCATCTGCGCGTGGCCAACCTCGACAACGGCGCGACGCCCTCCGTGCAGACCTCGCTGGTGCGGGCGTGTGTGCTGTGGATCCCGTTCGCCTTCTGCTGCGCCTGCATCTGGACCGCGATCGCGGGCGGCTGGAGCTTCTTCGACAAGCCCTACAAGCAGGGCCTTCACGACAAGCCGGCCAAAACAGTGGTCGTCAGCACCGGTTGAGCACGGCGACGGTCAGCGCCCCTTGAGCCGGCGCTGACCAGCACCCCTTGAGGCAGCGCTGACCAGCACTCCTTGAGGCAGGACGTCCGCACCGGCCCTACGGCGAGCCGGTGCGACACAGGCCGGCGGATCCGTGCTTCACGGGCCCGCCGGTTGGCGTACGTGCTCGGCGGAACCGACGGAGGCCGTCGCCCGCTGCACCGGCACCCGCTCCGTCACCACGGGCTCCGTCAACACGGGCTCCGCCACGGCGGGCGGCGCGGTCTTCGGCAGTGGAACGGTCATGGCCACGAGCAGCCCGAGGACGAGCGCGCAGAGCGCGATCACCGCGATGGCCAGGCCCGAACTCGTCTGTGACAGCAGCAGCATGGCGAGTGTGGAGAAGATCACGGTGCAGGAGCCGTAGACGAGCTGTGCGGCGGTCGGACGAGGCGTTGCGGTCATCAGACGTGGCCTGGCAGTCGGACGAGGCATGGCAATCGTGTCCTCGGGTGGGTCTCCCCCCGGGTGCCTCTCGCGACGGGGGAGGTGCGGATGAAGAAAGGGGGGTGAGACAACGGTGTCGACTTGGCATTCCGTCGACATTCCGACGCTCCGCCAATCGACTCTATTCCGCTGCATGCCCGACCGGAACGAGTAGTAAGCGTGACCTTACCCACGGTGCCGGTGCACAGGGGGCGCACGGAGTCATGCAGTCCACCAACTGGACAGGGTGGCGCGCCCGTTGCGGACCGTTGGACCGTCCGTATAGCGAACGATCGCTTCGCATAGTGCACTTGGCCTGTTCAAGTCAAGATCTGTCTTTTCTTTCATAACTCCGGTCGAATGTCGTCACTTGAATCGCGTATACGGCGCGCGGACCCCCGAATACCAGGACTCCCTCCTCTTCCGCGTGCACGGGCGCGGGGGAGGAACATCAAGTGACCAGCAGACCCTGGACGTTCAGAGCAGCCGCGGTGGGCGTCGCCCTCGCGGCGGCAACCGCCACGTTCTCGACGTTCGCCGTGGCCCAGGCCGATGACGCATCGTCGTCGGCGAGCGTGGACCGCCACGATCCGCAGCCGGCCAGGAGCAGCGTCGAACACGACCTCGACGGCCCGCTGAGCAAGACGCAGGACGCACAGCGCCAGGAGGCCCTGAACCGGGTCATATCCGGCGACGCCAAGGTCAAGGACCGCAACGGCTCCCAGGTCGTACAGCTCAACAAGAGCAAGTACGTGGAGCTCGGCCGCGAGAAGACCGACCAGATCTTCACGATCCTGGTCGAGTTCGGTGACCAGGTCGACAGCAAGTACGGCGGCGCCGCCGGCCCGCAGCACAACAAGATCGCGGCGCCGGACCGCAAGAAGGACAACAGCACGGCCTGGCAGGCGGACTACAACCAGAAGCACTTCCAGGACCTCTACTTCGGCACCGGCAAGAAGACCGAGTCGCTGAAGAAGTACTACGAGAAGCAGTCCTCGGGCCGCTACTCGGTGGACGGCGAGGTCACGGACTGGGTCAAGGTCCCCTACAACGAGGCCCGCTACGGCTCCAACGCCTGCGGTCAGACCAACTGCTCCAGCGTCTGGAGCGTGGTGAGCGACGGCGTCACCGCCTGGGCCGCCCAGCAGAAGGCGGCCGGCAAGTCCGACGCCGGCATCAAGGCGGACCTCGCCCAGTACGACCAGTGGGACCGCTACGACTTCGACGGCGACGGCAACTTCAACGAGCCCGACGGCTACATCGACCACTTCCAGATCGTGCACGCCGGTGAGGACGAGTCCGCGGGCGGCGGCGCCCAGGGCGAGGACGCGATCTGGGCCCACCGCTGGTACGCGTTCGGCACCGACGCGGGCGCCACGGGCCCCACGGGCAACAAGCTGGGCGGCACGCAGATCGGCGACACGGGCATCTGGGTCGGCGACTACACCATCCAGCCGGAGAACGGCGGACTCGGCGTCTTCGCCCACGAGTACGGCCACGACCTGGGCCTGCCGGACGAGTACGACACCTCCGGCGGCGGCGAGAACGGCACCGGCTTCTGGACGCTGATGTCGGCCGGCTCCTGGCTCGGCACCGGCAAGGAGGCCATCGGTGACCTCCCCGGCGACATGAACGCCTGGGACAAGCTGCAGCTGGGCTGGCTCAACTACGACAAGGCGAAGGCCGCGAAGAAGTCGCAGCACAAGCTGGGCGTGGCCGAGTACAACACCAAGAACAAGCAGGCGCTGGTGGTTTCGCTGCCCGACAAGGCGGTCACCACCGAGGTCGTCGCCCCGGCTCAGGGCGCCACCCAGTGGTGGAGCGGCAGCGGCAACAGCCTCAAGAACACGCTGACGCGTTCGGTCGACCTCGCCGGCAAGTCGAAGGCCACCCTCACCCTCGACGGCTGGTGGGACACCGAGGACGGCTTCGACTACCTCTACACCGAGGCCTCCACCGACGGCGGCGCCAACTGGACCGCCCTGGACGGCACGGCCGACGGCACCGCCCTCCCGCGCGACGCCAGCAACCAGCCCGCCCTGAGCGGCAGTTCGGGCACGTACAAGAAGCTGTCCTTCCCGCTCGACGCCTACGCGGGCAAGAAGGTCGACGTGCGCTTCCGCTACTCCACCGACAGTGGTGTGGCGGGGCAGGGCTTCGCGGCCGACGAGATCTCCGTGACGGCCGACGGCTCGCCGCTGTTCTCCGACAACGCGGAGAGCGCGGACGCCGCGTGGACCGCCACCGGCTTCTCCCGTATCGGCGCCTCCTTCACCAAGGACTACGCGCAGTACTACATCGCGGAGAACCGCCAGTACGTGTCGTACGACAAGACCCTCAAGGTCGGCCCGTACAACTTCGGCTTCTCGACGACGCGTCCGGACTGGGTCGAGCACTACCCGTACCAGAACGGTCTGTTGATCTGGAAGTGGGACACCTCGCAGACGGACGACAACACCAGCGCCCACCCCGGCGCGGGTCTGATCCTGCCGGTCGACGCGCACTCCAAGGCGTTGAAGTGGGCCGACGGCACGCTGCTGCGCAACAAGATGCAGACCTTCGACTCCACCTTCAGCA
Organism: Streptomyces sp. NPDC058371; assembly: GCF_042723265.1. Lineage (NCBI taxonomy): Bacteria > Bacillati > Actinomycetota > Actinomycetes > Kitasatosporales > Streptomycetaceae > Streptomyces > Streptomyces sp. NPDC058371. The sequence continues at coordinate 186,156 of NZ_JBHXJC010000010.1, read as the reverse complement.
CCTACGCGACCGACGCGTTCACGCTCCACAACGCGGACGTCAAGCTGAAGGTCAAGTCCAAGAAGGGCGTCTCGGTCTTCGACGACCGCAAGGGCTCGTACTACGACCCGGCGAACCCGTTCGGCAGTGTCAAGGTCACTGACACCAACACCAAGATCAAGATCGTGAAGGAGCCGAAGGATGGCTCGACGATCACGGTCCAGGTGGGCCGCTCGACGAAGTAGCTGACGTTTTCGCAGGTCAGAACGTAATCGGCCGCGACCCCCTGGCGGGTCGCGGCCGATCGTGTTTAGGTGCCTCCTGTGGTTCTCTTATTGACACCGGTTCTCACGGGGGTGTGACTGCATGGCCGCAGGAGGTTTCTGCAAGCTGCCCAACGGCAGCGTGGTGGTGGCGCTGAATCTGCCCAGCCCGTCGGGCCCGGGCGGCGGCAGCGTGCGCTTCCTGGTGCTCGCCCAGAATCGTGCCCGGGCCCTGACCAGGCTGCGCAATCTGGGGATGCGGGCGGTCTACCTGCGCGGCAACGCGGAGCCACCGACCCCGGACGAGATCACCGCGGTCCTGCACCATCCCGACGGCCTGATATGGCGCACGGCTCCTGACAACGGTGTCCGCGGCCCGGAACTGGCCCAGGAGCTCTGGCACCCGATCCGGGCCCTGCTCAGGCGCCCGGCGGCACCCCAGGGCCTCTGAGGGCGCCCACGCCCTGCTTCCGGAGGCGGCCAGTCGGTGCGGCGGCGCGAGGGTGGCGGGCGGCTCAGACGACCGGCTTGCCGGACAGGTCCACGCCCGCCTCCCGCAGCTCCTCCAGGGCCCGGTCCGTGGTCTCCTCGCCGACCCCGGCGGTCAGGTCGAGCAGCACCTGCGTACGGAAGCCCGCCCGCACGGCGTCCAGTGCGGTGGCCCGTACGCAGTGATCGGTCGCGATGCCCACGATGTCGACCTCGTCGATCTGGCGGGCCTTCAGCCAGTCCCCGAGCGGGACGCCGTTCTCGTCGGCGCCCTCGAAGCCGCTGTACGCGGCAGCGTAGGCACCCTTGTCGAAGACGGCGTCGATGGCGCCGGAGGCGACGGCCGGGGCGAAGTTCGGGTGGAAGCCCACGCCCTCGGTGCCGGCCACGCAGTGCGCGGGCCAGGAGTGGACGTAGTCGGGGTTGTCGGCGAAGTGACCGCCGGGGGCGATGTGGAGGTCACGGGTGGCGACGACATGGCGGTAGCCGGCGGGCGCCTGGCCGATCAGCTCGGTGATCGCGGCGGCCACGTCGGCACCCCCGGCCACCGCGAGGCTGCCACCCTCGCAGAAGTCGTTCTGCACATCTACGACGATCAAGGCGCGGCGCATGGTCGGTGTCCTTCGGCTCGGCAGGAGGTCGGTGAGGTGCGGCCCGGCCGTTGAAACACCGAGCCTAGAGACTTCAAGTGCCCTCCGGGAGGGGGCAGGCGGCTTCCGCGCGATGCTCGGGCACGCTGCCGTTGCATTCCCGCTCACCGGTCGTTCATGCGTGCCGCCGCGGCCGGGACGCCCGGGGCGCCGGCCGGACGGCGCCCCAGGGATCCCGCGTCAGACGTACTGCGTCGGGATGACCGGCTCCCCGCGGGAGAGCTGCGTCGCCGACAGCGGGAGGTTCGCGCGGGCCGCCGTGTGCCGCTCACGAACCGCGTCCAGCGGCTCCCGGGCGACGACCTGACCGCCCTTGACCAGCTCGACCAGCAGCTGGCGGTCGGCGAGCTCGGCCGGCACCGGGCCCGTGCCGATCACCTCGGCCTCGGCGACCCCCTGCTCGTCCAGCTGCCGCGCGGCCCACTTGCGGCCGCCGATGGACGTCTTGCCGCCGGACGACTTCTTGGCCACCGGCTCCAGCGGAGCCTTCGGGTCCGCCGACGCGGCGCGGGCGACCAGCTTGTAGACCATCGAGCACGTCGGGTGGCCGGATCCCGTCACCAGCTGGGTGCCGACGCCGTACGCGTCCACCGGCGACGCCGCCAGCGAGGCGATGGCGTACTCGTCCAGGTCGGAGGTGACGATGATCTTCGTGCCGGTCGCGCCCAGCTCGTCCAGCTGCTGGCGCACCCGGTGCGCGACCAGCAGCAGGTCACCGGAGTCGATGCGCACGGCGCCGAGCTCGGGTCCCGCGACCTCGACCGCCGTACGGACGGCCTCGGCCACGTCGTACGTGTCCACCAGCAGCGTCGTGCCCCGGCCGAGCGAGCTCACCTGGGCCTGGAAGGCGTCCCGCTCCCGGTCGTGCAGCAGCGTGAAGGCGTGGGCGCTGGTGCCGACGGTGGGAATGCCGTACCGGAAACCCGCGGCCAGGTCGGAGGTGGTCGTGAAGCCGCCGACGTACGCGGCCCGCGCGGCGGCCACCGCGGCCAGCTCGTGGGTGCGCCGGGCGCCCATCTCGATCAGCGGCCGCTCGCGCGCCGCGGAGGACATCCGGGACGCGGCCGCCGCGATCGCCGAGTCGTGGTTGAGGATCGACAGGATCACGGTCTCCAGGAGCACGCACTCCGCGAAGGACCCCTCGACCCGCAGGATCGGCGAGCCCGGGAAGTACACCTCGCCCTCGGGATAGCCCCAGATGTCCCCGGTGAACCGGTACGTGGCCAGCCACTCCAGGGTCGCCTCGTCCACGATCCCGTTCTCGCGCAGAAAGCCGAGCACTCCCGCGTCGAAGCGGAAGTTCTCGACGGCGTCGAGGACCCGCCCGGTCCCGGCCACGACCCCGTAGCGCCGGCCCTCGGGCAGCCGCCGGGTGAAGACCTCGAAGACCGAGCGCCGCTCGGCGGTTCCGCCCGCCAGGGCGGCCTGCAACATCGTCAGCTCGTACTGGTCCGTGAAGAGCGCCGTCGAGGGAACGTCCACCGGCAGCCCAAGGTCCGCTGTGTTCATGGCAAGGGATCGTACTCCCATCTCGTCACTCTGACGATTTGTGGGTCCGTTTATGCGGGGGCCCCTCTCTGGTGGCAGCATGGGGCGTGTGACGGCTCCCGCACCCCTAGAGATCGAAAAGACCGAGTCGGCGGAGGAGGTGTTCGCCGTACCCGAGCCGGACGTCCCCTGGGTGACGATCGTCCACAACGACCCGGTCAACCTCATGAGCTACGTGACGTATGTCTTCCAGACGTACTTCGGCTACTCCAAGGACAAGGCCAACAAGCTCATGCTCGACGTCCACCACAAGGGCCGGGCCGTGGTCTCCAGCGGGACGCGCGAGGAGATGGAGCGCGACGTGCAGGCCATGCACGGCTACGGTCTGTGGGCCACCCTTCAGCAGGACCGGAAGTAACCGAACCGGCAGCACGGCAGGACCGGACAGAGGCCGACCGCAGCGTGCAGTACTGGAAGTAGCGACCCAACCTGATGCCAGGACACTTCGAACCGCTCCCCGGCGGCGGCGCGGCCGTCGCGCTCGACGAGGTCGAGATCTCCATCATCCGCTCCCTCGCCGTCCAGCTCCTGGAGCTCATCGGTCCCGGACCGGGCGAGAACACCGCGGAGGACCCGCTCGCCGAGCTGTTCGCCGAGGGGCCCAGCGAACCGCCCTCCGACCCCGTACTGCACCGCCTCTTCCCGGACGCCTACAGCGGACCCGACGTCGAGGCGAACTCGCGCGAGCAGGCCGACGAGCAGCGCGCCCACTCCGCCGAGTTCCGCCGCTTCACCGAGAACGACCTGCGCGCTGGCAAGCGCGACAACGCCCTCGCGGTGATCCGCTCGCTGGACGCGCTGACGCCCGGGGGTGACGGCGGCGCGGTCCTCAAGCTCTCCGCCGAGCAGTCCGAGCAGTGGCTGCGCTCCCTCAACGACCTGCGCCTGGCGATCGGCTCGCGGCTCGACCTCGTCGACGAGCAGGACACCGACCTCCTCTACCGCCTCCCGGACGAGGACCCCCGCAAGCCGATGGTGATGGCGTACCTCTGGCTGGGCGGCCTCCAGGAGACCCTGGTCGAAACTCTTATGCCCTGATCTATCAGGACAAATACCCTCTGGCGTTCGCTCAACGGACGCTCAAATCCGGATAACGATCCCGTCACCACAGCCGCGTCCTATGGGGCGCGGCTCGTCTTTTGTCCGGTTCTTCCTGTGGTGTGTGCCACGAACTCCTGCGCCGATGACTGTTGCGGGCGTGATAAATCTTCACGACCGCCCGACGGGACACCACCCATGTCCTGCCGGGTGCGCCACCGAGCCGGCGGATCGCCGGCCAGGCACAGCTCCATCACATCCGGGGGGATCGGGACCCGATCCGAGGCCACGCAGACGGCTCGGAACGGCATGGAGAAAGGCGCACCAACATGACCTCATCGCAGGTCGACAAGCAGTACGACGGCAGTGAGGCCGTGCAGGCCGCGGCGACGGACGACGGCGAGGGATATCAGCGCGGGCTGGGCGCCCGGCAGATCCAGATGATCGCCATCGGCGGTGCCATCGGCACCGGCCTCTTCCTCGGCGCGGGCAAGGGCATCTCGAAGGCCGGACCCAGTCTGATCCTGGCCTACGCCATCGCGGGCGTGGTCATCTTCTTCATCATGCGGGCGCTCGGCGAGCTCCTCATGTACCGCCCCGTGTCCGGCTCCTTCTCGGAGTACGCACGCGAGTTCATCGGCCCCTTCGCGGGCTTCGTGACCGGCTGGACCTACTGGCTGTTCTGGGTGGTCACCGGCATCACCGAGGTCACCGCCGCCGCCACCTACATGACGTACTGGTGGGACATCCCGCAATGGGTCTCGGCCCTGGTCTTCACGGTCATCCTGTACGCCGTGAACCTCATCTCCGTGAAGCTCTTCGGTGAGCTGGAGTTCTGGTTCTCCATGGTCAAGGTCACCGCCATCGTCGGCATGATCCTGATCTGCGCCGGCATCCTCACCCTCGGCTTCTCCGACGCGGGCGACACCGCCTCGGTCAGCCACCTGTGGAGCGACGGCGGCTTCTTCCCGCACGGCGTCGGCAACACCCTGATGACCCTGCAGATGGTCATGTTCGCCTTCCTCGCCGTCGAACTGGTCGGCGTGACGGCCGGTGAGTCCAAGGACCCGAAGACGGTCCTGCCGAAGGCCATCAACACCGTCCCGTGGCGCATCGCCGTCTTCTACGTCGGCGCCCTGATCATGATCCTCTCGGTCGTGCCGTGGACGAACTTCCGGCCCGGTGTCAGCCCCTTCGTGGAAGCCTTCGAGAAGATGGGCCTCGCCGCCGGCGCCGGCATCGTCAACTTCGTGGTGCTCACCGCCGCCCTGTCCTCCTGCAACTCCGGCATGTACTCCACCGGCCGCATGCTGCGCGACCTCGCGCTCAACGGCCAGGGCCCGAAGTTCTTCACCAAGCTCACCCGGAGCGGCACCCCGCTCGTCGGCACCACGGTCTCGGCCGCGCTGATGATGGTCGGCGTCTGGATCAACTACCAGTGGCCCGGCGACGCCTTCAACTACGTCGTCTCCTTCGCCACCATCTCCGGCATGTGGGCCTGGATCGTCATCCTCGTCTGCCAGATCCGCTACCGCCTCAAGGCCGACCGCGGCGAACTGCCCCAGTCCACCTTCAGGGCCCCCGGCGGCATCTGGGCCAGCATCCTCTCGCTCGCCTTCATCGGCATGGTGATCGTGATGATGGGCATCGACAAGGACGCCCGCATCTCGCTCTACTGCGCGCCCCTGTGGGCCCTCGTCCTGGGCGTCTCCTACCTGGTGCTCAGGAGCCGCAACCCGCAGGGTTCCGCGTTCGTCAAGCGCTGAGACCCGCCCGCTCCGTCCGGCATACGGGCCGCCGCGTACCACCCCTCGGTACGCGGCGGCCCTTCTGCTTATCCTGACCGACATGCTGACCATCACCCAGGCCCTCGTCGACCAGATCGTCGCGCACGCGCGCCAGGACCACCCCGACGAGGCGTGCGGCGTCGTCGCCGGCCCGGTGGGCTCGGGCCGCCCCGAGCGCTTCATCCCGATGCTCAACGCCGCCCGCTCACCCACGTTCTACGAGTTCGACTCGGGCGACCTGCTCAAGCTCTACCGCGAGATGGACGACCGGGACGAGGAACCGGTCGTCATCTACCACTCGCACACGGCGACGGAGGCCTACCCCTCCCGCACCGACATCTCGTACGCCAACGAGCCCGGCGCCCACTACGTGCTGGTCTCCACCGCCGACGCGGACGACGCGGGCCCCTTCCAGTTCCGCTCGTACCGGATTGTCGAGGGCGAGGTGACGGAGGAGGAGGTCAGGGTCGTGGGAGACCACTGATCCCGCATTCCGGTCAGAATTCGTCCACTATCCGAGATCACACTCCGGGACCCGGACCGGGAATCGATACGATGAGCCCATGGTTTCCCACGACGTGAGCGAGAAGACGCCGGGCATGCTGCTCGTGGCGCGGCTGCACGTCGACCTGTGCAGGCTCAGCAGCGCCCTCTGTCCGCGCTGACCCCTGCCGCCGTACGGCCGTGGAGCCGACGGAGGCACCCGCCGCTCGAAGCGCGGGGAGTCCCACCATGTACCGCTCCGCACCCCGCACCGCCGCGCGTCCACCGAACCGACTTTCCTCCCGACAGGAGCCCGCAACCATGGCCATCGAGGTCCGCATCCCCACCATCCTCCGCACATACACCGACGGCCAGAAGGCCGTCGAGGGCGGCGGGGAGACCATCGCCGAGCTCTTCGCCGACCTCGAAACCCGTCACGCGGGCATCCAGGCACGCATCGTCGACGAGGCAGCCGGCGGCGGGCTGCGCCGCTTCGTCAACGTGTACCTCAATGACGAGGACGTCCGCTTCCTCGACGGCATCAACACCAAGCTGGCCGACGGCGACAACGTCACGATCCTGCCGGCCGTGGCCGGCGGCATGGCCTGATCGGGATGCGGTACGACTCTCCGCTGGCCGCGGTGGGCAACACCCCTCTGGTGCGCCTGCCGCGGCTCTCGCCGTCCGAGGACGTGCGCATCTGGGCCAAGCTCGAGGACCGCAACCCGACCGGCTCGGTCAAGGACCGTCCCGCACTGCACATGGTCGAACAGGCGGAGAAGGACGGCCGGTTGACGCCCGGCTGCACCATCCTGGAACCGACCTCCGGCAACACCGGCATCTCCCTCGCCATGGCCGCGAAGCTCAAGGGCTACCGCATGGTGTGCGTGATGCCTGAGAACACCTCGCAGGAGCGCCGGGAACTCCTCGCGATGTGGGGCGCGGAGATCATCCCGTCACCCGCGGCGGGCGGCTCCAACACCGCCGTACGCGTCGCCAAGGAGCTGGCGGCCGAGCACCCGGACTGGGTGATGCTCTACCAGTACGGCAACCCCGACAACGCGGGCGCCCACTACGCGACCACCGGGCCCGAGATCCTCGCCGACCTGCCCTCCGTCACCCACTTCGTCGCCGGGCTCGGCACCACCGGCACCCTCATGGGCGTCGGCCGCTTCCTGCGCGAGCAGAAGCCCGGCATCAAGATTGTCGCCGCCGAGCCGCGCTACGACGATCTCGTGTACGGCCTGCGCAACCTCGATGAGGGGTTCGTCCCCGAGCTCTACGACGCGTCCGTCCTCACCACCCGCTTCTCCGTCGGCTCCGCCGACGCCGTGACCCGTACCCGTGAGCTGCTCCAGCAGGAGGGCATCTTCGCCGGTGTCTCCACCGGGGCCGCGCTGCACGCCGCGATCGGCGTCGGCGCCAAGGCCGTCAAGGCCGGCGTGTCCGCCGACATCGTCTTCGTCGTCGCCGACGGCGGGTGGAAGTACCTGTCGACGGGCGTCTACACCGCGGCCACCACGGAAGAGGCCATCGAGACGCTGCAGGGGCAGCTCTGGGCTTAGCGCCCGGCCCACCGGCCCCTCAGTGGAGGGCGCGTCCTGTCCCTGCCCGGGTTTCTTCGCCCCCGCCGCCCCTGTCCGTCCCGTACCCGGGGCTCCGCCCCGGACCCCGCTCCTCATACGCCGGAGGGGCTGGATTCAGCCCGTCCGGTGCTTGAGGACGAGCGCGCAAGCGCGATACGGGGGTCTGGGGGCGGAGCCCCCAGGTACGGCGCGGCAGAGGACCGGCTGCGGGGCCGTGGGCCCCGGGAAGAGCGTCAAGCCAGGTGGCGGAGCTGGTCCCAGAGGGCCGGGTCGACCACGCCGACCCGCCGCCGGAACTCCCGTACGGGAACCTGCCGCAGCTCATCCGTCTCAAGGAAGCTGGGCCTCCCGTGGGCATCGCCCACGGCCCCCGGCGGCAGCGGAATCACCCCGGCACGCTCGTCGTGATACTTGGTGGTGATCTTCGCGACCTTGGCCCGCCCACCCCGCACGGACAGCACCAGACAGGGCCGGTCCTTGGCCCCCGGCCCGTCCTCGAACGGAACGTTCGCCCACCAGATCTCCGCCGGCCGAGGCCCCGCCGCCCGCCCCCGCGGGCGGCCCGGCGGCCGCGTACGCCCCGCGGGCCCACGCCCACCACGGCCCCAGCCGTCGATCAGCGTCGCGACCAGCGCGAGCAGTACGACCGCCGCCAGCGCGAGCCACCAGGACGTGTCCATACCGTAGAAGGTACCGGCGCGCACCCCGGGCCGCTCCCCTGAACGCCTTCCTCCACACAAGGCCCACCCGCCCCATCTGCATCAGGTCCATCCGAACCGGTGACAGCACGGGTGAGTTCGCCCACAACGGCCCCTGGCGGAGGAGCGACCGGCCCTTTTGCGCCTTACGCTCGATGGACCGCACGCCCCCCTTTTCCCCTGTCCCATCCGAGTACCTGCTCACCGCATCTGCTCTCTGCACTTCCTGACAGCGCGGAGGTTCCAGCTCTCATGAAGCTCACCGTCGTCGGCTGCTCGGGGTCGTTCCCGTCCGCGGAATCGGCCTGCTCGAGCTACCTCGTCGAGGCCGACGGCTTCCGGCTGCTTCTCGACATGGGCAATGGTGCCCTTGGCGAGCTTCAGCGCCACTGCGGTCTCTACGACCTCGATGCGATCTTCCTCAGCCATCTGCACGCCGATCACTGCATCGACATGTGCGCGTACTTCGTCGCGCGCTACTACCGCCACGACGGCGGCCGCTGCGACCCGATCCCCGTCTACGGACCCGAGGGCACGGAGCAGCGCCTGACCACCGCGTACGCGGACACCCCCAGCGCCTCCTCGATGAGCGAGGTCTTCGACTTCCACACGGTCAAGCCGGGCACGTTCGAGATCGGTCCCTTCACCGTGCACACGGAGAAGGTGCGCCACCCCGTGGAGGCGTACGGCATCCGCGTCGAGCACGGCGGGCGCGCGCTGACCTACTCCGGGGACACCGGCGTGAGCGACGCTCTGGACGAACTCGCCCGCGACGCCGACCTGTTCCTGTGCGAGGCCGCGTTCACGCACGGCAAGGAGAACATCCCCGACCTCCACCTCAACGGGCGCGAGGCGGGCGAGACGGCCACCCGCGCGGGCGCGCGCCGCCTGGTCCTCACCCACATCCCGCCGTGGACGGACCCCCAGGTCAACCTGGCCGACGCCCGGGAGGCCTACACCGGAGCGGTGGAACTGGCGGCCCCCCGGTCGACGTACGAGATCTGAACCCTCCCGCAGCCACGACACACGAAGACCCCGGAACCGACTGGGTTCCGGGGTCTTCGTGTGTGCGTTGCGGCCGGGACTCACGCCTTGGTGAGGTCCTCGACCTCCTCCTCGGGCTCGCGGCCCGGGGTGGGGAGATTGAACTTGGTGATCGCGAAGCGGAAGAGGACGTAGTAGACCGCGGCGAAGACCAGGCCGATCGGGATGATCAACCAGGGCTTCGTGGCGAGGTTCCAGTTCAGGGCGTAGTCGATCGCGCCCGCGGAGAAAGTGAAGCCGGCGTGGACGCCGAGCCCCCAGGTGATCGCCATGGACAGGGCGGTGAGGACCGCGTGGATCGCGTACAGCACCGGCGCGATGAACATGAACGAGAACTCGATCGGCTCGGTCACACCGGTCACGAAGGACGTCAGCGCGAGCGAGACCATCATGCCCATCACGGCCTTGCGGCGCTCGGGGCGGGCGCTGTGCGCGATGGCGATCGCGGCGGCCGGAAGGCCGAACATCATGATCGGGAAGAAGCCCGACATGAACTGTCCGGCGGTCGGGTCACCGGCGAAGAACCGGTTCAGGTCGCCGTGCACGACGTCGCCCGCGGCGTTCTGGAAGTCACCGATCTGGAACCAGGACACGGTGTTCACGAACTGGTGCATGCCGACCGGGATCAGCGCACGGTTGATCAGACCGAACAGCCCCGCACCCAGCGCGCCGAGGCCGGTCATCCACTCGCCGAAGTTGGAGATGACCTCACCGATCGGCTCCCAGACCAGACCGAAGAAGACGCCCATGAGGGTGCCGACGAAGGCCATGATGATCGGAACCAGGCGGCGACCGTTGAAGAAGCCGAGCCAGTCGACCAGTTGCTTGCGGTGGTACTTCTGCCACAGCACGGCGGCGAGCAGACCCATGATGATGCCGCCGAGCACGCCCGGGTTGTTGTAGGTCGCGGCTATGTCCGCGCCCTTCTGGACCTTGGCCTCGGTGACCGGGAACGCCTTCAGCACATTGCTGTAGACAAGGAAGCCGACCAGAGCGGCGAGAGCGGTGGAGCCGTCGGACTTCTTGGCGAAGCCGATCGCGACACCGATACAGAAGAGCATCGGCAGGTTGTCGAAGATCGCGCCACCGGCCGTGGCGAATACCGCCGTGACCTTGTCCGGCAGGTTGAGCTTGTCGTGGATGTCCGTCTGCCCCAGCCGGAGCAGAATGCCCGCCGCCGGCAGCACGGCGATGGGGAGCTGTAGGCTTCGGCCGACCTTCTGCAGGCCCTGGAACAGGCCGGATCCCCGCTTCTTAGCGGGGGCCGCCGTAGCGCTGGCGGTGCTCATAGTTCCTCCATGTGCCGGTGCTGCCGGGGGACGGGAAGGGCGAATCAAGGGGTGGGCAGCAACCGCGTGGTCTACACCACTCAGTGGTGTAGACCTGTTGTAGCACGGTGAAGGCTGGATAAGGAACCCGCGAATTTTGTGGTCTGGGCCATACCGGAAGAACCGCGTCCACTCATGCCGAAGGACCCCTGGACCGGCCGGTCCAGGGGCCCTTCGAGTTCATTCGGCACGGAAACCGCGCCGACTCCTACGCCTTCGTCGTGTCCTCGACCTCCTCCTCCGGCTCGCGCCCCGGAGTCTTCAGATCGAACTTCGTGATCGCGAAGCGGAAGACCGCGTAATAGACGGCGGCGAAACACAGGCCGATCGGGATGATCGCCCACGGCCTGGTCGCCAGGTTCCAGTTGATGACGTAGTCGATCAGACCCGCCGAGAAACTGAAACCGTCATGCACACCCAGACCCCAGGTCACCGCCATGGACACACCGGTGAGCACCGCGTGGACCGCGTACAGCAGCGGCGCGATGAACACGAAGGAGTACTCGATCGGTTCGGTGATACCGGTGACGAACGACGTCAGCGCGACCGACAGCATCATGCCGCCGATCTCCTTACGGCGATGGGGCTTTGCACAGTGCGTCATCGCCAGACACGCGGCCGGCAGCGCGAACATCATGATCGGGAAGAAGCCCGACGTGAACTGACCCGCGTTCGGATCGCCCGCCAGGAACATGTTGATGTCACCGTGCACCACCGTGCCGTCCGGCTTCGTGAAACTCCCGAACTGGAACCAGATGGGCACGTTCAGGAACTGATGCAGCCCGATCACCAGCAACGCGCGGTTGGCGAGACCGAACACACCCGCACCCCACGCACCCAGACTCACCAGCCAGTCGCTGAAGTTCTGCAGACCATCACCGATCGGCGGCCAGATCCACAGACACAGCGCCGCGAACGCGATCGCCACGAACGCCATGATGATCGGCACCAGCCGGCGCCCGTTGAAGAAGCCCAGCCAGTCCACCAGCCGGGTCCGGTGGAAACGCTGCCAGAAGTACGCCGTCATCAGCCCCATGACGATGCCGCCGAACACGCCCGGATTCTGGTACGTGAACGCCGTCACCGAACTGTCCGCCGCCTGGCAGCCGATGTTCTGGATCACCTTCGCCTGCTGCGCACAGGACTCCGGGAACTGACGCAGCACGCTGAAGTAGACGAGGAACCCCGCGACCGCCGCCAGCGCCGTCGAACCGTCCGACTTCTTCGCCATCCCGATCGCCACACCCACACAGAACAGCAGCGGCAGACCCAGCGAACCGTCGAGCAGGGCGCCACCGGCACCCGCCATCACCTTGGAGACATTGGTCCAGCCAAGGCCGTCGTCCCCGAACACATCCGGCTGCCCCAGCCGGTTCAGGATGCCGGCGGCCGGCAGCACCGCAATGGGAAGCTGGAGACTGCGGCCCATCTTCTGCAACCCCTGGAACGCATTGTTCCAGCGGGCACGCGCGGGCGCGGCAGCGCTGTCGGCACTCATCGGCGTCCTCCGGACCGGGCCGGGTTTGGCTCCCGTCCGCCAACTGGTGTAGACCAGTCGACAGACGGTCGCCCTGTCGTGAACGCCATCATTCGGCACCCGCGACATGACCGCTCGCGAAGATGGGCCAACTGTGGGTTACTGCGACAAAGCGGTTCGGATCAGGGAGTAGGGACATGGCCACCAAGGCTGAGAAGATCGTCGCCGGGCTCGGCGGCATCGACAACATCGAAGAAGTCGAAGGCTGCATCACCCGCCTCCGCACCGAAGTCCACGACCCGAGCAAGGTCGACGAAGCCGCCCTCAAAGCCGCCGGCGCCCACGGCGTCGTCAAGATGGGCAACGCCATCCAGGTCGTCATCGGCACCGACGCCGACCCCATCGCCGCGGACATCGAAGACATGATGTGAGCCGACGGGCCCCCGCCGGCCCCCGCTCACCCCTGAGGGGCTGCCTCCCACACCCGAGGCAGCCCCTCAGCCATGTACAGCTAGGCTCATCCGCATGTCTCGAATCGACGGCCGCACCCCCGACCAGCTCCGCCCCATCGCCATCGAGCGAGGCTGGAGCAAGCACGCCGAGGGCTCCGTCCTCGTCTCCTTCGGCGACACCAAAGTCTTCTGCACCGCCTCCGTCACCGAAGGCGTCCCGCGCTGGCGCAAAGGCAGCGGCGAAGGCTGGGTCACCGCCGAGTACTCCATGCTCCCCCGCTCCACCAACACCCGCGGCGACCGCGAATCCGTCCGCGGCAAGATCGGCGGCCGCACCCACGAGATCAGCCGTCTCATCGGCCGCTCCCTGCGCGCAGTCATCGACTACAAAGCCCTCGGCGAGAACACCATCGTCCTCGACTGCGACGTCCTCCAGGCCGACGGCGGCACCCGCACCGCCGCCATCACCGGCGCCTACGTCGCCCTCGCCGACGCCATCACCTGGGCCCAGGGCAAGAAACTCGTCAAAGCCGGCCGACAGCCCCTCACCGGAACCGTCTCCGCCGTCTCCGTAGGCATCGTCGGAGGCATCCCCCTCCTCGACCTCCGCTACGAAGAAGACGTCAAAGCCGACACCGACATGAACGTCGTCTGCACCGGCGACGGCCGATTCGTCGAAATCCAGGGCACCGCCGAAGCCGAACCCTTCGACCGCAAAGAGCTCAACACCCTCCTGGACCTCGCCGTATCCGGCTGCGACGAACTCGCCGCGATCCAACGCGCCGTCCTCGAAGCAACCGCGCGATAACCGATCGCGTTCTAACAGGTACGGGCGTACGGTCCAGCCGTGCGCCCCGCCGACCACACCACGGGGTCGACCACACCATGCCCACGGGGAGGGACCGTTCCATGGCCGCGCGCCACCGCCGCCGCACCGCCGCAATCGCCGTCGTCACCGCACTCATCGCCCTGCCGGCCGCCGTCGGCTGCGACGCCGTCAGCAAAGCCCTCGACTGCGTCCAGACCGCCGACGCCATAGCCGACAGCGTCACCGACCTCCAACAGGCCGTCGAAAACGCGGCGAACGACCCCACGCAGACGGACCAGTCCCTCAACTCCATCGAGAAAAACCTCGACAAGATCGGCGACAAAACCGACAACGCCGACGTCAACAAAGCCGTCGACGACCTCAGCCAAGCCGTCGAAAACGTCCGCACCGCCGTCAAGAACGGCGACAACACACCCGACATCAGCCCCGTCACCGACGCGGCGGGCGAACTGACGAAGGTCTGCACACCGTAGGAGCGCCCGGAAGGCGCACGGCGCACCCCGGGAACCTGGGGATACTGAGGGCCATGACCCGCCTGATCCTCGCCACCCGCAACGCCGGCAAAATCACCGAACTGAAGGCGATCCTCGCCGACGCAGGCCTCACCCATGACCTCGTCGGCGCGGACGCCTACCCCGACATCCCCGACGTCAAGGAAACCGGCGTCACCTTCGCCGAGAACGCCCTCCTCAAAGCCCACGCCCTCGCCCAGGCCACCGGCCTGCCCGCCGTCGCCGACGACTCCGGCCTCTGCGTCGACGTCCTGGGCGGCGCCCCCGGCATCTTCTCCGCCCGCTGGGCCGGCCGCCACGGCGACGACAAGGCCAACCTCGACCTCCTCCTCGCCCAGCTCGGCGACATCGACGCACCTCACCGCGCCGCCCACTTCGCCTGCGCCGCCGCGCTCGCCCTCCCCGACGGCACCGAACGCGTCGTCGAAGGCCAGCTCCGCGGGACCCTCCGCCATGCCCCGTCCGGCACGAACGGGTTCGGCTACGACCCGATCCTCCAGCCGGACGGCGAGACCCGCACCTGCGCGGAACTCTCCCCGGACGAGAAGAACGCGATCAGCCACCGCGGCAAGGCGTTCCGGGCACTGGTGCCGGTGGTTCGGGAGTTGTTGGGCTGAGGACGCGCACAGAAACGGCCTGCAAATCGTCCGCCGATTCGCAGGCCGTCCAGGTGCGGCGGAAGGGATTCGAACCCTCAAGCCGTTTCACGGGCCACAGATCCTAAGTCTGCTGCGTCGCCTGTTGCGCCACCGCCGCTAGCCGCATGCCATCGTACCGGGCAGGTGGACCAGCCTGAGCGGGGGTTTTGCCGACGGGTCGTTCGCGGCGCCGATTGCCTCGTCTGCACCAGGTGCTCGTGAGCGAATGGCAGTTGGGGCACATATAGCGGAGATTCTCCTGGCGGTTGTCCCGCCAGTCCCCGTTGGCATGGTCGATCTGCAAGGTGATCGGCTGCCCGAGCCACTCACCGGTGCTGCCGCACCCTACGCATACGTACGGCACTCCGACTTCGGCCAGGGCTCGGTGGAGCTGGCTCCTGTTGGTCCGCCCGGCTTGGTCCGGGAGAACCACCAGTACCCGGTGGGCTGTCGATGCGGGCGCCGGCCGTTCTGGCCGCCCCCAGGCCCGGCGCTTGAAGTGGCTGGTGTCGAGCCTGAGGCGGGACGCCTCGCGCCGGACGCGCCGGTGGTTGGTGTCGTTGACCTCCATACCGAGGCCTCGCATCACGTCGGCGTAGCTGGAGGCGCTCGGTACGAGGGCGCGCAGCCGGTCCTCGGGAATCGGCACCCGCCGGTGCGAGAAGTGTCCGATGTCGATGTGCTGGGTGCGCAGCATGCGGCCCAGTGCCGCGCGCGAGCTGCTGTCATCCCGAACCCCCAGGACGCGGGCCACTGCGCGCACGCTCGTTGCCGCAGCGGCGGCCGTACGCAGCTCTTCCCGGGTGAAGGGCAGCTCCAACTCGGGCCGATCCACGCCCCGGAAGTGGCCGATGTCGATACCCGCCGCGCTGATGCGGCGTCGGATGTGGGAGAGCGTGCCCGTGGCGGGGGTGGCACCCAGCTTCAGAGCCACTTCGCGCAACGAGGACGATGATGCGCACGCTTCGGCAATCGCTGCGTCCGGGTACTTGCGCCACGGGCTGCGCTTGCCGAAGTGGCTCGTGTCGAGCCCGTGTCCCGTTACCTTCTCCTGCAGCACCCGCCGTTGGCCCCCATTCGTGCCGAGGTCGAGCCGCCGCATCAGGTCGGTCCGGTTGCGGGCCTCGGCGACGACCGGCGCGAGCCGTTCCTTGCTGTACGGGTCCGGCCGCTGGATACCGCGGTCGCAGTGGTTGTCCGGTGTCGGTTCCGGTGCGCTCCGCACGCTCATGTTCCCCTCCGCCCCGGCCACACGTTCGTGGCCTCGCACGGAGTAACGAACCGACTATCGGACAGTCACGCGGGGTGTCAGAAGCGTAGTACCGGGGCCTGGGCCTCGACCAGTTCCGCCGCCTCCTCGTGGGTTTCGACCGAGGGGGGTGATCCCGCCAGGGGCTTCTGGGCGGTCTCCTTCATGCAGGCGACGGCGATGACGCCGACGAGGGCCGCGGCCATGGCGTAGTACGCGGGCATCAGGTCGGAGCCGGTCACGCTGATGAGGGCGGTGATGACGAGGGGGGTCGTGCCGCCGAAGAGGGAGGCGGAGAGGTTGTAGCCGACGGAGAGGGAGCCGTAGCGGACCTGGGTGGGGAAGAGGGCGGGGAGGGCCGCCGACATGGTGCCGAGCATGCAGACCAGGGAGAGGCCGAGCATCAGCATGCCCGCCGAGACCGCGACCAGGCTGCCCTGCTTGACCAGCAGGAAGGCCGGCACGGACAGGACGAGGAAGCCGAGCATGCCGGACATGAGGAGCGGCTTGCGGCCGAAGCGGTCGGAGAGCCGGCCCACCTGGCTGATGATCAGCATCAGCACGGCCATGGTGGCGATCAGGATCAGCAGGCCGTGGGTCTCGCTGTAGCCCATCTCGTCGGACAGGTACGTCGGCATGTACGACAGCAGCATGTAGTCGGTGATGTTGTACGCGCCGACGAGGCAGATGCACAGGATCAGCGTCGGCCAGTAGTCGCGGAAGATCTTCGCGAGGTCGCCCTTGGCGGTGGTCTCGACCGTGGAGGCCGCGTCGGAGGCCTTGTGCGAGGTCGCGTCCTCCAGTTTCTGGAAGGCGGGGGTCTCGTCCAGCTTGAGCCGCAGGTACAGGCCGACGAGGCCGATGGGCCCGGCCACCAGGAACGGGATGCGCCAGCCCCAGGACTCCATGCCGGCGCTGCCGAGGAACGTCGTGAGCAGGGTGACCAGGCCGGCCGCGCCCACGTATCCGGCGAGCGTGCCGAACTCCAGGAAGCTGCCGAAGAAGCCGCGGCGCTTGTCTGGGGCGTACTCCGCGATGAAGGTCGACGCTCCGCCGTACTCGCCGCCGGTCGAGAAGCCCTGGACGAGGCGGAAGAGGATCAGCAGGACGGGCGACCAGAAGCCGATCGTGGCGTAGGCGGGGATGAGGCCGATGGCGAAGGTGCCGATGGCCATCAGGATCATCGTCAGGGCGAGGACCTTTTTGCGGCCGACCTTGTCGCCCATGGGCCCGAACACCATGCCGCCGATGGGCCGCACGAGGAAGGAGACGGCGAAGGTGGCGAAGGAGGAGAGCAGTTGGACGGTGCCGTTCCCGGACGGGAAGAAGACGTGGCCGATGGTGACGGCGAGGTAGCTGTAGATGCCGAAGTCGAACCACTCCATGGCATTGCCGAGCGAGGCGGCTTTGACGGCGCGTTTGACCGCGCTTTCGTCGGTGACGGTGATGTCGGTGCGTCGCAGTGGGGGGTTGCGGCGGCGCCGGACGGCGCGGAAGAGCGTGCGGTGACGTTTCACTGCCTCGGGATCGGCAGCGACCTCTGCGGTTTCGGGCGCGGTGGTCGCCATGGGGGTGATCCTTTCGTTTCTGGACGCACGTACTTCCAGGGGATCACCTGCTCGGGGTTGCCGACCGCAAACGGAAGTCCTCACTGAGAGGGACTTCCGTCACATATGGGCGAGCCCCCACCCGGGGTGCGGGCGGGGGCGGCCGTGCGGGGCCTTCGGGGGTCCCGGCCTGCGGAGACGCGGGCGGCGCCGGCGCCGGCGGGCGGTGCGGCAGCTCGGGCGTGCGGGCAGGGGGCGGGCTTGCGCGCAGGGACGGGCGTGCGGGCAGGCGCGGGTGCGTCAGATGCCCAGGTCCTTGATGATCTTCGCGACGTGTCCGGTCGCCTTGACGTTGTAGAACGCCCGCTCGATCTTGCCCTCCTCGTCCACGATCACCGTGGAGCGGATGACGCCGAGGTAGGTCTTGCCGTAGTTCATCTTCTCGCCGAAGGCGCCGTAGGCCTCGATGACGGTCTTGTCGGGGTCGCCGACGAGGGTGACCTTCAGGTTCTCCTTGTCGCGGAACTTGGCGAGCTTCTCCGGCTTGTCGGGGGAGACGCCGATGACGTCGTAGCCGGCGCTCGCCAGTACGTCGAGGTTGTCCGTGAAGTCGCAGGCCTGCTTGGTGCAGCCGGGCGTCAGGGCCGCCGGGTAGAAGTAGACGATGACCTTGCGGCCCTTGTGGGCGGCCAGGGAGACGTCGTTGCCGTCGGCGTCGGGCAGGGTGAAAGCGGGGGCGGTGTCGCCGGGCTGGAGTCGCTCGCTCATCGGTACCTCACGTGGCAGGGGCGGTTTGGACACCGAGCCTAATGCGCTTCGGCGCACCCAATAGGGGCGCATCCAATAGGGGTGCCGTGGGGTGCGTTCGCTCCGGAGCTGACAGACTGTCGACCACGGGAAGGCGGAGTCGGGCCCCAGGGTCGGACGGAGCCGGACCACAGAAGCCAGTACGTCGCTACGACCACGGAGGCAGCGCGGTGTCGGATACGTCGAGAACGTCGGATACCAGGACTCCGGCGCAGATCGAGGCGGACATCAAGCGCCGCCGCGAGGTCCTCGCCGAGACGCTCGACGAGATCGGGGTGCGGGTGCATCCGAAGACGATCGTCGGGGACGCGAAGGCCAAGGTCGTCTCGAACATCGACCACACGCTCGGCCGGGCGTACGTCGGTGTGAACCGGGTCGTGGGCGATGTGAAGGGGCGGTTCGTCACCGAGGAGGGTGCGCCGCGGCTGGAGCGCATCGTGCCGGTGGCCCTGGTGGTGGTCGGGGTCGTCGGTCTGCTGGCCGTGGGTTCACGGCGCCGCAGGGGCTGACCCGACTGCGTACGGATTCGGCCGAGGCAGGTAGGTTCGGGGCGTGAGCGAGAAGAACCATCACGACGACAAGCTGCCCATCCGGATGCTGCACGACCGTGTGCTCGTGCGGCAGGACGCCGCCGAGGGCGAGCGGCGGTCCGGCGGCGGCATCCTGATTCCCGCGACCGCGGCCGTGGGCCGGCGCCTCGCCTGGGCGGATGTCGTGGCGGTGGGGCAGAACGTGCGGACGGTGGAGCCGGGCGACCGGGTGCTGTACGACCCCGAGGACCGTGCCGAGGTCGAGGTGCGGGGTATCGCGTACGTCCTGATGCGTGAGCGGGATCTGCATGCGGTGGCCGCGGACCGTTTCGAGGGGTCCGAGGACTCGACCGGCCTGTATCTGTAGGGCCTGCCGCAGGGTTTCGAAAGGGGCTGGTGACCATGGTCACCAGCCCCTTTCGCCTGGGTTTTGCTACCTTTGAGGGACCCCGACGAGACGCGCCGTACCGGGTGGGAGCACGAACGAGGGCTCCTGGGCAAAGACGACGCACCCCTGTTGATTCCCAGACGGAGGTGCCTGTCATGGCCTGGATTCTGCTGCTCGTCGCCGGTCTGCTCGAGGTCGGCTGGTCGATCGGAATGAAGTACACGGACGGCTTCACGCGGCTGGTGCCGAGTGTGCTCACGGGCGCGGGCATCGTGGCGAGCATGGTCCTGTTGTCGTACGCCGCGAAGTCCCTGCCGATCGGTACCGCCTACGGCGTGTGGGTCGGGATCGGTGCCGCCGGGGCGGCGGTGCTCGGCATGGTCGTGCTCGGTGAGCCGGTGACCGCCGCCCGGATCTTCTTCGTCTGTCTGCTGCTGGTGGCCGTAGTGGGGCTGAAGGCGACGTCCGGCCACTGAGGCCGCCGCCGGCCCGCGGCCTACGGGCGCCGGTGCGTGGGGCGGCTGAGCGGGCCCGCGGTGGTTGTCCCCGTGGTGCCGCCGTCCGTCGTTCCGCCGTCGGTTGTGGTGCCGCCGCCGTCGGTGGTGGTGCCTCCGTCGGTGGTGCCGCCGTCGGTCGTCGTGCCACCGTCGGTGGTGGTGCCCCCGTCGGTCGTTCCGCCGTCGGTCGTCGTGCCGCCGTCCGTGGTGGTGCCGCCGTTCGTCGTTCCGCCGTCCGTCGTGGTGCCGCCGTCGGTGGTGGTGCCGCCGTTCGTCGTTCCGCCGTCGGTCGTCGTGCCGCCGTTGTCCTGGCCGCCCGGGCCGGAGGGCCGGTCGCTGGGTTCGTTGGTGGGGGGCTGCTGCTCCTCCGCGCCCGGCTGCAGCTCCAGGTCGAACTCCTTGGCCGGGCTGCCCTTCAGGGCCGCCTTCGTGTACTGGGCCCAGATCTGCGCGGGGTAGGCGCCGCCGTTGATGCGGTCCTGGCCGAGTGCGCCGTACAGCGACTTGGGTGCGCCGGTGTCGGGGTCCTGGCCCATCACGGAGACGACGGTGGCGAGGTCGGGGGTGTAGCCGGCGAACCAGGCCGCCCGATCCTCCTCGGCGGTGCCGGTCTTGCCGGCGGCGGGGCGGCCGGCGGCCTGCGCGGCCGTACCGGTGCCGCCCTCGACGACGCTCTGCAGGATCGCGGTCGTCGTGTCGGCGGCTTCGCGGCTGACGGCCTGCTTGGTGTTCTGCGCCGGCAGTTTGACGTCCTCCGCGCCGTCCTTGGTGATCTTCTCGACGAGGGTGTACGTGCCGTGCCTGCCGTGGTTGGCGAGCGTCGCGTAGGCCTGGGCCATGTCGAGGACGCTGGCCGTGGCCGGGCCGAGGGCGATGGACGGGGTGGCGGTCAGGTCGGGGGTGTCCGCCGGGATGCCGAGGCTGACGGCCGTCTGCTTGACCTTGTCGGGGCCGACGTCGACGGCCATCTGCGCGTACACGGCGTTGACCGACTTGTCGGTGGCGGTGCGTACGGTGATCGGGCCGTAGGAGACGTTGTCCTCGTTCTCGGGTGCGTACGGGCCGCCGTTCCAGCCCTGCACGGGGCGCTTGTCGGTGCCGTCGTAGATCGTGTTCGGCGTGATCGTGCGGCCGTCCTGGGTCTCGGAGTCGTTCTGCACGGCCGAGGTGAACACGTAGGGCTTGAAGGTGGAGCCGACCTGGTAGTCGCGGCGGGTGGCGTTGTTGACGTACTGCTTGGTGTAGTCGATGCCGCCGTACATCGCGACGACCTTGCCGCTCGCGGGGTCGATGGAGACGCCGCCCGCGCGGACGTAGTTGTCGGCCTTGCGGTCCTTCTTGTCGAGTTCGCTCATGACCTGGTCGTCGACGGCCTTCACGAAGTCGTCCTGCTTGGTCTTCTGCAGGGTGGTCGTGATGCGGTAGCCGCCGACGTTGAGAGTGGCCTCGTCGATGATCTTGTTCTCGACGAGATAGTCGTTCACGGCCTTCAGGAGGTAGCCGCGCTGCCCGGACATGCCGGCCGCGACGACCGTCTGCTTGGGCTCGGGGAACTTCACCTTGTCCCGCGCGGCCTGGGTCAGCCACTTCTTCTTGACCATGCCGTCGAGCACGTAGTTCCAGCGGGCCAGGGCCGCCGACTTGTTCTCGGGGTGGGCGATCACGTCGTACTCGCTGGGCGCGTTGAGGAGCGCCGCGAGATACGCGCCCTGGCCGGCCGTCAGGTCCTGTGCGTCGACGCCGTAGTACGCCTGCGCGGCGGCCTGGATGCCGTACGCGTTGCGGCCGAAGTAGCTGGTGTTGAGGTAGCCCTCGAGGATGTCGTCCTTGCTCTTCTCGCGGTCCAGCTTGATGGAGATGAAGAACTCCTTCACCTTCCGGGTGACCGTCTGTTCCTGGCCGAGGTAGTAGTTCTTCACGTACTGCTGGGTGATCGTCGAACCGGACTGCCTGCCCTTGCCGGTGACGGTGTTCCAGGCCGCGCGGATCATCGCCTTGGGGTCGACGGCCGACTCGGTGTAGAAGTCCCGGTCCTCGGCGGCGAGTACTGCGTGCTGGGTGTTCTTGGCGATCTGCGCGAGCGTCACGTTCTCGCGGTTGACCTCGCCGTCGCGGACGAGTTCGCTGCCGTCCGCGTACAGGTACACGTTGCTCTGCTTGGTCGCCGCGGCGTTCGCGGGCGGGATCTGGACGAGGTAGTAGCCGAGGGCGAAGAGGCCGACCAGCAGCAGGACCAGGCCGATGAACGTGCCGAGCACCATCCGCCAGGTCGGGAGCAGCCGGCGCCAGCCGGTGCGCCTGCGCTTCTGCTTCTTGCCGGGCGTGCCCGGCGCCGCGCCGGGTTCCGGTGCCGGAGCGTGCGCGGACTCCGGGTCCCGAGGGGCCCAGCCCTGGCTGTTCTCCTGCGGCTTCGGCTCGTCGCTCATCTGTCTGCCCGGACTCCCGTTTCGCGTCGTACGTTCCCGTACGCCCTCGTACGCCTTCTGCGCCCCCTCTTGAAGACTGTCGCACCATGCGTTCCGTTCCCTGACCTCGGCACGCGTCCTGCGGGAAAAATGCGTGGCACACGGCGTCACCGGCGGGCTAGGCTCCTGCGCTTTGGTCCGACGCGGCGGAAGGGGCGGTCTCGTGGGGACTGGACGGTTGTACGCGGCCGTCGCGATGAGCGGGTTCCGGCGGCACGCCACCTACCGGGCGGCCACGGCGGCGGGGGTCTTCACCAACACCGTCTTCGGGCTGATCATGGCGTACGTCTTCATCGCGCTGTGGGACGTCAGACCGCACCTCGGGGGCTACGACCAGGCGCAGGCGCTCACCTATGTGTGGCTCGGCCAGTCGCTGCTCATGGTGGTGTCCGTGATGGGCGGCGGCTTCGAGGACGAGCTGATCGAGCGCATCCGTACGGGTGACATCGCGATCGACCTGTACCGGCCCGCCGACCTTCAGCTGTGGTGGCTGGCGCAGGACGCGGGCCGCGCGCTGTTCCATCTGCTGGGGCGCGGGGTCGTGCCGCTGGTGTTCGGGGCGTTCTTCTTCGACCTCGCGCTGCCTACCGACGCGCTGACCTGGGTCGCGTTCCTGGTCGCGGTCGCGCTCGGGGTGCTGGTCAGTTTCTCGATCCGCTATCTGGTGGCGCTGTCGGCGTTCTGGCTCCTCGACGGGGCGGGCGTGGCGCAGATCGTGTGGATCGCGGGGCTCTTCTGCTCGGGGATGGTGCTGCCGCTGAACGTCTTCCCGGGCGTGCTCGGCGAGGTCGTACGGGCGCTGCCCTGGTCGTCGCTGATCCAGGCGCCGGTGGACGTGCTGCTCGGCACGGCCGATCCGCTGGGCACGTATGCCTTCCAGTCGGCCTGGGCGCTCGCGCTGCTCGCGGCTGGGCGGCTGGTGCAGTCGGTGGCGACACGGAGGGTGGTGGTGCAGGGTGGCTAGCCCCGTACGCGAGGACGAGCCCGGATACGAGGGACCCGGCGGCGTGGGTGGGACCGCGGCGGACGGGCGGGTGCGGGTGGCCGGGTGGCCGGCCGAGCGGCAGGGGGCGTACGCCCGGGTGTGCGACGGACTGCGCGCCTATCGCATGATCGCCGCCATGTGGATCCGCTCCACGATGGCCTACCGCGCGTCCTTCCTGATGACCGCCTTCGGCAACTTCGCGGCGAACGCGCTCGACTTCGTCGCCATCATGCTGATGTTCTCGGGGATCGACCGGCTCGGCGGCTACACCCTGCCCGAAGTCGCCTTCCTGTACGGCGTCTCGGGCGCCGCGTTCGGGCTCGCGGACCTGGTGCTGGGCTCGATGGACCGGCTGGGCCGGCGGGTGCGCGACGGCACGCTCGACACCCTCCTGGTGCGCCCCGCGCCGGTGCTCGCGCAGGTCGCCGCGGACCGTTTCGCGCTGCGCAGGCTGGGCCGGATCACCCAGGGCCTGCTCGTCCTCGGTTACGCGATCGGCGCGCTCGACATCGCGTGGAGCCCGCTCAAGGTGCTGATGATCCCGCTGATGCTGGTCAGCGGCGGGGCGATCTTCGGGGCCGTGTTCGTGGCGGGCGGGGCCTTCCAGTTCGTGGCGCAGGACGCCTCCGAGGTGCAGAACTCCTTCACGTACGGCGGCAACACGCTCCTGCAGTACCCGCCGACCGTCTTCGCCAAGGACCTGGTGCGCGGGGTGACCTTCGTGCTGCCGCTGGCCTTCGTCAACTGGCTGCCCGCGCTGTATGTGCTGGGGCGGCCCTATCCGCTCGACCTGCCGACGTGGGCCGCCTTCGCCCCGCCGCTGGTGGCCGCCGGCTGCTGCGCGCTCGCGGGGCTGGCCTGGCGGGCGGGACTTCGTTCCTATCGCAGTACGGGGAGCTGAACTCGCTTGGAAACAGACCAGGTTGGTGCCTTCATCGAGCTCGACGGCGTCGAGAAGGTCTTCGACGTGCGCAAGAAGACCGGCTTCCTGCGCAGCGAGCGGCGGCAGGTCCGGGCGGTCGACGGTCTCTCCTTCACCGTGCCGCGCGGTGAGATGGTCGGCTACATCGGCCCGAACGGCGCGGGCAAGTCGACCACCATCAAGATGCTGACCGGGATCCTCACCCCGAGCGGTGGCCGGCTGCGGGTCGCCGGCATCGACCCGTCCCGCGAGCGGACCCGCCTCGCGCAGCGCATCGGGGTCGTCTTCGGGCAGCGTACGACGCTGTGGTGGGACCTCCCGCTGATCGACTCGTACCGGCTGATGCACCGCATGTACCGCATCCCCGACGCCCGTTACCGGGCGAACCTCGACCGGTGTGTCGAACTCCTGGAGCTGCACGCCCTGTTGGACGTGCCGGTGCGGCAGCTCTCGCTCGGGCAGCGGATGCGCGGCGACATCGCGGCGGCGCTGCTGCACGACCCCGAGGTGCTCTACCTCGACGAGCCGACGATCGGCCTCGACGTGGTCTCCAAGGCCAAGGTCCGGGAGTTCCTGCGGGAGCTCAACGCCGAGCGCGGCACGACCGTGCTGCTCACCACGCACGACCTCACCGACATCGAGCAGCTGTGCCGGCGCGTGATGGTCATCGACCACGGGCGGCTGATGTACGACGGTCCGCTCGCCGGGCTGCACGAGGTGGGGGAGAGCGAGCGGACCCTGGTCGTGGACCTGGAGCGGGAGCTGGCGCCGATCGAGATCGAGTCGGCGCGGGTGGTCAGGGTGGAGGGGCCGCGGCAGTGGCTCGCCTTCCCGGCCGCGGAATCGGCGGCTCCGCTGGTGGCGCGGATCGCGGCGGACTATCCGCTGGTCGATCTGTCGGTGCGGGAGCCCGACATCGAGGCGGTCATCGCGAAGATGTACGCGGAGAAGGCGACCTCGTAGGCTGCTTTCATGACCGACGCCGAGCCTTCCCGGGGAAACGACGACGAGCTGCCGGTGCCGCGGGCCTCCGGCCTGCCGAGCCCGGAGCTGCGTGCCTCCGACGCCGATCGTGAACGAGTCGCCGAGCAGCTGCGGGACGCCGTCGCCGAGGGCCGTCTCGACATGGCGGAGTTCGAGGAGCGGCTTGAGGCCACGTACGCGGCGCGTACGTACGGGGAGCTGGCGCCGATCACCCGCGATCTGCCGGGCGCGGCGGCCGTCGTCCCCGTGTCGATGGTCAAGCCGCCTGCGGAGAGCGGGAGTTGGGGCGAGCGGATCGTCGGTGGCGAGGGCTCGTCCTCGTGGGGTGTGGCGATCCTGTCGGGGTTCGAGCGCAAGGGCCGCTGGACCGCGCCGCGGCGCTTCACCTCCTTCTCGTTCATGGGCGGCGGGGACATCGACCTGCGCGACGCGAACTTCGCGGACCGCGAGGTCGTCTTCAACTGCGTCGCGGTGATGGGCGGGATGAACATCGTGGTGCCGCCCGGCGTCGAGGTCGTCGTCCGCGGCATCGGCATCATGGGCGGCTTCGACCACCGTGAGGACGGCGTCCCGGGGGATCCGGGCGCCCCGCGCGTGATCGTCACCGGCTTCGCGTTCTGGGGCGGTGTCGGCGTCGAGCGCAAGCTGCCCCGCGCCGAACGCCAGCGCCTGAAGGAGGAGCGCCGCCGGCAGAAGCTGGAGCGCAAGGACGCCCGCCGGGAGCTCTACGGGTCCGGCCGCGACGACCTGGACGCCCTCGACGACGGCGCGAACGACGCCGGCGGGGAGCGGGAGGAGCATCGCGACCTTGTGCGCGAGCGGCACGAGGAGCGCCGGGAGCGGCACGCGGAGCGCCGCGAACAGCACCGGGAACGCCGGGAGTCGCGCCGCGACGAGCGCCGGCGGCGGGACTAGGCCGCGGGGCCCGGCGGCGGGACGAGGCGGCGGGACTGGACCGCGGGACCCGGCGGCGGGGCGGGGCGGCGGGACCGGATCATGGGACCCGGCGGCGGGGTTTGAGCCCCGCCTGGGTCTCCTGACCCTCCGTCACAGCTCCGCCGGCGCCGCCCCCTTCAGGCTCTCCAGGTCGAACACGTCCGCCATCCGCTGGTAGCCCTTGTCGCTCGGGTGGAGATGGTCGCCCGAGTCGTAGTCGGCGCGCAGTCGGCGCGGGTTGTACGGGTCGCGCAGTGCCCGGTCGAAGTCGGCCACGGCGTCGTACACCTGGCCCGACCGGATCCGCGCGTTGACGGCCTCGCGCACCGCCTCACGGTCGTTCCGGTAGCCGCGGTGGCCCTGGAAGGGCATCAGCGTGGCGCCGACGACGCGCAGCCCGCGCGCGTGCGCCTGCTGGACCAGCGTGCGCAGCCCGGTGACGATCCGGTCGGCGTCGGCCCGGCCCGGGTTGCGCAGGATGTCGTTGACACCGAGGTCGATGACGACGGCCTTGACGTTCGTACGGCTGAGGACGTCGCGCTCGAAGCGGGACAGGCCGCTCGGGTTGTCGGCGGGGCGGCCCAGGCCCGCGGCCAGCACCTGGTTGCCGCTGATGCCCTGGTTCACGATGCTGTAGCGGGGCACGTCGCGCGAGCCGGCCGCGTTCCGCAGCCGCTCCGAAAGCACGTCCGTCCAGCGCTTGTTGGCGCCCACGGTCGACGTCACACCGTCGGTCAGCGAGTCGCCGATCGCGACGACCGTGCCGTCCGACTCGTTGCTCAGCACGTCGAGCGCGGTCAGATAGCGCCAGTACGGCGTCTGCGCGGTGTACGGCGTGCCGCTGACGTTCTCCGTGCGGTCGCCCTCGGCCGTGTAGGACATCTGCCGTGCCTGCGGGTGGTAGGTGACCGGGCCCGACGGGGTGGGGGAGTACGTGGTGACGAGGATGTCGCTGCCCCGCGGGACCGTGATCTGCACGGCGTCGCTGATCACCTGCCGGCCCGCCGGGACGATCACCGAGACGTTGCCGCCGAAGGTCAGCCGGCGCATGGTGTCGGCCGCCGCGGCGGGGTTGTTCGTGGCCATCGCGACGGCGAGCGTGGCGTGCGTGATGCTGAGCGGCTGCTGTCCGTAGAGATTGGACAGTGTGATGCGGGCACTCGTACCACCGACACTCGCGTGCACGACGTTGCGTACGGAGCGGCCGGCCATGCCGTTCGTCTCGGTGCCCGGTTCGGCGCCGGCCGGGGAGGCCGACCATGAGCCGACCCACGCACCGGTGGACGCCGGGGCGGCCGGATTGTGCGGGGTGCGACCGCCGGCGATGTCCGTCCGGCCGCCGCCCTCATCAGTGGAGGCACCGATGTATATGGCGGCGGAAAAGACGACGATCACGGCAACGATCGCCGCCAGCAAGGCGCCGTGCCTTGCGGGGGACACCCCCGCACCCCCGGCGTGACGCTTGGTCATGCGGCGTGTGTCTCCTCGGGCGATGGGAGCCCGAGGCTCCGATGTGATGACCCCATGATGCGTCATGGGGAGGAAGAACACCGAAAAGACCCCCGAGGTCCCCCGGCGAACTCCCGTCCGGACAGACGCCGGGAACTCCTGTTCCGTTCCAAGAGTCGGTCAGGAAGGGACAATGTGTACGAGGTCACCGAACGGGTGGAGTGGATGGAACGTACGAAACCGGAAGAAGAGGGCCCCGAAGGGCAGCATGCCCGGCCGGACGCCGCCGTGAACCGCACGACGACGGCCGCCGGCCCGCCCGGCCGCCCGCGCAGCGCGACGGCCCCGACCCGCGCCATGACCTCCTTCAGCCCCGCCGACGAGGAGAAGCGCCGCGGTGTCCGCCGGATGAAGACCACGGCGACCGGCCTGCTGCTCCTGGTCGCCGTCGTGTACGTGCTGGCCAAGTGGGCGTCCCAGGAAGGCGCGGGCGTCTGGGCCGACTATGTCGCCGCGGCCGCCGAGGCCGGCATGGTCGGCGCGCTCGCCGACTGGTTCGCCGTCACCGCCCTCTTCCGCCACCCGCTCGGCCTGCCGATCCCGCACACGGCGATCATCCCCACCAAGAAGGACCAGCTGGGCATCTCCCTGGGCGAGTTCGTCGGCGAGAACTTCCTCTCCCAGGACGTCGTACGGCAGCGGCTGCGCGCCGTCGGCATCGGCAGCCGCCTCGGGGCCTGGCTCGCCGAACCGGAGCACGCCGACCGGGTGACCGCCGAGCTGGCCACGGCACTCCGGGGCGCCCTGACGGTCCTGCGCGACTCCGACGTCCAGGCGGTCGTCGGGGAGGCCATCACCCGGCGCGCCGACGCCCAGGAGGTCGCGCCCGGCATCGGGAAGATGCTGGAGAAGATCGTCGCCGACGGCGGTCACCGGCGGGTCGTCGACCTGGTCTGCGTCCGCGCACACGACTGGCTGGTCGAGCACGGGGACTCCGTGATGGACGCCGTACAGGGCGGCGCCCCTGGCTGGACCCCGCGGTTCGTCGACAAGCGGGTCGGCGAGCGCGTCTACAAGGAACTGCTCCGATTCGTCACCGAGATGCGCGACGCGCCCTCGCACCCGGCCCGCGGCGCCCTCGACCGCTTCCTCACCGACTTCGCCACCGACCTGCAGTCCGACACCGACACCCGCGCCCGCGTGGAGCGCCTCAAGGGAGAGGTCCTCGGCCGCGGCGAGGTCCAGGACCTGATCGCCTCCGCCTGGACGGCCGTACGATCCATGATCGTCTCCGCCGCCGAGGACGAGCGCAGCGAGCTGCGGCTGAGGGTGCGGGCCTCGCTGCTGTCCCTCGGCGCCCGCATGGCCACCGAGCCCAAGCTCCAGGACAAGGTCGACGGCTGGGTCGAGGGCGCGGCGGTGTACGTCGTGACGACGTACCGCAAGGAGATCACCTCCCTGATCACCGACACCGTCGCGGGCTGGGACGCCGAGCACACGACGAAGAAGATCGAGGCCCACATCGGGCGCGACCTGCAGTTCATCCGGATCAACGGCACGGTGGTGGGCTCGCTGGCCGGACTGCTCATCTACGTGGTGTCGCGAGCGCTGGGAGCCTGACTTCTCCGGCCGGCCGCCGAACGGCC
Source organism: Streptomyces sp. NPDC058371 (assembly GCF_042723265.1). Lineage (NCBI taxonomy): Bacteria > Bacillati > Actinomycetota > Actinomycetes > Kitasatosporales > Streptomycetaceae > Streptomyces > Streptomyces sp. NPDC058371. The sequence goes on along the minus strand of NZ_JBHXJC010000010.1, from coordinate 156,950 downwards.
GGTCCGCCGTTCGCGCGCCGCGGGCTGCTGTCCCGGTCCGTCGCGCGCCTGGCGCGGGCCGCCGTCCCGGTCCGCCGTTCGCGCGCCGCGGGCTGCTGTCCCGGTCTGTCGTGCGCCTGCCGGGGGCCGTGCGGACACGCCGCTCGCCGGGCGTGGGAAGCGCGGATCAGGGCACTCTGGATGAGGTCACCCACGGGTCACTCAACGGAGAGGGAGCCATGACAGCATCCGACACGCCGGCCTCTGTACCCGCCGCCACGGGAACCGTCACCACCGCCGTACCGGCCCGCCTCGACCGGCTGCCGTGGTCCCGCTGGCACTGGATGATCGTGATCGGCCTGGGCACCGTATGGATCCTGGACGGCCTGGAAGTCACCACCGTCGGCAACATCGCCGGCCGCCTCTCCGAGAAGGGCAGCGGACTGGCCATCTCCTCCGCACAGGTCACCGGCATCGCGGCGGCCCTGTACGTGGCGGGAGCCTGCGCGGGCGCGCTGTTCTTCGGCTGGCTGACCGACCGCTTCGGCCGTAAAAGGCTGTTCATGGTCACCCTCGTGGTCTATCTCGCGGCGACGGCCCTGACCGCGCTGTCCTTCTCGCCCTGGTGGTTCTTCACCTTCCGCTTCCTCACCGGCTTCGGCATCGGCGGCGAGTACGCGGCCATCAACTCGGCGATCGACGAGCTGATCCCCTCCAAGTACCGCGGCCGGGTCGACCTGATCATCAACGGCAGCTACTGGCTGGGCGCGATCGGCGGTGCCCTGCTGTCCGTCGTGATGCTGAACACCGACATCTTCCCCAAGGACCTCGGCTGGCGGCTGACCTTCGCCCTCGGCGTCGTACTGGGCCTGGTCATCCTGCTGGTCAGGCGGCACGTCCCGGAGAGCCCGCGCTGGCAGTTCATCCACGGCCGCGGGGAGGAGGCCGAGGAACTGGTCTCCTCCGTGGAGCGCGAGATCGAGCAGGAGAAGGGCGAGACGCTGCCGCAGCCGGACCGCGAGATCACCATCAAGCAGCGCAAGAGCATCGGCTTCGGACTGATCGCCAAGACCGTCTTCGGGCGCTACCCGAAGCGGGCCACGCTCGGCCTCGCGCTCTTCATCGGCCAGGCGTTCCTCTACAACGCGATCACCTTCGGCTTCGGCGCCATCCTCACCAAGTTCTTCGACGTGCCCACCGACCGCACCGGCTACTACTTCGCCGTCATCGCCGCCGGCAACTTCATCGGCCCGCTGGTGCTCGGCAAGCTCTTCGACACGGTCGGCCGACGCATCATGATCTCCTCGACCTATCTGCTCTCCGGCATCCTGCTGTTCGGCACCGCCTGGCTCTTCGACCGCGGCTCGCTGAACGCGACGACGCTGACGGCCTGCTGGTGCGTGGTGCTGTTCTTCGCCTCGGCGGGCGCCTCCAGCGCCTATCTGACCGTCTCGGAGATCTTCCCGATGGAGACCCGGGCCATGGCCATCGCCTTCTTCTACGCGCTCGGCACCGCCGCCGGCGGTATCAGCGGCCCGCTCGTCTTCGCGGACCTCACCAAGTCCGGCGTGGTCGGCGACACGGTGCTCGCCTTCCAGATCGGCGCGGGACTGATGTGCGCGGCGGGGCTGGTCGCCGCGTTCCTCGCGGTGAACGCGGAACGCCGGTCCCTGGAGGACATCGCCACACCGCTGTCCGTGGCGGAGCCGTCGGGGCCGGCCTCGGCGCCGGCGACGTGATGCCGCGAGGGTGAGCAGGCGGCCGGCCGGTCTGAGTACGCGTACTCTGTCGGACTCCTCCCGCGCGCGGGAGGCTCGTACACATGACCGAGAAGCTGTTGAGCCCCTTGCGGACGCGCCCCTGGCCGGAACGCTGGCTGACGCGCACACTCGGCGCCGCCCTCGCCGCGGCGGCGTACCTCCTCTGCCTCCCCTGGGATCTGCGCAACCGCGTCCAGAGCGCGGACTCCGTACAGGAGACGACCCCGGTGACCGGCGTCGGCGTCCTGCTGCTCGCCGTCGCCCTGCTCCTGCTGGCCGCCTACTTCGGCCGCCGGGACGCGCTCGCCTGGCCGCTGCTGGTGGTGGCGGTGCCACCGGCGGCCCTGATGTACGTCTCCCTGCGCACACACCCCGGGCCGGCGGGCGGGTTCGCGTCGGCGTGGCCCCTGGCATGGGCGTCCTTCACGCTCCTGATCGCGGCCGCGGTCCTCGTCGCGGCGGCGGTGGCACGGCAGTTCAGGGCAGACTTGGGGGACTTGATGTACGAGGAATTCGTCGTGTCCCGAGTCTGTGACGTGTGACGTGTACGTGTCACGCGTGTGAGTCGTCGTGCCCGTGACCGTGCTCGCCCGAGTCTGTGATGTGTGAGGAGCTGCTCTCCATGACCGTCCGCAGGATCGTTCCGGACATCCACGTCGAGTCCGAGCAGGCGATGGGGGCGAACCGCGACTTCTACGGCCTGCTGGGCTTCGAGGAGGTCATGAACCAGGGCTGGGTCATGACCCTCGCCTCACCCGCCAACCCCACCGCCCAGATCAGCTTCCTCACCGAGGAGCGGACCGCCCCGGTCGTCCCCGACCTCAGCGTGGAGGTCGAGGACGTCGACGCGGTCCACGCCCAACTGCTCGCCTCGGGCGCGGAGATCGTACGGGACCTGCGTGACGAGGAGTGGGGCGTACGGCGCTTCTTCGTACGGGATCCGAACGGGCGGGTGGTGAACGTGCTGGGGCACCGGGGGTGAGCCGGGAGAGGGACGAGCCTCGGCGGGTTCAGGCGCCGTAGAAGTACGCCGTGCCCTTCTCGACGAAGTGCGAGGCGTAGACCCGGCCGAGCGCAGGCTTCCCGCGGTACATGCCCACGTACTGGCGGCCGCTGTCGACCACGACGGGCCGTGTCATACAGGCGAACTTGAGGCGCTGCTGCTCCTCGGCCCAGTGCACCGCGGCCGGGTCGACCCGATCGCTGACCAGGACGGGGAAGGCGCCGATCCCGTTCTGCAGGCCGACCGGCAGACCGCCCTTGTGGTCCTTGGCGTACTTCGTCACCTGGTCGGTGAAGGCCGAGACGGTCGCGACGGTTATCTCCGGAACGGCCGCGGCCACGGTGAACAGATGCAGCTTCGTCGCCATCCAACGCATCCGGAAGTCGGCCCGACGCCCCACGAGTACGGGCACTCCGCTCCAGTCCTCCCATCGGGTGGCGCATCCATCGGCCGTCAAGCGGCCCTCCAACGAGGCGAGGTAGGCCTGTGCGGCCCCCGCCTGCTCGTGCTGTCCATACATGAGCGGGATCCTAAGCCCCGGTCGTGGACGACCCCGGCGGGGTGACCATCAGGACGGTGACGGTGACGGTGGCCGACGCCGGGCGGTCCGGGGGCTCAATGTGCCGGTGGCTCCGGTGGCTCCGGTGGCTCCGGTGGCTCCCGTGCCCCGGGGCGTGGCGGGCCGGTGCCAGGGGCTGGGCGTTGTGGTCGGCCACGGTCCGGGAGACGAGGGCTCCCCTGTGCCGGTGACGCCGGGGTGGCGGGCCGGTGCCAGGGGCTAGGCGTTGCGGTCGGCCACGGTCCGGGAGACGAGGGCTCCCCTGTGCCGGTGACGCCGGGGTGGCGGGCCGGTGCCAGGGGCTAGGCGTTGCGGTCGGCCACGACCCATGAGGCGAGCGCCACCGCGCCCGCGACACCGAACACCGCGGGCCAGGCGCCCACCTTCTTGGCGAGCGGGTGGGACCCGGCGAAGGCGGCGACGTAGGCGACGCTCAGCGCCCCCGCGGCCTTGCCGCCGGCCTGCTGCCGCCACTGCTGCGCGGCCGCGGCCCCCGCGACTGCCAGCACCGCCCCGCCGAGGGGCCGCTTCCTGGTCCAGCGGGCCACGCCGTACCCGCCGATGAGCCCACTCGCGGCCACCGCCGCCGCCGGTACCTTCGCCATCGCTGCCTCCCGTTGCTGCTCCGTCTGTCGAACGAACCGAGGCTAACGCGGCCGGTCGCCCGGACGACGGGCACCCTCACCGCGCATTGCCCATCCGTGCACACACTGCCGCGCGCCTGCTGCGTATTCGGTCCTGCGCATTCCGTCCGCCCCCGGGCTTGAGTCGAGGCTTGTCAATTTTCCTCCCCCGAGCTATATAAGAAGCCGTAGGGGGCATCGCACCCACCATCAGCTGAAAGGAGTGACCTGTGATGCTCATGCGCACCGATCCCTTCCGTGAATTCGACCGACTCACGCAGCAGGTCTTCGGCGCCGCCCGCCCGGCCGCGATGCAGATGGACGCCTACCGCGCCGGTGACGATTTCGTCGTCCACTTCGACCTCCCTGGCATCGATCCCGAGACGATCGCCCTGGACGTCGAGCGCAACGTCCTGAACGTGCACGCCGAGCGCCGTTCTCCCGCCCCCGAGGGTGCGGAGATGATCGTGTCCGAGCGCCCCACGGGAGAATTCACCCGTCAGCTGTTCCTCGGTGAAACCCTCGACACGGAGCGCATCGACGCCTCGTACGACGCCGGGGTCCTGACGCTGCGCATTCCCGTGGCCGAGCAGGCCAAGCCCCGCCGCATCCAGATCACCGGCGGCAGCAAGCCCAAGCAGCTCAACGGCTGACCGGCGCACACTCCGGCACCGCCGCCTCCGCGGGCACGCATGCCGGCCCGCGGGGCGGCCCACGGCCACCGTCGGAAACGGACCACGGAGGAGACCACCCGATGATGACGCTGAACAAGACGAGTACGAGTACAGGTACGGGTACGGGAATGAGCGCGACCGGGACTGCGGTGAGGACGATGACGCCCGCGCCGTTCAGGTCGGCGCTGCCGTTGACCTCGGCGGGCCCGACGAGGTGGCGCGAACTGGTGGAACTGGTCAGGCGGTTCGGCCAGTACGCCACAGGGGCGGAGGCCGAGCGGGTCACCCGCATCGTGCTGTCGGCCCTCGGAGCCCTGGTGGTCGGCGACGAACGCGTCGACCTCGTGCGCCGGCTCCCCGAAGAGGCGGCACTCCTGATCGCCTCCCAGGTGCCGGCCACCCGGAAGCCGACCGCTGCGGAGTTCGTGGAGAGTGTCGCCCCGCGTATCCCGGGCGCGACCCCGGCCACGGCCCGCTGGGACGTCAGCTCGGTGCTGAGCATCCTGCCCCAGGTGATCGGCGAAGACCTCACCGACCGCATCCTGAGCCAACTCCCCAACGGCTACGCCCTGTTGTTCGGCCGAGCGGAACTCAAGCGGTCGGCCTGACCGCAGGAGGCCCGGTTTCGTGGCGCTACCCGAAGGCGGCGCCACGACGAGGACCACGCCACGCCACTCCGCCAACGGCCGGCACCCGGCGCAATCCACCGCAAGCGCCGGGTGCCGGCCGCAGCCCGATCCGCAACCAATCCCGCTCCCCGGCCCCGGCCTCTCCACCGACCGCATGCCGCCAGACCCGCCCGGCGTGCAACCGAGATGCACTCGCGCCCCACAAGCCGGCCGCTCGCCGCTGAGCCTGCACGGCGTGCAGGCGAGACGCAACCGCGCCCGCAAACCCCGGCCTTCCCTCCACCCCGCCCAAGCGCACACCCACCCGAGGACCCCTCACCCCTGGTCCGCACGCACGCTTCTCCCACGTGTTGGAGTGGTCCGAGTCAAGGGTGGAGCGCAGCGAAATCGCCGCAGGCGACGCGACCGGAGGGAGCGCCCTTTACTCGGCCCACGGAAGCACGACACTCCCCAGAAGCGGGCGGACCCACGGCACCATTGGAACCAAGGACCGCCAAAACTCCTCGGACAGTCAGCCCATCAGCGCGGCTACGAAGTCCGCCCACGCTCCCGCCGACACCCCGACACGAGGCCCTTCCGGCCGCTTGGAGTCCCGCACCATCACACCAGCCGGTACGAAGGCGGCCTCCACGCACTCTGTCGCGTTTCCGCCGCTGTACGACGACTTGAACCATGCCTGTTCAGAGGGGGGTTGAGGGGCGACGGACATTCATAGCTCCTTGCGGACGCGATGGATCAGGGAAGAGGAAGCCTCCATGTCCAACGCTTGTGCGCGAAGGTACTCGAACGCAAGTCTGTATCGCTCCAGTTCCTCATCCTTCTCAAGGAAGAGCGAGCCCGTGTGGAAGTCGACGTACACGACGTCGAGCGCGGGTTCAGTGCCACCGATCGTCACGAAGCTCCCAAGCGCCGCACTGTGAGCCCCCTTGGAGAACGGCAGTATCTGGAGTGTGATGTGAGGAGACTCGTTCGCCTCGAGCAGCCGGTCCAACTGCTCTTTCATGATGGCCGGAGACCCGACGACACGGCGGATCACTGACTCGTCGAGGATCGCCCACAGGCGCGGCGGCTTCGGACGGGTGAGGATCTCCTGCCGCTTCATGCGGATGTCGACGAGCCGCTCGATCTCCGTCGATTCCAGGGGGACTTCGTTGGCCTTCTGGAGAGCGGTGCTGTAGGAGCGGGTCTGCAGAAGCCCTGGCACGTAGACGCATGAGAAGTGGTCCTCCCGTACGGCCTCGTCTTCAAGCGTGAGCAGCAAGTTCATGCTCTCGGGGATGGAATCGGCAAAGGAACTCCACCAGCCCTGCTGCTTGGCATCCTTTGCGAGGCCGACAACGGAAGTCCGTTCAGCTTCAGTTGCGGCGTACGCCCGGCACAGCGCATCGACGACGATCCACTTGACCGGGCCGGCCTGAGTCTCGTACCGGCTGACCGTTGCCTTGGACACCCCGACGAGCCGACCGGCTTCTTCAAGGGTCAGTCCTTTGCGGGCACGCAATTTACGCATCATCGCACCCAGTTGGCGACGGCGTGTGGTGGTCCGAACGGACATACGGCTCCTCTGCGCGTGCACCGGGCAACTGCCCGGAAGCCCAATCAGGCTAGGCAGTACGGGAGTCGGCCCACCACCAGGTTCACTCGATGGATTCTCATGAGAAGTTACACGGTGAGAGTTCTCTCTGGCATGCTCGCTCGCAGACCGCTACGCAATGCAGCCGTACGGATGCGGCGGGCGCAGCATGCGCGTGGCATGGGAGGGAGGAGTGGCCTTGCCTGGCTACGAATTCACCGAACCCCGACTCCGCTGTGTCCTGCCTTTCGAGGCGGCGCCGGCGGAAGTGCGCCTACTCCGAAGAGCCGCTGCGGCGCAGCTCGGTCAGTGGGGGATCTCCGCGGCATCGGATGAGGCGGAACTGCTCGTCACGGAACTGGCGACGAATGTCGTCAAGCATGTCGGCGAAGGCGTCTCGGCGACCCTGATCCTTGAGCGGAGAAGCGAGCGACTACGCGTTGAAGTCCATGACAAGAGTCGACGTCTCCCCTCACTCAGGGGTGCAGTCTGTGATGAGGAGTGCGGTCGTGGCCTGCACTTAATCGCGGCTCTGGCGGTGGACTGGGGGACCGTCCTGACGGGGGCGGGCAAAGCGGTCTGGTGCGAGATCTCGCTCGGCGCGGGCCGTGCTTATCGCCGAATCGAGCGGGCTGTCGCGGCGCTGGAGAGCTATCGGGAGTCCAAAGGCGGAGCTGCCCTCCGCGGCGCCAGGAAAGAGACGGACCTGAAGGAGTCGGCGGTGGAGCTGATCGCCGACCTACTCCACTGGACCGCCGACTGCGGCCATGATCCGGACGACATCCTCGACCGTGCGCAGATGCACTACGAAGCTGAGGTGGACGTGGCCTGACGAGCAGCTCTGCTTGGAGAAACGTCGTTCTTGATCGAGGCCCCAATCGTCACCACTTGATGATTCGTGGGCTTGCCGAGGGGTTCGCCGGCCTGGTTGTCGGCGGGCCCACTCGTGTGCTGTTTCGGCGACTGACCGTGACGTGCCGACGATGCACTCGGCAAGTGATGGGTCGCTGTCCGGTTGGCGCCGGCGCTGCTGGGAACACCGGGGGCATGGCTTGCGCAGCGACGGGAGCGCGGGAGACTTGGGCCATGTCACCGATCGCGTCGTCTCCGGCCGTCTCCGCTCGCATGAGTCGGCAGGCGTCCCGTGACACTCAACCGGAACGGACCGTACGCCGCCTGCTGCATGCCGACGGTATGCGGTACCGGGTCCACTATCCCGTCCCGGGCATGCCGCGGCGGAGCATGGACATCGCCTTCAGCAAATTGCGGATCGCCGTGTTCCTCGACGGCTGCTACTGGCACGGATGCCCCGAGCACGCCACGCATCCACGGGCCAACGCGGAGTGGTGGCGGTCGAAGCTTGATCGGAACATTGCGCGTGACCGCGAGACGACCGACCACCTGACTGCCGCCGGCTGGGTCGTGCTGAGGTTCTGGGAGCACGAGGCGGCCGATGCCGTTGCCCGTCGGATCGGGGCCGAAGTTCTGTCTCGTAGATCGGCGCCGAACGGCCCTTGACCCAAGCCGCCCGCACCTGAGAGCACTCCGTTCCCGGTCGTGCCCTTGGGTTCCCGCATGGGCTTCGCGACGGCTGAGGTTCCGTACCGGGCTGGGACCACGATTTGGAGTATCAGGACTTGCTTCACGCAATATCGTGTAGACGTTGTGTGCACACGGCGTGACTCCTTGATGCACGTCAAGGTGTCTGCGTCGCGGGTGGGCTGATCTGCGAGGGGCAGGCCTGGCAGTCCGGTTGGCTCCAGCGAACAGAAACGGGGAACGGTCGACTCCCATGACCGACGAACTCGACGGAATGTACGACACGTTCAAGGCTCTGCTCGACTCGTTTCCTCCGGCGGAGGCGGTCAAGCGGTTGGAGGTGTTCGGCATCGCTCCCGAGATCGTGCAGCAGATCCGGGAACGCCATGAGCAGCAGATGATCCGCATCAAGGAGCTCGAGGAACCCCACGCGGTGATCCTGGGACATCGGGACACCTGGTATACGGGGCCGCAGGCCAAGGACAAGTGCTGGCCGGCGATCGAGGCTCTGCTGCGCAAGGACGGTTGGCCCGAGAAGCCCGCGATCAGGAGCCTCGACGACTCCTCAACCCGTGTGGTCTCCTTGCTGAACCATCCCAAGGAGAAGTCGTTCTCGACTCGGGGCCTCGTGGTCGGTTACGTGCAGTCGGGGAAGACAACAAACTTCACCTCCGTCATGGGGAAGGCGGCGGATCGCGGCTACAAACTCTTCATAGTGCTGGCCGGCATCCACAACGGACTCCGTCGCCAGACCCAGGCCCGTCTCGTGCAGCAGCTGGTGGAGCCGAACCCCTCTCTGTGGTCACAGCTGACCGGACTCGAGAAGGACTTCACCCCGCAAGAGAACCCGGCCTCCTATTTCGGCAAGAGCAACAAGACCCACGTGCTGTGCGTGGTGAAGAAGAACGCGGCGGTCCTGCGAAAGCTCTCCAAGTGGCTCGAGAAGGCTTCGACCTACCTTGAGGACTGCCCCGCGCTGATCATCGACGACGAGGCCGACCAGGCCACCGTGGCGACGAACTCGATCAACCCGCTGATTCTGAGCATCATGAGTCACCTGCCCAGGTCGGCATACGTCGGCTACACCGCGTCCCCGTTCGCCAACCTGCTGATCGATCCGAGTGCCGAGGACCTTTACCCCAAGGACTTCGTCGTCAACCTGCCCAAGCCTGCCGGACACTTCGGCACCGAAGTCCTCTTCGGTCGCTATGCCCTCGACGGTGAGGACCCGGAGCAGGTTGACGACGGATACGACATGATCCGCTCGGTGCCGGTGGAGGACGTTCCCGCGGTGCGGCCCGGGACCAGGGCGGACGTCGAAGGCTTCGAGCCGTACATCACGGACACCCTGCGGCGGGCAGTCGAGTACTTCTGGTTGGTCACCGCGGCGCGTCGCATGCGGGGCACCGGAAACCCGCACAACACGATGCTGATCCACACCAGCGTCAACACCGCGGTCCACAACAGCTTCAAGAGACCTCTGGAGTTCTTGCGCAAGCGTGCGGCGCAGTCGCTGGAGAGCGCCGATTATCTCTCCGGGCTGCGTGCCTTGTGGGACAGCGAGACCGAGCGCGTCACGGCCGAGGAATTCGGCGAGACGAAAGTACCGTTCGAGGATTTGGTGCCGCAGTTGCCCGGAGTGCTCGACAGCTGTCGCGTCATCATGGACAACTCCAGCAGTGAGGACCGACTCGACTACGAGAACGGCCCGGTCGTCGCGATCGCAGTGGGCGGCAACACTCTCTCTCGAGGACTCACCCTCGAAGGGCTGTCAGTCAGTTACTTCGTCCGTTCGGTCTCGGCGTACGACACCTTGCTCCAGATGGGCCGCTGGTTCGGCTTCCGCAACGGGTACGCCGACCTTCCCAGGACCTGGATGACCGACGAGCTCGCCGAATGGTTCCGCCACCTGGCGACGGTCGAGACCGAGATGCGCCGCGACATCGACATCTACATGACCGAGGACGAGAACCCGCTCACCTTCGCCGTGCGCCTGCGCACGCACCCTGCCCTGCGCGTGACTGCGGCCGCCAAGATGCGCGACGCCGTCGTCGCTGCTTCCTCGTACGGCGGCAAGCGCGTCCAGACCCGCTACTTCCACACGAACGCCGAGTGGCTGCGCGGGAACATCGACGCCGCACGCACGCTTGTCGCTGCCGCTGTCTCGAACACGCACCGTTTGGAGGAGCGCGCGAGGGAGGGGCGTTACGTCTTCCGGGATGTGCCTCATGACCTCGTGCTCGACTTCCTGTCGAAATACAAGTTCCACAAGAAGTCCCCGGAGAACGACGCCGATTTGATCAGCAACTACGTTCGCAAACGGGTCGCCAGCGCCGGTTCGCTGGGCCGCTGGAATGTTGCCATCGTGGGCAACCCTGCGGGGAGGGGCGAAGACTTCACCTTCGCGCCTCACGTGGCCGTCGGGCTGAACAACCGTGCCCGCCTTGCCCTGCCCAACCCCGATCCTGACTTCGCCGACATCAAGACACTGATGAGCCGCAGGGACGCGGCGGTCGACCTTGCCGGGGACACCGGGAAGTTGACCGAGAAAGGGATCAAGGAGGAGCGGCGCAAGCAGCTTCCCGACGCTGGTCTACTCGTCCTGTATCCGATCGACAGGTTGTCCGAGCCCAGCCCGTCGAAGAAGCTCCGTGCAGCGCTCGACGCGGAAGAGCACGTCATCGGCGTCGGACTGGTCTTCCCCGAGCCGTTGAACGGCGACAGCACCGTGGAGAGTTACATCTCTGCGGACTTGTCCAACGTGCCCGTCGAGATCGAGGAAGTGGACTACAGCCTCGTCGATGGCGAGGACGTATGAACGAGGACGAACTTCACAGTCTGGTCGAGCAGCGCTGGGCCGCGCTGGAGGCCGAGCCGACTTCGGGGGAGCGTCGGCTGCGGGTGGCGGAACTCTCCGTCGCCACCGGCAGTGGCCCGCTGGCAGTGGCTGTCGACCACGAGGGGCATCGCCATCTCCTGGTGCCGATCCACACGCACATAAAGGTTCGCACCGGCCTGGACGGGCCGGTGCTCCGGCTGCGCAAGCGTCCCCTGGAGGGTGCTGATACCTACCAGACTTATGCGGATCTGGCTTGTCTGCGCAACGATCTCTCGGACCTGTTCAGTGAGTTGTGCGTGGACGTGTTGGAGGAGGCGGTTGCGCTTCCCGAGAATCCTGTCAAGGCGCTGTATCGGGTGCTCGACCGTTGGAAGTCGCTCTTTCGGACGCAGGGGCTTCCACTGGGTCCGGAGGAACTCGCCGGTCTCTTCGGTGAGTTGACTGTACTGAATCGTCTTCTCGCCAAGGACCCGAGTGCACATCGGATCTGGCATGGACCTCAGGGCTACCGCCACGACTTCGCGGCAGCAAGCAACGCTGTCGAGGTGAAGGCGAGCACCGGCAGCGAGGGTCGACGGCCGCGGATCCACGGCCTCGACCAACTCGAAGCCCCGACCGGTGGAACTCTCTGCCTGGCCTGGCTCCGACTGCACCGCACCTCGAGCAGTGTGGGTGTCCGATTCGTGGATTCGGTGAACGAAGCCCTTCGGTTGTGCGACGACGAGGGAGCCCTTCTCGAACTGCTTGCCAAGGCCGGCTACCGTCTCGCCGACGCCGACCTCTATGAGGACGTGTGTTTCGCGATCGGCGAGGAGCGGTGGTACCGAGTCGACGCGAACTTCCCCGGATTGACCGGGGAAGCGCTCACCACGGCCGGTGTGCCTGTGTCCGTCCTCGATGTCGACTACACCATCGACCTGTCCGGTGAGGTCCCCGCGCCGATGAAGCCCGCGCAGGTGACGCAGATGATCGAGAAGCTGGTTCAGGAGCCCGCGTGACCGAGCCTCGTTGGTTCTCCCAGCCCTATCCGCCGGAAGGCGCCAGCGCCGCCGAAGGCATCCGCAACCAACTCGGACGCCCGGAACTCGACCTGCTCACCATCCTCGTGCGCGAGTCCGCCCAGAACAGCTGGGACGCTCGCATCGGGAGTTTCCCAGGTCCGGTCGACTACCGCATTGACATGTGGACGGTCGGCCCCGCGCACGCGAGTACCTGGCGCGAGCTTCTCCTCGGCGGCGCGCCCACGAGCGCGGATCATTTCCCGTTGCGTGAGACGCTCAAGCGGGGCCCTGCCCGAGTGCTGGCTGTTTCCGACCGTGGTACCCGAGGGCTCGGCGGTCCGACACGGGCCGATGACGCCGTAGGTCCTGAACGCGACTTCGTCTCCTTCATCCGCAATATCGGGGAGCCGCGCGACACCGCACTCGGTGGCGGCACGTACGGATTCGGCAAGGGGATTTTCTACCTGTTGTCGAAATCGGGAGCGGTACTCGTCCACTCCCGATGCCTGGCTCCCCAGGGCGGTTACGAGACGCGGCTCATGGGATGCGTCCTGTGGAAGAGCTATGTGGCCCAGGAGAGCAACGGAGAGCGCCGATACACCGGCCGTCACTGGTGGGGTGACACCTCGGGAGACGTCGTCGAACCCTTGATCGGTCCAGAGGCGGAGACTGTTGCCCAGCGCCTGGGGCTTCGGGCGTTCGGGCCGGAGGAGACCGGGACGACCATCGTCGTCATCGACCCCAACTTGGATGAGCTCGAACCGGCCGCAGCTGCCGCCTACTTGGCCGAGACCGCGGCATGGCATCTGTGGCCGAAAATGATCTCCGTGGAGGGCAAGGATCCGGCCATGCGCTTCACCGTCACCTGTGACGGCGTCGATCACCCTGTGCCGGATCCCCGGGGCACTCGCCCGCTGAACATGTTTGTGGCTGCCTACGAAACGATGACGGGACCGGACGGCAGCGAGCTGGCATGCCACAGGCCGAGGCAGAACCTCGGTCGACTCGGGCTTGTGAAGCGCATCATGCCACCGCTGGAACCGACGCGCGCCTCACGCATGCTCGACATCGAGGATCTCGTGCACCATGTCTGCCTGATGCGGCCCGCGGAACTCGTCGTCACCTATCACCCAGGGCCGAAGCCGCCGAGCGTGAACCAGGGCTATGCCGGGGTCTTCCGTGCGGACGAAGCCATGGACGACGTTTACGCGAAGGCCGAGCCGCCGACTCACGATGCCTGGCATCCGCAGTCATTGGACAAACCCCAGAGCACCTTCGTGAGGACGACGTTCCAACGTATCGGTGAGGCGTTGAACGACTTGCTGTCCTTGACCGGGGTAGCTCGTTCCGGCGCGAGCAATGTCGCGTTGGGCGCCGCCAGTTCATTCTTTTCCGGTCTGGTGGGTGGGGCCTGGGGCATCGGTGGGGCCACGGCCTATTCCCAGCAGGGCAGCGCTCCCTCGCGTGCCTCGAAGCAAGCGGAGAGCTCACGTCGTTCGGCAGCGGGTCGCCGCGACGCGAAGGGGGCGTCCTCCGGCCGGGAGGAGGAATACGTCGCCGGCGGTTCGGGCGACTCCGGCGCCTACGAGGAGTCGTACGGAACCAGGAACGGTGAGAGAGGCACCCCGCGGCGACGCCCACGTGTCCAGTACGTGGGGGAGCCGTACTACGAGGACCGAGGCGTTGACGAACTCCTCGTCCAGGACTTCCGTCTGCCCGTGGACGGTCCGCAGCGAGTCCGCATAGACCTGGCCGTCACCCTCCCTGGAACGGGCGGGCGCGAGACCGACCCACCGATCGGGGCGAGCATGCCTGTGCTCGTCGGATGGGAAGACGCCCACGGTCATCTGCACCCTATCGGCGACTGTGTCATTGAGGGCGGCGAGGCCGTGTGGCGTGCGCTCGTACGGCCGGCCCCGGACACCATGACCGAGATCGGCATCAAGGTCGAGGCGGTGAACGAGTCGTGACCCGCCGCGTTCTCCCGTACCGCGTCCCGTCCGAGGACGTCGTCACTACCGAACCATGGCTGTTGGTGACCGAGGATGGCGAGATCCCGATGCCGGAAGCCCTGCCGGACTGGGACTACCAGATGGATCTGCACCTGCGAAGAACCGTCAGCGTCGATCTCGACCGGGCTCGCTCGCAATCGGGCCTTCCGGTCGGTGCACCGCTCACGCTTGCTGTCGTGTGGACGGCCACCGGCTCCAACCTCAGCGGGCCGGCTGAACACGCGCGGCTGTCCGACAACGGCACGATCACCGCGGAGTTCGACATCGTCCTGCGAGGCGCGGACCTCGGGGGACTGCTCGCGCTCGACACCGCCCTTGTGCTGGCCGAACGCCGTCCCGACGCCCGGCCCGCCTCGCCGCGTCGCGCAGGCTCAGTGCTGTGGAGCGATCGGGAGGAACTGCGACTGCAGGGCGACGCCCCCCAGTTCCCCATGGCAGTGATCGACTTCTCGCTCACGTCGTTCCCGGACGACGCCGCATGGCACCTGCAGATCAGCGGCGGCCTGGAGAGCGCCACCATGGGCTCGCTGCTCCTGCTCGTCAACGAGCGAAACGCCGTCACCGCCACCGCGTTCGGAAACGCAGGCAAGCCCCGACCGATCGACAGGATCGTCCTCTCCGCGGTCTACGCGGACGCGGCCCGCAGCATGATTGAGCATGCGCTGGCCAACGACGACTTCAACGAGGACAGCGACTTTCCCGACGGTTCGCTCGGCGCGACCATGATGAGTCTCTTCGACCGGCTCTTCCCAGGGCAGATGATCACCGACATCCGGCTGCGTCAACGACAGTCATCTGCCCTGTTCGCGTCGGACCTGCAGGCGGCGGTCAAGATCTTCGAGGTGTCATGATGAGTTTCCTCTACCCTCGACTGCTCGCAGAGCAGGCCAGACCACTCTTCGAGGACTACCGGGAGCTGCCGATCGCCGAATTGGCCGGTCGAGTCGGCTTCTCTCACGAGTCCGCCGTGTACGTGGCCACTGGCGGGGACAGGGTTTCCACCGGCCAACTCAGGGAGTTGCGCGCGGCGGTCGTCGACCTCGCCAAGAGGGCGGGTTTCCCCGAGGAGTCGGACCGTACGCGCAACGCCGAATTCGACCTCCGGCTTGCTGCTCTGCTGCACGCCGAGACGGGCATGGTGCCCGCCGAAGCGGCCTCTCGGGACGTCTGGGCCTTCTTTGCCCTCGTCGTTCTCCCGGATGTCGCGTTCTGGCGTTATCCCCAGCCGCCCGGGGACCGCGTCCTCGGAACCGACCTCACCCGGCACGTCTTCGGCCGCTTGTGGTGGCGGGCTCAGCTCGTTCGCGACTTCGACGACCCGGAGCCATACGGCGCGCTCGAGATCCTTGGCGAGGCAGCGTTCGACCAGATCTACGCCCGCCGTGCCGCACTCGGCGGTAGCCCCCACATGGTCCGTGCGATTCTCCGCGTTTGGAAGGACCTCGATCTCCATGGCCTGAACGAGCGTGAGACGCTTCGCGACTTCCTGAAGCGGTTGCTCCGACTCGCTCCTTTTGTTCTGTTTGACGGCATTGAGGAGCGTGCCCTGGACGAAGAGCTGCGGGTGGTTGCCGAGGAATCCGTCGATGCGCAGCGCCCTGCGTCGCAGGGCTCAGGGAGAAGCGTGGCGCAGAGCGCCGCTTTGGCCAACGTCTCCCCTTCTGCCGGGTCGCAGGAGACGTCACCTGTGCCGGAGCCGGAGCCGGCCGAGGTCCATCGGCTCCGCTCCGTTGAGATCTGTGCGGGCTGCGGCGCCCAGGCGCTCGGCCTGGAGCGAGCAGGGTTCGATCCAGTGGTGCTCATCGACAGCAAGTCCGACGCCTGCTTCACGATCGAGCGGAACAGGCCCGAATGGGACACGATTTGCATCGACCTCATGCACTTCCCGCTCAGTGAACGCCCGGACATCTTCGGTATAGATCTCCTCAGCGGTGGCCTTCCACGGGTCAAGTCCATGGCCGCCGTGGGGCGCGACGAGGACACTGATGAGCGCAAGGTTCTTCGGACCGCTATCGAGCTGGCGCGTGCCGTGAAACCGAAGGCCGTGCTTCTGGAGAACGTCCCGGACCTGGCTGAGAGCCCGGAGTTCGAGGTTGACCGTGGGTGGATGGGAGCCCAACTCGCGGAGGCCGGGTACAGCACGACGTGGAACGTTCTGAACGCCGCCGATTTCGGTGTGCCGCAGAATCGCAGGAGCAGTTTCCTGGTCGCCATGCGGGAGCCGTACTTCTCTCGGTTCTCGTGGCCGGAGCCGGATGACAGGCCTGCGCCGACCGTCGGTCAGGTGCTCGGGCCGTCGATGTCTTCGGGGGGTTGGCCGGCCGCGGCGGAGTGGGTCAAGAATGCCGACCGTGTCGCGCCTGCGATCGTGGGAGGCTCCGACCGGAGAGGGGGCGCCGACTTGGGTCCCACCGGCAGCAAGCGTGCGTGGGCTGCACTCGGCGTGAATGGCAACAGCCTCGGCGACGAGCCCCCGGGTGCGGATTTTCCCCGAGGAGAGATGCCCAAGTTGACCGTGGAGCAAGCCGCATTGGTTCAGTCGATCCCTGAGGAATGGATCTTCGCCGGTGGCAAGACGTCCCGCTACCGACAGATCGGCCATGCCATGCCCCCACCCCTTGCCACTGCTGTCGGCCGCTCCATCGCCGCAGCCCTACGAAGCTAAGATCACCCCATGCAAGCGTTCCCTCCCGGCAACCCCAAGATGATCACCGTCCTAGATCTGTTCTCGGGCTGTGGTGGCTTCACCCAGGGATTTCACGAGTTCCGGCCCGAGGGAGAAGAAGACGGTGGG
Source organism: Streptomyces sp. NPDC058371 (assembly GCF_042723265.1). Taxonomy (NCBI): domain Bacteria; kingdom Bacillati; phylum Actinomycetota; class Actinomycetes; order Kitasatosporales; family Streptomycetaceae; genus Streptomyces; species Streptomyces sp. NPDC058371. Next base: position 139,965 of record NZ_JBHXJC010000010.1, on the reverse strand, counting down.
CCGGTTTTCCGAAGCGTCTCGGCGGTCGAGCACAACGCCGCCGCGGCTGCCACGTACGCGGTCAACTTCGGCAGTGGTCGGCTCGACGAGCGACTTCCTCCCGCCCGCGTCCACTTCGGGGACATCGAGAAGTGGGAGCCGACCGAGGACGACCTGCATGCGGACGTGGTGGTCGGCGGGCCCCCATGCCAGGGCTTCTCGGCGCTGAACCGGAACAAGAAGGGCACGGAGCGCAACCGCCTGTGGGAGGAATATGTTCGCATTGTCGCGAGTGTCCGCCCAAAGGTCTTCGTGATCGAGAATGTCGATCGCTTCCTCAAGTCGGATGAGTTCCGCAACCTGCTCGGAGAGGTTGAAGAAGGCGGCAAGTTGGCCGACTACCGGCTGGTCGACCCCCCGGGGCACGCGCTTGCGGACACGGAAGAACAGAAGATCAAGCGTTACCTGCTCAACGCGGCGGACTACGGTGCGGTTCAAGCACGCCGGCGCACCATCGTCATCGGCGTACGTAAGGACATCGACAACGGTCATGCGATGTCCTACCCCACCCCGGCGCGCAGGCGGCGCCCGAGAAACGGGTTGGATGGCGCTGCGCAGACACTCGACGGTGTCGCCAGGCGACCCCTCTACTGGGAAGCCGTGGACCAGGTTTTCGAGGAGTCCGCGAAACTCCGGCTCTCAGGCACCGAGCTCCCCGACGGCGAGGAGCGCATCGAAGAGATCGGCTTGGACATTCCAGGCATCTTCACAACCGATGATCTCCACTTCAGGCGCCAACCGAAGCAACTCTCGGTGGCGCGCTACCTTGCCATTCCTCCGGGCGGGAATCGCAAGGACCTGGAAGGAAAGTGGTACACAGTGGACGAGGACGGCGCATTTGAGTTCTACACCGTCCCGAGTCCCGTGGGTGTGAAGACCGCGGTCGAGTACCTTTCGACCGAGAGCTGGGACAATCACACGACCGGCACCGGCGACGTCATGGGCCGGCTCCGACTCGGCGAGCCATCCGTCACGATCCGTACCGAGTTCTTCAAGCCGGAAAAGGGCCGCTATCTCCACCCGACGGAGCCCCGCCCGATCACCCACTACGAGGCCGCCCGCATTCAAGGCTTTCCCCGACACTTTCGTTGGTGCGGCTCGAAGACGGAGATCGCGAAGCAAATCGGCAACGCGGTTCCGATTCCGCTGGGAATGGCAGTCGCTTCAGCCATTCACGCTTGTCTGCGGTATTCGGCCTGACTGTGCGGTTGTTCAGCCTCGTTCTGGGACTGCGGTCATCGACCTGTGGCGCCCTGAGCAGGGTCATGGCTTGACATGTGACGTAGCGAAGCGGGCTGAGTGCGGCGCTTCTGTCGGCTGTCACGGGTCAAGCAGCGCTCGTGCGTTGGGAAAGGCCCGTCAACTTCTCCTCGCTGGACGGGTGCTCCTCCCATGGAGGAGCACCGCGGGCATCGCCCCGGTCAGCAAGCCGAAAAGCGCGAAATGTCCCAACATGGCGCCCAGGTCACTCGCGAGCCCCGTGGCACTCCCCATACCCCCGCCCCGACCCGCACCAGCAAACATCCCCCCGCTGCGGGGGCCAGGCGACCGCTCGTCCTCGGGCCGCCAGTGTTGTCGCGTACTGCGGTAGCAGGGTCGCGTCGGCCGGGGATGACGCTTCCGAGGCGGCGAAGGCCTCGTACGACGGGACCGTGCCGGTGACGATGCCGAGGTTCGGGGTGCCGGAGGCGGCGAGTTCGCGGAGGGACGCCTCTATCGTCGCGAGGTGCTCCTCGTGGGAGGGGTACTCCTCGGAGAGGGTCGGGTACGCCGACAGGAGTTCGGTCAGTTCGGCCGCCGGCCAGTGGAGGATCGCGACCGGGAACGGGCGGGAGAGGGCCTCGCGGGCCGTGGTGAGTTCGGACTGGAGTCGGGCGATCTCGGCCTGGAGCTCGGCCGGGTTGCTCGAGCCGAGTGACCAGACCCGCTTGGGGTCGTGCAGCTCGTCCAGGGACACCGGCGCCGTGTGCAGCGTGTCCGCCAGCGCGTCCCAGTCGTCGTGGCCGAGTCCGAGCATGCGGCGCACCCGGTGGCGGCCGAAGAGCAGGGGATACGTCGCGTACGGCGGCTCGGACACCCCGGTCAGGAGGAACCGCGCGCCCTGCGTGAACGTCTCCTGCGCCGCCTCCAGCTCGTCGTGCGACTCCAGGGCCTCCGCCACGATCACCCAGGCCGCCGGGTCCCGGGGGGACGACGCGCGGACGCCCTCGATGATCGCCCTCGCCTCGGCCTCATGGCCGTACTCCCACAGGTTGGCCGCCTTGAGGGCCCGTACCAGTTGAGGGTTCTCCAGCGGGGTGGAGGAGGACAGCAGGCTGTCGTAGAGCGACGTCGCGCGCGGGCGCTCGCCTGACAGTTCGAGGTGGGCCGCGGCCTGCACGAGCAGGTGTTCGGCGTCCTCGGGGTAGAGGCCGGCAGTACGTTCCAGGCGGGCTGCTTCGGCGTTGTGGTCGACGTTTTCGGCAGACGTGTCGGGGCGCATGGGTGACACCGTACTGCCGTTGCCCCACGAAAAAGAGATCCCTGCAGGCCAGGGACGGTCGAGAGCAGGCCTTGGGACAAGAAGAGGGACAGGTGGAGGGACGGGAGGAGGGGCAGGCCGAGGGACAGGCGGAGAGGTAGACCCGAGGGTGGGCCCCGCGACGGGTCGGGGTACGTCGTCCGCAGGCCACGGACGTGTCAGAAGTAGCCGTCCGGCAGCAGCGTCGAGATGCGGATCAGGACCGCCGTCAGCGAACCCGCCCACAGCAGGACACCGGCCCACACGCCCAGCACCGCCGACCGGTAGCGGTCCGGCGTGTCCAGGGCCACCGAGTCGGGGGCGCCCGGTGTGCACAGGAGCCGCACCCGGCTGCCCTCCGGCAGGGCGTGCGCGCCGACGGTGTCGGGGACGGGCCGCTCGTACTCCTTCCCGTCGTCACCGGTCCAGCGGACGATCGGGTGCAGAGCGGCGTACGTCGCCTCACGGGACGCCAGGTGACCGGTGACCACGCCCTCCTTGCGGCGGGCGGTGCGGCGCAGCACGTGTTCGGTGATGGCCGTCATGCCCTGCTGCCCCGTCACGGCGAGACCGGCGATGAAGGGGATCAGGGCCAGGAACCAGTACGCACTCATGGCTGGGGAGCCTATGCGGCCCGTGAATTGCGGCCGCCCCCGGTACCGGGCACCCCCGCCCCCGCCCCCGGGCACCCTGGCCCCCGCCCCTGGAGACTTCCGCACGCACCCCCTATCCTGCGCCCCCGGTGAAGGAGGCGTACGGATGCGGGCTCCCGGGATCGTGCACCACGCCACGCGGCGGCGACGGGCCGCGTACCGGCGGGCGTTGTGGAGCGGCGGCGAGGTCCTCGTCACCGTCGGCGTGGTGCTGCTGCTCCTCGTCGCGCACCAGCTGTGGTGGACCAACCGGCAGGCCAGGCAAGGGGCAGAGCGCAAGGTCGAGGCGCTGGAGCGGGAGTGGGACCGGCCGGCCCAGGGCACCGCGAACGGCTCGGCGCCCAGTGAAGGCACCGGCTCCGGCCAGGACACCGGTTCCGGCCGGGACACCCGCTCCGGAGGCGGCGGATCCGACGACGGCGGGAAGCAGGCCGCCGCTACCCGCCAACAGCCCCACTGGTCCCAGGCCTACGCCGTCCTCACCATCCCCCGGCTCTCGCTCCGCGTCCCCGTCGCCGAGGGTGTCAGCAAGCCGAACGTGCTCAACAAGGGGTACGTGGGCCACTACCCCGGGACCCAACAGCCCGGCCAGGCAGGGAACTTCGCGCTCGCCGGGCACCGGAACACCCACGGTGAACCCTTCCGGTACCTCAACCGACTCCGGCCCCACGACACGGTCGAGGTGGAGACCGCGGCCGCCGTCTACACGTACACCGTCGACAAGACCCTTCCGCAGACCTCGGCGAGGGACGGCGGAGTCATCCGCACCACGCCCCGCAGCAACGTGCGGCCCTCGTACGGGTACGACGAGCCCGGGTACTACATCACCCTCACCACCTGCACCCCCGAGTACACCTCCCGCTACCGCCTGGTGGTGTGGGGGCAGCTGCGCTCCATGCGGCCTCGCTAAGGTCCCCTCATGTGAAACCACGTCTCCACCACCTGTGGCTCCTGACGCCCTTCGTCCTCTTCCTCGGCGTGCTGCCGTTCGTGAACCGGGTCGACCCGGTGCTGCTCGGCCTCCCGTTCCTCTTCGTCTGGCTGCTGGGGGCGACCGTGCTCACCCCGCTCGCCGTCTGGCTGACCTGGCGCGGGGACAAGAAGGGGCGGGGGGCGGGGCGGGCATGAGCAACTCCACTGTCGCCACCACCGTGTTCGGCGTCTTCATGGCCGCCACCGTCGCCCTGGGTCTGCTCGCCGTGCGCGGCCGCGGCGGGGGCCAGGGCGGGCTCGCCGAGTGGTCGGTGGGCGGGCGCAGTCTCGGGGCCGTGTTCATCTGGGTGCTGATGGCGGGGGAGTCATACACCAGCTTCAGCTATCTGGGGGCCGCCGGCTGGGGATACAACTACGGCGCCCCGGTCCTCTACGTGGTCGCCTACATGTCCTGCGGATACGCGGTGGGATATCTGGTGGGCCCCATGCTCCACGGGTACGCCCGGCGGCACGGACTCGTCGGCATCACCGACATGATCGCCCACCGGTACGGCCGCCCCTGGGCCGGAGCGCTGATCGCCGTCCTCGCCACGGCCTGTCTGCTGCCCTACATCCAGCTCCAGATCACCGGCATGGGCGTGGTCGTCTCGACCATCTCGTACGGGGCCGTCAGCCTCAACTGGGCCTACTTCATCGCGTTCGCCGTCACCACGGCCTTCGTCGTCGTCAGCGGGCTGCGCGGCAGCGCGTGGGTCTCCGTGCTGAAGGACGTGCTCGTCATCGGGACCCTCGGCTTCCTCGCCGTCTACGTCCCGATGCACTACTTCGACGGGTACGGCGACTTCCTGGACCGGCTCGTCACGCAGAAGCGGGAGTGGCTGACCCTGCCCGGGCACGGCGGCGGCGACAGCAGCCTGGGCACCCCGTGGTTCGTCACCACCTCGCTCCTCAACGCGCTCACGGTGGTCATCTTCCCGACCACCGTGGCCGGTTACCTCGGCGCCCGCGACGGGGACGCCCTGCGCCGCAACGCGATCTGGCTGCCCGCGTACAACCTGCTGCTCTTCGTGCCGATGCTGCTGGGCATGGCCGCGCTCTTCGTGGTCCCGGGGCTGACCGGCGCCGGGTCCAACCTCGCGCTGTTCCGGCTGGTGGTGGACTCCCTGCCGGCCTGGGCGGTGGGGCTCATCGGGGTCGCCGCGGCCCTCTCCTCGATCGTGCCGATGGCCGTGTTCATGCTGGTCATCGGGACGATGTGGGGACGGAGCGTGCTCTCGCACGTGCCCCGATGGCGGGAGCGGCAGAAGCTCGCCTCGCAGGCCGTCGTCGTGGTCGCCGGCACGGTCGCGCTGATCATGACGTACACGGTGCCCAACACCCTCGTACGGCTGTCGCTCATCTCGTACGAGGGGATGGCGCAGCTCGTGCCGATGCTGCTGCTCGGCCTGGTGTGGCGGCGGTTCACGCTCACGGCGGCGCTCAGTGGTCTGGTGGCCGGCGGTGGACTGGTGTGCTGGCTGGTGTTCAGCGACCGGGATCCCGTGTTCGGGGTGAACGCCGGGATCGTCGCGCTGGCGGTCAATCTCGTGGTCGCGCTCGTCGTGGCGTACGCCGGCGTCGGCGCCCGGGGCGACGAGCGGCCCGATGGCGAGGTCCTCGCGGTCAGCCCCGCTCCCGGAGCACCAGCACGCTGACGGTCGCCAGGGCGGCGAGGCCGGCCGAGACCGCCATCGCGAGGTCCGCGCCGCGGGCCAAGGAGCCCTGGGACGTCACGAGCGCGATGGTGAGGGCGACCCCGGCGCACGAGCCGATGTACCGGAAGGTCTGCTGCGCGCCCGAGCCCATCGCCGCCCGGTCGGCCGGGACCGCCTCCACGGACAGCAGCGGCAGCGCCGCGTTGAGGAGGCCGCTGCCCACGCCGGCGACCAGCAGCCCCGGCAGCAGGCGTACCCAGGAGCCCGCGTCGACCGCGCCCAGCATCGCCAGCGCGCCGGCGCCGTGCAGTGCGAACCCCAGCGCCAGCTGGTTGCGCGGCGAGACCCGGCCCGCGAGGCGCCTGGCCTGGAGCGCCACCGCGAAGGATAGTCCGGACCACAGGAGGAACAGCCACGCGGTGTCCATCACCGACAGACCGAGCGTCTGCTGGAGCAGCGTCGGCAGATAGCTGAGCAGGCCGATCACGGCCAGACCCGTGAACAGGCCGCCCGCGGACGAGGCCAGGAAGCGCGGCCGCCGGAGCAGACCGAGGTCGATCATCGGCGCCCGGCCGCGCCGCTCGACGGCGACGAAGGCGGCGGTCAGCAGCACGGCCGCGGCGAACAGCAGCCCCACCGGCGCGCGCAGCCACCCGTCGCGGCCCAGGGTCAGCGCGGCCACCAGCGACGCGAGCGCGAGGCTGAAGACGAGGGCGCCCGCGAGGTCGGGGCGCCCGCCGCGGGGTGCGCGGGACTCGGTGAGCGCGCGGGCCCCGAGGGCCGCGACGACCAGCAGGGCGGCGCCCAGGATCCCGTACGCGGTACGCCAGTTGGGCAGGGAGCCTGCTAGCAGCGGGCCGACCGCGATGCCACCGCTGACGAACGCGCCCCACACGCCGGTCGCGTGCAGCCGGCCGCGCGGGGTCGGGAAGGCGTGCACCAGCAGGCCCAGGCTGCTGGCGAGGACGGCCGCGCTCGCCGCGCCCTGGGCGATCCGGGCCAGCGTGAACATCCAGGTCGAGGAGGCGAGCGCGCCCAGCGCGGTGGTGATGCCGAGGGCGACCGTGCCGGACAGGAAGATCCGGCGGCGGCCGTAGTCGTCCGCGAGGCTGCCGGCGACCAGGAGCAGCGCGGCGAGGCCGAGCGGGGTGCCGTTGAGCAGCCAGGCCTGGGCGGAGACGGAGGTGTGCAGCGCGGCGGCGGTGTCGGGGAGCGTGAACATCGGCGCGGTGTACGTCATCAGGGCCAGGGCGGTGGCGGCGCTGGTGACGACGAGGGTGGCGGCGCCGCGCGGGGTCTCCCGCGCCGGGGCCGCCCGGCGGGCGGGGGCGGTGACTGCGGTGCGGTCGAGCTGTGTCATGGCCTGGCCTTCGGATGAGTAGGTTCGGTCATTGAACTTGCAGTACAGGTCGACGGTAGCACTCCAGGTTCGTTCATTGAACCTATGTGTCGAAAAGTGGCTACAGTGGGGCCATGGCTCTCGGCAAGGACTACGCGACGCAGGACTGCTCGATCGCCCGCGCGCTCGAGGTTGTCGGCGAGCGGTGGACCCTCCTCATCGTGCGCGACGCGCTCTACGGCGTACGGCGCTACAACGACTTCCTCGTCCACCTGGGGATCCCGCGCGCGGTCCTCGCCGCCCGCCTCCAGGCGCTGACCACCGTGGGCGTCCTGGAAAAGCGCCGCTACCAGGACTCGCCGCCGCGCGACGAGTACGTGCTGACCGAACGCGGCATCGCCCTGTGGCCCACGCTGCGCTCACTCGGCCTGTGGCGCCGCGAGCAATTCTCGGAGACGCAGCTGCGCCACTTCCGGCACGCGGACTGCGGCACGGAGCTGGGCCCGTACGGCGAATGCCCGGCCTGCGGAATCGTCGTCCCCGTCCCGGACGTCGAGATGACAGCAGGCCCCGGGCTCGACCCGGACCCGGCGAATCCGGTCAGCCGTGCGCTGTTCGCACCGAGGCGGCTCCTTCAGCCGCTCGAGGCGGATCCTGTATAACGGCAGGACCACTACGCGCACGACAGGGCCGAAGCGCACGCCACGACCAAGGCGTACGACAGGACCGCACCGCGTAGGGCGGGACCGCAACGCATACGAAGGGGGAGCGGCCGATGATCCGGACCTGGGCGAACATGCGCCCCGCCGCGCTGCTGCTCCTGCTTCTCGTCGAGGTGGCCGTGCTCGACAGCGGCAGCCTCTCCGCCGCCGTCGCCGTCGCGTTCACCGCCACCGCCGCGGCCGGCTCCGCGCTCGCCGACTGCGCGTTCCTGACCTCGCGCTGCGCGCCCGCCGTACCGCGTACGCGTGTACGGACGGCCATCCGCGACCGCGAGCACCGTACGGCCTTCCTGCCGCAGCGTGATCCCGACGCATCGGGGCGCAGGCGCCCCCGAGCGCCCGGGCGTGCCCTCCTGACGGCCGCCGCGTAGGGACCCACGCTCGAGTTCACCACCGCGTACCCCGCGCGGGCCGTCATGCCGACATCAGTACGTCCGGCACGACGAGACCCCCGGAGGGCTCATCCATGTCCGCTTTCATGTCCGTTTTCGCCAGTCTGGTCGAGCACCTCGCCGACCTGCTCCAGCCGGTGTTCCACGCCTCCGCGGCGGCCGCCGCGATCGTCCTGTTCACCGCGCTCGTACGGCTCCTGGTGCACCCCCTGTCCCGGGCGTCGGCGCGCGGCCAGCGGGCGCGGGCCCGGCTCCAGCCGCAGATCGCCGAGCTGCGCAAGAAGCACGGCAAGAACTCCGAGAACCTCCAGAAGGCGGTGCTGGCGCTGCACGCCGAGGAGAAGGTGTCGCCGCTGTCCGGGTGCCTGCCCAGCCTCTTCCAGATGCCGGCCTTCTTCCTCCTCTACCACCTGTTCTCCAGCACGACGATCGGCGGCGAGGCGAACGCGCTGCTCGGGCACACGCTGTTCACGGCCCCGCTCGGGGGCCGGTGGGCGGACGCGCTGGGTGACGGCGGGATCTTCGGCGCGCAGGGGCTCGTCTATCTCTGCCTGTTCGCGCTCGTCGCCGTCGTCGCGACCTTCAACTACCGGCGCACCAAGGCGATGATGGCCGCCACGTCCGCGGCCGCCGCGGCTCCGGCGGCCGACGGCACGCAGGTGCCCGGACTCGGTTCGATCAACAAGATCATGCCGTTCATGTCCTTCTTCACGCTCTTCACGGTCGCGGTGGTGCCCCTGGCCGCCGCGCTGTACGTGGTGACCAGTGCGACGTGGAGCGCGGTCGAGCGGGCGGCGCTGTACCGCGACATGCCGGGTGCCGCACCGGCGACGGCGGCCCTCGTCCAGGGCCGGTCCGGCGACGGGTCACGCCGGGGGTTGCGGAGCGGTGGGGTCCAGTCCGTGAACTGGGTATTGCGGACTGGACGCCAAGCTTGGAGGATCGACCAGTCCTCCGATGGCTGCACCCGTCGGTCGGGACGCCGCGATCGAGGGAGACTGTGATCATGAAGCTGCTGCGAGTCGGTACGGCAGGGGCGGAGCGGCCGGCGCTGCTCGACGCCGACGGAACGCTCCGGGACCTGTCGGGCGTCGTCACGGATATCGACGGACCGCTGCTCGCGGACACCGCGGCGCTCGGCCGGATCCGTTCTGCCGCCGAGGCCGGTGAGCTGCCCGCGCTGGACGCCGACGGGCTGCGCGTCGGACCGCCGCTGGCCGGGATCGGCAAGGTCGTGTGCATCGGCCTGAACTACCACGACCACGCCCGCGAGACCGGCGCCGAGCCGCCCGCCGAGCCGGTGATCTTCTTCAAGGCGGCGGACACGGTGGTCGGCCCGACCGACACGGTGCTCGTGCCGCGCAACTCGGTCAAGACGGACTGGGAGGTGGAGCTGGCGGTCGTGATCGGCCGTACGGCCCGCTATCTGGAGTCCCACGAGGAGGCGCTCGCGCACGTCGCGGGGTACGCGGTGGCGCACGACGTCTCCGAGCGCGAGTTCCAGATCGAGCGCGGCGGGACCTGGGACAAGGGCAAGAACTGCGAGACGTTCAACCCGCTGGGCCCCTGGCTGGTGACCGCGGACGAGGTGCCCGACCCGCAGGCCCTCTCACTCAGGCTCTGGGTCAACGGCGAGCTGAAGCAGAACGGTACGACGGCCGAGCAGATCTTCTCCGTCGCCGAAGTCGTCCGCTACGTAAGCCAGTTCATGACGCTCTACCCGGGCGACATCATCAACACCGGTACGCCGGCCGGGGTCGCCCTCGGGCAGCCCGAGCCCAAGCCGTATCTGCGCGGCGGGGACGTGGTGGAGCTGGAGATCGAGGGGCTGGGGCGGCAGCGGCAGGAGTTCAAGCAGGCGTAGGCGCTCCGCTGGTGCACCAGGAAACCACGGTCGGGTCGGGGTCGGTCCGGATGCGTCGCCGGGTGCGGGTTTCGTTGTGGCTGGGCGCGCAGTTCCCCGCGCCCCTGGGCCGGGACGCCCTTGACGGGCGGCCCGGCCCAGGCGCGTCGGGCCTACTCCGCGATGAAGCGCTCCAGGGCCTCCACCACCAGGGCGTGGTCCTCGATCTGGGGGAGGCCGGAGACCACCACCGTGCCGATGACGCCCGCGCCCTCGACGGCGATCGGGAACGCGCCGCCGTGCGCCGCGTACGCGTCGAGGTCGAGGCGGGAGGACTCCTCGAAGGTCGTGCCCTTGGCGCGGAAGCGGGAGCCGACCAGATACGAGGAGCAGCCGTAGCGCTCGACGACCCGGCGCTTGCGGTCGATCCAGGCGTCGTTGTCCGGGGTCGAGCCGGGCAGCGCCGCGTGGAAGAGCTGCTGGCCGCCGCGGCGGATGTCGACGGCGACGGGGGCGCTCCGCTCCCGGGCCAGCTCGACCAGCAGCGCACCGAGGGCCCACGCGTCGTCGTGCGTGAAGTGCGGGAGCGTCAACCGGCGTTCCTGCTCCTCGAGTTCGGGGATCGTGGGAGTGGCGGTGGAGGTGCTCACAGGGACACCACCGCACCCGTGTCGGCGGAGCGGCGCGCGGCCTCCAGGACGTCGAGCGCGGCCGCGGCCTCCAGCGCGGTGACCGGGTTCGGGCCGCCGTCGCGGAGGGCGGCGGCCACCGCCTCGTAGTAGGCGGGGTACGCGCCCGGCAGCGTCGGCTCGGGACGGCCGCCGCCGGTCAGCGGGGACTCGCCGGCGCCGACGCGGCCCCACAGGGCCTCGGGCTCGACACCCCAGTTCGCCGAACTCCCGGGCCGCTTGCCGTCGCGGAGGTCCGCCTCCTGCGGGTCGAGGCCGTACTTCACATAGCCGGCGCTCGATCCCAGCACCCGGAAGCGCGGGCCGAGTTGGGCGGTCGTGGCGGAGACGTAGAGGTGCGAGCGGACGCCGTTGGTGTGCGTGATCGCGATGAACGTGTCGTCGTCGGCCTCGGCGCCGGGGCGGCGTACGTCCGACTCGGCGTAGACCTGCGCGGCCGGGCCGAAGGCGACCAGGGCCTGGTCGACGACATGGCTGCCGAGGTCGTAGAGAAGACCTCCGATCTCTGCCGGGTCGCCGGACTCGCGCCAGCCGCCCTTGGGCTGCGGACGCCAGCGCTCGAAACGGGACTCGAAGCGGTACACGTCGCCGAGTTCGCCCTCGGCGACGAGCTTGCGGAGGGTCAGGAAGTCGTTGTCCCAGCGGCGGTTCTGGAAGACCGAGAGCAGCAGACCGCGTTCGTCGGCGAGGGCGGCGAGCTCGCGGGCCTCGGCCGCCGTGCCGGCGAGCGGCTTGTCGACCACGACCGGGAGGCCGGCCTTGAGGGCGGCGGTGGCGATCGGGACGTGCGTCTTGTTCGGGGACGCGATGACGATCAGGTCGAGCTCGTCGGCGCGCGGCCACAGGTCGTCGGGCGACGCGGCGAACCGGATGCCGTCGCCGAACTCGGCCCGGGCCTCCGCCTGCCGCTCCGGGTTCGAGGTCACGATCGTGTCCAGGGCGAGGCCCTCGGTCGCGGCGATCAGCGGGGCGTGGAAGACGGAGCCCGCCAGACCGTAGCCGACCAGGCCTACGCGGAGGGGGGTGCCGGGGTCAGAACCAGTGCCAGTCATGCCTCCACTTTCGCAACGCTGTTGCCAAAGTGCAAGTGCGGGGGACAATGGCGTACGTGAACAGGACGAACGCGGAGACCGGAGTGGGCCGGCCGGGGGTACGGGGCCGCGGCGCGGAGGCGGGGGTGAACCTGCTGGCGCTGCGCAGCCACAACGGAGCGCTGGTGCTCGCCCTGCTGCGCACGGCCGGGCCGGCCGGCATCAGCCGCCTCGAACTCGCCGAGCGCACCGGGCTCACCCCGCAGGCCGTCAGCAAGATCACCGCACGGCTGCGGGCGGAGGGCCTGGCGGCGGAGGCCGGCCGTCGCGCGTCGACGGGCGGCAAACCGCGCACGGTGCTGCGGCTGGTGCCGGAGGCCGGCCACGCGGTCGGGCTGCACCTCGACCGGGACGAGCTGACGGCGGTCCTGTGCGACCTCACCGGAACGGTGGTCGCCCGCCGGCGGGTTCCGCTGGGCCTCGGGGCGGGGGCGGAGGCCGTCTTCTCGGGAGCCGCGCAGGAGGTGGAGTCGCTGCTCGCGGAGGTGCCGGCGGCCGCCTCCGTGCTCGGCGTCGGCGTGGCGCTGCCCGGCCCGCTCGACCACGCCCACGGGGTGCTGCACCGGGTCACCGGCTTCCCCGAGTGGGACGGGTTCCCGCTGCGGGACGCGCTGACGCGGCGGCTCGGCGTCCCGGTGGTCGTGGACAAGGACACCAACGCGGCCGCGCTCGGTCTGGCGCTCGGCCTCGCGGGGGGCGGATCGGTCGGGGCCGGGTACGGGTCGTTCGCGTATCTGCATCTCGGTACGGGGCTCGGGGCGGGCCTGGTGATCGGCGGGGCGGTGCACCGGGGGGCGCGGACGGGCGCCGGGGAGTTCGGACACCAGGTCATCCAGCTGGACGGGCCCGTGTGCACCTGCGGCAACCGCGGCTGCATCGAGGCGTTGTGCCTCGCCGCGGTGGCGGCCGGCGCGGTGGACGAGGCGGCGCGGGTCCTCGGCACGGGCGCCGCGAACCTCGCCGGGCTGCTCGACATCGACCTCGTCCTCCTCGGCGGCCGCACCGTCGCCGCCCACCCGGAGCCCTTCGTACGAGGGGTCGGGGCCGTCCTCGACGAACGCGCCAGGCGCGAGGGCCTGGACGCGGCGGTCCCGGTCCGCATCGCCCCCGGCGAGGCCCGCGGCGTCGCGGAGGGCGCGGCCCAACTCCTCCTCGCCCCGCTGTTCGGGCGGGCGGAGGGGTGAAGCGGGCGGGGTGATCCCGGGCTGCCGGGTCTCCGGGGGGACCGGCCCCCGGACCGCCGGGCGCCCGTGTTCGGCCGGATCCGCGCCCCGGAGGGGATGGGTGTTCCCGGGCTGCCGGGTGTCCTGGGGGACCGGGACCCGGACCGCCGGGCGCCCGTGTCCGGCCGGACCCGCGCCCCGGAGGGGATGGGCCGCGGGTGGCCGGCCCCGGGCCACCGGGCGCCCGTGCTCCGTCGAACCGGGCGGGCACGCCCGCCGCCCGCGTCCACTGCGCTGATCGAGGGGACTTGAGGCGCCGTCCGGGGCGTCTTGGGCGTGGCAGACCCTGAGGTGCGGTGTGTATGGCGGGTCATATGTTCATGCGACTGTGCACGTCTCTGTCCCTCGCCGTTGCCGCCGCAGCAGCCGTCACCTGCGGCCCCGCCCCGAACGCCGCCCTGGCGCACGCCGCGCCCCACCTGGCCGTCGTCGCCCGCGCCCAGGGCACCGCCCAGGGCACCGCCCGCGATCGCCGGCCCACCTGTGCCACCCCCGGGGCCCGCGCCTTCCCCCTCACCACCCGGGTCCACGGTGGTCCTGGGGCGTACGAACCCGGGGGCGGGGACGGGACCTGGTACATCGATCTCACCAACACCACCGCGCACCCCTGCGGGAACATCCACCCGGTCGTGCTCCTCGTCGACGGCAAGAGGGAGCTGCGGCCCGCGCAGGTGCGGCTGGAGTTCTACGAGGGGACGCGGCCGCATGCCGTGCCCTTCACGCGGACGGACGACGACGAGCTCGTCGGGGCCTTCGACGGCGGGTTCCCGGGATTCACCGTGGCGCCCGGCCGGACCCTCAGCGTGAAGGTGCGGCTGAACGTCACCTCCGACGCGGCCGTCCCCAACGACATCGTGGCCAACGCCGCCGTCGTGCAGCGGCACAGCGACGACGGCGAATGGGTCGGCCAGTCGAACGACTACCGCTTCCGGATCGACGACGACCCGGACGCCACCGCCACGGAGTCCGCGTCCGGCGACCCCACCGCGTCCGGCGACGGCGCATCCGACGGCACGTCGGCCGCGGACGAACTCGCCAGCACCGGCCCCGGCGCACCGCACGGACTCGGAGTCGTCATCGGAGGCCTGCTGCTCGCCGCGGGCGGCGTGCTCCTGGTCGTCTCGCGCCGCGCACTGCGCGGGCGCCGCTGAGCCGGGCGGCCCGCGACCTGACGCCGATGCGCAGACCGCGCCGTGACCCCTGATCCGTGAGCAGGCCGGCCCATGGACGGACCGGAGATCTTCGAACCCGAGTGGGCCGAGAGCGACAACCACCTGCTGGGTTGCCTCGCGAACCGGAGGACCGTGATCGGTGGCTGATCGCTAGGCTGAGGCGGACGCAGCACCGCGTACGGCAGGAGAACGGCATGGCAGACCGCAAGCCCATCGAATCGTGGCTCACCGACATGGACGGTGTGCTCATCCACGAGGGCGTGCCGATCCCCGGCGCCGACGCCTTCATCAAGAAGCTGCGGGAGTCCGGGCGCCCCTTCCTGGTGCTGACCAACAACTCCATCTACACCGCCCGTGACCTGCACGCCAGGCTCCAGCGCATGGGCCTTGACGTGCCGGTCGAGAACATCTGGACCTCCGCCCTCGCCACCGCCAAGTTCCTGGAGGACCAGCGGCCCGGCGGCACGGCGTACGTCATCGGCGAGGCGGGTCTGACCACCGCCCTGCACGACATCGGGTACGTGCTCACCGACCACGAGCCGGACTACGTGGTGCTCGGCGAGACCCGTACGTACTCCTTCGAGGCCATGACGAAGGCGGTCCGGCTGATCAACGCCGGCGCCCGTTTCATCTGCACCAACCCGGACGAGACCGGCCCCTCGACGGAGGGCCCGCTGCCCGCCACCGGCGCGGTCGCCGCCCTGATCACCAAGGCGACCGGCAAGCAGCCGTACTTCGCAGGCAAGCCGAACCCGCTGATGATGCGGACGGGTCTGAACGCCATCGGGGCGCACTCCGAGACCAGCGCCATGATCGGCGACCGGATGGACACGGACGTGCTCGCCGGCCTCGAGGCCGGGATGGAGACGTTCCTGGTGCTCACCGGGCTCACCACGCCCGCCGAGATCGAGAAGTACCCGTACCGCCCCTCCTCGGTCGTGGACTCGATCGCGGACCTCGTCGACCGCATCTGAGCCCTCGCGGACCCGGTCGACTGCGTCCGAGTCCCGGTCGCGGACCCGGTCGGCCGTGCCGGAGGCGATCTCGGCCGCGTCGGAGGCGACCGCGGAGCTCGTCGACCGCGTCCGGGCCGGATTTCCGGCCGGGGCCGCGGTCCGGATTCCATGCCTCGAGCGGCCGGATTCCGCTCGAACGGAGCAGCGATTGCCCTCCCCGGGATGCGCGGGGCGCCCCGCGGGAGCACTCTCCAGGTATCTGGAGGTTCACGATGGGTTCACTGCGACTCACTCTCTGTGCCGGGGCGGTCCTCGCCGCCGCGTTCACTCCCGCGGCGTACGCCGCGCCCATGGCGTACGCGGGCGACGCGGGCGTCTCCGTCACACCGTCCACCCCGGCTCCCGGCGGCGACATCTCGCTGCGGGCGACCGGCTGCAAGGGCAAGACGGGCACCGCGACATCCCCTGCGTTCGTCTCGGACGCCCGGCTCACGGGCAAGGACGGTGCGCTCACCGGCGACACCCGCGTGCTCTCGTCGCTGTCGCCCGGCACCTACGACATCAAGGTCACCTGCGACGGCTTCGACGACAAGGTGAAGGGCACCTTCACGGTCGCCGACCGGAGCGGTTCCAGCCATCCCGCCTCGTCCGCCCCGGCCTCGCCGGTGGCGCCCGTGCACGCGGGCGGCGGCGGCACCGCCCACTTCGCCTCCGTCGACACCCGGTCGACCGGCCCCGGTACCCGGCAGGCCCTGGTCGGCCTGGTCCTCGCGAGCGTCGCAGCGGTGGCCGTAGCGGTGCGCAGCGCCCGCCGGGGCCGCGGCGCCGAATAAGGGGACCCGCCATGTCCGACCGGGAGCGTTCTTCCGGCTCCGGGCGCCTGATGACGGGCGTCGCCTGGGCGGTACTGCTGCTCGGGCTGTGGCTCTGGGGCCGCGAGGTGACCGACGTACGGCACGGGATATCGGCGCCGACCACGGGTGACGTGGCGGCGGTCGGCCGACCGTGGGGTGTCGAACTGCCGCCCGCGCACAAGCCGTTGGGCCAGGCGCGTCCGCAGCGCGTGGACATTCCGGCGATGGGGGTCCAGGCCCCGGTCGTGACCAGCGGCCTGGACGGGCAGGGGGCGATCGAGCCACCGCCCTACGACCAGGCGGGCGTGGTCGGCTGGTACGCGGCCGGCGTCCAGCCAGGCGCCGCCGGCACGGCCCTCTTCGTGGGCCACGTCGACACCGAGACCCGGCCCGCCGTCTTCTACAAGCTCAGCTCGGTACGGCCCGGCGACACGGTCCGGGTGATCCGCG
Organism: Streptomyces sp. NPDC058371; assembly: GCF_042723265.1. Lineage (NCBI taxonomy): Bacteria > Bacillati > Actinomycetota > Actinomycetes > Kitasatosporales > Streptomycetaceae > Streptomyces > Streptomyces sp. NPDC058371. The sequence continues at coordinate 123,415 of NZ_JBHXJC010000010.1, read as the reverse complement.
ACGACGGCACGGTCGCCGAGTTCACCGTCGACGACGTCCAGGTCATCCCGCGTGACCGCTTCGACGCCCAACAGGCGTACGGGGCAAGGAAGTCGGGCCGGGCCGAACTGCGGCTCGTGACCTGCGGCGGCACCTTCGACCGGGCCAGCAGCTCGTACACGGCGAACGTGGTCGTGTCCGCGTATCTCACGGGCAGCGGACTCTGAGCCGTACCCGTGCGACGCGGGAACGGCCCACCCGACCCGGTCGGCGACCCGCTCCCCCCCGGAGCCGCCGACCGGGCCGGTCCTCGACCGCGCTCGCTCGGGTTGCGGGAGTAACCCGGCGACCGGCACGGGAGGTTCCGGTGGGTGCGTCCGAACCTCGCACATGAGGTGACGAGCCAGGGTCTGGGGGCCGTATGGCACGACTCTAGAACGGCCGGGCGTCCCGGCCTGGAAGAGAGTCGGACAGCCGGCGCCCGGGGCTGTAACAGCTCGCAGACAAGGACCGTGCGACCTCGTGGCCGAGGCGTCGCGTATGTCAGGATTGAGCCTTCGGGCAGTACAGCCAAGGGGGAGTTGGATGTACGGCGGCAGGCAGGCCGGGGCGCGCGCGTCCGTGGCGGTGGCGGGGGCGGCACTGCTGCTCGCGGGGTGTTTCTCCACCGGGGACGAGGGCGACAAGAACGACGGATCCGGCTCCAGGATCACCCAGCAGCCCAAGGACACTGACCCGTACTGGGTCAATCCGGACGGCAACGCGGCGGAGCAGGTCGCCGCGTACGAGAAGTCCGGCAGGAAGGACGACGCGCAGCAGATCCGCAAGATCGCCGAGCAGCCGACCGGCGAGTGGATCGGCCCGGAGAACCCGGAACAGGAGGCGCGCGGCTTCACCGAGGCGGCCGAGAAGGCCGACCGGTCCGCCCTTCTCGTCCTCTACAACATCCCGCACCGCGACTGCGGCCAGTTCTCCCGGGGCGGCGCCGCCGACGGCGCCGCCTACCGGAGCTGGATCGACGGGGTCGCCCGGGGCATCGGGGACCGGCCCGCCACGATCGTCCTGGAACCGGACGCGATCCTGCACCTGGTCAACCAGTGCACCCCGGCCGAGTTCCACGAGGAGCGCTACGACCTCCTCAAGGGCGCTGTCAGCACGCTCACTTCGCTGAAGAACACCAAGGTCTACCTGGACGCGGGCAACGCGGGCTGGGGCCACCCCGACCAGATCTTCCAGCCGCTCCAGCGAGCCGGGGTCGGCGCGGCCGACGGCTTCGCGGTCAACGTCTCCAACTTCTACTCGACCAAGGAATCCATCGCCTACGGGAGGCAGTTGTCCGCGAAGGTCGGCGACAAGCACTTCGTGATCGACACCAGCCGTAACGGCAACGGACCGTATACGGGCGGCAAGGCGGACGAGAACTGGTGCAATCCGCCGGGGCGTGCGCTGGGGGAGGCGCCGGCCACGAAGACCGACGACCCCCTCGTCGACGCCTATCTCTGGGTCAAGCGCCCCGGCGAATCGGACGGAGCCTGCAAGGGCGGCCCCAAGGCCGGCCAGTGGTGGCCGGCCTACGCCCTGAAGCTGGCCAAAGCCTCCGGCTGACGGCAGGCGACAGGCGGCAGGGCCCCCGCGCCCCGTCAGGGGCGCGGGCAACTGCGCGCCCCGCCACAGCGCAGACCCGCAGTCAAGGCACCCCGCCCAGCCCCGCCAGGGGCGCGACCGTCCCCCACGCACCCGCAGTCGAAGAGGGCGCCCACCCGGCGGAGCGCTAAGTCACCTTCACCCACTGCGCCTTGGACGGCGTCCCCTGGTCGTCCGTGACGAAGAGCATGTACCAGCCGGACTCCACGAGGTTCCGGTTCTTCGGGATCGTCACCGTGACCCCGTCCTTCGTCTTCGTGAGGTCCAGCGCGATGGACCGCTGATCGGTGTCGGTGACATGCGTGGACGCGCTCGGCCGGATCAGCCGGGCCGACTTCAGCGACGAGGCGTGCGCCGACGTGAACGTCGCCGAGCCGCCGCGCGCGACGGTCTTCGGACCGCCGGAGAGCGAGGGCCGCGCGTCGCGGTAGAGATACGGCGGGGTGTAGATCTCGATCCGCTGCTCGAACGTACCGGGCTTGGTGTTGCCCTTGTCCGCGTAGAGCGAGTCGGAGCCGAAGAACATCACCCGGCCGTCGGGCAGCAGGATCGACCCCGAGTGGTAGTTGCGCCCCACCAGCGGGTCGGCGACCCGGTCGAAGGTGTTGTTCTTCCCGTCGTAGATCCGCGCCTGGAGGATGTTGGAGTCGCCGCGCCCGCGGTAGTCCTCGGAGCCGCCGGACACCAGCACGGTGTCGTCGGGCAGGATCGAGTACTGCGGATAGCGGGTGCCCTTCTCCAGCTCGGGCCCTTCGGTGAACTCCGGCTGCGTGTCCAGCAGATCGATGAGCCGGGTCCGCTTGCTGGACTTGGCCGACTCGCCGACCCCGCCGCCCCCGATGACCAGGTATTTCTCGTCCTGCGCGGGCGGCAGCAGCACCGTGCCCGAGGTCTCAAGGAGCTTCGGGTCGCTCATGCCGGGGAGCTTGGTGAACTCGTTGGTCGCCAGGTCCCAGACGCCGGGGTCGCGGCCCACGTCGGCCGGTCCGTAGCCGGCGTTCGACCCCGAGTAGAACAGCTTGCCGTTCTGCATCAGGGTGATCGCCGGATAGGTCGGGAACTGCCGGGTGCCCCGGGTGTACGTCCACTTCTTGGTCTTGGGGTCGAAGACCTCGTTCTTGCCCGGCACCAGCTGGCCGATCTCGTCCAGGCCGGAGAGGCTGAGGACCTTGCCGTCCGACAGCGTGGTGAGCGTCGGGTACCAGCGGGCCTCGTTCATCGGGTCGACCTTGATGTACTTCTCGGCGACCGGGTCGAACTCGAAGGCGTCGCGGATCCCCTGGAAGTCCTTCTTGTCGAGGGCCAGCTTCTGCGCGATGCCATAGGTGTTGCGGGCCTCGGAGCCGGTCAGGCCCTGGATCCGGTAGTTGTCCTGGGTGCCCGTCTCGTACTTCTTGCCGCTCTTCTGCGCCTCGACGTAGATCCGGCCGAGGCCCGGGTCGTTGCGCAGGAACTTGCCGGTCGCCTTGTCGAAGACCTTCTTGGCCCGCGGCACGAGCACCGGGTCCTTCGACACGAACGTCCTGCCGTTCTCCTTGCCGGTGAACCGGGTGCCGGCGGGCAGGGTGATGGGCCGGTCCGGGTTCTCGTTGTGGACGATCATCAGGCCGCCGGCCTTGGTGACATCCCCCTTCAGCTTCTCGTACCGCTTGGTGCCGCCGGCGATCAGCAGATTGCCGTTGGCGAGCTGCGTGTGCCCCGTGCAGAACAGGTCCTTGGGCGTCGGCACCGTCTTGACGGTCCCCTTGACCGGGTCCCAGATCCGGGTGTCGAACTTCTTCGCGTCGAAGTTGTCCTGGTTGTTGCCCGATCCCGCGATCAGCAGGACCTTGCCGGTGTGCAGCAGGGCCGCGTGGATGGTGTTCAGCCGCAGTTCCTCGGGGAACTCGACGACGTCCCAGTGCCCGTTGTCGGCCTTGTACTCGGGTCTGTTGATCTTGTACTCGTGGTACCGCTCGGTTCCGAAGCGGTAGAGCCACGGCCCGTTCATCCCGGCCAGCGCGAGCACCACCGCCGCGCCCACAGCCAGTCGGCGGGCGCGGCGGTGGCCGGCTCGGTCATTCATTTCTTACGTCCCCCCAGGGCGATCTGCATGGTCTGGTCGCCGCTTCCCTGACCTGCCGGGCCGCCCTGACCGCTCTGTGCCGCGGCCCAACTGGGCCGGGGCTGCGGCGCGTGCTGGGCCGGTACGGCGTCCTGCGGTTCCGGCACCGCCGGATTCCGCTTCTCCTGCCGCAGCGTCCAGCGCCACACGAAGATCGGCGAGGCGGTGATCAGCAGGGCGACGGAGGCCCAGGTGAGCATGGCCGGGTGGGAGTGGCCGTAGAGGAAGGAGGCCGCAATCGAACCGGCGAAGACCAGAACGAAGAACAGATGGATCCGGAAGGTCCCGAACAACGTGTCCGGGCTGGCCGAATCCCCCTTGGGAGTCACCACGAACCTGCTCTTGCGACGCAGTACGGCGTCCATCAGCGAGCGCGCGTAGATCGGCGCCGACAGCGCGGACATCACCATGCCGGCCACCCCGCCGGAGCCCTCGGGCTCGTGCGGGGAGACGTTGTGCCGGCGGTTCCAGATGTACAGGCCGATCTGCAGCGCCGAGGCGTTGCCGTACAGCATCAGCCAGATGGTCGGGTCGATGTTCACACCCGAGGCGCCCAGGCCCAGGAACAGCGCACAACTCAGCGCCGCCAGGATCCAGTTGAGGGCCGACATCGGGTAGAAGATGATCATCATCGTGTAGTTGAAGAACCGGCCGGGAGGCAGCGAGTAGAGGCCCTTCCAGTACTGCTTGAGGATCGTCTCGTAGGTGCCTCTGGACCAGCGCAGCTGCTGGGTGAAGAAGTCCGTCCAGGCGTTGGGTCCCTCGCCGACCGCGAGCACGTCGGGCGTGTAGACCGAGCGCCATCTCCGGCCGGTGGCCGGGTTCTTGGCGCGGTGGATCTCGAAGCCGGTCGCCATGTCCTCGGTGATCGAGTCGTACAGACCGCCGATCTGCTTCAGCGCCCTGATGCGTACGGCGTTGGAGGTGCCCACGAACATGGGGGAGCCGTAGAAGTTGCCCGCGCGCTGGATCAGCGCATGGAAGAGGAACTGCTGCGACTCGGCGGCCTTGGTGACGAAGGAGTCGTAATTGCCGTACACCTGCGGGCCGATGACGAAGCCGACGTCCGGGTCACGGAAGAAACCGAGCATCCGCTCCAGGTAGTTGGGCAGCGGCACATGGTCGGTGTCGACCGAGGCGAAGTAGTCGTAGGCGTCGCCGTGGGCTTCCAGCCAGGCGTTGTAGTTGCCGTGCTTGGTCTTCGCGCGGTGCGGGCCCTTGGGCTGGTTCCAGCGTGCGACCCCCTTGCGGGAGAAGTGGTGCACACCGAGGCGCGCGCAGACCGCCTTCACGCCGGGGTCGTCGCCCTCGTCGAGGAGCCATACGTGCAGAAGGCCCCGGTGCCGCAGCCTGACGGCTGCCTCCAGGGTCTTCGTCACCATCTCCAGCGGTTCCTTGCCGGGTACGAACGAGGTGAGGAAGGCGACTCTCGTGCCGGTCTCGGGCACCACCGGGACCGGGTCCCGGGCGACCAGGGTCGCGTGCGCGTTCGACAGCACGTTCAGGCAGCGGAAGAACTCGATCAGGCCGATCGAGACCAGCATCACGATGTCCAGCGCCGGCAGGAAGTCGTAGGCCGGGTAGTCGCGTTGGGTCCAGTGGTCGGGCTGGAGCAGCCAGCCCAGCAGGATCAGGGAGAGCAGCGGGGCCGCCCCCAGCATCAGCGCGGCCCGCAGCCGGTGCGGCTCCTGCGAGAGCAGGGAGCGGTACTGCACCTTGTACGGCCTGCCCGGATCGGGCTGCGTGAGGGGCCCGGCGAGTCTGCTGTAGTGCTCGTAGTCGTATCTCGGAAGTGTCTTCTTGATTCTGCGGAGTCCGCCGGTCCGATGGGCCGGCACTCTCAGCTGGGTAGTCTCTGACGGGTCGAATTCCTGTCGGGCGCCCGTCGGCGTCGACGTCATGAGTCATTCCCCCCACACGCACGGTGAGGTGCGTGTTCGTTGGTTCTGTATCGCCCGCTCGGGTCCCCCTCGACCGTCCCGGACGCATCAGTGGCAGGCCACCGTCACCACGTCTTCCACACCTGTATGGACATGGAACGACGACCTTCCGGTTGCAGGATGCCCCCCTCGGCATCGGTTCATGAGCAGAGCCCCTGGCCCCACCGCGACGCAACCGGTTCGATCCCCCAACTGCCGTGTACCGACAGTCCCTTGAAGCCCAGGGTTCTATGCCGTTCAGCATGATCGCAAGGGACGAAACGCGGTGTTTACCGGTCATACATCGCTGAATGGGACGTGTGTGCGAGAAAGGGCCCCTCGTTGCCGCGGGGGGACGTGTTGGGCTCGGGGGGTGCGGGTGGTGAAGCCTGCAGGCCGCGAGGGGCCCCGGCGGTCTCGGGGGCGCGGGTGGCGCGGCCCCCACTGCGCCCGGCGGGGGCGGGCAAGAACAACGATGGCGAGACCGGTTCGCGCTGTCCGCGAACCTGCCTCGCCATCGCCATCGTGCGCCGCCAGGGACTCGAACCCCGGACCCGCTGATTAAGAGTCAGCTGCTCTAACCAACTGAGCTAGCGGCGCGCGCTGACCTGGAGAACTCTACCCGATTCGGGTCGGTGGTCCGGACTGCGGAGGCCCGGGCGGGCCGGGGTGCGCGAGAGGGCCCGTACATCATTCGGACCGTCAACATGCGACAACGGATGACAGTTGAGAAACTGACGATCGTGCAGAAATGCGGACATTTCGATCTGGAGTGTGAGGGCAGTCGCATGGGGACTCCGGTCTTCGAGGAAATCGCCCCGGCGAGCGACTGCGACTGCCTCGGCTGTGTTCACTGGCGCAGCCGCGGGGGCCTGCCCGCGCGGGCGCGCCCGGGTGCGGGAGAACCCCGTGCACCGCTGTCCGGTCCGGTCACCCGTCCGGCGGCGCGAGGGGCTCTCGCGCTGGCCGCCGCGGCGGGTGCCGTGCTCGGCGGAGGCCATCCGGCACCGGCCCTCGCCGCCACCCACGGGCCGGCCAGGCCGGGCATTCCCGCAGGTGACGAGCCTGACACCCCGCAGGGCGGAAAGGCTCCCCTGCACGGCCCGTCCGGGAGACCGGTGGAACGGCCCGGCAAACCCGCGGCCGCCGCCAAGGCCCCGGCCACCACCCGGGCCGAGATCATCAACCGGGCCAAGAAGTGGGTCACCGCCCAGGTGCCGTACAGCATGAGCGACTACTGGTCGGACGGTTACCGGCAGGACTGCTCGGGCTTTGTCTCGATGGCCTGGAACCTGGACGGCAACGAGTGGACGGGCAGCCTCGACACCTACGGCGTACGGATCGCCAAGGACCAGCTGGAGCCCGGGGACATCCTGCTCTTCCACAATCCGTCGAACCCCGAGAACGGTTCGCACGTGGTCATCTTCGGCGGCTGGACGGACTACACGCACTCGTCCTACATCGCGTACGAACAGACCCGCCCGCACACCCGGAAGCAGGCCACTCCCTACGGCTACTGGAGCAACTCGGACAACTATCTGCCGTACCGCTACAAGGGGCTGAGCGACACGACGGGCGGCACGGTCACGGCCGTGCCGCTGCCGGGGGGGAAGGACGGCAAGGGCGACAAGGGGGCCCGCTACCCCGGGTCCTGGTATTTCGGTCCCGGCGCCGACAACCCCCACGTCAGCCGGCTGGGCCGGCTCCTGGTGGAACGGGGCGCGGCCCGGTTCTACACGACGGGCCCCGGACCGCGCTGGTCGGACGCGGACCGGCGGGCCACCCAGGCCTTCCAGCAGGCCCAGGGCTGGAGCGGGGCGGACGCCGACGGTCTGCCGGGGCCGATGACGTGGTCGTACCTGGTGGAGAAGAAGGGCCGGGACATCCCGGCGACGGGCAGTCCGGGACCCAAGGGGTCGAGCGCCTCCTCGCACGGGGTGCCCGGCTACCCGGGGCGCGCGCTGTTCCGGCCCGGGGCGGACAACGCGTATGTCACGCGGCTCGGCAAGCAGCTGGTCAAGAAGGGGTTCGGCAAGTACTACACGCAGGGTCCGGGGTCGCGCTGGGGCGAGTCGGACCGGCGCAACGTCGAGGCGTTCCAGCGGTCCCAGGGCTGGCGGGGCGGCGCGGCGGACGGCTATCCGGGCCCGGAGACCTGGCGACGGCTCTTCTCTTGACGCCCTGACGCCCTGACGCACCGGGGCGCCGAGGCACCGAGGCACCGAGGCACCAGGGCCCCGAGGCAGGGTGTGCCGGGTCCGGGCACACCGGCGTTCTGACGCAGCTCGTGACAACACTTCCAGGCGCGGAGGCATGGAGGCACGTATGACTACGACGACTTCACACACCCCGGAGTCCGAAGGGGTTGCCTCCGGGCCGCCCCCGGAGGCAGCCCCGGAGACGGCCCCGCGGTCCGCCCGGGTCATCCACAACGAGGCGACCACCGAGATCCCCGTCCACCTGCTCTTCCGGGACGACCCCGTCCCGGTCTCCGTACCGGTCGCGCCCGCCGTCGTGGGGCGGCGGCGCGGCACGGGGGAGCAGCCGCGGGTCCGGCGTCCCGCTCCGGTGCGGGCCCGGCCGGTCCCGGAGGTCGATCCCGAACTGGCCGAGCGTCCGGCGCGGGTGCTGCCGGGAGCGGCCGGTGTGCTGGCCGGCGCCTGCGGGGTGGCCGGATGCGTGCTCACCTCCTGGTGGGCGGGGGTGCTGCCGCCGACCGTGACGCGGGCGCTCGAACTGCCGGTGTTCGCCGCCGGGCTCGGCCCCGCCCAGTGGAGCGCGTACGCCGGAGCCGGTGCCCTCGGGCTGTTCGGCTTCGGCGGGCTCGCCCGGGGCCGGGCCGGGCGGGCCTGGGTGCTCGGGCTCTTCGGCCGCTACCGGGGCACGGTCCGGCGCACCGGCCTGATGTGGGTCAACCCGCTGGTGCTGCGCCGCCGGGTCGACGTACGGCTGCGGCACTGGCGCAGTGAGCCGATGGCCGCGGTCGACGCGAACGGGGTCGCGCTGCGGGTCGTCGTACTCGTGGTCTGGCGGGTCAGGGACACCGCGCGCGCCACGCTCGGCGTCGAGGACCACCAGACGTATCTGCGCGAATGTGTGGAGGCGGCGCTGGCCCGGGTGCTCTCGCAGCTGCCGGCCGATGTGCCGACGGGCGGGCGCGGGGTGCTCGGCAAGGACGGCCCGACGCTCCGCAACACCGAGGCGGTCGGCGACGCGCTGACCCGGATGGTGGTCGCGGACACGGCGCCGGTCGGTCTGGAGGTGTTCTCGGCGCAGCCGATCCGGATCGAGTACGCCCCCGAGGTCGCGGACCGGATGCAGCGCCGCCGGATCGCGGCGCTCGACGCCCAGCACCGCGACACCGTGCTCACCTCCGTCGTCGACTCGGTCGAGGACACGGTGACCCGGCTGACCATGCGCGGTCTGGTCGAACTCGACGACTACGAACGCAAGGCGCTGGTGAAGGACCTGACGGTGGCCTTCTGCACGGGCCGCAGCGGCGACGGCGCGTGAGGGGCCGTCAGGGGCGTGGGCGCCGTACAGAACTGGCTTGCTGATTGGTATGGACATGTTCAACTACTGGCAATAATCTGGGACTTGGTCTAGACCTGAAGAAACGCGCGCACAGCTCACGGAACTTCCCCACGTACTCCAGGAGCGGCAGCCATGCGCATACGGACGACCAAGAAAGCGAAGTGGTACGCGGCCGCCCTCGGTCTGACCACCGCCGGGGCCTTTGTGCTCTCGGCCGGTGGCGCGAGCGGCCACGGCTACACCGACCTCCCCGTCAGTCGGCAGAAACTGTGTCAGAACGGCACGGTGACCAACTGCGGCAACATCCAGTGGGAGCCGCAGAGCGTCGAGGGCCCGAAGGGGTTCCCCGGCGCGGGACCCGCCGACGGCCAGATCTGCTCGGCGAACCACACCGAATTCGGTCAGCTGAACAGTCCGACGAAGCCGGACGGCGGCGCCTGGCCGACGACCAAGGTCACCGGCGGCCAGAGCTACACCTTCCGGTGGCAGTTCACGGCCAGTCACGCCACGACCGACTTCAAGTACTACCTCACCAAGCAGGGCTGGAACGCGAACCATGCGTTGACCCGCGCGGACCTGAACACCACGCCGTTCCTCACCGTCCCCTACAACAACGCGCGCCCGCCGTCCACGCTCTCGCACAGTGGCACGATTCCCACGGGCCGGACCGGCCACCACGTCATCCTCGCGGTGTGGACGATCGCCGACACGGCGAACGCCTTCTACTCCTGCGCGGACGTCACCTTCTGATCCACGCTCGGGTGTCCCGGCCCGAACGCGCTCGGGTAGGGTCCGCGTGCGCCGTGATCGACTCCGGTCGGCACGGCGCACACGGATCCGTATTCGAGCACGGGGGTGCGCTGTCATGGACGCCGTCTTCACCATATTGATGCCGCTGATCATCATCGGCATGCTCTGGGCCGCCTACGCCATCGTCCGCAGGACCAAGGAGCGGCAGGAGGCCTGGGAGAGCGGGCTCAGCGCGCGGGCCCGCGTGGTGCGGGCGTGGGTGCGGGTCCAGATGGTCAACAACATGCCCCGGCGCATCCAGTTCCACCAGTACGACTTCACCACGGGCGACGGCCGCGCCGTCCGCTTCGAGGAGTCCGGCGGCCCCGCGAACCGGGTCGTCGGCGACGAGACCGTCGTCTACTACGCGCCGGACCGGCCCGACAAGGCGACCGCGTCCGAGCCCCAGGCGGGCAAGGACATGGCGCTGACGGTGATCTGGCTGATCCTCATCGGCGTGGGCGTCGTCGTCATCATCAACGCGATGGTGCAGTACGGCTGATACATGTTCTGAGCATCCCTTGAGGCGCGCACCCGTGCGGCGCGGGTAGGTTCCCTGCACGTCGGCAGTCTCCGACGGGGCAGTGGACATCGGGGGAACACAATGGATGCCTTTTTCTACGTCGTGCCGAGCCTGATGATCGCCATGGTCCTCCTGGCCGCGATCAGAGTGGTCAGGCGCTCGCTGCACCTGAGGAGCGCCTGGAACAGCGGGCTGACGGCGGAGGCGCGCTGTCTGCGGACGTACACGACGACGCGGGGCGGCGGTGACAGCTCCGTGCGCACGACACTGCACCACGTGTACGAGTTCAGCACGCGCGAGGGCCGGCCGGTCCGCCTGGAGGAGGCGGACGGCCCGTCGACCGTCATCGAGGGCGACATCGTCACCGTGCACTACACGGCCAAGCACCCCGAGCGGGCCACCGCCCACCCCCCGGCGTCCGGCAGGGCGGCCGCGGGGACGGTCGGCCTCCTGGTCTTCTTCGCCGTGTTCATCGCCTTCTGCATCGGCTTCATGGTCACGTATCACCAGGCCTTCGCGGCCGACGACCTGTTCACGAGCATGCCGTGACCGCCCCGGCTCTCCACATCTGACGGTATGTCAGTTACCGTGCGCCCCCATGGGATCCATGAGGGGTACCGTCGCGGAGCTCGTGCGGGAGCGGTGGGACGACCACCGGCCGGGGCTGTGGTTCGAGGGGCGGATGCTGAGCCACCACCGGGTGGCGGCGGGCGCGGCGGCGCGGGCGGCGCTGCTGGCCGACCTGCTGCCGCCGGGCGCGGAGCCGCACGTCGGCGTGCTGCTCGACAACACCCCCGAATACCCGATGTGGTTGAGTGCGGCCGCGCTGGCCGGGGCGGCCGTCGCCGGCATCAACCCCACGCGCCGCGGCCCCGAACTGGCCCGCGACATCCGGCACACCGACTGCCGCGTCCTGGTCACCGAGCGAGTCCACCTGCCGCTCCTCGACGGCCTCGAACTCCCGGGCGTACGCGTCCTGGTGACCGATACCGACGCGTACGCCGAACTCCTCTCCTCGTACGAGGGCGCGAAACCGGACGCCTCGTCGGCCACCGCGTCGGACCGGCTCCTGCTCTACTTCACCTCCGGTTCCACCGGCGCCCCCAAGGCGGCGATCTGCACCCAGGGACGCCTGGCGGCCGCCGGCCGGTCGCTGGTCGACCACTTCGGGGTGCGCCGGGACGACGTCCACTACATCTGCATGCCGATGTTCCACGGCAACGCGGTGATCGCCGACTGGGCGCCCGCGCTCGCTGCGGGCGCCGGTATCGCGCTGCGCCGGCGCTTCTCGGCGTCCGGCTTCCTGGCGGACGTCCGGGCCTGCGGGGCCACGTACTTCACCTATGTCGGGCGCGCCGTCCAGTACCTCCTGGCGACCCCGGCCCGGCCCGACGACCGCGACCACGCGCTGCGCCTCGGCTTCGGTACGGAGGCGGGCGCGGTCGACGCGGCGGCCTTCCAGCGGCGCTTCGGGGTGCGGCTCGTGGAGGGCTACGGCTCCTCGGAGGGCGGCGCGGCGATCCAGTGGACCCCCGGGACCCCGTCGGGCGCCATCGGCCGGGCGGCCCCCGGCGACGACCTCGCGGTGGTCGACCCGGCCACCCGCCGGGAGTGCCCGCCGGCGGTGTTCACCGACGCGGGGCGGCTGCTCAACGGCTCCGAGGCCATAGGAGAGTTGGTGAACCGCGGCCCCAACCCCTTCGAGGGGTACTGGCGCAACCCGGAGGCGGAGGCGGCCCGGCAGCGCGACGACGGCTACTGGACCGGAGACCTCTTCTACCGCGACACGGACGGCTTCCTGTACTTCGCCGGCCGCACGGACGACAGGCTGCGCGTCGACAGCGAGAACCTGGCCGCCGCGGTGATCGAGAACATCCTCGCCCGCGACCGCCGCACGGCGGCCGTCGCGGTGTACGCGGTGCCGGACCCGGTGGCCGGCGACCAGGTGATGGCGACGCTCGCCCTGCACTCAGGACCCGCGTCCTTCGATCCGCTCGCCTTCGCCGAATTCCTGCTGTCCCAGCCGGACTTGGGCACCAAGATGGCACCGCGGTTCCTGCGGATCGTGGACCGGATGCCGGTCACCGCGACCAACAAGATCCATCGGGTACGGCTGCGGCGCGAGGGTTTCCGCTGCCCCGACCCGGTGTGGTGGCGGCCGCCCGGGGAGAGCGCCTACCGCCGGCTGCGGCAGGCGGATGTGCGGGAGTTGACGGCGGAGTACCGGGCGCGGGGCCGTGAGCACCTGCTGGGGGACGGAGGCACGGCGGTGGACCGGGACGCGGTGCAGGGCCGGGGGTAGGGCCCAGGGGGTAGGGCCCAGGGGGTAGGGCTGGACCTACCCCGGAAGACCCCCTGCCCGTATGGTCCGTGTCCCGCGGCGCCGCCTACGGTGGGCGCATGATCAGCGGTCTTCGGCGGTTCCCTCTGCGTGCGCTCGCCCACCTCGTCACGGGCGTGCTCGTCGGCGTCCCGCTGCTCGTGGGACTGCTGGTCCTCGGAGTCGCCGGTGCCGCACTGACGCCCGTACTCGTGGGGCTGCCGCTGCTGGTGATGCTCGCGCTGTCCGGCGTACCCGTCGGGGCCCTGGAGCGTCGCCGGCTGCGGCTCGTCGACCCGGTGCCGCCGGCCGACCCGCACCGCGTCCCGGCCGTGCCGGGCCTCGTCGCCTGGGCCCGGCTGCGGCTCACCGAGCAGGCGACCTGGCGCGAACTGGCGTACGCCGCACTGCTCGCGCTCGTCCTGTGGCCGCTCGATCTACTGGTGCTGGCGGCCGCGCTCGGTGTGCCCGGAGCGCTGCTCGGGGCGCCCCTGCAACTCGCCCTCGCCGGTGGCGACACCCGGATCGCCAAGCTGTGGCTGATCGACACCTACCCGCAGGCGATGGTCTGCGCGGTCGCCGGCGCCGTACTCCTGCTGCTGCTTCTGTGGCCCCTCGGCCGGTACGCCCGGGCCCGTGTCGCTCTGGCGTGGCTGCTGCTCGCTCCGCGCGCCACCGAGCTGCGGCTGGCCGAGGTCACCGAGTCGCGGGCCCGGCTGGTGGCCGCGTTCGAGGCGGAGCGGCGCCGGATCGAGCGGGATCTGCACGACGGGGCGCAGCAGCGGCTGGTGGCGCTGAGCATGCACCTGGGTCTCGCCCGCCTCGACGCGCCGCCCCGACTGGCCGCGCAGCTCGCGGCCGCACACGCGGAAGCGGGTCAAGTCCTCTCCGAGCTACGGGAGTTGATCCACGGCATTCATCCGCAGGTCCTCGCCGACTACGGGCTCGGCGACGCGATCGCCGATGCCGCGGACCGGTCCGCCGTTCCCGTGGAGGTGGACGCGGAGCTGCCGAGGTTCGCCGAACCCGTCGAGTCGGCCGCGTACTTCGCGGTGCGGGAGGCGCTCGCCAACGTGGGCCGGCACAGCGGGGCGGGGCGGGCGTGGGTCAACGGGCGGTACGGCGCCGGGCGGCTGGTGATCGAGGTGCGGGACGACGGGTGCGGGGGAGCGGAGCCGGGCCGGGGTTCCGGGCTGGCCGGGCTCGCCGACCGGCTCGCGGTCCTCGATGGGACACTGACCGTCACGAGCCCGGCCGGCGGGCCGACCGCCGTACACCTGGAGATCCCGTGCCTGCCCAGCTGAGAGTCGTGCTCGCCGAGGACGGTGTGCTGCTGCGCGAGGGACTCGTGGGACTGCTGGCCCGCTTCGGGCACGAGGTCGTCGCGGCGGTCGGCGACGCGGACGGGCTGCGCGCGGCCGTCTCCTCGTACGGCCCCGATCTCGTCGTCACCGACGTCCGGATGCCGCCCGGCTTCCAGGACGAGGGGCTCCGCGCGGCCCTCGCCCTGCGCGCGGACGACCCCGCGCTGCCGGTCCTCGTGCTGAGCCAGTACGTCCAGCGCGCGTACGCCGCCGAGCTGCTGGACACCGGGGACGGCACCGGCGTCGGCTATCTGCTCAAGGACCGGATCGGACAGGTCGAGCAGTTCGCCGAGGCGGTGGAGCGGGTCGCCGCGGGCGGCACGGTCGTCGACCCGGAGGTCGTACGGCAGCTGCTGCGGCGCCGGCGTGATCCGCTCGCGGCGCTGACGCCCCGCGAGCGGGAGGTGCTCGCGCTGGTCGCGGAGGGCAGGTCGAACGGGGCGATAGCCCGCGACCTGGTCGTCACCGAGGCCGCCGTCGGCAAGCACATCGGCAACATCCTCGGAAAGCTCGACCTGCCCCCGGCCGTCGACACCCACCGCCGCGTGCTCGCGGTGCTGACGTACCTGAGGGCATGACTCCCACGAGCCTCCACGGCCGGCGAGCCCCGCAGGCCGTGCGGCGAGGCAGCACAAACCCGCCGCACCCCCGCAGGTCGGGAACCGAAGCCGCACAAACCCGCCCACGCCCGCAGGCCGGGCGGCGAAGACCGGGTGCCCGCGGCCACCCGGACGGCTCCCCGGCTGCGGCAGCTGGTCGAGGACTGCCGGGCCGCCTCGATCCCGGTGATCTGGACCATCTTCGACGACACCCATCGGACTGGACCGGCCGCGCGCCCTGCCCTTCCTCCCGCATGCCGGCACCGACTGGCGCCGCCCGGGCCCCGCCGAGGAGATCACGAACCGACTGGTCTCAACCACGCCGCCACCGGAGGGCGGGGGCAGGGTGAACGTTGCCTGATGCGGCACTGGCATCCGCCCCCGAAAACGACCAAGGGCGTTCTCCCAAGAGGAGAACGCCCAGATCGCAGATGGTGCGCCGCCAGGGACTCGAACCCCGGACCCGCTGATTAAGAGTCAGCTGCTCTAACCAACTGAGCTAGCGGCGCATGACTCTCGCCGACCCGCTCTCGCGGGCTGACGACAGAGAAAATACTACCCGGTCCGGAGGGATGGTTCTGACCACCCGGGCGCGAGCCGGGTGGCCGGAATCAAGGCCCTGTCCTAGATGGCCAGGGAGAGCAGCACCGGAGCCGCGCCCCGGTTCAGCGTCTGCGCGGCCTGCCGCAGCCGGTGCGCGTGCTCGACCGGCAGGGACAGCGCGAGGCACCCGACGGAGGAGCCCGCGGTGATCGGGACGGCCGCGCACACCGTGCCGACCGCGTACTCCTGGAGGTCGAGCACCGGCACCGTCGGCGGCTGGGCGTCGAGCCGGCTGAGCAGCACCCGCTCGTTGGTGATGGTCCGCGAGGTGAGGCGGGCCATCTTGTGGCGGGAGAGGTGGTCGCGACGGCCGTTCAGATCCAGCTGGCCCAGCAGGCTCTTGCCGACCGCGCTGGCGTGGGCGGAGGAGCGGAAGTCCACCCACTCGTTGACCGCGGGCGTGGCGGGACCCTCGGCGTACTGGGTGACGTGCACCTCGCCGTCGATGTACCGGCTGATGTAGACGGCCGCGCCCACCGAGTCGCGCAGCCGGTCCAGCGTGTGCTGGAGCTTCTCGTGCAGGGCCTGGTCGCGCCCGTGCGCGGAGCCGAGCCTGTTGAGGGAGGCGCCGGCCACATAGGCGCCGTCGGTGATCTGCTCGACGTACCCCTCGCGGCGCAGCATCCGCAGGAGTGCGGTGAGCCGGTCCGTGCCGAGGCCCGTCTCGCGGGCGAGTTCAGTGTCGGTGGTGCCGGTGCTCTGCTGCGCCACTGTCTCCAGGACGCGAAGGGCGTCCTGAGCCGAGTGGTACGGAGCGGTCGGCTCGTTCATCAGCGCCACGGTTTCCCCCTGCGCTTTTCGGCCCGGCTCGGCGGAACAAGCCCGGACGGCGGGCTCTCTCCACGATAACCACCAAAGTGCCTGCTGTGAGCGTCTGTTGACGAGATTGGTGGCGCGTTCCATGCCTCTCAGCAGGAGCGCGCCACCCTGGCATATGCCAGTGTCACGACTCAGGAGTCATGTCCCACCGGCTGGACCTCGCGCCTTGCGTGTTCACTTCTCGTAGTCAGAGAACCGCGCTGAGGAATTCCCGCGTCCGGTCGTGTTCCGGATCGCTGAAGATCCTCTCGGGCGGCCCCGCCTCGATGACCCGGCCCGAGTCGAACATCAGAACCTGGTCCGATATGTCGCGGGCGAAATTCATCTCGTGGGTCACACAGAGCATCGTGATGTCCGTGGTGCGGGCGATGTCACGGAGGACGTCGAGGACACCCGCGACCAGTTCGGGGTCGAGCGCGGACGTCACCTCGTCCAGGAGCAGCACCTGCGGCCGCATCGCCAGCGCCCGCGCGATGGCCACCCGCTGCTGCTGGCCGCCGGAGAGCTGGCTCGGGTACTTGTCGATGTGGTCGGTCAGACCCACCAGGTCGAGCAGCTCCCGGGCCCGCTGCTCGGCCTCGTCCCGGGACAGGCCGAGGACGGTGACCGGCGCCTCGGTGATGTTCCGCAGCACCTTCATGTTCGGGAAGAGGTTGAACTGCTGGAACACCATCCCGATGTTCTTGCGGACCTCCCGGATGTGCTTCTCGCCGGCCGGGACCAGCTTTCCGTTCCTCTCCTCGTGGGTCAGACAGTCGCCGCCCACCTTGATCGTGCCCTCGTCGGGTCTGGTCAGGGTCATCAGCAGCCGCAGGATCGTCGTCTTGCCGGAGCCTGACGGGCCGATCAGCGTGACGTGCTTGCCGGACTCGACCGAGAAGTCGAGCCCGTCGAGCACGGTGTTGTCCCCGAAGCGCTTGGTGACCCGGTCGAAGCGGATCAGCTCGCTGCCGTCCACCGGCGGATTCGCGGGATCTTTTACGGGATTGATGTCAGCGGACAAGACGTCGCTCCAGGGCTCGCATGAGGAGGGAAGCCGGATAGGAAATGAGGATGAAGGCCACGCCGATGACCGTGAGCGGCTCGGTGAACTGGAAGTGCTCCTGAGAGAAGAGCCGCGCCTCACCGAGCATGTCCAGCACGGTGATCGCCATCAGCAGGGGCGTGTCCTTGAGCATCGAGATGACGTAGTTGCCCAGCGCGGGCACCACCCGGCGAATCGCCTGCGGCAGGATCACCGCGGTCCAGGTGCGCGTCAGGGGCAGGTTGAGTGCCGTGGCCGCTTCCCACTGGCCGGCGGGCACTCCCTCGATGCCGGCTCGGTAGACCTGCATCGTGTACGTCGAGTAGTGCAGCCCGATCGCGACCACACCGGTGGTCAGCGCGGAGAACGTGAGTCCCCACTCCGGCAGCACATAGAAGAGGAAGAACAGCTGCACGAGCAGCGGGGTGTTGCGGACGAACTCCGTGACGACCCCGACCGGCCAGCGCACCCAGCGCGTCGGCGTCCGCATCAGCAGCGCCCAGAGCAGACCGAGGGCGAAGGAGATCAGCGAGCCGAGCACCAGCGCCTGCAGGGTGACCAGCAGGCCGTCCCGGAAGTGCGGCATGAAATCGCCGACCGCGCTCCAGTCCCACTTCATCGCGCACCCCCGGTTCCGGCGCCGGCCGTCGCCGTGTCCGCCGCGTCACGCCGTAGCGACCACGCGCCCTTGCGCTGCGGCGCGCGGCCGAGCCCCGCCTTCAGCCGCCGCTCGAGACCCCGCATGATCCGGGTGAGCAGGAAGGCGATCACGAAGTAGATCAGCAGGATGTACGTGTAGATCTCCGCGCTCTCCTGGAGGGCGAGCCGTACCAGGTTGCCGCTGAACGCCAGGTCGCCCATGCCCATGACCGACACCAGGGCGGTGCCCTTGAGCAGTTCGACCAGCAGGTTCGAGAACGACGGGATCATCTCCGGCACCGCCTGCGGCAGCAGGATCAGCCGCATCCGCTGCCAGGGCGTGAAGCTGAGCGCGATCCCGCCCTCGAGCTGCGCGGGGTCGACGGCGTTCAGGGCACCGCGCACCACCTCGGCGCCGTACGCGCCGTAGGTCAGTCCGAGCGCCAGCGTGCCGGCCCACAGGGGCACCAGCTGCCAGCCGAAGGCGGGCGGCAGCACGAAGAACACCCAGAAGATCATGATGAGCGCCGAGGTACCGCGGAACACCTCGGTGTAGAAGCCCGCGAGGAAGCGGACGATCCACAGCCGGGAGGTGCGCGCGATGCCCACGACGAAGGAGACGGCCGTGGCCAGCAGCGCGCTGAACACCAGCAGCTGGACGGTGGTCCAGATCCCCTTGAGTACCAGTTCCCAGAGTCCCGAGGTCATCCGCCGCAGAGCTCCTTCGCGGTCATGCCGGTCATCTCGGACTTGGTGAAGCCGAACGGCTTCAGGATCCGGAAGAGCTCACCGCTCTTCTTCATCTTCGCCAGCTCGCGGTTGAAGGCGTCCCGCAGCTTCGTCTCGGTCGGCCGGAAGGCGAAGCCGCCGCCGTCCACATGCGGCTTGCCCTTCACCAGCGGGGCGAAGGGCTTCGTGCTCTCGGTCCTGCCGGACTTCTTGACCACCTCGCGGACCGTGAGCGCCGTACCGGCGAAGACGTCGACGCGCCCCGCCTCCACGGCGTTCAGCCCGGCCACCTGATCCGGCACGATCAGGATGTCGCTCTCCTTGTACCCGGCCTCCACGGCGTACTGGATCTCCGCATAGCCGGTCCCGGTGGCGAACTTCGCCTTCTTCCCGACGACGTCCTTGTAGTCGTGCAGGTCCTTCGGATTGCCCTTGCGGACGATGAAGGCGTCCAGCATCTGGTAGTCCGGGTCGGAGAAGATGACCTGCTCGCAGCGGTCCGGGTTGATGTACATCCCCGCGGAGACCACGTCGAACTGCTGCGAGTTGAGGCCCGGGATGAGCGAACCGAACTCCGTCGGGACGGGCTGCACCCGGTCGACGCCCAGCCGCTTGAAGATGACTTTCGCCAGCTCCGGCGCCTCGCCGGTCAGCTCGCCGTTCCTGTCGATGTAGCCGAAGGGGATCTCACCGGCGATGCCCAGGCGTACGACACCCTGGGCCTTCAGCCGGTCGAGGAGATCACCGCCCTCGGTGGTGGAGGCCGTGGCCACGCGGCTGCAGCCGGCGGCTCCCAGCGCGCCGACCGCGCCGAGCGCCGAGGCGCCCGTGAGCAGCGATCGCCGGCTGGGCCCTCTTATGCCTGCGTCCTGATCGTCGTTGTTCCCTTGTGGTGGAGCCATGGGCGCGCGGCTACCCGAGTCCAGCCGTCCCATGCGGATCAATTTCGGCCCGCCCGGGCTCGACGCCCCCTTGACCGCGGAGGGACCATGGAGTGCATGGCTGATCGCTACATCGAAGTCTCCCTGCTCAAGCGGGGGGTCCACTGCACGGCAAAGCTCCTCGACGACCGGGCGCCGGTCACCTGCGCGGCGGTGTGGGACGCCCTCCCGCTGGGCGGCGACGTCTACCACGCGAAGTACGCACGCAATGAGATCTACGCCCTTTTCCCGCCCTTCGCGGCACAGGAACCACCTCTGGAAAATCCCACTATCACCCCCATACCGGGCGATCTCTGCTATTTCGCCTTCGCCGGCTCCGAGTTGGGCACCAAGGCGTACGGCTACGACACCGAGCTACGGCCGGGCACCACGGTCGTCGACCTCGCCCTCTTCTACGAGCGCAACAACCTGCTGCTCAACGGAGACGTGGGCTGGGTGCCCGGCATCGTCTGGGGTCAGGTGACCGAGGGCCTCGACGCGATGGCCGAGGCCTGCAACGACCTGTGGCGCTCGGGCGCCCTGGGGGAGACGCTCAGCTTCCGGCGGGCGTGACGGGCGGGCGCGGGGAGGTGTCCCGGGCCGCCCACAGCCCGAGTCCGAACCGGTCGCCCTCGCGGCGGACCTCCGCCGCGCCCGAGCCCGCGAAGTGCGCCGGGATCACCAACTCGCGCTCGTCCGCGGCCCGTTCGAGGATGCGGCGACGGCTGGCCGCGGACCGGCGCGGGTCCTGGCACAGACCGCTGCTGCACGACGGTTCGAGAAGCTGGACCGGGCTGTGCACGAGATCGCCGACGAACACGGCCCGGTCGCCGCCCGAGGCGAGGCGCAGCACCGAGGAGCCGGGAGTGTGACCCGGCGCGGACTCCAGGACGAGGTTGCCGTCGACGCGGTGCGTGCCGTCCCACAGCACCGCCCGGCCCGACCGCACCACCGGCTCGACACTGTCGGCGAAGACGAAGCGATGGTTGTCGCCGGCCGTGCGTGCCGCGCCGCCGGGGCCGTAGAAGGCGTGGTCGGCGGCCGGGATCAGGTAGGTGGCGTTCGGGAAGGTGGGCACCCACGCGCCGTCGCGCTCGACGGTGTTCCAGCCGACGTGATCGCCGTGCAGGTGCGTGTTGACGACGACGTCGACGTCCTCGGGCCGCACCCCGGCACGGGCCAGCCGGTCGAGGAAGTCCGTGTCCCACCCGGCGAAGTGCGGTGCGCCCGGCCGCTCCCGCCCGTTGCCCACCCCGGTGTCGACCAGCACCGTCCGTCCCTCGCTGCGCAGCACCCAGGTCTGTACGGCGGCCACGACACTGTCGCTGTCCGGATCCCAGAAGTCGGGGACCAGCCACTCCCGGTTCTCCCGCCAGACTTCGGGGGGCAGGTCCGGGATCATCGCCCCGGGCGCCCCGAACCTCCCTTGCAGCTCGACGACCTTGAACACCTCGACGTTCCCCAGCGTGATGCGCTCCAGTTCCATACCGTCACCGTAGGAAGAGGACGCTGAGCGTCTCAATGCTCGAAAGGATCATCCCGATACGCAGATGTCTCAACTCGCCTACGCTGGCCGCATGGACGTGGTCAGTGACGCCATCGCGGCCGTCCGCGTGGGACAGCCCTCCGCCAACCGGGTCCGGGTGACGGGACGTTGGTGCACCCGGCTGCCCTCGTACGAAGGCGCGGGGTTCCGCGTGGTCCTGGCGGGCAGTTGCTGGCTGCTGCCCGACGAAGGGCCGGCGTTCGCGCTGCGGGCGGGCGACGCGGTCCGGCTGCCGCACGGCGCGGGTCATCTCCTCGCCGACGCACCCGTCGACGCGGCGCGGGCGGCAGCGGCGGTGCCGTTCGACCGCTGGCTGGAAACCCACGAACTGCCCCTCGTCGCCCCGGACACGGCCGGCGGGCCCCCGGCGGTCGAGCTGATGTGCGGCAAGTACCGCCTCGACCGCAGCCTCGCCCACCCGCTCCTCGCCGAGCTGCCGGACGTCGTCCATCTGCCGTCCGGCGACGGCCGGCACCCCGAGCTCCGGGCGGCCATCGACCTGCTCGGCCGGGAGGCCGGCGCCGGGCAGCCCGGCGCGGGCGTCGCCGTACCGGGCCTGCTCGACCTGCTCCTCGTCTATCTGGTCCGGGCGTGGATGGCGGACGGCGCGACCACCGGCACCGCCCGCTGGCCCGCCGCGCTGGACGACCCGGTCGTCGCCACCGCGCTGCGCCTGCTGCACGGTGACCCGGCCCACCCCTGGACCGCCGCGCACCTCGCCGCCCGCGCCGGCGTCTCCCGCGCGACCCTCGCCCGCCGCTTCACCGCACTGGTCGGCCGCCCGCCGATGGCCTATCTGAGCTGGTGGCGGATGAACCGCGCGGCGGCCCTGCTGCGCGAGAGCCGGGACCCGCTGGAGACGATCGCGCGCCGGGTCGGATACGGCTCGCCGTACGCCCTGTCGCACGCGTTCCACCGCACGTTCGGGGTGACACCGGGGAGGTACCGGTCGGGGGCGGCCTAAAGGTGCCGGGCCAGGACACGCCCTACAGCGTCGGGGGAGCCACCCCCGCCGTCCCCGCCTCGTACAGCACGTGGGCCGTCCGCAGGACCAGGTCGTCGCGGTGCCGGGCGGCCACGATCTGCAGACCGATCGGGAGCCCGTCCGCGTCCGTACCGACGGGAACGGTCGCCGCGGGCTGCTGCGTCAGATTGAAGGGGTACGTGAACGGGGTCCACCCCGTCCAGCGGCGGTGGCCCGAGCCCCTGGGGACCTCCGCCCCCGCCTCGAACGCGGTCAGCGGCAGCGTCGGCGTCACCAGCACGTCGTACGACTCGTGGAAACGGCCCATCCGGCGCCCCAGTTCCATCCGGACGTCGACGGCGGCGAGATAGTCGAGGGCGCTGAACCCGGCGCCGGCCGCGCAGACCTCCCGGAGTCCCGGGTCGAGCAACTCCCGCTGGTGCGGCCCGAGTCGCTGGGTCACCCGGGCCGCCCCGCTGAACCACAGCACATGGAACGCCCCGGCCGGGTCCGTGAAGTCGGGGTCGGCCTCCGACACATACGCGCCGAGCCCCGCCAGCCGCTCCACCGCCCCGCGCACCGCAGCCGCGACGGCGGGCCGGACCGCGACCTGGTTGCCGAGAGAGGGCGAGTACGCGATCCGCAGCCCTCGCACCCCGCCGTCCAGCCCGTCCGTGAAGGAACCGCCCACCGGCCCGAGCCCCGACCAGTCACGTGGGTCGGGGCCGCTGATCACGTCCATCAGCAGGGCCGCGTCGGCGGCGTTCCGGGTCATCGGACCCACATGCGCCAGCGTCCCGAACGCGCTGGCCGGATACAGCGGCACCCGTCCGTACGTCGGCTTCAGCGCGAAGATCCCGCAGAAGGCGGCGGGGATACGGACACTGCCACCGCCGTCCGTGCCCAGCGACAGCGGGCCCGCGCCGAACGCCACCGCCGCCGCGCTGCCGCCGCTGGACCCGCCGGCCGTGCGCGAGACGTCGTACGGATTACGGGTCACCCCCGACAACGGTGAGTCCGTGACGCCCTTCCAGCCGAACTCCGGCGTCGTCGTCTTGCCCAGGAAGACCGCCCCGTGCTCGCGCAGCCGCGCCACCGAGGGCGCGTCCTCGTCCCAACGGCCCTTCGGGTCGATGGTCCTGGAACCGCGCAGGGTCGGGCCACCGCGCTGCAGGAGGATGTCCTTGACGGTGACCGGGACGCCGTCAAGGAGGCCCGCCGGCTCTCCGCGCCGCCAGCGGTCCGCCGACTCCCCGGCCTGCGCCAGAGCTTCGTCCGCGTCGATGCGGACGAAGGCGTTCACGGCGGGCTGCACCCGCTCGGCCCGTTCCAGGGCCGCCCGGGTCGCGTCCACCGGGCTGAATTCGCCCTTGCGATAGCCGTCGACGAGTTGTACCGCGGTCAGCTCGGTGAGCTCGGTCATCCGCCCCTCCAAAGGAGTCAGTGCCCTGCGCAGGTTCAGTGCCCGGGAACGTACCCACGCTTCTTGTCGACCACGTTCGGCAGTGGCTCGCCGGCTTCCCAGCGCTCGTACAACTCCACGAACTGCGCGCCGAGTTCGTCCCGCCAGCCGATCGTGTCCCCGCTCATGTGCGGCGAGACGATCAGTCCGGGGAGGTCCCACAGGGCGCTGTCGGGACCCAGCGGCTCGTGCGGGAAGACATCCAGCGCCGCGCCCGCGATCCACCGCTTCTCCAGGGCCTCCACGAGCGCGTCCTCGACGACGAGCTGCCCACGCCCGACGTTGATGAAGCGCGCCGACGGCTGCATCATCCCCAGCCGCCGCGCGTCGAACATGCCGGCCGTCTCCGCGGTGAGCGGCGCCGCGGACACCACCCAGTCGGCGCGGGTCAGCAGCCGGTCCAGCTGCTCCGGGCCGTGGACGCCGCCGCGCGCGGTGCGTCCCACCAGCGCCGTCGTGATGCCGAGGGCCTCGAGCGTGCCGGCGATCGCCCGCCCGATCGGCCCGGAACCGACCACGCACGCGCGCGTGCCCGCCACCCGCTGCGTCTCGCGGTGCCGCCACTCCCGCGCCCGCTGCAACTCCCAGGTGCGCGGCAGATCCTTGGCCATCGCGAGGACGAGGGCGGCGACGTACTCGGCGATCGGACGGTCGAAGACCCCGCGCGCGTTGGTCACCACCGTGTCGGACGCGGCGAGTTCGGGGGACATCAGATGGTCCACGCCCGCGCTCGCCGTGTGCACCCAGCGCGGCCGGTGACCCTCGCCGGGCCAGGCGTGGCGCACCGCGTGCGAGGTGAAGTCCCACACCAGCAGCACATCCGCCCGCGGCAGCCGCTCGGCCAGCGTCGCCTCGTCGGCGTGCTCGACGCGCACCCGGCCGCTGAGGCCGCCCAGACGGGGCAACGGCTCGGCGTCCAGGACGAGAAGGGTCACGGGGGAAGGGAGTTCGGACATCGGGGGGAAACCGTTTCGCAATGCGCGTCCGCTTCTCTGGAGTGAATGTTCTCTGGGCCCCGGAAACGTGTCTCCGAGATCGTGGAGGGTGGGTCGGCCGCAGCCGTCTGAGATGCGCGGATTGACCACGCTCGCACCCGAACCTACCTTCGTCAACACGGGCTCTGTTCGCGGTCCGTTGCTCACCCGTTTCCGTTCGTGAGGCCGGTGCCTGCTTTGGACATTTCCTTCCTTGGTGGACCGCGCCCGCAGCGCGGTGTCGGTGTGGTGGCCCCCTTCGACTTCGCCCTCGACCGCGAGCTGTGGCGCTGGGTGCCGGACGACGTCTCACTGCATCTGACCCGGACACCCTTCGTGCCGGTCGAGGTCAGCCTGGACCTGGCCCGGCTCGTCTCCGAGCACGAGACCCTCGGCGAGGCGGTGCGCGCCCTGAACGCGGTCGCGCCCGAGATCGTCGCCTACGCCTGCACCTCGGGCAGCTTCGTCGGCGGCATCGCCGGCGAGCGGGCGATGTGCGAGGCGATGACGCGGGCGGGCGCCGTCCCCTCGGTCACCACCTCCGGTGCGCTGCTCGAAGCGCTGGCGGAGCTCGGCGCGCAGCGGATCGCGCTGGTCACGCCGTACACGGTCTCGGTCACCCAGTCCCTGGAGGAGTATCTGGCCGAGGCCGGCATCCAGGTCACCGGGCGCGCTTTCATGGGCCTGACCCGGCACATCTGGAAGGTCCCGTACCGCGATGTGGTCGACATGGCCCACGAAGCCGTACGAGGCGCGGCGGACGCCCTGTTCATCAGCTGCACCAACCTTCCGACGTACGACGTCATCCCCCAGCTGGAGGCGGAACTGCGGATCCCGGTGATCTCGGCCAACCAGGTAACGGTGTGGGCGGCACTGCGCCAACTGGGTACCCGGGCTGTGGGGCCCTATCAGCGGCTGATCGATCAGTCCGCGCGACAGCGGCCCGTACTGCCGGAAGAACAGGAAGGTTGGGCATGACCGCACTCGGATTCCTCTACCCGGGCCACTCGGCCGAGGACGACTATCCGCGCATCGAGCAGCTCCTGGGCAGCGACATCCGCCTTCCCCTCGTCCACACGGATATCGGGGAGGACGCCCATCGCGTCGACGCGCTGCTGGAGATGGGCTCCACGGCCCGGCTCGCGGCGGGCGTCGAGGAGCTGCGGCTGTCCGGCGCCGAGGCGGTGGTGTGGGCGTGCACCAGCGGCAGCTTCGTGTACGGCTGGGAAGGCGCCCACGAGCAGATCCGCTCCCTCGCCCGTGCGGCGGGGCTGCCCGCCTCCTCCACCTCGTTCGCCTTCGCCCATGCGGCGCGGGAGATCGGGGCCCGGCGGGTCGCCGTCGCGGCGACGTACCCCGACGACGTGGCCGAGCTCTTCGTCTCCTTCCTCAAGGACGCGGGCATCGACGTCGTGTCGATGCGGGGCTCCGGGATCATCACGGCCGCGGAGGTCGGTACCTGGGGCGAGGACGAGGTGCTCGCCCTCGCCCGCGCGGGGGACCACCCCGACGCGGACGCGGTCCTCCTCCCCGACACCGCCCTGCACACCGCCTCCCTCCTCCCCGCCTTGGAGCAGGCCCTCGGCAAGCCGGTCCTCACCGCCAACCAGGTCACCGTCTGGGAGGCACTCCGACTCGCCGACCGTCGCGTCAACGCTCCGACGCTGGGCGCCCTCTTCACCAGGGAGCCCCTGGTCCAGGCGTAAATTCAGCCCCTCCGGCGTTTGAGGAGCGGGGTCTGGGGCGGAGCCCCAGGAACAAGGGACGGGTAGGGGCGGAGGGGGCGAAAACCCCGTAGGGACCCCCGGCCTCAGCCCCCACCCCGCCCCGCCGGGGAATAAGCGGAGACAGCCTCCTGTTAGCTGACGGCGGAAGCGCGACGCATCAACACAGGAGGCACCCCGGTGGAAGACACGGACGAGATCCGAGGCAAGACGCAGGGCACAGCCCCGGTCCCCCTCTCCGTACTGGACCTGGTCACAGTCGGCGCAGGCCGCACCGCGACGGAGGCCCTCCGGACCAGCGTCAAGATCTCCCGCCTGGCGGAATCCCGCGGCTTCCACCGCTACTGGGTGGCCGAACACCACTCCATGCCGGGCGTCGCCTCCTCGTCCCCGGCCGTGATCCTCGCCCACCTGGCCGCCCACACCACCCGCATCCGCCTCGGATCCGGCGGAGTGATGCTCCCGAACCACGCCCCGCTGGTGATCGCGGAGCAGTTCGGCACGCTGGAGGCGATGGCCCCGGGCCGCATCGACCTGGGCCTCGGCCGGGCCCCCGGCACGGACGGCGCGACCGCGGCGGCCCTGCGCCGCACCGACAGCCTGAACGAAGGCGCCGACGACTTCCCCGAGCAGCTCGCCGAGCTGACCCGCTTCCTGGACGACGACTTCCCGGCGGGCCACCCGTACGCCCGTATCCACGCGGTCCCGGGCCCCGTCCAGTCGACCTCGCCCGGCGGCGTCCAGTCCCCGCACCGCCCCCCGGTCTGGCTCCTCGGCTCCTCCGGCTACAGCGCCCGGCTGGCCGGCGTGCTCGGCCTGCCGTTCGCCTTCGCGCACCACTTCTCGGCCCGCAACACGATCCCGGCGCTCGACCTCTACCGCGAGTCCTTCCGCCCGAGCGCGCTGCTGGACGCGCCCTACGCCCTGATCGGCGTCTCCGCCCTCGCCACGGACGACGAGAAGGAGGCCCGCCGCCAGGTCATGGCCGCCGCCCTGAACATGGTCCGGCTGCGCACCGGCCGCCCGGGACTCGTCCCCACCCCGGAGGAGGCGGAGGCGTACGAATTCAGCCCGCTGGAGCGAGAGTTCATCGACAGCTGGAACGCCAACGTCATCCACGGCACCGCCGACGAGGTCCGCGCCGGCCTCGACGACCTGCAGAAGCGCACCGGCGCCGACGAGTTGATGATCACGGGCAACGCGCACAGCGGAGACGTACGGCTGCGCTCGTACGAACTCATCGCGGACGCCTACGGTTTGCCGACGCCCGCCTGAACACCCGGCACGCCCAGCAGCTCGGAGATACGGTCCGGCGCCACCGGGCGTGAGTACAGCCACCCCTGCCCGGTGTCGCAGCCGATGCCGCGCAGGCGGGTGGCCTGGGAGGACGTCTCCACGCACTCGGCGGTGACGGTCAGCCCCAGCCGGTGGGCGAGTTGGATGAGCGCCTCGACGATGACCTCGTCGGCCGGGTTGGGGTGGGTGTCCGTGCCGTCGAGGCTCTCGTACTGGAAGCCGCGGACGAACGAGCCGTCGAGCTTCAGGACCGAGACCGGCAGCCGGCTCAGATACGCCAGATTCGAGTAGCCGGTGCCGAAGTCGTCGATGGCGATGCGTACGCCCATGTCGCTGAGGGCCTGCAGCGCCTGGAGCGGGCGGCCCGCCGACCCCATCACCGCGGACTCGGTCAGCTCCAACTGCAGCAGATGCGGGGCGAGTCCGGTCTCGGCGAGGATCTGCGCCACGTCCGCGACCAGGTCGGAGTCCCACACCTGACGTACCGCCACATTCACGCTGACGAAGATCGGCGGTGTGTCCGGATGGTCGAGCTGCCAGCGCCGGGCCTGGCGGCAGGCGGTGGCCAGCACCCAGCGGCCGAGCTGCACGATCGAGCCGTCCTCCTCGGCCAGTCCGATGAACCGATTCGGCGTCAGCATGCCGAACTGCGGGTGGTTCCAGCGCACCAGCGCCTCCACCCCGCGCACCCCACCGTCCTCCATGCTCACCAACGGCTGGTATTCGAGGGCGAATTCACCGCGCTCGACAGCGGGCCGCAGCGTGGAGGAGAGGGCCTGCCGGGTCATGCGGTGGGCGTTGCGCTCCGGGTCGAAGAGCGTCCAGCGGGCCTTGCCGTCCGCCTTCGCCCAGTACAGCGTGGTGTCCGCGGCCTGCATCAGACCGGTCGCGGTGGTTCCGGCCGCGTGGCGCTCGACGACGCCGATGGAGGCCGACACCGACAGCCGCTGGCCGGACAGGTCGAACGGCGCCTGCAGGGACCGCAGCACGGACTCGGCGAGGTCGGCCAGCTGGTCGGTGCCGGTGGAGTCCTCGACGAGCAGCGCGAACTCGTCGCCGCCGAGCCGGGCCACCAGGGGAGCGGCGCCGCGCGCGTGGCCCGCCTGGTCGGCGCAGCGTGTCAGGCGTTCGGCGACGGCGGAGAGCAGCCGGTCCCCGACGCGGTGCCCGAGCGTGTCGTTGACCGCCTTGAACCCGTCCAGGTCCAGATAGCAGAGGCCGATCCGGCCGGTGCCGCTCTCCTCGTACGCCTCCGCCTCCAGGGCGGCCGAAAGGCGCTCGAAGAACAGGGTGCGGTTGGGCAGCCGGGTCACCGGGTCGTGCATCTGCAAGTGGCGCAGCCGTGCCTGGAGTTCACGGCGGGCGCTGATGTCGGCGACCGACAGCAGGACGGCCCGCTCCTCCTGAGGCAGGGGCGCGATCGTCACCTGAACCCAGAGGGAGTGTCCGTCGGGGTGCTTGATCCGGCGCGTGCAGCGCAGCCGGGCCTGCCGGCCGCGCAGCACTTCGCGGTACGCGTGCCAGGTGCGGGCGTCGGACGCCAGGTCCACCAGGTCGGCGGCGACCCGCCCGGCGAGGGCGTCCGCGCCGGTGCCCAGCAGCATGCCCAGCGTCTCGTTGGCGCTGACGACCAGGCCTTCGCGGTCGACAACGGCCATGGCGAGAGGGGCGGCGGCGAACGCGGCGCGGACAGGTCCGCCGGCCGGTCCCGCGACGACTCCCTCGGGTGCCTCGTCGGGCAGTCGCGAAGGCATGGCCGTACGAGAAGGTGTGTCAATGTGACGCTCTGTGACGGCCGGCCGGACGAGGTCTGCCGCGGGCGCCGGCCCTTCGGACGTTCCGCTCACCGCTCACTCCCGCAGTGCACTCGTTCTTCGTATGGGTCTCGTCGGGGTGTTCGGCCGAATGGGGGACGGCCGCACAAGCCGTGGCCGTGCAGGAAAGTGTGCCGATCATAGAGGTTGGCCCAAAGGCCTTCCAGCCACTGTCCAGTGTCCCGGAACAACCACCCCTTCTGACAGATCGTTTCTGCCCGCGCTGGGACCGGTTCCCTCCTGCGGCGATCGCTTGTGACGTTCTGTGAGTGTTCGGGGGTGTCGGCCGTCAGGGCGTCTCACTCTTCTGGTGCAGACAAACAGGGCAAAGTATGACAAATCAGATGAGGCTGGGTGCGGTGTCCTGACAACCGCATCCGGAGGTCGACGTGCCGCGTCCGCTCCCACTGAAGGGGCTCACTCGTGATGCTCTGAAGGGCCTCACCCGTGAGGGCGCGCCCCGGCTGCGCAGCACCGCGGCCGTCTTCACCTCGATGACCGCGCTGGCCGCGACGTCCCTGATCACCGGCCCCGCGCTCGCCGAGCCGCTCGCCGCCCCCTGCACCCTGAAGCGCACGCCGGCCCACCACTCGGAGGGCGTCGACACCTGGAACACCGCCTATCCGCGGCCCACCCGGCCCCTCAACGCGGTGCTGGTCTTCCTCTCCTTCCCCGACTCGGCCCCGACGACGACGCCCGCGGAGCTCACCGCCGACTACTTCCCGGCGACCAGCCGCTTCTTCGAGCGCGCCTCGTACGGCAAGTTCACGCTGCGCCCGCATCCGCAGCCCCAGTGGATCCGGATGCCGCACCCCTCCACCTCGTACGCCATACGGCGTGACTGGAACTCCGCGCGGCGCGGCGCCTATCTGCGCGACGCGCTGCGGGCGGCCGACGGGCAGGTCGACTTCTCGCGGTACGACATCGTCTACTTCGTGGCCGACCCGGACGCGCCGGGCGTCGACTCGGACGCGACGAAGGTCGTCAATCTCGACACCCCGATGCGGGCCGACGGCAAGCAGATCCGACGGGTCGTCACGGTCTTCGAGAAGCATCCGCCGGACCGCCTGGTCCTCGCCCACGAGACGGGTCACGTCTTCGACCTGCCCGACCTCTATCACCGCCCGACGGACGGCAAGGGCGACTGGGACACGTACGTCGGCGACTGGGACCTCATGGGCAGTCAGTTCGGCCTCTCACCGGACCTGTTCGGCTGGCACAAGTGGAAACTGGGCTGGCTGGAACCGCCCCAGGTGGCGTGCGTACAGGGCACCGGCACCACGCGGCTCACCCTGGAGCCGCTGGCGCAGGGCCCCGCGGACACGGAGGCGGTGGCGCCGGCGGGTCCGGCGGGATCCCGGGCACCCGGGGCGGACGGGGCGCTTGCCGACGGATCCTTCGGCTCGGGCGACCGTCCACTCGGCGGGGGCGGACAGCCTCCCGACGGCGGTGGGCAGTCTCCCGGCTCGGTTGGTCGGGGCGCCGGCTCGGAGGGGCAGCCCGTCGGCACGGACGGGCAGGTGCTGACTCCGGACACGGGGACCGTCAGGGCAGGTCCGCGGATCATCGGCCCGGGGGCGCAGGTCGTGGGCTCCGGCGGGCGGGTGGTGGGTTCCGCTCCGCAGGTCATCGGTACGGGGATGCCGGCCGTCGGCCTGGACGCGCAGCCCTTCGGGGCCGGGCGCGGCACGAAGCTGGCGGTGATCCGCACCGGCCCCGACAGCGCGCTCGCGTTCGAGGCGCGCGGTTCGTCGGGCAACGACAGTGCCACCTGTACGCAGGGGGTCCTGGTCTACAAGGTGCGCAGCGAGACCGAGTCCGGCGGCGGCCCGGTCGAGGTCGTCGACGCGCACCCGCACTCGGAGGGCTGCTGGGACGACTCGGTGTACCCGCCCCTCGCGGACGCCCCGGTAGCGGTCGGCGAGAGCTTCAAGGTGCCCGGGGAGAACGTCCGGGTCGAGGTCGAGGACCACGCGGTCTCCGGAGCCTGGACAGTCAAGATCACCACGGGCTGACCCGCGGGGGTACGACGCCCCGGTTGCGCCGGGCCGGTGTGTCCGCGAGGGGTGGGACCACCGAGGCCCCGCAGCCCGTCCCGGCCGTCCTCGGCTTCCCGGCCGGCCCCCTCACCGACATCCGGCCGGCGCCGCACGCGGCCGTCGTCCGTGGCCTGCTCCCACGCGTCGACGGAGATGCGCTGGACGCCGCCGCCCTCGATCCTCCGGACTCCGGGGATCTACTCCCGGCCCTACTACTGGGTCTTCCACTTGGCGTTGTCGGGGATCGATTTGTCGGGCACTCGGACCTGGATGATGGATGGACTGCTCGAGTTCTTCAGAGCACCCGCCATGGCATCCCTCAGCTCTCGGTACGTGCCGACTTCCCATCCCTGGCAACCGAACACCTCTGACAGCACGCTGTAATTCCATCGGTGCAGGACGCACGGCTTGTAGAACGCCTTGTCGGAATGGAAAACCGATGAATCGGCGAGCCACTGTTCCACGGCATAGACGCCGTTGTCAATGACGAAGACGATCGGGTTGAGCTTGAAGCGCGTCTGCGTCGAGAGGCATTGGGCGGTCATCTGGAAGCCGCCGTCACCGGTGAAGACCATCACCCTCTGGTCCGGCCTCTTTGCCAGGCAGATGCCCGTCGCAGCCGGCGCGCTGTAGCCTATCGACGAGTAGGACGACTGAACGACAAATCCTCCGGGCCCCGGCACATCGAGCAGCAGGCTCCCGAAGTAGTTCATGCTCGCATCACTGCCGACGATGGTGTTCCTGTCGATGTACTGCTGTATGAAGTTGTAGAAACCCTGGTACGTGATCACGTCGGACGCGCCCACGGTCGGTGTGCTACGAGTGGGCCTCTTCGGCAGTTGCCGCACTTTGGGCGTGATCTTTTCGGCCAGTAGGCCGTCTATCAGGTGTTCCAGGGCGACCTGTCCGCCGAAATAGGTTCCGAACTTGACCGCGTCGAAGGACGCGAATGCGGTCTTGTCGTAGTCCGGGTTCCAGCCCAACGAGTTGATGTCTGTCAGCCATACGCCGAGGGCCAGTACAAAGTCGGACGTCGCCGCCAGATCGGCCACGGCCGGTGATGATGCCTGGCCGTCGAGCACGCCGACAAACAGCTCGTCGTCTTCGGAGAGGACGGCCTTACTGAGGAGTTCCGTGACGAAGGGGACGTTCAGTTGCTGCAGCAGACTCGTGGTCTTGTCCTGAAGGCCGAGCCGGTCGACCTCCACCCCGACCCAGATGAGCGGGTTCTCAGCGCTTTCAAGCCTTGCGCAGATCCGCTCGACCGACTGTTTCAGGCTGGTCTCATCCGAAAAGGTTCTGGCCGGCTTGAGAACGCCCCTCGGTGGCTCGCACTCCAAGTCGACCATGTCCTGGAGAAGCTCAATATAAATCGGCCGCCGTTCGCTTATGCACTGGGTCAGTGCATAATCTATGAGCGCCGGTGCAAGGTCCGGCTTGTCGATTCGTATCGCGGCAACCGTTATGTGCTCGAACGACTGCATATCCGTTTCGCGCCCGCTGATCAAGTGATGCGCGCTGAAACCGGTCTGCTCGAAGGTGATGGTTTTCTGTATGCTCGGTGTGCCGTTGATGAGCACGAGCGGAACCTTCTCGACGTACGCGCCGGCGACAGCGTTCACGGCACACAACGCGCCCGCTGAGTAGGTGACACAGAGGGCCCCGATGCCCTTCAGCCGCGCATATCCGTCCGCCGCGTAGCCGGCATTTACCTCGTTGACTTCCTCGATGATTTGAATGCTGCTCGGCGTGACGTACCGGTTCAACCAGTCTATCGAATAGTCGCCCGCGATGGAAAACAGATGCTCCAACCCCAGCTGACGGAGCCGGTCTACCAGGTACTGTCCTACCGTGCAGCCCTCATTCATGGCTGGAGACCTCCGTGGTCAGTAGTCGCTCGCACCGCCGAACAGCCGGGGCATGTATATGTCGAATATCCCCTGGCATTGGCGTTCCGGATACCGTTGAAGCATGAAGTTCTTGAAGGCGTCGCCCGTCAGCCCGTCGCCGATTGCCTGCCGTGCGGCCGAAAGGTACTCGATATTGCGAGCGACCTCATTTTTGTCCGCCGGCAACCCGTGGCCCGGCATGAACAACTCGTAGTCCGAGGTCAGCATCTCCTGCAGAACCCGAGTCCAGTGGCCCATGTGTTTCGTCAGGTACAGGTGGGTGCCGCTGTAGATCAGGTCCTGAGCGAAATACACTCCTAGCTCGGGAAGCTTGATGGTGAGATCGTAATCGATTTCGGTGTCCACTACTCGGTCGAATACGTACCTGACCCCGTCGATCGTCTCTTCGCCGGGGCCGACGACTTGTTTGGGGACTACTATGTGGTCCGGGGCGAGGTCACCGAGTTTCCAGTGGTCATTTATCGATTCCTCCCCATGGTCCTGGATGAAGTTCATCGTTTCCGACAACGCGTAGACGGGGATGTCGCTGAACGCGGTTCCCAGGCCGAACCAGTGGTCCGGATGCCGGTGCGAGAGGTACAGCCTTTCGATCGGCTTGCCGAGGCTGTCTGCGTAGTTCCTGAATGCCCTTGCATAAGGAGCGAGGAACTGTCCGTCCACGAGAACCAGCTGGTTCCTGGTTTCGATGACATGGGTGGCGTTCGCGATATTGCCGTACATGAAGGAGGAGACGAAGGTGTGAATGCGGACATCGCCTGTCTGCTTCACGACCATGATGATGGGATCCGACACCTGAGCTATCATTCGGAGCCTTTCCGGGATGATGTGGTGTGCGATCGCAGTTCCTCCAACGCGGCCCGCGCGACGTCGTAAGCGCTGTCGCCGCCCGGTACGGGGTCGTCCTCGCCCGGCCGCCAGAAGCGCCGGCGTGCCATTCGCATGGAGCTGTCGAACGGCGGGATGGCGTTGAACACCTCGATCAGGTACGGCCCGTCATACACCGGCTCGATCTCGTTCAGGACGATGTCCCACGGGATCCAGCTGTCTTTCACCGCACCCCGGTCGGGTGCGGATATGTGGACGTAGTGGAGCCGATTCTGCTGTGCGGCCCGCGCGACATTCTTCTTGAAGATCGACGGACCCTGGCTCTCCATCACTACTTGCGCGGTGTCGATCGTCACGCCACCCTGCGTGTGCTCAAGGCTTTCGAGGAAATCCAGTGCCTCCGAGACCATGTTGGGTGGGGGTGTCTCCCAGCTCTTGACGGGCTCGATGGCGAGCTTCACCTCGCGCGCCGCGGCGTACTCCGACAGGTCCTCGAAGACGGAACGCGCCGCGTGATAGCGCGACTTCATCCAGTCCTGGAGGGCGTCGCTCCATATCGGCTCATTGGCGTCCGTGACCGGAAAGACGCCGTAGGGGTAGAGGAACGGCCCTGACATGATCGAGTCGCCGCCCAGGACGCGTGTGATGTCGACGCGTGACTTGAGGTAGGACAGGGCCTGCCTGCGCTGCTCCTCGTATGGTGAAGTCAGGTCGAAGGTCCGCGTGGTGCCGACGTTGGTGGTGAACTTCGCCTCGCGCAGGCCTGCCTGGTCGAAGGCCTTCTTGAGGCCGATGTAGCTGTCGACCTCGAGCTTGTGATCGACGGTCGTGGGCTGGGAGGCGATATGCACGTCGAAGCCGTCATAGCCCATGTCGGTAAGGGCCTTGAGGTGTTTGATCAGGGTCTGCGCATAGCCTGAGTCGTGCGGCCTCAAGTCGGCCGTGAACATGAAGAAGCTGAAGAAGACGTCTCGTTCGGATGTCGCGTTCATCGTCACCAGCCCAGGACGTCGGTGAGGTAGGCGCGGGCCTTCTTCGCGTACTCGAGCGGGATGGCCTTGTTGGGATCCTGCTCGGCTTCCACGACCAGCCACCCCTGGTAATCGGCGTCGGCCAGCACCTCCAGGATGGGACGGAAGTCGATCGAGCCGTCTCCGGGCACGGTGAAGACGCCGAGTTCGACGCCCTCCTGGAACGAGAGGCCTTCTTCACGTACCCGGCTGACGACCTCGGGCCGGATGCTCTTCATATGGACGTGCCCGATGCGGTCGGCGTAAGCCCGGGCCAGGTCCAGCGGATCGTCGCCGGCAAAGGCGATGTGGGCGGTGTCGAGCAGGAGGTGGACCAGGGCCGGATCGGTCGAAGCCATCAGCCGGTCGATGTCGGCCCGGGTCATGACGCCGGTACCCATGTGGTGGTGATAGCTGAGCTTCATCCCGGCCGAGCCCGCGATCTTGCCGAGCTCGTCCAAGCCGGACGTCAAGGCGTCCCACTGGGCGTCGGTGAAGACCGGGCGGTTGGCGAACACGTCGACGGGGAGCAGGTGCGACGAGGCTCCGAACTCGGCCACGACCAGCTCGGTCCCGCCCAGCTCCTGGACATGGGCCAGGGTCTCCTCGAAGGCGGCGATCGTCTTCTGCCGCATCTTGCCGATCGTGAAGTATGTGCTCGTCCAGGGCTCGGACACCTGGAGGCCGCGGAGGTCGAGGGCGGCCTTGAGCACGGCAGCGTCCGAAGGGTACTTGTGCCCGATGCTGCAACCCTGGAAGCCGGCGAGTGCCATCTCGCTCACGGCCTGGCCGAAGGAGATGCCGGCGTCGATGGCGGGGAAGTCGTCGTTCCACCAGAGGGTGCAGCAGACGCCGAGCTTCACCTTGTCCGGGCCCAGGCGGTCAGCCAAGTCGGTCATTTCGTCGCCCCTTTGAGGTAGCGCTCGTCGATGCGGGGTGGCTGTGCCCAGGAGCCGTAGCCGGGTGCCTTGGCACCTGGAGGATTGGCCCCGATGGCCCGCCACAGCAGCCCCTCCTGGTAGGAGGCGGCGGTGACCGTGCAGGTCTCGGCGGCCGTACGGGCCCCGTAGCAGTCGGTCCACTCGGGTGGCAGCGCGTACCACGTCCCGGCGTACCAGAGCTTGATCACATTGCGGGCCACCGGGCCGAGGCGGTCGTCGCTGAAGATCCGGTGGCGCAGGGCCCGGTCGAGCACATCCCGGTCGAGCACGGTCCGGTGACGACTCGAGGCATCACCGGCATCACCGGCGGCGTCGGCCCGGGCTGCCCGGTGGGCGTCCAGGAGGGCGGTGACGACCTCGTCGCCGCAGGCCGCCCGCACCTTGGCCAGATACTGGCGGGCCAGACCCGTGCCGAGCAGGTCGGTCTCCTCGAAGGCGGTGAGGTCGACCGACAGGGAGAGGAAACCCTTGAACGACTTGGTGGTCACGGCGTCACCGCCGGGATCTCGAAGGTAGGGGCGGCGTGCAGGCCGTCGCTGCCCGGCAGCGGGTTGCGTACCAGCCGGTTGAACCCGTCGCGCAGCCGGAACATGTCGCAGACGGCATCCTGCAAGAGGCATGGCTGCCCGGTGAACGCCTTGGTGAGCAGGGCGAGGAAGGCCGCGTAGTCGGCGTTGAACTTCCGGGCGACCCCGGCGAGCTCCGATCCCTCCGGGTAGTCGGCCAGCCGGGCACTCACCTTCACCTTGTGCACATCGTCCCAGGAGATGCCGAGCGGCGGCCCCGAAGGCGAGTCGGGGGCGTCGCCCACCTGGTAGTAGCGGCCGAGTTGCAGCTGCCGGAACCGGTAGTAGTGGGACAGCTCCCCGTCCCCGTCGTAGATGCCGGAGTCAAGGCCCTCGCCCTGATCGGCGATGAAGCGCAGCGCCCGGCAGGCCGAGTCCAGGTCGGAGACGACGACGACGTCCCCGCCGCCGGAGTAGAAGTACTCGGACCCCACCTGAAGGTCCGGGCTCCCGCGGAAGAGTCCGGGGTCGACGGCAGCCACCTTCTCGAGTCCTTCGACGATCTCCGCGTAGAACTCGCCGATGCTGTAGAAGCGCATCCCCTCGGTCGTGGGGCTGGAGACCAGGAGATCGGTCCCGCCGTCCGGGGTCTTCACCAGCCGCGAGCCGGCACTCGGGGCCTCGCCCGGCCGCTCGATCTTGCAGAACGTCTCCACCGCCTCGGGGGAGAAGGGCTGCAGGTCGACGGTGAAGTCGTCCTCCCCGTCGGGCAGATAGGCCGGGTAGGACGGCACGAAGCCGGGACGGGTCAGGTCGGGCTTCCCGCCGATGGCGTTCAGGACGTTGGCGACGAGCGTCAGATGGAGCATCTCCTCCACCGCGACCACCCGGATGATGTGGGCGGCGTCGGAGTTGGTCGTGGACCGTATGGAGTAGTACGCGGTCAGGTACGGGGGGATGGTCGCGTGCTCGAGCACCATCGCCGCCTGCAGATAACTGATCAGGTCGTCACGGTTGTTGATGGTCGACTCGGTCACCGGGCCACCTCCTGAGCCTTCCGCTGGGAGATGACTTCGATCGGTGCGGTCTCGGAGTCGAGCTGGGCCAGCATGGCCCGGCTGCTGCGCAGGCACAGGGCGGCGACGGTGAGCGTCACGTTCGACGTGCCCACGGTGGGCATGCTCCCGCCGCCGACCAGATAGAGGTTCTCGTGGTCCCAGCTGCGCTGATCCGGGTCGACCACCGAGGCCGACGGGTCGCGGCCCATCGTGTGGGTGCCGGCGAGGTGATTGCCCCCTCGGATCTCGTACCCCTGGCCGGCGTGGACGGCGTACCCCCAGAAGTTCGGGTCGTACGCGGTGTGGTCCTCGGCCCCGAGGCGGGCGAAGATCCGTTTCGACAGCTGCCGGGCG
Source organism: Streptomyces sp. NPDC058371 (assembly GCF_042723265.1). Taxonomy (NCBI): domain Bacteria; kingdom Bacillati; phylum Actinomycetota; class Actinomycetes; order Kitasatosporales; family Streptomycetaceae; genus Streptomyces; species Streptomyces sp. NPDC058371. The sequence goes on along the minus strand of NZ_JBHXJC010000010.1, from coordinate 85,483 downwards.
TACGCCACCCCCCGCATCGTGTAGTCGGGGATGTCGTAGCTGAGGATGGGGCGCATGTTCCCCAGGCGGTCGGTGAAGGCGGGGTCCACGGTGACCCGGTTGCTCGGGTTGGCGGGGACCTCGACCATGAACGCCAGTTGCAGCTGGCGGGACACGCGGTCCACCAGGCCCTGGCGGAGGGACTCGCCGTAGCGGCCGCCGGCGTCGACCATGTCGATCAGGTCGGTCATCGGCGCCCCTCGGGCCCAGCCCCAGCCGTCGTTGTGGATGTCGACGCCGAATGCGGCCTGGTTGCGGCGGAAGCGGCCGCCGCGCAGGTCGGTGATGCCGCCCGTGCAGTTCGTGCCCCGGAAGGTGCCGGCCACCTCGGGCAGCAGGGCCCAAGCCAACAGGTAGGCGTGGTCCATGAAGTTCCGCCCCATCAGGCCGCTCGAACTGCGCAGCCCGGAGGCCAGCATCAGCCGGGGGTTCTCCACCGCGTTGGCGGCCAGGATGAACAGCCGGCCCCGGGCTCGCACGGTGGTGAAGCCGGGGCTGTCGGGCCGGTCGTAGCGGCGGTACTCGATCTCGGTCACCCGGCGGGTCTGCTCGTCGACGTGCACCTTGTAGGCCACCGCCTGGGCCACGAGGTCGACCCGGCCGCTCCGGAGGGCCACGGCGAGGGTCTTGCCGGCGTTGTACTTGGCTTGCACGGGGCAGATGGGCACGCAGTTGTTGTTGCCCTGGCACCGCTCGCCGACCTCGACCTGGTACGTGCTCACCGCTCCTTGCGGTACGTAGCCCTTGCCGCCGTCGTAGGCCGGGTTCGGTATCCCGTTCCGCCCCTGGGGGAACGGCCGCACCCGTAACTCTCGCTGCTCCCCGTCGAGTTCGACCTGCATCCCGTTGAGATCCTTGGCCACCATCCGGTCCAGGTACGACAGCGGGAGCCCCCTCATGGGGAACACGTAGTCCTCGTCGAAAGTCATCCCGAGGTAGGCCTGGTCCTCGACGTCGGCGGAGACACCGATCTCGCGTTCGGCCTCGTTGTAGTACGGGGCGAGGTCCTCGTAGGTGAGCGGCCAGTCGGCTCCCTCGCCGTAGAGCGTGCGCATCCGGAAGTCCTCGGGCAGCATCCGCAGCGTCTTGCCCTCCCAGTGCATGGTGGTGCCGCCGAGAACCCTCGTATAGGTGGTGTCGGTGGCGAAGGGCCCGCTCTGGACGATGTAGGCCGAGGCGTCGGGCGCACCAGGGGAGATGCGTCGTGCGTCGGTGCCGCGGGGCATCGGGGCGTTGGCGACGACCGGGTAGGGGGCCTGGTTGTCCTTGCCGGTCGCCGAGTAGAAGCGGTCGAGATAGCTCTCGTAGCCCCTCAGGGTGAGGTCTTCGGCCGGGCCCGCTTCGAGTATCAGTACGCGCCTGCCGGCGTCGCTCAGCCGCGAGGCGATGAGGGCGCCGGCAATCCCGCCGCCGACGATGACGGCGTCGTAGAGAACCTCGGCCGCCGCCGCGGGGTCGGTGCTGTTCGCCGCCCCGCCGGGGAACTTCTCGTACATGGGGCGGTCACCCCTCCTTTGCCAGGTGCGGCCGGGACCGGCGCAGTGGCCGGGATGCGAGTCGGTCGGCCACGGTCACACGGCCTCGGCCCGGGCTCGCATGGCGGACAGGTAGGCGGCGTAGCTCCACGTCAGGTTGTGGACACTGCGCTCGAAGCCGGTGGCGCCGTCGAACTGCTCGGAGAGCTCCAGGTGGTCACTGTGGTAGACGACGGACCGCACCATGGCGTCACCGGTCGCCGCCAAGGCAGCGGCAGCCGCCGCCGGAGCCGTCGACGCGTCGATGCCGGACTGGGCGAAGAAGGGTGCGGACAGGTCGTCCACGGGAACCTTGCCGCTCGACTTGATCTCGGACGCCAGCTTGTAGTGCAACTCGGCGACGTTGCACGTGGAGAGGGCCCAGGGGTGGCCCCCGAGCACCGGGTGCGCGGTGTCACCGTCGTAGACGTCGCCCGGGTAGCGGCCGAACAGCGGCCCGATACCGAACTGTTCCTTGTCCGCCTTGTTGATCGGGTAGAAGGCGATGCCGCCCTCTTCCCATTGCGAGCGCAGCTGGGCCGCCGTGGCCAGCAGCTTGGTGTCGATGACGGGCACGGCGCCGTAGAGGGCCGACTGGACGATGTCGATGTTCGGGTCGTAATCGCTGACGACGGGATTCTGGGGCGATGGCTGGGACCCGTTACCGGGGTCGGCCAGCATGCTCACGTACTTGTTCCCGTCCCAGTGGTCGGCGAGCGCCTGGCGCAGCCACTTGGCGGCGGGCCGCAGGTCGGTCGGCTTGTCGATGCCGACGATGGTCGAGGCCTGGATCTCCTCGAAGCAACGCAGTTGGGCGGACCGGGCGAAGAAGCTGTACCCGCTGTGCTCCTCCCACAGGTTCGTGGTGGAACGCCGGTAGACGTCGAGGAGGAAGGCCACGTTCGAGTTCACCAGGTCGACGGCCCGCTTCTGGGTGCCGAGATCGAGCTGGTCGTAGGCGGCCAGGATGGTGATCGTCTGCAAGGCGGGACCGTCGTTCTGCTCGGTCCACGGGCGGGCGTCGCCGGCGATGTTGAAGCAGGCGTGCCCCTTGGTCAACGGTGGCTGGGCGTTGGACTGGCAGAGTTCGGCGAACTGCACGTAATCGTTGAGCGTCTGCACCGTCCCGCCCGGGCCGGTGGGCAGGCCGGCCCTGGCCACCTCCATGGCCGTGATGGCCCCGTCGCGCACCCAGTTGAAGACGTAGTCCTCGTCGATGCCGGGGGTTTCCTCCGGGAAGGACGGGGCGGCGATGATGCAACCCGGCTTCGAGTCCCGGGAAATTTCGCCGGGCCACTGTGGATCGCTGAAGGCGAAGCCGTCGCTGGCGATGTTCCGGAACAGGAAGGTAAACATGATCGGCACGAGCGACGGTAGATCGGTCGCTCCCGGAGCAAAGGAGGTCTGGACGGTCGCCCGGACTAAAGAAGTACTGGTTGGCCGGTTCGCGCGGATATGCATGTCGGGCGTGGTGGTGTACTCGGACATTGCTGAACTCCGTTATCTTTCGAGTGGATCCCTCGAATTCGGCCGGCGGTCGGCTTCCTGATCACGCGGGATCGAAAGGGCTGGAACTGAGCGCGTCGCTGAGTTGCATTCAGGGGGTGCGTGGGACACCGGCGCGAGCAAGCCGGATGGACAGCACGCAAAGACCACTGCCGCGGCACCAGCTGTGCACGCGAACCACTGAGATTTGCCGAGCGGACCGCGGACCTTTTCGGCCGACTCGGCCGCCAGGGTGCGGCAGGCCTCTCGTGGGCCACGCGTGCGGCCGACCGGGAGGATGCGCGGGCCGGCGGTGCCATACGCCTGCCGGGCGAGGCAGGCAGACCGTGAATCAGGTGCCCGAGTCGATGCAATTCCCGTAATCGCATTAATAGGGAATGCATCCCTCCGTCCCGGTCTGCTCAGAAAGCGTGTGACGCAGAGACTTTCCGGTGACGAGTCCCAATACGGCTTTTCGCTGAACGGCATGGAGATGTTCTGGGCCGACCTGGGACGTGGCCGATACTTTTACCCGCGATGGCTATGTCGCTTTGACGGTACCCCCACTTTTCTTAACGCAGGCTACAGCCGGTGGCAAGGGGCCGCAATAGTAAATCCGAATGTTGCGTACGGGGTTAGAGTAATCGATTATCGGTTACTGAAGTCTCGATCTTTGCCCCGGATCCGGACGCGTCCCGTGCGGCTTCGGCCGGCGAAGTCGATGTTGTTTTGGACGGCTGTTTCGCAGGCGATTGTTGATCGCTGATGGAGGCGGGAACGGCGATGCCGGGTGTGGTGTCTGTGCAGCCCTGCCTGTTGGCGCTCGGGGGGCCGCGCCGGGGTGAGGGCATCGGACTGCGCTGGCCGTGCGTGGAGGTGGACGCGGGCGCGGGCGCGCTCGCCATCGTCCAGCAGGTCGTGCAGGTCGTGCAGGTCGTGCAGGTCGTGCAGGTCGTTCAGGCGGGCTGGAAGACGGCCGTCACCCGGCCCAAGCGACGGCGCCCTCAGCCCCGCGCCGGAATCCGCCCCCGAAAACGACCAAGGGCGTCCTCCCCGAGGGGAGAACGCCCAGATCGCAGATGGTGCGCCGCCAGGGACTCGAACCCCGGACCCGCTGATTAAGAGTCAGCTGCTCTAACCAACTGAGCTAGCGGCGCCTGCTGACGTCGTAGACCTTAGCATCCTGATCGGCGGGAGGAAAAATCGATATCCGCACCGCCGCGGAGGCGGCCGCGCGGGCTGCGCGGACCGTCGCCCAGAGCAGGATTTCGGGCCCGGGGAGCCAGGGGTGCCGGGTGTCGGGGGCGACGAGCCAGCGGGATTCGAGCCGGGCGGCGGGCGCGGGAGCCGGGGCCGTGCTCAGGGCCGGCACGGTGACGGCGTCGCCGGTGCCGTGGCAGAGCAGGGGCGGGATCGCGGCGCGGTGACCGGCGCCTTCCTCGGCGCTGGAGTCGCTTCGGGAGCCCCATTCCTCCCAGTCCAGCAGTGACGGCAACCGCTGGGCCGTACCGGGGGCGGCGAAGAGGAGCATGCGGCCGCGGTAGGTCGCCACCGGGCCGGAGCCCGGCCCCTCGTCCCAGAGCCGGTCGAGCATCCGTCGCCCGAAGATCGCGGGGGCGTTGACGACGTCGAAGGCGGTGCCGCAGGGCAGCACGACCGGGGCGCCGGGCCGCTCCTGCCAGAGCGCGAGCGTGCTGCGCGGATACGTACCTGCCGAGGCGAGCCAGGCGGCCCCCTCCGCGGTGACGCCCGAGGCATCGAACCGGTCGGAGGAGGGATCGACGGCGCCGTAGCCGTGAAGGGGCGTGCCTGCCGGATTCCGTGGGCTGCTCATGCCACCTACATCTACCGGCGGTGAGCGGTCCGTTTCAAAGAGTTGCGGAAAATCGGGACGAGAGGGTGGGGGGTGGAGTATCTTGCCCACCTGGCATATGACAAACAAACGTGCGAGCGGGCCGTGGGGGCCGTCCGCCGGGACCCGGCCCGCCCCCGTCGGCCCGCCGCGGACTCACGCGTGGTCGCTGATCCCATGTCCATGGCTGTGGCCGTTGCCCTCAGCGCCCCGGAGCAGGTCGCGGCCGAACTCGACCATCTTCTTGGCGTAGTCCTCGGTCCACTCCGCGCGCTCGGCGATCGCGGCGGGAGTCAGCCGGTCGAAGCGGCGCGGGTCGGCGAGCTGGGCGGCGGCGATGGCCTGGAACTCGACCGCACGGTCGGCCGCCGCGCGGAACGCATGGGTCAGCTCCGTGGCCCGGGCCAGCAGCGCGCGCGGGTCGTCTATCGACTCCAGGTCGAAGAAGTGCTCCGGGTCGCCGGCCGCCTCGGCCGGCTCGAAGAGCAGGGGCGCGGGGCGTAGCCGCGGTTCGTTCCGACGCGGCGTGGGCTCCGCCATGTCTTCTCCTCCTCGTACGGTTCCGGTGGCGCGTCCTACTGGATGGGCCACCGTCCATTGTCTCCCGAGCGCGCAAGTGGGCCCCCGGGACGGGGCGTGCGCCGTCCCCGGTGCGCCGTGTCGGTGGATCACCTGGGACGCGGCCCACCGGCCGGGTGCACGGCGACGCGGCCGTCCGGGCCCGAGCATCGCGGCCCGAGCTCCGGTCAGGCTGCTCACGAGCTCACGCGCCCGCGGCTCACCCGGATTCAAGGACGCCAGGTCACCCGGTGTTCCGCCAGCTGCGCTAGCACCGCATGGTTCGCCTCCCAGCCGTCAGGAAACTTGACCGTGACGCCCAGCTGGACCGGCTCCGTCGAGGGGTGGTCGTCCAGCAGGTCGGCGACCCCCGCCCGGCACACCACGATGCAGGCGTGCCGGTGCCGGGAGGTGAGCACGCACAGCCGGCCCGTCTCCAGGTGGAACGCCGTCGCGTCGGGACGCCCGGAGAGCGGATGCAGCACCACCGTCACGTCGTACTCACGGCCCTGGAGCCGGTTCGCCGTGTCGACGGTGACGTCCGCGACGCCGAGGTCCGACAGGGCGGCGCGCACGGCGGCGGCCTGGTCGCGGTGGGCTGTGCCGACGGCGATCCGGTCGGCCGTCAGCGGGGCCGGATCGGGGGAGCGCTCCGAGGTGGCGGCCCCGCCCCGGTCCAGCAGACGGCGGACGACCTGGGCCACCGCACGGACCGCCTCCGGATCCGTGCGCGGTGTGTGCCGGGCGGGCAGCTCCAGCAGACCCCAACCCGCCTCCGCCGCCTCGTCGATCACCCGGTCCGGGCCCGAACCGTCCGACGGGACGGCGAAGCCGAGCCGCCGGTCACCGTGGTCCGTGCCGCTGCGGAAGGGCGTGTACGGGTAGAACGCGGCGGAGACCAGCGGCGCGGCGGAGGCCGGCAGCCGCCAGGACACCGGCAGCCGGTGCTGCGGCAGCTCGGGGTTGTGCGCGAGGAGCGTCGTCACGGCCGAGGCCGACGGGTCGTACGACAGCCCCGCCCACTGCTCCGAACCCACGATCGCGAACGGGTCCAGCTGCCCCGGGTCACCCACGAACAGCGCCCGCTCGAACAGCCCTGCCACGGCGAGCAGCGCGTCCGAGCGCATCTGGTACGCCTCGTCGACGATCGCGTGCCCCCACGGCTCGACGTCCTTCACATGGGCCCACTTGGCGGCCGTGGAGATGACGACCGACAGGCCCGCGAGATCGGCCGCCTTCGTGGACTTGCGGACGTTCGCCAAGTCGTCGAGCGCCTTGTCGTACGGATCGGGATCGCTGCTGTGCAGCCGGCCGACGGGCAGCTCGGCGTCCTTATCGGCGAGCCGCAGGACCAGGTCGTCGACCTGGGCGTTCGTCTGCGCGATGACCATCAACGGGCGGCCGGCCGCGGCCAGTTCGCGTGCCGCCCGGACGACGAGCGTGGACTTGCCGGCGCCGGGCGGGGAGTCCACGACGATCCCGCGGTGGGTGCCGTGCAGTGTGTCGCGCAGGATCGCGTCGGTGGCGCGCGTGGCCGCCGCCCCGGGGTCGAGGGGGGCGGTGGAAAGGCCGGTCACAGGACGTCCTCCGCGGTCACCGGGTCGGGGGCGGGCGCGGTCCCGGCCTCACCGGGCGGCCCGCCGTGGGTCCAGGGCGTCTGCTCCGGATCGGGCAACTTGGCACCGCCGCGCTGCTCGTGCTCGAAGAGCGTGAAGCAGACGAGGTTCCCCTTCTCCGGCACCGAGCCCGGTTCGGGCTCCTTGCCGCGCCCCATCTTGTCGACGATCCGCAGCACGAGGAGACCGGGGGCGTCCTCGTGCTCCCGGGGCTCCGCGTATCCGACGAACTCGGCGGCCTGCGGCTTCCCGCCCAGCGAGCGGTAGACCTTCGTACGCTCCCCGAGATGCGGCCGGTCGTCCGTGCGGACGGTCACCAGTGGACGGGGACTGGGCCGCTTCCCCTCGCTGTACGCCATGACGGCATCCGTCACCTCGCCCGCGAACGCCTCGCCGTTGAGCCGCCGTCCGGCCATGACGAGCGGGTCGTCCAGGGCTTCCTGGGCCTCCAGCCGGGCCTGTTCGCGCTCGCGGGTGGCCAGCTTGTTCGCCGCGGTGACCGCGTCGTCGCGGCGGGGCTGCGGGGGCTCGCCCGCGACGATCCGGTCGCGGTGGCCGGTGAACGACCAGCGGTCGCGGGTCCACCGGTCGGTGACGTGCGCTCCCTGGGGCAGCGCCCGCAGCAGGTCGAGCCCGCGCCACACGGCGTCCCAGGTGGGCCGGGTGCGGCTCTCGACGAGGGCGTGGATCTCCCGCTCGGCGGCGGTGAGTTCGCCGAGCCGGTCATCGGCCTCCAGGCCGTCCTGGGCCGCCGCCAGCGCCGTACGCGCGCGGTCGTAGCGCTCGATGGCCGGGGCCAGCAGCTTGTTGTCGAAGGCGGGATCGGTGGCGGGGCCGGCCGGCGGGCAGACGAGTTGTCCCCGGGAGTCCCGCTGCAGTTCCGCGCGCAGGGCGGCCGCCGCGCCCGGCTCGCCGGCCGCCGGGTCGATCCAGGCGAGCAGCGCTCCCAGGTGCTGGTCCTCCAGGCTGCTCTGCCCGGTGGCCCAGTGCCGGGACAGCACGTCGGACAGGGCGAGCAGCAGGGAGGAGCCGGGCACCCGGGCCCGCTCTCCGTAGTGCGTCAGCCACCGTCCGAGCAACGGCACGCGGGGCGGCGCAGGATGGGGCGCCTCGGGTTCCTGCTCGGCGGTGCGCCTGAAACGCATGGAGCGCCCCAGCAGTCGTACGAACTCGATGCCCGCGCGGCTCGGCACGATCAACTGCGGTGCGTTTGCGCACAGTTCGACCTCGACCTTGACACGCTTGCCGGTCTCCGGGTCGGTCTCGGTGCGCTCGGCGGCCTCGACCGCGTCCGCGAACCCGTCGATGTACGGCAGGACGACGTCCGCCAGTTCGGCGAGGAACGCGAACCGCAGGTCACGGTCGCGGGGCTGGGGCACGACGAGCAGCCGGGGCGCGTCCCGCTCGGTCCCGACCAGCGCGCCGAGCGGGGCACCGGCCTCACCGGCGGTGGTCAGCGGCACGAAGACGAGGGGGCGCTCGGAGAGATGGCGGTGGCGCACCGTGGCGGCGGGCTGGGCGCGACCGCTGCTGACGGCTTCGAGACGGGCCAGGGCGGCGATCAGTGACAAGGGGCCACCTCCTGAAGGGTCTCCTGGCCGGCCGTCTCCTGGCCGGCCAAGGGGCCCATGTGCTCCCGCAGCGCCTCGGCGCGCAGTCGGGCCGCTCTGCGCAGGGCCGCCACCGCCGGATCGCGGGGGTCGCCGGCCTCTCCGTGAGCCGCCGCCAGGACCTCGCCGACCGTGGTCAGACCGCCCAGCTCGGCGCGCAGGGAACGCCCCAGCGCCGTCACCGCACCCTCGGCGCAGGACCGGTCGCGGCAGTGGAAGGCCAGCTCGCAGGCGGCCAGGCACTCGGGTGCGTACGTCGCCGGGACGGACTCGACGGCGGCCGTCAGGTCGGCGGCCGGGAGGTCCGGGGCGAAGGAGGTGCCTTCCGGGAGGGCGTCCGCGATGTCCTCGACCCGGGTCAGGCGCGCGAGCTGCCTGCGGGTGACCGAGCGCTGCTTGCGGACGTCCACGGCGGACGCGGTGGGCAGGTTGGAGAAGTCCTTCGGGCACACCAGCAGGACGCGGTGGCGGACCTCGGGCGCGGGGTCGATCCGCGCGGCGACGCGCTCCAGCGCCAGTACGTACACCGCGGACTGGCGGGCGGCCGCGCCCACTTTCGCCGGGTCCGCCGAACCGTCCAGCATCGGGAAGGACTTGATCTCGACGACCGTCCAGCCGCCGTCCGGATGCACGACCACCGCGTCCGGCTCCAGGAAGGCGGGGGAGCCCGCGACGTCCAGGGCGAGCATCGGGTGGTCGAGGAGGGTCCAGACACCGGCCTCGGTGGCCTCGCGCAGCGCAAGCGCCGTACGGGCCGCGCGTCCTTCGGGGCCGACGGCCGTGAGGTCGGGGACGACACCGGCGGCGGGCGGCTCGGCCCCCGGGTCGAGCTTCTCGTGCACCAGCCGCAACAGCTCCGCGCCGCCGTCGGCCTTCACCCGTGCCTCGAACGCGTTGCCCCGCATGAAGGCGAACTGCGACTGGCCGAAGGCGGACGGCGAGCCCAGCCCTTCGGCCAGCTTCGCCTTGTCGACCCCCGCGCCGTCCAGCAGGGCGCGGCGGTCGCATCCCGGGTTCGCGGCGAGGGCGGCGAGGGCGCGGGCGTCGAGCGCCTTGGGCGCTACGGCGGGGCCGCGCAGGTCAGCGAGCCGCTGCCGGAGCGCCGTCGTCCGCGGACGCGGGAGAGGCATCCGGGTCGGCTCGGGGCTCGCGCTGTCGGGGAATTCGCTCACCCGCCGAAGTCTGGCACTCCCCACTGACAATTGAGGAACGTGCGCCCCACGAGGCGAGTGCGACCGGCGCGAAACGGGCCGCGAGCCGCTTCCTCGCGGCGTCCGCGAAACGCAGCACCAGCGGGGTCAGCGCCAGCCCGACACCCATCACGGCGGCGCCCGCGACCGCGTCGAGGAAGTAGTGGTTCGCGGTGCCCATCACGACGATGGTGGTGAACAGCGGATACACGATGCCCGCGACCTTGGCGGCCGGCGTACGGCCGTGACGCCACAGCATGACCCCGCACCACAGGGCCCAGCCGACGTGCAGGCTCGGCATGGCCGCGTACTGGTTCGTCATGCCGCCCATGCCCCGCGGCGCGCTCGCCTGGCCGCCCCACCAGCCGTAGTCGCTGTACTGCGCCATCGTGTCGACGAAGCCGTGGCTCGCGGTCAGCAGCCGGGGCGGGCAGGTGGGCAGCAGCGTGAACCCGATCAGGCCTATGAACGTGGACGTCATCAGCCACGTGCGGGCCACGCGGTAGCGGACCGCGTGGGAGCGGAAGACCCACACCAGGATCGCGGGCGTCACCAGATAGTGCAGCGACGCGTACCAGAAGTCGGCGGGTACGCCGAGCCAGGACTCCCGCGTGAAGAGACGGTTCAGCGGATGCTCGGCGTTCAGGTGCAGGAACTTCTCGACGCGCAGGATCGTCAGACCGTGGTCGACCGCGCTCGACACATCGCCGCGGGCGAGCAGCCGGCCCGCCGAGTACGACGCGTACACCATCACGATCAGCGGGAGCTCGGTCCACCAGCGCAAGCGGATCCGCTGGGCCGTCCGTGACCGCGGGATCGCCTCGATGCCTGGTGTCTCGGTCTGCGGCATCCGATCGCCCTCCCCCATCTACGTGCCGTTGTGCGGCCCGTAGCCCGCCGGTCCACTTTACGGTGTATGTGCGCGCCCCCGAGGAGCGCCCCCGGTCGTCAAAGACGCAGAGATCGCCCGGCGGGTTGCCCCGTGCAAGCGTGCGCGATGATGGAGGGACCCGCCTCTCATTTCCCCGGAAAGGCCTCTTCATGGCACCGCGCATCCTGCTGGCCCGACACGGACAGACGGAATGGTCGCTGGCCGGCAAGCACACCGGCCGGACGGACATCCCGCTTCTGGAGGGCGGCCGACGCGGTGCCAAGCTGCTGGGCGAGCGACTGTACCGCGCGCCGTTCGAGGCGCTGGCCGGTGCCGAGGTGCGCACAAGTCCGCTGGTACGCGCGCGTGAGACGTGCGACCTGGCCGGCTTCGGCGAGCGGGCGAGCACCTGGGACACGCTCATGGAGTGGGACTACGGCGCGTACGAGGGCATGACGCCGGCCGAGATCCAGGGGATCCGGCCCGGCTGGCTCATCTGGCGCGACGGGGTGCCCGGCGGCGAGAGCCTTGAGCAGGTCACCGCGCGCGCGGACGAGGCGGTCGCCTGGGCCCGCGCCGAGGACCGGGACGTCCTGATCTTCGCCCACGGCCACATCCTCCGCGCCATCGGCGCCCGCTGGCTCGGTCTGCCGGTCGACTTCGCCGCCCGCATCCGCCTCAACCCGACCTCCCTGTCGGTGCTCGGCTGGGCCTACGGCGAGCCCGCCATCGAGACGTGGAACGACTGCGGCCACCTGGTCGACCAGGGCTGATCCGGACGCCGTCCCCGGCCCGTCACGCCGTACGGGGCAGGCTCGCGTGGCGGTCGAGAAAAGCCGACACGCCCGAGGCCCTGCGGTGCGGGAGGAGGACCCGGGCCGTGCCCGAGAGCATCGTCTGGATCCGGGAGGACTGGACCTCGTCGAGGAGGTCCAGCACGCGCAGTCCCGCCGCGGCGGCCTCGTCGGGGCGGCCGCCACGGGCGAGGTCGTCGGCGAGTTCGGCGGTGTAGAGGGCGATGTTGCGGGTGAAGTGCGGGTCCTGGAGATGGGCCGCGCGGCGGGCGTGCCGGGCCGCGCGCGGCCAGTCGCCCAGCGTGGACCGGCACTGCGCCTCCAGCCCTTCCAGTTCGGCCTCCCCGTAGAAGCTCATCCACTCCGGATCCGACTCCGACGGGCCCCGCTCGTAGAGGGCCTGGGCCCGGGCCAGGGCCCGCTCGCAGCCGGTGCGGTCGGCGAGCCCGGCCCAGCCGCCCGCCTCCCGCAGGGCGAGCAGGGACATCAGACGGGGGGAGCCCAGGGGGCCGGCCGCGCGCTGGGCCGCCTGCGCCGCCCGTACGGCCTCCCGGGGCCGGCCCGCGTCGCGCGCGAGGAACGCGGTGTTGCAGAAGGCGTGCGCCTCCAGACCCGGGTCCCCGGACATCCGGGCGGTCGCCAGCGCCTCCGCGTAGTGCGAGCGCGCGTCGTCGAACCGGCCCGAGTCGTGCGCCAGCCACCCCACGGAGATGGCCAGTTCACCGGCGCCCGCGTACAGCCGGTCGGCGGTCGTCTGCCGCATCGTGCCCGCGTCGAGCAGCGCGTAGGCCGTGCGCAGCGGGGTGGCGGCGCGCCGGTAGAGACCGTCCGCGCCGTGCCGGTCGTCGAGCAGCCGGATCTTCCGGACGGCCTCCTCGAGGGCGCCCGCCTCCGGCCTGCCGGCCCGGTGGACCGGACGGCCCGCGTCCGTGGCCGCGGCCGGGGAGTCAAACGTGAGCCCGAAGGGGCCCAGTGAAGCGACCGCCACGCTGGCGGTGCCGCCGGTCATGAATGCGCGACGCTGCACGTCGCTCTCCTCGTGGTTCTGATCGTGGTACTCGTGCGTGTCGCACGCGTCTTGCGTGTCATACGGGTCGCACGCCCTCGCCGTCTCATGCGGGGCGCACGGAAGGCTGGTGAGGTGCGCTGAGGGTGCCTCGTCCGATGTACGCGCCCCCCGTCCGCGTACGGACGAGCGAGGCGCGAAGCCGAGATCGACCAGCGTGCGACCGGGGAACATGTGCAGGAACACCCGCTCGTACGCGTAGTTGGGGCAGCGGATCTCGCCTGCCTCCACGCGGCCGATGTAGCGCGCGTCACAGCTGACCCGCTCGCTGATCTCACGCGCCGCCCGTCGCACCGCCGCGGCGAACTCGCCCGGTGAGCGCTGCCCGCGCAGCTGCCGGAAGGCGAGGTTCGGCCGTGGCGGCCGGGGGAACTGGGACGAGGTCACCGTTGACGACGCCATGGCCGGCCCCTCTCATGCGAACCGTCGAACCATGCCGGATTCAAGGTGAGTTGCCCTTTTACTGCACTGTTGGCGCCTTGTTCCCGGCGAGCAAGAACGTACCTGCTGTAACGAGGTCGCCACTCTGGGTTTGGCTACAAACCGGATATCTCATCCACGTTCTGCCATGAACTGCCATCCTTTGCGGCGGAGTTCCGCCGTAGCCGTTGACGTTCTGACGCGTTGAACCCTGTGGACCGGGAGCCGCCCGAACTCCCGACCTACTCGTCAGGAGGAGGGTTCCGTGTTGGAGGCCGGGATGGAGATCAGGCAGACCACCGAGTTCCGTACGGCGTTGTCGACGGCGCGGCATGTGCCGACCGCGGAGTGCAGCGCCCCACCACAGCCGGTCGCCGACTGCGACCTCGTGACCGTCCCGGCGCGGCAGGGCCTGGAAGCGGTCGACATCCTCCGCCGCGGCTCCTGCGACTCCGTCGGACCGGTGCTCCACGACGACAGCTGCGACACCCTCGGCTTCCTGGTGCCGCCCGGCACCGCCGACGCCTGGGACGTGCCCGGCAGCACCTGTACGCAGACCAACGGCCGCGGAATCAGCCTCGCCCCCCAGCCCCCGGTCGAGGGCTCGGACTGGCTGCTCCCGCCCGGGGACGCGGACCTGGCGACGGATCCGGCGGTGCTGCGGCAGGCGCTCGGAGAGGCCGCCCGGCTCATCGAGGCCGCCGACAACTGCCGCTGACTCCGGCTCCCTGTCCCGTCCTGTTCCGTACGTCGGCCGCCGGCTCTGCGTGTCGCCGGCCGCCCCGGACCCCGGCTGTCGCGGACCTCGAGAAGCGCCGCCGGGCCGACGTGCCCGTAGGCCCCGATAATGGCGGGATGGGAAAGCCGAGGAGTGCGCGGAACGCGCGGCGCGGACAGCCGGCGGCCGAAGCCGTCGTCGAGCCGGTCGACGGAGGGCTCGCCGAGCTGATACCCGACCGGGACCGGGCGCGGGCCTGGACCCTGCTCATCGACGGGGCCCCGCAGTCGCACGTCGACCTCGACGACCCCACGTATCTGAACTTCGAGTACCAGCGCCGGCTCGGCCACGTCATCGATCTGGTCGCCCCGGCCGGCCGGCCCGTGCACGTCGTGCACCTCGGCGGCGGCGCCCTCACCCTCGCCCGCTATACGGCCGCCACCCGCCCGCGCTCCACCCAGCAGGTCGTCGAACGCGACGCGCCCCTCGTCCAACTGGTCCGCCGCGAGCTCCCGTTGGACCCGAACGTCCGGATACGGGTGCGCTCGGCGGACGCCCGTGAAGGACTCGCCAAGGTCGCGGACGGCTGGGCGGATCTGGTGATCGCGGACGTGTTCAGCGGAGCGCGGACACCCGCCCACCTCACGTCGGTCGAATTCCTCGACGACGTCCGCAGGGTCGTCAAGCCCGGCGGTCTCTACGCGGCCAACCTCGCCGACGGGCCGCCGCTCGCGCATCTGCGCCGCCAGATCGCCACCGCCGCGGCCGTCTTCCCCGAGCTGGCCCTGATCGCCGACCCGACCGTGCTGCGCGGCAAGCGGTTCGGCAACGCCGTCCTCGTCGGCTCCGACCAGCCGCTCCCGGTGGCCGAACTGACCCGGCGCGCGGCCTCGGACCCGCATCCCGGGCGCCTCGAACACGGCAGGGAACTCGCCGACTTCACCGGAGGAGCCGGGCCGGTCACGGACGCGGCGGCGGTGGCGTCACCCGCCCCGCCCTCCTCCGTGTTCCGCTGAGCCGGCGTGGGCGGGCCGCGGTTCCCGGACGCCTACGCGCTCAGTAGTTGCCGACCTCCACCCGCGGCGGGCCGTCGTGCCAGGTGCAGAACACCGACACCCGGTCCGCGCCCGAGCCGAACTCCACGCGGATCCATTTCTCCGTCTTCCACACCTGCATCGACCAGCCCGAGCGCGGCGTCGCGGAGACGAGGGTCGCGGAGGCCTTGCCGAGCTCGAAGACGGCCCGTCCGCCGTCAGTGTCGTAGCTCTTGACCTGTCCGGAAGTGCTGGTTCCGGCGCTGGGGGTGCGCTTCGCCGGAGTGGAGGCCGAAGGTGTCCCGCTCGGCGTCGGGCTCTTCTCGGGTGTCTTCGAAGCGCTCTTCGAGGGCGAGGGGCGGGTCGTCGAGGAGGCGAGCGGTTTCGCGTCCTGCGTGGTGGCGTCGCCGGCCGTGATGGGCAGGGCGCGGGGCGGGTCGTAGGCCGTGCCGGCCATCACCGTGTGGACACCCCACCACGAGAGCGTGACCGCCGCGCCCGTGGCGAGCGACCAAGCCAGTACGTGTACGAGACCTCTGCGCATCGCGGGCCATACTGCACCACGCGCCCCACCGGTGTCTCTCGGGTGGGTCACACCGGCGGTTGTCCACAGGCGCCGGACCCCCGTCCCCCGAATGGCGTACGGTGCCGCCCATGGCAAGTGTGCTCGTGGTCGAGGACGACCAGTTCGTACGCTCAGCCCTCATTCGGCATCTGACCGATGCCGCGCACACCGTGCGCAGTGTCGGCACCGCTCTTGAGGCGCTGCGCGAGGTCGCCCATTTCTCTTTCGACGTCGTCATCCTGGACCTCGGTCTGCCCGATCTGGACGGGTCCGAGGCGCTGAAGATGCTGCGCGGGATCACCGACGTCCCGGTGATCATCGCCACCGCGCGGGACGACGAGACGGAAATCGTCCGCTTGCTGAACGACGGCGCGGACGACTATCTGACCAAGCCGTTCTCGGTGGAGCACCTGTCGGCGCGCATGGCGGCCGTCCTGCGGCGTTCGCGTGCGGTCGTGGGCGAGGCGCCGCCGTCTCGGGTGATCAGGGTCGGCGGTCTGGCCGTCGACCCGCTGCGACGCCAGGCCGAGCTGGACGGCGTCCGGCTGGACCTCACCCGCCGCGAGTTCGATCTCCTCGCCTTCCTGGCCGGCCGGCCAGGAGTGGTCGTCCCGCGCAAGGAGCTGCTCGCCGAGGTGTGGCAGCAGGCGTACGGGGACGACCAGACCATAGATGTGCATCTGTCGTGGCTGCGACGGAAATTGGGTGAAACGGCAGCGAAGCCGCGCTATCTGCACACCCTGCGGGGCGTCGGCGTGAAGCTGGAGCCGCCGAGAGCGGAGTCGACGCCATGAGGCGGGCGCGATGAGGTGGGCGCTGGTCAAGGTGTGCGTGGCGGTGACCACGATGGTTGTGGTGGCCTTCGCGATCCCGCTCGGTCTGGTGATCAAGGAGATGGCCCGCGACCGGGCGTTCTCGAACGCGGAGCGGGAGGCCGCGGCCGTGGCGCCCGCGCTCTCCATCACCACCGACCGGGACCAGCTGGCGCGGGTCGTCGCCTCCGCAGGCACCGACGCCGGGATGGCCGTGCACATCCCGGCCGCCGACGGCGCGGCCGCGGTTGAGCTCGGCAAGCAGCGCGCCGCCGACAAGGACATCACCACGACCCGGAAGCTGGGCCGCGCCTCCACCACGGAGGTGTCCGGCGGCTCCACCCTGCTCCAGCCCGTCGCGCTGAGCTCCGGCGAGATAGCCGTCGTCGAGGTGTACGTCCCCGAGGCCGAGGTCAGCAACGGGGTCGCCACGGCCTGGGCCGTGCTCGCCGTGGTCGGTGTCGCGCTCATCATCGGCTCGGTCGCCGTCGCCGACCGGCTCGGCGTACGGATGGTGCAGCCCGCGCAGCGGCTGGTCGAGAGCGCGCACGAGCTGGGGGAGGGGAAGCTCGGCGCACGGGTGCCCGAGGAAGGGCCGACCGAACTGCGGCTCGCAGCGGTCGCGTTCAACTCCATGGCCGATCAGGTCGTACAACTCCTGGCCAATGAAAGGGAGTTGGCCGCCGATCTGTCGCACCGGCTGCGGACGCCGCTGACCGTGCTGCGGCTGAACACGGCGTCGCTCGGCGACGGTCCGGCGGCTGAGCAGACCCGGGCCGCCGTTGCCCAGCTGGAGCGCGAGGTCGACACGATCATCCGGACGGCCCGGGAGGCCAAGCCGCAGACCGCGGCGATCGCCACCGGTGTCGGCTGTGACGCGTCCGAGGTCGTTCGGGAGCGGATGGACTTCTGGTCGGCGCTCGCCGAGGACGAGGGCCGCAAGGTGCGGGTCGCGGGCGTGGACCGGCCCGTGCGGATACCCGTCGCCCGGGCCGACCTGGTCGCCTCGCTCGACGCCCTGCTGGGCAACGTCTTCCGGCACACCCCGGAGGGCACGGCCTTCGCGGTCGACGTGCACAACGGCGAGGACGCGGTGATCGTGCTGGTCTCGGACGCGGGCCCCGGGATCGTGGATCCGGACGCGGCGATGGCCCGCGGGCAGGGCTCCGGAAGTGACGGGTCGACCGGCCTCGGCCTCGACATCGTGCGCCGTCTCGCGGAGTCGACGGGCGGGGACGTACGCATCGGCTCGTCCGTGCTGGGCGGCACCGAGGTGCGGATCTGGATCCAGCTCGACGGGCGGGCTCCGGTCCGCCGGGGCCACCGGGGTTCCGTACGGCGCCGCAGGCGCGCGGGCGTGAGCTGACGCCCGTCGGCGTCCCGGGGTTTCACGACGGCCGACGGTCGAAATTGGTCTCGACCTTTAACCACTCCCGATGCCTTCCTTAAGCGCACCCTAAGATCCCCAACCACCGTCCGGATCAAGCGGTTTGCCCGATTCCGGATCGCTAGCGTGCTGCTCGCACCCACCCCGGAGGCCTCCCTCGTGAGCCGCCCCGGCGAACCCCCCCCGTGAAACCGCGAAGGCAGGCACGCGATGAGCAGCACGCACCGGCGCAAGGTCAGTGGCAGGAACAAGGCGATAGGCGGCATCGTCGCGGCGGCGGTGGTCGGCGGAGGTGCCTTCCTGGTCACCGGGACCGCGCAGGCGGCCTCCGTCGGCGCCGCGTACACCAAGACCAGCGACTGGTCGACCGGTTACACCGCGCAGTACGTCATCACGAACGACACCGGCCAGGCGAAGAACGACTGGACGCTGGAGTTCGACCTGCCGGCCGGAGCCAAGCTCAGCTCGCTGTGGAACGGCGAGTCCAAGGTGAGCGGACAGCACGTCACCGTGAAGCCGCCGTCCTGGGACAAGGACGGGCTGGCGGCCGGCAAGTCCGTCACCGTCGGCTTCGTCGTGAACGGCACCGCCAACCCCACCGGTTGTCTCATCGACAGCGCCAAGTGTTCGGTGGACGACGGCGCGACCCCCGAGCCGAGCGGCCGCCCGACGGACCCCTCGACGCCCAAGCCGACCGCCACCCCCACCAAGACCACGAGCCCCACGCCGAGCACCCCGGCCACCCCCAGCCCCTCGGCCTCCGAGAGCTCCGGCAGCGGCACCAAGGCGAGCGCCGGCTTCGCCCCCTACGTCGACACGTCCCTCTACCCGGCCTTCGACCTGGTCGCGAGCGCCTCGGCCACCGGCGTGAAGGAGTACAACCTCGCCTTCATCACCGACGGCGGCGGCTGCACCCCCAAGTGGGGCGGCGTGACGGACCTGGGCAGCGACGGGGTGGCCGGACAGATCGGTGCCCTGCGCGCCAAGGGCGGTGACGTCCGGGTCTCCTTCGGCGGCGCCTCCGGCTCGGAGCTGGCGACGACCTGCTCGTCGGCGGACGCGCTCGCGACGGCGTACGGCAAGGTCGTGGACGCGTACAAGCTCACCAAGGTCGACTTCGACGTCGAGGGCGGTGCGCTGCCGAACACGGCCGCCAACACCCGCCGTGCGCAGGCCATCGCCAAGCTGGAGAAGGCGCACCCGAACCTGGACGTCTCCTACACGCTCCCGGTCATGCCCGAGGGTCTGACCCAGGACGGTGTGAACCTGCTGTCCAACGCCAAGTCGAACGGCGTCTCCATCAACACCGTGAACATCATGGCGATGGACTACGGCCCCGGCTACAGCGGTGACATGGGCACGTACGCCGAGCAGGCCGCCACCGCCACCCAGGCCCAGGTCAAGAGCGTCCTCGGGCTCTCCGACAGCGCGGCCTGGAAGGCGGTCGCCGTCACTCCGATGCTCGGCGTCAACGACGTCGCCAGCGAGATCTTCAAGGTCGACGACGCGACGCAGCTGGTGAACTTCGCCAAGTCGAAGGGTCTGGGCTGGCTCTCCATGTGGTCCGCGACCCGCGACAAGCAGTGCGCGGGCGGCGCGAAGAACTCCGCCGACGCCGCCTGCAGCTCGATCGTCCAGGACGGCAACGCATTCTCGAAGGCCTTCGGCGCCTACAAGTAGGAATCCCCAGTCGTCTCCTGCTCACAGGCCCCGAACCCACGGGGGAACGCGCGCCCCGGCCGGAACATCCCCCCACCCGGCCGGGGCGCAGCGCTGCCCTCGTGCGCTGCCCCCCGGCGGCTCTATTCGGCGACCGGCACCGGCGGCAGCTCGGCCGTCCGGGCCGCCTGCCCGTACCAGTGGGCGCTCGACTTCGGCGTACGGGCCAGCGTCGCGTAGTCGACGTACACCGCGCCGAAGCGCTTGCCGTAGCCGTAGGACCACTCGAAGTTGTCCATCAGGGACCAGAGGTAGTAGCCGCGGACATCGGCGCCGTCGCCGATCGCGCGGCGGACGGCGGAGAGATGGCCGTGCAGATACGCGATCCGCTCCGGGTCGTGGACGCGGCCCTCGGGGTCCGGCTTGTCGTCGTACGCAGCGCCGTTCTCGGTGATGTGGAGCGGCAGACCCGGTGCCTCGCGGGTGTAACGCATGATCAGGTCGTGCAGCCCTGTCGGGTCGATCGTCCAGCCCATCTCCGTGCGCTCACCGGGAGTCTGGTGGAAGGTGACGTCCTCCGCACCCGGCCAGGGGGAGTGCTCGCTCGCCCCGTGACCGTCCGCGCTCGACCCGCCGCCGGACGCGTCCCCGGCCGAAACGAGCGCCGGCGTGTAGTAGTTGAGGCCGAGCGCGTCGAGCGGCTGGTTGATCAGCTGGAGATCGCCGTCCAGCACGAAGGACCAGTCGGTGACCGAGGACGTGTCCGCGAACAGGTGCTTCGGGTACGCGCCCTGCAGCATCGGACCGTGGAAGACCCCGTTGGCCAGGTCGTCGATGCGCCGCGCCGCCGCCAGATCGGCCGGGCTCTGCGAAACCGTCCTGACCACCGAGGAGTTCAGGCTCACCGCGACCGTGTTGCGGGCGGGCATCGCGGCCCGGAGCGCGGACGTGCCCAGACCGTGCCCCAGGTTCAGATGATGCGCGGCCCTGAGTGACGCCGCCGCGTCCGTCCGGCCGGGAGCGTGCACGCCCGAGCCGTACCCCAGAAAGGCGCTGCACCACGGCTCGTTGAGGGTGATCCACTGCTCGACGCGATCGCCCAGCGCCTCGCCCACGATCCCCGCGTACTCGGCGAAGCGCAGCGCGGTGTCCCGCACCGGCCAGCCGCCCGCGTCCTCCAGCTCCTGGGGGAGGTCCCAGTGGTAGAGGGTGACGGCGGGCTGGATGCCGTGCGCCAACAGCTCGTCGACCAGGCGGCGGTAGAAGTCCAGGCCGCGCTGGACGGCCGGGCCGCGACCGGTGGGCTGCACCCGGGGCCAGGAGACCGAGAAGCGGTACGCGCCCAGGCCCAGCTCCGCCATCAGGGCCACGTCGTCGCGGTAGCGGTGGTAGTGGTCGACCGCCGTGTCACCGTGCTCGCCGCCGGCCGTCTTGCCGGGCGTATGACTGAAGGTGTCCCAGATCGAAGGGGTACGGCCGTCCTCGCGCACCGCTCCCTCGATCTGGTAGGCGGAGGTCGCCGCGCCCCACAGGAAACCGGGGGGGAAGGTCACGGGCGTTTCGGGCTCAGGCATGGAAGCGCTCCCATAGGTGGTCGTGGAGACCGACGGGTCGGAGGAGGGGGGAGAAAGGGGGCCGGGGCGGCGATGACCCGGCCCCCTGAAGACGGCAGGGGGTCAGCCCTTGATCGCGCCCTGCATGATCCCGCCGACGATCTGCTTGCCGAACAGGAGGAAGGCGATGAGCAGCGGCAGCGTGCCGAGCAGCGCGCCCGCCATGATGACCGCCTGGTCGGGGACGTAGCCGGTGCCCAGCGAGTTGAGGGCGACCTGCACGGTGGGGTTCTGCTGGTTGAGCGCGATGATCGGCCACAGGAAGTCGTTCCAGGCCATCACGAAGGTCAGCAGCCCCAGCACCGCCATCGCCGGCCGCGCCGCCGGGAAGACCACGTGCCACACGACGCGCAGACTGCTCGCGCCGTCGACGCGCGCCGCCTCGATCAGTTCGGTGGGCAGCGCCTGCACCAGGTACTGCCGCATGAAGAACGTGCCGAAGGCGGTGACCAGGGTGGGCAGGATGACCGTCTGCAGATGGTTGGACCAGTGCAGATCGCTCATCCACAGATACAGCGGTACGACGGCCAGCTGCGGCGGGATCATCATCGTCCCGATGGTCAGCAGCAGCAGGGTGCTGGAGAACCGGAACCGCAGCTTGGCGAAGGCGAACCCGGCGAGCGTGGAGAACAGCACCGTGCCGACCGTGATGGTGCCGGCCACGATCGTGCTGTTGAGCATGGCGGTGCCGAGGCCGGCCTGCTCCCAGGCGGACTGGAGGTTCTTGAACAGGTTCCCGCCGAACCACAGCGGCGGGGGCGCCTGCGCCAGCCGGGTGTCAGAGCGCGAGGCCGCGATCGCCGTCCACACCAGCGGCGCCAGCGAGATCAGCGCGAAGACGGTCAGCACGACGTAGGTGACCGGGCCCGCGTGCAGCTGTTTGCCCGCGCCGAGCACCCGAGGACGCCGGGATGCCCGGCGTTTCTCGCCGTTGCCCGCTCCCGTGCCCCCGCTCTTAACCCCGGCCTGAGGCATCGTCAGGTCACTTGTGGTCATTGGGACTTCCTCAGGCGACGGGTGAGCAGCAGATTGATCACGGCGACGATCAGCAGGATCAGGAACATCGACCAGGCGATCGCGGACGCCTTGCCGAGGTTGCCGATGAGCCAGCCCTGGTCGTACATGTACAGGCCGAGCGTCTGGTACTGGTGCGCCGAGCCGCCCTTCGAGCCGCTGACGCCGCCGAACAGCAGCGGCTCGCCGAAGAGCTGGGTCGCGCCGATGGTGGAGATGACCACCGTGAACAGGATCGTCGGGCGCAGCATCGGAACGGTCACGTGCCGGAACTGCTGCCAGCGGTTGGCGCCGTCGAGGGCCGCCGACTCGTACAGGTCGGCCGGGATCGCCTGCATCGCCGCGAGGTAGATCAGCGCGTTGTAGCCGGTCCACCGCCAGATGACGATCGATGAGACGGCGAACTGACCGCCCCAGTCGGACTCACGCCAGTTGATCGGGTCGACCCCGACGAAGTGGAGCAGCCAGTTGATCATGCCGCCGTCCCACGAGTACAGCAGCGTGAAGACGAGCGTCGCGGCCGCCACCGAGGTGGCGTACGGGGTGAGCATCACGACGCGCCAGACGGTCGAGCCGCGCAGCCGGTAGTTGAGCAGGTGCGCGATGCCGATCGCCGCCAGCAGCTGCGGCACCGTCGAGATCAGACCGATGGTGAAGGTGTTCGTCAGGGCGTTCCAGAAGAAGTCCGAGGCGAACAGGTTCTTGTAGTTGTCCAGGCCCACCCAGGTCTGGTGGTCCAGTGCGGACAGCTGCACGTTGTGCAGCGAGTACCAGGCCGTGTAGAGGAGCGGGATCAGCCCGAACGCCCCGAAGATGATGAAGAAGGGGGCGATGAAGGCGTACGGCGAGGCCTTCATGTCCCAGCGGTACAGCCGGCTGCGCCACGAACTCGTGCCCGGGGGCGGCGTACCGCGACCGTGAGCGCCCCGCGCCGCGCCCGGCGGTGTGCCGGGCGCGGCGTCGGCACTCGGCGCGGATTGCGCGAGAGCCTGCTTCGGGCTGGTCACTGGCCGAGCACGTCCTTGATCTCCTTGGAGGCCGCGGACCACCCCTGGGCCGGGGACTTGCCCTTCTGCTCGACCTGGAGGATGCCCACGTCGGTGATCGCGGTGCCGATCGGCTGGTCCTTCGCGCCGAGGGACTGCGTCGGGATGGTCTTCGCCGAGTCGGAGAAGATCTGCGTGATCGGCGCGTTCGAGAAGTACGCCGTGGTGTCGGCCTGCGGCTTCAGATCCGCGTACGCCGACGGGGTCGACGGGAAGCTCGCCTGCTTGGCGAAGACCTTCGCCTGCTGCTCGGGCGCGGTCAGCCACTTCGCCAGCGCGACGGCCTCCTTCTGGTGCTTGCTCGCCGTCGGTACGCCGATGAAGGAGCCGCCCCAGTTGGCCGCGGTCGGCGCCGCCGCCACGTCCCACTTGCCGCTGCCGGAGTCACCGGACTTCTGCTCGATGTAGCCGATCATCCACGCGGGGCAGGCCACCGTCGCGAAGGTGCCCTTGGCGAAGCCCTGGTCCCACGTCGGGTCGAACTGCTTCAGCTTCGCCGACATGTTGCTGGTGGCCACTTCCATGGCGGTGTCCCAGGACTTCTTCACACCCGCGGACTCGTCCCAGACGACGTTGCCGTCCTTGTCGTAGTACCGCTCGCTCTCGCCGCCGACGGCCGCGTTGTAGACGGAGGAGGCGGAGTCCACGTACTTGGTGCCGCTCGGCGCCTTCTTCATGTAGTCCTTGCCGAGGTCCACGTACTTCTTCCAGTCGCCCTTCCACTGCGCGGCGAGCTTGGTGCGGTCCGTCTCCAGACCGGCCTTCTGGAACAGGTCCTTGCGGTAGCAGATGGCCATCGGACCGATGTCGGTGCCGAGCCCGATCGTCTTGCCGTCCTTCGTGGTGGCCTGGGCCGTCTTCCAGTCCAGCCACCGGGACTTGTCGACGTCCTTGCCGAGATCGACGAACTTGGCGGCCTGGGTCTGCACGGCCTCGGTGATGTTGCCGACCTCGATCGCCTGGATGTCGTCGGTGCCGGAACCGGCCTGGAGGCGGGTGAGGGTCTTGGGCCAGTACACGTCGGTGCGTGTGGTGACGTTCTCCTTGATGGAGATGTCCGGGTGCAGCTTCATGTAGTCGTCGTAGAGGCCGGCCTGCTTGTAGCCGAAGACGCCGAAGGTGCCGACGGTCAGTGTCGTCCTGCCGCCGCCGCCACTGCCGCCGTCCGAGTTCGACGCACCGTCGTCGTCGTTGGCGCAGCCGGCCAGCAGCCCTGTCGTCAGCGCGGCGACGGCCGCGAGGGCCCCCAGCCTGCGGGACCGGCGGGTACTCGTGCGCATTGCGTCCTCCTGATGCCTGACGTGCCGACCCCCCGGCCAACTGCTCTGTTGGGCCCGTTGGTTCTCGCTGCGGCTCGGGCGGGGAACGTGCGGGATGTGTATGTGTCAGGTACTGTGGGAGCGCTCCCACATGTGATGAGTTGAAGAGTCGTCGGTTCGCGCGGGGGTGTCAAGAGTGGGGACGCGGAGAGCTGTCTTCGGTTATCGGGCCGTTAGCTAACTCTCCGGAACGCCCGTCGTCCAGGCCCCGTTCGGGGGTTTTGGGACACGGCCGCTCGGACCGGGGGTACGGCTTCGCTGGCGACTTCGGTGCTCGTACCGGGCCCCCTGCCCGGTGAGCGGGCTGTTACATTCCAGGCCAGGCGCGGCTCGACACCGCGGTGTGACGGGAGGCGGACCATGGCAGGCCACGGAGCGCGGGGCCGGAGCGGCGGGCGGCCGACCCTCGAGGAGGTCGCCGCGCGGGCCGGAGTGGGCCGCGGCACGGTGTCCCGGGTGATCAACGGTTCGCCGCGGGTCAGCGATGCCACGCGCGCCGCCGTCCAGGCCGCCGTCGCCGAGCTCGGTTACGTCCCGAACACGGCGGCCCGTGCGCTCGCCGCCAATCGGACGGACGCGATCGCCCTGGTGGTCCCCGAACCGGAGACCCGTTTCTTCGCGGAGCCGTATTTCTCCGACATGCTCCGAGGGGTCGGCGCGGAGCTCTCCGAGACCGAGCTGCAGCTGCTGCTGATCTTCGCGGGCAACGACCGCGAGCGCCGCCGGCTCGCGCAGTACCTGGCCGCGCACCGGGTGGACGGCGTCCTGCTGGTGTCGGTCCACGCGGACGACCCCCTCCCGGACCTGCTGTCCCAGCTGGAGATCCCGGCCGTGATCAGCGGCCGCAGATCGGCGGACGAGATCCTGCCGTCGGTGGACTCGGACAACTTCGGTGGCGGTGTCGCCGCCGTCGAGCATCTGATCTCCGGGGGGCGGCGCACCATAGCCCACTTGGCCGGACGCCTCGACGTCTTCGGTGCCCAGCGGCGTATCGACGGCTACTGCGCGGCCGTGCGCGACGCGGGCCGCGAGGTCGACGAGGCGCTGATCGTCCCCGGCGACTTCACGGAGGAGGGCGGCCGCCGCGGGATGACCGAACTGCTGGCCCGCTGTCCCACCCTGGACGCGGTCTTCGCCGGCTCCGACGTGATGGCGGCCGGCGCCCGCCAGGTCCTGCGGGAGGCCGGCCGCCGGATTCCCGACGACGTGGCCCTGGTCGGATACGACGACTCGGCCATCGCCCGCCACATGGACCCCCCGCTGACCAGCGTGCGCCAGCCGATCGAGGAGATGGGCCGCGCGATGATCGACCTGTTGCTGGACGAGATCGCGCACCGCCGTCCCGCGGTCTCCAAGGACCTGGAACGCCGTCAGGTCGTGCTGCCCACGGAACTGGTGGCACGGGCCTCGTCCTGACGCGCCCCCCGTCTGCGCGGGTTTCTCTCCCCACGGGAGCGGCCCGGTGAGGCAGGCTGTCGTCATGGCCCTTCATCCCCTTATCGGAGTCGACGAAGTACCCGCCGTGGAGCCGCATCTCGGCCGGGTGGGCGAGGTGTTCACGGCGTTCCGGGAGCAGGACTCGGGATGCGTGTCGTACGGGGTGCAGCTGCTGGACGGCGCGCGCTGGTTCGTCAAGGAGGCGGTCACCGCGCGGGCGCGGGAGTCGCTCGAACGCGCCTGGCGCTTCCACCGGGCCGTACGGCACCCGGCGATCGTCCCGCAGGTCCACCGCATCGCGGTGCGCGGCAGCTGGGCGGTGGTGATGCCCTGGCGGGACGGCGAGGTGCTGTACCGCCCCAGCGCGCAGGGGCCGCACGAGCGGACGAGTCCGGGCAGCGCGATGGCCCGGTTCCGCGCGCTGCCGACCGCGTCCGTCCTGCGCGCCTTCGACCGTGTCCTGGACGCCCATCTCGCCGTGGCGGCCGCCGGCCACGTCGCGGTCGACTTCTACGACGGCGCGCTGATGTACGACTTCGGCGGCGACGTGGCCCATCTGGTCGACCTCGACGAGTACCGGCCCGGCCCGTTCGTGCTGGAGGAGGACCGCCTCCCCGGCTCGCAGCGGTTCATGGCGCCGGAGGAGTTCGTGCGCGGCGCGACCATCGACGCCCGTACGACCGTGTTCACCCTGGGCCGTGCCGCCCGGGTGCTGCTGGACGCCGGCGACGAGGAACGCGCCTGGCGGGGGACGCCCGCGCAGCTGGCGGTGGTCGAACGCGCCACACGCACGGACCCCGGCGACCGCTTCGAGGACCTGCACGGCTTCGCCGCCGCCTGGCGGGCGGCCGACGCGCCCCGGCGCGGATGACGGCACCGAGCGGCCCCGACACGGGAGTTACGGCCCTACGGACCCTCGCCCGCCGTCCGGGCACCGGAGTTGAGCGACCTCAGGGCCGTGCACGCGCCGGAAGGGCGCGCCCTCGGCGCCGTACCGACAGCCGCCATCGGATCTCACCGTCCTGCTCCTCCTCGGTCGCGGTCAGCCCGGCCGAGGAGGCGACGGCGGCGGAGGCGTGGTGGTCCGGGTGGATGTGCGCGAGGACCGTGCGGATGCCGGGCTGCCCGCCCAGTGCGCCGACCAGCTCGCGGGCCGCCTCCCCGGCGAAGCCCCGCCCCTGCCAGGGCGTGCCCACCACCCAGGCGATCTCCGCGACCTCTCCGGTGATCGTCGCCTGGACCGTGCCGACCGGACACGCCTGAGCGCGCAGCCGCAGAACCCAGTTGCACCAGATGGCGCCGGGGTCGGGGGAGCCCGTGACGAGACGTTCGTAGCGGGTGCGCAGGGCGTCGGGCCGGGCCGGGGCGCCGCCGGTGAACGTGTGCAGCGCCGGATCCGCGAGCACCGTGGTCATCTCCTCGGCGTACTCGACGCGCAGCGGGAGGAGATCAAGCCGGTCGGTGCGGAGGGTGGGGACGGGCCAGAGGGGCTGCGCCGTGCAGTCGGTCATGGCTCGCTGCCGCCTTCCTGGAACGCAGTCAGCCGGTGACCTGTTCGCACAGGTCACCGGCTGACTGATCAGGGTGAGTGACGGGACTTGAACCCGCGACTTCCTGGACCACAACCAGGTGCTCTACCAGCTGAGCTACACCCACCATGACCGGCGGTTCTCCGAAAGTGGGTTTCCCCGACCGGCCGAGAAAAAGTGTACAGGGTCCGAAGGGGTGCTCGCGCCCGCCTTTGTGACGGGCGGCCGAGAGCCCTATTCGACAGGCAGGACGTGCTTCGCCGCGATGGTGCGGGCCGTCTCCGAGTCGGGGCCCGGCTGGGGGACGAAGATCGCCTCGCGGTAGTAGCGCAGCTCCGCGATGGACTCACGGATGTCGGCCAGGGCCCGGTGGTTGCCGTTCTTCTCGGGGCTGTTGAAGTACGCCCTCGGGTACCAGCGGCGGGCCAGCTCCTTGACGGAGGAGACGTCCACGATCCGGTAGTGGAGGTAGTCCTCCAGGGTCGGCATGTCCCGCAGCAGAAAGCCGCGGTCGGTGCCGACCGAGTTCCCGCACAGGGGGGCCTTGCCCGGCTCCTTGACGTGCTCGCGTACGTAGGAGAGGACCAGCTCCTCGGCGTCCGCCAGGGTCGTGCCGGCGGCCAGCTCGTCGAGGAGACCGGAGGCGGTGTGCATCTGGCGCACCACGTCCGGCATCGTCTCCAGCGCGGCGTCGGGCGGGCGGATCACGATGTCCACCCCCTCGCCGAGTACGTTCAGCTCAGAGTCGGTGACCAGCGCGGCCACCTCGATGAGCGCGTCGTCGGACAGCGAGAGGCCGGTCATCTCGCAGTCGATCCACACCATGCGATCGTTCATGCGTCTTACCCTACGGCCCGCTTCGGCCGGCCGGACCGCGCGTGCGTCGGGGCGACCGGGACAAGTGGTGCGGGTGGGGGTCCGTGAACCCCCACCCGTGACCCCTTTACGGCGCGCTGCGCTGCCCCGGCAGGCTCGGGCGGCCCGCCGCGTACAGCTCGGCGCCGTGCCTGGCCGAGTCCGTCGACAGCGAGGTCGACGGGCCCATGGCGCTCGCGGCCGCCGTGCGCCGGGTCTGCATCGGGACCGGGCTCTCCGGATTCAGCGAGGAGACCTGACCCGAGGAGCCCAGCGAGCCGTCCGTGTCCGACGGCTTGTCGCCCTGCGGCCGGCGCGCCCGGTAGGCGGCCCGGTACGCGGCGGGGGACGAGCCGAGCTGGCGGCGGAAGTGCCCGCGCAGCGCCACCGGTGAGCGGAAGCCGCAGCGGCCCGCGACCTCGTCCACCGAGTAGTCCGACGTCTCCAGGAGCCGCTGCGCCTGGAGCACCCGCTGGGTGATCAGCCACTGCAGGGGAGCGCTCCCGGTGAGCGACCGGAAACGGCGGTCGAAGGTCCGCCGGCTCATATAGGCGCGCGCGGCCAGGGTCTCCACGTCGAACTGCTCGTGGAGATGCTCCAGCGCCCAGGCGACGACCTCCGCGAGGGGGTCGGCGCCGATCTCCTCTGGTAAAGACCTGTCGAGGTAGCGCTCCTGGCCGCCGCTGCGGCGCGGTGGGACCACCAGGCGGCGGGCCAGCGCGCCGGCCGCCTCGTTGCCGTGGTCCGTCCGCACGATGTGCAGACAGAGGTCGATTCCGGCCGCGGTGCCGGCCGACGTCAGGACGTCGCCGTCGTCCACGAAGAGTTCGCGTGGATCGACGTGCACCGACGGATAGCGCTTGGCCAGCGTCGGCGCGTACATCCAGTGGGTGGTGGCCGGGCGGCCGTCCAGCAGTCCGGCGGCGGCCAGCACGAAGGCGCCGGTGCACAGCCCGACTATGCGGGCACCTTCTTCGTGCGCGCGGCGCAGCGCGTCGAGCGCCTCCTCCGGTGGTGGTGAGGTGATCGACCGCCAGGCGGGCACGACGACGGTGCCTGCCCGTGAGATCGCCTCGAGGCCATGTGGCGCGGTGAGTTCGAGCCCGCCTGTGGTCCGCAGTGGGCCCTCTTCACCCGCGCTCACCAGTAGTCGGTAGCGCGGAACTCCCGCGTCCTGGCGGTCGATGCCGAACACCGACAGCGGTATGGAGCTCTCGAAGATGGGGCCGCCGCTGAACAGCAGCACCGCGACGATCTCCTTGCGGCGTCGCCCGGAAAGTTTCCGGGCCGCGGCTTCCGGCGCGGCAGTGGAGTCGTGGCTCATACTGCTAAGCCCCCCTCGGTGGTCGCGGCTCCTCGGTTGTGTCGCTCCTGCACGTTTCCCCTCGGTCCTGCACGAGTCCCCCGCCGTAAGACAGTCATGATCGAATCTACTGTGTCCCATGGTGCCGGCGTGACCAGTTCACCATCCGGCACATTGTCGACATGGCAACATGGCGTGAAGCATTCGATCACGAAGCGTTGCACTCGTGGGCCGTGCAGGGAAGTGCGCCTTGTCCCAGTGGCCGGACCACGTAGGGTGCGCCGACCCTCTGAGACCCTTTCCGTGCAGGTGGAACGGGGGTTGGGGGGTCGTTCGACCAAGACAAGCCGGGGTGGCCGAAGTTGGCTGAAAAGAATCGGAGGCGTGCGCGTAAACCGGTCAGTCGCCCGGCGTACTTCCTCCGGTGCGACGGCCGCCCCTGTGCGCCCCTGAGCCACTTCTTCCGTGGGCCCCGGCGTGGCCGTGGGAACCGCCCCTGCCATGCCCCCCGCTCAGGGCGTGCGAGCCGCCCCGGCCGTGACCGCCCCTGCCGTGCTCGGCGCCCGCCGGGAGCCCGGCGCCCCTGCCGTGCCGCCCCCGGTGCGGGGCGTCGTCCTCGTCCAGCAGCCGGGCCGCGCCCCGCTCGGACTGCCTCAGCAGCACCCGGCAGGCCCCGGTCACCGCGGCCAGCCCCAGGGCGGTGCCCGCCGCGCCGGCCAGCGAGGTGCCGTACCAGACGAGGACGACGGGGACCAGGACACAGCTGAAGGCCGCCCAGCGCATCACATCACTCGCCGGGTCCGGGACGGGCGGTGCCGGCGGCGCGGTGGAGCGCGTCGTGGCGGCGGACTGGGACGCGGTCTCTGGTACGGGCACGCTGTGCTCCCTGGTACTCCAGTGCTCCCCATGGCGGACACGGGCGGCTCCCCGTGGCGGTGGCTGACCCGTTCAACGCGTGTTCGACCGGCCGGTCACTGCCCGGGCGCCGGAGTCCGGCCACGGCGGCTGCCCCTTACGCACCGGTAACCCCTCCGTGCCTGGGTGAACCCTGTGCAAACCGCCTGTACGGGGCAGCAACCATTGCGTTACGGGCGCCCCCTCGTGCATGCTCCCTGAAACCCCGTGCAGCGGGCGCGGGATATGGGCAGAGGGAGGCGTGCAGCCGTACCCTTGGGGGTATGGGGGTTGGGAAGATGATTCCCGGACACAGCTCCGCCGCACCCTGTCGTCTGCCGTCCCACCCACGAGGATCCAAACGCCGAGACACCCATGGCCGGTCACGAATTCTTCGAACCTGCGGACCGCAAGCGCCCCGTCGCCGACCCCACGGCGGCCGAGCCCTTGGCGGCGGAAGAGGCACGTCACTCCTGCGACCCCGCGTTCCAGCACGGTGTCGTCGTCGGCTTCGACGGCTCGACATCCAGTGAGCGTGCCCTCGCGTACGCGATCGGCATGGCCCACCGCTCGGGCTCGGGCCTGATCATCGTGCATGTCGCCAACCGGTTGCCCACCACGGTGTGGGCGGGCTGCGAGCCCCCGGTCTTCGTCGATGTGCCGGACCACCGCACCGAGGTGCTCGGGCTCGAACTGGCCTGTGCGGAGTATCTGGCCGAGGTGCCCTGGATCCTGGTCGAGCGCGGCGGCGACATCTGCCACGAACTCGAAGAGGTGGGGCAGGAGTACGAGGCGGACGCGATCGTCGTCGGCTCCACGCACGGCATCGTCGGGCGCATCTTCGGCTCGGTGGCGGGGCGGCTGGCGAAGCGCGCCAAGCGGCCCGTCGTGGTGATCCCGTAGCGCGTTCCGCGTTCCGCGCGTTCTTCGGTCAACTCGCCCTTGTGCCAGGTCCGATGAGGGGCGGCCCGGATCGGACCGTCTGTGCCGTCGCATAAATCTACTGGCGCGTAGAGGTGTTTGTGCCTTTGTGAAGGGCATATATCG
This sequence comes from Streptomyces sp. NPDC058371, assembly GCF_042723265.1. Classification (NCBI taxonomy): domain Bacteria; kingdom Bacillati; phylum Actinomycetota; class Actinomycetes; order Kitasatosporales; family Streptomycetaceae; genus Streptomyces; species Streptomyces sp. NPDC058371. Next base: position 54,236 of record NZ_JBHXJC010000010.1, on the reverse strand, counting down.
GTCGCCGGTCCTACAGCGTCGACCGGTATCGCGCAGCACAACTGCACCTGCACGAAGGGAGCCCGCCGTGGACAACGACGTCTCTGCGGGAAGCACCACCTCGACCCTCGGCCAACTCGCGCTCGGACTCACCCTGTTGGCCTTCGGCCTCGGTCACACCCAGGTGATCGACGGCGTCACCGCCGCGGACTCCGTCTCTCTCGCCACCTACGTCGGCGGCATCGCGCTCTTCGTCGCCGGTCTCTTCGCCTTCCGCGACCGTGACGCCCTCACCGGTACGGCCTTCTCGGCGCTCGGCGCGCTCTGGTTCACCTGGGGCGTGACGTCCGACGCCCAGGTCTCCGCCAACGCGGCCGGCCTCTTCCTGCTCCTGTTCGCGCTTGTCGCGCTCAGCCTGACCGTCGGGGCGAGCGGTGCCCCGACCCTCGCCCGGGCGACGTACGCGCTGCTGTTCGTCTCTCTTCTCCTGCTGGCCGTGGGCCAGTTCGCCGATTCGGGCGCGCTCGCGAAGGCCGGTGGCTGGTTCGCCGTGGCCGGCGGAGCGGTCGCCTGGTACGCGGCCACCGCGGCTCTCGCCCACTGGCCCACCGCCGTTCCCGGACGCGCCGCCGGCCGGGGGGTGACGGCCACCGGCTGAGGCTGGCGCGGGCCGGGGTTTTGGGCGGCCCCGGCCCCTGAAAGAACGATCCCTGTGCGCGGGTGGCACGCACAGGGATCGTTCATGTGCACGCGCGGGCGACGGCCCGCGCACGGTCGGGTGTCTACTCGACCGTCACCGACTTCGCCAGGTTGCGCGGCTTGTCGATGTCCCGGCCCAGGGCCAACGCCGTGTGGTAGGCGAGGAGTTGCAGCGGGATGCCCATCAGGATCGGGTCCAGCTCGTCCTCGTTCTTCGGGACGACGATCGTCTGGTCGGCCTTCTCCTGCTCCTGGTGCGCCACCGCGAGGATCTTGCCGCTGCGGGCCTTGATCTCCTCCAGGGCGGCGCGGTTCTTCTCCAACAGGTCGTCGTCGGGGACGATCGCGACTGTCGGCAGGGCGGGCTCGATGAGCGCCAGCGGGCCGTGCTTGAGCTCGGAGGCGGGGTAGGCCTCGGCGTGGATGTACGAGACCTCCTTGAGCTTCAGGGAGGCCTCACGGGCCACCGGGTAGCCCCGGACGCGGCCGATGAAGAGCATCGAGCGGGCCTGGGCGTACTGCTCGGCCAGCTTCTTGATCTCGTCCTCCTGCTCGAGGATCTCGGAGATCTGGGCGGGCAGCTTGCGCAGGCCCTCGATGATCCGCTTGCCGTCGCGGACCGACAGGTCGCGGGTGCGGCCGAGGTGCAGCGCGAGCAGCGCGAAGGCGACCGTGGTGTTGGTGAAGCACTTGGTGGAGACGACGCAGACCTCGGGGCCCGCGTGCACGTACATGCCGCCGTCGGCCTCGCGGGCGATCGCCGAACCGACCACGTTGACCACACCGAGGACCCGGGCGCCCTTGCGCTTCAGCTCCTGGACGGCGGCCAGCACGTCGTACGTCTCACCGGACTGGGAGACCGCGACGTACAGCGTGTCGGGGTCGACGACCGCGTTGCGGTAGCGGAACTCGGAGGCGGGCTCGGCGTCCGCGGGGATGCGGGCCAGCTCCTCGATCATCTGGGCGCCGATCATGCCCGCGTGGTACGAGGTGCCGCAGCCGAGGATCTTCACGCGGCGGATCTGGCGGGCCTCGCGGGCGTCCAGGTTGAGTCCGCCGAGGTGCACGGTCGAGAACCGGTCGTCGATGCGGCCGCGCAGCACGCGGTCCACGGCGTCGGCCTGCTCGTGGATCTCCTTGTGCATGTACGTGTCGTGGCCGCCCATGTCGTACGACTCGGCCTCCCACTCCACGGTGGTCGGCTCGGCCGTCGTACGGGTGCCCTCGGTGGTGTAGGTGCGGAAGTCGTCGGCCTTGAGGGTGGCCATCTCGCCGTCGTCGAGCGTGACGATCTGGCGGGTGTGGGTGACGAGCGCCGCGACGTCCGAGGCGACGAACATCTCCTTCTCGCCGATGCCGAGGACCACGGGGGAGCCGTTTCGCGCCACCACGATGCGGTCGGGGAAGTCGGCGTGCAGGACCGCGATGCCGTACGTGCCCTCGATCACCCGCAGCGCGTCGCGGACCTTGTCCTCCAGCTTCTCGGCCTGCGAGCGGGCGATCAGGTGGGTGAGGACCTCGGTGTCGGTCTCGGAGAGGAACTCGACGCCGTCGGCCTCCAGCTTCCTGCGCAGGTCGGAGGCGTTGTCGATGATGCCGTTGTGGACGACGGCGACCTTGTCGTCGGCCGACATGTGCGGATGGGCGTTCACATCGGAAGGGGCGCCGTGGGTGGCCCAGCGGGTGTGGGCGATGCCGGTGGTGCCCTTGAAGCGCGCCGGGACCTTGGCCTCCAGGTCACGGACCCGGCCCTTGGCCTTGACCATCTTCAGGCCGGCCGACTTCGGGGTGGTGACGACGATGCCCGCCGAGTCGTAGCCGCGGTACTCCAGGCGCTGCAGGCCCTCAAGGAGCAGCGGCGCCACATCGCGCTTGCCGATGTATCCGACGATTCCGCACATATAGATGTATTCCTCAGCCGTAGACAATGCGGCGCAGCTGCCTGAGGGTGAGCTCGGGCGGCGCGACCGCGCGGTACTTCAGGTCCGCCTCGATCCGTTCGAAGATCGCCGTGTTCACCAGGCCCTGGGCCTGGAGCTCGCGGTGGCGGCGGCGGACGTACTCCTCGGTCGGCTCGTCGAAGTAGGCGAGCACGTCCTGGATCACCCGTAGTGCCTCGCCCCGGTTCAGGGGCGTGGAGCGCGTCAGATGATCAACAAGTTCGTCGTGCACCCGTTGATCCTGGGGGACGAGAAGTCGATTCGCAAGAATCCTGCCCGATATCGGGCAAGCCGCTGTTGAATCTCTTATGGGCGGCTGTTTGCACACTGTCCATCCTGTGTCTTGCGGAGCGTCGATTGCCGGGAGCAACTTCTGAGGCCATGGACACTCCACGCATGGGCGTACCGGAGAAGCTCGCCGAGCGCATGAGCATGGCCGAGCAGCACGAATACCTCCGCGCCAAGTTCTCCCGGCGCACGATGATCAGAGGCGGCGCCGTCACCCTGGGCGCCGTCGCGGGCGGCGCCTTCGTGCCGGGCGCCGTCGCACAGGCCGCGGCACCGACCCGGGCCACCGCCTCCTCGGCCGAGAAGGTCGACGGCGCGCTCGTCGCCCCCTTCGGCCGCCACCTCGCCTTCGGCAACGACCCGCGCACGGAGATCACGGTCTCCTGGCAGGTGCCGACCGCCGTGAAGAAGCCGTACATACGCATCGGCGCCCACCCCTGGGACCTCTCCCGCAAGATCGAGGCCGAGGTCCGCACCCTCTACACACCGGCCGGCGTCGGCGCGAGCGGCGACCACACGCAGTACTACCTGCACGCCGAGCTCACCCACCTGCGCCCCGGCCGGACGTACTACTACGGCGTCGGGCACGCCGGCTTCGACCCGGCCGCGCCCCACCTGCTGGGCACCCTCGGCACCTTCACCACCGCGCCCGCGACCGCCGAGCCGTTCACCTTCACGGCCTTCGGCGACGAGGGCGTCGGTTATCACGGCCTGGCCAACGACGCCCTGCTGCTCGGCCAGAACCCCGCCTTCCACCTGCACGCCGGCGACATCGCGTACGCGGACCCGTCCGGCGGCGGCAAGAAGGAGGACACCGGATTCGACTCGCGCATCTGGGACCAGTTCCTCGCCCAGACCGAGACGGTCGCCAAGCAGGTGCCGTGGATGCCGGCGTACGGCAACCACGACATGGAGGCCTGGTACTCGCCCAACGGCTACGGCGGCGAGGACGCCCGCTGGAACCTCCCCGACAACGGCCCGGACGCCGAGAACCTGCCCGGCGTCTACTCCTTCGTCTACGGCAACACGGCGGTCATCTCGCTGGACGCCAACGACATCTCCTTCGAGATCCCGGCCAACCTCGGCATCTCCGGCGGCACCCAGACCAAGTGGCTGGAGACGCAGCTCAAGAAGTACCGGGCCGCCAGGAACGTCGACTTCATCGTCGTCTTCTTCCATCACTGCGCGTACTGCACCTCCACCGCGCACGCCTCGGAGGGGGGCGTGCGCCAGGAGTGGGTGCCGCTGTTCGAGAAGTACACCGTTGACCTGGTGATCAACGGCCACAACCACCAGTACGAGCGCACCGACGTCATCAAGGCGGGCGCGGTCGCCAAGAAGCTGCCGATCGGCGGCACGGCGTACCCGGAGACCGAGGGCGTCGTGTACGTGACGGCGGGCGCAGCCGGCCGCAGCCTCTACGCGTTCTCCGCCCCGCAGTCGTACGAGGGTCACGAGAACGAGGTCGACTCGGTCGCCTCCTTCATCAACCAGAAGGACGGCAGGCAGAACGAGACGGTCGCCTGGTCGCGCGTGCGCTACCTCGACTACTCGTTCCTGCGCGTGGACGTCACCCCGGCGGCGAAGGGCCGTCTTGCCACGCTGAAGGTGCGCGGCATCGCCGAGACCGGTGCGGAGGTCGACCACTTCACGGTGGCGCGCCGGGTGAAGTAGCGGACCCGACTGACCGGGACAGCGGGATGCGGCGCCGAGCGGGCGGCCCTCACAGCCTCTTGAGGACCGCCTGCTTGGCCAGCGTGAACTCCTCGTCCGTCAGAACGCCCGACGTGTACAGCTCGCCGAGCTCACGCAGCCGGCGCAGCAGGGCGTCGTGGTCGTCCCCCGCGGCCGCCCCGGGAGCGCTCGGGAGCTCCTTCGGTACGTCCGTCCCGGCGGGCGGGGTCGCCGGATGCGGGAGCCGGGCCTGTACGGCCGCCGCGACCAGCGCCATCAGCGGATCCCTCTTGAAGCCCCACAACTGCACGCAGTGGGGGTCGTACTTCGGCGGGATCCTGGTCGCCGCGCCGCGCACGGTGAGACGGAGGCAGCCGTCCTCCAGCCCGACCGCGGGGTGCCACTCCACCGCCGTGATGTCGGCGACGGCGAGCAACCGGCTGCCCGCAGCGGCCTTGGCGTCCTCCGCCTTCCAGTTCCACTCCAGGCGTACCTGCTCCCCGTCGAAGGTCACGGTGCCGTCGCCCGCGGACACGGAGAGCGGGACGGAGGGGCCCGGCAGCAGATAGGAGCCGACGGGACCGGACGGCACCCGGTCCAGCAGCAGGGCGTTGCGGACCTCGTCGACGACGTACTCGGCGACGCCGTACCGGTCGGAGTCGACGGTCAGCTGGTACGGGTCGTTCGGCTCCGCGAGCCGGCCGCCGGTCGCCTGGAGCAGCGGGTCGGAGCCGTCCCGCAGCCGCAGCCTCAACCGGCCCGACTTCTTGCCCTGCTCGAAGGAGATACTCGCCAACGCGCCCAGCGGGACGGTCAGTTCACCCAGGGTCCGGCGGAGCAGACCGACGTTCTTGTCCCGTCCCGGTGTCAGCCGGAGTGCGTCGCCGTCGAGGATCCACGTGCCGTCCCTCTGGATGATTTCCGCCATGAGGGGGATTGTTTCACCGGCTGTGCGGGAGAGTGGTCTTTACCAATTTGAAGGGAGCGCATGTGAGACAGCACCACAGAACGCCCCGTCTTCTCGGTACGCTGCTGCTCGTGGCGGCTGCCGGTGTCTCCGTTGTCGGCGCGGCTCCTGCCGCCGCCGCGAAAACCGCCACCCCACTGGGGCAGGTGGTCCCGGCACCCGCGTCGGTCCACGCGAGCGGATCCTCGTACCGCATCACCGGCGACACACGCATCCGTGTCGACGACTCGCGCGAGGCCCGCCGGGTCGGCGAGTACCTCGCGGACATCCTGCGGCCCTCCACCGGCTACCGGCTGCCGGTCACCTCGCACGGCGGAGGGGGCATCCGGCTCGAACTCGGCTCGAAGTCCCTCGGCGCCGAGGGCTACCGGCTCGACAGCGGCAAGGAAGGCGTCACCATCACGGCCGGCAAACCGGCCGGCCTCTTCCACGGCGTGCAGACCCTGCGCCAGCTCCTGCCGGCCTCGGTCGAGAAGAACTCCGAACAGCGCGGCCCCTGGCTGGTCGCCGGCGGCACCATCAAGGACACGCCCCGCTACGGCTACCGCGGCGCGATGCTCGACGTCTCCCGGCACTTCTTCTCCGTCGGCCAGGTCAAGCGCTACATCGACGAGTTGGCGCTCTACAAGGTCAACACCCTGCATCTGCACCTCTCCGACGACCAGGGCTGGCGCATCGCCGTCGACTCCTGGCCGCGCCTGGCCACCTACGGCGGCTCGACGCAGGTCGGCGGCGGCCAGGGCGGCTACTACACCAAGGCCCAGTACAAGGAGATCGTCCAGTACGCGGCCTCGCGCTATCTGGAGGTCGTCCCGGAGATCGACATGCCGGGCCACACCAACGCGGCGCTCGCCTCGTACGCCGAACTGAACTGCGACGGCGTCGCGCCACCGCTCTACACCGGCACCGAGGTCGGCTTCAGCTCGCTGTGCCCGGGCAAACCGGTCACGTACGACTTCGTGGACGATGTCATCCGGGAGCTGGCCGCGATCACGCCGGGCAGGTATCTGCACATCGGCGGGGACGAGGCCCACTCCACCAGCCATGCCGACTACGTGGCCTTCATGGACAAGGTGCAGCCCCTCGTCGCCAAGTACGGCAAGACGGTGATCGGCTGGCACCAGCTGACCGGGGCCACACCGGCGAAGGGCGCGATCGCGCAGTACTGGGGTCTCGACGACACCAGTGACGCCGAGAAGGCCCAGGTCGCGAAGGCCGCGCAGAACGGGACCGGGCTCGTGCTGTCCCCGGCCGACCGGGTCTACCTCGACATGAAGTACACCGCGGACACCCCGCTGGGCCAGGACTGGGCGGGACTCGTGGAGGTGCGGCGGTCCTACGACTGGGATCCGGGCAACTACCTGCCCGGAGCGCCCGCTTCGGCGGTCCGGGGTGTCGAGGCCCCGCTGTGGACCGAGACGATCGTGACCTCGGCGGACATCGACTACATGGCGTTCCCGCGGCTGCCCGGCGTCGCCGAGCTCGGCTGGTCGCCCGCGTCGACGCACGACTGGGACACCTACAAGGTGCGGCTCGCCGCACAGGGGCCGCGCTGGGAGGCGCTGGGGATCGGCTACTACAAGTCGCCCCAAGTACCCTGGCCCGCCCAGTAGTTCACTGAGCACGGCCGGTCGGCACTGAAAGGGTGGGGCTCAGGGGGACCGTGTCCTGAGCCCCACCCGGCTTCAGAGACCCGCGATGGGGTTCTTCAGGGTGCCGACGAGCTGCAGCGCGCCGGCCGGGTCCGCGAGGTCCACCATCTGCCGGTTGTTGCGCAGCTGGAGCCGGTTGAGGCAGGACAGCGCGAACTCGGGCGCGAACATGTCGTACTGGGCGAACTTCTCCGCCAGTTCGGGCGTCGCGGCCTGGTACTCACGGACGGACTCGGCGACCGTCCGCCAGAAGACGTCCTCGTCGAGTACGCCCTCACCGGCGAGGTTCGCCGCCAGGAAGCGGAAGAAGCAGTCGAAGACGTCCGTGAAGATGGACAGCAGTTTCTTGTCGTCCGGGACGTCGGCCTTGATCCGCTCGACCGCCGGCGGCAGCACCGCGTCCGGGTCCATGACCGCGATCTCCTCGGCGATGTCCTTGTAGATCGCCCGCCGCACGGCGCCGTCCTGGAGCACCAGGATGACGTTCTCGCCGTGCGGCATGTAGACCAGGTCGTAGGCGTAGAAGCTGTGCAGCAGTGGGGTGAAGTAGGCGCGGAGATAGCGGCGCAGCCACTCCTTGGGGGCCAGCCCCGACTGCTCGATCAGCGCACCGGCGAAGGACCGCCCCTCGTGGTCCACATGGACCAGCGAGGCCATGGTCGCCAGGCTCTCGCCCTCCTGGAGCGAGGACACCGGGCTCTCCCGCCACAGGGCGGCGAGCATCTTGCGGTACGGCGAGTAGCGGTCGGTGGCCTTCTCGTACTCCAGGTGCCGGTAACCGACGGCGGCGCGCTCGCGGATGATCGACAGACCGGTGGACTTGAGCACCGGGTCGTTGTCGATGAGCTGGGCCAGCCAGTCGTTGATGGCCGGAGTGGCCTCCATGTACGCGGCCGAGAGCCCGCGCATGAAGCCCATGTTGAGGACCGACAGCGCCGTTTTGACGTAGTGCTTCTGCGGGGCGCTCCTGTTGAAGAACGTCCGGATCGACTGCTGGGCCAGGTACTCGTCGTCGCCCTCGCCGAGGCAGACCAGGTGCCGCCGCGCGACCTCGGCGGCGAAGGTCACGGAGAGCTTGTTCCACCACTGCCAGGGGTGCACCGGGATCAGCAGGTACTCCTCCGGGTCGAGCCCCAGGTCCGTGAGCGTGGCCGTGAAGCGCGCGACGGTCTCCGCGCCCAGTTCCTCCCGCACGAAGGACTCGTACTCGATGCCCACGCCCGCGGTGAAGGCGGCCCGGGAGCGGTGCGCGGCCAGCCACACCAGCCGGACCGGGCTGGCGGTCTCGGGCGCGTACGCGAGGTACTCGTGCACCCCGAAGCCGAGCCGCCCGTTGTTGGCGACGAAGCAGGGGTGCCCCTCCGTCATGCCCGTCTCGATGGCCTGGAAGCCGCTCTTCGCGAGGTCGGCGGAGCGGACCTGCGGCTTGGTGAGCTTGAAGCAGGTGCCCGAGACGGTGGAGGAGATCTCCTCCAGATAGACCGGCAGGATGTCGTCGCTCAGACCGAGCGACTTCTTCAGTTCGAGGAAGAAGTCCAGTGCGGCGAGCGGGAGTTCCTCGCCGTCGCGGTGGCGCGTGAGGGACTCGGCGTCCACCTGCCAGTGGTCGAGCGCATGGCGGCGGGCGGTGAAGAGGTAGCGGGTGAGACCGTCGTCGCTGCGGACGGCGTACCGGCCGTCGCCCTGTGCCTCGGGTGCGAGCAGCCGCTCGTGGGCGAACTCGGCGAGCGCCTTGCGGATCAGCAGACGGTTGGCCTCGGCCCAGCGCTCGGGGGAGAGGTGGGCCACGGCCTCGGACAGATGCGTACGCGGGGTCATGTCGTCACTCCTCGGACGGCCGCGAGGACTGCCGCCTCGCGGGCCGCCAGATACTGCTCACGCGTGCAGAAGCTCAGCAGCGCGTTCTTCTCGGGCTTCTCGATCTCGCGCTCCGGCACGAATCCGACGGACTCGTTCAGGGCGTGCACCGCCTTGTTGCGGATGTCGGGCTCGACCACGACCCGCCGGGTGCGCGGGTCGGCGAACAGTTCGTCCATCACGGTGGTGATGACCGCCCGCGTGAACCCGTGCACCGGGGTGTCCGTCGGCGCGACCAGGAAGTGCATGCCGACGTCACCCGGCTGGGGGTCGTACAGGCCGACCAGTTCGACATGCGCCGGGTCGTAGCGCTCCATCAGGAACGCGGGCTCGCCGTCGTGCAGCCCGAGATACGCGTCGTGGTACTCGCTGGCCGCGATGGCCATGTACTCGCGCTCCACGTCGTGCAGCCTGGCCTCCTGCATCATCCAGAAGGCGGACTTGGGGTGGGTGACCCAGCCGTGCAGCAGCTGGGCGTCCTCGATCGGGTCGAGCGGCCGGATGGCGAAGACGCCGATTCCGGTGTCGTTCAGGGGACTTGTGCGGTCGTTGCGGGTCATACGGAGAACTCCTGGAACGCGATCGTCTTCTCGACGGCGTAGTACTCGGAGCCGAGCAGCTCGCGGATGATGCACGCGTTGCGGTACGCGCCCATGCCGAGGTCCGGCGATGTGATCGAGTGGGTGTGCACACCGGCGTTCTGGAGGAAGACTCCCCGGCCGGTCGTGTCGACGGCGTAGTTGCGGGCGACGTCGAAGTTGCCCCGGGTGTCGTAGCGCAGGCGGTCGCGGACCGGCTTGAGGAACTCCGGCTCGGTGTACTTGTACCCGGTGGCGAGGATCAGGCCCTGGGAGGTCAGCTCGTAGTCCTTCTCCTGCTCCTCCTGACGCAGTCCCAGGGTGTACGTCCCGTGTTCGTGACTCACCGAGTTCAGCGCGGAGTTGGTGAGCAGGCGGGTGGGGACCGGGCCGCCGACGTTCTTCTGGTAGAGCAGGTCGAAGATGGCGTTGATCAGCTCGCCGTCGATGCCCTTGAACAGGCCCTTCTGCTCCGTCTGGAGGCGGTAGCGGGTCGGTTCGGGCAGCGCGTGGAAGTAGTCGATGTACTCCGGGGAGGTCATCTCCAGGGTGAGCTTGGTGTATTCGAGGGGGAAGAAGCGCGGGGAGCGGGTGACCCAGTTGAGCTGGTAGCCGTGGACGTCGATCTCGCTCAGCAGGTCGTAGTAGATCTCGGCGGCGGACTGCCCGCTGCCGACGAGGGTGATCGACTCCTTGGCCTGCAGCTCCCGCTTGTGGTGCAGATAGCGGGAGTTGTGGATGAAGTCCCCGCCGAGGCCGGCGCAGGCCTCGGGGATGTACGGCGGGGTGCCGGTGCCGAGGACCAGCCGGCGGGCGCGCAGGACGTCACCGGCCTCGGTCCGTACGACGTACACCTCGTCACCCTCGTCGTACGTCACCTCCGCCACCGTCGTGCCGAAGCGGATGCTGGAGAGTTTCGACGCCGCCCACCGGCAGTAGTCGTCGTACTCGACCCGGAGCGGGTAGAAGTTCTCCCGGATGTAGAACGAGTACAGGCGGCCTGATTCCTTCAGGTAGTTGAGGAAGGAGTACGGGGAGGTCGGGTCGGCGAGGGTGACCAGGTCCGACATGAACGGGGTCTGGAGGTGCGCGCCCTCCAGGAACATCCCCGAGTGCCACTCGAAGTCCGGCTTGGACTCCAGGAAGACACCGTCCAGTTCGGCGATCGGCTCGGTGAGGCAGGCGAGGCCGAGATTGAAGGGGCCGAGCCCGATCCCCACGAAGTCGTGGGTCTTCTCGGAGGGTTCAGGAAGCGCGGTCAAGGGACTCTCCCAGGTACTGCTCGGCATGGCCGGCGATCAGATCGAGTACGGCGGAGATGTCGTCCGTCGTGGTCTCGGGATTGAGCAGGGTGAACTTGAGGTAGTGGCGGTCGCCGACCTTGGTGCCCGCGACCACCGCGTCGCCGGAGGCGAACAGGGCCTTGCGGGCGTACAGGTTGGCGCGGTCGATCTCGGCCGGGTCGGTGACGGCCGCCGGGATGCAGCGGAAGACGAGGGTGGAGAGGGACGGCTGGACGACCACGTCGTAGCGGGGGTCGCCGGCCAGCAGTTTCCAGCCCTCCTCGGCGAGTTCGCAGACCTCGTCGAAGAGCCGGCCGATGCCGTCGGCGCCCATCACGCGCAGCGTCATCCACAGCTTGAGCGCGTCGAAGCGGCGGGTGGTCTGCAGGGACTTGTCGACCTGGTTGGGGATTCGTTCCTGCACCATGCGGCGCGGGTTGAGGTACTCCGCGTGGTACGTGGCGTGCCGCAGGGTGGAGGCGTCGCGGACGAGTACCGCGGAGGAACTCACCGGCTGGAAGAAGGACTTGTGGTAGTCGACGGTGACGGAGTCGGCGCGCTCGATGCCGTCGATCCGGTCCCGGTTCTTCAGCGAGGTGAGCAGTCCGCAGCCGTAGGCCGCGTCGACGTGCATCCAGGCGCCGAACTGGGCGCACAGCTCGGCGATTTCGGGCAGCGGGTCGATGGAGCCGAAGTCCGTGGTGCCCGCGGTGGCGACGACCGCCATGGGGACCAGGCCGTTCTGCTTGCAGCGCTCCAGCTCACGGGCGAGCGTGACCGTCTGCATCCGCTTGTCGTGGTCGACGGGGATCGACACGACGGAGTCCGCGCTCAGTCCGAGGAGTTTCGCCGACTTCTTGACGCTGAAGTGGCTGACGTCGGAGGCGAAGATCCGCAGTTTCGCGGTGTCGTCGGACTTGGCCTCCTCGCGGGCGAGGAGCAGCGCCTGGAGGTTGGACTGGCTGCCGCCGGAGGTGAACACGCCGTCGGCGGCCGGGCCGAGGCCGATCCGCTCGTTGGTCCAGTCGATGAGCTTGCGCTCGATGAGGGTGCCGCCGGCCGACTGGTCCCAGGTGTCGAGGGAGGAGTTGACCGCGGACAGCACCGCCTCGCCGACCACGGCCGGGATGACGACCGGGCAGTTGAGGTGCGCGAGGTAGCGCGGGTGGTGGAAGTAGACCGCGTCCCGGAGGTAGATCTCCTCCAGCTCGTCCAGCACCGCCGTCGTGTCGTGCAGCGGGCGGTCCAGGTCGATCCGCTCGATGCGGGGGGCGAGGGCGTCGACCGTGACGCCGGTGAACGGACGGTCGGTGGTGGCGAGTTTGGCCGCCACCCGCTCGATTCCTTCGGTCACGCAGCGGCGGTACCGCTCCGCGGTCGTGTCATTGAGCAGGTGCGAGCGCATGGGGGGTCCTCCGTGCGGGAGAGTGTCCGGTCGGGACGGGGTGGGAGGGAACAGGAGAGGGGCGAGGGCGCGACGTTCAACTTAGGTTAGCCTAACCTAAGTCGATCGTGCGACCCCGCCCCACCTGCTTCTTCCGTGACGTACGCCTCGGCCGCGTCGGCGAGTTACTCCTCCTCGCGCAGTTGCTCCTCGCTCAGCCCGCGGCGCCAGTAGCCCACGAACGTGACCCGCCTGCGGTCGAACCCGCGCTCGCGCACGAGATGGCGGCGCAGCTCCTTCACGCCGCCGGACTCGCCCGCGATCCAGGCGTACGGGGCGGCGGCGGGCGGGAGTTGGGCATCCCGGATCGCGTCGAGGGCCGTGGGGGTGGGGGCACCTCCCACGCCCTTGGGGCGGTGGGGGACCTCGTCGCGTACCAGCCAGGTGATCTCGGCGTCGGCCTCGGTCACCACGTCCTGGATGTCCCCGGCGTGGTGGACCTCCAGCCAGACGCGGGCGCGGGTGCCCGCCGGCAGCGATTCGAGGATCGCCGTGGCGGCGGGTACGGCCGTCTCGTCCCCCCACATGACCACCAGGTCGGTGTCCGCGGGCGGACGGAAGCGGATCGCCCGGTTGTCCTCGATGGCGGGCCCCAGCAGCAGGACGCGGTCACCGGCGCCGGCGCGTGCCGCCCACCGTGCGGCGGGACCCGCCGGCCTGGCCGCCCCCGGCTCCACGCCGTGCAGCGCGAAGTCGATGTCGATCTCGTCGGGGTCGCGCCGCAGGGCCCGCAGCGTGTACGAGCGCATCACCGCCCGTACGTCGTCCGGGAGTTCGCGCCAGCCGTGCCACCAGCCGTCGCCCAGTTCGATGGGGACCGCGGGCTCGGACTGGCCCGGATGCGGCAGGAACAGGGACAGGCTCTGGTCCCGGCCGGCGGAGGCGAACGCGTGCAGATCGGGGCCCGCGAAAGTCACCCGCAGCAGAGACGGGCCGAGCCGCCTCGTCCGTACGACCTGGAGGGAGAAGAAGCGGAACGGGGCGGCTACGGCCGTTGTCATGAGGGCTCCTGAGTCTTCGTCAGGGGGCGGGGGTCCGGGAGGGTCGGTGCCGACCCTCCCGGGTGAGGGGTCAGCTGACCTTCTTGGCCTTCTCGATGGCGGTGGCGAGGTCGTCGAGGATCGGGGCGCACTTGTCGTACGAGAAGATCGGCTCGGTGACGCGCGGGATGACCTGGCCCGCCTTGACGGCCGGGAGCTTCTTCCAGGTCGCCTTGGTGATGTCGGCGGGCTGGATGGTCGAGGTGCGGTTGTCCATCATGATGAGGTCCGCGTCGTACTTGTCGACGTTCTCCCAGCTCAGGTTCTCGAACCAGCCGCCGCTCGCCGCGAGGGTCTTGGCCGGCGGCTCGACGATGTTCACGCCGAGCGCCTTGAAGTACTCCAGGTCCACGGAGAGGTTGGAGCCGGAGACGTAGAAGATGTCCTGGCTCGCGGAGCCGATGAGCACCTTGATGTCGGGGTTGGCCTTGGCGGCCGCGCGCAGTCGGGCGGCCGCGTCCTCGAAGCGCTTCTTGGCCTTGGTGACCCGGTCCGCCTGCACGTCCGCGCCCAGCGACCCGGCGAGCGCGAGCAGGCGCTGCAGCGGCTCGGTCAGCTGGCGGTCGTAGACGGAGATGCCGACGCTCGGCGCACCGACCTTGAGGATCGTGTCCGCGGACTCCTCGGGGACGTACCAGAGGGTGCCCTTGGCGTCGAACATCGTGGAGATCAGGACGTCGGGCGCGAGGGCCGCGTACTTCTCGATGTTGAACTGGCCCCACTCGTTGCCGAGGATCGTCAGCTTGCTGATGTCCATGTCGCCGGCCTGGACATCGGCCTTGCCGTCCTTGGTCCTCGTCGGGCCGAAGACGCCCTTGACCTCGATGCCGTAGTCGAAGAGGGCGGCGGCGACACCGGTGAAGGCGACGATGTTCGCCGGGACCCTGTCGGCCTTGGCGGTCTTGCCGCGGTCGTCCTTGAACGACCAGGGGCCGGACTTCGCGGCCCCCGAGGTGCTGCCCGTTCCACCGCTTTTCGCGTCTTCGTCGCCGCAGGCGGCGAGCGCGGCGCCGAGACCGAGGGCGCCGCCCGCGGCGAGGACGCCGCGGCGGGTGAGGTGGGTGGAACGGGCCTTGGACATGAGTGTGACTGCTTTCGGCACGGGGCGGAGCGCCCGCCGGACAAGTTCGAAGGTAGGTTAGCCTAACCTCAGTTTCTGTCCAGGGGGTAGGTCGCCCCCGCGGCAGCCCTCCGGCCTGGGGCAGCGGGTGTGCCCGGTGACGGCCGGCCCGGCGGGTGCGCTCCGTGCCCGCCGTCGTCAGCCCACGAGCCCCAGCTCCCGGGCGATCAGCATGCGTTGCACCTCGCTCGTGCCCTCGCCGATCTCCAGGATCTTGGAGTCGCGCCACATCCGGGCCACCGGGTACTCGTTCATGAAGCCGTAGCCCCCGTGGATCTGGGTGGCGTCGCGGGCGTTGTCGACCGCCACCGTCGACGAGTAGAGCTTGGCGAGCGCGGCCTGCTTCTTGAACGGCTCACCGGTGATCAGACGGGACGCCGCGTCGCGCCAGGTGAGCCGGGCCGTGTGCGCCTTCATCTCCATGTCGGCGATCTTGAACTGGATCGCCTGGTTCGCCCCGATGTTCCGCCCGAACGCGTGCCGTTCCTTGGCGTACTTCACCGACTCGTCCACGCAGCCCTGGGCGAGGCCGGTGGCCAGCGCCGAGATGGCGATCCGGCCCTCGTCGAGGATCCGCAGGAACTGCGCGTAACCGCGGCCCTCCTCGCCGAGCAGGTTCGCCGCCGGTACGCGCACGTCGGCGAAGGACAGCTCACGGGTGTCCGAGGCGTTCCAGCCGACCTTCGAGTAGGGCGCCGCGACCGTGAAGCCGGGGGTGCCGGACGGCACGATGATCGCGGAGATCTCCGGACGCCCGTCCTCCTTGCGGCCGGTGACCGCGGTGACCGTCACCAGAGCGGTGATGTCGGTGCCCGAGTTGGTGATGAAGCACTTGGTGCCGTTGATCACCCACTCGTTCGTCGCCGGGTCGAGGCGGGCGGTGGTGCGCGTCGCGCCCGCGTCGGAACCGCCGTCCGGCTCGGTCAGCCCGAAGGCGCCGAGCATCTCGCCGGAACAGAGCCGGGGGAGCCACTCGGCCTTCTGCGCGTCGGTCCCGAAGAGATACAGGGGCATCGCGCCGAGCGAGACGCCCGCCTCCAGGGTGATGGCGACGGAGGAGTCGACGCGCGCCAGCTCCTCCAGGGCGATGCCGAGGGCGAGATAGTCGCCGCCCATCCCGCCGTACTCCTCGGGAAAGGGCAGTCCGAAGAGCCCCATGCGGCCCATCTCCCGGACGATCTCGTACGGGAACTCGTGCCGCTCGTAGAAGTCGCCGATCTTCGGCGCCACGACGTCGTGCGCGAACGCCTCGACCGTGCGCCGGAGTTCTTCCAGTTCGGGGGAGAGGCGGTGGTCCAGGGACATGGGATCACTCCTTGTGGGGCTGTGTTGTTCCACCGAGCGCTTTGACGGTGCGGGACGGGCTGGGTCGGCCCAGTCGGCCGGCCATCCACACGCTGGTGGCGGTGAGACGGCCGAGGTCGACCCCGGTGTCGATACCGAGGCCCTGGAGCATCCACACGAGGTCTTCGGTGGCGAGATTGCCGGTGGCGGACTTGGCGTACGGGCAGCCGCCGAGGCCGCCCGCGGAGGCGTCGACGGTCGTCACGCCGTGCTGGAGCGCGGCCAGCGTGTTGGAGAGCGCCTGGCCGTACGTGTCGTGGAAGTGCACGCCGAGGGCGCTGGTGGGGATGTGCTGTTCGTTCAGCGCGGCGAGGAGCGCCTGGACGTGCCCGGGTGTCGCCACCCCGATGGTGTCGCCGAGGCTCAGCTCGTCGCAGCCCAGGTCGAGCAGTGCCCGGCAGACGCGGACGACCTGGGGCACCGGCACCGCGCCCTCCCAGGGGTCGCCGAAGCACATGGACAGATAGCCGCGGACGTGGAGGTTCGCCGCCCGCGCCTTCTCGACCACGGGCGCGAACATGGCGAGTGCCTCGTCGACCGTCCTGTTCAGGTTGGCCTTCGCGAAGGACTCGGTGGCGCTGGCGAAGACGGCGATGCGGTCGGCGCCGAGCGCGAGGGCCCGGTCGAGCCCGCGGTCGTTCGGCACCAGGACGGGCAGGTGGACGCCCGGCAGGTCCCGGACGAGCGGGAACAGCTGCTCCGCGTCGGC
This sequence comes from Streptomyces sp. NPDC058371, assembly GCF_042723265.1. Classification (NCBI taxonomy): domain Bacteria; kingdom Bacillati; phylum Actinomycetota; class Actinomycetes; order Kitasatosporales; family Streptomycetaceae; genus Streptomyces; species Streptomyces sp. NPDC058371. The sequence goes on along the minus strand of NZ_JBHXJC010000010.1, from coordinate 37,662 downwards.
CAGTTGGGGCACCCACTTGGGGTGCACGAAGCTGGTGGCCTCGATGGTGGTCAGGCCCGCGTCGGCGAGGCGCCGGACGAACTCCGCCTTGACCTCCGTCGGCACGGTCGCCTTCTCGTTCTGCAGTCCGTCGCGGGCGCCGACCTCGTGGATCCGCACCCGCGCGGGCAGGCCCTCGGCGGGTACGACCATGGGGAGGGCCGGTTCGGGGATGGTCATGCCTGCTGCTCCTCTCCGACGGGTCCCACGGGCGCGTCCGCCGGGGCGGGTTGGGTCTGCGCCGGGGTGACTGCCGCGTCCGCCGGGACGGGGCCGGTCCCCGCCGGGGTGGCGTCCGCCGCGTCGTCCGGGGTGGGCTCCGCCTCCGCCGGTGTGATGACCGCCAGGACCTGGTCCATGGCGACGGTCGTGCCCGGTGTGACGTCCAGCTCGCTGACGGTGCCGGCGTGCGGTGCGGAGACGACGTGCTCCATCTTCATCGCCTCGACCACCAACAGGCTCTGACCGGCGGTCACTTCATCGCCGACGGCGACCTTCACGACGGTCACCGTGCCGGGCATCGGGGCGGTGAGGGAGTCGGCACCGCTGCGCGCGGCGCCGGTGAGGGAGGCGGCCACCGGGTCGTGGTCGCGCACCTGCCACGCGTCGCCGTCCCGGCCGATCCAGTCACCGGCGCGATGGAACGTGTGCCGTACGCCGTCGAGGGTCACGGAGACCCGGTCGGCGGTGACCGCGTGGGAGCCGCGCGGGGAGTGCGTGACGGGTTCGAATCCCGGCACCCGCAGGGCGAAGCGCACCGGCTCCGGTTCGCCGCCGAGCCGCCACCCGCTCGGCACGGAGAACGGGTCGGTCCAGCCACTGCCCCGAGGAGCCAGCGCGTCGAGCCGTACGGCAGCGGCGGCCTCGTACACCTCGTCCGGCACCTCACCCGGCACCAGGGAGTCCGCCTCCCGCTCCACGAGCCCGGTGTCCAGGTCGCCCGCCACCACCGCCGGATGGGCGAGCAGCCGGCGCAGGAAGCCGGCGTTGGTCTGCACGCCCAGCGTGACCGTCTCGGCCAGCGCCGCCCGGAGCCTGCGCAGTGCCGTCGCGCGGTCGGGGCCGTACGCGATGACCTTGGACAGCATCGGGTCGTAGAGGCTGCCGACCTCCGTGCCCTCGCTCAGGCCCGAGTCGGTGCGGACACCGTCGCCCTGCGGCTCGCGCAGTGCGACCACCGTGCCGCCGGACGGGAGGAAGCCGCGGGAGGGGTCCTCGGCGCAGATGCGGGCCTCCACCGCGTGCCCGGCGAGGGTGATGTCGTCCTGCCCGTACGGGAGTTGCTCGCCGGCGGCCACCCGCAGCTGCCACGCGACCAGGTCGAGGCCGGTGATCAGCTCGGTCACCGGATGCTCCACCTGGAGACGGGTGTTCATCTCCATGAAGTAGTACGACGACGGGTCGCTGCCGGGGACGATGAACTCGACCGTGCCCGCGCCCCGGTAACCGCAGGAGCGGGCCGCCTGGACGGCCGCCTCGCCCATCGCGGCGCGGGTGCTGTCGTCCAGGAGCACGCTCGGCGCCTCCTCGATGATCTTCTGGTGGCGCCGCTGGAGCGAGCACTCGCGCTCGCCCAGATGCACGACGTTTCCGTGGCCGTCGGCCAGGACCTGGATCTCGATGTGCCGGGGGCGGTCGATCCAGCGCTCCACGAGGAGCGTGTCGTCGCCGAAGGAGGCGCGGGCCTCGCGCCGGGCGGCGGCGATCTCGTCGGCGAGCAGGGCGGCCTCGCGCACCAGCCGCATGCCCTTGCCGCCGCCGCCGGCCGACGGCTTCAGGAGCACCGGCATGCCGATCTCCCGTGCCGCGTCGGCGAGTTGCGCGTCGGTGAGCCCGCTGCCGGACGAGCCGGGGACCACCGGGACGCCGGCCTTCTGCACCGTCTCCTTGGCGCGGATCTTGTCGCCCATGAGGGCGATCGCCTCGGCGGGCGGGCCGATGAAGACCAGCCCCGCCTCGGCGCAGGCACGCGCGAACGCGGCGTTCTCCGCGAGGAAGCCGTAGCCCGGGTGGACCGCCTGTGCGCCGGAGCGCGCGGCGGCCTCGATGAGCCGCTCCGCCGACAGATAGCTCTCGGTGGCCGGCGCCGGACCGATGCGGACCGCCGTGTCCGCCTCGCGCACATGCCGGGCGTCGGCGTCCGCGTCGGAGAAGACGGCCACCGAGCGCACGCCCAGCGAGCGCAGCGTGCGGATCACGCGGACGGCGATCTCACCGCGGTTGGCCACAAGTACCGTGTCGAACATCGTCAGGGGTCCCCTCACATCCGGAAGACGCCGAAGCCGTCGGCCTTGGGCGGCAGTGGCGCGTTGGCGCAGGCGGTCAGGGCAAGACCCAGCACCTGCCGGGTCTCCAGCGGGTCGATCACGCCGTCGTCCCAGAGCCGGGCCGTCGCGTAGTAGGCGTTGCCCTGCTGCTCGTACCGGCTGCGGATCGGGGCCTTGAAGGACTCCTCGTCCTCGGCGGGCCAGGACTCGCCGCGCGCCTCCAGCTGGTCGCGCTTGACGGTCGCGAGGACGGACGCGGCCTGCTCGCCGCCCATCACGGAGATCTTGGCGCCCGGCCACATCCACAGGAAGCGCGGCGAGTACGCCCGGCCGCACATCGAGTAGTTGCCCGCGCCGTACGAACCGCCGATGACGACCGTCAGCTTCGGCACGCGCGTGCAGGCCACGGCCGTGACCATCTTGGCACCGTGCTTGGCGATGCCCCCGGCCTCGTACTGCCGGCCGACCATGAACCCGGAGATGTTCTGCAGGAAGACCAGCGGGATGCCGCGCTGGTCGCACAGCTCGATGAAGTGGGCGCCCTTCTGGGCGGACTCGGAGAACAGGATGCCGTTGTTGGCGACGATCCCCACCGGGTGGCCGTGGATCCGTGCGAAGCCGGTGACGAGGGTCTGCCCGAACTCGGCCTTGAACTCGGCGAAGCGCGAGCCGTCGACCACGCGCGCGATGACCTCGCGCACGTCATAGGGGGTGCGGGAGTCGACCGGCACCGCGCCGTACAGCCCGAACGGGTCCACCTTGGGCTCGACGGGCTCCGACACCGACCAGGGCAGCTGCCCGCGCGCGGGGAGGGTGGCCGCGATGTTCCGGACGATCCGCAGCGCGTGCGCGTCGTCCTCCGCGAGGTGGTCGGTGACACCCGACACGCGCGCGTGGACCTCGCCGCCGCCCAGCTCCTCGGCCGTCACGACCTCGCCCGTGGCGGCCTTCACCAGGGGCGGGCCGCCGAGGAAGATCGTGCCCTGATTGCGCACGATCACGGCCTCGTCGCTCATCGCGGGCACATAGGCGCCGCCCGCCGTGCAGGAGCCGAGCACGGCCGCGATCTGCGGGATGCCGGCGCCCGACATCCGCGCCTGGTTGTAGAAGATCCGGCCGAAGTGGTCGCGGTCGGGGAAGACCTCGTCCTGCAGGGGCAGGAAGGCGCCGCCGGAGTCCACCAGGTACACACAGGGGAGCCGGTTCTCCAGCGCCACCTCCTGGGCGCGCAGGTGCTTCTTGACCGTCATCGGGTAGTACGTGCCGCCCTTGACCGTCGCGTCATTGGCGACGATCACGCACTCGCGCCCGCTGACGCGCCCGATCCCGGCGATCACTCCCGCCGCCGGTGCCTGTCCCTCGTACATCCCGTCGGCCGCCAGCGGGGCCAGCTCCAGGAAGGGCGAGCCCGGGTCGAGCAGCGTGTCCACGCGCTCGCGCGGCAGCAGCTTGCCGCGCGCGGTGTGCCGGGCGCGGGCCCGCTCACCGCCGCCGAGCCGGGCCGCGGCCAGCTTGGCGCGCAGCTCCTCGCCCAGGGCGTGGTGCGCCGCCTCGTTGGCTCGCCAGGCCTCCGACGCGGGGTCTGCCGCGCTCGTCAGCTCCGGTGCCTCGTGCATCCCGCGGTCCCCTCACTTTGTTAATGAGCGTTAACGCATTTCCTCCAGGTTAACGAGCGCTAACCTCCCTGTCTAGAATTGCTTTCATGGCCACCAGAACCGACGCCCCCACCCGTCGCGAGCAGATCCTCAAGGAAGCCGCCCGGCTCTTCGCCGAGCGTGGTTTCCACGGCGTCGGAGTGGACGAGATAGGAGCGGCGGTCGGCATCAGCGGCCCCGGTCTGTACCGGCACTTCCCGGGCAAGGACGCGATGCTCGCCGAGCTGCTGGTGGGGATCAGCGGCCAGCTGCTCACCGGCGGCAAGCGCCGCGTGGCGGAGGCCGACGGGGACGCGGAGACGCTCCTCGACTCGCTCATCGAGGGGCACATCGACTTCGCGCTCGACGACCGCCCGCTGATCACCCTGCACGACCGCGAGCTGGACCGCCTCCGGGACACCGACCGCAAGCTCGTACGGCAGCTCCAGCGGCAGTACGTCGAGCTGTGGGTGGAGGTCGTCCGGGAGGTCTATCCGGACCTGGGAGAGCCCGCCGCCAGATCGTCCGTGCACTCGGTCTTCGGGCTCCTCAACTCCACCCCGCACCTCGGCCGCCCGGGTGCCCTCCCGGGCCGCACCGGCACGGCGTCCCTCCTGCACCGGATGGCCCGCGGGGCGTTCGCGGCGGCCGGCACGGCCGCGGTCGACTGAGCGGCCCCCGGCGATCCGACGGGGTCGCGGGCGTGACGAGCGTTACGGGGGTGCTCCCCTGGACGGTCTCCGTACTCACCGGTACCTTTGATCTGAGCAAGCGCTTAGCCACGGGACCGCAACCAGCAATTGAGGAACCCGCACGGCGAGCAACCACATCCGCGAGAGCGGCGCCGGTTCAGGCGCAGAGAGGGGCCGGCGGTGCGCCGTACGGTGTTCAACGAGGATCACGAGGCGTTCCGGGAGACTCTGCGGGCCTTCATCGAGGCCGAGGTCGTTCCCGTCTACGACGAGTGGTTCGCCGCGGGCCAGGCGCCGCGCGACTTCTACTACAAGCTCGCCGAGCTGGGCGTCTTCGGCATCCGCGTCGACGAGGAGCACGGCGGCGCCGGCATCGACTCGTACAAGTTCGAGGCCGTGATGTACGAGGAGACCGCCCGCGCGGGTGTCTCCTTCGGCGGCTCCGGTGTGCACGTGCTGCTCGGCCTGCCCTACATCAAGATGCTCGCCAACGACGAGCAGAAGAAGAAGTGGCTGCCGAAGTTCGTCTCCGGTGAGGAGATGTGGGCCCTCGCGATGACCGAGCCGGGCACCGGCTCCGACCTCGCGGGCATGAAGACCACCGCGAAGCTCTCCGAGGACGGCACGCACTACGTCCTCAACGGCGCCAAGACCTTCATCACCGGCGGTGTGCACGCCGACCGTGTGATCGTCTGCGCCCGCACCTCCGCGCCGCGCGAGGACGACCGCCGCTTCGGCATATCGCTGTTCGCCGTCGACACCAAGTCCGAGGGCTACTCCGTCGGCCGCAAGCTGGACAAGCTCGGCCTGAAGGTCTCCGACACCGCCGAGCTGGCGTTCGTCGACGTGCAGGTGCCGGTCGAGGACCTGCTGGGCGAGGAGAACAAGGGCTTCTCCTACCTCGGCCTCAACCTCGCCTCCGAGCGCTGGGGCATCGCCTTCGGCGCCTACGCGCAGGCCGCCGCCGCCGTCCGGTTCGCCAAGCAGTACGTCCAGGAGCGGACCGTCTTCGGCAAGCCGGTCGCCGCCTTCCAGAACACCAAGTTCGAGCTGGCCGCCTGCCAGGCCGAGGTGGACGCCGCGCAGGCCGTCGCCGACCGCACCCTGGAGGCCCTGGACGCGGGCGAGCTGACCCCGGCCGAGGCCGCGAGCGCCAAGCTGTTCTGCACCGAGGTCGCGCACCGCGTCATCGACCGCTGCCTCCAGCTGCACGGCGGCTACGGCTTCATGAACGAGTACCCGATCGCCCGGCTGTACGCGGACAACCGCGTCAACCGCATCTACGGCGGCACGAGCGAGATCATGAAGTCGATCATCGCCAAGGACATGGGGCTGTAAGGCCCACGAAAAAAGTTCACGGTACAACTGACCCATGAGTCAGGCACTTGAGTCCCTGCTCGATCTGCTCGACCTCGAGCGGATCGAGCAGGACATCTTCCGCGGCCAGTCACGGTCCGCCGTCGTCCCGCGCGTCTTCGGCGGGCAGGTGGCGGCGCAGGCACTGGTCGCCGCCGGCCGTACGGTCCCGGAGGACCGGCTCGCCCACTCCCTGCACGCGTACTTCCTGCGCGCCGGCGACCCGGGCGCGCCCATCGTCTACACCGTCGACCGGATCCGCGACGGCCGCTCCTTCACCACCCGCCGGGTCGTCGCCGTCCAGCACGGGCAGCCGATCTTCCATCTCTCCGCGTCCTTCCAGACGTACGAGGAGGGCATGGACCACCAGGCCGCCATGCCGGCCGCACCGGACCCGGAGACCCTGCCGACCGCGGCCGAGATGCTCCCGCGGTACGCGGACGTCATCACGGAACCGGGCGTCGTGGAGCGTCTGCTGGAGGCGCGCGAGGCCGTCGATCTGCGGTACGTCGACGCCCCGCCCTTCGGCAGCGTCGGCGAGGCCCGCGAGCCGCGCTCCCAGGTGTGGTTCCGCACGAACGGCAAGCTCGGCGGCGCCATCGACGAACCGCTGCTGCACGTCTGTCTGGCGACCTACGTCTCCGACATGACGCTCCTCGACTCCGTGCTGCTCGCGCACGGGCGCGGCGGCTGGGCGATCGGGGACGTCGTCGGGGCCTCGCTCGACCACGCGATGTGGTTCCACCGGCCGTTCCGCGCCGACGAATGGCTCCTGTACGACCAGGAGTCGCCGTCCGCGTTCGGCGGCCGCGGTCTCGGCCAGGCCCGTATCTACACACAGGACGGGCGGCTCGCCATTTCGGTCATCCAGGAGGGCGTGGTCCGCATCCCGCGGTAAGACTGGGGCATGGCCGAAGCGGACGTGGAAACGGAACAGGACAAAGACGGCGACGTCGGCGGCGGTGGCGAGAGCACTTTCACGGTGATCGTCGCCGCCGTCGCCAATCTCGGCATCGCCCTCGCCAAGGCCGTCGCCGGTGTCATCAGCGGCTCCAGCGCGATGCTCTCCGAGGCAGCGCACTCGGTCGCCGACACCATCACCGAGGTGCTGCTGCTCACCGCGCTGAAGCGCAGCGAGAAGCCGGCGGACGAGGAACATCCGCTCGGCTACGGGCCGGAGCGGTACATCTGGGCGATGCTCGCGGCCGTCGCCACCTTCGTCGGCGGCGCGGTGTTCTCCCTCTACGACGGTATCCACACCCTCGTCGCGGGCGAGGAGCTCGGCGACCCGCTGGTGTCGTACATCGTGCTGGCGCTCGCCTTCGTGCTGGAGGGGTACTCCCTGCGCACCGGGGTGCGGCAGGCCCGGGGCGAGGCCGATCGCTTCGGGGCGTCCGTCAAGCTCTACCTCCGGCACACCCCCGACACCGCCGTGAAGGCCGTCGTCATGGAGGACTCGGCCGCGCTGGTCGGCCTCGTCCTCGCCGCGGGGGGACTGCTTGGCGGGCAGCTCACCGGATCCGGGGTCTGGGACGGTGCCGCGTCCCTGTGCATCGGGGTGCTGCTGCTGTACGTCGCCTGGGTGCTCGGGCGGTCCAACGCGCAGCTGTTGATCGGGCGGCCGTTGCCCCGGCCGATGCGGGAGCGGATCCGGGACGAGCTGCTCGATGTGCCGCATGTCGAGGCGGTGCTCGAGCTGATCACCCTGGTGCAGGGGCCGCGGGAGGCTCTCGTCGCCGCCAAGGTCGACTTCCGGGACGTGTCGACTGCCGCGGAGATCGAGTGGGCCTGTGAGCAGGCGGAGGCGCGGTTGCGCGAGGCGTTTCCGGCGGTGAGCCGGGTGTACCTCGACCCGACGCCCGGGTACGCCCAGCGGCGGGCGGAGGGCTTGAACCCGTGGCCGTGAGCTGTCCCGGGGGCGGGGACGGGTGGTTGTCCCTACGGGGTTCTCGCCCCCGCCGCCCCTACCCGTCCCGCACCTGGGGGCTCCGCCCCCAGACCCCCGTATCGCGCTGACGCGCTCGTCCTCAATCGCCGGACGGGCTGAAAAACTCTGCTCAGGACAGGCCCGCCTCGGACAAGAGGTACGCGGTCATCGGGTCGTAGTGCCGGGGACTGGTCACGTGGTCGTCGAGGGGGATCGTGACCTGGAGGGTCCCCTCGGCCTCGGCGAGGAAGAGCGCGGGGTCGTTGGAGTCGGCGTATCCCATGGAGTCGACGCCGAGTTGGCCGGCACAGCCGGCCCAGCCGTGGTCGGCGACGACGAGGTCGGGCAGCGGCCGCCCAGCCCGCTCGAGCCCGGTGAGGATCGCCCGCATCGGCTCCCCCGAGTGGGTGTGCCAGAGCGTCGCCCCGTGCTCCAGCACCGCCACGTCCGCGAACTGGAAGACGTACCCCTCGTCCGTCTGCAGCCCCTCCGGGATGACGACGATCTCGCACCCGGCGGCCCGCAGCGCGGCGGCGGTGGCGCGATGCACGTCGAGCAGCCCGCCGGGATGGCCGGTGGCGAAGAGGACCCGCTGCCCGCCGGCGGCCGCCTTGCGCAGCCGGGCCGCCATCCGCTCCAGGGCGTCGACGGTCAGGTCGGGGTCGATGGTGTCCTGTCCGTAGCGGTACTCCGGGTCGTCGTTCACGCCGCACCGCTCCGCCATCACCGCGAGCACGTCCTGCTCGTCGCTCCAACGGTCGCCGAGCTCCAGACCCAGCCAGAAGTTGCGGTCGCCGTTCGCGAGCTTGCGGTAGTGGGAGAGGTTGTTCTCGCGGGGCGTGGCGACGTCGCCCGCGATACGCGTCCGTACGAGGTGGTCGACGAGCTCGGCGCGGCTGGGGGTCCCGGATATCGGCATGGTCCTTATTCTGCCGGTCCGGCCCGGTGGGAGTCTCCGATGTCCCGAACGCTGGGACGGGGGTCACTCGCAGCGCCGGGGCCGGCCGGACCCGGGGGCGCCTTTCGCCGCGCTCACTCGTGGCGCAGCGCGAACCACAACTCCATCCGTACGTCGGGGTCGTCGAGGTCCACCGCGAGCAACGCCGAGCATCGCGCGATGCGTTGACGCACGGTGTTGCGGTGCACGGACAGCGCCACCGCCGTACGGTCCCAACTCCCGTGCAGGGAGAGCCAGGTGCGCAGCGTCTCGGTGAGGGCGGGGGTGCCCGCGACGGGGGCGAGGAGCGCACGGGCGTGCGTCCGGGCGTCGGACGGCGGGACGAGGTCCGCGAGTGCGGGCCGCTCGCCGTGGCGCACCAGCGCCGTACGGGTGGCGCGGGCGCGGGCCAGGGCGCGGGCGGCCCGGGTGTCGGCGGCCGCCCACTCGTCGGGGCCGACGGGGGCGCTCACCCCGCAGGTCCAGCCCGGCTGCGCGGCGGGTTCGTCCTCGCCGGGGACGAGGACCCGTACGACGTCGCCGCTCACGTCGACGAGCGCGGAGCCCAGGGCCGCGCCCAGCGCTGAGGCGGCGACGGCGTCCGGCGCGGGGCCGTCACCGGCGGGCCGGGCGTGCACCACCGTCCACCGGTCACCGCCCAGCAGCGGCGCGACCGCCTCCGGCGAGGCCCCCAGCAGCAGCCGTACGAGCGCCGCCGACCGGGCGGCCCCGCTCCCGCTCTGCTGCTCCCCGGTGAGCAGCGACAGCAGGACGGCCGCCACGGAGGCGATGGTGTGGTCCCCGGTGTCGCGGCGCGGCGTCGAGACCCCGAGCACGAAACCCCGTCCGGCGCCGAGCGCGTAGGCGGCGAGATGGCTGCCGCCCACGGTGTCGCTGGCGGAGGACGGCGTCGGACCGTGGGCCGTGCCCGGGCGTACGACGGCGGCCAGTTCGGCCAGTGCCGGGACGACGCCCGTCTCGGGCGTCCGGCCGCCGCGCGCCAGCTCCGCGCCGTCCGGGCCGTACAGGACCGTCCAGCCGCCCACCCGCTGGGCGAGCTGCCGCAGCACCGCCGGCACCGGATCCGCCCTGGCCGCCGCCGCGGCCAGGCTCTGCTGGGCCTCGGTGACCCGGCGCAGCTCCGCCAGCCGGGCCTGGGCCATGAGCTGCCACACCGCGCGGGCCACACCCGAGAAGGTCGTCTGGGGCGGCACCTCCAGGAGGGGGAGCCCGTACGCGTCGCAGGCCGCGACCAGGGCGCGGGGGACCGTGTCGTGCACCGGGGCCAGACCGAAGCCGAGGGCCGCGCCGCCCGCCGCCACGATCCGGGAGACGTAGTCGTCGAAGTAGCCGCCCGAGCCCGCCGCCTCCGGGACGTGCACCCCGGCGGTCAGCAGCAGCTCACCGCCGAGGAGATACGGATACGGGTCCGCCATCTCCGAGGTGTGCGCCCAGTGGATCACCGTGTCCTGATCCGCCGGACCGGCGATCTGCCGCAGGGCCAGGTCGTCCCGGGCCAGCAGGGCGGTGAGCGGGACCGGTGGGGTGGGTGGGACAGGTGGGGCGGAAGTGTCCGGCACGGTGGACGTTCCCTCCATCCGGCAAGGCGACAGTGGATGAAACGTACACTTCAGAGTCGCTTTCCGGCCACCTAGGGTCAGTCCCGTCGGCAGCCGCGGGTACGGGCGTATGTCCCCGCGATCCGCTGCCGGTCTCCCGGCCGGGCATCCGTACCGGCCGCGTCCCCATTGCACGACACGCCACCGAGAGTGCGCGAAGGAGGGCCCCATGGCCGTCGACTACACAGTGATCGTCGTCTATCTGGCCGGCATGCTGGCCATGGGCTGGTGGGGCATGCGCCGCGCCAAGTCGAAGAGCGACTTCCTCGTCGCGGGCCGCAGGCTCGGCCCTGTCATGTACTCCGGCACCATGGCCGCCATCGTGCTCGGCGGAGCGTCCACCATCGGCGGCGTCGGGCTCGGCTACAAGTACGGGCTCTCCGGCGCCTGGATGGTGTTCACCATCGGCCTCGGCCTGCTCGCCCTCTCCGTCTTCTTCTCCGCCCGCATCGCCCGCCTCAAGGTCTACACCGTCTCCGAGATGCTCGACCTGCGGTACGGCGGCCGGGCCGGCCTGATCTCGGGCGTGGTCATGTGGGCGTACACCCTCATGCTCGCGGTGACCTCGACCATCGCGTACGCCACGATCTTCGACGTCCTCTTCGACATGAACCGGACGCTGGCGATCATCCTCGGCGGCTCGATCGTCGTCGCCTACTCGACCCTCGGCGGCATGTGGTCCATCACGCTCACGGACATGGTCCAGTTCGTGGTGAAGACCATCGGTGTGCTGCTGCTTCTGCTGCCCATCGCCGTGGTGAAGGCCGGCGGGTTCAGCGAGATGAAGGCCACGCTGCCCACCGAGTACTTCGACCCGCTCGGCATCGGCGGCGAGACGATCTTCACCTACGTGCTCATCTACACCTTCGGCATGCTGATCGGCCAGGACATCTGGCAGCGCGTGTTCACCGCGCGCAGCGACACCACGGCCAAGTGGGGCGGCACCGTCGCCGGCACGTACTGCCTGGTGTACGCCGGCGCCGGCGCCGTCATCGGTACGGCGGCCAAGGTGCTCTACCCGAAGCTGGGCAGCCCCGACGACGCCTTCGCGACCATCGTCAAGGACGAACTCCCGGTCGGCGTAAGGGGGTTGGTGCTCGCGGCGGCGCTGGCGGCCGTGATGTCGACGTCCTCCGGCGCGCTGATCGCCTGCGCCACCGTCGCCAACAACGACATCTGGTCGCGGCTGCGCGGAGCCGTCACCCGCAACGCCGACGAGGAGCACGACGAGGTCAGGGGCAACCGTGCCTTCATCCTGATCATGGGTGTCGGGGTGATCTGTACCGCGATCGCTCTCAACAACGTCGTCGAGGCGCTGACCGTCGCGTACAACCTGCTCGTCGGCGGGCTGCTCGTACCGATCCTCGGCGGTCTGCTGTGGAAGCGCGGCACCGCTCAGGGCGCCCTCGCCGCCGTCGTGGTCGGCGGTCTCGCGGTCATCGGCCTGATGGCCACGTTCGGCATCCTCGCGAACGAGCCCATCTACTACGGGCTGCTCTCCTCGCTGGCCGTCTACGTGGTCGTCTCGCTGGCGACCACGCCGACCGAGCCCGAGGTGCTGGCCGCCTGGCGGGAGCGGCTGGCCGGCCGCGGCACCGAACCCTTGTCCGAGCCGGTCCCGGCTCACCAGTAGAGTCGTATCAGTTGTACATACGCGACGAAGCGTAGGAAAGAAGGCATTTCATCATGAGCAGCAACGAGACGCCCCGCGGTCCCGTCGACTCGTCCCGCATCCCGCGGTACGCGGGCCCCGCGACCTTCGCCCGGCTGCCGCGCCTCGACGAGGTCGGCTCCGCCGATGTCGCCGTGGTCGGTGTGCCGTTCGACTCCGGTGTCTCGTACCGGCCGGGCGCCCGCTTCGGCGGCAACGCGATCCGCGAGGCGTCCCGGCTGCTGCGCCCCTACAACCCGGCGCAGGACGCCTCCCCCTTCGCCCTCGCGCAGGTCGCGGACGCCGGTGACATCGCCGCCAACCCGTTCAACATCAACGAGGCCGTGGAGACCGTCGAGGCGGCCGCCGACGAGCTGCTCGGCACCGGCGCCCGGCTGATGACCCTCGGCGGCGACCACACCATCGCGCTGCCGCTGCTGCGCTCCGTCGCCAAGAAGCACGGCCCGGTCGCGCTGCTCCACTTCGACGCGCACCTCGACACCTGGGACACCTACTTCGGCGCCGAGTACACCCACGGCACCCCGTTCCGCCGCGCCGTCGAGGAGGGCATCCTCGACACCTCCGCCCTCTCCCACGTCGGCACCCGCGGCCCGCTCTACGGCAAGCAGGACCTCACCGACGACGAGAAGATGGGCTTCGGCATCGTCACCTCGGCGGACATCTACCGCCGCGGCGCCGACGAGGTCGCCGACCAGCTGCGCCAGCGCATCGGCAAGCGCCCGCTCTACATCTCCATCGACATCGACTGCCTCGACCCGGCGCACGCGCCCGGCACCGGGACGCCGGAGGCGGGCGGCATGACCTCCCGCGAACTCCTGGAGATCCTGCGGGGACTGTCCTCCTGCAACCTGGTCTCCGCGGACGTCGTCGAGGTCGCGCCCGCCTACGATCATGCCGAGATCACCGCCGTCGCCGCCTCCCACACGGCGTACGAGCTCACCACCATCATGTCCCGTCAGATCGCGGAGGCCCGGACCAAGTGACTCACGACCACGACCTGGTGCTCCGCCCCACGGCGGCGCAGACGGAGGCCGCGCTGAACCCGCCGCCCGGCCGCAACGGCGGAGACCTGGTCGTGGAGACCCTCACCGGTCTCGGTGCGACGACGGTCTTCGGACTGCCCGGCCAGCACGCGCTTGGCATGTTCGACGCCCTGCGCCGCTCCTCGCTGCGGTACGTCGGACTGCGCGTCGAGAACAACGCCGGGTTCGCGGCCGACGCGTACGGCCGGATCACCGGCGAGGTGGCACCGCTGCTCCTGTCCACCGGCCCCGGCGCCCTGACCTCGCTGGCCGCACTCCAGGAAGCGGCCGCCGCCTCGGCGCCCGTGCTCGCGATCAGCAGCCAGATCCCGACCGCCGGACTCGGCGGCGGCCGCCACGGCTATCTGCACGAACTCCCGGACCAGCAGGCCTCGTTCCGTGGCGTGGTGAAGTCCGTGCACACCGTGCGTACGCCCTCGCAGATCCCGTCGGCCATCGCGGCTGCCTGGGAGTCGGCGCTGACCGCCCCGCACGGCCCGGTCTGGGTGGAGATCCCGCAGGACGTGCTGCTGGCCGGCACCGACCTGCCCGTGGTGACCGCGATGGACGCCACACCGGAGGACGTCGTCCCGCGCCCCGAACTGACGGCGGTGGCGGCCGACCTGCTCTCCCGCGCCGAGCGCCCCGCGATCATCGCGGGCGGTGGTGTCGTACGGTCGGACGCGTCCGGAAAGCTGCGCCTGCTCGCCGAGAAGCTGAACGCGCCCGTGGTCACCACCTTCGGCGGCAAGGGCGCCTTCCCCTGGGAGCACCCGCTCTCCCTCCAGTCCTGGCTGGAGGACCGGCACACGACGGACTTCCTGGAGGACGCCGACGTTCTCCTCGTCGTCGGCTCGGGCCTGGGTGAACTCTCCTCCAACTACCACACGTTCAAGCCGCGCGGCCGGGTCGTCCAGATCGAGGCGGACCTCGGCAAACTGGAGTCCAACCACCCGGCGCTCGGCATCCACGCGGACGCCCGGCTCGCGCTGTCGGCGCTCCTGGAGACGGTGGAAGCACGCGAGGACGCCACGGCCGGTGACCGCGTACGCACCGTCCTCGACCGGGTCCGCGCGCGTATCGCCGCCCAGGAACTCACCCTGGAACAGGACGTGTTGACGTCCGTGCGCCGGGCCCTGCCGGACGACTCCCCGTCCTTCTGGGACATGACGATCCTGGCCTACTGGGCCTGGTCCGCCTTCGACGCCCGCCACCCGAACACCATGCACTCGGCGCAGGGCGCGGGCGGCCTCGGCTACGGCTTCCCGGCGGCACTGGGCGCCGCGGCGGCCGACCCGAGCCGCCCGGTCCTCGCCGTCTCCGGTGACGGCGGCGCGCTGTACTCCATCGCCGAACTGGCCACCGCCAGGCAGTCCGACCTGAACGTCACCTGGCTGATCGTCGACGACGGCGGCTACGGCATCCTGCGCGAGTACATGACGGACACCTTCGGGCAGGCCACCGCCACGGAGCTGACCCGCCCCGACTACGTCGCGCTCGCCGAGTCGTTCGGCGTGCCCGGCATCCGTACGACGCCCGAGACGCTCGAAGCGGATCTCGCCAAGGCGCTCGCGACGCCCGGTCCTTCGGTGGTCCTGCTCCCGGCCGTCCTGCGGATGTTCGCGCCGACGCACCTGGACTGAACGGCCCGTACGCGGGCGGGAATCGGCAAGCGCCGGGAAGCGGGGGGCACCCGCTTCCCGGCGCTTTCTCGGTTCCGGCAGGTCAGCGCAGGAACGAGCCGAAGCGGGCCTTCGTGTAGGGGGCGGAGACCGTCTTCGGGCCGAAGGCGAGGGCGGACGTGGTGGTGAGGCCCGTCGCGGTGCCGCGCAGGACCCAGACCGCGCCGTTGGCCGCGTTCTCGGCCGAGGAGCCGGCCGCGAGGTCGCGGTGGCCGTTGCCGTCGACGTCCAGGAGGGCGGTGCTCACGCCGAACCGGTCGTCCTCCTCGGCGACACCGGGCACGCCGGCGGTGTCCTGGTGGAAGACCTGCGTTCCGGTGCCCGTGACGCCGGAGGGGCTCCCGTGGACCAGGGCGACCGAGCCGGCGTCGACGACACCGCTGACGTCCTCACCGGCAATGCCCAGCGCGATGTCGGCGTATCCGTCGCCCGTGACGTCGGCGACCGAGACCGAGGTGCCGAGGTCGTCGCCCTCCTCCTCGACTCCGGGGAAGCCGGGCAGGTCCTGGTCGAGGGTCTGCACCCGGGACTCGGACAGACCGGCCGCGGAACCGAGCGCGACCTGCACCTTGGTGTGCCAGCCGTCGGCGCCGACCACCACGTCGTCGAACCCGTCACCGTTCACGTCCCCGATGCCGGTGCCCGTGTCGAGGCCCACGCCGTCTCCGGGTACCCAGCCGCCGGTGAAGCCCGTGCCGCCGCCGCCGTACAGCACCCGGTTGCCCCAGGTGCCGTCACCGGTGTAGATCCACTGGACGATGTCGTCCTTGCCGTCGTGGTTGATGTCACCGGCCGTGCTGGACTGGATGGGACCGCTGATCGAGTCGGCGTCCTCCTCGCAGCCGCCGTTGGTGGCGCAGGTGGCGTCGTCGGCCTGGTAGCCCCACCACAGGGACTTGTTCAGGACGGGAAGCGTGGCGGTCGGCTTACCCGCACGCGAGACCGGGCCCTTCCACACGGTGGCCGCCCCGCTCGGGGGGTCGTCGCCCTCGACATCCTGGGTGGCGAACAGTGCGAGGTCCAAGGTGCCGTCCCCGTCGAAGTCGCCGGCCTGCGGGGCGGCCCCGTACCCGGCGATCGCCGTACCGCCGGTCAGACCGGACGTGGAACCCCACAGGACGACGGAGCCCGCCTTGCCGCCCGCGATCACCAGGTCGGTGAGGCCGTCGCCGTCCAGGTCGCCCTTGTCGAAGGTCGCGCCGAAGTACTGGTTCGCGGTGGCGGAGCCCGGGACCCCGCTGGTGGACCGGCTGATCAGCTTCTTCTTCGCGGCGGAGAGTCCGCTGGGGGAGCCGTACATGACGGCCACATAGCCGGCCTTGGCCTTGCCCGACACCGTGGCGTTCGGGGCGCCGACGACCAGGTCCGCGTAGCCGTCCCCGTTGAAGTCGTCCCGGGCGTCCGCCGACCCGGTGGTGGCGGCCTGGGCCGAGGCTCCGGTCAGGGCCCAGGTGCCGACTCCGCCGGCCAGCAGCACCGCGGCGGCCAGGGGCGCGGTGAGCCGGGCGGAACGGGTTCTGCGTCGTGCTCGGGACATGCGGATGCCTTTCGAGTCGTCCGGAGGCGGCGCGGGTGCGCGCCGCCTCCGTGGAGTGCGACTCGGGCCGGGCTTCACTGGTTGTACGCCCGCATGTCACTCATTTGTCACACACGCGGCCCGAACTCCCCGGTGAACACAGGGGGTTCGGGCCGCCACGCCGTACTACCAGATCGACTCGACCCACTCCGGGTGGTCGATGAACGGGTTGCGGTTGTGCTGGTAGGTGTCGTAGATGACCTGGTTGCGCTTCTCCTCGAAGGCGCTCGGCGGGTCCTCGTCGCTCCACTGCTTGAGGACGGCGAGCTTCCCGATGTACGGGTTGCTGCCGTTGTTGACCTTCTCGTTGGGCTCCAGGTCGGCGAAGCCGTCGCCGCCGTCGTAGCGGACCGCCATGTAGAGGATCATGCGGGCCACGTCACCCTTGTCCGCGTCACGCGGCTCGAAGGAGTCGGAGTCGGTGAGGCTGCCGCCCCCGCCACTGACCGAACTGCCGCCGTTGTCGAAGTCCTTGTTGCCGCGGATGCTGTTGACCTGGACGTCCGCGGGGCGCAGGTGGTGCAGGTCCGTGCCGGGGCCGGTCACCTCGCCGAAGTCGCCGTGGGACTTGGCCCAGGTGTGCTCGCGGTTCCAGTCGCCGGTGTCGCCGCCGTTGAGGGACTTGGCGCGCGAGGTGCCGCTGTAGAGCAGGATCACGTTGTTGCTGTTGCTCGGGTCCTGGTCGGTGACCTTCAGCGCGTTCCAGACGGCGTCGTACGAGATCTTCGTCTGGCTGCTGATGATCGTGTGCAGCGAGGTCTTCAGAGTCGTACCGGACTTGCCGATCGCGTTCTTGTAGTACGTCGTGTCGTACGCGGTCGTGGTGGCGCTCGCGGGGGTGGCGGTCACCGCGGGCACGGTGAGGCCCACGAGTACGGCTGAGGTGGTCAGCGCCAGCGTCTTCCAGCGGCGTATGTGCGTGGCGGGCATCTGGGGGAGTCCGATCTACGCGGGTTGAATGAGCGGCCAACGGGAGAGTGGCACGCATGCGCGTTTCGGAGCGTGAACAGGGTGGGTCGATTGTGTGTCGGGATCGGGCAAGTCCCGCGTTGTGCACACGATTTGGCGGTGCTTTTGACGGTATGCCGCGGGCCCCTGTCCCGGGGTGGGACAGGGGCCCGCGGTCTACGGGTGCCGGCGTGGATGTCCGTGGCCCGGTGGCCCGGTCGCCCGTCGGCGTCGGTCGGTGCCGGCACGCGTCGGGCGTGCGGGTCCGGTGCCGGGCGCCCGCGGGTGTCGGGCGCGGGCGCCGCCGCTTGCGTCGGCCGACGGGTTGGCGGGTCTGTCGACGGGGTGCCGGGTCGGCCGACGCGGTGGCGGGTCGGTCAGCCGACGTCCGACGGGTCCAGGCGGTAGAGGCCCGACTGGGCGCTCTGCGCACCGGAGTTGGAGCCCGCCTCGGCACCGGCCCCGGCGGCTGAGGACGCGCTCTTGCTGTACGCGCTCGCGTCGACCGCCGTGGCGTTCTTCTGCACCCAGGCCGTCACCTCGGCACTGACGCCGCCGGAACCGCCCCGGCCGCCGCCCATGCCGCCGCCGAGCTGGACGTAGTGCAACTCGCCCTTCTTGACGAGCTCTTTGAGCTTGGCGAGGGTCATCGCCTTGTCGGTCCCGGTCCAGCCCCACATCGAGATGACGGGCTGTCCGCTGCTCACGATGAGCGCGGAGGCGCTCTGCGAACCGGACACCGCGAGGAGCCATGTGGCGCCGTCCCGGTGCTTCTCCAGATAGGAGATCAGCTCGCTGTCGGCGCCGGCTCCCATACGGCCGCCGCCACCCATGCCGCCTCGCTGCGCGGCACCGGCACCACCGCCCGCGGCACCGGCACCCGCACCGGCCCCGCCGGGAGGCATGCCCGTGGGGGCGCCACCCCGCTGGCCGCCGGCCGGCGCGCCGCCCGGAGGCGTACCCGTCCCGCCGGTCTGGCCACCCGGACGCTGACCGCCCTGCTGCGCACCGCCGGGCATCGCCCCGCCGGCGCCGCCGCCGCGGAAGCCGCCGCCACCGCCGCCTCCCATGCCGCCGCGCGACGAGGGCCCGGCCGTCGGGTTGGTGCCGCCCATGCCGCCCACCCCGGCCGACGGCACGGACGCGGCGTACGCGGCCGGCCCGGCGACGGACGCGACGACCGCCGCGGCCAGCGCGGCCGCCAGCAGCCGGACCCGCCCGCCGAAGCGGAAGCGGTGGGCGAGCAGACCCGCGATCGCGAGCACCATGACCAGCGCGACCAGCGGCCACAGCCAGGTGTTCCAGCCGGAGATCCGGCGCAGCAGTACGACTGACCAAAGGCCGGTCGCGGCGAGCGCGACCGGCAGAACCCAGGCCCACCGCTTGGCGTCGCCGCTGCGGAAGGCGCGCAGGAGCAGCACGCCGCCGCCCCCGCACAGGGCCGCGATGCCGGGGGCGAGCGCGGTCGTGTAGTACGGGTGCATGGTCCCTTCGGCGAAGCTGAAGGTGAGGTAGTGCAGCGCCGTCCAGCCGCCCCAGAGCAGGAGCGCGGCGCGCGTCAGGTCGGTGCGCGGGGCGCGGCCGCGCAGCACCAGACCGCCGACGAGGGCGATCGCGGCGAACGGCAGCAGCCAGGAGATCTGGCCGCCCAGTACGTCGTTGAACATGCGGCCGATCCCCGCGGTGCCGGAGAAGCCGCCACCTCCGCCGCCGCCACCTCCGCCGCCCATGTTGCCCTCGCCGCCGAAGACCCGGCCGAGGCCGTTGTAGCCCATGATCAGGTTCCAGGCGGTGCCGTCCGTGGAGCCGCCGATGTACGGCCGGTCGGCGGTGGGCACCAGCGACACGGCCGCCGCCCACCAGAAGCTGGAGACGGCCAGGGCCACGCCCGCCAGCAGCAGGTTGACGATCCGCTTCACCAGGTCCGCGCGGGCCGCGTACAGATAGACGGCGAAGACGGCGGGCAGGGCGATGTAGCCCTGGAGCATCTTGGTGTTGAAGGCGAGACCGAAGCAGACCGCCGAGCCGAGCAGCGGCAGCAGCCGCCCGTTGTGCACGGCGCGCAGCGCGAGTGCGGCACCCGCCACCATCAGGAGGACGAGCAGGGTGTCGGGGTTGTTGTCGCGGTTGATGGCCACGGTGATCGGGGTGAGCGCGAGCACCAGCGCGGCGACGGCGGCCGCCGCGTGCCCGAAGAAGCGCTTCACCGAGGAGTGCAGAATCCAGATCGTGCCCAGCGCGGAGGCGACCAGCGGCGCCATCATCTGCCAGGTGCCGTAGCCGAAGACGCGACAGGACAGGCCCATCACCATCAGTACGAAGGGCGGCTTGTCCACGGTCGTGAAGTTGCCCGCGTCGAGCGAGCCGAAGAACCACGCCTTCCAGCTGTGCGTGCCGCTCAGCACGGCGGCGCTGTAGAAGCTGTTCAGGCTGGAGGCGGAGAGGTTCCAGGAGTACAGGACCCCGGCCAGCACCATGATCGCGAGCAGCACGGGGAGCGACCAGCGGGGGGCCGGGGTGTCCGACCCGACCGGGTCGGCGGGGTTTGTACCGGCCGGCCCGGTGGGGGAGGCCCCGGCCCGGGCGTCCGGCTCGGTGGGTGAGGAACCTGCGGGTCGGGCGGCCTCCGCGGGGGAGGAACCAGCGGGGACGGAGGGCTCCGCGGGCGCCGACGAGGACGGCGCGTGAGAGGTCGACGGAGCGTCGGGCGATGGATCGGTGGCAGACGTCACCAGCGCACCCTGCCTCCCGGTGATGGGCGCGCACTGTGGCCTGCCTGGGGGTGAGCTGTGCGTTCCGCTACGGCCCTGGAGTGACGCGGGTTCCGGTGCCCCGTGTGGCGCACATCACTTCTTCAGCAGGTAAAGGTGCGCCCAACTGGTCGCCAAGGTGCCCTGGTTGATCAGTCCCTGGTCGGCAGCACCATCGCCCGGTGTTGCCGACCTCACATCCTCAGCCCGACGACCCCCGTCCCCCACCCCCGTGTTGCCGACCTCACACCCCCACCCCCCAGTCCCCGCAAGGCTGTTGCAGAGCTCACACCTTCGCGTGACCTCTCGTACAACCATTCGCACCATCCTGTGAGTCAAGGATGCGGGCGTGCCGGGGGCGCGCTCGTATCGCTTCAAGGGGATGGGAAGCCTTCATGACTCACCGGATATCCCGGCGTGCCCGTGTGCTCGCGGCCGGGCTCGGCGCCGGCCTCGTCGTGCCGCTCGTCGCGGCCGCGGCGCCGGCCTCGGCCACCGCGGCGGCGCAGGTCAGCTGCACGTCGGACCAGGCGGGCCTCGCCGCCAAGCTGCAGCGGGACATCACCGCGGCGCTCGCCAACCGCTCGGGCACCATCGCCGTCGGGCTGCACGACCGTACGACCAACACCACCTGCACCCTGCGGAGCAGCACGGCCTTCGACTCCGCCAGCGTCGTCAAGGTGACCGTCCTCGCCACGCTGCTGTGGGACGCCAAGAAGCACAACCGGCTGCTCACCCAGCGCGAGAGCGACCTCGCCACCGCCATGATCACCAAGTCGGACAACGACGCGACGAGCACGCTGTGGCGGCAGCTCGGGGTCACGAAGGTGAAGGGCTTCCTGACGGCCGCCGGGATGACCCAGACCAAGCCCGGCGCCGACGGCTACTGGGGTCTCACCCAGATCACCGTCCGCGACGAGCAGAAGCTGCTCGGCCTCGTCACCGCCAAGAACTCCGTGCTGAGCGACAACTCCCGCACGTACATCCTGAAGCTGATGAACAAGGTCATCTCCTCGCAGCGCTGGGGTACGCCGGCCGGGGCGCCCTCCGCCGTCTCCGTGCACGTGAAGAACGGCTGGCTGTCGCGCTCCACGCACGGCTGGCGCGTGCACAGCGTCGGCACGTTCAACGGCGGCGGCCACGACTACACGATCTCCGTGCTCACCCACGGCAACAGCACCATGAACTACGGCGTGACCACCATCCAGGGCGTGGCGAAGGCCATCCACAAGGACCTGGTGCCGGTCACCGCCGGTGCGCAGCGGTACACCCCGACGGCCACCCCGCAGGAAGCGTTCGTGTCCGTCCCCGCCGGGGGCTGACGCTCCCGCCCGTCTCGTGAACTGTCCTTCACTGGGCGCCCCGGCCTAGCGGCCGCGGGCCCGGCCCTGCGCGGACGGCTGCCCGCAGGTGGCCGTCCGCGCCCGCGATTGTTGCGGAGGGATGAAATCCGCTCTGCTGGACGTTGGTGCAATCCGGTGGAGTGAAGATCTAGGGAAGGCACCGGGCGTGACAGCGCAGCAGGGGGAGAAGAGCGGCTGGGCACGGCGGCTGGCCGGGTACGCGTGGCGGTACCCGGAGGACGTCGTGCTCGCGCTCGGCGCCTCGCTGGGCGGCATGGCCGTCATGGCCCTGGTCCCGCTGGTCACCAAGGTGATCATCGACGACGTCGTCGGGGACCACAGCAAGGGCATGGCCCCCTGGGCGGGCGCGCTGATCGGCGCCGCCGTCCTCGTCTACGTCTCCGCCTACATCCGCCGCTACTACGGCGGCCGGCTCGCCCTGCACGTCCAGCACGACCTGCGCACCGACATGTACCGGACGATCACCCGACTCGACGGCCGGCGCCAGGACGAGCTCTCCACCGGGCAGGTCGTGGGCCGGGCGACCAGCGACCTCCAGCTGATCCAGGGCCTGCTCTTCATGCTGCCGATGACCATCGGCAACGTCCTGCTCTTCCTGATCTCGCTCGGGATCATGGCCGCGCTCTCCCTGCCGCTCACCCTGGTCGCGCTCGCTGTCGCCCCCGCCCTGTGGTTCGTCGCCAAGCGCAGCCGCACCAAGCTGCACCCCGCCACCTGGTACGCGCAGGCGCAGGCCGCCGCCGTCGCCGGAGTGGTGGACGGCGCCGTCAGCGGCGTCCGCGTGGTGAAGGGCTTCGGGCAGGAGGACCAGGAGACCGGGAAGCTGCGGGAGGTCGGGCGCCGGCTCTTCGCCGGGCGGCTGCGCACCATCCGGCTGAACGCCAGGTACACCCCAGCCCTCCAGGCCGTGCCCGCCCTCGGCCAGGTCGCCATGCTCGCGCTCGGCGGCTGGCTCGCGGTGCGCGGACAGATCACGCTGGGCACCTTCGTCGCCTTCTCGTCGTACCTCGCCCAGCTCGTCGGACCCGTGCGGATGCTGGCCGTCGTCCTCACCGTCGGCCAGCAGGCCCGCGCCGGCGCGGAGCGCGTCCTGGAGCTCATCGACACCGAGCCGTCCATCGAGGACGGCACGAAGACCCTGCCGGCCGACGCGCCGGCGACCGTCGAGTTCGACGACGTGTCCTTCGGATACGAGGACGGGCGGCCGGTCCTGGACGGGCTGAGCTTCGAGATCCGGCCGGGCGAGACCCTCGCCGTGGTCGGCTCCTCCGGCTCCGGCAAGTCGACGGTCTCGCTCCTGCTGCCCCGCTTCTACGACGTGACGCACGGCGCCGTCCTCATCGGCGGCCACGACGTCCGCGAGCTGACGACCGAGTCCCTGCGCGCCGCGATCGGACTGGTCCCCGAGGACTCCTTCCTCTTCTCCGACACCGTGCGCGCCAACATCGCGTACGGCCGCCCGGAGGCGAGCGACGAGGAGGTCGAGACCGCCGCCCGCGCCGCCCAGGCGCACCGCTTCATCACCGAACTGCCCGGCGGTTACGACACCAAGGTCGGCGAGCACGGACTGACCCTCTCGGGCGGCCAGCGTCAGCGCGTCGCCCTCGCCCGCGCCCTCCTCACCGACCCCCGGCTGCTCGTCCTCGACGACGCCACCTCCGCCGTGGACGCCCGGGTCGAGCACGAGATCCACGAGGCCCTCGCCCAGGTCATGCAGGGCCGCACCACCCTCCTGATCGCGCACCGCCGCTCCACCCTGAACCTCGCCGACCGCATCGCCGTCCTCGAAGACGGGCGGCTCGCGGACATCGGCACGCACGACGAACTCCAGGAGCGGTCCCCGCTGTACCGGCGGCTGCTCACCGACCCGGACGAGCTGGGCGGGGTCTCGCCGGGCCACGCCCGGCCCGCCGAGCCGCAGGAGGACACCTCCGTACGAGACGAGCTGGACGCCGAGTTCGACGCCGAGCGCAGTGTCACCCCCCACCTGTGGACCGGCGACCGCGAGCCCAAGGACAACGCGCTCGCCGGGATGCCGGCCACTCCCGGGCTCCTCGCCCAGGTCGAGGCGCTGCCCCCGGCCACCGACACCCCCGGCATCGACGAGGCCCGCGCGGTCACGCCCGAGGAGTCGTACGGGCTGAAGCGGCTGCTGCGCGGTTTCGGCAGACCGCTGCTCATCAGCCTCGGGCTGGTCGCCGTCGACGCGGGCATGAGCCTGCTGCTGCCGGTGCTGATCCGGCACGGCATCGACCAGGGCGTCTCACGGCTCGCCCTCGGCGCCGTGTGGGCCGCGGCCGTGCTCGCGCTGATCACCGTGCTCGTCCAGTGGACGGCGCAGATCGGCGAGACCCGGATGACCGGACGCACGGGCGAGCGGGTCCTGTACTCGCTCCGGCTGAAGATCTTCGCGCAGCTCCAGCGGCTCGGACTCGACTACTACGAGCGGGAGTTGACCGGGCGGATCATGACCCGGATGACCACGGACGTGGACGCCCTGTCCAGCTTCCTGCAGACCGGCCTGGTCACGGCCTTCGTCTCCGTCGTCACCTTCTTCGGCATCATGGGCGCGCTGCTGGTGATCGACGTGCAGCTGGCCCTGGTCGTCTTCGTCACCCTGCCGCCGCTGATCATCGGCACCTTCTTCTTCCGCCGGGCGAGCGTGAAGGCGTACACACTCGCCCGCGAGCGCGTCTCGGTGGTCAACGCCGACCTCCAGGAGTCGGTCTCCGGGCTGCGGATCCTGCAGGCCTTCCGGCGGGAGAGCGCGGGCAGCCGGCGGTTCACGGAGGGCAGCGACAGCTACCGCCAGGCGCGCATCCGGGGGCAGTGGCTGATCTCGGTCTACTTCCCCTTCGTGCAACTGCTGTCGTCGGTGGCCGCGGCCGCCGTCCTGATCGTGGGCGCGCACCGGGTCGACGCCGGCACACTCACCACCGGCGCGCTGGTCGCGTATCTCCTCTACATCGACCTGTTCTTCGCGCCCGTGCAGCAGCTCTCCCAGGTCTTCGACGGCTACCAGCAGGCGACCGTTTCGCTGGGCCGGATCCAGGAACTGCTCCAGGAGCCGACGTCGACGAAGTCCGCGGACGAACCGCTCGAGGTGCTCTCCCTGCGGGGCGAGATCGCCTTCGAGGGCGTCGACTTCGCGTACGGCAGCGACGAGGAGGCGATCAGCGGGGTGGATCTGCGCATCCCGGCCGGCCAGACCGTCGCCTTCGTCGGCGAGACCGGCGCGGGCAAGTCGACCCTCGTGAAACTGGTCGCCCGCTTCTACGACCCGACGGGCGGGCGCGTCACGGTCGACGGCACCGACCTGCGCTCCCTCGACCTCACCTCCTACCGGCACCGGCTGGGGGTCGTGCCGCAGGAGGCGTACCTCTTCCAGGGCACCGTCCGTGACGCCATCGCGTACGGCCGGCCGGACGCGACCGACGCGGAGGTGGAGGCGGCGGCCCGCGCGGTCGGCGCGCACGACATGATCGCCACCCTCGACGGCGGCTATCTGCACGAGGTGGCCGAGCGCGGCCGCAATCTGTCCGCCGGACAGCGGCAGTTGATCGCCCTGGCCCGCGCCGAGCTCGTCGACCCGGACATCCTCCTTCTCGACGAGGCCACCGCCGCCCTCGACCTGGGCACGGAGGCCCTGGTCAACCAGGCGACCGACCGGATCGCGGGCCGTCGTACGACGCTGGTGGTCGCCCACCGGCTGACGACCGCCGCCCGCGCCGACCGGGTCGTGTTGATGGACCACGGACGGGTCGCGGAGGACGGCACGCACGACGAGCTGCTCCAACGGGGCGGTATGTACGCCGAGTTGTGGCGGACCTTCGTCGGAGCGGCCGAGCCGGGGGAGCCGGTCGGGTCCACCGCCTGAGCGGGCCTGGGGAGCCGGTCGGATCCACTGCCTGAGCGGCCGGAGATCCGTCGGTTCCAACGCCGCGGTGGCCGAGACCGATCGCGTCCTGTGGCCGGTCAACAGCCTGACAAAAGGGCTGAAAGCGCCGTAGAGCGGGCTGAACCCCCGTGTCTGCCGCGGCGCAACCATCCGGCATACGTCCTGCGTCCGTACACCAGTACGCTGATCGCGGCGGGAGGGACGAAAGTGGACAGTGGTGCGATACGCCGACGCGTGGCGCTCGGCATGGCCGTGCTGTCCGCGTCCGGGCTGCTCGTGCTCGCCGGCCCCGGCAGCGCGGAGGCGGCCTCCTACTGCTCGGGCCGCAAGGTCCGCACGCTGCCCTTCGACACCGGCTCCGTGCACGTCTACAAGCGCAGCGGTTACGTGTGCGCGGTGACCTTCCCCAAGAAGCAGGGGGCGCGCAAGTCCATGTCCGTCAGCGTGCAGGCGCGTGGCAGCCGACCGGTCACCGACAAGGGGCGCTACACGCACCACGCCGGTCCCGTGACCGTGCACGCCGGACACCGCTGCGTCTGGATCAGGGGCTCCGTCGGCTCGGGCTCGGTGAGCTCGGGCTGGATTCTCTGCTGACCGCGCCGGCCGCGCTGACCGTACCGGCCGTGCTGCCCGTGTTGATCGCGCCGATCCGGGTCGGCTGATACCGGGCAGATCCGCGCCATGTCACACAGACTTCTCCAACATCCCCTGGTGCGCCGGGTGTTGCTCCGCTAGGTTCCGGCGGACATCCGCGTAACTCCAGGGGAGGGTGCATGCGCAAGGCGCTCAGATGGCTGCTGGCGCTCACGGTGCTCATAGGCACACTGAGCACGGCCGGGGCGGCCACCGCCGCCCAGCCGGAGGCCACCGGCACCACCGGCACCACCAGTACGGACATCAAGGACCAGCTGCTCGCGATACCGGGCATGAGTCTGATCGAGGAGAAGCCCTACCCGGGTTACCGCTTCTTCGTCCTCAACTACACCCAGCCGATCGACCACCGGCACCCGTCCAAGGGCACCTTCCAGCAGCGCATCACGGTGCTGCACAAGGACACCTCGCGCCCGACGGTCTTCTACACCAGCGGCTACGGCGTGTCCACGGCTCCCAGCCGCCGCGAGCCGACCCAGATCGTCGACGGCAACCAGGTCTCGATGGAGTACCGCTTCTTCACTCCCTCCCGGCCCGAGCCGGCCGACTGGACCAAGCTCGACATCTGGCAGGCGGCCAGCGACCAGCACCGCATCTTCAAGGCGCTGAAGACGGTCTACCGGCAGAACTGGCTGGCGACGGGCATCTCGAAGGGCGGCATGACCGCCACGTACTACGAGCGCTTCTACCCGCACGACATGGACGGCGTCGCGGCGTACGTCGCCCCCAACGACGTGGTGAACGACGAGGACTCCGCCTACGACCGCTTCTTCACCAAGGTCGGCACCAAGGAGTGCCGCGACAAGCTGAACGCGGTGCAGCGCGAGGCGCTGGTACGCCGTGGACCGCTGGAGAAGAAGTACGCGGCGTACGCAGCCGAGAACGGCTACACCTTCAGTACCGTCGGCAGCCTCGACAAGGCGTACGAGGCGGTCGTCCTCGACTACGTCTGGGGCTTCTGGCAGTACGCCCAGCCGGCCGACTGCGCGAACGTGCCGGCCGACGCCGCACACGCCACCGACGACGCGATCTGGGACTCCGTCGACACGATCTCCGGGTTCTCCGCCTACACCGACCAGAGCCTGGAGACGTACACGCCGTACTACTACCAGGCGGGCACCCAACTGGGCGCGCCCACCGTGCACTTCCCGTACATCGAGAAGAAGCTGATCCACTACGGCTACCAGCCGCCGCGGAACTTCGTGCCGCGCTCCATCCCGATGAAGTTCCAGCCCGGAGTGATGCGGGACGTGGACTCCTGGGTCCGCCACCACGCCCGGCACACGGTCTTCATCTACGGCCAGAACGACCCGTGGGGCGCCGAGCGCTTCCGTGTCGGGTCGGGCGCGCGGGACGCGTACGTCTTCACGGCACCGGGGATGAACCACGGCGCCAATGTCGCGGGCCTCGTCCCCGACGAGAAGGCGCTGGCCACGGCCCGCATCCTGGAGTGGGCGGGTGTCGCCTCGGCGGCGGTCCAGGCCGACCCGTCGGCGGCCAAGCCGCTGGCCCGGTACGACGCGAAGCTCGACCGCCAGGAGCCGGACCGCGAGCCGATGCTCCGTCCGTAGGCCCCGGCTGGTTCTCCGCCGGAATCCCCGGCGGCGCTCCGGGGCGGGGGGGGGGGGGAAGGCGGGCCATCAAAACAGAAAAGAAAAGTACCCAAGAGGATTTCCCCCGCATAAAAC
>NZ_JBHXJC010000010.1:0-9930 GCF_042723265.1 Streptomyces sp. NPDC058371 | reverse complement strand
CTGCCTTGTTTTTGTCTCAGACAGAATCTCCCGGTTTCTTTCGGTTCTTTGGGGGGTACCTCTCTCCCCCCCCCCCCCCCCCGGCCCGTCTCCCGAAGGACTGTCTTCCGAAGGGCCGTCACCCCGGAACCCGGTCACACGGGCCGGGCGCAGCCCACCGAGCGGCTTCCGCCCAGCTGGACGTACAGCGCCGTGACGGACGGGCACTGCGACCGCTCGCCGACCGACGAAGTCACCTTGAACTCGGGGGGTTTCACGCCCTTGCCGTCGCACGCGGTCTCCCTGACCTGGCTCTTGCCCGTGCCGTAGACGCAGTCGCCGACGATGGTGCGCGGCCCGCCGCCGCCACCGGGGTCCCCGGGGTGTGGCGGTTCGAGGTTGCGCATACAGGCGTAGCCCTGCGGGACCGCCCCGTCGCCGTCCTCGTCGGCGGCCGGCTTCGTCTCGCTGATGTGGAGGACGAAGTCGGTGGTCGCCGGGCACACCGGGCCCTGCGCCACGTTGCCCTCGTGGCGGGCGACCACGCGCGCCGCCGCCCGCTCACTCGTACAGGGCACCTCCGTAAAACTCGTCGTCCCGAAGGAACTGCACTCGCGGATCGCGAGGAACACCGCCCCGTACCCGGTGGGCCGTGGTGACGCGGTCGCCTCGGCGGGCAGGCTGCCGCCCGCGGCGCCGGGAGAGCCCGCGGAGCCCGACGACTGGCATCCGCAGAGCAGCACCACGGCCAGTGCGCAGAGGAACAGCGCGCACAGGGCCGGCACGCCACGCGGAACAGGCACGACCTGCGCGGCAGGTGGCGCCGGCACAGCACGTAAGACCCGCATGGCAACCCCCCGATGCACCCCGCCCAGCGTGACCCGCCGAAGCGGGCCACGTCAGGCGTACCGGGTGCATTGCGCCAGTTGGGGGCGGTGCCCGGGGAGCGCTGCGTAGGGGCTAGTACGACAGCCCGTACCCGATCGGGTACAGCACCTGCGCCGGGTCGTCCGTCCGCTGCACCGGCACCGGCAGCTTCCCCTTCGGGGCGACGGTCCCGGCGATCACCCGCGCCGCCGCGCGCAGTTCGACGTCCGTCCAGGAGTACGCCGCCAGGTACGCGCCGACGGACGGGAGCTGGGCCACGTCGTACGGGTTGCGGATGGCGACCGCGATCACCGGGACGCCGGTCGCGATCAGCCGGCTGACCAGGGTCTTCTGGGTGCTGGTCGCCGACACGTTGTACGTGCCCACCACCACCGCGTCCTTGCCCTCGGCGGCCGCGACCGCCTTGTCGATGGTCGCCTGCGAAGGCGCCGTACCGGTGGACAGGGCGGTGGCCGTGAAGCCGAGCCCGGTGAGGGCGCCTGCCAGCACCGTGGTCGGCGGTCCGTCGGAGCCTGAGGGCGAGGCCGGATCGGCGCCCACGACCAGCACGTTCTTCTGGGTACGCCGGGACAGCGGCAGCAAGGCCGCCCGGTTGACCAGCAGCGTGGTCGTGCGGTCCGCGATCCGGTCGGCCGCCTTGAGGTGCGAGGCGATGCCCACCGTGCGGTCGACGCCCCGGTCGGTGACGTACGGGTCCTTGAGCAGGCCCAGCTTCGACTTGAGGCGCAGGACGCGCAGGATCGACTCGTCGAGGCGCGCCTCGGTCAGCTCGCCGCCGCGCACGGCCCGGAGGACCGCGTTCCAGGCGGTGTCGATCGAGGGCGGGTTGAGGAGCTGGTCGACACCTGCCTTCAGGGCGAGTACGGGGACACGGTCGTCGCCGTACTTCGTGCGGACGCCCTCCATGCCGAGCGAGTCGGTCACCACGACCCCGTCGTAGCCGAGCTCGCCGCGCAGGATGCCGGTGAGGATCGGGGACGAGAGCGTGGCCGGGTCGCCGGACGGGTCGAGCGCCGGGACCATGATGTGCGCGGTCATGATCGAGTCGATGCCGGCGCGGATGGCCGCCCGGAACGGCGCGGCGTCCAGCCTCGTCCACAACTCGCGGCTGTGCTCGATGACCGGGAAGCCGAAGTGGCTGTCGACGGCGGTGTCTCCGTGCCCCGGGAAGTGCTTGGACGTGGCCGCGACGCCCGCCTCCTGGTACCCCTTCACCTGCGCCGCGACCATTCCGGCGACCGCGTCCGGGTCGGCGCCGAAGGACCGTACGCCGATGACCGGGTTGGCCGGGTTGACGTTCACGTCGGCGTCCGGCGCGTAGTCCTGGCGGATGCCGAGCGCGTGCAGTTCGGCGCCGCCGATGCGGCCGGCCGTGCGGGCGTCCTCCCGGGAGCCGCCCGCGCCGAGCGCCATCGCGCCCGGGAAGAGCGTCGCGGGCTTGCCCACGCGTGCCACTATCCCGTGCTCCTGGTCGGTGGAGATCAGGACGGGCAGGCCGCGGGGCTGGTCGAGGGAGGCCTGCTGGATGCCGTTCGACAGCGCCGCGATCTGGTGCGGATCGCGGGTGTTGTGCGCCCAGGCGAAGTAGATGATGCCGCCGACGCGGTACTTGGCGACCAGTTCGGCGGCCGTTCTGACGCCGATCTCCTTGAGGTTGGCGTCGATGTCCGCTTGGTCGGGCGCGGTGGCCGAGTGGCCGTACACCCGCATCACGAAGAGCTGGCCGACCTTTTCCTCCAGCGTCATACGGGAGATGAGGCCGCGCAGCTTCCTGTCGTCGTGCGGGTCGGAGACCCTGCCGGTGGCGGCGTACGCCCCTGGGCCCGCGGCGAGCGCGGCGGTGACACCCGCCGTGGCGGTGAGGACGGTGCGTCTGGACGGTCTTGCGGTGCTTCCCGTGCCGGAGTCGCGCACGTGCGCTCCTTCCCTCATGAAGGAAACTTCCGAGGAGTCACGAATATCCGGGAAGTTTCTTCCAGTCAAGGGTGTGCACAGTAACCCGGGGAGGGGCCGTCACCGGCGCTGTTGGAGGGGGGCGCGCCGGTGACGGTCTGCTGCCGGCCGCAGGCGGCGGAGAGGGTAGGTCAGCGATCGCAGCCAGCAGCGAGGCCGACACCGCACGGCGGTGACTCTTCCGGCAGCTCGCCGCTTGGACGAAGCGGCGGGGGTCCGGGTTCCCCCGACCGGCAGACGGACCGCAAGTCGGTACGGGGGTGACGGGGGAGACGCGCGGGGTGGGCGTGCGCGGCGGCGACCCTCGGTGGACACCGGTTCGCCGGCCCGCTCCGCACCGTTTCGGGTGAGCGAAGCCCGCGCGCCGCGCCACGCCGTCCCGGGCGTTGGTGAGATCCGCCGGGCGGGTGCCCCTGGCTCAGTCCGCCCCGTCGGCCGAGACCCCGGCCCAGTGGTCCTGAAGGGTCCTGACCGTTTCCGCGATCGCGGGCCGCCGCGCGGCGCCGGTACGCCACAGCGCGTACAACCGCCGTACCGGCACCGGGTCGAGAGCCACCCGCACCACCCCCGCGGGCAGCGGCCCGCGCCCCAGCCGGGGGATCAGCGCGATACCGAGCCCCGCCCCGACCAGCGCGACCAGCGTGGGGTTCTCGTCGGCCTGGTGGACGATGTCCGGCTCGCAGCCCGCCGCCCGCAGCGTCCGCACCAGCCAGTCGTGACAGACCCGACCCGGCGGCTGGCAGATCCACCGCTCGCCCTTGAGGTCGGTCCGCCGCACGGCGGCCCGGCCGGCGAAGGGATGCCCCGCCGGCACCAGCAGATCGCACAAATCGTCCCCGATGACGGCCTGTTCGACCCCGGGCGGAGCCGGCAACCGCGCGATGTCCCAGTCGTGCGCGACCGCCACGTCGACCGCTCCCCTGGCGACCAGGTCGACGGAGAGATGTGGGTCGA
Organism: Streptomyces sp. NPDC058371; assembly: GCF_042723265.1. Taxonomy (NCBI): domain Bacteria; kingdom Bacillati; phylum Actinomycetota; class Actinomycetes; order Kitasatosporales; family Streptomycetaceae; genus Streptomyces; species Streptomyces sp. NPDC058371. The sequence goes on along the minus strand of NZ_JBHXJC010000010.1, from coordinate 6,156 downwards.
CCTCGGTGAGCCGGGTGTCCAGCAGGGGGTGACGTCGCGCCAGGTCGGCGAGGACTCCGGGCATCAGCCCGCGCGCCGCCGAGGCGAACGCGGCCACGGTCAGCCGCCCCGCGGGCAGCCCGCGGCGCTCCTCCAGCTCGGTCTCGGCCCGCTCGACGAGGGCGAGCAACTGCTGTGCCGTGGCGGCAAGTTGCTCGGCCTGCTCGGTGAGCCGGACCCCACGCCCCCGGCGTTCCAGCAGGACGGTCCTGGTCTCCCGCTCCAGCTTGGCGATCTGCTGGGACACGGCGGACGGTGTGTAGCCGAGCGCGGCGGCCGCCGCCCCGACCGTGCCGTGGACGGATACGGCGTGCAGGGCGCGCAGACGCTGCAGATCGAGCACGGGAGCCTCCGGAGCAGACGGTCACCCCACCATACGTAAGCAGCCCTACATCCATCCATGCAGTAATCCGCGCTGGTGCTACACGTTCCGGTCCCGGATGCTCGATCGCATGCGACCCGCACACCTCACCCTCGCCGTTGTCGTCGCCGCCGTCTGGGGCGTCAACTTCACCGTCATCGAGATCGGCCTGGCCCACTTCCCGCCCCTGCTCTTCTCCGCCCTGCGCTTCCTGGTCGCCGCCCTGCCCGCGGTCTTCTTCGTCGGCCGCCCCAAGGTGGCCTGGAAGTGGATCGTCGCGGTGGGGCTGGTCCTCGGCGTCGCGAAGTTCGGCCTGCTCTTCATCGGGATGGACGCGGGGATGCCCGCCGGTCTGTCCTCGCTGGTCCTGCAGATCCAGGCGGTCTTCACGGCCCTGTTCGCCTTCGCCGCGCTGGGCGAACGCCCCTCCCGGGTACGCGTCCGGGGCATGGCGGTGGCGCTGTGCGGGGTCGGCCTGGCGGCCGTGGACGAGGGCACGGGCGGCCCGCTCGGCGCCTTCGCCCTGGTCATCGCGGCGGCGGCCTGCTGGGGCCTGTCCAACGTCCTCACCCGCAAGGCGTCCCCGCCGGACGCGCTGAACTTCATGGTGTGGGTCAGCACCGTGCCCGTACTCCCGCTGCTGCTCCTGTCCCTGCTGACCGAGGGCCCCGACCGGGATCTGGCGGCGCTGCACTCGCTGGACTGGCAGGGGGCCGGCGTCATCGTCTACGTCGCCTGGATCACCACGGTCTTCGGCTTCGGCGCCTGGGGCCGGCTGCTGCGCCACCACCCCGCGTCCACGGTGGCGCCCTTCTCCCTGCTGGTCCCGGTCTTCGGCATGTCCTCCGCAGCGCTGTTCCTCGGCGAGTCGATCAGCCCGCTGCGCTGGGCCGCGGCCGCACTGCTGGTGGGCGGGGTGGCGCTGACGTCGCTGCCCGAGGGCTCCCGCCTCGCCCGAATTCGGATGACACGGCGAAGCGCGTCTTCGACAATGGCGCCCCGGGAGGCCGACTCCCTCCGCGACGAAGGGGCGCAGCACAGTGGGGTTCAAGCTTGAGGGGCCGGTTCTCGACGGTGCGCTGGTGCGCCTGGAGCCGCTGGAGGGCCGCCATGCGGCCGACCTGGCGGTGGCGGCGGAGGAGGACCGCGGATCGTACGGCTTCACCTGGGTGCCCCGGGCCGCCGAGGTCGGTGCGTACATCGACGCACAGCTCGCCCGGGCCGCGACCGGCCAACTCGCCCCGTACGCACAGGTGGAGCGGGCCTCGGGGCGGGCCGTCGGGGTCACGGCCTACTGGGAGCCCCGGTCGTGGCTCGGGGAGGACGAACTGTCCGCGATCGAGATCGGCTTCACCTGGCTCGCGCGCTCGGCCCAGGGCACCGGGCTCAACGCCGAGTCCAAACTGCTGCTGCTCCGCCATGCGTTCGAGAAGTGGGGCGTGGCCCGCGTCGACCTGAAGACGGACGCCCGCAACGCCCGCTCCCGCGCCGCGATCGAAGCCCTGGGCGCCCGCTGCGAAGGCGTCCTGCGCAACTGGTCCCGCTCCTGGGCCCCGGGCGAGCACGGCCGGCTGCGCGACTCCGCGATCTTCTCCGTCACGGCGGACGAGTGGCCCGACTGCCGGACCCGCCTCGAAGCGCGGGTGTCCGCGGCCCTGGAGCGCCGGACCGCCCGGCCCGCCCACTCGACGGGGGACCGGACGGCGCCCGCGTAGGTTCCGGCGCCGGGCGGGCGGCGCCGAGTCGTTCGCGAATCCGGCGCGGCTACGGGGTTCGGGGCGGCCGGGCTACGCCGAGTCGTTCAGGAGTCGGGCGAGGTGGTCGTGGCCCGGGGTGAGCAGCCCCTCCAGCGGGGGTGCCGCCTCGTACCAGCGCTTCTCGTACTCCCAGCACAGCCAGCCGTCCCAGCCCTCGCGGGAGAGGAGCTCGACGCATTCGGTGAGCGGGAGGACGCCCGCGCCCAGCGGGAGGGGTGTCGTGTCCTCGGCGGACGCGATGTCCTTGACCTGGACGTAGCCGAGGTGCGGGGACAGCGCGGCGAACGTGGCGGACGGCTGCTCGCCGCCCAGCCAGGTGTGCATGATGTCCCAGAGGGCACCCACCTGGCGATGGCCGACCGGGCCGAGCACGCGGATCGCGTCGGCGCCGGTGCGGTGGGAGTCGTGGGTCTCCAGCAGGATGCGGACGCCGAGTCCGGCCGCGATCTCCGCGGCCGTGCCGAGCCGGCGCGCCGCCGTCGCGTCCGCCTCCTCCCGGCTCTGCCCGGGATCCCCGCCGGGGAAGACGCGGACGAAGGGTGCCCCCAGGTCGCGCGCCAGTTCCAGGAGGTCGCGGATCTCCGCGAGTACGGCGTCGTCGTCGCCCGGCGCCGCGACGCGCGCGTATCCGGCGAGCCCGAGGATCTCGATGCCGGACTCCTTGAACAGGGCCGCCACCTCGGCCCGTTCCGTGAGCCCGATCCCCGGGTGCACCGGTTCCTCCGGGTGCGCGCGCAGCTCCACACCGTGGTAGCCGTGCGCCGAGGCGAGCTGCAGGACGTCAGAGATCGGGAGGCCGGGAACGCCGAGGGTGGAAAAGGCCAGTTTCACGAATCGCACCTCGCTACGGAGTGCCGGGCGCGGTGGCCCGGCGGGGAGCCGGCGGCAGTCCGGCCGCAGGACCGGCCCGCCGCACGGCGGCATGGGGGGACTGCGGCCCCTCGGACACAGTGCCCCCGGGCACCGGGCTCCGCGGGACAGCACAGCATGGCCGGACCCTACCCGCCCGGCGCCGGTCCATGACCGTCACTGCGCGGTGCCGTGCAGATCCAGACGCCAGTCCTGGCCGATCAGATCCACCCCGAAGGACCGGTGGGGCTTCTCGGCCACCAGGACGAACCCCTGCCGCTGGTAGATGTGGCGGGCCGCGCTCAGTACGTCGTTCGTCCACAGGACCAGCTCCCGGTAGCCGACCCCGCGGGCGAAGTCGACGCACGCGCGCACCAGCCGGTCGCCGACGCCCAGCCCCCGCGCCGACGGGTCGACCAGGAGGAGGCGCAGCCGGGCCGCGCCGGGTGCCTCGTCCCGTACGCACATCACGCACCCCACCGCCGCGCCGTCGGCCTCCGCGATCCACACCCGCTCCAGATGCGGGTCGTGGTCCTCCGCGAAGTCCGCGACGATCCGGGCCACCAGGCCTTCGTAGTCCGCGTTCCAGCCGTGCTCCGCGGCGTACACCGCGGCGTTGCGCTGCACGATCCAGCCCAGGTCGCCCGGGCCCGGCTCGCGCAGCACGACGTCCTCGCGGCGCGGGGCGCGGCGGTCCGCCAGGATCGTGCGGATGGTGCGCATCGCCTCCGCGAGACGGGGGCGGTCGTGCGCCGGGACGGTGGCCAGCAGCGAGCCGACCGATTCCCGCGAGCGCTCGTCCAGCAGGTCGGCGGCCTCCCGCCCGCGCGCGGTGAGCGTGACGCTGCGGCGGCGCGGGTCGCGCGTGGACCGGGCCCGCTCGAGCAGGCCGTCCCGCTCGAACTTGGCGAGGATACGGCTCAAGTAGCCGGCGTCCAGCGAGAGTTCGGCCCGCAGATCCGCGGCGTCCGTCCGCGGCGCGTGCGCGAGCTCGTACAGCACGCGGGACTCCGTGAGCGTGTACGGGGCGTAGAGGTGGCGGCCGTAGTCCAGCGCGCCGATGACGTTCGTGTAGAAGCGGTTGAACGAGCGGATGTCCTGCACGGTCATGGGGTACCTCGCGCTGCGGGTTCGGACGGCTCCTGGCGCTGCGGCTCACTCGGGGCGGCCCAGTCGCTTCGGAGCGCTCCGCCGCCCTGGATAGTTGACTCAGTCAGAGATATCGAGTCGAGCGTACGACTGCCGCGGGGCCGGCGTCCAGGGTCGCGCCCGGTGCCGGTGGTTCATGGGCCGGCCGGCCGGCGGCCAAGCGCCGGCAACGGCCGGGCAACGGCACGGCAACGCCGGTCACGGCTTGGCCAAGCCCTTCCCTCGCGTTGTCCGCATGTTCACCGCCCGCCTCTGCCAACTCCCGCGTGCCCCAAGGAGAGTGATCCGTCGGGCCCGTTCCGTACGCGGCCCGCACGTCACTCCGGAGAGCTCACGAAGTCTCAAGAAGGGGCATTCATGGCCGAGTTGACTCGTCGCAGACTCCTGGGATCGGCCGCCGGCGCACTGGGCGGTGCCGCGGCGCTCTCCCTTCTGCCGCCCAGCGTGCAGAAGGCCGTCGCGGCCGGACCGCCGCGGCACGGTTCCCTCCGCGACATCGAGCACGTCGTCCTGCTGATGCAGGAGAACCGGTCCTTCGACCACTACTTCGGCACCCTGTCCGGCGTACGCGGCTTCGGTGACCCGCACGCCCTGAAGCTCGGCAGCGGGCGGTCGGTCTTCTACCAGCCCGACTCCCAGAACCCCACCGGCTATCTGCTCCCGTTCCACCTCGACACGCACACCTCCAGTGCGCAGGCGATACCGTCCACGAGCCACGCCTGGGCGGTGCAGCACGAGGCCTGGAACGGCGGCAGAATGGATCAGTGGCTGCCGGCGCACCGCAAGGCGGACGGGGTGAACGGGCCGTACGTCATGGGGTACTACACCCGCGAGGACATACCCTTCCAGTTCGCCCTCGCCGAGACGTTCACCATCTGCGACAACTACTTCTGCTCGGTGTTCGGGCCGACCTGGCCCAACCGGCTGTACTGGATGACCGGGACGATCGACCCCGGCGGCACGCGGGGCGGGCCGGTCCTCGCGAACCGGGCGCCGACTCCGTACCGCTGGACGACCTACGCGGAGCGGTTGCAGGCGGCCGGGGTCAGCTGGAAGGTGTACCAGCAGGACGACGACTACGGCTGCAACATGCTGGAGCAGTTCGCCGCGTTCCGCGGTGCGGTGCCGGGGTCCGACCTGTACGAGCGGGGGGTGCGGGCGCAGCCCGAGGGGACGTTCGAGGACGACGCCCGCAACGACCGGCTGCCGGCGGTGTCGTGGATCATGCCGACGAGTTACCAGTCCGAGCATCCCGACTATCTGCCGGCGGCCGGCGCGGACTTCGTCGCCTCGAAGATCGAGGCGATCGCGGCCAACCCCAAGGTGTGGGCGAAGACGGCGTTCATCCTGAACTACGACGAGAACGACGGGCTCTTCGACCATGTGGCGCCGCCGACGCCGCCGGCCGGGACGGTGGACGAGTTCGTGCAGGGGCTGCCGATCGGGGGTGGCTTCCGGGTGCCGGCAATCATCATCTCCCCGTGGACGGTGGGCGGTTGGGTGTCCTCCGAGGCGTTCGACCACACGTCGGCGCTGCAGTTCCTGGAGCGGTTCACGGGGGTCGATGAGCCGAACATCAGCGGGTGGCGGCGGGAGACGTTCGGTGATCTGACGTCGGCGTTCCGGTTCTCCCACGGGCGGCCTCGTGCGCCGCGGCTGCCCGATGACACGGCGGAGCAGCTGGAGCGGGCGAAGGAGGAGGTCGCGACGCTGCCGAAGCCGGTTCTGCCGGGGGCGCGGCAGGCGTTTCCCCGCCAGGAGAGGGGGCACCGGCCGCACGTGTGACGTCTGCCGTTCTCTGGCGGGGGCGCCCCTACCGACTTGGGTGCCCCTACCGGCGGGGGCGCCTTGTGCGGGGCCGGTTCGCCTTGTGTCGGTGGCGGGGCCGGTTCGCCTTGTGGCGGTGGGTGGGTGGTTCGCCGTCCGGCGGTGGGTGGGTCGGGTCCGTGCCGGTACATCCGCCCGTCGCCCTACCGGCTGTGCTGTCTTCTGGGGGCGCTC
>NZ_JBHXJC010000009.1:327528-348059 GCF_042723265.1 Streptomyces sp. NPDC058371 | reverse complement strand
CGCGCTGTGGCTGCGCGCTGCGCGCGTCGGAGCCGCCCCGGGCGGCGGGGCCGGAGGACGCCGCGGCGCCTCCGTGCCCCGCGCCGTCGGCGGCGACGGGTCCCACGGGCTCGTCGTCCCCCGCCCAGCAGACGCCGCCCACCACCAGAGCGACGAGAATCGCGAAGGTCCTCGTCAGGCGGTAGGCGCGCGTCCGGTACCAGGGCCTGCGGCGACGCCTACGCGGCGCCATCGGTGCGGCGGCGCAGCAGCCGGAAGTACACGACTCCTCCGACCACGACCAGTCCGACGGCGGCCGCACCGGCTACCGGCGAGAACGCCTCGGTCGTCTGGGCGAGACCGCCACCGCCGGCGTGCACGCCACCCTGCGGGCCGGGTGCGGGGGACGCCACCGTGCTCGGGCAGTCGACGTTGAAGACCTTCTCCTTGCCCGCGGCCGCCCCGCCGAGGACCTTGTACGTCACCTTGTACTGGCCGTCGGGCAGCGCCAGCGGGTCGGTGTGTCCGATACCGGACGCGAGGGTGATGGCCCCGTTGAGCGTGGCCGTGTTGGGCAGCGGGGGCTGCGGCTGGATGGTGTAGGTGATGCCCTGGGCCACATCGAAGCCGGTCGCGTCGAGGTAGAACTTGCAGACCCTCGGGGTGTCCTTCGGGTCGCCGAAACGCGTGCCCACCGGGTGGATCTTGATGTCGCCGTTGTCACCGGGGGCCGCGACGGCGGCCGGGGCCCCGATCAAGGCGGTGCCCGCCAGCAGAAGAGCCGCCAGGGTGGCGGTGGCGCCGGTGCGCACACCGACGGGGCGTGGGAGTGCCGAGGTGAGCATGCGAGTTCCTCCGAGTCAGACGATTTTCATACAAATCGCTCTTTCACCTGACTCTCTTTCACATCCGCGTCACCGAACACGGCAGCCGGGCCGGACGAATCGTCAGATATCCCCCGCCCGGCCCAATCGCGCCTCCGGCCGCCGGGGTGCGCCGGGCGGCTCCTGCTCCGGTCCCTGCCCCGGTCCCTGCTTGCCGGGCGAGCGCAGCGCGATTCCCGACGACAACAGCAGCAGCGCGCCGAGCAGCACGAACGGCGCGGCCACACCCGCGATGCCGGCGACCAGACCCGCGCCGGCCGGCGCGGCGACCTGGCCGAGCCGGTTGCCGGTCAACCGGAGGGCGAGGGCCGTGGAGCGTGCGTCGTCGGGGGCCGCCTGGACGACCGTCGTCATGGACAGCGGCTGGCCGACACCGAGACAGAACCCGAGGACCACGAGCATCACGGCCAGCGCCCACACCGGCACGGGCAGCGCGATGCCCGCGCACACGACGCCGGCCACCAGACATGTCACCGTCAGCAGCGCGGCCCGGCCCAGCAGCCGCAGCATCGGTGTCATCACCAGCCGGCAGGCGATGGTCGCGGCCGCGCGCAGACTCAGCAGCAGACCGACCACGGACGGCGCGATGCCCCGGTGCTCGCCGACGACCGGAAGGTAGGCGGTGAGGATGTCCGTGGCGGACAGGACGGCGAGGCTGATGAAGATGCCGGCGGGGACACCCCGGGCGCCCAGGATGCGGCGCACGGGGACCCGTTCGCCCTGAGGGGTACGGGAGTTGACCGTCGTACGGTGCTCGATGCGCCACAGCGAGGTGAACGAGACGGCCGCGACCGCGCCCGCGACGAGCAGCGCCAGCGCGCTGGTGCCCGCCATGTCGGACCCGCCGATCAGGGCGCCCGCGGCGATCGGTCCGACCAGCTGGCCCAGCGACGCGCCGATGGTGAAGTGACCGAAGTTCCGGTCCTGTTCGTGCGGGGCGGACTGGCGGGCGACGATGGACTGGGCGCCGATCACGAAGCAGAGGTGGCCGAGACCCATCACTCCGCTCCACGCCGCCATCGCCGCGAGGGAGTCCGCCCGGCCGCTCAGCGCGCAGCCGCCCGCGATGAGGACGACGCCGACGGGCAGCAACGGGGCACAGCGGCCGTGGTCGGTACGGCGGCCCAGCGGGACGGCGGCGAACAGCGGGAGCAGGGCGTACACACCCGCGATCACACCGATCGCCCGCTCGTCGGCGCCCAGGGCGAGGGCCCGGTAGGAGACGGCGGGCCGCGCCATCGACACCGCCCCCTGCGCGAAGCTGAAGGCGATGACGAGGCGCAGCAGCCAACTCCTGCCGGGCCGCTCGGGGTCGGACGGGTCGGACATCAGATGATGCCGAAGAGGATTCCGGCCCCGAGCACGACGAGCGAGGTCAGCGCGGCCCACTTGACCACGAACCTGGTGTGGTCGCCGAACTCGACCTTGGCCATGCCGACGAGCACGTACACGGCGGGCACGAGCGGGCTCGACATGTGCAGCGGCTGGCCGACGATCGACGCGCGGGCGATCTCCAGGGACGAGACTCCATGGGCGTGGCCTGCCTCGGCGAGCACGGGGAGGATGCCGAAGTAGAAGCCGTCGTTGGACATGAAGTACGTGAGCGGGATGCTCAGGAGGCCGGTGACGAGGGCCATGTGCGGACCCATCCCGTCGGGGACGTTCGTCACCAGCCACTTGGCCATGTGATCGACCATGCCGGTGCCTTGCAGGACACCGGTGAAGACGGCGGCGGCGAAGACCATGCCGGAGACGTTGAGGACGTTCTCGGCATGGGCGCCGAGGCGGGCCTTCTGGTCAGGCATGTGCGGGAAGTTGACGGTGAGGGCGAGCGCGGCGCCGATCAGGAAGAGGACCGGGATCGGCAGCCACTCCATGATCATGGCGGTGAGCAGGACGACCGTCAGCAGCGCGTTGAACCAGTACAGCTTGGGGCGCAGGGTGGTGCGGTGGGGGTCGAGGCCCGGCAGGACCTCGCCGTCGGAGGCGTCGGAGTCGTCCGAGGCATCGGCCCCGGCGCCGGATCCCGCGCCGCCGGCGACCGTCCCGGTGCCCGAACCGCCGCCGCTGAGCGCGGGGTTGCCCTTCTCCGTGGAACCGCCGGTGCCGACCAGCACGGTCTCCGTCTCGCGCTCCTCCTCGACCAGGACGTCGTCGAGCGTCAGCACACCGAGGCGTTTGCGCTCGCGGCGCCCGAGGACGTACGAGAGGACGAAGACGCCGAGCAGGCCGACGGCGAGAGCCGGGATCATCGGCACGAAGATGTCGCTCGCGTCGACCTTCAGGGCGGTCGCGGCGCGTGCGGTCGGGCCGCCCCACGGCAGGGTGTTCATCACGCCGTTGGCCATCGCGGCGACGCCGGTCATCACCACGAGGCTCATCTTGAGGCGCTTGTACAGCGGGTACATCGCCGAGACCGTGATCATGAAGGTGGTCGAGCCGTCGCCGTCCAGGGAGACGATCGCGGCGAGCACGGCCGTACCGATCACGATGCGCAGCGGATCGGCCTTGCAGAAGCGCAGGATGCCCCGCACGATCGGGTCGAAGAGCCCGACGTCGATCATCACTCCGAAGTAGACGATCGCGAACATCAGCATCGCCGCGGTGGGGGCGAGGCTGGTGACTCCGTCGAGGACGTAGTCACCGAGCTTGGCGCCCTTTCCGACGAAGACACAGAAGAGTGCCGGGATCAGCACGAGCGCCGCGATCGGTGACATCTTCTTCAGCATGATCAGGACCAGGAAGGTCGCGATCATGGCAAAGCCGAGGATGGTCAGCATGTGTGGATACCTAACGTTCGCCCTTGAACTCCCACCAGGGCCGGCGGTAGGGGCGACGTTAGGTCGGGTCCGTAAGTGTTAACAAGATGTTGACCCGCGAGCAATAAGCGCAAAACTCCAGGTCACAGCTTTGCTCAGGTTGCAGGGGTCAGCTCGATGGGCACGCCGTTGAGAACGGAGGTCCCCGACAGCGGGTCCAGGAGGCTGCCGTCGAGGAGCTGGTTGACGTTGACGCCCGGGTCCACGGCGGCATGGCTCATCCGGGTGCCGGGACGGTCGTGTCCCCACCCGTGGGGCAGGCTCACGACACCGCGCCGCACCCCTTCGGTGACCTCCGCGGGGGCGACGACCTCGCCTCCGGCGCCTTTGACGCGTACGGCCGCGCCGTCGACGACGCCGAGCCGTGCGGCGTCCTCGGGGTGGATGTGCAGGGTGCAGCGGTTGGTGCCGCCGGTGAGCGCGGGGACGTTGTGCATCCAGCTGTTGTTGGACCGCAGATGGCGCCGGCCCACGAGCACGACGGCCGCCGGACGCTCGCGCAGCGCCGCGCGCAGCCGCGGCAGATCGTCCACGATCGGCGTCGGCAGCAGTTCGATCTTTCCGCTGCGGGTCTTCAGCGGCTGCGGCAGCCGCGGGCGCAGCGGGCCGAGGTCGATTCCGTGCGGGTGGGCGAGGAGCTTCGCCAGGCTCAGCCCGTCCGGCCGGGCGCCGAAGCCGTCGCCGTACGGGCCCAGGCGCAGCATCATGTCGAGCCGCCGCTCGGGCCCGGTCTCCCCCGTCAGCCGGCCCGCGAGCTCGCCCGGGTCACGGCCGTGCACGGGCGAGTGGCTCTCGGTGACGGACTTGCCCAGGGTGCTGTCGATGACCATCGTGTCCACGGCGGACGGATCTGCGCCGTGCATGCCCGTCGCGGCGAGGACGAGCCGCGCGAGGATCTCGGTCTCCACCATGCGGCCCGGCTCCAGCGGGATCGGGGCGCGGGTGTAGCGGACCTGGTTGTGTACGGCGAAGGCGTTGAAGGCGAAGTCGTGGTGGGCGCTCTGCGCGGGCGGGGGCGGCGGCAGGACGACGTGCGCGTGCCGCGAGGTCTCGTTCAGGTACGGGTCGACGCTGACCATGAAGTCCAGCGAGCCGAGCGCCTTGTCGAGGCGGTCGCCGTCGGGGGCGGAGAGTACGGGGTTGGCGGCGACCGCGATGACCGCGCGGACCGGGCTGCCCTCGTCGGTCGCGGTGTCGATCTCCTCGGCGAGCGCCGACAGCGGCAGTTCGCCCTTGGCCTCGGGGTGGCCGCTCACCCGGCTGTGCCACCGTCCGAGCGAGAAGCCGCGGCCGGGTCCCGCGGGCCGGGGTGTGCGGTCGGTCGCGGCGAGCGGGAAGAGGGCGCCGCCGGGCCGGTCGAGGTTGCCGGTGAGGATGTTGAGGACGTCGACCAGCCAGCTGGCGAGGGTCCCGTGCGGGACGGTGCAGCTGCCGATGCGGCCGTAGACGGCGGCCCGCGGCGCGGCGGCGAGTTCGCGGGCGAGGGCCCGGATGGTGTCGCCGGGCACGTCGCAGGCCTCGCTCGCCGCCTCGGGGGTGAAGTCCCGCACGGCGTCGGCGAGCGCGTCGACGTCCTGGACGTGCCGGGCCAGGTCGCCCAGGTCGACGAGCTTCTCCTCGAAGAGGACGTGCGCCATGGCGGCGAGCAGCATCGCGTCGGTCCCGGGCCGGATGGCCACGTGCCGGTCGGCGAGCCGGGCGGTACGGGTGCGCCGGGGGTCGATGACGGTCAGGGTGCCGCCGCGGGCCCGCAGCGCCTTGAGCTTGCCGGGGAAGTCGGGGGCGGTGCACAGGCTCCCGTTGGACTCCAGGGGGTTGGCGCCGATGAGCAGCAGATGGTCGGTGTGGTCCAGGTCGGGCACGGGGATGGCCAGGGCGTCGCCGTACAGCAGTCCGCTCGACACGTGCTTGGGCATCTGGTCGACCGTGGAGGCGGTGAAGACGCTGCGGGTGCGCAGCGCGCTGAGCAGCACGGGCGGGTAGAGGGCGCCGGCCATGGTGTGCACGTTCGGATTGCCGAGGACGACCGCCACGGCGTGCGGCCCGTGCCGTTCGACGACGGGGCGCAGGCCCGCGGCCACCGCGTCGAAGGCCTCCTCCCAGGTGGCCTCACGCAGCTCGCCGTCCCTGCGCACGAGCGGCGCGCGCAGCCGGTCCGGATCCCCGTCGACCGCCCCGAACGAGGCGCCCTTGGGACAGATGAACCCCTGGCTGAACACGTCGTCACGGTCGCCGCGGGCGCCGGTGACCCGGGTGCCCTCGATGGTGAGCGTCAGCCCGCAGGTGGCCTCGCAGAGGGGGCAGATGCGCAGGGCGGTGCGGGAGTCTGGGGTGGCGCCGGTGGTGCGGGACACGGGTCCTCCCGGAGGACGGTGGCGACGGTGACACACGGACGAGCCGAGCATACCGACCGGTATGCACGCTGGGGAGGGGCTGCCGGGGGTCAGGTCGGAAATTCGCGGGCCGCCCGGCGGGCCGAGCGGTTCAGTCGAGCACCCGCGCCAGATACGCCCGCAGCAGTGCGCGGGTCTCCTCGATGATCCGCTCGTCCCCCTCCGGGGCGACCCGGAAAGCGAGGTGGACCAGGGCGTCGGCGGTCTCCACCGCGACCAGGAAGGTGCGGCGGAGTTCTTCGTCGGGGTTGCGGGCGAGATACGAGGAGAGCAGCGCGGTGAGACGGTCGGCGACCCGGGTGTTGGGCTCGCCGTGGCCGGAGCCGACCGGGATCTGGTTGCCGAAGTCGACGAGCGAGAAGCCGGGTGCGGTGCGCTTCATGGCGAGGTACTCGTCGAGCACCACGTCCATGGCGCCGCGCCAGTCGCCCCCGCCGGTCTCCCGGAGGCGCCCGGTGACGCGCGCGGTGTAGTGGTCGAGGTTGCGCTGGGCCAGCGCGTCCGCCATGGCCCGCTTGTTGCCGAAGAAGCGATAGACGGACCCGATGGGCACGCCGGCGCGCTGGGCCACGGCCCGGGTGCTCAGGGCGTCGTAACCGACCTCGTCGAGGAGGTCGGCGCAGGCGTCGAGGATCCTGGTCAGTCGTTCGGCGCTGCGCCGCTGGACGGGCGCACGGCGCAACGAGTTCGCGTGGGGCACGGTCTTCATGATGCCTTTCCGCCGGGGTCCGGTGAACCTCGCCCGTCTGTACGGAAACCGATGCCGGTACCACTCATCGCCGGCGCCGACCGCACCGCCGCACCGGGAGCCCCGGTCATCCAGTGCGGCCGTACCGGGAGCCCCGGGTCATCGCCCCTCGCCGGCCGGAGTGCCGTTGTCGCCGTCGCTCGGCGTCGGGGTCGCCCCGGACGCGGTGATGTCCGCCGTGCACTCGACGGGCTCGCCCTGGACGGCCCAGACCGTCCGGTCGTCCGCGTACAGGCGGGCGGTGAGGTGGTGGGTGCCGCGTGGGACGAGTTCGCCGGAGAGGTGGTAGCCCGTGGCGCGGAGCCGGGTGAGGGTCCGGCCGTCCAGCGAGAGCACCGCGGTGCCACGGCCGGCCACCGCCACCGCGCGGGCACCGGCGGGCGAGAAGCGGAAGTTCCGGACGGTCAGCCGTACGTCCCAGCCGGCGTCGGGGTCCGGCTGGACCTCGATCGCGACGTCCGGTGCACCCTTCTTGTCGATCTCACGGTAGTGCCGTCCCTTCTCGTCCGTTTCGTCCAGCACCTTGCCCACGGGAGAGGCGGACACCCCGCCCCCGTGCGTATCACCGGTGCCACAGCTCGCGGATCCGCCGAGCAGCGCACAGATCGCGAGCGCGGCGAGCAGTCCGCGCAACCACGACATGCCGGGGAGAGTAGAACAACCCTCCGACAGCCGGATCCCCCTGGAGTCGGGTCTTTGAGTCCTCCGCAGGTCCTGGGTCGTACCGCCCGAGGGCACAAACCGTTCCCGGGCCCGCAGGCGATGGCCGGTCCGTTGCGATGTCCGAGCCGCCCTCTTGCGCGGGCAAAAACCGAATCCTACGGTGATACATAGGAATCGGAACGAGGGAGCGATCATGAGCGGGACCGCACGGAAGACCGCCGAGGGGCTGGCGTATCTCTCCGGCTTCGGCAACGAACACGGCTCGGAGGCGGTCCCGGGCGCGCTGCCGCACGGCCGCAACTCGCCCCAGCGCGCACCACTCGGGCTGTACGCGGAGCAGCTGAGCGGCAGCGCGTTCACCGAGCCGAGGGCGCACAACCGGCGCTCCTGGCTCTACCGGATCCACCCGTCGGCCGCGCACCCCGCCTTCCGCCGCTCGGACAACGGCGCGATCCGCACGGCCCCGTTCGCCGAGACCGTTCCCGACCCCAACCGGCTGCGCTGGAACCCGCTGCCGGAGCCCCCCGAGGGCACCGACTTCCTCGCCGGCCTGTGGACCCTGGGCGGCAACGGCGACGTCACCCAGCGCACCGGCATGGCCGTGCACCTGTATCACGCCAACTCCTCGATGGAGCGGGTGTTCAGCGACGCCGACGGCGAGCTGCTGATCGTGCCCGAGCGCGGCGGGCTGCTGCTGCGCACCGAGTTCGGGCTGCTGCACGTCGAGCCCGGCCGGATCGCGCTGGTTCCCCGTGGTGTCCGCTTCCGTGTGGAGCTGCTGGACGACTCCGCCCGGGGTTATGTGTGCGAGAACTATGGGGCGCCCTTCCAGCTGCCCGATCTCGGCCCGATCGGCGCCAACGGGCTCGCGAACGCCCGGGACTTCCTCGCGCCCGTCGCCGCGTACGAGGACGTCGAGGGCCCGGTCGAGGTGCTGAACAAGTTCTGCGGCAACCTCTGGACGGCGACGTACGACCACTCCCCGCTGGATGTCGTCGCCTGGCACGGAAACCATCTGCCGTACGTCTATGACCTGCACCGTTTCAATGTGCTCGGCACCATCAGCTACGACCACCCGGATCCGTCGATCTTCACCGTGCTGACCTCGCCGTCGGACACTCCGGGACTGGCCGGGGTGGACTTCGTGGTCTTCGCGCCACGCTGGCTGGTGGGCGAGGACACGTTCCGGCCGCCCTACTTCCACCGGAACGTGATGAGCGAGTACATGGGGCTCGTCGAGGGCGCGTACGACGCCAAGGCGGAGGGCTTCGTGCCCGGCGGCGGCTCGCTGCACAACATGATGTCCGCGCACGGACCCGACCGGGAGACCTTCGACCGGGCGAGCGCCGCCGAGCTGCGTCCGCAGAAGGTCGACGACGGGCTCGCCTTCATGTTCGAGACGCGCTGGCCGGTGACCGCCACGGCCCAGGCGGCCCGCGCGGAGCATCTGCAACGCGGCTACGACGACGTGTGGCAGGGCCTCCAGCGGCACTTCCGCCCGGTCGACTGAGCGTCACCGCCCGTTGCACTGAACGCCCCCGACCGGTACGGATACCCTCGTGACCTCCTTCGCTCCGGACTCGATCGTCCTGAACCGCAAGCTGCCGCTCTGGTATCAGGTGTCGCAGTCCCTGCGCGCCTCGATACTCGGGCGGTCGCCCCAGGACTCGCTGCGCCTGCCCACCGAGGAACAGCTGGCGGGGCACTACGGGGTGAGCGTGCTGACCATGCGGCAGGCGCTCAAGGAGCTGGAGGACGAGGGGCTCATCACACGCCATCGCCGGCGCGGCACGTTCATCGAGCCGAGCGCGCAGCGGGGCGCTCCCGTGCGGCTGCTCGGCTCGGTGGACGCGATCGTCGCCCAGCAGTCGGGGATGACGACGGAGCTGCTCGACTACGGCACGGTGGCGGTCCCCTCGGGCCTGGCCGGGCACTTCCCGCAGCACGCCGAGGTGGCCACGTATCACCGGCTGCGCAGCGAGGAGAAGACCGGTGAGCCGACGAACCATGCGCGCAACTACGTCAGACCCGACCTGGCCGAGCGGATCGATCCGGCCGATCTGATCCGCTGGCCGATGACGAAGGTGCTGCGGGACGTGGTGGGCGCGAGCATCAGCCGGATCACCGACACCGTGGAGGCGCGCCTCGCGGATCCGGAGACCGCCCGGCTGCTCCAAGTGCCGCTGCTCAGCCCGATCCTGCACTACACGGGCGTCACCTACGACGAGGAGGGCCAGGCACTCGATGTGGCCGTCATCCACTACCGCGGCGACCGCTTCTCCTTCACGGTCACCCTCGACGCCCACTGAGCACATGACCGCGGGCAACCCGGAGGCGGACGGCGGGCGTGGCGCCGGCCTCCCCCGTCGTACCCGTCCGGCGCTCGGCTCGCACGTCGTACGATGCCGAGCGTGACGCACGACGACGCTCCGCTGCTCGCGGACCTCATGCCGTGGTCCGTCGCACCGCCGAGGAGAGGTCGGGGGTGGCCGACGGCGCCCGACGCGGCGTCCCTGAAGGCTAGATGGGACGCGCTCCTGAAGGCCGAAGGGCCGGACCGCGAGGCGCTGTTCGAGCCGACCCGCGCGCGCACCCTGCACTCGGCGGTCGGCCAGCTGCCGGGTCAGTCCGGCGGGACGGGGCGGCTGGCCCGCGCCTCGGGCCCCTGCCCGGAGCCGGTCCGGGTGCTCGACGGGCCCTTCGACGAACAGTGGCTGATCCCCGACCACCGGCTGATCGACGCGGCCCGCCCCGAGCTCTGGCGGGTGGCCGACGAACGGCAGGTGTTCGCGGTCGAGCAGACGGTGGTGCCGGACTCGTCGGGGCCGGTGCTGCTGGCTTCCTCGGTACTGCCCCTGAGCGCCGGTCGCGGCGGCCGCGTCCGCCCCCTGTACCGACGGCCCGGCGGTCTCGAACCGAACCTGGCACCGGGCCTGTTGACCTACCTGGGCACCCGCCTGGGCCACGCTCCCGAACCCGTCGACGTCCTCGCCTGGACAGTCGCCGCCACCCGGGGCGGCCGGGGCGGACACGCCGTGCCCCTCACCGCGGACCCCGAAGTGTGGGCGAGCGGCGTGGAGTTGGGCCGCCGGATGCTGTGGCTGATGCGGCGCGACGGCGAACGCCCCAGGCTCCCCGGCGGCCGTCGCCCCTACGTCCGCACTCCCCTCCCGGCCCGCCCGCTCGACGTGCGCTACGACCGGGACGAGGAGACTCTCCAGGTCGACGAGGGCCGGATCTCCCCGGTACCCCCGGAGGCATGGGACTTCGAGGTCGGCGGGGTGCGCGTCCTGGAGGAGTGGTTCGCGGTGCGGACCGGCGCGGCGGAGCCGGGCACCCTGTCGGCGATCCGGCCCGCCACCTGGCCCCAGCCCTGGACGTCCGAACTCCTCGAACTGGTCACGGTACTGGCGCTCCTCGCCGAACTACGGCCGCAGCAGGCCGAGTTGAGCGTGCGGACGGCGATCACCGCGGCCGAGCTGCGCACGGCGGGTGTGTTGCCGGTGCCGGACGCGGCCCGCCGGCCCGCGTCCGTCCTGGACCACCACGAGGAGGGCCCGGAGGGCCAGTTCGCGCTGCTCTAGCGCGCCGCTCAGCGGGCGAGGGCACCCGGACATCCGCTAGGTCCGCGGATCGAAGGCGTCGAGCACTCGCTGCAGCGCGCGCTCGAACACCGCTTCCAGGTCGATCGGGCCGGCGTCCTCCATGAAGGCCGCCGCCAGCCGCGGATACGCTCCGCTCGCCACCTGGCTGCCGAGGTAGCCGATCCGGATCGCGTTCTCCTGCTCCTGGGACCAGGGCAGGGCGCGGACCCGCTCGGCCGTCGCCAGTTCGTTCGCGACGTACGTCGTCACCACGCCGTTGACCATGGCGATCAGCTCCATCCGCGTGCCGTACGGGACGTCGAGCGGGTCCAGGCAGGCCAGGCAGTGCTCCAGATAGCGCAGGGCGTTGGGGCTGAAGCCGTAGACCGGAGACATCAGGCGCGGCACCCAGGGATGCCGGTGCATCAGGGCCCGGGTGTCGCGGGCGAGCCGGAGCATGTCGGCCCGCCAGTCGCCGGACGGTTCCGCAAGGTCGTGCTCGGCGCTGATGGCGTCGAACATCAGCTCGTGCAGATCCTCCTTGCGCGGCACGTAGTTGTAGAGCGACATCGTGCCGCAGCCCAGTGCGGCCGCAACGTGCCGCATGGAGACGGCGTCGAGCCCCTCCGCGTCCGCGATCCGCACCGCGGTGGCCGCGATGTCCGCGCGGCTGTAGGCCGGCCGCGGACCACGGCCCGCCCGCTCGGGACGGGCCCAGATCACTTCGGGTACGGCGCTGCGCCCTGCCATTGGTCGATCACCTCTCGACCATCGTAGTTACGTACACCGTACGTAGTGCGCTATGGTCACCTCATGACTACTACGTACGCTGTACTTAGTGAAGGTCTGGAGAAGCGCTTCGGCACCGTGCGCGCTCTTCGGGGGTTCGATCTGGCGGTGGCCCGGGGCACGGTCTGCGGCCTGCTCGGGCCGAACGGCGCGGGCAAGACGACGGCCGTCCGGCTGCTCACCACGCTGCTGCGCCCCGACGCGGGGTCCGCGCGTGTCGCCGGGCACGATCTGGTCCGCGAACCGGACGCGGTCCGTCGCGCCATCGGGGTCACCGGGCAGGGCGCCTCGGTGGACGGCGATCTCACCGGACGCGAGAATCTGCGGCTGTTCGCCCGGCTCCACCGGATGCGGGACCCGGCGGCACGGGCCGGCGAACTCCTCGACCGCTTCGGGCTGACCGAGGCCGCCGACCGGCCCGTCAGCACGTACTCGGGCGGCATGCGGCGCCGTCTCGACCTGGCGGCGAGCCTGATCCGCCGCCCGGAGGTGCTCTTCCTCGACGAGCCGACCACCGGCCTGGATCCGGCCAGCCGCAACCGGATCTGGGCGGCCGTCCGCGCCCTCAAGGACGAGGGCACGACCGTCCTGCTCACCACGCAGTACCTGGAGGAGGCCGACCAGCTGGCCGACGACATCGTGCTGGTGGACCGCGGCCGGGTCGCCCACACCGGGTCACCCGCCGAACTCAAGGCGGTCATCGGTTCCTACGCGGAGGTCGTCGTCGCCCACCCGGACGCGCTGTCCGGCGCGGCCGCCGTCCTCGACCAACTGACCGGCAAGGAGCCCTCGTTCGACCGGGAGCGGCACTCGGTCGGCGTCGTCACCACCGACCCGACGCTGACCCTCCCGCGTCTGGTCCGTGAACTCGACGCCGCCGGGGTGCCATTGCTCGACGCGAGCCTGCGCCCGCCGACCCTCGACGACGTCTTCCTGCGCCTGACGGACACGCCGGCGGGCGACTCGCACGGCGACCGGACCGGACGTCCCGCCGACGGACGACAGCACACCGGGCCTGCCCATGGCCCGAACGACCACAAGGAGCTGGTGACATGAGCGCGTTGGCGTACGACGGGACCGCGATGCTGGGCCGTCAGCTGCGGCGCCTGCGGCACAACCCCGGGCTGCTGATCCTCACCCAGTCGATGCCGGTCACCATGCTGCTGTTCTTCGGCTACGTCTTCGGCAGCGCCCTCGCGACGCCCGGGCAGGAGTACCGCGCCTTCCTCGTGCCGGGACTGATGGTGGCGACGGCGGCCAACGGCATCATGACCGGGATGTTCCAGGCGGCCCAGGACTCGCACCGGGGCGTGATGGACCGATTCCGCACGCTGCCGATGAGCCGGGCCGCCGTGCCACTGGGGCAGGCGGCCGCCGACCTGGTCGTGACGGCCGCCGGCATGGTCCCGCTGATGCTGGTCGGCCTGGCGGTCGGCTGGCGGGTCCACGGGTCGGCGCTCGAAGCGGCGGGGGCCGTCGGCCTGTTGCTGCTGTTCCGGTTCGCGATGACATGGATCGGCATCCTGCTGGGGCTGGCCTCGGGGAGCGAGGAGGCGGCCGGGCAGCTGGGGGCCGCGACCTTCCTGCTGCCGCTGCTGTCGAACGCGTACATTCCGACGGACCATCTGCCGGGCTGGCTGCGGGCGGTGGCCGAGTGGAACCCGATCAGTGCGGTGGCCACGGCGCTGCGGGACCTGTTCGGGAACGCGCCGGTGCCGGCCGACGGCGCCTGGCCGGTGACCCATCCCGTCGCCGGGTCGCTCGCCTGGTGCGCGGTGCTCATCGCGGTGTTCCTGCCGCTCGCCGTCCGCCGCTACGCACGCGGCGGACGGTGAGGGCCCGGAGCGACACCCACCTCCGGTCGGCGAACTCCTACGTCTGCGGCGCCAGTTCAGGGCCCAGGGAGGAGAACTTCTCCTGGGACACCACGCGCTTCGGCGGCCAGGTGATGTTCTCCGGCGGCCACTTCTGGCCGGTCTTCTTCAGGAACCACTCCGGGGGCTCGTACATGGGCGGCTCGTAGCCCTCGGGGAGCGCCGTCTTCCACTCGACGCCCTTCGTCCGCTGCGTGAACTCGTCCTTGATGGCCTTCAGCCGCGCGGGCTGGGTGAGCAGGTCCACGGCGGTCGCCGCCAGATACCGGGCCGCGGCGATCACGGCGGCCCGGCCGGGGTCCGCCGCCGCACAGGACGCGGTGGACCAGGTGTGCATCTTGGTGCCGATGGGGGCGAGCGCGGCGCCCATGGAGACCGTCGGCACGTTCCAGCTGATGTCGGCGACGTCCGTGGAGCCGCCGCCGAGGAACACCGGGTTGGGCGGGGTGAGTTCGGCGATCACGGCGTGCATGCCCTGCTGCGGCAGACCGAGGGATTGCTGGAGTTCCTTCGCCAGCCGGTGTGCCGCGTCGGTGAAGCGCGGCGGGCCGATCTGCTTCATGTTGGCGTGCAGCAGCTCGGCGAAGGACTTCGACGGGAGCTGGTTCCAGCAGGCGGACGTGATGCGGTGACGTACCGACGTCTGCGAGGCCTTGGCCGCGGCCTCCGCGACGGCGATCACCTTGTCGAGGAGAACCTGGACGCGGGCGGGGCTGCCCTCGCGGACGTAGTAGCTGATCTCCGCGATCTCCGGGGTGACGTTGGGTATGTCACCGCCGTTGTTGATCACCCAGTGGAGCCGGCCACTCGGCGCCAGGTTCTCCTCGCGCAGGAACTCCGACATGGTCGCCATCATGACGGCGGCGTCCAGGGCGCTCTTGTTGCCGAGCGGGGTGCCGCCGTGGCCCGCGACGCCGAGGAAGGTGAACGTCACCGCGGTCATCGCGGTGGTGGTGCCCCAGCCGGTGGCGTTGGCGGTCGAGGGGTGCCAGTCGAGGAACGCGTCGAGGCCCTCGTACACCCCCTTGCTGACGGCGTACGTCTTGCCGATCAGGGTCTCCTCGGCGGTGGAGCCGAAGAACTTCACGGTGACCGGCAGCTTGTGCTTCCCGGCGGCCTGGGCGACGGCCGCTGCCGCGGCGGCCGCCGCCGTGCCGAGGGCGCTGTGGCCGCAGCCGTGCCCCGGTCCGTAGCTGGGGGCGAAGGGGTCGTGGATGTACTCGCGCGGGTCGTGGTGACCGACGCCCTTGTGCTGCGAGAGGCCGGGCAGGGCGTCGTACTCGCCGCTGAAGCCGAGCACCGGGCCGCCGCTGCCGTACGAGAAGGTCGCGGTGAACGCGGTCGGGAAGCCGGCGGTCCCGAACTCGACGTGGAATCCGGCCTTTTCGAGGAATCCGGCCTCGGCGAGGGACGACTTCCACTCGCGCAGGCTGAGCTCGGCGTTCTCCCAGATCTCCGCGTTCAGGCCGGTGATCCGGTCGGAGTTGCCGGTGATCCAGTCCAGGGCCGCCGTCTTGGCCGGGCTGTCCTGGGCGAGGCCCTCGGGCGGCCGGTACGCCTCAGCGGTGTCGTCGGAGGAGGCGGCCGTCGCCGGGTCGGCCTCGGCTGTCATGACGGCCGAGGCCACGCCGGCCGCGCCGAGCAGCTGCATGATGCGACGGCGGCTCAGGACCTGGCCGTTCGCGGCCGCCGGCTCGTGTTCGTGCTGGTCGTGCAGGTCACACACGCGTACCTCCGGGGGTGAGGTTGGGTGTATCAGGCACATGAATCGTGTAAACGATCAGCCACCCTGGCCCTCGGAGGTTGCCTCGTCAACCTTCGTGCATGACAAAGGTGTTACGCACAGGACATGATCCACCGCATGCAGCCACAGTCCGCGGCCCCTGCGGCCGGTCAGCCCCTGCCGCTCGAGGGCATCACCGTCGTCGCCGTCGAGCAGGCCGTCTCCGCGCCCTTCGCGACCCGTCAGCTCGCCGATCTCGGCGCTCGCGTCATCAAGGTCGAGCGGGTCGACGGCGGGGACTTCGCCCGCGGCTACGACACCGCGGCGGCGGGCCTCGCCTCCCATTTCGTGTGGTGCAACCGGGGCAAGGAGTCCATCGCCCTCGACCTCAAGGACCCGCGGGGCCTCGAGGTCGTACGGCGACTGGTCGCGGACGCCGACGTGTTCGTGCAGAACCTCGCGCAGGGCGCGGCGGCCCGGCTCGGCCTGGACGCGGCCACCCTGTGCGCCGTCCATCCGCGGCTGATCGCCGTGGACATCTCCGGGTACGGGGCGACGGGGCCGTACGCCGGCAAACGCGCGTACGACATGCTCGTGCAGTGCGAGGCGGGGCTCGTGTCGGTGACCGGGACCCCGGAGCGGCCGGTGAAGGCGGGGATTCCGGCGGCCGACATCGCGGCGGCCATGTACGCGTTCTCGGGGGTGCTCGCGGCGCTGGTGCGCCGGGGCACGACAGGGCGCGGGGGTCCGGTGGAGGTGTCGATGCTGGAGGCGCTCGCGGAGTGGATGGGGCATCCGCTGCACCATGCGATGCACGGAGGCACACCCCCGGCGCGCACCGGTCTCGCGCACGCCGTCATCGCGCCGTACGACGCCTATCCCACGACGGACGGGGGGCGCGTGCTGCTGTCGGTGCAGAACGACCGGGAGTGGCGACGACTGGCCGAACAGGTCCTGGCACAGCCCGAGTTGGGCTCCGCGCCGGCGTTCGCGACCAATGCCGCGCGGGTCGTGAACCGGGATCGTACGGACGCTCTCGTGGGCAAGGCACTGGCCGCGCTGACGGCGGACGAGGCGGTCGCCCGGCTGGAGCGCGCGGGCATCGCGTGCGCACGCCTGAGGGACGTACGGGAAGTGGCGGAGCATCCGCAGCTGGCGGCCAGGGACCGGTGGCGGGAAGTGGAGTCACCGGTCGGGCCGCTGCGGGCGCTGTTGCCGCCGATCACACTGCCGGGCGGGGACACGGCACGGATGGGAGCCGTACCCGCGCTCGGGGAGCACACCGGGGCGCTGCTGCGTGCCGTGGGGATGACGGACGATGAGATCGCAGCACTGCGCCGGGACGGTGTGGCCGCCTGAGCGCGGGTCGGGAACTGCTGGCCGGCCCGCCGCTCAGCGACTGCCGAAGAGCGAACGGCGCAGCCGCCTCAGCGGCGCGAAGAGCGAGACCCGCCTCACTCGCACACCCCTGGCGCTGCGGTCGTGCGCGGCGTCACGCGAGGTGAGCTCACGCATCAGTGACGTCGCCTCGGCCGTCTCGCGCTGCGGGACGGCAGGGCCGCCCAGCACCGAGAGATGGCGGTCGAGGCGCGAACTGGTCGCGCTGCTCCCACACGTGATCGCAGGGACTCGCGCCCTGCTGCGCACTGTTATCTGTTCCATGTCACTCCCCACCCATACGAGGGCACCCGGCCCGGGCAGGCTAACCCTATCGCTCCCCCGCGGCACTCGTGTATCGCGGGCACAGGATTCACCTACCCCGTAAGGGCGTTGACGATTACTCTCCGAATCCAACCGATTCCAGGGCGAGTTGGACAACTGGGGCGGTTGTGGGCCGTGCCGAGCCACCTTCGGGCTCGACGGTGACAGCGAGTGACGTGGCGCTCGTATTGAGTCCGCTCGCGACCAAGGGCGTGTCGCCTTGCAGCAGGCCGAGGGAGCGCGGTTGCACGCCCGGGCGCATGAGCCACAGCTGGTGCGCGCGTCCCGCGGCGGGCGCACCGAGACCGCGCACGGTCACGACCGCGCGCCCCTCCGACGCGGAGGCGACCACCCCGATCCCGCGCCCCTGCGCGTCCCGGTCGCTGGTGGCCCGGGCGTCGGGCGCCGCGAGAACGTGGGCGATCTCACGTGCCTGGGCCCGCTCCTGGTCCAGCTTGTCCTGGGTCTGCGTCGCCTGGACCGCGAAGAGCGACGCGACGACGAGGGCGGCGGCGGCCGTGGCGGTGGCGAACGGCACGAAGAGGGGGCGGCCCCGGGGCGCGTGCGCGCGGGCGGGCCGGGGAGCGGGACGGCCCCGCAGGGCTCCCCCGGCCGGCGCCTCCTGCGGAGTCGTGCTCACGGCGGCGAGGACCCGGTCCCGCAGCGCGGCCGGGGCCGGGGAGGCCGTGGACCAGGCGAGCCGGACCGCGTCCTCGGTCAGGGCCCGCACCTCGTCGGCACATCTCGGGCAACGCCACAGGTGCCGTTCGAAGCGCCGGCGTTCGGCGGGGTCCAGGGCGTCGAGGGCGTACGGAGCGGCCAGCGAGTGCGGATCGCGGCGGAGCAGACGGTCGAGGACGCTCATGCGACACCTCCGAGGCAGTCGCGCAGCCGTGTCAGTCCGTCGCGCATCCGGGTCTTGACCGTGCCGAGCGGCAGGGAGAGCCGCTCGGCCACTTCGCGGTACGTATAGCCGTCGTAGTAGGCGAGGGTGACGGACTGTCGTTGCAGGGCGGTGAGCCGGTCGAGACAGCGGCGCACCCACTCGCGTTCGAGCCCGGCCTCGACCTCCTCGGCGACCTGGTCGAAGGCGGGCCGGTGCACGCGCTGTCCCTCACGCCGCTCGCGCTCGGTGGCCGCGCGGGCGCTGCGCACCCGGTCGACCGCCCGGCGGTGCGCGAGGGTGAGGACCCAGGACAGGGCGCTGCCGCGGCCGGGGTCGAACCGGGCGGCGGAGCGCCAGAGTTCGAGCAGCACCTCCTGTGCCACCTCCTCCGACTGGGCCGGGTCGCGCACCACCCGGCGCACCAGACCGAACACCGGTCCGGACACCAGTCCGTACAGCTCCTCGAATGCCTTCTGGTCCCCTCCTGCCACGAGCACCAGAAGCTCGTCCGCCTCCACTCGTCCCCCTCTCCGGCCGCGTACGGCCTGTCCCCGTCGCCCATGTGTTCGTGGCGAGTGCGCCTACGGATGGGTTACGGATCGGCGGACCGAAAACGCGGGTCCGCCGCCGAGGAAACCGGCGACGGAGGGCCCGGCGTCGGCGCGGCGGGCGAAACACGTGGCCCCACCGGTGAAACAAGACGTGCGAGCCGCCGTAAGAACGTTTGTGATTCCACCAATCCACCCCGGCGACGGCTCCGAATGGCGTGCGTCAGGCAAGTTGGACGTGAGGACGGACGGCATGACACCTATCTCCAGGAGTGGCGCGGGACGCAGGAGCTTCGCGGCCCTCGTCTGCGGAGCGCTGGCCGCCGGGGGGCTCGCAGCCGCCGGTGTGACCGCGCTGGAACCGGGGGCGGCCGCCGCCTCCAGCCACCGGGAGGCCCCGCTGATCTCGGGGCAGCCCCAGTACGACAACACGGACGTGTACGCGTTCGTGAGCCCGGACAAGCCCGACACGACGACGATCGTGGCGAACTGGATCCCCTTCGAGGAACCGGCGGGCGGACCGAACTTCTTCACCTTCGCGGAAGACGCCCACTACGACCTGCACATCGACAACAACGGTGATGCGCAGGGTGAGTTGATCTACCGCTACACCTTCAAGACGCACCGCAAGAACGGTGACACCTTCCTCTACAACACGGGTCCGGTCACCAGTCTCGACGACCCCGACCTCAACATCACGCAGTCGTACGACATCGATCTGCTGCGTCTGCACGACCAGAAGCTCATCTCCAGGACGAAGGTCGCGGACGACATTCCGGTCGCGCCGTCGAACGTCGGCAAGGCGTCGATGCCGCACTACAGCACGCTGCGCGACCAGGCCGTGTACAAGCTCGCGGGCGGTTCGACGACGTTCGCCGGCCAGGCGGACGACCCGTTCTTCCTGGACCTGCGCGTCTTCGACCTCCTCTACGGCGGTGACCTCTCCGAGGTCGGCCGGGACACGCTCAAGGGCTACAACGTCAACTCCATAGCCCTGCAGGTGCCGACCGACATGATCCAGGAGTCGGCGGAGCAGCCGATCGTCGGGATCTGGTCCACCACGGAGCGCAAGGACGCGCACGGCGACTGGACACAGGTGTCCCGCCTCGGGATGCCGCTGGTCAACGAGGTCGTCAACCCGCAGAAGGACAAGGACAAGTTCAACGCGTCCGCGCCCTGGGACGACGCCCAGTTCCTGAAGAACGTGACCAACCCCGAACTGCCGAAGCTCATCGAGGCGATCTACAAGATCAAGGCACCGGCGGAGCCCAGGAACGACCTCGTCGACGTGTTCCTCAAGGGCGTCGAGGGCCTCAACCAGCCTCCGCACGTGACTCCCGCGGAGGAGCTGCGGCTCAACACCTCCATCAAGCCCGCCGCGTCCCCCAAGCGCCTCGGTGTGCTCGACGGCGACAACGCTGGCTTCCCGAACGGGCGGCGGCTCACCGACGACGTGATCGACGCCTCTCTCCAGGTCGTGGAGGGTGAACTGGTCGGCTCCAAGAACGACTTGGGCGACGCGGTCGACAAGAACGACAAGAAGTTCGGTCATTCCTTCCCGTATCTGGCCCAGCCGACCTCGGGTTCGCGCGGCGCGACCGCCAAGGGCAGCGGCAACGACGTCCGCAACCAGCTGGGCGGCGGACTGACCGGGGCGAGCACCACCGGCGGCACGGACACCGTGCTGATCGCGGGCTCGGCGGCGGCCGGCGCGGCCGGGTTCCTGCTGATCGGCACCGCGGTCATGTGGTGGCGCCGACGGATGCACAACCGCGCCTACTGATCCACCGCATCACCGGGCCCCGGCCCGGCTCACCGACCGGCGCGGCCCGCCCTCCACTCACCCCCCCCCCGGCTGGGTGCGCCCCCCACCCCCCCCCACCAACCTCTCCCAACCCGGATTTTAGGAAAGGGGGGTCTGCCCCCTCCCCAAAACAGAG
>NZ_JBHXJC010000009.1:228019-327518 GCF_042723265.1 Streptomyces sp. NPDC058371 | reverse complement strand
GCCGTGGGCCCCTCTCAGGTCGCAGCTCCTCGCGCTCCCCCTCTCCCCCCCCCACCCGAGGGTCGTCCCCCCGCCTCCGGACCCCCACAACGACCGTTGCCGACCTGGACTTTGAGGAGAGGGCATGTCCCCGCGTACGAACGAGAGCGCGCCGGAGAGCGAACGCGGCGACGGCCCGACGGCCGAGCCCACGCCCCGCGCCGCGGAGGCCGTGCCCGAACAGGCCGGGACGACGGAAACGGCAGAAGTGTCGTCCGAGGACGACAAGAGGGACGACGAGAAGCACGACGAGAAGCACGACGAGGAGGCAGAGGCGGTCGCGGCGGCCGAGGCTCCGGCCCCGGAGGCCCTCGACGAACGCGTGGCGGCCGTGCGTCGCGTGGGCGCGGCGGGTCGGCGTCGGCGGGCGGCGCAGCTCGCGGGGTGTGCCGTAGCACTGGCCGTCGCCCTGACCGCCGGCGCCGTCGTGCTCGGCGCGCACGACGGCGGGCCCACCACCGTCGCGGCGGCGCCCGCCGGCCTCTCCCCCGAGGTGCTCGGCGGCGACATCGACGCGAGCATCAGGTCTCTGCAGTCCCATCTCCGCGCCCAGCCGAAGGACTTCGGGTCCTGGGCGACGCTGGGCCTGGCCTATGTCGAGCAGGCCCGCACGAAGGGCGACCCCTCGCGCTACCCGCAGGCCGAGCGCGCGCTGGACCGCTCGCTCGAGCTGCGTCCCGACAACGACCCGGCGCTGGCCGGCCGCGCCGCCCTCGCCGCGGCCCGGCATCAGTTCCCCGAGGCGCTGAAGTTCGCCGAGAGGGCGCTTGCCCAGAACCCGTACAGCGAACGCGCGTTGTGCTCGCGGATCGACGCCCTGGTCGAACTCGGCCGCTACGACGAGGCGTCGAAGGCCGCCGACCTGGCGGACTCCCGGCGCCCGGGCGTCCCGGTCTTCACCCGGTACGCGTACGTGCGCGAGCTGCGCGGCGATGTGAAGACGGCCCGCCGCGTCCTGGAACAGGCCCTGTCCACCGCGACCACGCGCGGCGACGTGGCCTACGTGGCGACGGCACTCGGTCAACTCGCCTGGAACCAGGGCGAGTACGGCAAGGCCCTGCCGTACTACGCCCGGGCCCTGGCGGCCGACGACGCCTACCTCCCCGCCCTGGAGGGACGGGCCCGGGCCGAGGCCGCGCGGGGCGACCGAGCCGCCGCGATCCGCGACATGGAGGCGCTCGTGGACCGCTACCCACTGCCCCAGCCACTCGTGGAACTGGGTGAGTTGTACGAGGCACGCGACAAGGAGGGTGACCGGCAGAAGGCCCGTGACCAGTACGCCCTCGTCAACGCCTGGACCTCACTGGCCCGCGCCAACGGCGTCAACGCCGACCTCGACACGGCGCTCGCCGCGGCCGACCACGGCGACCACAAGGCCGCGCTCACGGCTGCCCGCGCCGAATGGGACCGCCGCCGCACCGTGCACACCGCGGACGCCCTCGCCTGGGCCCTGCACGTCAACGGCCGCGACGACGAAGCCCTTCCGTACGCCCGCCGGGCCACCGCCACCGGCTACCACAACGCGGCCTTCCTCTATCACCGCGGGATGATCGAGCGCGCGACGGGCCACGCCGAGGACGCCCGCGACTCCCTGACCGCGGCCCTCGATCTCAACGCGGGCTTCTCCCCCCTGGGCGCCCGCGCGGCCCGTACGGCGCTCAAGGAGGCGAAGTGAGCCTCCGCACGACGCTCCGACGCGCCGTCTCCTCCGGCGCGGCCGTTCTCGTCGGGACCTGTGCGCTCGTGCTGCTCCCCTCCGGGACGGCGAGCGCTCACCCGCTCGGGAACTTCACCGTCAACCGGTACGACGGTCTCGTGGCCGCCGCGGACCGGCTGCGGGTCGACCATGTGGAGGACCTCGCGGAGATCCCCGCCACGCAGGCCGGACCCGACATCAAGCGGCTGGGGATGGAGCGTTGGGCCCGGCAGCGCTGTGCGACGGCGGCCCGGGACAGCAGGGTCACCGTCGCCGGACACGACGTCGCGCTCACGGTGGGCACGAGCCTCGCGCGGGTGCGACCGGGGCAGGCGGGCCTCGACACACTCCGGGTGGAGTGCCGGCTGACGGCACCGCTCTCCGACGGCGCGGAAGCCGTGCGCTTTCACGCCGCCGTCGACTCGGGCCCCGGCTGGCGCGAGATCACCGCGCGTGGCGACCGGATGACGCTCACCGCCTCGGACGTACCCAGGACCTCCGTGTCCCGGCGGCTGACCAGCTACCCGAAGGAGCTGCTGTCGTCGCCGTCCGACACGG
Organism: Streptomyces sp. NPDC058371; assembly: GCF_042723265.1. Classification (NCBI taxonomy): domain Bacteria; kingdom Bacillati; phylum Actinomycetota; class Actinomycetes; order Kitasatosporales; family Streptomycetaceae; genus Streptomyces; species Streptomyces sp. NPDC058371. The sequence continues at coordinate 325,225 of NZ_JBHXJC010000009.1, read as the reverse complement.
CGGCGGCGTCCCTGCGGATCCGCCCGGGCGGAGCGGCCCTCGACGAGGAGGACCGCGACGCACCCGCCGCCTCCGTGCTCCCGCGCGGCGCCGACCGCTGGACCCGGGCACTCGACGATCTGGTGGCCCGCCATGACCTCACCCTCGGCTTCGCCGCGCTCGCCCTGGTCATCGCCGTCGGCCTGGGCGCGCTGCACGCGCTCGCGCCGGGCCACGGCAAGACGCTGATGGCCGCGACCGCCGCCGCGCGCGGACGGGCGACGCTCCGTGACGTCCTGCCGCTCGCCGCCTCGGTGACGGTCACCCACACACTCGGCGTGGTCGCGCTCGGCCTCCTCGTCACCGCCGGCTCGGCGGCCGCGCCCTCCGTGATCGCCTGGCTGGGTCTCGCGAGCGGCATCCTCGTCACGCTGGCGGGAGCCTCCCTCGTACGACGGGCCTGGCGACACCGCGCCCACCCGCACGGACACTCCCACGGGCCGGGTCACTCCCACTCCCACGGATCGGAGGACGCGCACAGTCACGCCGACGCGCACGACCACTCGCACGGGCATGACCACGATCACGCACCCGACCACGGTCACGCCCACGCGCACCACGAAGACCGCGCCCCCGAGCCCGCCGGAGCGCACTCGCACGGTGGCTTCACCCACACCCACCCCACCTCCCCCACCCTGCGCGGCACGCTCCTGCTCGGCTTCGCGGGCGGACTGGTGCCCAGCCCGTCCGCCGTCGTCGTCCTGGTGGGGGCCGCCGCCCTGGGACAGGCGTGGTTCGGTCTCCTGCTCGTCCTGGCGTACGGCGTCGGACTGGCCCTGACGCTCACGGCGGCGGGGTTCGCCGTCGTCCGGCTCGGCGGCGGCATGGCCCGGCTGCTGGCCGGGCGCCCGCGGTGGACGGGCGGCCCGATGGCGGCCCTGATGCGCAGGGCCGCGCCCCTGGGATCCGCGGTCGTGGTCGTAGCTCTTGGGGCTGGATTGGTGTTCAGGGGGGCCGCATCCGCACTCGGCTGAGCTACTTTTGTGGAGAAATCACGCGGATGCGAAATGGGGGACGCCCGTGTCCGAAGTACCGGGCAGTGAACGTGTGATCGCGGGCCGCTACCGGCTGCTGTCCCCCTTGGGTGAGGGGGGCATGGGCACCGTCTGGCGGGCCCGCGACGAAGTGCTGCACCGCGAGGTCGCGGTCAAGGAGGTGCGCGCCCCCGCGGGGATCCCGTCGAGCGATGTCGAGCGGATGTACGCCCGGCTGGAGCGGGAGGCCTGGGCCGCGGCCCGGGTCGCCAACCGCAATGTCGTGACCGTCTACGACGTGGCGACGGAGGACGGCCGGCCCTGGATCGTCATGGAGCTGATCCGCGGTCTCTCCCTCTCCGACCTGCTGGACGCCGAGGGTCCGCTCTCCCCGCAGCGCACCGCGCACATCGGGGCCGAGGTGCTCTCGGCCCTGCGCTCCGCCCACGCGGCCGGAGTCCTGCACCGTGACGTGAAACCGGCGAACGTGCTGCTGTCGAACGACGGCCGGGTCGTCCTCACCGACTTCGGCATCGCCATGGTCGAGGGCAGTTCCGCGCTGACCATGACCGGCGAGGTCATCGGCTCGCCGGAGTTCCTCGCCCCCGAGCGGGCGCTGGGCCGCACACCGGGGCCGGAGTCCGACCTGTGGTCCCTGGGCGTGCTGCTGTACGCGGCGGTGGAGGGCAACTCGCCCTTCCGGCACGACACTCCGCTGAGCACCCTGCGGGCCGTCGTCGACGAGGAGCTGCCGCCGCCGCACCGCGCGGGCCCGCTGGGCCCGGTCATCGAAGGGCTGCTGCGCAAGGACCCGGCGGACCGCACACCGGCCGAGCAGGCCGAGCACGACCTGCGCCTGGTCGGCGCCGGCGGCACCCCCCGTACGGGCTCGTCGCCGGTCGCCGCGCCGTACGCACCGACGGTCGCCGGACTGCCGCAGGAGCCGCCGACCCCACCCCGGCCGGGTCCCGCCGTCACACCCGCGCGCCCGTACTCGACGGCGACCACGACCAACACCGCCCCGCCCGAACGCAACCGCCGCGCCGGCCTCGTCGTGATCGCGGGCCTCCTCGCCCTCGCGCTCGCCCTGGCCGGACTGACGTACGCCCTGATGAACCGCGACGGCGGCGGGGACGACCCGGGGGCGGCCAACAGCGGAGGCCCCAACAGTGCCTCCGGCGGCGGAAGTTCGGAGAGTTCCGGCGCCGAGAGCGGCAGCAGCAACGGCGCGGTCGGCGGCAACTCCCCCAGCAGCGAGCCGAGTGACGACCCCACGACCACCCCGCCGAAGCAGTCCGTGAAGGTGACGGTCGCGGGTGCGCACACCGACTACTCCGGGAGCTGCCCGCCGGCCGAGGCGCAGGCGCCCACGTTCACGGCGACGTTCACGGTGGGTGTCGTGCCGGTGGAGGTCGACTACCGCTGGGTCACGAAGAAGGGCGAGGTGTCCGACCCGGGGTGGAAGACCCTGTCGTTCCCCGCGAGCGGCGGCAAGACCAAGCAGAAGACGGTCGTGGTGACGACGTACGACGCGGGCGGGATCTACGACAACGAGATCGCCGTGGAGGTCCGCAGTCCGCTGGACACGAAGTCCAACTGGGTGCCGTTCTCGGTGACATGCGAGACGGAGACCCCGACAGGCGGGGCCTCCTCCTCCGCTTCTCCCTGAGAGTGGTCAGACCCCGCTGGTGAAGGCCGGCAGATAGCCGCCGGACTGGCCCGACGCGGTCGGGTGGTACGACTCACCGATGTTCAGCCAGTTGACGCTGTTCAGCCACGATGCGGCGGAGCAGATCTCGTGCCCGGTGAAGGTGCCCCTGACATCGCCGAACGTGAAGCCGTGGTTGGCGGCACGCTTGGCGATCGCGCTGTCCAGGTAGTCGGCCGCGCCGTTGATCGCGGACCGCTCGGTCTCCGAGAGCCCCGCCACGCAGTTGCCGTTGAGCTGGTAGAAGCGGGGATAGCCCAGGACGACCACATGGGCCGACGAGGCCTTCGCGCTGATCGCCGAGTAGACGGTGTCGAGCTTGCCGGGGAGCGTGGAGTCGACGTACGCCTTGGCCGTGGCGATGCGGGCCAGGCAGTTGCTCTCCGACTGGAGCACACACGTCGTCATGACGTCGGAGAAGCCCGCGTCGTTGCCGCCGACGCTGAGGGAGACGAGGCCGGTGGAGGAACTGAGCGGACCCAGCTGGTTGGCCACAACATCACCCGTACGAGCGCCGGAACAAGCCGTGAAGCCGAACGACGAGGGTGAATGGGCGGCCGCCCAGAGGTAGGGGTACGCCTTCGTGCTGCGCTTGCAGTCGCCGCTGGAGCTGATGTAGCTGCCGGAGCCGACACCGGACGAGTAGGAGTCGCCGAGGGCCACATACCCAGTGGCCGCAGCGGTCTGGGACGCCTGCGCCGTCGCTGCCCCGGTGAGGGCGAAGCCGGCGGCGAGGAGAAGTGAGGTCACGTATGCCGTAATTCGGGAACGTCTCATGGAACCTCCCTTTAGCAGGATCTCTGCCATAACTTTCGTACCAGCTACGCGTGTTGACAGGAAGTGTCCATGCCAAGACTTTTCGGCACTTACGGGGTCCCGCTCTGTGTGTTCACCATGCGTTTGATTGCGTGCCCATGACAGGGTCGTGACAAGGGCCCAACTCCCTTGAGCACCCAGCGCAGATGACCGACTCTTTACTCGGTCCTGGGTGGAACGCGACGCTCCGGACCGTGCGCACGATCACCCGCGCACCCCCACACAGCGCGCGCCCCACCCCGGCGCGCGCCGCCTTGAGGAGGACCCCCTCGTAATGGCACAGCTCCGTAGCAAGAAGATCAGGATCGCCGCGATAACCACCGTCGCGACCGCCGCCCTCATGGGCGGGATCACCGCACTTCCCGCCCAGGCCGCGGCCCCGGCCGAGGGCAAGGTGCTCGCCGCCGGCTCCCCCACGGCCGTCAAGGGCAGCTACATCGTCACGCTCAAGAAGGCCGCCGGCTTCGAGGCCGCGTCGAGCCGGGGCAAGGGCCTGATCAACGAGTACGGCGGCTCGGTGAAGAAGACGTTCAGCACCGCGCTGAACGGCTACACGGCCAGCCTCTCGGCCACCGAGGCCAGGAGACTCGCCGCCGACCCGGCGGTGGCCTCCGTCGAGCAGAACCAGACGGTGCACCTGACCGACACCACGCAGTCCAGCGCCCCCTGGGGCCTGGACCGCATCGACCAGAGCGCGCTTCCGCTGTCCGGCACGTACACCTACCCGGACTCCGCGGGCAGCGGCGTGACGGCGTACGTCATCGACACCGGCGTCCGCATCACGCACACCCAGATCAGCGGCCGGGCCACGTACGGCTACGACGCCGTCGACGGCGACACCACCGCCGCGGACGGCAACGGCCACGGCACCCATGTGGCCACCACCATCGCGGGCTCGACCTACGGGGTCGCCAAGAAGGCGAAGATCGTGGCGGTCCGCGTGCTCGACAACAACGGCTCCGGCACCACCGCGGGCGTCATCGCGGGCATCGACTGGGTGACCAACAACCACTCGGGTCCGTCGGTCGCCAACCTGTCGCTCGGCGGCGGCGCCTCCACGACGCTGGACACGGCCGTCTCGAACTCCATCGCGAGCGGCGTGACCTATGCGATCGCGGCGGGCAACAGCAACGCCAACGCCTCCTCGTACTCACCCGCCCGAGTGGCCACGGCGATCACGGTCGGCGCCACCACCAACACGGACGCCCGGGCCAGCTACTCCAACTACGGCTCGGTCCTGGACATCTTCGCCCCCGGCTCCTCGATCCTCGCCGGGTACAACACCAGCGACACCGCCACGGCCACGCTCTCCGGTACGTCGATGGCCACTCCGCACGTCGCGGGCGCGGCCGCCGTCTATCTCGCGAGCCACACCTCCGCCACCCCGGCGCAGGTCTCCACGGCCCTGGTGAACGGCGCCACCTCCAACGTCGTCTCCGGCCCGGGCACCGGCTCGCCGAACAAGCTCCTGAAGATCGTCCCGTAACGCGACCGCGCCCCAGGCGCCCGCGTCTCGAACACGTTTGATCCGAAGGACAGTTCCCCGGAGGCAGCCGACGCCTCCGGGGAACACCTGTTTGAAGGAACAACCGAACTTGCGCGGCGGCCCTCCGCACCTTGACGGCCCCCCGCCCGCTGCGCGACATTGAAGCCCGGCATCCGGCGCTTCGGGGGGCAAAGTCGCCAATGCAGACCTTACGCATCAAGACACCTTCAACAGACGGTGCGGAACAACCGCGAACCCGTCCGGAGAGGGACCTGTTGCCGCTGCTCGCGGGCGCCGCGACAGCGATCGGGGGCGTCGGCGCGGTCCTCGCACTGGCCGACGTGGACTCACCCCTGCGCGGCCCGTTCACGCTGTTCTTCCTGCTCGCGGCGCCGTCGGTGGCCATCGCGGCCGCGCTGCGCGGGCTGGCACCGTTCGGCCGCGTGCTGGTCTCGGTGGCCGGGGCGATCACCGTCAACATGCTGGTGGCCCAGGGGATGCTGGCCGTGCACCGCTGGTCGATGCACGGCGGGATCGCGGCGGTGACCGCGCTCAGCTCCGTCGTTCTCCTGCTGGTGGCCGTACGGCGGCTGCGCCGTCGCGCGGCACGGGAACGGGCCTCCTGACGTGGACATCAGCGTGTACCGCCCCGGCGAGCTGAGCGCCGCCGACCGGACGGCCTGGACGGCCTTGCAGTCGAAGGCCCACCTGAACGGCGCGCCCGAACTGGCGAACCCGTTCCTGTCCCCCGAGTTCACGCTCGCGATGGGCCGGTGCAGACGCGGTGTGCGGATCGCGGTCGTCCGCGAGGGCGGCGAGCCCACCGCGTTCTTCCCGTTCCAGAGAACCCCCACGGGGGTCGGCCGGGCCGTCGGTCTGGGCCTCTCGGACTGCCAGGGGCTGGTGCACGGCCCCGGCTTCGACTGGGACGCCCAGGAGCTGCTGCGGGCCTGCGGGCTCGCCGTGTGGGAGTTCGACCACCTGGTGGAGGGCCAGACGCCGTTCGAGGCGGGAGCCTCCGGCACCTTCCCGTCCCCGGTCATGGACGTCGACCAGGGCTACGAGACCTATCTGAGCGGACTGCGCGACAGGTCCCCGAAGTTCACCCGGACCACGCTCGCCAAGGAGCGCAAGCTCGCCCGGGACTCGGACGAGGTGCGTTACGTGCACGACGAACGCGACCCCGCGGCCCTGCGCGCGCTGATGGAGTGGAAGTCCGCCCAGTACCGCAGGACCGGGCGCAGCGACCGCTTCGCGCGCGCCTGGATCAGCCGGCTGCTGCAGCAGCTCTTCCACACCCGCTCCGAGCCGTTCGCCGGGATCCTGTCCGTGCTGTACGCGGACGGCAGGCCGGTCGCCGCACACTTCGGGCTGCGCAGCGAGCGCGTCCTGGCGTGCTGGTTCCCGGCGTACGACCCCGCGTTCGCCAAATACTCCCCCGGACTGATCCTGCATCTGCGGATGGCCGAGGCGGCCGCCGCCGACGGCATCGCCTATCTGGATCTCGGCCGGGGACAGAAGGAATACAAGGACTCCCTGAAGACACGCGAACTCGCCGTGTCCGAAGGGTGGGTGACACGGCGTCATCCGATTGCCGTCGGACACCGGGCGCGTCGCGCCCCGGTCCGGGCACTGCGCAATGCGGTGCTGTCCCGGCCGGATTTCTTCGATCCGGCCGACAGAGTTCTCAAACGGATGGGGAAGATCCGCTCGAAGATTTAGGTAACGGCCAAAACAACAAAAACGTGAGGCCACGTTCCAGGTCTTGCCATACATACACAATCATCAATACCGTCGTACATCTCACCCGCATCGGTCCATCATCAAGCGGCTCCAGGGGAGGGCTCAGGGACCGCGATGGTTCCGGCGCGGGCGCGGTAGGGGGGTGCCGTGCTCGGTGTCCACACTTGTGCCGAGTCGTGCCGCGAGACCGTCCTCGATGTCGTACTCCGATGTCGGGACGGCCAGATTTGCCAACTCACCCGGGCATGCACGGAGATCAATTTCGGCATGCCTTAAGTGAGAACCCTCCTTTCGAACCGGACACATGCCGGACTGCCCGTGGGGCGGGCGGTCCACCGGACGAGAGGGACCAGACTCATGAGCTCAGTCCTGCGCCCAGCCTTTTCGGGCCAAGATCCGTCAACAACCAGCAAGTACCGGCCGATCTCCTCTCACCTGGCCATTGCGCCGCCGGTGAGTGTGGTGATTCCCGCCATGAATGAGGCGGAGAATCTTCCGTACGTCTTCAAGACACTTCCCGGATGGATTCACGAAGTGGTTCTCGTCGACGGCAATTCCACCGACAACACGGTCGAAGTGGCCCGCGAGCTGTGGCCCGACGTCAAGGTCGTCGAGCAGCGCGGGAAGGGCAAGGGCGACGCCCTGATCACCGGATTCGAGGCGTGCACCGGCGACATCATCGTGATGGTCGACGCGGACGGCTCGGCCGACGGCCACGAGATCGTCTCCTATGTCTCCGCACTCGTCTCCGGCGCGGACTTCGCCAAGGGCTCCCGGTTCGCCAACGGGGGCGGCACGGACGACATGACACCGATCCGCAAGTTCGGCAACTGGGCCCTGTGCACAGTGGTCAACAAGAAGTTCGGCGCCCGCTACACCGACCTGTGCTACGGATACAACGCGTTCTGGCGGCACTGCCTGGACCAGATCGACCTCGACTGCACCGGCTTCGAGGTCGAGACCCTGATGAACATCCGGGTGGTCAAGGCCGGCCTCAAGGTCCAGGAGATACCGAGCCACGAGTATCTGCGGATCCACGGCACCAGCAATCTGCGTGCCGTGCGGGACGGGTTCCGGGTCCTCAACGTGATCCTCAAGGAGCGCAACAACCGGCGCGCGCTGCGCAGATCGCACGCGGCGGCGCTCAACACCGCCCGGGGTGAGGTGTCTTGAGCACGCCGGGCATCTCCGTGGTGGTCTGCGTGTACACCGAGGACCGCTGGGAGGACATCCTCGCGGCGGTCGCCTCGGTGCGCGCGCAGTCGCGGCCTGCCCTGGAGACGCTCCTGGTCGTGGACCACAACACCACGCTCCTGGAGCGGCTGGCCGCGGAGTACAAGGAGACGGACGGGGTGCGGGTGCTCGCCAACGCGGGCCCCCGCGGCCTGTCCGCGGGCCGCAACACCGGCATCGCGGCCTCCCGGGGCGAGATCATCGCGTTCCTCGACGACGACGCCGTGGCCGAGCGGGACTGGCTGCGGCACTTCGCCGCGGGATACGCGGATCCGCGGGTCATGGCCGTCGGCGGCCGTACGATGCCGATCTGGGCGTCGGGCCGCCGGCCCGCCTGGTTTCCCGAGGAGTTCGACTGGGTGGTGGGCTGCACGTACAAGGGTCTGCCGCCCGGCCGGGTGCGGGTGCGCAACGTGCTGGGCGGGAACGCCTCGTTCCGGCGCACGGCGTTCGACGCGGCGGGCGGCTTCGCGACCGGCATCGGCCGCGACGGCGACAAACGCCCGCTGGGCTGCGAGGAGACGGAGCTGTGCATCCGGCTCTCGACCGCCCGGCCGGACGCGATCCTGCTGATCGACGACCGGGCGGTCATCCACCACCGGGTACCCGAAGCGCGCGAGCGGTTCGGGTACTTCCGCACCCGCGCGTACGCCGAGGGACTGTCCAAGGCACTCGTCGCGCGCAGTGTGGGCGCGGGCAAGGGGCTCGAGTCGGAGCGGCGCTACGCGACGCGGATCCTGCCCGCCGGAGTGGCCCGCGGGGTGCGCGACGCCCTGCTCGCCCGTCACGGCGGCGCGGGCCGCGCGGGCGCGATCGTCGCCGGGGTTCTCACCGCGGCGGGCGGGTACGTGCTCGGCAGCGTCCGGGCCCGCAGGGGTGGCGCGGTGTTCTCGGTGGTCTCCGTCGGGGAGAGCGAGGGGTATCCGGGCGACAAGGGGGCCCTGGGATGAACGACATCCGGCTGCCGGTCCGGGCCGGGGGCGGTGCCGTATGACGCCGCCCGTCCCGATCCTCATGTACCACTCCGTCGCGAGCGCGCCGAACGCGGCGACCCGGGGTCTTTCGGTGGCCCCCGAGGCGTTCGCGGATCAGATGGCGCTGATCGGGGACCTCGGCCTCACGCCGGTCAGCACGGCCCACCTGGCCGCGTCCTGGCGCACTCCGAGCCTCCCGCCGCTGCCGTCGCGCCCTGTCCTCATCACCTTCGACGACGGCTATGAGGGGGTGCACCGCCACGCGCTGCCCGTGCTCGCCAAGCACGGTTTCGCGTCGACGCTGTTCGTCTCCACAGGCTGGCTGCGCGGCCCCCACGACACCGGGGGCGGCCTCGACACCATGCTCGACTGGGACCAGGTGCGCCAACTCGCCGCCGAGCAGGTCGAGATCGGCGGACACAGCCATACGCACCCGCAGCTCGACCAGATCCCGGACGACGTGCTCCGCACCGAGCTGCTGCGCTGCACGGAGATCATCGCCGACGAACTGGGTGCGCGGCCGGCCTCGTTCGCCTACCCGTACGGTTACTCCAGCCGCCATGTGCGGCACGCGGTGCGCGAGGCGGGCTTCGCCCAGTCGCTCGCCGTCGGCAACGCGCTGGCCCGCCGCCGCCAGGGGCCGTACGCCCTGCAACGGGTCACCGTGCGCCGAACCACCGGAATCGAGGAGTTCGAGCGGCTGGTCGAGGGCCGCGCGATCGCCCGCACCTTCGCCGGGGAACGCGCCCTCACCAAGGGATACGCCCTGGTCCGCAGAGCACGACAGGTCCGCCGGAAGGCCATCAGTTCCCGTGTCTGACACGACCACAGCCAAGGCCGCGACGCCCACCGCCGAGGCACCCGAACAGCAGTCGAGGCGTCGTCTCCGGCTGCCCCTGCCCGGTCTGGGCAAGGGCGCGGGGGGCGGCGGCCAGCTCTTCCGCAATGCCTACGCCCTGATGCTCAACACCGGGATCTCCGCGGTGCTCGGCCTCGGGTACTGGCTGGTGGCGGCCCGCTACTACTCCGAGTCCGCCGTCGGCCAGGGTTCCGCCGCGATCGCCGCGATGAAGCTCCTCGCGGGGATCACCGCGGTGACGCTGACGGGCGCTCTGGCCCGCTTCATCCCCGTCGCGGGACGCGCCACCGGACGGCTGATCTTCCGCACCTACGCGGGCAGTTCGGCGGTCGTCGCGCTGGCCGCGGTCGTCTTCCTCCTCACCCTGAACGTGTGGGGGCCGTCGTACCGCTTCCTGCACGGGCCGCTCAACGGGCTCGGGTTCATCCTCGCGGTGATCGCCTGGTCGGTGCTGACGCTCCAGGACGGTGTACTGACCGGGCTGCGCAACGCCTTGTGGGTGCCGGTGGGCAACACCGTGTTCTCCGCGGTGAAGCTGGTGCTGCTCATCGGCCTCGCCGCCGCCATCCCCACGAGCGGCGTCTTCGTCTCGTGGGTCCTGGCGATCGCCATGTCCGTGGTCCCGCTGGGCTGGCTGGTCTTCCGGCGCCTGGCGCCCCGGCATGCGAAGGCGACGGCGGACCGTACGACTCCGCCGACGCTCAAGGAGATCGGGCGCTTCCTCGCGGGCGACTACACCGGCTCCCTGTTCTCGCTGGCCGTGGTCTATCTCGTGCCGGTGATCGTCGCCTCGCAGGTCAGCTCCACCGACAATGCGTACTTCTACATCACCACGACCATCGGCGGCACGGTCAACCTGCTCGCCATCAACATGGGCGCCTCGCTGACCGTCGAGGGTTCGCACGACCCGGCACGGCTCGCCGCGAACACCCGGGCCGCGCTGCGCCGGATGGCGCGGATCATGATTCCGGTGTGCGGGCTGCTCTTCCTCGGAGCGCCGTTCATCCTGCATGTCTTCGGCCAGGGCTACGCGGACGCGGCCACCCCGCTGTTGCGCTGGTTCGCCGTCGGCGCGGTGCTGCGGGTCGTCATGGAGACGTACTTCGCCGTCCTGCGCGCCCAGAGCCGCACCGCAGGACTCGCCTATCTCCAGGGCCTGCTGTGCGCCCTGGTGCTCGGGCTGACGGTGATCCTGCTGCCCCGTATGGGCCTGACCGGCGCGGGTGTCGCGGAGATCTGCAGCCTCACGTTGATCGTGGCGATCGCGGCACCCAAGCTGTACAAGATCGTGCGGGCCGCGCCGGCCACGGCTCCGCCCGAGGACGCGGCACCGGACGGCGACCTCGCCGACCTGGGCGCACGCGAGTCGTCCACGACGGCGTCCCGGCCGAGGCGCGGCCCCGCCTGGGCGCTGGACTCGGACACCCTCGCGCTCGGCGTCCACGTCGACATCGACCACCTGGAACGCAGGCCGGACGTACGGCCGGGTCCCGGCACACCGCCCACCGGAACGCCCCGGGTGCGCGCCGACCACCGGCCGACCTGGGCCGTCAAGTCCCCCGGGGCGGACGGGGTACTGCCCCGGGAGCAGGTGGGGCTGCCGGTGGAGGCCAGGGAGCCCGGTTCGGAGGCCTCGCTGGGGCCGGCGGAAGTGATCGAGGCGGACGCGGAGTCTCGCGAGCCGTCGGGGCCCCCGGAGCCTCCGGAGTCCCTGAAGCCTCAGGAGCACCAGGAGTTCGCTGAGCCCCAGGAGCCGGCTCCGCCACCTCACTTGTCGACCTCGCCGCCGTCGCCGCCGTCGCTGCGGGAGCGGCTGGCGCATCCCACCCGGCCCGGTCTCGCCCTCGGTGGTCTGCTGACCGTCGCGCTGCTGCTCTACTGGGTGCCGGTGCTGCGGCTCGGCGAGGCCGACCTCGACCGGATGGGCGGGCTCGGGCTCATCTCCGTACTGCCCCTGACCACCCTGGTCGGCGCCGCCCTGCTCATCGTGGTGTTCGCCTCGCTGCTGTGGCTGAAGGGCGAGCACAAGGCCCTGTTGCTGGTCGTACTGCTGGCGACCGTGGTGTCGCTGCACGCGCTGCCCGCCGTGATCGAGACCGAGCCGCGGTTCGCGACAGCCTGGCAGCACCTGGGCTTCCTGGACTACATCGACCGGACCGGCTCGGCCGTGCCCGACCTCGACGCGCGCTGGAGCTGGCCGGGCTTCTTCGCGGTGGCCGCGTTCATCGTGAAGGCCTGCGGTGTCACCGACCTCACCGAGGTGATCCGCTGGTGGCCGCTGGCCATTCAACTCCTTTATCTGGCACCGATGTTCCTGCTGGTGCGCTCGATGCGGGCGGGCTGGCGCGCCAAGTGGACCGGGATCTGGATCTTCGTACTCAGCGGCTGGGTCGGCCAGGACTACTTCTCACCGCAGGGCTTCACCTATCTGCTCTATCTGGCCTTCGTGGCCATCCTGTTGGTGTGGTTCCGGGCGCCCCGCGTGCTGTGGACGAAGGCGCGTCCCGGCGAGGCCGAGGTCGAGCCGACCGACCGCCGGCAGCGGGCCGTCCTGCTGATGGTCCTGATCGGGCTGTTCGCGGCGACCGTCCCGGCCCACCAGCTCACCCCGTTCGTGATGCTGGGCGTGCTCGCGGTCCTCGTCCTGGTCGGCCGCTCCGAACTGCGCGGTCTGCCCATCCTGTTCGCGGTCGTCGTCGCCGTCTGGATCGGCTTCATGGCGGAGCCGTACTGGTCCGGGCACTTCGACGACCTCTTCGGCGGGGTCGGCGGGGTCGGCAGCAATGTGTCGACCTCCGTCTCCGGACGTATCCAGGGCGGCAGTTCGACCCACAAACTCGTCCTCTACGCGCGTGTGCTGCTCGCGGGCGGCGTGATGGCCTTCGCCTGCTGGGGCTGGTGGCGCCGCCGGGACCACAAGTACCGCGAGCGGTCCCTGCTCGTCCTGACCTTCGTCCCCTTCCTGGGCTTCGGCATGCAGTCGTACGGCGGCGAAATGGCCCTGCGCGTCTTCATGTTCGCGCTGCCCGGCGCGGCCCTGCTCGCCGGACTCGCCCTCTTCCCGCGCACCGGCGTCAACGCGAAGGAGCGGGAGAAGGACCGGGTGAGCCTCGCGCCACTGGCCGCGCTCATGGCGGGGCTGGTCCTCATGGGCGGCTTCCTGGTGGCCCGTTGGGGCAACGAGCCCTTCGAGCGGATCAGGCCGGGCGAGGTCACGGCCATGGACTACGTGTACGCCCACGACGATCCGACCGTACGGCTGCTGTGGCTGAGCAACGACACCCTGGACAACGTCACGCCGGCGATGCCGTGGGGCGCGCGGGACATGGAAAAGGTGGAGTACGTGCCGACGCTCGCGCCCGCCGACCCGGTCCTGGTGTCCGGGCTCGTCAAGGCGCTCAAGGACGCCGGCCCGAACTCGTATCTGATGGTCAACCGCAGCCAGGTGGTCTATCTCCAGATGGACGTGGGCTACTCGGCGGCCTGGGACTCACGGCTGATCCACAACCTCGACGGCCGCCAGGAGCTGAAGAAGGTCCTCGTCAACGACGACGTCACCATGTACACACTGCGCAAGCAGCCCGCGGGCAAGGTCCCGAAGGCGGAGCCGGGAGCGATCGGACCGCAGGTGACGTGGACGCCGTGGTCGGTCGTCGGAGGGTTCGCGGCGATCGCGCTCGTCCTCATGCTGACAGCGCGGGAGATCGTACGGGTCGCGGTGCGGCCGGGCGTCCGGCAGCTGCAGTGGCTGCAGAGCAGCTTCTGGTTCTCGCTGCCCCTGCTCGCCGTGCTGCTCGCCTCGCTGGTCCAGCGGTTCATGACGATGAAGTAGCCGCCGCACGAGGGTACGGCGCCCGAGCAGGAAGCCGGTTCGGGAGCCGGACGGCCTGTGACTGGGTGAAGTGGCTTACCGGCTGAGCCACTTCACCTCGTAGGCGGCCATCTCGAAGCGCTTGCCGTCGATCTTCGCGCTGATGGACCGGTCCAGCGTGTTGACCACGAGAACGGTCTTGTCGTCGGCGAGAACCCGGACGTTGGGCCGGTCGTCCGCGGCGACGGAGACCGTCTCGTAGGGGGTGCCGGGCGGGAATTCCCGGCCGAAGCGGGAGATGAGGCCGAGCATGGGCAGTTCGCCGCCCCCGGCCGCCCGGTCGGTCGGGGTCCACAGACAGCCGGCGCAGCCTGAACCCTGCTCCTTCTCCGGATTCCAGTAGAAGCCGGAGGAGGCGCCACCGCGGGTCATCGCGATCATGCCGGAGGCCTGCACGGCGACGCGGTGGGTCTCGGACCAGCCCTGGCGTTCGTCGTTGCCGTCGGCCGGCTCGACGTAGTACTCCGCCCACCACAGCGGCAGGTCGTGGGTCTGCTCGCGCACCCACTTCCCGACGGCCGTGAGCTTCGCGGTGGCCCCGAACTCGTCGGGCAGCAGATCGTCGTCCTTGGTGTAGCTGGAGCCGTCGACGACGACGAAGTCGGCGCCCGCCTTGTGCTTGTTCCAGTAGGCGAAGGCGTCCAGGACCCGCTGGTCCATGGTGCCCCAGGCGCCCTTCACGGTCGGCGAGGCGTTGTCGGTCTGCCGCGGGTCGAGGCTGTCCATGACGAGATAGGGCCCGCCGACCATGATGTCCTTGTCGACCTTCTTGAGCGCCTTGTAGACCAGGTTGTAGAGCTCCGTGTAGCCCTCGTAGTCCCAGCGGGCCTCGGAGTCGTTCCAGAAACCCTTGAACTCGTTCCAGACGATGAAATGGCGCACATCCGGGTAGCGCTTGGCGACGGTCGCGGCGAGCGCGGCGAAGTCCTTGTAGTGGGCGCGGTCCGGGGCGGTCTCCAGCGCGGTCTGGCTCCAGTCGGTGTTGCCCGCGCCGGACTTGCCCCCCTTCATCCAGTCCGGGGAGCAGCACAGGGTGACGACGGGCGGTCCGCCGGACTTGCGGATGAAGTCGATCCGGCGGTCCATCTCCTCGAAGTCGTAGCGTCCCTTGACCGGCTCGGGGTTGCCCGCGCCCCAGCCCATGATGTGCTGGATCTGGGGCAGCGGCTGCTGGGCGAGCAAGCCCTGGACGCGCTCGGTGGCGGCGCCGGGGCCGTGGTCGGCGCTGTACTGGGTGTGCGTGAAACCCCAGCCCACCTCGGGAGCCGCCGCGCCGGACGGGACGGCGGGTGTGCCGTGCACCTTGTCCCCGTCCCGGGACGTGCCCGCGGTGTTGTCGCCGTCCGAGGGCAGCGTGTTGAGCAGCGTCACCAGCAGGGCCAGCGCGGCCACTCCCACGCCGAGCAGTGCGGTGAACCGCCACCGCCGTGCCCCCGAATTCCACTCATGACGTCCCATCATGGGCAACAGTAACGGCGCGGATCGAGCAGCGAACAGGACTCGTAAGACCACAGCCCTGTAACAGGGCGGAGGGGACGCACCGGATGCTCCGGACACGGACGACACTCGCGACGCACTGCGGAAACCGGGTGCACGGAGACCCTGCGTGACGGATCATGGCGGCATGTCTGCGAACCCACACGACGCTCTGCCGATCCGGCTCAACGTCGACGACAGCGACTCCCCGTCCGATGTCGTCGACGCGCTGTTCCTCGGCCGCTTCGCGACGGGCGAGCAACCTCACTCGCACGCGGCCAACATCGACCGCGTCCGGTCCGGGGCCACGCTGCTCCCGCCCGGCGCCCGTGTGCTGCGCTCCGCCCGCGACGACGACCGCAGCGCGACCCTCGCCGAGGGCGACGGCTGGACACTCCTCGTGTCCCGCTGGAACCGCGGCGCCGACGTCACGGTCACCGCCACCAGCGCCGAGCTGGCGGAGAAGGTCCTCGACCAGGCCACCCACGGTGCGGCCGACGAACCCGAGCCGCAGCCGGACAATGTGACGATGGGCTTCTGGTACGTCTCCCCGCGCCGCGGCCCGCACCGCACCACCCGCCAGATCTCGGCGGGTACGTGGGAGGAGGTCCGCCCCAACTACACGGCACCGGTGGCGGACGCGATGGACGGCCTGATGAAGACGACGCCGGAGGACATCGCCGGCCGGCTGCTCCTGCTGCACGGGCCGCCGGGCACGGGCAAGACGTCGGCCCTGCGGACGCTGGCCAGGTCCTGGCGCGACTGGTGCCAGGTGGACTGCGTCCTCGACCCGGAGCGGCTCTTCTCCGACGTCGGCTATCTGATGGACATCGCGATCGGCGAGGAGGACGGCACGGGGAAGGGCCGCTGGCGGCTGCTCCTCCTCGAGGACTGCGACGAGCTGATCCGCGGCGAGGCGAAGCACACCGCCGGACAGGCCCTGTCGCGGCTGCTCAATCTGACCGACGGTCTGCTCGGCCAGGGCCGCAACGTGCTGGTCGGCGTCACGACGAACGAGGACCTGGAGCGCCTCCACCCCGCCGTCGTCCGCCCCGGCCGCTGCCTGGCCCGTATCGAGATCGGCGCGCTGACCCGCCGGGAGGCGGTGAGCTGGCTGGGCACGGAGGAGGGCGTCGGCCGCGAGGGCGCCACCCTGGCCGAGCTGTACGCGCTGCGCCGGGGGACGTCGCCGACGTCGGTACCGGACCAGCGCGAGGGGGCGGACGCGGGGCTTTACCTGTAGGCCGGGGCACCCGTACCTGTTGTTCCCGGGGCGCCCGGTACCCGTAGCCCCCAGCACACCGTCCGGTGCTTTGATGGACATATGACCCTGTTCGTCGGCACATCGGGGTGGCAGTACAAGGACTGGCGTGACGTTCTCTATCCGGCGGGGGTGCCCGTGCGGCTCTGGCTGGAGGAGTACGCGGCGCGGTTCGCGACGGTCGAGATCAACAACGCCTTCTACCGGCTGCCGTCGCGGGAGACCTTCGAGGGCTGGCGGGAGCGCACGCCCCCTGACTTCGTCGTCGCCGTCAAAGCGAGCCGCTATCTCACCCACATCAAGCGGTTGCGCGAGCCCGAGGAGCCGGTGCACCGGCTGATGAACCACGCCGCCGGCCTCGGCGACCGGCTCGGGCCGGTGCTGCTCCAGCTCCCGCCCACGCTGCGCGCCGACCCCGGTCTGCTCGACGACTGCCTCGGCTGTTTTCCGGCCGGCACCCGGGTCGCCGTCGAACCGCGCCACGACTCCTGGTGGACGCCGGCGGTGCGCGAGGTGCTGGAGCGGCGGGGCGCCGCGCTCTGCTGGGCCGACGTCCTGGCCCGGCCGGTGGCCCCGCTGTGGCGGACCACCGACTGGGGCTACGTGCGTTTCCACTCCGGACGCGCGCGGCGCCGGCCGCACTACGGCCGGCAGTCCCTGCTGACCTGGACCCGGCGCATCGCGGACACCTGGGCCGACGATCACGAGGTGTACGCGTACTTCAACAACGACCCCGACGCCGCGGCGGTCCTGGACGCGGTGGTGTTCGCCCGCGTCGCGACAGCAGCGGGGCTGACCGTCACGCGCACGCCGCGGGGTCTGCCTCCTGTGCCGACGCGCACTGCGCGGGCACGGACGCCGTAGGACCATCCGGGGGGCGGGGCTGCCGGGTCAGCAGCCCCAGGGGCTGCGGGGCGCGTGACGCCCGGCGGTCGGAGGGCGACCGTCTGGTCAGCCCCGGTCGCCGTAGGCCGCGCGGAGGGCGTCCCGGGCGGCGGCGAGGGCGACGTCCTCAGCGAGGCCGAGCCGTCGGACCCGGTCGGCGTAGGCCTGCGCCGCCGTCGCCGCCTCGCGCTCGGCGGCCGAGCCGGCGGCGGCCACGAAGGTGCCGTTGCGGCCCCGCGTCTCGATCACCCCGTCCGCCTCCAGGGCCCGGTACGCCTTGGCGACCGTGTTGGCCGCGAGCCCGAGCGACTCGGCGAGGCCCCGCACGGTGGGCAGCTTGTAGCCGACGGGCAGCGCGCCCGACCTGGCCTGCTCGGAGATCTGGGCACGCACCTGCTCGTACGGCGCGGCTCCCGCATCGATATGGATCTTCAGGGTCACGGGGTGATTGTCCCGCACGGAACGGGGACCGGGCGCCCGACGCGGGGGGATGGCCCGCGTACACAGCCCGACTGTGCGGGCACCGCCGCGGGGTGACGGCTCACGCGCACGAACCGACCGTCCCGCGGCGGAAAATGGGAGGCATCCGCGCCCGCCTCCCACATAGCGTCCGATCCCATGACTGTGATCGTTCGTGACCTCCGTCCCGCTGACCGGAAAGATGCCGAGGGCTTCGCCCGGATCCGGAGCCTTGCCCTTCCCTACATGCTGTCCACCCCCGAGTCAGTCGCGTACGACATCACGCACGCCCACCCCGACGGGCGCAACCGCTCCCTGGTCGCCGAGCGGAACGGCGAACCGGTCGGCACGGCGCAGATCGGCGTCGCGTACGACAGCCCGGAGCCCGGCCAGGGCTTCCTCAACGTGTACGTGCGCCCGGACCGCACGGGGCGCGGCGCGGGCTCGGCGCTGGTGCGCGCCGCCGAGGAGTATCTGACGGCCCTGGGCGTGACGAAGCTGTTCGCCTGGGTCCTGGACGCGCCCGGGAACCGCGCCTTCGCCGAACGGCGCGGCTATCGCACGAGCCGCTCGGCGCACTTCCTGCGCCTGGACCTGGCCCACGGCACCCTGCCGCCGCTCCAGGAGCCCCCGCCCGGCGTCGAACTGCGTACGGCCGCGGACTTCGCCGCCGACCCGCGCCCGCTCTTCGACCTGGACGCGGAGACGATGGCCGACGAACCCGGCGACATCGCCCATGAGTTCACCGACTACGACAACTGGCTCGAGGAGACGTGGCGCCACCCGCTGCTCAGTCACGAGCTGACGTCCGTCGCGGTCGTCGACGGCCGCCCCGCCGCGTTCAGCGCGGCCCGCACCGACGGCGGCCGCCGCTACGGCACCGTGATGACCGGCACCGGCCGGGCCTTCCGCGGCCGCGGCCTCGCCAAGCTAGCCAAGAACGACTCCCTGCACCGCGCCCGCGCCGCCGGCCTCACCGAGGCGTTCACCGGCAACGACAGCGGCAACGGGCCGATGATGGCGATCAACAAGTGGTTCGGCTACGACATCTGCGCGACGGAGGTGCGGCATGTCCGCGAACTCGGCTGACGTGAACCCGTCTGACGCGAACTCGCCTGACCTGAACCCGGCTGGCGTGGGCCGGGCCGGCGCGAACTCCCCCGCGTCCGGGGGCCGGGTGGAGGTCGTCCTCGTCAAGGCCGGCCGGATCAAGATCCGTTACCCGGCCGAGCTGCTCCAGGACGACGGCACCCGTGTCACCGTGCGCGCACCGTGGGCGGGCGACGGCGTGCGCGACTTCGGCTTCGTACGGTTCGAACCGGGCGATGTGTTCACCGAGTACTACTGGCGGGACCGCTGGTACGCGGTGAAGGAGGTCCGGGACGCCGGTGGCGTACTGAAGGGCTGGTACTGCGACATCACCCGGCCGGCCGTCCTCTCCGCCGGCGAGCTGGTCGTCGAGGATCTCGACCTGGACCTGTGGCGCTCCGCCGACGGCACGGCCGTACTCCGCCTCGACGAGGACGAGTTCGCGGCGAGCGGCCTGGCCACCACGGATCCGCGGGCCGCGGCCGCCGCCGAGTCCGCCCTCGACGACCTGGAACGCCTGGCCCACGAGGGCGACTTCGCAACGCTCTTCGCGGAGACCTAGGACCTGCCGAACGGCCCGGTCACCGAGCAGTCGCGGCCCGACGGTCCGACGGGTCCGACGGGTCCGACGGGTCCGGGTCCCCGGGAACACAGCAGGCGCGCAGACGGGGGCGCGGGTCGACGGGCGGGAGCCGGACGGGCCCCTCAAGGCCGCGCCACGACCACGTACCGCTCGTCCTCGACCTCTCTCCCCCACAACCGGGCGTCGTCCGACAGCCGCTCCGTGCGTACGTCGTCCGCGAGGGGCGCGAGCAGTTCGGCCAGTCGGTCGGACGGTATGCCCACGGGGCTCACCGTCCCCCACACGCCCTCGACGAGCACCAGTCGTCCGCCGGGGCGCAGGAGCCCGCGCCAGTGGCGCAGGACGCGGCCGGGGTCGGGCAGGGTCCACAGGACGTGGCGGACCAGGACCACGTCGAACCGCTCCTCGCCGACCGGCGGAGCCGCCGCGTCACCGACCAGGAACACCGCGTCACGGCCGGCCAGCTTCGCGCGGGCGAGGCCGATCATGGCCGGGGAGAGGTCGACGCCGGTGACCCGGTGCCCCCGCTCGGACGCGAGGAGTGACAGGCTGCCGGTGCCGCAGCCCAGGTCGAGGGCATCGGAGGACCGCTCGGGCAACCAGGCGCGCATACGGGCCGCCCAGGCCTCGCGCACCACGGGATCCCGCAGCCCGTGGTCGGGCTCTTCGTCGAACGAGGCAGACTCCGCTTCCCAGTTGACGTCCGCCCACGCATCACGGTTTTCACTGGACATGTTTGCCGCCGCTGTCATTGGTCATGCTGCTGTCACTGGCCATGTCGCCAGGGTGACACCCGCCACTGACAGTCGAAGTGACCGCCGCCACTGACAGATCGCGACCGATGAGGAACGCTCCCGGAAAGGGTCTACCTCCGTGGCATCACGGAACTCGGTAGGCACAAGGAGGCAGCCATGCGCCGTGTGACCATGCAGAAGCCCCTGAAGAGGTCGGACGCCCGACGTGTGCGGGACGAGGCCGACGAACGTCCGGTGGAGCGTCCGGAGGTCCGAAAGGACATCCAACGCACCTGGTGGCCGGACGGCTGATCCGCGCCGCCGGACTTCCGGCGGCCCAGCTGCCCCACCGTTCCACCGCCCGATCACCCGACGAACCTCGACGACCGACGAGTAAGCCTCAGCGCAGCCGCTTCCGGTAGTGGATGCGGTCGTACGGACCCTCGACACGGCGCTCCACGACTTCGTATCCGTACTTCGGATAGATCTTCTGGTTCTCCCACATCATGGCGTTCGTATAAAGCCTGACCTCCCGCAGACCGAGCGCACGCGCGTGTGCCTCCACGAAGGTGAGCAGCCGGCTCCCGACGCCCTTCCCGTGGGCGTCGGGGTGCACGGCGATGCTGTCGAGGAACAGATGGTCCTCGTGCGGCTCGAGCACCACGAGCCCGACCACGGCCCCCGCCGGCTCCCCGGGCCCGGAGGACTCCGCCGGTTCCCCCGGCATCCCCGGCTCCTCCGTGACGAACACCCGCCCCGCCGCCACGTTCGCCGCGTGGTCCGCCTCCATCGGCTGCGGCACCACCCCGATGCGCTCGATGTAGTGGCGGTACGCCGCATCGGTCACCGCCTTCACGGCAGCGACGTCCGAGGCGACGGCCGGGCGGATCTCACGGCCCTCATGGGCCCCTGGGTCGATCGAGGCATCTGTCATGCCCGGCAGCCTATGCACGGCTCCCCCGGCCACCGCGGCCGAGGCCGAGTCCCCGGCAGGGCCCTCCTTCCTGAGCCCTCGGTTAGCGGTCCCTTAACCGCACCATAAGCCCGCAAGGGCCCTCGTTCGCCCATCGTTGCAGGTCAGCGGGCGCGCTTGCGTGTCACGCCGAGCGCAGGGAGCCAGCAAGGGAGCCACGGCAGGAAGTTACGGCGACTCGGGCACCTTCTGGGCGTCGTCTGTCGGCTCCCTCGGAAAGATCTCATCCATCGCTTCCGCCCCCTCAGAGATCACGGGACGAAGCTGCTTTCGGTAGACCCGCTCCGTGGTGTTGCTGCTGTGGCCAACCACCCGCGCGATGGCTTCAATCGGCAAACTGGGCTTGATCCGCTTTGACGGACATCCGAGATTAGGGGTTCGTCCCCGGGAGGATGTCCATCATGGAGAGCATGGGGAAGAAGAAGCCTCGGCCTCGCCGTTCGTTCACGCCGGAGTTCAAGGCCGAGATCGTCGAGCTCTGCCGACGTGGTGACCGCTCGGTCGGCCAGATCGCCAAGGACTTCGACCTGACCGAGACCGCGGTGCGGCTGTGGGTCAGCCAGGCCGAGACCGACGCGGGCGAACGCTACGGCCTGACCAGCAGCGAACGCGAGGAACTGGCCACGCTGCGACGGGAGAACCGCCGACTGCGGGAGGACGTGGAGGTCCTCAAGCGGGCCACGGCTTTCTTCGCGAAGGAGACCCGGTGACGGTGCACCCGTTCATCGAGGCGGAGAAGCAGAGCGGTCACAGCGTCAAGCGTGCATGTGAACTGCTGCAGGTCTCCCGAACCGCCTTCTACGCCCGCCGCAGTGGCGGGCCAGGGCCGCACGCGGTCCGTGATGCCGAGTTGACCGAGAAGATCACCGCAGTTCACGAGCGATCACGCGGAGCTTACGGAGTCCCGCGCGTCCATGCCGTCCTGCGACGCGAGGGCGTGGATTGCGGACGGCGCCGCATCGCCAGACTGATGCGGGCAGCGGGCCTGGAGGGCCGGTACCGCAGGCGACGGCAGCTGACGACGATCCCCGACCCGCGGGCCGTCGTCCGGCCTGACCTCGTCGTGCGCAACTTCGCTCCCGACCCGGACGGCCTGGACACCCGCTGGTGCGGTGACATCACCTACGTCGCGACCGACGAAGGCTGGCTCTACCTGGCCACCGTCATCGACATTGCCTTCCGTCGTGTGGTCGGCTGGTCCACCGCCGACCACCTGCGGACCGAACCGGTCGCGGACGCTCTCACATCCGCCTGCCGCGAGCGACGTCCCACCCGGCCGGTGATCTTCCACTCGGATCGGGGCTGTCAGTACACCAGTCAGCAATTCGCCTCCCTGGCAACGGAGTTCGATGTCCGCCTGTCCGTCGGCCGCACCGGACAGTGCTGGGACAACGCGCTCGCCGAGTCCTTCTTCGCCACCCTCAAGCGCGAGCTGCTCGGCACCACCGCATGGCCGAGCAGGGCCGCCGCCCGCACCGCGATCTTTGATTTCATCGAGGGCTGGTACAACTTGCACCGATTGCACAGCAGCCTCGGCTACCGCAGTCCCGCCGAATACGAGACCGCACTCGCAGCCTGACCACCACACCAATGGTGTCCGTCAAAGCGAAACAAGCTCACGACGTGCGCGACAGCACGAGGGCAGGCACCGTGTCTTGGTCTCTTGGCGACCCTCTCGGCTTCTGGCCCGTCTGCCCTGTCATGGCTTTCATGGGCTGGACCACAGTTCCGAGCTAGCCGCTGAGACACTCCGATCGTATGACCGCATAGCCAACTCGCATCGGTGATCGGCTTCCCCACGGGCAAGCCCTCTAGATCACGATCCCTCACCGAGCGGTCGAATAAGGAAAGTTCACAGGAGAGCAGTCGCCGAGGCGTACTAACGTTCGCGCCGTGAGAAGTCTTCTGCGTGTGTGGATCGCACTGACGCTGTTCGGCGCGGGGCTCGTCCTGCTGATCGACCGACTCGCTCCGTCCGCGCACGTTCTCACCGTGGTGCGCCGCTGGTGGCCGCTCGCCCTCGTGCTTCTCGGCGTGGGCGGAGCGATGCGGCTGCTCCTCGCCACGAAACACGTCCTGCGCGGCCCGCTGTTCATCGCCTTCACGGGCGGCCTGCTTCTACTGGTGACGCTCGACCCCTTTCCGGACTCGGTACGGCCGCTGCTGTGGCCGCTCGTCCTGCTCACCGCGGGTACAGCCATGCTCGTGGCCCTTGCAGGGCGCCCGCCGCGTACGCAGGGACCGCTCGTCACCCGGCTGGTGTCGGTGGCGGAGGGGCGCCGCGTGGTCTGGCCGCAGGGCGAGTTCTCGCTGGGCACGGTCACCGCGGTGGCCAGCGGGTGCGTGATCGACCTGACCGCGGCTCGTCTTCAAAAAGTGTTGGACGAGAGCACGCTCGAGGTGCGCGGATACGAGTCCAGGCTCGACGTCAACGCGATACTGAGCGGTGTCGAACTGCTGGTTCCGGCCGACTGGCGTTACGTCCACAGGCAGTATCCCGAGGACGAGAACGACGGCGAACGCATCTCGTCCACACCCACGTTGCGCATCAAGTCTTTCTCACTGCTGGGCGGGGTCAAGATCACGGAGGTGGAGCGGACCTCAGGGGGAACTGCCTGACGAGTAGTCCACACCGGGCGGAAACGGGTCGTTGTCGTCCCGCTCCCACAGGTCGGCGAGTGTCTGGTTCAACAGCCGCTCCTCGTCCGTGTTCTCGGGTGCCTTCACTGACATCTCCGTGAGCAGTTTCAGCCGGTACACGTCGATCGCCGCACTGAAGGCGTCGCCGTAGGTCGTGGCCGCGTGCACGGCCGATCGGTAGGCGAGCCACGACAGGACGCCGAACACCAGAGGGACCCCGAGCCACCAGGTGTGGAGCGCGAGCAGCGCTGCGGTAATCGGCGCGGCCAGGGCGAACGCGATACAGAACCTCGCCATCGTGTCGAGTTGGTTGCGGTACTCGGCCAGCTTCTGCAGAGTCTCCGGGGACAGCACGTAGTAAAGGCGCGGCCAGATGCGCAGCGCGTCGAGCCGGTACGGCCGTCCCGCCCGCTCCTCTGCGGCACGCAGCCTGTTGCCCAACATGGTGGGCAGCACCGGTCGCCGGTCAGGCATCCGGGTGAGGCCCTCTCGCGCCTGTTCCTTGAGCGGAGCTCCGTCCTGCAGCCGTCTGGCCTGCCACGCCAGCCTGGACTTGCGCCGCTGCTGCAGCCACATACCCATCCGGCCCAGCCGCGCCAGCGGTCCGCGCGCGCTCCAATAGCCTTCCAGGAACCGGATGGACGCCAGCTCCAGCGGTTGCAGAACCAGCCCGGCAACCAGCGAGGCGGCGGTACCGAGCGTCAGGCCCGTCCAACCCTGGTCCTGGGCGTTGCGGCTCAGCATCTGCGCCGTCGGCGCCTGCTGCGGGGCCCCGGCGAGCAGGAGGGCGATCACGGTCGCGATGACGACCGCGGACGGAAGGATGTTCACGAATTTCAGGCGCGGCGACAGATCGGTCTCGGCCACTCGGAGTGCGCTCAGCTGGCTCATCGGCGCTCCCGGTCCTCGTCACAGCGGACGGTGCACTGGTTGTGCTTTTCCGGGTCGTATCCGTCGAGCCGGAGCCGTTCCTCGCATCCGCGCCACCCGCAGAGCACCTCCAGCCTGGCACCTCTGCGCGCCGGCAGCACCGGACCAAGACCATGCACCTGACAGGTGTTGTCTTCGTGGAGATCGGACAGGAACCGCGCGGTCCAGCCGCACCCTGCACCGACACCGTGACACCGGTACAGCTTCCAGGGCTTTCCATTCTTCCCAGGAAGAACCTGATGAACTATCAGCGTCCTGGACAGCAACACCACCAGAGAGAACAGACCAAGTCTTCGCGCCGGCATGGTCCCCCGCCCCCACAAGCCGCAGAAAAGCTGAGTTCGAGGGTAGGTTCGCCGACGCCGCCACGTCGAGGGGATCAGCCGTTCAGGCTCTCTCAGATCCGTGGTCCGTGAAGGGGATGCACGCGCCTACGGATCAGATGCTTGTGGGCCATGCGTGGGCCAATGCGCAGCAAGGTCGGACCGTTTAAAGCAGAAGTGC
The DNA here is from genome assembly GCF_042723265.1 of Streptomyces sp. NPDC058371. Taxonomy (NCBI): domain Bacteria; kingdom Bacillati; phylum Actinomycetota; class Actinomycetes; order Kitasatosporales; family Streptomycetaceae; genus Streptomyces; species Streptomyces sp. NPDC058371. The sequence goes on along the minus strand of NZ_JBHXJC010000009.1, from coordinate 299,988 downwards.
AGGTCAGAGTGAGGTTCGACTGTGACATCACGACGCTCTTGAAAGCCGTTCCACCCAGTCGCTGGGCGGATGGCGCTACGGGGGTGTACCAGTCAATGACGTGAACCGGCTCTGGCTGGGACCATCGTCATCATGGACGCGACGGTGCTAGGTGCGTTGATCGGTCTCGTCGGTGTAGGGGCGGGCGCTGGCGCAGCTTTCGCCGGAATCGTCTACCAGCAGCGCCACGCCACCCGTGCAGCGGAGATCGCTCGGCGGCGGGGCGAGGCAGTCACCGCAGCGGAGAAACTCCTTGCCGAGCTACTAGCCATGCAACAGAACCTACGGCGGGGGACCTACGGCGCTACTGAGGATGAGATACGCGAGCACAACCGGGTTGGAAGGCGCCACCACGCAAACGTCCAGTTGTTCTCGCAGTGGTTGCCAGATGGGGAACTGAGAACGCGACTCAGCGTCAACGCCCTGTATACCCAGGTTGGGCCGGTCGATGATTCCCGAAACGACGTGCAGCGTCGTGGGGATGGGATGATCTTGTGCATGGACAGCATCGCATGTCTCGGCGCCTTCTTGCGCTTTGAGCCCATCCCGCAACGGGAGACTGCAACGCTTGAAGTGTTGGCTCGGTGGCCTCAAGGGCAGTCCATGCAGTGGTTCATAGACTCGGGCCCCTCCGACAGGGCAGATGAGTCGCGGGACCCGCCTACCGGGTAGTGCTGTTTCCCCCACATGTTCCCCAGCCAGGGCAAGGATAGAAGGAGTCGCAGGTCACGGATGGTGAAGGCGGCACGCTGTGAATCTACCCGCTTCGCGCTTTCCCAGTTGTGCCGCTGGCGAAGAGGCTCTGCAGCGACGAACGCTCAATTCAGAGGGCGACGTTCGAGAGGGCAGGGGTATACCCCTCTGGTCGCACCTCGCGCAGGCGCACAGGATTGGGCGAAGATCCGCCCTGTTGTGCCACCATGGTCCGCCGCGCTTGATAGTCACGAACCCTCGCTACCCGCAGCTCGTTCACGCTGCTGAGCTGGGCTCTTAGCGACACGGCTACGAGACGTCCTGGTAGGCGCAGTTGCGCTAGCTTCGGAGCGCCGCTCCTGTACCCCTTGGAGTGCCGCTACCAAGGTGTCTACTAATGCCGCAAGGTCGTACTCAGAGACTGCAGCCGCGTGTTGAGGCACCTCGACTGCTGTTTCGACCGTCCTTGAGCTTTCGAGCGAGGCTCCTGACTGGTCCGGCGCCTTCGCGGCGGCTGCTGACGGTCCATCCGGTGGACTATCGGGTAGATCTGGATCTGTGGGCGGGGCGGGCGTCATTATGGCGGCAGCTGGCTGGTCAGACGTTGGCACGGCGGCAGCTGGCCCGCCCGGGTTGGTTGGGTCGGTTAGGCTCTCGCCGTTGGGTCCCCCGCTGCCACCACCTTGGTTCTGAGCGAGTACTTGCGCCGTGTTGGACACGGCCTTGATGCCCAGATAGGCAGTTGTCATTGTGCCCACAACGGTGAAGGCGCCAGTGACTAGCGCAATCGCTTCCGGCGAGGTCACCCCGCCGAGCTTGCCAGCGCCCCAAATCACCACGGCGACAATGGCTGCGTCGCTGCCGAGTACTGCAAGCAGGCCTGCCAGGGCCCGGACTCGCTCTCGCGACGAGAAAAGCGCCTTAGGGTTTCCTTTGGGGAAACGCAGCAGTGCCAGGACAATGCCCGCAACCAGGACGACTAGCGCCACGGACAGGAAGATCTGAACGGTCAGGGGCATGGAATGCCTCCTACAGAGGGGCCCGGCTACCGAGCCCGTCCCCCGAGAAGTCCCCTCCCTCTAGCATGCGCTGGCCAGTAGCAGGCTGCACCTGCACCGGTGCGACTGCGCCCGCGGGCGGGTTCGAGATGGAGTGGACGTGGTCTCAATCGAGGTCTCACCCGTTGTCCATTCCAGGGCGGTCCACCTCTGTCCATGAAGTCCAGCAGGTTCTCTGACCAGGTATGCGAGTCGCGCGGTAGACGTCTAAGGACGCCCCGGACCAAGATCGGACAACTGTAAATTCGTAGGTATCGGGTTGCGAAGACGACTGTAAAAGAATCAAGCCGCTCATCCACGGTCTCGGGCCTCTGCTGCTGCAGTTCATATCCACTGCCTCCCCCGGGGCCGGCGGACACTGTCAGCGGCCTTCTCTGCGGTACCCCCCCCCCCGCCGCCGAGCGGGGTGATCAGCCGGCGAGGTTGCGTGTGTAGAAGGAGAACCTCGCCAATTTGGGGCACCACTGTTGGTAGATGGATACATCCATGATCACTGGAACCTCGGCGTTAATCCGCTCGATCAGTTCTGCCACACGATCTCCCACCGACGCTTCGGCGGGCATGCCTCGGAGGACATCTGTGATCTTGACGTTCGGGGCTGCTAGAAGCGCTCGGAAAACGTCGCTGGCTTGGTGCGGAGTGCCCACTATCAGGGTCAGGAGGATCTGAACCACTTGGTGCTCTCCTTGACCGTCGTTGGAGCCCTCAAATTTGAGAAGCTCGGTCAGCGGTAGAGTCCCTCGGCATCTCCCGTGTCCCGAGGCATGCCCTTCGGAACCATGGGAGTTTGCGGGCGCTCGCACCCGTCGGCCACGACTAGGGCGGCCGATCCGCCGTCTGGCTCCCGTGAGGGGAGCCAGACGGGGAGCCACACGAGGCGACTCGTACCGGACTCCCACGGACTGGGCCGAAGCTCACGTACTGGTCAAACGGGGACTCACGATGGCCCAGCCTCAGCCCCCGGTTAGCGGTCCCTTAACCGCACCATAAGGATCGCCATCACCCGTCCCCAGCAGGCGATTTCGCGGTTTCCAGGGGCTAGCTTGCTGATCACCCCCACGCAGTCGAGGACCGTTCCGAGGAGTTCCGCATGTCCGCTCGCCGCAAGGCCGCCACGATCGCCGCCGTCGGTGTCGCCCCACTCGCCCTGACCGCGCTCGCCGCCGCACCGGCCGCCGCGCACGGCACGATGGGTGACCCGGTGAGCCGGGTCTCCCAGTGCTACGCGGAGGGCCCCGAGAGCCCCGATTCGGCCGCCTGCAAGGCGGCTGTCGCGGCCGGCAGCACCCAGGCGCTCTACGACTGGAACGGCATCCGGATCGGCGACGCGAACGGCAAGCACCAGCAGTTGATCCCGGACGGCAAGCTGTGCAGCGCCAACAGCGACGAGTTCAAGGGCCTCGACCTGGCCCGCGCCGACTGGCCCGCGACCAGCGTGAGCAGTGGCTCGTACACCTTCAAGTACCGCGTCACCGCTCCCCACAAGGGCACCTTCAAGGTGTACATCACCAAGGCCGGTTACGACCCGTCCCAGCCGCTGGCCTGGGACGACCTGGACCTGGACCACCCGGTCGCCACGAAGACCGATCCGGCCGCGACGAACGGCTTCTACACGTTCTCCGGCACCCTGCCGCAGCGCTCCGGCAAGCAGCTGCTGTACGCGGTCTGGCAGCGCTCGGACAGCCCGGAGGCCTTCTACTCCTGCTCGGACGTCGCGTTCGGCGGAAGCGGTGGCGGAACCGCCGGTGGCAGCGGAAGTGGCACCGGCGGTGCGGGCGGCAGTTCCACCCCCACCCCGAGCGCCTCCGCGCCCTCCGAGGAGCAGATCGAGGACGGTGCCGACAAGTCGACCGTCGAACACCACGGCCACGGTGACTCCGACGCCAGTACGTCGGCGGAGCCCACCGCGGCGGCCGTCGCCGACGACAGCGAGCCCTCGGCCGACACCGCGAACGCGCCGGCGGCCGCCGGCGCTTCGGAGAACCTCGCCGAGACCGGCGGCGACCCGTCGACGTCGTACCTCGCGATCGGCGGCGCGGCCGCTCTGGCCGTCGGGGCCACCGCCCTGTTCGCCTCGGTCCGGCGCCGCGCCGCAAGCGGCGGACGCCACGGTCGCTAGAGCGTCGGCACGACCGGGGCCTGTCCGGCGGCTCAGGCCGGACAGACCCCGGTCGTGTGCTCAGTTGAACACGGACGCGCAGGTGGTGGCGGTGGCGTGCGCCGGGTCGAGGGCGTTCGCCACCTCGTGGTAGGCGATCCGGTCGAGCACCCCGATCGCCACGTGCTCGGAGTGGTCGACCGCGCACAGGTTCTGCAACAGGACGTTGCGGACGTCGGATCCGTTGAGGAACTGCGAGCTGTACGGCGTGACCACCTCGTCGTACTTGGTGGCGATGACCGTGTAGTGGACGCCGGGGACGGTGTCGCCGCCGGCGTTGAGCTTGGTCAGGAACGCGGAGCCGGCCACCTGGTCGGCGAGGCCGGGGGTCGCCGCGGACAGCAGGTCACCTGCGCCCGGGAAGTACGGCAGCAGGTTGGCGAGCCCGTTCAGGGTGGTGCCGTGGTTGTCGGGCGCGATCCCCACGAGGGCGTTCACCTTGGCGGCTCCGCCGAGGAACTTGAGGTAGTAGCGGGGCATCAGACCGCCCTGCGAGTGGCCGACGACGTCGGTCCTCGCGGCGCCGGTGGCCGCGAGCACTTTGTCCACGAAGACCCGGAGCTGCTCGGCCGATGTGTCGATGGGGCCGAGGCCGTTGAAGAACGGGACGCCGGGCAGCTGCCCGTAGTCGAGGGAGTAGACGCAGTAGCCGCGGTCCACCAGATAGGGCGCGAGGGCCAGCCAGTTGTCGACGGAGTTCCCGAAGGTGCCGTGGACGAGGACGACCGGGCGGGGATGGGCGGCGGAGGGCTTGCAGGAGTAGTTGTTCCAGCCCCGACTGGGGGCGGAGTCGGCCTGGGCGGTGACGGCGGGGCCCGCGGTGACGGCGGCGGCGAGTAGCAGGGCGGCCAGGGGTCTGAGTGCTCGCTTCCAGGGCAGCATCGTGTGATCTCCTTGCGGCTCAAGGGAGTTGCGACGGCGTACGCCCTGTGATCCGGATCACGAGGATGCTGTTCACTTGTCAAGTTACGAGCGAGTAGTGCAAGTGTGAAGTTACGCGTCAGTAAAAACTTCCAGTGGTAACCGGGGCACGTGATAGAGGGTCACCGAAGTGCACCCAAAAGGCCCGACCTCACCTCACCAGGCGGGCCTGATCGGTCCCTGGGGTGCGATCCGCGACAACTGCGCCCACAGCACGCCGACTTCACGCTCGCCGAGCAGGTCGACCCATGGCCGCACAGCCTCGGCCGCCGCCTCCTCCGCGGCCCGCGTGCAGGCCCGGCCGCGCTCGGTCAGCACGATCAGCCGGGCGCGGGCGTCATCGGGGTGCGGGCGGCGCTCGACGTACCCCTTGCGCACCATCTCGTCGACGAGCTGGCTCGCGGCCTGCTTGGTGACCCCGAGATGGGCCGCGAGGTCGGTGGCGGTCGCGCCGTCCGGGGCGAGCCGGGCGAAGGCGAACCCGTGCGCGGGCCGCAAGCCCTCGAATCCGCGGGCGACGACGCCGGCATGAATGCGTTGCGTCAGGTCGCCGGCGACGGCGAGCAGGGCGGCGGACAGGGCCATGGCCTCGGAGTTCTGCACGGAAGCATTGAAACACCCTTGACGTACTGGTCAAGCTGCTTGACTATATGGTCAAGTAGCTTGACCATCTTCCGGTACCCATGGAGGTCCGCCATGCCCGTAGTCCGTTCGTCCGAAGCCGTCGTCCACGAGATCCACGGCGCCCGCTTCGTCTCGTACGCCACTCCCCTGACCGGCAGCAAGGAGCTGTGCGCCTGGCGGGGTGAGATCCCGGCGGGCACCAAGGCCCCGCTGCACAGGGTGAACCGAGAGGAGATCTTCCATCTCCTCTCCGGCGAGCTGCTGATCACGCTCGACGGCCGCACCGAGCGGGTCGTCGCGGGTGACACCGTGATCATCAATCCCGGCGCGACCCTCGGTGTCGAGAACCCGACCGGGACGACCGCGACCTCCTGGGTCACCACCTCCATCGGCCTGGAGGCGGAGCTCGCCGACGGCACCCGCCTCGCGCCCCCGTGGGCCAACTGAGGCCCCCGGGGTGGGCGCCCGGACGCTGGTGGTGAGCCGTTCAGGCATCACGCGGCCAGCCTCCCCGGCACGATCACATGCGGTCCGAACTTCGCCCGCGCCCGGTCCGCCGCCGCCTCGATCCGGCGGACCTTCTCGTCCACCGGGTCGAAGGTGAGCTGGTAGGAGGCCTGTTCGGCGGGGGCCAGCCCCTCGGCGCGCAGGGCGATCGCGCGCACCCGGGCGCGTTGCAGACCGAGTGCCTCGTACATGCGGTACGCGACCGCGGTGAGCGCAGAGGAGTGGGCGGTCGGCTCCTTGAGCGTACGGCTGCGGGTGGTCGAGGACCGGTCGGCGTAACGCACGGTGAGGGTCAGCGTGCGGCACACCTGCCTCAGGGAGCGCAGCCGGGTGCCCAGTTCCTCGGTGGCGGAGAGCAGCGCCCGCCGGTGCAGTTCGGGATCCAACTCGTCGCGGGAGAAGGGCCGTTCGGTGGCCAGCGAGCGGGACACGGCGTTCGGTACGACACGGCCGCGGTCGATGCCGGACGCCTTCTCGTGCAGTTCCCGGCCCGCGCGGGCGCTGGTGAGCCGTTGCAGCGTGGACAGGGGCGCGGCGGCCACCTTGCCGATGACGTCGAGACCGTACTCGCACAGGGTGCGGGCGGTGGCGCTGCCGACGCCGGGCAGCGCGGCGACCGGCTGTTCCGCGAGGAACTCCCGTACGGCGTCGGGGCCTTCGGGCACCACCCGGGCCGCCCCGAGCCCGGCCTCCCGCAGGGCCATGCGCGCCAGCATCGGCCCGGGCCCGGCGCCGATCACGCAGTCGACCCCGTGGTGCGCGAGTGCCCGCACCCGGATCACCGAGGCCAGCTCCACGACACCCCGGCCGAAGTACCGCTCGGCGCCCCGCAGATCCACCAGCGCCCCGTCGGGCGGCAGCGCCTCGACGACCGGGGTGAACTCCTCCAGCATGCCGAGGAGTTGGGGCAGAGCGGCCTCGTACATCGGAGGCAGCTGGAAACGTACGCAAAGGATGGTCATCCCGCACTCCCCGGACTCTGGTGCCACAACTTCTTTCCACCCGCGGGCCCTTCGCCCGCGGGACGCAGGTCGGCCCAGGGGTGCATCTCGTACCCCGTGGACATTCGGATCCGCCGGCCCGCCGCCGGATCGCCGTCACCGGTCTTCTCCGGCACCGGCTCCGCCAGCCGGGCCGCCACCACGTCGAGACCGCCCTCCTGGCGCAGCTCGACCAGCTCGGCGAGGTTCCAGGCCGCCGCGCCCACCACGCTGAGGCTGCGCGGCCCGCGGCGCTGCACCACTCCGCGCACGAGCAGCAGCCAGGAGTGGAAGACGGTGTGCGCGCAGGCGTCGTGGGAGTCGTCGAAGAAGGCGAGGTCGACCAGGCCCGTGCCGTCGTCCAGGGTGGTGAAGATGACGCGTTTGCCGGAGCGGATCGGCGGGGTCTGGGTGGCCGCCTTGGCACCCGCGACCAGGACCGTCTCGCCGTGCCGCGCCTCGCGCAGCCGGCGCGCCGTGGCCACGCCCAACTCCCCCAGGAACTCCCGGTGGTCGTCCATCAGATGACGTGAGGCGTCCATCGACAGCACACCCAGTTCGGCGCTCAGCCGCTCCGCCGCGTCGAGGTCGGGCAGCCCGGCCGAGGCGGTCTTCCGCCCTCCGGACAGCGGGAGTTGGGCGCCCGCGCCCCGGCCGCCGCGCGCTCCGCGGTGCAGTTCCGTCAAGTGCAGTTGCAGATCACGGCGGTTGGCGCCGAACGCGTCGAGGGCACCGACCTGCGCGAGCCGTTGTGCGAGCGGCCGGCTCGGCCGGGCCCGTTCCCAGAAGTCGAGCAGGGAGGCGTACGGCTGCCCGTCCGCGATGCGCGCGGCCTCGGCCTCGTTGATGCCGTGCACGTCGGAGAGCGCCAGCCGCACGCCCCATGCGCCGGGCGACTCCCCTGATTCAGACACCAGTTCGATACGGTGGGCGACCGCCGACCGGTTCACGTCCAACGGCAGGATCGGCACCCCCTGCCGCCGCGCGTCCGCCAGCAGCAGCCGCTTCGGGTACATCCCGGGGTCGTGCGTGAGCAGACCCGCGTAGAACGCGGCCGGGTGATGGGCCTTCAGCCACGCCGACTGGTACGTCGGGACGGCGAAGGCGACGGCGTGCGCCTTGCAGAAGCCGTACGACCCGAAGGCCTCGACGATCTCCCAGGTGCGCGCGATCGTCTCCACGTCGTACCCGCGCGCGGCCGCGTGCTGCGCGAACCAGAAGCGGATCCGGCCCTGCGACTCGGAGTCGGAGAGCCCGCGCCGCGCCCGGTCCGCCTCGCCGCGCCCGCAGCCGGTCATGATGTCGATGATGTCGATGATCTGCTCATGGAAGACGACGACTCCGTACGTCCCCTTCAGCGGCTTCTCCAGGTCCGGGTGCGGATAGCGGACCGGCGCCCGGCCGTGCCGCGCCTCGATGAACGGCCGCACCATGTCGGCGGCGACCGGCCCCGGGCGGAAGAGCGAGATGTCGACGACTAGATCGTGGAAGGTCGCCGGCTGAAGGCGTCCGACCAGGTCCCGCTGTCCCGGCGACTCGATCTGGAAGCAGCCCAGCGTCTCGGTGGACTGGATGAGCCGGTACGTCGCCGGGTCACCCGGCGGCACCGAGTCCAGGTCCACGGAGTCCCCCGTCGCCCGCTCCACCTCGGCCACCGCGTACGCCATCGCGGACTGCATCCGCACGCCCAGGACATCGAGCTTGAGCAGTCCGAGATCCTCGACGTCCTCCTTGTCGAACTGCGACATGGGGAGGCCCTCGCCGCTGGTCGGCATGACCGGCGTACGCGCGAGAAGTGAGGCGTCGGAGAGGAGCACCCCGCACGGGTGCATGGCGACTCCGCGCGGGAGGGCGTCGAGCGCCTCGACCAGTTCCCAGAGGCGCCCGTACTTCGCCCCTTCCTGCTGGGACTCCTTTGCCAGTTCGCGCAGTTCGGGCAGCTCGTCCAGCGCCGTACGGGCGTCGCGGGCGCGGATGTGCGGGAAGGACTTGGCGATCCGGTCGATGTCGGCCGGATCCATCGAGAGGGCGGCGCCCACATCGCGGATGGCGTGCCGGACGCGGTAGGTCTCGGGCATCGCGACGGTCGCGACCCGCTCGGTGCCGAACCGGCCGATGATCGCGCGGTAGACCTCCAGACGGCGTGCCGACTCCACGTCGATGTCGATGTCGGGCAGGACCGAGCGGCGCTTGGACAGGAAGCGTTCCATCAGCAGCCCGTGCTCGACGGGGTCCGCGTGCGCGATGCCGAGGAGGTGGTTCACCAGCGAACCCGCGCCGGAACCGCGCGCGGCCACCCGGATTCCCATCTCCCTTACGTCATCCACGACTTGAGCCACCGTCAGGAAGTAGGAGGCGAAGTTGTGGTGGGCGATGATGTCCAGCTCCCGGTGCATCCGCTCCCAGTACGCGTGCCGGCCGGCATAGCCGCGCAGCACCATGCCCGCCGCCGCCCGGGAGGCCAGAGCGCGCTGGGCGGTGCGGCGGCCGGCGCCGACGAGGTGCGGCTCGGGGAAGTGAACGCTCCCGAGGCCGAGGTCGTCCTCGGGGTCGACGCGGCATTCGGCGGCGGTCGATCCGGTCTGTTCGAGCAGGCGGTACGCGGTGTCGCGGCGGAAGCCCGCGGCCTCCACGATCCGTTCGGCGACGCCCAGCATGGCGGTCTCGTCCTTGAGCCAGGCCTCACCGGAGTCCAGCTCGCGCCGGGGGTCGACGGGGACGAGCCGGCGGGCGGCGTCCAGGACGTCGGCGACCGGCCCCATGCCGGGGTCGGCGTACCGGGCCGCGTTGCTGAGCACCGGGCGCACGCGTTGTTCGGCCGCGAAGCCGACGGTGCGGGCGGCCAGCCGCAGCGAGCCGGGGCCGGTGCCCTCACGGCCGTGCCACACGGTTTCGAGGCGCAGGGCGTCGCCGTAGATCTCCCGCCAGGGCGCGAGCAGTCCCGCGGCCCGGTCGGGGCGGCCGGCGGCGAGTGCGCGGCCGACGTCGGAGTCGGGGCCGAGCAGGACGGTCAGACCCTCGCCGTGATTGGCCGGCCAGGGCAGCAGCGGTCGGTCCGGGCCGTCCGCGTGCGCTGCCGTAACGATTCTGCACAAATCGGCCCAGCCGGTCGCCCCCTCCCGGGCCAGGAAGGTCACGCGCGGTGTCGACTCATCGATGAAGGCACCGCCACGGACCGGGGCGCGCCTCCTCCCGCCGCGCCCGGCCTCCCCCGCGCCCCTGGCCTCCTTCCCCGAAGCCACCGCGAGCTCGGCGCCGAACAGCGGACGGATCCCCGCCCGCGCGCAGGCCTTGGCGAACCGGACCGCACCCGCGAGGGTGTCCCGGTCGGTGAGCGCGAGGGCGTCCATACCCCGCTCGGAGGCACGCTCGGCCAGCCGCTCCGGATGGGAGGCCCCGTACCGCAGGGAGAACCCGGAAACGGTGTGCAGATGCGTGAACCCCGGCACGCGCACCTCCCGCTCCCGCGGGCCCTATCCGGACCCTCGAACATTAGTTCCCAACTGCCTCACCTCCACCATAGACCAATTTTCGAACGTGTGTACGACATCCGTTCGGACCCACCCCACCTGCGCAAACGCGGTACGGCCCGGACCGTGGGGGCATGACGCAGACAGCCGACGCCGATGCCCCGCGCGCCTCTTTTCTCGCCGAAGTGAAGGACGCGGTCACCCCACGGGCCACGCTGCTCGTCATCGGCGTGATCGCTCTGCAGCTGCTCTTCATCGCTTCCTATGTGGGCGCGCTCCACGACCCGAAACCGAAGGATGTGCCCTTCGGGGTCGTCGCGCCGCAGGCGGCGGCCGAGCAGGCCGTGACCCGGCTGGGACAGATCCCGGGCAAGCCGCTGGACCCGCGTACGGTCGCCGACGCGGCCACGGCGCGCAGACAGATCATGAACCGGGACATCGACGGCGCCCTGGTGATCGACCCGTCCGGCACCACCGACACGCTGCTGGTCGCCTCCGGCAGCGGTACGGTCCTCGCCAACACGCTGAACGCGCTCAGCGCCGCGCTGGAGCAGAGCGAGGGGCGCACGCTCAGAACCATCGACGTCGCCCCGGCCTCCGCCCAGGACTTCGACGGGCTCTCGTCCTTCTATCTGGTCGTCGGCTGGTGCGTGGGCGGCTATCTCGCCGCGTCGATCCTGGCGATCAGCTCGGGCGCCCGGCCCGCCAACCCCCGCCGGGCGGTGATCCGGCTCGCGGTGATGGCCCTCATCGCGATCGTGGGCGGGCTCGGCGGCGCGGTCATCATCGGGCCGATCCTGGGCGCCCTGCCCGGCAGCGTCTGCGCCCTGTGGGGCCTGGGCGCGCTGATCACCTTCGCGGTCGGCGCGGCCACGCTCGCTCTCCAGGGCATCTTCGGGATCGTCGGCATCGGCCTGGCCATCCTGCTGATCGTCATCGCGGGCAACCCGAGCGCCGGCGGCGCCTTCCCGCTGCCGATGCTGCCGCCGTTCTGGAAGGCGATCGGTCCGGCGCTGCCGCCCGGCGCGGGCACCTGGGCGGCCCGCTCGATCGCGTACTTCAAGGGCAACGACATCACCGTCTCGCTGCTGGTGCTCTCGGCGTGGGCGGTGGTGGGCAGTGCGGTGACGCTCCTCGCGGCCTCCCTGCGCAGGAAGCGGCACGCTCCCCCGGCCGAGGCGGCTGCCCCTCAGGTCCCGTAACACGCCTTCCACATCACCTCTCGCACCGCCTTCCCTACGGCGAAGAGTCCCGCCCCCTGCGGACAGGGACGGGACTCTTCGCCGAACCGGTGAGCCGACAGCCGACACCCGGTGAGGCCCTGCGGTGCTCGATCAGCCGATCTGGGCGCCGAACGTGGACAGCGCCTCGGTGACCGGCTGGAAGAAGGTCTCGCCGCCGGAGGTGCAGTCGCCGCTGCCGCCGGAGGTCAGGCCGACCGCGCTGTCGCCCGAGAAGAGCGAGCCACCGCTGTCACCTGGCTCGGCGCAGACGTCGGTCTGGATGAGGCCGTTGACGATGTCGCCGTTGCCGTAGTTCACGGTGGCGTCCAGGCCGGTGACCGTGCCGTCGTGCACCTGGGTCGTCGAGCCGCTGCGGGTCACCTTCTGCCCGACGGTCGCGTCGGCCGCCTTGGTGATCGCCTGCGCGGAACCGTTGTAGAGGTCGACCTCGCTCGGGTGGGCGACGCTCGACGTGTACTTGACCAGGCCGAAGTCATTGCCCGGGAAGCTGGACTGCTCGTTCGTGCCGATCTGGTTGCCGCTGGAGTCGGTCCAGGTCGAGATCGCCTCGGTGCAGTGCCCGGCGGTGATGAAGTACGGCTGTCCGCCCTTGACCACGTTGAAGCCGAGCGAGCAGCGCCCGCCGGAGCCGGTGATCGCGTCGCCGCCCGCGATGAAGGGCTTGAACTCCCCCTTGGTGCGCTGGAGTTCGACGGTGGCGCCGAGTCCGTCGACGACCTTGGTCAGCTTGGCCAGTTCGGTCTTGGAGACCGTGCGGTCCGCGGTGACGACGACCTGGTTGGTCTGCGGGTCGGTCACCCACGAGGTACCGGGGATGGTCGCGTCCTGCTTGAGCGTCGTGCGGGCGCTCTTCAGCTCGGCGAGGGAGTTCTCCACGATTCTCGCCTTGGCGCCGGCCGCCTGGACGGTCTTCGCGGTCGCCTCGTCGAGGACGTTGACGACGAGCTGCTTGGTCTTCGCGTCGTAATACGTTCCCGCCGCGTCGGTGCCGAGGTCCTTGCCGAGGGTCGAGGCGAGCTTTCCGGCCGCCGTGATCGACAGCGGCTGCGGAGCGGGAGCCTTGGTGGTCTCGCTGGCGTTCGCAGTCTGGAAGGTGACTCCCGCGGCGACCAGTGCGGCGATACCCGCACCTGCCACGGCTGCACGCCGCTTGGTTATGCGTCGGTGCTTCAACTCACGTCCTCCTGTGGGGGGTCGGCCGGGGCGGTTGTGGGGACCCCTCCGGCCGGAAGGCGTACGGACAGGGACGCGGCGCACCACAAAAAGCCGCGTCCATGCCAACGGTGTGGCGCCCACTATTCCGAGACCCACAGGGGGCACACAAGGTCGACTTCAGGACGCGGGTACGGCAAGAGGTGTGCGCCCCCGGCGCCTTGACCCTGCGTGGTCGCGCCATGTGAGTTCCCAGTGCAAACACTGGGTGCGAGTGATCCGTGTGCAGCGGGTGAGGTCTAGTCCTGTCCGAATTTCGACCCTGTGGGGTCCGGTTCCACCGGAGGCTCCACGGGTGCGAGTTGCTCCTGCACCGGTTGCTGAGGGACTTCCGCCGGCTGCCGGGAGGGTTCCGCCGGCGGGGGCTGGGGAGCCGGCGGACCCTGCGGTGCGGGTCCCTGGGTGGTCTGGGCCCGCTCCAGGAAGCGCAGCAGCTCCACCGGGAAGGGCAGGACGAGGGTGGAGTTCTTCTCGGCGGCGACCGCGACCACGGTCTGCAGCAGCCGCAGTTGCAGTGCCGCGGGCTGCTCGGACATCACCCCGGCGGCCTCCGCGAGCTTCTTGGACGCCTGGAGCTCGGCATCGGCGTTGATGATCCGGGCCCGCCGCTCCCGGTCCGCCTCCGCCTGACGGGCCATCGACCGCTTCATCGTCTCGGGCAGCGACACGTCCTTGATCTCGACCCGGTCGATCTGCACACCCCACCCGATGGCCGGGCTGTCGATCATCAACTCCAGCCCCTGGTTGAGCTTCTCCCGGTTGGAGAGGAGGTCGTCGAGGTCGCTCTTGCCGATGATCGAGCGCAGCGACGTCTGGGCCATCTGGGAGACCGCGAAACGGTAGTCCTCCACCTGGATGACCGCGTCCGTCGCGTCGATCACCTTGAAGTAGATGACCGCGTCCACCCGGACCGTCACGTTGTCCCGGGTGATGCCGTCCTGCGCCGGCACCGGCATCGTCACGATCTGCATGTTGACCTTGCGCAGCTTGTCCACGAAGGGCACGACCATGGTGAACCCGGGGCCGCGCACCTCCGAGCGCAGTCTGCCGAGCCGCAGCACCACACCGCGCTCGTACTGTTTGACGACACGTGCCCCGGCGGTCAGATAGACCAGTCCCACGGACGCGACGGAGATTCCCGCAGCGAGCAGCTCCTCGACCATTACGGCCCCCAGGGTCCGAAGTGGGCGCATCAGGCGTGTACTTCGACGGTAACTCCGTCACCTGAACAAGGGCGAGCCCCCGCACACTGGTTGCGTGCGGGGGCTCGCCTGCTGCCTGTTGCCGGTCGGGCTGTGGGGGGTTGTGGGGGGTGTGAGGTGCCGCGTCCGTCAGTAGACGTGGACCCCGTAGGCGCTCAGCGCCTCGGTGACCGGCTGGAAGAACGTCGTACCGCCGGACGAGCAGTTGCCACTGCCGCCGGAGGTCAGGCCGTAGGCGGTGCTGCCGCCGTACAGCGGGCCGCCGGAGTCGCCGGGCTCGGCGCAGACCGTGGTCTGGATCAGGCCGTAGACGACGTCGCCGCCACCGTAGTTGACCGTGGCGTTGAGCGCGGTGACCCGGCCGCTGTGCGTACCGGTCGTGGAGCCGCGGCGGTAGACGGTGGTGTTGACGGCGGGCGTGGCGGCACTGGTGATGTCCTGGCTGCCCACGGCGCCCGACTTGGTGCCGGTGTAGCTGCTGGAGTACTTCACGATGCCGTAGTCGTTGCCCGGGAAGCTGGAGCCGGTCGTGGAACCGAGCGTGGTGGTGTGCCCGGAGTTCGACCACCAGGTGCCCGCGCCGTCGGTGCAGTGACCGGCGGTCAGGAAGTAGTAGGCCCCGGCGTTGTCCTGGACGTTGAAGCCCAGCGAGCAGCGCCAGCTACTCGCATAGATGGCGTCGCCGCCGGAGATCAGCTTGTTGAACTTGCCCGGGGTGTGCTTGATCGTGAGGGCGTCGGCGTTGCCGCCCGCGTCCTTCTTGATCTGCGCGATCTCCGCCTTGGAGACCGTGCTGTCGACGGTGACGACGACGCGGTTCGTCTTGCTGTCGACGGCCCAGGCGGTGCCCGGGATGTCGGAGGTGAGTACCGACTTGTTCACCGCGCTCAGCTGGGTGGAGCTGAAGGTGTGCACGTCGGATGCGCTCGCGTTGGGGACGGCGAACGAGGCGGCGGCCAGGAGACCGGCGGAAACGGCGATCAGCCGGGTCCGTCTCGCTATGCCGCTACGGGGGGTGGTGCGCTTGATCCTCACGTTTCGTTCCTCCGAGGGGAAGTCGGGGGCCCGCGTGGGGTCGGGGCCCGTGAGGCGCAGCCAGAGACCCCTGTCCGGATTCCGGACAAGCCGAGCCCCTGACAAGCGCTGTGGGGGAGTATTCGGCCGCACGACCGACCGGCGCAAGGGCGCCTTTCGGCCGTGCAGCGTTCAACTTGATTACTCCTCACAGCAGTTGATCTCAACCCCTCCGGAGAGCTTTCGGCGACAGCCGGCGCGTTCAGAGCAGCTTGCGCTCCCCCGCCTCGATCGCGGTGCCCAGCGTGTTCCCGGGCGGCGGGAAGGGGCAGAGGAAGTGATCGGCGAAGGCGCACGGCGGCAGCAGGGACCGGTTGAAGTCCACGGTGGTGTTCCCGTCGGCGTCCGGCGCGGGTGGCCGCAGGAACCGGAAGCGGTAGCTGCTGTCCCCGCTGGTGGCATCGGCGAACACCGCCCACAGCGAGCCGTCGCCCTCGACCGACACCTGGAGGGTCAGGTCCTCTCCGTCGAGCGTGAAGGCGAGCACGCCCCCGAGCCCGAGACCGCGCGCCCGCCCGTCCACGTTCTCGACCCGGACGGTGCGGCTCTCGCCGTACGGGGTGAAGTGCCCCGGCACCGACCAGCGCGGATCGTACGGAGTCGCGTCGATGCCCTGGAAGGCCCGCCGCGCGGGGGCCGCGGGGTCGAAGTCGCGTACCCCCCAGACCCCTTCGCGGACGAGGACGACCAGTCGGCGCCCGCCGTGGCCGACCCGGGCCCCGGTCACCGGCCCCGAGTCGGCCACCAGCCTGATCTCGCCACTGAAGGGCTGCCCGTCGAGGGTGAGACCCTCACTTTCCCCGGCGGTCAGCACAACCGCGTCGGTCTCGGCCGCCCATTGCCCCGGGATGTCCGGAAGTCGACCATCCGGATAGTCCTCGAGCCAGTGCGTGCCCTTGAGCGCGAGGGGCCCGTGCGGCGCGGAGACCGTCTCGGTGCGCTGCTCGTGCCAGTGCTTCCAGTCCTCGGATGCGTCCGTCGTCATGCGATCAACCCTTCCATACGGGCTCCGGCAACCCGAGATGTGAGCGCAGCGTCGTGCCCGTGTATTCCGTACGGAACGAACCGCGCTCCTGGAGCAGCGGCACCACCCGGTCCACGAACTCGTCGATCCCGCCCGGTGTCAGATGCGGCACGAGGATGAAACCGTCCGCGGCATCGGTCCGCACGAACTCGTCGAGATCGGCGGCGACCGCCTCCGGGGTGCCGATGAAGGACTGCCGGCCGGTCACCTCGATCACGGTCTGCCGGATGGACAGGCCCTTCTCGCGCGACAGCGCCCGCCACTTGCCGGCGATGACGAAGGGGTCGCCGCGCCGTGTCCGGCCCTGCGTGAGCCCGGAGTCCGGCACCGGGTCGATGTCGGGGAGGGGCCCGTCGGGGTCGTACGCGGAGAGGTCGACGCCCCAGATCTGCTCCAGCGCGAGGAGGGCGTTCTGCGGCGAGACCTGCCGGCGGCGGATCTCGGACGCCCTCTCCTGTGCCTCGGCGGCCGTGTCCCCCAGCACGAAGGTGACGCCGGGCATGATCTTCAGATCCCCGGGGGCGCGCCCGTACCGCGCGAGCCGCTCCTTCACATCGGCGTAGAACTCACGGCCCGCCTCCAGGGTCCCGTGCCGCGTGAAGACGACATCGGCCGAGGACGCGGCGAACTCGCGCCCTTCCTGGGAGTCCCCTGCCTGGATGACGACGGGGTGCCCCTGCGGCGAGCGCGGGACGGTGAACTCGCCCGCGATGTCGAAGTGCCGGCCCCGGTGCGCGAAGGGCCGGGACACACCGTCCGGTGTCCACGAGTCCCACAGCTCCCGTGCCGTCTGCACGAACTCGGCGGCACGCGTGTACCGGTCCGCCCGGTCGAGGAATCCGCCGCGCCGGAAGTTCTCCCCGGTGAACGCGTCGGAGGAGGTGACCACGTTCCAGGCGGCCCGGCCCTCGCTGAGGTGGTCCAACGTGGCGAGCCTGCGGGCGAGTTCGTACGGCTCGTTGAAGGTGGCGTTGACCGTGGCGGCCAGCCCCAGCCGCTCGGTGACGCCGGCGAGCGCGCTCAGCACGGTGAGGGACTCGGGCCGACCGACCACGTCCAGATCGTGGATACGCCCCTTGTGCTCGCGCAGCCGCAGCCCCTCCGCGAGGAAGAAGAAGTCGAACAGACCGCGTTCGGCGGTGCGCGCCAGATGCTCGAAGGAGGTGAAGTCGATCTGCGACCTCGACTGCGGGTCGGTCCACACGGTGGTGTTGTTGACGCCTGGGAAGTGTGCGGCCAGATGGATCTGTTTGTGAGCGCTCGGACGTAAGGTCATGGCGTTCCCCCCGCCGCTGCGTACTGGTTGGCGGGCCGCCCCAGACCCAGGTGTTCCCTGAGCGTGCTGCCCGGATAGAAGGTGCGGAACAGGCCGCGGTGCTGGAGCAGCGCGACCGTGCCGTTGACGAGCCGCTCCAGGTCACGGCGTGGCTCGACCGGTGTGAGGTGGAAGCCGTCGGCGGCGTCCGCCTCGTGCCAGGAGGCGATCAGCTCGGCGAGATCGACGGGACCGCCGCGGTAGAGCGGACCCTGCGCGGTCTGCCGGGGGCCGCCCCCGCCATGGCTCGGCTCGGCCGCGTGCTCGCCGTCACCGAGGTCCACGGTGAGCCCGGCGAGAACGCGCAGCGAGTCCGGGTTGCGGCCGAACTCGGCTGCCCCGTCCCGCAGTTCGATACGGAGTGCCCGGGCCTGCGCGGGGCCCGCGACCCGGATGACCGCCACGTCGGCGTAGCGGGCCGCGGTCCGCCGGGCGTGCCGGTCGGTGGCGTCGACGACGCGGACGGGGTGGCCCTGCGGGGATCTCGGCACGATCGAGGGGCCTCTCACGGAGAAGGCGCTCCCCTCGAAGTCGACGTAGTGCAGTTTGTCCCGGTCGATGAAGCGGCCGGTCGACTCGTCGCGTATCTCGGCGTCGTCCTCCCAGCTGTCCCACAGCCGGGCCGCCACGTCGGCGACTTCACCGGCCTCCTGCCACAGCGCGTCGGCGGCCGCGGCATGGCGCCGTCCGAAGAGCCGGGCCTCGCCCTCGGAGGTCGACACGTCGATCCCCCAGCCGGCGCGACCGCGGCTGACCCAGTCGAGGGTCGCCACGGCCGCCTGGACGTGGAAGGGCTCGGTGTGGGTGGTGGTCACGGTCGGCACCAGGCCGATCCGGCCGGTGGCGGGGGCGATCCGGGACAGGACCGCGAGCGCGTCGAGTCCGGGCCGCGCGAAGGTGTCGCCGAGCGTCACGAAGTCGAGGGCGCCGTACTCCGCGAGCCGGGCCAGCTCCACCGACGAGGCGGCGTCGTAGGCCGCCTGCTGATCGAGGGCGGCGGCCAGGTGCAGCAGCCCCCGGCCGTTCCGTGCGGTCATGCGTGAACCTCTCTGAGGGGGGTGGCTTCGCTCCGCCTCGGGGCGGAGCACCGGGACGCGCCGGGCCGGTGGCCCGCACCCGGCGCGTCCCGGACGGTCCGGACGGTCCGGACGGTCCGGACCTAGGTCTTGGGCAGGCCCTTCGGGTTGATCTCCGACTTCGTGACGGCCTCGCTCGACAGACCCCAGCGCTTCAGCACCCGCGCGTACGACCCGTCCTTGATGACGTGGTCGATCGCCGCCGCGTAGGCGTCCACCAGGCCGCTGTCCTTCTTCGTGGTGGCGGCGATCTTGCCCTGGATCTGGTCGCCGGCGCCGGAGAGCGTTCCGATGACCTGCGTCTGTCCGGCGGACGCGACGTGGTACGCGGCGGACGGACTGGGGCCGAGGTAGGCGTCGATGCGGCCGGACTGGAGCGCCAGGTAGTAGTCCGTTTCCTTCTGGAAGTACTTGATGTCGACCGGCTTCAGTCCGGCCTTCTCGTCCTGCTTGCTCCAGTCGACGAGGATCTTCTCCTGGTTGGTGCCGGAGGACACGGCGATGGTCCTGCCCGCCACGTCCTTGGGCTCCCTGACTCTCCAGGACGTGCCCTTCTGCGCCTCGAACGCGATGTTGTCGAGGCGGTAGGTCGCGAAGTCGTACTTCTCCTTGCGCTCCTCGGTGACGGTGACGTTGGAGAAGACGGCGTCGAACTTGCCGCTGTCGAGACCGACGAAGAGGTTCTCCCAGGAGACCTCGTCGTTGTCGAGCCTCAGACCGAGGGTGTCGGCGACGAGGGACGCGAGATCGATCTCGGAGCCGATACGGGTCTTGTCGTCGGTCGCGAAGAAGCCGAGCGGCGGCGAGGAGTCGGCGCTCTGCCCGAGCCTCAGCGTGCCGCGCTTGCGGATGGCGGCCGGCACCAGCGCGGCGATCTCGTCGACCTTCTTGCCGCGGATGCGGTTCTGGTCCGGGCCGATGTTGATGTTGCCGACCTTCTTGGTGCCGGAGCCGCCCGTCCCGGTCGCCGCGTCGCTGTCACCACCGCAGGCGCTGAGCAGAGGGGCGGCGGCGAGCGCGGCGAGAGAGGCGGCGAAGGTGCGTCGGGACAGCATGGGTGAACTCCTCAACGGAACGGCGGAACAACGGGCTTGGCGGAAGGGAGGGGCGAGAAGGGAGAGGGGAGAAGGGTCAGAGAACCTTGGAAAGGAACGCACGGGTGCGTTCGTTGCTCGGTTTGTCGAGTACGTCGCCCGGGGCGCCCTGCTCGAC
Organism: Streptomyces sp. NPDC058371; assembly: GCF_042723265.1. Taxonomy (NCBI): domain Bacteria; kingdom Bacillati; phylum Actinomycetota; class Actinomycetes; order Kitasatosporales; family Streptomycetaceae; genus Streptomyces; species Streptomyces sp. NPDC058371. The sequence goes on along the minus strand of NZ_JBHXJC010000009.1, from coordinate 280,179 downwards.
GATGCGGCCGTCGTCCATGAAGACGACCGTGTCGGCGACCTCACGAGCGAAGCCGATCTCGTGGGTGACGACGATCATGGTGGTGCCCTGGTGGGCCAAGTCCTTGATGACATCAAGGACTTCGCCGACCAGCTCGGGGTCGAGCGCGGAGGTCGGCTCGTCGAAGAGCAGCAGCTTCGGTTCGAGGGCGAGTGCGCGGGCGATGGCGACCCGCTGCTGCTGTCCGCCGGAGAGCTGCTTCGGGTAGGCCTCCGCCTTGTCGGCGAGCCCGACCCGGTCGAGCAGCCGCCGCGCGGTCGCGAAGGCGTCCTTGCGGGACCGCTTCAGCGCCGAGACCGGGGCCTCGACGATGTTGTCCAGCACGGTGAGGTGCGGAAAGAGGTTGAAGTTCTGGAAGACGAAGCCGATCCGGGTGCGCTGCTTGAGGATCTCGCGCTCGCGCAGTTCGTACAGCTTGTCGCCGGAGCGGCGGTAGCCGACGAGCGCGCCGTCGACGCTGATCCAGCCCTGGTCCACCTTCTCCAGGTGGTTGATGGTGCGCAGCAGGGTCGACTTGCCGGAGCCCGAGGGGCCGAGGATGACGGTGACCTCTCCGGTCCGCACCGAGAGGTCGACGCCCTTGAGCACCTCCAGCGTCCCGAAACTCTTGTGGACGGACTTGATGTCGACCATGGCGGGGGTCGTGGGCGCGCTCATCGGACGGCTCCCTTGGCGTAGTGACGTTCGACGTAGTACTGGACGACGGAGAGCGCGCTGGTCAGCAGGATGTACCAGGCGGTGGCGACCATCAGGAGGGGTACCACCCGGCCGTTGCGCCCGTAGATCACCTGGACCTGGTAGAAGAGCTCGCCGATCGCCATCACGGAGACGATCGAGGTCCCCTTGAAGAGCGAGATGACCTCGTTGGCCGCGTTGGGCAGGATCGAGCGCATCGCCTGCGGGAGGACGATCCGCCGGATCTGCCGGAGCCGGGGGATGCCGAGCGCGGCGGCGGCCTCCAACTGCCCGCCGTCCACGGCCAGTACGCCGCCGCGCACGATCTCGGCGGCATACGCGGCCTGGTGCAGCGCGAGGCCCAGCACGGCCGCGCTCATCGCTCCGACCAGACCCATGGTGTCGAAGGAGAAGAACCCGGGCCCGAAGGGGATCCCGAACTGCAGCTCCTTGTACAGATAGGCCAGGTTGAACCAGAACAGCAGCTGGACGATGAGCGGAATGGACCGGAACGCCCAGATGTACCCGAAGGCGACGGTCCGCAGGAACCGGCTCTGCGACAGCCGCATGAAGGCGAGGACGATCCCGAGGGCGAAGCCCAGCACCGTTCCGTAGAAGGTGAGTTGAAGGGTCGTCCAGACCGCTTTCAGGATGACTTCGGCGGTCAGGAACTCGGCGAAGACCCGCCATTCCCAGCCCGTGTTGGTGGCGAGTCCGTGCACGAACTGCGCGAGCACGACCGCGGTCGCGGCGATGGCGACCCAGCGCCAGGGGTGCCGGACGGGCACCACCTTGAGCGTGCTGAGATCCTCGGGCTCCGCGACGGTCTTGGCGAGCGGTGGATCACTGGTCAGGGACATGGGTTCCTCTGGGCGTGGGCGTGGGCGTGGGTGTGAGTGGCTGCGGTTGCGCCGGGGCGCGGCGGAGGAAGAACGCGTCAGGCGGCGACGCGACAGGAGATCGCGCGCAGGAACGCCAGCGCGGCGCGGGCCGTCGCGTCGTTCTGCCGGAAGGCGGGGCCGCCGGTACGCGGCCGGGTGAACGCGCCCGACCCCCGGGCGTCGGTGTGCGGACCGAGCGCGAAACGCCGGGGGTGCGGGGTGCCGGAGCGGTCCAGGACGCGGCTGTCGGCGGGATCCACGGCGAGCAGCCCCTCGGGGGTCGCGGCGGCCCCGTCTGCGTACAGCTCCGCCAGCAGCGTGTCCCGGGTCCGCTCGACGGTGGGGTGCGGCAGCCGCGCCTCGACGAGTGCGCGGGCCTCGATCGTGGCGCCGGGCACGGTGGCGCTGCCCGCCCGGAAGACCCCGTCCTCGGCGGTGACGGTCATACCGGCGCCGACGAACCTGAGGATCCCGGCCCGCGACAGGGCCTGCATCTGCCGCAGCCGGGGCCCGGGCGGCCCGGACGCCATGAAGCTGAAGAAGCCGTGCCACCAGGGGCCGATGTCGCCGAGCCGCACCAGTTGTCCGTAGACGGAGAGCAGGCCGAAGAAGACGGCCGAGTCCGGGCTGTGCGCGGGATTGTGACGCTGCGTCAGATCCCCTTCTATGTAGGCGCGCAGTCCGTCCTGGAGTTCCTCGTACGAGGTGTGCCGCACCCCGTCCAGCGGATGGTCGAGCGCGCCGAGGTCGAGCCGGTCGGCGGGATCGGGCACCGCGGACTCCACCAGCGCCTGGATCTCGGCGCCGTCACCGGCCGCGTACTTTTCCTCGAAGTCCGCCCAGGCGATCGACGTCCGTTCCGGATGGGCCGTGAACAGCCGGTGGTAGTGCGCGAACCCGAGCTCCTTGTCGACCAGCGGCCAGACGTCCCGCCGGAAGTCGAAGCCACCGGGGCGGGCGAGCAGCGCGTCGGTCTCGGCGGGCCCGAAGAACCGTGGCAGCGGCGGCCGTTCACCCGTCCAGTCGTAGCCGATCTTGGAGTGGTAGGGCACCCCGCGCCGCGAGCCGACGTACAGCACGGGCTCCCGCCCGGACGGCACGTACACGTCTCCCTCGTGTCGCCCGCCGCGGCCCTCCGTCAGCAGCACCATCAGGTCGACGAAGGCGAGCCCGAAGCCGCGGACGAGGACCGGCTCGCCGGGTGCGAGCGCGGACAGATCACTGTCGGCGGTGAAGTCCGGCGGCAGATGCACCAGGCCGTGCTCCCGCGCGTGGGCGCCCAACGCCTGCTGCTCGTCGTCGAGTTCGGCGTCCAGGTGGCCGAGGGTCAGCACGACGAGGTCGGCAAGCAGCGGCATGGACCGGCCCTCCAGCCAGACCTGCTGGCGGCCCTGACGGGAGCCGCTGACGCGCAGGGCACGGCGGGCGTGATGGCGGACGGTGATGCCCGGCGGCAGGGCGGCCACCGTCCGCTCGTACACCCAGCGCAGATACGTGCCCTGCCGCTGCCGGTCCGCGAAGGTGCGCCCGTCGAGGGCGGCCCACTCGTGCAGCGTGGGCCCTTCGAGGACCGGGCCGGCCATGTCCACCGACTCGTCGGTGAACATCGTGACGTCCTGGGCCTGCGAGTTCATCCACAGCAGCGGCGACTGCTCCTCGCGCCAGATGCGCCCGCCGCCCGGCGCGTGGGGATCGACGAGATGGATGTCGAGGCCCGAACCGGCGTACAGCTCGGGTGCGTTGGCGGCGATCCGCTCCAGGACACCGGTCCCCCGCGGCCCGGCCCCCACGATCACCAGCGCGGGGCGCCCCGTACTCATCGGCCGTGCTCCGCACCGCGCGCGTAGTACTTCTCGACGTAGTACTGGCCGACGCTGAGCACCGAGGTGACGACGACGTACCAGAGTGTGGCCACCATCAGCAGCGGGATGACCTGGTAGGTGCGGTGGTAGACGAGCTGCACCGAGTACAACAGGTCCTGTACGGCGATGACGCTAACGATCGAGGTGCCCTTGAGGGTGCCGATCAGCATGTTTCCGGCCGGCGGCACGATGGAGCGCATCGCCTGCGGCAGCACGATCTTCGACCAGCGGCGGCGCCGGCTCAGCCCCAGCGCCTGCGCGGCCTCGATCTGGCCGCGGTCGACGGAGAGGATGCCGCCGCGCACCACCTCGGCGGCGTACGCGGCCTCGTGCAGGGTCAGTCCGACGATGGCCACGGTGACCGGGCCGAGCAGATTCACCGTCTTCACGCCGAGGATCTGCGGGTACAGCGCCCCGATGTTGAACCAGAACAGCAGCTGCACCAGGATCGGCATCGACCGGAAGAGCCAGACGTATCCCCAACTCACCGCGCGCAGCACGGGGTTGGCGGAGAGCCTGAACGCGGCCAGCAGGGTGCCCAGCGCGAAGCCGAGGACCATCACGAGCGCGGTCAGCCAGAGGGTGAGCCACAGGCCGCGCAGGACCGAGGCCGAGGTGAAGTAGTCGCCGACGACGTCCCACTGGAACGCCTTGTTGCGGGCAACGGAGTTGACGGCGAGTCCGAGCAGGACCAGGACGACGAGGGCTGCCGCCCACTGGCCGAGCCGGCGCCGCGGGACGATGCGCAGAGGCTCCGCTTCGTGCGGTGCGCTCACCTTGGTGAGGGTGTCGGAAGACATGCGAAGGCTCCCTGACGCGTTGCGTCGCTGGGTGTCCCCTGCTCGGAACGGGCCGAGAGTCCGGGGAGGGTGATGCCTTCACACGGAGGCGTACGGACAACGGGGGCCGTACGCGTCACAACTGGGCGCCGGGAAGGCGCCGTACGGCCGAGCCCCTCAGCACGACCGTCCGTCGAGAGTACGGGGGCGTTTCCCCTCACTGTCAAGGCTGTCCACACTGTGAGCCGTTCGTCTCAGGTCGGTTGACGAAGAAACGGATGCCTGTTCCACTTGGCCCATGCATCCGCAGCAGTGGCTGGTCAAGCGCTCCCACATCGACTTCGGTCGAGTGTGGTCCTCTTCCTGTTGAGCTGACCTCCGGCGCCCCTTCCCGCGGGCGCCTTCTGCGTTTCTCCGGCGCCTGAGCGCCGCCACCCACGCCTTCACACGCGTAACGCGCCTCCCCTCCCCTCGCGCACCTCGGCTCACCCCGTCGGCTGCTTCCTGCCTTCTGCCTGCTTTCTGCCTGCTCAGGAGATCCGTACGCCATGAGTACGTCCTCGCGACCCCGTCGCCGTCTTTTCATCCCTTTTGCCCTGATCACCTCCACCGCGCTGCTGCTCACGGCGTGCGGTTCCGGTGATTCGGGGAGCACGACGCAGGCGGCGGGCCGCGGTGACGGGATCCCCACCACGGACGTGGTCTCCTCGGTCAAGAAGAACGCCGCGGCGGTCAAGCTGCTGCCGTCCGGCGTCCACGGCCTCACCGCCGCGATCAGCGTCTCCGGCCAGCCGCCGGGCACCTCCTATCTGGAGGACGGCAAGACCCTGGCGGGCCAGGACGTCGACTTCGCCGAGGCGGTCGCGAAGGCACTCGGCATCCGGCTGAAGCACGAGTCCGCGAGCTTCGAGGCGATCCTGCCGGCCCTCGACAGCGGCAAGTACGACTTCGGCGCCAGCAACTTCGGGGTGACCGACGAGCGCCGCAAGACCATCGACTTCGTGACCTACATCAACGACGGCCAGGGCTTCGCCACCCGCACGGACAGCAAGCTGAAGAAGGTCACCGACCTCGAGCAGCTGTGCGGGCTGAACGTCGCGACCACCGCCGGCACGACCTTCGAGGCGACGCTGGAGGCGAGCAAGAAGGTCTGCGCGGACGCGGGCAAGAAGGCGTACAAGGTGCAGACGTACAGCGAGCAGGGCGCGATCTGGTCCTCGCTGCAACAGGGGCGCAGCGATGTCGTGATGAGCACGATCAACGGACTGCGCTATGCGGTGGCCCACCAGGACGGCGTGCGGTTCCTCAACGAGTACCACCGCCTCGACGTCGGCTTCGCCTTCAAGAAGGGCACGAAGCTGGCGCCCGCCTTCCAGGCCGCGGTGAACGGGCTCATCGCCGACGGGACCTACCAGAAGATCCTCAAGAAGTGGGGGACCTCAGGCTCGGGGATCGACACGTCGCGCATCTCGCCCCCGGAGATCAAGGACTAGCCCCTGCCGGGCCCCCTGGTCAACAGTCGCAGCAGGAGCAGCAGTCACAGCAATCGCAGCCGTCACAGCAGTCGCAGCAATCGCAGTCGCAGTTGCTGCACCAGCCCTCGCGCCGCTGTCGCGACCACGCGCCCTCGTACTCGTCGGCGCAGCACACCTTGCAGGTGCAGCACAGCCCGATCGCGACCGCGCAGCCCGCCAGGAAGCCACGCTTGTCGGGGCGCGGGGGCTCACCGCCGTACGGATTCCGCGGATCATGCGGGGTCCCCGGGCTGTGGGGGCCTTGCGGCGCGTACGGCCCCGGCTGCTGCGGCGGCCCGAAGGCGCCCTGCGCGCCGTGCGCACCCTGGTGGGACCGGGCCTCCGTCCCGAAGGCCCGGTCCACCGACCGACCCAGCTCGTGCGCGAGCAGCACGTGCGCCAGCTCGGCGTCGGTGAACTCCGCGTCGCGCAGCGCCAGCCTGATCCCGTGCAGCGCGTCGTCGGCTAGCCGCCGTGCCTCCACGAGGGAGGTACCGGTGGCCGTCAGCGGGTTCCACGCACCCGACGCGGCGTCAGTTTCCCTGTCCTCCACGGCATCCAGCAGATGCGCGAGCCGGCCGAAGAGGCGGCCGGCCTCGGCGAGCGGCTCCGCGTTGCCGGGCCGCCCGGCGAGCACGGCGGTGTGCGCGAAGGCCGCGGCGGTCGCGGTCTCGGTCGGCTCCGTGACCGTCAGCAGCGATGTGCCGGGCCCCGCCAGCGCCTCGACACCGACCTGCCGGTCCACCGCGTCGACGAGGACGGCGGTGTCGAAGCCGACGTCCGAGCCGGTCCGCGCACCGGCCCTGCCCCAGCTCGCAGCGACCCGGCGAGCGGCGAGCGCCACCGGTCTGCGCGCCAAGAGCCCGTCCTTGTCGGCGACATGGTCACGCACCTTCGCCGAGGCCAGCACCAGCGAGACGGCCGCCGCGAGCCGCGCGCCCTCCCCCTGCGCGACGGACGCGGTGCGCATTCCGCGCAGTGGACAGGGCCCGGCGGTCCGCCGCCCGCCCGCGGTGCGCTCGGCCTGAGCCTCCGTCAGAACCGATATCAGCAGCCCGTCGTAGTTGGTGACGACCCTGGCGAACTGCCCGTGATCCCCGCGCAGCGCGAGGCAGAGCCCGCACAAATGCGCCATCCACTGCGTTTTCAGACCCTCCGTCAGGCGATGACGACAGGGCCGCACGATTCCGAACACGACATTCCCCCGTGACTCGTACGACGTTGAGCCGCACCCCGGCTCGACCGCGCCGGAGGCGAACCGGAGGACACAGTAGCGACCCCTCCGTTCACCCGTACGCCCCGCCCGTCACCCGGACGCCGTGAAGAATCATATTTCACTCCTAGTCAGCAGCGGTTTACAGCAGGACCCTTGGGAAACGCGGGCTCTCGACGGATTCGCTGTGCACCAGTACCGTCACGAAACCCCCGCGCGGCGTCTATCCACTTGGCGCGACATCCGCATCATGGACGACCATGGGGATGCGGACGTAAGAAAGACCGCTGTGAGAGGAGGCGTCCATGGGATCGGTGCGCAAGGCGAGTGCCTGGCTTGGCCTCGTCGACGACAACGATGACGAGCGTTACTACGACGACGACTACGCCGAGGGACAGGAGTCCGGCGAGGCCTGGGTCACCGACCCGCGTGTGAAGGTCGCTTCCGAGACGGCCGAGGAGAAGGGCCGCCGGATCGGCACGGTGACCCCGGACAGCTTCCGGGACGCACGCGGTATCGGTGAGCTCTTCCGGGACGGCGTCCCGGTCATCATGAACCTCACGTCCATGGAGCCCGCCGACGCCAAGCGCGTGGTGGACTTCGCGGCCGGCCTGACCTTCGGCCTGCGCGGCACGATCGAGCGGGTCGCCAACCGGGTCTTCCTGCTGACGCCCGCCAACACGGAGATCGTCAGCGGCGAGGCGCCCAGCCGGCACACGGACGGATTCTTCAACCAGAGCTGAGGCAGGGCCGCTCACCGGCGCCGCCTTCCGGAACGGCCGGACCGGCTACCGGAAGGCGTCGAGACCGGTGAGCGCCTTGCCCAGTACCAACTGATGCATTTCCACGGTGCCCTCGTAGGTGAGCACCGACTCGAGGTTCGTGGCGTGGCGCATCACGGGGTACTCGAGCGAGATCCCGTTGGCGCCCAGGATCGTCCGCGCCGTGCGGCAGATCTCGATCGCCTCCCGCACGTTGTTCAGCTTGCCGAAGCTGACCTGCTCGGGGCGCAGCCGTCCCGCGTCCATGCGCCGCCCCAGATGGTGGGCGAGCAGAATTCCCTTGTGCAGTTCGACGGCCATGTCGGCGAGCTTGGCCTGCGTGAGCTGGAAGCCGCCGATGGGGCGCCCGAACTGTTCGCGCGTCTTCGCGTACTCGACGGCGGTCTCGAAGCTGGCCCGCGCGGCACCCATCGAGCCCCAGACGATCCCGTAGCGTGCGTGCGAGAGGCAGCTGAGCGGCCCCTTCAGGCCGGTGACCTCCGGCAGCACCGCGTCGGCGGGCAGCCGTACGTCGTCCAGGACCAGTTCACTGGTGACGGACGCCCGCAGCGACCACTTGTGCTTGATCTCGGGCGCCGAGAACCCGGCCACGTCGGTGGGCACGACGAATCCGCGGATCCCGTCGTCGGTCTGTGCCCACACCACGGCGACCCCGGCGACGGACCCGTTGGTGATCCACATCTTCCGCCCGTTGAGCACCCAGTCCCCGCCGTCGCGCTTGGCGTAGGTCCGCATGGCGCCCGGGTCGGACCCGTGGTCGGGCTCGGTCAGCCCGAAGCACCCGATCACCTCTCCGGCGGCCATCGAGGGCAGCCAGCGCTGCTTCTGCTCCTCGGAGCCGAAGCGGTGGACGGCGTACATGGCGAGGGAGCCCTGTACGGAGACGAGCGAGCGGATCCCGGAGTCGGCGGCCTCCAGCTCCAGACAGGCGAGCCCGTACTGCACGGCACTCGCCCCGGCGCACCCGTACCCCTGGAGCGACATCCCGAGCGCCCCGATCCCGCCGAGCTCCCGCGCCAGCTCCCGGATCCCGGGCAGCTCGCCCTGCTCGTACCACTCGGCGACATACGGCAGCACTCGGTCCGCCGCCCAGCTCCGCACGGTGTCCCGGATCGCCAGGTCCTCCGCTTCCAGCAGATCGTCGAGCCCCAGCGGATCGGCGGGATCGAACGACGGCAACGTCGAGGACGCGGACATGGCAGAACCTCCGGCACGCGAAAACTAGCAGCGTTAGTTACGGCTTCGAGCCGACGTTACGAGCCAGTCTCCCGCAAGTCCAGAGCACCCACGGCCGGGGTCCCGCGGCGGCGGGCCGTGGCGGTGGCGGGGGGCCGGTGTGGTGACGGTGGCGGCCGTGGTGGCGGCGGTTGCGGTGGAGCGCCCCACGCAGCCGCCGACGGTGGCGCGCCCGTGCGGGAGAGCTGCCCTTGCCGACGAGGTAGCACGGGCGGTGCGTGAGCGGGAGAAGATCTGCCGGGCCGAAGGCCAAGGCAGCTTGGGCGGACACGCGGGACCGCCGGACCGAAGGCCCAGGCAGCCTAGGCGGACACGCGGGACTGACGGACCGAAGGCCCAGGCAGCCTAGGCGGACACGCGGGACTGACGGGCCCGGGACTCCGCGGCCTCCCGGGGCGCAGGCACGTCGGAAACGCCCGCCGCGGGCGCCTCGCACTCCATCACCCGCGGCAACCGCAGCGCCATCACCGCCCCCAGCAGCAACAGCCCCGCACTCACCAGCAGGGTCACATGCAGCCCGTGCACAAAGGAGTCCCGCGCCGCGTGGCGCAGCGCCGCGCCGGGCGCCCCACCGAGCCGCCCGGCCACCTCGTACGCCTCGCCCAGGGAATGCCCCGCGGCTGCGGAGTCGGCCGCCGGCACCCCGGGCACGGAGGACAGCCCGGGCGCGTACGCCGCGTTCATCACGCTGCCGAGCAGCGCGATGCCGATGCCGGCGCCCAGCTGATAGGAGGTCTCGCCGATCGCGGCGGCCCCGCCGGCCTGCGCGGGCGGCGCCTCGCTGAGCATGGACTCGTACGCACCGAAGAGCGTGGTCTCCAGGCCGAAGCCGAGCAGGACGAAGCCGAAGAGCAGCAGCCCGGTGTTGTCGTGACCGCCCATCGCGGTGAGGGTGATCACGGCGGCCGCGGTGACACAGAACCCGAAGCAGACCATCGTGCGCGGACCGAACCGCCGCAGCATGTTCGCCCCGGCGAGGCCCGCCGCCATCGCCGCCACGGTGAGCGGCAGCAGCCGCAGGCCCGTCTCCAGCGGCGAGAGACCCAGCACCAGCTGGAGATACTGCGCGGCGATCAGTTCGAGACCGACCAGCGCGAGCATCGCGAGCACGATGCACCCCACCGACGTACTGAACGCGGGCCGCGCGAACATCCGCAGCTCGACGAGCGGGTGCTCGCGGCGCCGCTGCCGCCGTACGAAGCCGGCCAGCAGCGCGCCGCCCACCACCAGCGGCACCAGCGTGACGGGGCCGAGCGGCGCCTCGCCGCCGCCGAGGCGCTTGACCGCGAACACCACTCCGAAGAGTCCCGCGGCGGCCATCAGCGCGCCCACGACGTCCCAGGGGCCGTTGCGGTCGCCGGTCGACTCGGGCAGCAGCCAGCGGCCGATCGGCAGACTGACCAGCATCAGCGGGATGTTGACGAGGAAGACGGAACCCCACCAGAAGTGCTCCAGCAGGAAGCCGCCGAGCAGCGGACCCACGGCCGCACCCACGGCGGCCACGGCGCTCCAGATACCGATCGCGAGGGCACGCTCGCGCCGGTCGGGGAAGACCTGGCGCAGGATCGACAGGGTCGCGGGCATGATCATCGCGCCGCCGACGCCGAGCAGGGCGCGCGCGGCGACCAGGACCTGCGCGGTGTCGGCGAGGGCAGCGATCCCCGAGGCGACGCCGAAGAGCGCGTAACCGAGGAGCAGGATCCGTCTGCGGCCCACGCGGTCGCCCAGCGTGCCGAAGAGGATGAGCAGCGAGGCGCAGACCAGCGGGTAGACGTCGACGATCCAGAGCAGCTCTATCGCGCCGGGCCTGAGGTCCTCGGTGACCGCGGGCACCGCGACGTGGAGCACGGTGGCATCGACGGCGACGAGGAGCAGGCTGACGCACAGCACCACAAGGACGACCCAGCGGTTGGCACCGGCCCCGGCCTCCCGACGGCAACGCGCAGCGGCCGTGGTCGTCCCGGACATGTACGTACCTCCCAGATGTTCCCTCGCGTTCGGCGGATCCGCTGGGTGGGGACTCCCTGCGGCTGCGGCCGGGGAGGAGCGGTCTCCCGGCGCACGCAACAAAGGCGAGTGAGCCGTCAGCGTACGCGAGTCCTCCGGCGCTTCACGTGGCGGACCTCTCACGTTTCCCCCAGGGGTGTGTGGCGTGCGCCACATGCTTCCATGATCGACTCCGCCGGGTCCGGTGAGCGCCCGGAGAATTCGGCCCCAGCATTCGGTGAACGAATTCATAAGGGGCAATAAACGACGACTCCAAATGATCAATGGAATTGAAGGCCGACGGCGTCCATGAATAGGCAAACCACAGAAATAAACCTGCCGCTGAGAGCAATCCCACATCACATCGTCATCACAAAGCCAGTGAATCGGGCGGGAACTGAGCTCACTCGCTGTAACGTCGATTGAGTGCGTACCGAACGAAACCTCACCCGTCTGGACCGGGTCTTCGCCCGGCTGGACCGTGAGCCGGAACGACCGGCCAACATCTTTGTGCCCAGGATGAGCCGGCACAGGGTGGTGCTCCTCGTGGCCACCCTGGCCTTCTACCTGGCCATCGTGTGGGCCGTGGCGATCACTTCGTGGCTCGTCCGGTTCGACTGGCAGGTCATGTTCTTCCGGCCCTACCAGCAGTGGCCGGAGATCCACGCGTTCCTGGACTACTACGTGGTGCTCGGCCAGCGCGGCCCCACCGCCGTGATGGTCTGCGCCTGGCTCGGCTGGCGCTCCTGGCGCCAGCACACGCTGCGTCCGCTGCTGACGCTGGGCGCCTCCCTGCTCCTGCTGAACATCACGGTCGGCGCCGCCAAGCTCGGCATGGGCCGCCTCGGCCCGCACTACGCCATCACCATCGGCTCGAACGAGATGGGGCTCGGCGGCGACATATTCCCTTCGGGTCACACCGCCAACGCCGTGGTGACCTGGGGAATCCTGGCCTATCTGGCCTCGACCCCGCGGGCCAGGCGCTGGCTGTCCGCCCTGTCCGCCGTCACGTCGCTCGGCGTCGGCCTCACCACCGTCTACCTCGGTACGCACTGGCTGAGCGATGTGCTCCTGGGCTGGGCCGCGGGTCTGCTGATCCTGCTGGCGCTGCCCTGGTTCGAGCCGCTGATCGCCCGCGCCGAGGCCTGGATCTTCCAGCTGCGCGACGCCGTGCGCAGTAGTCGCGGCCGTACCGTCCCCACTCCGGCCGCCTCGCCGGTCGGTGCGCCGGTCATGGCCACACAGCCCAACTCCCCGGACGGGGAGGCCCCGGCACGCGAGACGGTGGCCGCCGCCCGCTCGTCCCGGGCGCCCGCCTATCTGGCCCCGGGCCCGCACACGACCCGCTCGGAGCGCACCCCGGTCACCCCGGTCGGCAGCCGCCGGCCCCCGCACTCGGACCGCGCGCCACGCGCGGCGGGCACCTCGGCCCGCCCCCTGACCGGCAACTGACCCCCGAACCGCGGGGCCGGTACGCACGCCTCTCCCCGCACCGACGAAGGCCCCCGGATCCTGACGAGCCGGGGGCCTTCGCCGTACGTACGTCAGCCCTTCCAGCAGCGCGTCACCGTGCCGTCGGCCACCTCGAAGTTCAGCCGGCCCACGCGGTACTCCATGGTGATGATCGCGCCCGGCGGGAGCGAACGCACCGTGGACCAGCCGCGCTCCCGGGCGCGGCGCTCGGCGCTGGTGGCCTCCTGCCCGACATAGGTGTCCGGGCTGTCCTCGGGCTCTGCGGGTGGGGTGGGAATGGGTGCCATGCCGGCCACGTTAGGCGGCGGACCGCGGCCGGGGAAGCCCGGACCCGCCACCATGCGTCACGCGTCCCCCTCCGGTCACGCTTCTGTCACAGGATCACGACACGCGTTTCGGCCTAACTCCGTCACACGTACGAGCGGTTCCGCCCGTGTTCCGCACGACTTCGCGACTAATTCCCGGCTAGCTTGACCGCGCCTCGAATTGCCCGGTGGAAAGGGCGACCACCGCCGTACGGCAGCGCCTTTTCCGGCCGAATCCGGGGCTGCTCACGGAAGCTGACGCCGCATAGGAAATACACGGTTCCAGCACAGAACCCCCGCACGCCCTCTGTCGGAGCGCGGGGCGACGCGAGCATCATGGCGTGAGCTGCAGCAGGCCCGGGACGCGACGAGCGAGGGGGCGAGCGATGGGTACGGACACCGCGCAGGCGGCGGCCCGACCGGTACCGCAGAGGCGGCCCGGCCGGCTGATCGTGGACTGGCTGACCACCACCGACCACAAGAAGATCGGGCATCTCTACCTGATCACGTCGTTCGCCTTCTTCCTGATCGGCGGCCTCATGGCGCTGCTGATGCGCGCCGAGCTCGCCCGGCCGGGCCTGCAGCTCATGGACAACAACCAGTTCAACCAGCTGTTCACCATGCACGGCACGATCATGCTGCTGCTCTTCGCGACCCCGACCTTCGCGGGCTTCGCCAACGAGATCATGCCGCTCCAGATCGGCTCCCCGGACGTCGCCTTCCCCCGGCTCAACATGCTGTCGTACTGGCTGTTCCTCTTCGGCGCCCTGATCGTCCTCGGTTCGGTGCTGGTGCCCGAGGGCCCCGCCAACTTCGGCTGGTTCGCCTACGCCCCGCTCAACAGCCTGGAACGCTCACCGGGCATCGGTGCCGACCTGTGGATCATGGGGCTGGCGCTGGCCGGCTTCGGAACGATCCTGGGCGCGGTGAACTTCATTACGACGATCATCGGTATGCGGGCCCCCGGCATGACGATGTTCCGGCTGCCGATCTTCACCTGGAACGTCCTCTTCACGTCGATCCTGGTGCTCTTCGCCTTCCCGGTGCTCGCGGCGGCGCTGCTGTGCCTGGAGGCGGACCGGCGGTTCGGCTCGGTGGTGTTCGAGGCGGCCAACGGCGGGGCGCTGCTGTGGCAGCACCTCTTCTGGTTCTTCGGGCATCCCGAGGTCTACATCATCGCGCTGCCGTTCTTCGGGATCATCACGGAGATCATCCCGGTCTTCAGCCGGAAGCCGATCTTCGGCTATCTGACGCTCGTCGGCGCGACGATGGCGATCACCGGGCTCTCGGTGGTCGTGTGGGCGCACCACATGTTCGCGACCGGCGCGGTGCTGCTGCCGTTCTTCTCCTTCATGTCGTTCCTGATCGCGGTGCCCACGGGCGTGAAGTTCTTCAACTGGACCGGCACCATGCTCAAGGGGTCGCTGTCCTTCGAGACGCCGATGCTGTGGGCGACCGGATTCCTGGTGTCGTTCCTGTTCGGCGGGCTGACCGGCGTGATCCTGGCGTCTCCGCCGCTCGACTTCCATGTCACCGACACCTATTTCGTCGTCGCGCACTTCCACTACGTGGTGTTCGGCACCGTCGTCTTCGCGACCTTCGGCGGCTTCTACTTCTGGTGGCCGAAGTTCACCGGCAAGATGCTCGACGAACGGCTCGGGAAGATCCATTTCTGGACGCTCTTCGTGGGGTTCCACACGACGTTCCTGGTGCAGCACTGGCTGGGCGCCGAGGGCATGCCGCGCCGCTACGCGGACTATCTGGCCGCCGACGGCTTCACGGCGCTCAACACCGTCTCCACGATCGGTGCCTTCCTGCTCGGCATCTCGACGCTGCCGTTCCTCTACAACGTCTGGAAGACGGCCAAGTACGGCACGAAGGTCGACGTCGACGACCCCTGGGGCTTCGGACGGTCCCTCGAGTGGGCGACCTCGTGCCCGCCGCCGCGGCACAACTTCGTCACGCTGCCCCGGATCCGCTCCGAGGCCCCGGCCTTCGATCTGCACCATCCGGAGTTCGCGGCGATCACTCCGCCCCAGACCCGCTCCGGTCAGGAGAAGAGCCCGCAGATCCGCTTCGGTCAAGAGCGCTCGACAGACGATCCCGGGCCGTCCTGATCGCGTCGATGAGCCCGACCGGTTCGAGCACCTCGAACTCGAAGCCCATCAGCATCACGTGAATCACCATCACATCCAGGCTCGCCGCCCCCGTGCGCAGCAGACAGCTCCGCTCGCCCTCCGCCTCCAGCGTGCCGGCGGAGGGCGAGACGCGTTCCGCCGCCTCCTGGACCGGCACCTGCAGCCGGATCACCGCGTGCGTGGCGTACGCGCGCGTGGAGACCCCTTGGGAGACATAGGCGGCCAGATCCTCGGCGGGCGGTGTGCGGGGCGCGAAGCGGGGCCCGTGCGGCGGCCTCGGCGTGATGCGGTCCACCCGGAACGTACGCCAGTCGTCGCGGTCGACGTCCCAGGCGACCAGGTACCAGCGGCGCTCGGAGCACACCAGGCGGTGCGGCTCGGCGGTGCGCCGGGTCGACGAGCCGCCGTGGTCGCGGTACTCGAAGCGCAGCCGCTCGGAGTCCCGGCAGGCATGGGCGAGTTCGGTGAGCACCGAGGGGTCTACGGCGGAGGGCTGAGCGGCGCGCAGCATCGGCACGGTGAAGGCGTTCAGGGCGCTCACGCGACGGCGCAGCCGGTGGGGCAGGACCTGTTCGAGCTTGGCGAGGGCACGTACGGAGGTCTCGCCGATGCCCTCGATGCCCTGCCCGGCGGCCTGGCGCAGCCCGACCGCCACGGCCACCGCCTCGTCGTCGTCCAGGAGCAGCGGCGGCAGCTCGGCCCCCGCGCCGAGCTGATAGCCGCCGCCCGTGCCCCGGCTGGCGTTGACCGGATAGCCGAGCTCACGCAGCCGGTCCACGTCCCGGCGGACGGTCCTGGGGGTGACGCCGAGCCGGTCCGCCAGGTCGATGCCCGACCATTCGCGGTGGGCCTGCAGCAGTGACAGCAGACGCAGCAGCCGTGCCGATGTCTCCAACATGAGGCCGAGTCTGCCAGCACTCGTGCGGACAGAAACTGTCCGCAAAAGCGCTGGCGGAATGACTTCGCGGGGCTGGAGTGCCGGAACTGCCCGTCGGCGACATCAGGGAGCTCTTCAGGCCGTTGCGGTGGCCGGCTCCTCGGGTCTCTCGGCGACCGCGACGGACAGGTCGTTGTCCCGCGTGTAGTACGGCCAGGCCGCCACCGGGCCGTACTCCGTCTCCAGGTCGACCTTCGGGTAGGTGAAGATCGGCTTCTTGTCGGCGATGTCGTCGAGCAGCCGCGCGATCCGCACCCGCGGCCCGGACTCCCCCGCCGGCCGCAGCCAGACGTCCCAGATGCCAGGCGCCAGCGTCCCGTACCGGACCGTGAAGGCGAACTCGGCCTGTTCGGCGGTCACTTCGGTCCGCACCATGGGCCGGCCCGCGTGCCGGCCCCGCAGCTCGACGTGCGCGTCGGGGCCGAGTCCGGTGCCGTACACCCGGCCCCGCACTCCCAGCTCGGCCTCTTCTATACGCAGTTCACCGGCTTCGGCATGCGGGGCGCGCAGCCAGCTGCGGACGCTCAGATTGCCGTTCTTGGTCGCGTACGGGATGCGTACGGCGACATGGCCGCGGGAGCCGCTCGGCATCCGGTCGACGAGGGAGCGCAGGTCGTTGAGGCCGGGCACCAGGCGCTGCGGGTCGCCGCCGGCGACCTGGGCGTAGGCGTCCCAGCGGCCCTCGGGCAGGGCGACGCTGCTGGGCAGCGCGGCGCGCAGCCGTCCGTCCGCGGCCGGGGACAGCGGCAGGCTGACCTCCTCGTGGCCCTCGCGGCGGCGCAGCACCAGGAGCGCGTCCCCCGGCTCCCCCGTCTCCGTGATGTCGAAGGTGAGGCCGCCCGCGGAGTCGGCGATGCAGTCGGCACGCGGCGGCATGGCGGTGTCCTCGTCGGAGTGCTGGTGCGTGGTCTGCGGAGCCAGCGTCATCACGCGGTGCGCTCCTTCTTCTGTGCCGTACGACCGGCATCCCGAACGGCATACGCGCCGCCGAGCAGGGCTCCGCGGGTGCGGTGCAGCGACCCGCGCATCCGGCCGCCGAAGGTCGAGCTGCCGCGGGTGGCGAGACCGGAGAACATCGACTCGTAGCGCTCGGCGATCCTGGCCGGGTCGAAGCGGGCCGAGTCCCTGAGCGCGGCGTCGGCCATCTGCAGCCGCAGCGCGTCGTTGTTGATCAGCTCCAGCAGGCCCTGGGCGATGGCGTCGGCATTGCCGACCTCGACGAGCCGGCCGTCGACACCGTTGTCGATGATCTCGCCCGGGCCGTGCGGGCAGTCCGTGGACACCACGGGCAGGCCGCAGCGCATGGCCTCGACGATCGTCATGCCGAAGGACTCCAGGCTGGAGGTCACGGCGGCGATGGAGCCCTTGGCCCACTCCGGTTCGATGGGGTTGGCCGGGCCCATCAGATAGACGTGGTTGTAGAGGCCGAGCTCGTCGATGAGCGCCCGCAGCTTGTCCTTCTGCCTGCCACCGCCGTAGATCCGCAGGCGCCAGTCGGGCCGCTGGGCGCGCACCCGGTCGAAGGCCTTGATCAGCAGGTCGTAGCGCTTCACGGGGGCGAGCCGCCCGGCCGCGACGACCCACTTGCCGGAGCCGTCCGCGGGCTCGATGCCGGGCGCGGGCACGGGGTTGGGCACGGCCTGCACCCGGACGCCGGGCAGTCGCATCCTGTCGCGGTACGCGCGGGCGTCGGCCTCGGTGGTCGTGGTGAGCGCGTCGAGGCGTGGGTAGGCGCCGCGCAGCGCCCTGCGCAGGCCCGGGGAGTGGCTGTCGAGCGTGAGGTGCTCCTGGCCGACGCGGAGCGGGCCGCGCCGGGTCTGCCGGGCCAGATGGACGTTCAGCCCGGGCCGGGTGCCGACCACGACGTCGGCGTCGACCGCCGCGAGATGCTCGGCGATGCGCCGGTCGGTGAGGGCGTTGTACTGCCCGTAGCGGCCCTCGGCGCGCGGGAAGACCCGCGCCGGACGGCGGTAGTCGGGGTCCCCGCCCTCGTAGCCGGGCGTGTTGTCGCGGATGTCGACGAGATGGCGCAGCCGGACGCGCTGGTCGGGCGCGAAGACCGGCTCGTCGCGGTGCCGGAAGACCGACACGATCTCGACGTCGTGCTGCTGGGCCAGGGTGTTGGCGAGGTTGTACGTGGTCCGAATCGTCCCCCCGATTCCGTACGCGTTGTGTATCAAGAAAGAAATATGCATGCGTCCCCGAATCCCCTGTTTCCCCGTCTCGTCCGCCTAGCGCATGGTTAGACCGACGACTCCCGGCATGGGTTGGGCACCATCACCATCTTGTTCCCCAAAGGTTGCGCTATCGGTAGGCGACTTCGGGAACTTTTCGGGCGCCACCCGCATCAGAGGCTGTAGGACAGCTGCGGCACCTCGAAGCAGGTGCTGTTCATGTCGCCCTGGCCGACCCAGCCCGCACCGTCCTTCCAGCGGGCCACCGACACGCACGTCCTGCGGGTCCTCGGGGGCTGTTCCAGGTGCTCGTAGGTGACGGGAAGCAGCAGTCCGTCGGCCGTGTACGGGGTGCCCTTGTCCAGGAAACCGTCGACACACGCGCGCGTGACGCCCGTCGGCGCACAGGCCCGTGCCGCGTCCGCGAACCACATGGCGGCCGCCCAGCCCTCCAGCTGCCACTGGGAGTGCGTCTTGAGGCTCTTGGTGGCCTCGCGGAACGTGCGTACGGCCGGGTGGCCGGCGTCCTCGTAGTTGCGGCTGGAGCCGGTCGCCCACAGCGCGTTGCGGCAGCGCGGCGAGTCCTTGTAGTCCTCTGGGACGGTGGACGTCCAGTTCTGCACGTTGGTGACCTTGGCGGTGACCTCGGCGCCGACCTCGTCCATCGCCTTGCACAACTGGGCGTTGCCGTGGGTGTCGAGAGCGTCGAAGACCAGGTCCGCGCCCTGCTCCTTCAGGTCGGCCGCCGCGGCACGGAAGTTGGGCAGCGCGAAGTCGACCTGCTCGGTGACGACCCGGTAGCCCTCGGCCTTCAGGCCCTGGGCGACGAGTCGGGCGTAGGCGGCCGAAGCGGACTGGTTGTAGGAGACGACCGCGGCCGTACGGGCACCCTGTTCGCGCTTGAAGTAGCGGTAGACCTCGGTACCGCCGTACAGCTTCCCGTCCCAGCCCGGCTTGCCGGTCCGGGGCGCGAGGCTGCCGTAGATCCCGTAGAGGTGCGGATAAGTGTCGTACGCGGGTCCGATCGGCTGGCCGCCGATGTCGGGCACCCGCGCGTGGGACACGCGGGCGGCGCCGGCGTAGTCGAGGGCGGTGGTGGCGACGAGCGCGACGACCTTGTCCTCGTCGATGAGCCGGTGCACGCACTCGTTGTTGCCGACGCCACTGCCGCCGTCGTCGCAGGTGCGCACCTCGACCGTGCGCCCCGCGATGCCCCCGTCGGCGTTGAGCCGGTCGAAGTAGGCCTTCGCGCCGTCGCGCGGCCCGGTGAACGCGGAGCCCCCGACCGGACTGGTGACGCTGGTGATGATGCCCACCCGGACCGGGGCGGCCTGCCGGCCGGTGGGCGTCGGCCGGTTCTCGAAGTCGCTCTCCGGGAGGCGGCTGCCGCAGGCCGTGCCCACCAGGAGCAGCAGACCCGCGGCGAGGGCTCCCTTACGGTGCACGGCCGGTCAGCAGCCCGGCCCGGGGGACGCGTTGCCGCTCAGCTGGACCAACGCGCAGAGCGTCTTGACGGACACCTTCCAGGTGCCGTCCTGCTCGACGGAAGTCCCGGACGCCCCCGGCAGGGCCGTCGCGCCCTTGAGGGTCAGGGAGTACGTGACGTCGGCCCCGGTGGGCGACGTGAACTCGACCTTCTCGACCTTCGCCTTGACCTCCTCGCCCCGCTTGTCGCCGTTGAAGCTCTGCAGGACCTCGGTCATCTTGTCGCCGTTCTCCAGGACGGCCCGCTTGTCCTTCGCGGAGACGGCCGGGTCGAAGAACTTCTCCCAGTTCCGCGTGATCTCCTGCTCGGCCGCCGCGGGATCGGAGGGAGCCGTGGGGCTCGCCTCGGCACTGCTCGGCTTCTCCACCGGAGGTGTGGGCGGCGCCGAGCTCCCGCCACCGCTGTCGTCGCTGCATCCCGTGAGGGCCGGTCCGAGGACGAGCGCGGCGACGGCGGCGACCACCGCCACCCGCCGTGGCCTGCCGGTCCGCTCTCCGGGGCCGCGCCCCCGCCTGCTCTTGCCCTGCCTGAGGTCGCTCCCGAGAACCATCTGGCTCACCACCGGGTGTCGGACCGGGCCAGGTGCTCCCGGTGCTTTCAGGGTCAGCTTGCAGAAGGCATAGTGCAAGCCATTGGCCGACATGGACAGACACACGACGTGGGAGCCCCGGATGCGGACTGCTCGACTGCGGACTGTGCACCCCGTCATCTGGGCCGGGTGGGCCGCGCTCGCCACCGGAGCGGTGTTGTGCGTCATCGGCTGGTACGGCATCTCCGGCGAGCGGTACGCGGAACGGCAGTTGCCGTATCTGGCGTCCTGCACGGTGCCCGGAGCGGCGCTGATCATCGCGGCCGCTGTGCTGCTCACCCACGGCAGGAGCGCCCTTGCCGCGGCGCGCGTGGAGGAGCTGTTCGGCCTGCTGGTGGCGGCCGAACCCGCCGATCTGGACGAGTCCGGGCAGGCGACTCACGCGCCCGTCGCCGCGAGCGACGAGCTGCTGATGGTGCCGGGCGGGACGCTCTGGCACCGAGCGGACTGCCCCCTGGTCGCCGGGAAGGCCGAGGCGGTGCCGGCGGACGCGGCGGTCCTGGCACGCGGCGACCTCGGTCCGTGCCCGATCTGCGAACCGTCCCCGGCCGCCCGGGGAGACTGATGGCGTCCCTGACGTACGACCTCGCACTCGCCGGGCTCTCGGTCGGCAGTGCGGCCGCGCTCACCGGGATCGGGCTGATCGTCACGCACCGGGCGACCGGTGTGCTCAACTTCGCGCACGGTGCGATCGCGATGGTGTGCGCGTATCTGCTGCGCCAGTTCACGGTCGAGTGGCACTGGCCGCTCCCCCTTGCCGCGGCCGTCGTCCTGCTCGTCGTCGCCCCGGGCACCGGGCTGGTCCTGGAGCGCTTCGTGTTCCGCCCCCTTTCCGTGCTGGGCGGCGAACCGGCACAGACGCTCGTCGCGTCCATCGGCGTCTTCGTCCTGCTCGTCGGCGGGGCCGCTCTGGTCTGGGGCAACGGGGCGCGCGCGGACGCGCCGACGCTCGTGTCGGCGGATCCGTGGGGGCAGCTGGCGGTGGCTCTGCTGCTGGCGGCGGGCGTCGGGGCGGTCACGCGCTGGACCCGGTTCGGCAGGGAGCTGCGGGCCGTCGTCGACGACCGCTCGCTCGCGGTGCTCGGGGGCATCGACGCGGACCGGGTGGCCGCGTTCGGCTGGGCCTTCGGGTCGTTCACCGCGGGCCTGACGGGCGTGCTCCTCGCGCCGTACGTGCGCCTCGACCCGTACGGCATGCCGCTCCTCGTCATGGAGGTGATGGCGGTGGCGGTGGCCGCCCGGATGCGCAGTCTGCCGGTCGCCGTCCTGGTGGCCCTGGGCATCGGGGTGGCGCAGAGCCAGCTGACCCGGCTGCACCCGTCGGGCTGGGCCGAGCCGCTGCTCCAGGCCGTGGGCGCGAACCTCTTCGTGGTCGCGCTGCTCGTCGCCGCGCTCGTCCTCCCCGGCATCGGCACCCGCGACGCCCTCCCCCGTGCCGCCGCGCCCCGGGTGACGCTGCCCGCCGGCGCCCGGACCGTGGCGGTGGTCCTCTTCCTTCTCCCTCTCGGCTTCGCGGGCTCTGACCTGCATACGTCGGTCCAGGTCCCGGCGCTCGCGGTGGTGCTGCTGTCCCTGGTCGTCGTGACGGGCCGCGGCGGCCAGCTCTCGCTGGGGCAGGCGGCGTACGCCGGTCTGGGCGCCCTGTTCACGGCGCTGCTGGCGGCGGGCCGCTTCCCGGGCCTGCCGGAGCTGCCCGAACTCGCGGCCCTGGCGGTCGCCGTGCTCCTGGTGGCCCCGCTGGGTCTGCTGACCGGCTGGCCCGCGATCAGCCGGCACGGGCTCGCCCTCGCGCTGGCGACCTTCGCGGTGGGGGTCGGCGTGAGTCGCTTCGTCTTCGCCCAGCCGTACGCGACGTCGGGGCTGTCGCTCGGCCGCCCGGCCGGCTTCGAGGGCGACCGGGCGTACTACGTCCTCGAACTCGTCCTCCTGGCCGGGGCGTTGCTGACGGTGACCGCGCTGCGCCGGGGCCGCACCGGCCGGGCCCTGGCGGCCATGCGCGACCACGAGTCGGGGGCGTCGGCGGCGGGGGTGCCCGTCCCGGCGCTGAAACTGGCGGCCTTCGTGGCCGGTGCCGCGCTGGCGGCCCTGGGCGGCGGCCTGCTGGGCATGGGCCTGCGCGCCTTCGACCCCGGCGCCTTCGACCCGGTCCGCGGCCTCCTCTGGTTCGCCGCGGTCGTCGTCCTCGGCGCGGACAGCGTGCTGGGGGCGCTGCTCGCGGCGGCGCTGCTGGTGGGGCTCGACGCGGGGGCGCGGGGCGGGGTGGCGGCCGCGTTGATCGGGTTCCTCGCGGTCTTCGTCGGACGTTTCCCCGCCGGCCCGTACGAGGCACTGCGCACGGCGGCATCCCGCCTGCGCCGTGAGCCGGTCCTCACCCCGCTGGGGGTCCGGGTGCGCGAACGACTGCGGAACGCCGACGCGACGGCGCCCCGGGTCCGGCCCGCTCCGACGGGCGCGACGGCACTGGCGGGCGCGTGGACGGGCACGGCGGGTGCCTCGGGTGCTCCGGGGACTCCGGGGACTCCGGGCACGGCGGGCACGGCGGGGACCCCGGGGACTCCGGGCACGGCGGGGACCCCGGGAACTCCGCGTAATCCGGGCACGGCGGGTATGGCCGGCACAGCGGGGACTGCGGCCACGGCGGGTACTCCGGCTACGATCCGCGTCTCGCGCCAGGACGCCTTGCCGCGTTCGCCGGCGGAACGGCCCGCGCCGCCACGGGACGCGAACCCTTCGTCCCCGCCGCCCGGCACCCCTGACGCCACGCCCACAACTCCCCATCCGTACAGGCGAGTCACCGTGCCACCGAGCCCCGCCGCCCGGCCCGGGCGGTCGGCGTCCGAACGCGACATGCGCGTCCCTGTTGCACCGGGATCGGCCCAGGACGCCCTCGCCCCGCTCCTGCGCGCCCGGCACCTGCACGTGGCCTACGGCGGGTTCACGGCGCTCGACGGGGTCGACCTGGATGTGCGTGCCGGGCGGATCACGGCGGTCGTGGGCCCCAACGGAGCAGGCAAGAGCACCCTGTTCCACTGCCTCGCCGGAACGCTGCGCCCCACGCGCGGACGAATCCTCCTGGGCGAGCGCGACATCACGAGGCCGGCCGCCCACGCGCGGACCCGGCTCGGCATCGCGCGTACGTTTCAGCAGCTCGCCGTTTTCCCGTCGTTGACGGTGGCCGAGAACGTCCGGGTCGGCGCGGAGCAGGGCCGGATCGTCGATCCGGCCGCCGTGGAACGGGCGTTGCGGCTGCTCGGGCTCGACGGTCCGGTGCGGTCCCGGCCGGCGGCGGGGCTGCCGACCGGGACCCTGCGCCGCGTCGAGCTGGCCCGCGCGCTCGCGGGAAGTCCGCGCGTGCTGCTGCTGGACGAGCCGGCCGCCGGACTCGACAGCACCGAAGTGGCCGCCCTCAGCCGGGTGTTGCGGGCCCTCGCTGCCGACGGCATGGCCCTGCTCGTCGTCGAGCACGACCTCGACCTGGTCGCGGACCTGGCCCACACGGTGCACGTCATGGCGGCGGGACGCATCGTCACGTCGGGGCCCGCCGGCCGGGTACTGGACGCGGCGGGTGAGGCATGAGCATCGCCCTGCGCCACGCGCGCGTGCGCTACGGCCCCCTGGAGGCGCTGCACGGCGTGTCCCTCGTCGCGCCCGGCCCCGGCCTCACCGTGCTGCTCGGCCGCAACGGCTCCGGCCGTACGACCGCGCTGCGCGCCCTGGCCGGCTCCGTCCCCCTGTCCGGCGGCGCCGTCGTCTGGGACGGCACCGATGTGACCCGCCTGCCGGCGTACGAGCGGGCCCGTCGCGGCCTGTGCCTGGTTCCGGAACGGCAGGCCGTCTTCGGCTCCCTGACCGTGCGCGAGAACCTCGAACTGGCCGCAGCGGGGCGGACAACTGCCGGAGCCTTCGAGGCGGCGCTCGACGCCTACCCCGCCCTGGCACCCCTGCTGCCCCGTCGCGCCGGCACCCTCTCCGGCGGCGAGCAGCGCATGCTCGCGCTCTCCCGCGTCCTCCTGGCACGCGCGCGCGTGGTGCTCGTCGACGAACCCGCGCAGGGCATGTCACCGGCGGTCGCGGCACGGACGTACGAGCTGCTGAGCGGACTCGACGCGTGCGTGGTCGTCGCGGAACAGCGCCTGCCGCCCGGACTGCGCGCCACGGCGACGACGTACGTCCATGAACTGCGCCGCGGGACGGTCGTGTTCAGCGGAGAGGCGGCAGAGGTACGGACGACGGCCCGGGCGTCCGGGGTGCGCCGAAGCGGGCACGGTCCATCGCCGGGGCGCGGCCGGAATCCTTCGGGATGAGCAGCATCGTGCCAATGTTCAACCGGTCCGGACGGCTCCCGATCATCTGCCGGTTGGCCCGGTAGAGGGCCTGCCAGCCGCCCTTCACCGCGTACCTGCGGGCGATCGACGACAGCGTCTCGCCGGCCTTCACCACATGCACCCGGCCCGAGAGTGCGTACCGCTTGGAACAGTCGGGCCACGCCTCCCACCCCTGGGCGGCCAGGACGTTCTCGGCGACCTTGATCTGCTCCTCGCGCGTGGCCAGATCGGCACGCGGGGCGTACGCGAGCCCCCCGAACTCCTTCCAGGTGGGCTGCCAGAACTGCAGTCCCCCGTAGAAGCCGTTGCCTGTGTTCGCGTTCCAGCGGCCGCTGCTCTCGCACTCGGCGAGACAGCCCCAGGGCCACTGGTCCGTTGCACAGTCGTACGGCACCCGCACCGTCTGTGGGTCCGGAAGCGGCGGCGGTGGCACGGCCGTTGCCCGCGAGGGGACGAGGGCGGCGAGGGTGGCGGCAAGCACCGCCGCGTACCGGACACGCCGGAGCGGCAGGAGACACGACGCGAGGGACGGGACGGGGTACATCGGCCCACGCTAAGCAGCATGCGCTCCGCGGCCCGCGAGCCGCGCCCGGGGCGGACGGGGCCCCACCCGGTCGGACGACCGGGTGGGACCCCGTGCCGGAGCACGGTGAACGGCTCAGACGGCGAGCCGCAGTCCGGGCACGATCAGATCGGGATCGCCGCCGATGACGGCCTTGTTGGCGGCGTAGATGTTCCGCCAGGTGGTCCCGTGGCGCGCCGCGATACCGCTCAGGGTGTCGCCGTCGCGGACGGTGTAGTTTCCGCGTGCCGAACCGCGGTTCGTGTGGCCTGTCGGCCGTGCCGGCGCCTTCGACGGCTTCGCGGTCTTCGACGGGGCCGACTTGGGCGTCGACTTGGTGGTGGCCGTCCCTCCGGCCGACCCGGCGCCCGAGGATGCGGGCGCGCTTCCGGACGCTCCGGCGCGCGCCGAGCAGGTGGGCCATGCGCCCCACCCCTGCGCGCGCTGGACCTTGGCGGCGACGGCGATCTGCGCGGACCTGGACGCCTTGTCGGCGGTCGACGCATAGGCCGAACCGCCGTACGCGCGCCAGGTGCCGGCGGAGAACTGGAGCCCTCCGTAGTAGCCGTTGCCGGTGTTGATGTGCCAGTTTCCACCGCTCTCGCACTGGGCGATGCGGTCCCACACTCCGTTGTCGGCCGCGGCGGCGTTGCCGGTCGCGGCGAGCAGTCCGAGCGGGGCGAGCATGGCCGCCCCGGCGAGAACCACCGTCGTACGAGTCGTACGAGCCTTACGAGTGTTCTCGGCACATTCGGTCATTTAGTTCCCTCTCGAAGGACCCGGGATCCCCCAAGGCGGGGCACGGCTCCCGTCGCACAGAACGCGGGCGCCGCACTCCTCCCCGTCCGCCGGACGTGGTGCTGCAAGCTGGCTGTGGTGCGGTCGGCGGACGTACCCGAGCGGTGCTAGTTGCACACGGCGGAGGAATCTAGAGAGCGTGTCCACCCGGTATCAACCACATCCTTGTCATTCCAGGCCAGTTGCCTGTTACCGGGGGTATCGTCGAGATCAGGCCACCCACTTCATTGGGTGATTTCCGGATTTGTCGACCTGTCGGCCTGGTGATCTGTGACCCACCTCACCGCCTCAACTTCCTTGGAAATCCGAGTAGTTGGCGTGGAGTGACGGATTCCGGGTGCTGTCTCACCCTGTGCTTCGGATGGTTCGATTCCGTTCGCTCTCGGGCGTGACTCCGGCCACAGATCGTCCGTTGTCTTCTTCATGAGCCGGGGACCCCCCGCGTTCATGGGCCGGGAGCCACCCGGCATCGCCACGCACCGCATCCCGAGGAGCCACCCGTGCCGCGCATGCTCGACGTCAGCGACGACGTACGCGCCGAGATCGGCGACGAAGAAGCCGACCGGCTGCTCGCCGGAGACAACGCCCCCGGCAGTTACGACTGCACGTCCTGCCGCACCCCGGGCGACTCGGAACAGGAGCGCACCAGCACCGTCCTGTTCATCGGCGACGAGACCGCCGTCCTCGCCTTCGCCCACGCCGGCTGTCTGCCCTCCCAGGTCGTCCAGGTCACCGAGGAGCAGCTCCAGGGCGCCGTCCGCTCCATCACCGCCGACGGCCCCGCCCCGGCCGCGCCCGAGCAGGCCGTGCTCGGTGTCACCAGCGGACTCGTGCTGATCAACGGAGAGCTGCACCCGGCGCTCGTCGTCGAGCCGACCGGGCCTATCGTGCGGCCGGGCACGACCGGCGTCGGCGACGACTTCCTGCCGCTGCTCATCGAGCAGGGCTTCATGCCGGTGACCCAGCTGACCGAGCCGCCCTCCGTGCTGCACGGCTGGTCCGTGCTGCTGGCGATGGGCCAGCTGCACGCCGTGCTGCAGCCGGGCACCGGCGGCGGTTCACCGGTCGCCTGGTGGCAGGCGCACCAGCCGCTCCAGGTCACCGAGAGCTGGCGGGCGGCGGCCAACAAGCACCAGCAGGTCCTGCTCTTCGCGGCGCCGGCCGGCTCCATCGGCCGCCAGCCCCGCGAGGACCTGCTGCGCGACGCCCTCGACAAGGCGGCCGCCAACGGCAAGCTCGTCGCGAGCGCCATGCCGCTGGCCGGCACCTGACCCGGCCCCACCAGGCGCCCGGAGCAACGGCTCCGGGCGCCTGCCCACGTCGTGCCCGCCCCGTTCGCACCGTCGCGCTCCGGCTCCCTCATGCGCCGAGCACACTCCTGCTGACCTGCGAAATCCACGGCCCGGGCCGCATCCGTTGGGCGGCAGGGTCGTTGGCACATACGTGCACACCTACGACGCCCCCCGCCGCCAGCCCTTCCAGCCGATCCCGTCCGCGCGACCGGCCCAGGACCCCCCGGGCGGCTCCTCCGCCACGCCTATCTACGACGCGCTCTACGCCGAGTGGGTCAGATCCTTCAGGGCGCTGCCCGGCGACCGGCGCGGGGAGGACGAGGCGGACTTCGCGGCCTTCGGGAGCCTGCCGCACGGTTCCCGCGGGTACGGCTCGTCGTACGGCGGGTACAGCTCGTACAGCGCGGGGGCGTCCTCGGCGCGCAACGGCGGCATGCAGCACGGGCACACCGCCACGGCCACCGCCATCTGGCAGGCGGGGAGCCGGCAGCACAGCACCGGTATGCACCACATCCCGGCCGCGCTGCCTCCGGCGCCCCGGCGCGGGCTCTGAGACACGGGAAAGGGGCGGCTCCTCGCGGAGCCGCCCCTTTCCCGTGTCCCGTTACTTCTTCTTGTTGCCGCGCTTCTCGCGCACGCGCACAGAGATGTGGATCGGCGTCCCCTCGAAGCCGAACTGCTCGCGCAGCCGTCGCTCGATGAAGCGGCGGTAGCCGTGCTCGATGAAGCCGGAGGCGAAGAGCACGAACCGCGGGGGCTTGGTGCCCGCCTGCGTACCGAAGAGGATGCGGGGCTGCTTGCCGCCGCGGATCGGGTGCGGGTGGGCTGCGACCAGCTCACCGAGGAAGGCGTTCAGCCTGCCGGTCGGTACGCGGGTCTCCCAGCCGTCCAGAGCGGCCTCGATCGCCGGGACGAGCTTCTCCATGTGCCGGCCGGTGCGCGCCGACACGTTCACCCGGGGCGCCCAGGCCACCTGGAGGAGCTCGGTCTCGATCTCGCGCTCCAGGTAGTAGCGACGCTCCTCGTCGAGGGAGTCCCACTTGTTGAAGGCGAGGACGATCGCACGGCCGGCGTCGACGGCCATCGTGACGATGCGCTGGTCCTGGACCGAGATGCTCTCGGACGCGTCGATCAGGATGACGGCGACCTCGGCCTTCTCGACGGCGGCCGCGGTGCGCAGCGAGGCGTAGTAGTCGGCGCCCTGCTGGAGGTGGACACGCTTGCGGATGCCGGCCGTGTCGACGAACTTCCAGGTGATACCGCCGAGTTCGATGAGCTCGTCGACCGGGTCGCGGGTGGTGCCCGCGACCTCGTTGACGACCACGCGGTCCTCGTTGGCCACCTTGTTCAGCAGCGAGGACTTGCCGACGTTCGGGCGGCCGATGAGGGCGATGCGGCGGGGGCCGCCCACCGCGGTGCCGAAGGTCTGCGCCGGGGCCTCGGGCAGGGCCTCCAGGACGGCGTCCAGCATGTCGCCGGTGCCGCGGCCGTGCAGCGCGGAGACGGGGTGCGGCTCGCCGAGGCCAAGGGCCCAGAGATACGAGGCGTCGGCCTCGCCGCTCAGTCCGTCGACCTTGTTGGCGCACAGCACGACCGGCTTGCCGGCCTTGCGCAGCAGTCGTACGACGGCCTCGTCGGTGTCGGTCGCGCCCACCTTGGCGTCGACGACGAAGACGACCGCGTCGGCGGCCTCGATCGCGTACTCGGCCTGGGCGGCGACGGAGGCGTCGATGCCGAGGACGTCCTGCTCCCAGCCTCCGGTGTCGACGAGCTTGAAGCGGCGGCCCGCCCACTCGGCCTCGTAGGTGACGCGGTCGCGGGTGACGCCCGGCTTGTCCTCGACGACGGCCTCGCGGCGGCCGATGATGCGGTTCACCAGGGTCGACTTGCCGACATTGGGCCGGCCGACAACGGCGAGGACGGGCAGCGGACCATGGCCCGCCTCCCCGATCGCGCCCTCGACGTCCTCGACGTCGAAGCCTTCTTCCGCGGCGAGCTCCATGAACTCCGCGTACTCGGCATCGCCAAGTGCCCCGTGCTCGTGCTCAGCCGAGCCGTCGGGCTGGATGTGGTCGTTCATGAAGTCCGTACCTCGTCGTTCATCGTGGTGATCGGTGGGCCATCCGCATATCGGGTGATCCACTACTCAAGTGTCGCCCAGTGCTCGGCGGGGCGCCCGGCGTCTTCCCGGCGTCCGGTCAGACGCCTGGCGTTCTCCAGGTGCGCCGTGAGCTGCTTCTGGATGCGCACGGTCGCCTCGTCCAGCGCCTTGCGCGTACGTCGTCCACTGCCGTCGCCCGCCTCGAACGGGTCGCCGAAGACGACGTCGACCCGGCTGCGCAGCGGAGGCAGCCCCTTTATCAACCGACTGCTCTTCTCGGAGCTTCCCAGCACCGCCACCGGGACGATGGGGGCGTCACCGCGTACGGCGAAGTACGCGAGCCCGGCGCGCAGCGACGCGAAGTCGCCCTCGCCCCGGGTGCCCTCCGGGAAGATGCCGAGGGCCCCGCCGTTCTGCAGGACCCCGAGGGCCCGGGTGATGGCCGTGCGGTCGGTGGTGTCACGGTCCACCTTCAGCTGCCCGATGGCGAGCAGGAAGGGGTCGAGCGGACCGATGAACGCTTCCTTCTTGATCAGGAAGTGCGTCGGCCGGGGCGCCACGCCCATGACCATCGGGCCGTCGATGTTGTGCGAGTGGTTGACGGCGAAGATCACCGGACCGGTCGCGGGGACCTTCCAGGCGCCCAGGACGCGCGGCTTCCAGAAGCCGTACATCAGACCGACGCCGATGCGGCGGCCGACGTCGGCACCCCGGACGGACGGCGCCTGCACGGAGGGGGCTTCGCTCACTTCGCGGCCCGCTTCTCCTCGACGAGGGTGACGACGCACTCGATGACCTGCTGGAGCGTGAGGTCGGAGGTGTCCACCTCGACCGCGTCGTCCGCCTTGGCGAGCGGAGAGGTCTTGCGGCTGGAGTCCGCCGCGTCCCGCTTGATCAGGGCCTCGCGGGTGGCGTTGACGTCGGCGCCCTTCAGCTCACCGCTGCGGCGGGCGGCCCGCGCCTCCGGGGAGGCGGTGAGGAAGATCTTCAGGTCGGCGTCGGGCAGCACGGTCGTACCGATGTCACGGCCCTCCACCACGATGCCCCGCTCCGCCGACGCGGCGATCGAGCGCTGCAGGTCGGTGATCAGGGCCCGGACCTCGGGCACCGCGCTGACCGCGCTCACCTTGGAGGTGACCTCCTGGGTACGGATCGGGCCCGCGACATCGGTCCCGTCGACGGTGATCGCCGGCGCGGACGGCTCGGTGCCGGAGATGATCTCCGGCTTCCCGGCCACGGCCGCGATCGCCGAGGGGTCCGTGATGTCGATCCCGTTGCTCACCATCCACCAGGTGATCGCCCGGTACTGGGCACCGGTGTCCAGGTAGCTGAGCCCCAGCTGCGCGGCCACGGCCTTCGACGTGCTCGACTTGCCCGTGCCGGAGGGGCCGTCGATGGCGACAATCACTGCCGGGGCGGTCCGGGCGGCGCCGTTTTCCACGGTGAGGACACCTTCCTGGTGCGAGCTGGAGGTCTGTACGGGGCACGAGCGCGCCCCGCACAAGGTTACTGGGTACGTCGAGCCGCCCAGTACCGGCAAATGTCAGCGGGCAGTACCGACAGATCTCAGCAGCCCGGCCCCACCGGCGCTACAAGCCGCCTGAAGCCACCCACAGCCTCCGAACCAGCCCGTCCGGCGCCTCGATTCAGCCCCTCTGGCGCCTCGATTCAGCCCCTCCGACGTTTGAAGGAGCGGGGGTCCAGGGGGCAGAGCCCCCGGCGGGGGTCCCGGGCGGAGCCCCAGGAAGGGACGGGGCAGGAGCGGAGGGGGCGACCACACCCCTCAGCGGCACCACCGCGGGCCACCACGGGCCACCACGGGCCACCGCGGGCCACCGCAGGCGAACCCGGACCGCCACGGGCCCTCGCGGACTGCCACGGACCCCCACCAGGGTCCGGAGCATCGCGGACCCGCCCCCGGTGGGGCTACCTCCGTGGGGCTACTGCCGCAACGCCCAACCCCGCTCCCGCAGCGCAGCCCCAAGTACCGGCGCCGCCTTCGGCTCCACCATCAGCTGCACCAGACCGGCCTGCTGCCCGGTGGCGTGCTCGATGCGTACGTCCTCGATGTTCACCCCGGCCATCCCGGCGTCCGCGAAGATACGGGCGAGCTGGCCCGGCTGGTCGTCGATGAGGACGGCCACGACCTCGTAGGAACGCGGAGCGGAGCCGTGCTTGCCCGGCACGCGGACCTGGCCCGCGTTGCCCCGGCGCAGGACGTCCTCGACGCCGGTGGCGCCCTCACGCCGCTTGGACTCGTCCGAGGACTGCAGCGCACGCAGGGACTGAACGGTCTCGTCGAGGTCGGCGGAGACGTCCGCGAGGAGGTCGGCCACCGGGCCCGGGTTCGCGGACAGGATGTCGATCCACATCCGGGGGTCGGAGGCCGCGATCCGGGTCACATCGCGGATGCCCTGCCCGCAGAGCCGTACCGCCGCCTCCTCCGCGTTCTCCAGTCGCGCGGCGACCATGCTGGACACCAGATGCGGCATGTGAGACACGAGGGCGACGGCCCGGTCGTGGGCGTCCGCGTCCATGACGACCGGCACGGCACGGCAGTGGGACACCAGCTCCAGGGCGAGGTTCAGCACCTCGGTGTCCGTGTCCCGGTCGGGCGTCAGGACCCAGGGGCGTCCCTCGAAGAGATCGCCGCTGGCGGCCAGCGGGCCGGACTTCTCACGGCCCGACATGGGGTGCGAACCGATGTACGAGGAGAGGTCGAGCCCGAGCGCCTCCAGCTCGCGGCGCGGACCGCCCTTGACGCTGGCCACGTCCAGGTAGCCGCGCGCCACCCCGCGGCCCATCGCGTCGGCGAGCGTGGCCGCCACGTGCGCGGGCGGGGCGGCCACGATGGCGAGGTCGACGGGCCCCTCGGGTGCCTCGTCCGTGCCGGCGCCCAGCGCGGCCGCCGTACGGGCCTGCTCGGGGTCGTGGTCGGCGAGGTGGACGATGACGCCGCGTCCCCTCAGCGCCAGCGCCGCCGACGTGCCGATCAGCCCGGTCCCGATGACGAGTGCGCTTCTCACTGGGCGATGTCCTTGCGCAGTGCGCCGGCGGCGCCCAGGTAGACATGCGCGACGTCGGCCCGGGGCTTGTCGGACTCGATGTGCGCGAGGATCCGGACGACCCGGGGCATCGCGCCCTCGATGTCCAGCTCCTGCGCGCAGATCAGCGGTACGTCGACGATGCCGAGCTTGCGGGCCGCCGCCGCCGGGAAGTCGCTGTGCAGATCGGGCGTCGCGGTGAACCAGATGCTGATCAGGTCGTCCGTGGTGAGACCGTTGCGCTCAAGGACGGCCGTCAGCAGCTCGCTGACCTGTTCGTCCATGTGCCCGGCCTCGTCCCGTTCCAGTTGGACGGCGCCCCGGACCGCTCGTACCGCCACGGTGATGCTCCTCGCTGATCTGCGTACACGTCTTGTCACACCAGCGTAGTCAGCCCGCAATGGGCCGGTGGGGGGGGGGCACCCCACGAAAAAAAACACACCCCCCCACCCACCCCCCCAACCCCCCCGAACAAACGCAGGAAAAGGGGGGCGAACGCCAGGTGGCGTCCACCGCCGTTGCCGTCATCTACTGCCGTCAGCCGCAAAACGGCCCCTGTAGGTGTCACCTACAGGGGCCGCCTCTTTACGCTTGGATGCGCAGCGAATCGGAGGCCTTAAATCGGCTCGCCCGCTACTCCACTAAATCCGACGAGGCCGTTCCTCTTCGCCATGTCAAGGATCTCAGGGAGATAATCTAGTTGACGGACGGAAAGGGTCAGGAGGACGTACTTGCCCGCGTCATCCGGTTCCTCTTCCAGGTCGAACCGAGACGGCTCAAGAACGTCTTCCACATCTGGCCATCTAGTCAGCAACTCCTCGCGGAACCGCAATACATCAGGGCTCACAACAAGGTCGCTGGTGTCACCCTCAGCAAGGTTATCGAAGATTTCCTCAGGATCCCCAACACTGCGCTTCCAGAAGCCGAAGTCGCTACTCACTGGCCATCCTCTCAGGTTAGGGGTTGCAGATTGGGCACACTGTACCGCGCCGGACGACCGAGGTTTCAAACCCATACGTCTTCGCTAGCCATTCGTCCTTCCTGCGCTGCCCCCTGGTGTAATTCGATTTATTCACCTTCACTTCATAAAGGTGAAGGTTTCCGTTCGGGTTCCTGACTGCGATATCCACTTGACGCCTGCCGTAAGGAGTCCACAAATCAAGTCCATTCCCGTAGCTCTCGCTATAGATATCAGACTTGTTGTAGAACTTCTCAAACGTCTCTGTCATTTCATCGACACCGGCAGCGCCACGGGCTTTGTCATGCGGGCGAATTCCGCAGTTGCTGTTATGAACGAGCACCGGCGTCTCGCCCGCCAGCACATAGTACGCGTGCAGGCCTTCAACGGTCAGGTTATACGTGCTGGCTCGCTTCGTATACGCATGACTGCCCGTGACTATGACAGTGCCGCCGGAGTCGGTCAGCAAGGTCATGCCCGATTCAAGATCTCCCGCAGCTATCCAGGCCTGCTCAGAGGGCGACCAGAAGGGGTGTTCGTGGGTGGCCGTTAGTTTTTCGATGCCCCTACTTGTAGCGATGGACAGCTCGTTAAATTTCTTATCGTCATTGTTGACGATAAGACGAATTACTTTTCTGGGACTGGATTCACCGGTTTCAGGGTTTGCGGCTTGGACAGTGTCACCGAGCTTGATGTCCTCTATGTCCTTGGTGGTTCCGTCTGACATGAGGACGTCGGTGCCCGCAAGGAAACACTTGCATGCACCGGATTTACCGAACTTCAAAAAACCTTCGGGGCCACCTCCAGGCCCTTCCCCGTCCCCTATGCCGAACAGGAAACCCATGGACTGGCCCATGGATGCACCGACCGTCTCCAAACAGCTACTTTCATGCCCAAGGCTCATGCATGCAAGGAATTTCAGGTGATTGAGCTGCTTGCGGTCCAGAGAGGCTTCCTCGGAGTCCTGGGCATCGCCCAGACAACCGATGTCTTCATGGCAGTAGTTGTTGATTTGCTGGTTAAGCAGTTGCGTGAACTGGTCCAGGTATGGCCAATCGACTGGCGCTGTGACGCCGGGGTAGACCTCCACTGTGTTCTTGGGTAGCACAGGCGGGGCCGTCCCTACCTGCTGCGCCGCCTTAGCGTTCTGGCTCTTCTTTGGCTTTCCCGGGACATGGCCGGGGGTGGTGTTCTCATGGTCAGGCGTGGAACGCGTCGAGCAGTCGATCTCCGCGCACAACCCGGTCGGGTCGCTGTCGTTGACGGGATTGTTGTTGCTGTAGCTGTAGGCGGAGAGATTCTGAGGGTGGTATGGAGCGCTGAGTGGATCGGGGCTCAGGAAGCGGCCGAGGCCGGGGTCGTAGGCCCGGGCTCCGAGGAGAGATAGGCCTGTACTGGTGTCCTCGGTCTGGCCCAGGAAGCCGGCGTCGGTTCCGGCGGGCAGGCTGCCGCTGCGTTCGTCGCCGAAGGGGGTGTAGCGGCGGCGGGTTGAGGCGCCGGTTGTTGCGTCGACAGCGAGCTGAGTGGAGGCCTGGGTGTCGGCCATGAGGTAGGTGAGCTTGCCGTCGCCTGCGGTGGTGCCCTTCGTGCTCCGCATCGCCACGGTCGAGCCACCGGAGGTGTAATAGCGAGTTGCGGAGACGGCGGTGCCGTTGGTGGTGCGCAATTCCATGCCGCCGATGGAGGCGACCGTCTCTTGTGGCGTTGTGCGGACCAGGAGGCTGCCGTCGGCGGTGTAGGCGTAACGGGTGAGTTCGCTGCCGCTGTCCTTGGTGGTCTTGACCGTGTTCAGCTGGCCTTGCTTGGTCCAGCTGTAGTCGGTGGTCGTACCGCCTTCGATGCGCCGCTGCATGGTGCCGTCGGGGTAGTACGTGTAGGTGCCCGCCAGGGTGGTACTGCCCCCGGCGGTTTTGTTGATCTTTCGGACGCCGTGTGGCCAGTCTGCGTTCGCGGTGGTCCAGGTGCCGGCGTCGTCGTAGCCGGGGTAGAGGTAGTCGCGAAGGGTGGCGGTGCCGGAAGCATTGGTATCCGTGACCGACTGGAGGTTGCCCATACGGTCGTAGCTGTAAGCGGTCTGGTAGAAGGAGGTGCCCTTGAAGTCCGAAGTGGTCTTCGTCTTGTCGGCGCAGATTCCCGTTCCGGTGTGGGTGAAGGCAAGTGTCAGACGGGATTGATCGTCGTACCGGAAGCACTGGGACTGTGCGGTCTGGCCGTTGGCTTGTTCGCGTAGTTCTGTGATCTTGCCGGCGAGATCGTAGTCGTAGCTGTCCTTCTGGGCTTCGCTGATGAGGTTGTTGATGGTGGTGGTCGTTGCGATGGTCTTCAGCCAACGGGTGCCGTTGCTGTCGTCGTAGCTGTAGGCGCGTTGGGCTTGCACGCCGTTGCCGCCGATCTTGGCGCCGTAGTTACGTCCCACGAGGCGCCCGTAGGCGTCGTATGAGGTGGCGTCGATGTAAACGGAGCTGCCGAGCGAGCTGGTCAAACGGTTCGGGCGGCCGTAGCCGTCGTACCCGGTAGTGACCGTCTCCGCGTCGAGGCCGCCCGCCTTGGGGTAGGTCACGGAAGTGACGTGGTCGGCGGCGTCATAGGTGACGGAGTTCGTGTAACTGCCTGCAAGGCCGGTGACAGCGGCGGGGATGGTGATGGTGGTGTTCAACGCTCGGCCGCGGGCGTCGAATGCTCCGACCTTGGTGGTATAGGTGTTGCCGGCCGTGTCGCGGCTGGTGGTCGATGTCATACGGCCCTTGCCGCCTGGGACGTTCGCGCCGTCCCAGGTCCAGGCAGAGAGCTCATCAGATCCGCTGTAGATGGATGTCTGGCGGCCGAGGTAGTCGTAGGCGTAGTTCAGGACGTTCTGGCCGTTGTTGCTGGTGGTCTTGATGATTTGGCCGTTGGCGTCGTACTCGGTCGAGGAGACCCCGGCGTCCGGGTCGTCGGTTGTGGTGCCTTGTCCCGCCCAGTCGTAGGTGTAGAAGGTGTTGTTGCCACGGGGGTCGGTGATCTGCTTCAGCTCACCCTTGCCGGTGTAGCCGTATGCGGTGGTGAAGGTGGAGGCGCCGTCGTGCTCAAGCACCTTGGACACCTGTCCGTAGACGTCGGTGTAGGTCTCAGTTGGAGTGCCCAGGGCGGGCTGGACGCTGGTGTAATCGCCGTCGTAGGTGTTGGTGATGCGTCCGACGGCCTGCGGGGCTCCCTTGACTTCTAGTTCGGAGATCACTGTGCGGCCGGCCCAGTCCAAGACAAGGTCGTTGTAGGAGGGAAGGTCTTTGGGCTCGGGGCTGGAGGGGCCGCCCGAGCCGGCGGTGCCTTGGTTGCGGAAGACTGCCGAGGTGCCGGTGACCTGTCCTGCTGAGTCGTAGCGGGTCACCGCCACCTGCCGGTAGGGGACTGTCTGGGTCGTCCCGGGTGCGAGGTCGGACGGCAGTGGGCTCTGCGTCTCCCGGGCGCGTCCGAGCGCGTCGGTGTACTGGTATGCGGAGAGATAGGTCGTGCCGGACTGCAAGATGTGCGTGGCGATGTGCGGATAGCCGTCCACCGAGTCGGGAACTCCGGCGCTGTTGGTGGACTTGGGGATGGTGTAGGTGAACTTGATCGACGGCGAGTTGCCGGTCTCGGTTGGTTCCCACACCTCCACCGGGCGTCCGGTGGAATCCAGCGTCGCTTTGGTGACGTTGCTGTTGGCGTCCCTCGTCGTGGTCGGAAGTGCCCAGTAGCGGGACATCCACACGGTGGTGGTGAGCGGACCTCTGGCTGAGGCTGCGCCGTCGGGGTCAGGTGTGGAGGTGGTGATGCCGTCCAGAGGCCAGGTGTTTGATGGGCTGTAGGTGGTGGTGGTGCGGTTGTGCTTGCCGTCCTCGGTCCAGATGGCTCGTCCGGCGTCGTCGTATCCGGACCACGTGGAGTGGTAGGTCCCGGCCTTGGTGTACACGCGGGCCTCGGTCACGTTGCCGTCGACGGGGTGGTTGTTCGCCACGGCGTCAGAACCGTCGTAGAGGGTGGTGGCGTAACTGTCCTGGTTGCTGTCCGCGGCACTGGCGCAGCCCACCGAGTAGTGCTTGACCTGGTCGGGCAGAACCGTCCAGCGCTGGGCTCCGGTGGAGTCATAGCTGTCGGTGTTGTAGGCGCGCCCGAAGGTGGTGCAACGGTTGTCGGAGACGTCGCTCTCGCCCCGGTCCTCGGTCCGCATCGGAAGACCGAAGGTAGTGGAGGCCCCCTCACTGTCGTCGTACTGGCTATCGACGATGTGCTCGCGCCAGGTGCCGGCCTTGGTCAGTGTCCTTGTAGTGGTCTTGGATTCGCGGACGAATCGGGCGTCGGGCAAGCCGTCGTACTGGGCAGTGTTGTGGTCCCAGTACGAGTGGTAAGTCCGCTCGTGTGAGGTGTTTTTGTCGTCCCGCAGGGACGTCGACAGAGTCTGTCCGGATAGCCAGTCATGGTCGGTGTAGTTGTTGCCGTCGCCATCGTCGACCGTGACAGTTCTGGTCGCCGACTGATCCGTTTTGGAGGTCCGGTCCCCCGAGAGGCCGCGGTACAGCCAGTACTTCATGGTCTTCTGACCGGTATCGGCGCCAGTGGTGACCTGGACTTCCTGGTATCCGCGCCAGTCAGACCAGGTCTCGTCCTCGTCCTTGGCGAGTGGATCGTTGGTGAAGCGCCAGCCTGCCCCGTCATCGTAGGTGTACGACGTGGTCATCACCGGCGCGCCGTCCTGGTTGTCGGTGACGGTCGGGTCGTCCTTCACCTGGGTGACCAGGAATTTCTTGAACCACCCTGTTTTGGAGTCGGTGACGCCTTCTGGAGTCCACTGCTGCCAGTAGCAGTCTTGGGTGTTTGACGCTTGGGAAGGCAGGTGGTCGATGTCGCAGGCGTTGGCAAAGCCGTAGGAGACTGTGGTCGTGGCGCCGAGATCCCCGTGAATTTCCTTAATACGGGGGAAGTTCAGTTCAGTGGAGCCGACCTTGTTGTCCAAGTCGACCCGGTTAAAGTTGATGACTGGAAGGACGATGTCATCAGCGTCGCCGGCGCTGCCGTACGTCTTGCGCTGTACATAGTCCAGCCACAGCGTCTTGCCGATCGTGCCGTCCGGGTTCGGCATCCCGTACTTGTTCTGGTACTGCTCCACCAGGTCCCAGCCCGTGCCGTCCTGGTCGCTGACGTACGTCTTGATGTCCCACAGCATGTCGGTGGAGAAAAACGTGGGGTAATACGTCTTGCCCGCGCAGTTGTAGTCCGCCGATGTGCCATCACACATCAAGTCGACCGGTACATCCGGATACGAGGTCGGCTTGTCGTCAAAGGTGGGGCAGGCTGCCGGTGCATCGCGTAGCGGGTCGTTCTCCTGCACGCGCTCGATACACCGGTTGACGTGGCTGAGCTCGACCTTCGCCGGAACCTTGCCGTCCGGAATCTGGGAGGACCAGCCGTACTGGATCTCCTTCACATAGCCCGAGGAGACGTACTCGCGCGCCTTGTCGGAGTTGGCCACGGAGCGGTAGTGGTTGTACTCCTTGTCGTAGAAGTACATGGTCTCGACCTCGTTGGCGTCCACCGCCCGGTCGAGGCCCCACCGCCAGGCCTGCGTGCACGGCTCGGGGAACTGGTCGTGGCACGGCTCCCCCGCGTCGTTGCCGACGACAGGCTCGGTGAATACGGAAGCGGTGGCGGTGCCGGTGCGTTCGGAACGGCCCCAGCCGAAGTAGTAGCGGTGTCCGTCCTGAGTGGAGATCACCCAGTACTCGCCATCGCGGCCCGCACCATGGCCGTTGAACAGGCGCTGGACGTGCCAGCCCGGGTCGTCCTTCAAGTGGTAGGCGCCGGTGCCGTTGTTGTCCTGGATCAGCTCAGAGGTGACGCCGTTGAGGCTGATGACATAGACCGCGCCGGACGGCTCCTTCGCCGAGTTCGGTGAGTCCCAGCACATGTCGCCGATCGTGGGCAGACCGTCATCGGAGCAGTTGCGATACCGGCGCTCGATGAACCCGACGTTCAGATCCCAGCCCATGCCGGACCACGAGGCCTGGTTGTTGCTGGCCGAGGTACGGCCGTCCACCGACTGCGAGTTGTACGACATCGCCAAGGAGGGCGCCACACCCATCGGCGGCGCGGGGACCTGGATCGGCAGGTTGTAGGTGAACGCCCCGGAGCCGGTGGCCACGTCCCACGACCCGGTCGGCGACAGTGTGGAGGCCCGGTAGTCACCCTTGTCCGACGACGAGCTCGAGGTCACCGCATACACGCTCGCGCCGTTTGTTCCCGCCTCGCGCATCAACTGCGGCGAGGCACCCACGGGTTCCGTATCCGGGGCCGCGGTCACCGTGGCGGTGAGCATGCCTGTGGTGGTGTCGTTCTCGACCGGCACGAATTCCCTGTCGGTGCAGCCCTCAGTCTCGGGAGTGTTCAGCGCGCACGCAGGCAGCTTCACCAGCCGCAACCGGGAGGCGAAGTCGGCTCCGTAGGCGTACTTGAAGCCCGAGTAGTCGATGCCGACCTGCACCTGGCCTGGCTCGTTGACGCCGTCGGTACGCGTGACCTGCAGCCCGAGCCCGACACCGCCGGCAGGCTCGACAGCCTTGCGGTCCAGCACGCGAACATCGACCTGGTCCGGCGGCACCGTGTCGTCGGTCGACTCCATAGATGCCGGGTTCGAGGACTGCGGCGATGCACTCCCACTCGTCTCGGGGCTCCGGGAAGCGGTCGCACCGGGATCGTCCGTGGCGCTGGGGCTCGGCGAGGGCGTCTCTCCGTCGGCGAGCCGCGCCGAGGCCAATTGCGTCGTGGCGCCTTCCGCCTCCGGGGCCGGGGCCACCTGGACCACGTCGCCGACCTGACTGGCGTCCCCAGTGGCGGGGGCAGATGGGGCGGGTGTGACCTTGCCCGGGTCGCCTGGTGCCGACTTGGAGAGGTCCACCGTCGCCTCAGCGGCGCTCGGCCAGTCTGGTGCAGGCAGTGCCTTGCCGACTTCTTCCGCCTGCTGCGCTGGGACGGAGCCCAGCGATTGCGACGGGACGATGGGAGTTGGGTCGTCGGCGGCCGCGACTGCTTGTTGCGGCGAGACGATCGACATCGTCGACAGCAGACCGGCCAGTACCGCACCCGCGACACCGACCGAAACGAAACGCGCACGCCGAGCAGCCACTCGAACTCCCACCCCATGCCACCCGCACGAACGCGGACCGCAGCCCAACAGACCAGTTGTCAGCATCCGGGCAGGGCACGACCGTGCTCCCCAGCACGGTGACACGTGAACTCACCCGGAATTTGATCAGTGAACCGGGACAGTAACCGGCGTGAAGGTCCTGTGAACAGCGAGATTTAGGAAGGGTTCCATTTCGCCACGGTGACCTCCCTCACACTCACCTTGCCTCTGCCGTATCACTCCAAGAGGTGCCGCACGGCGTGCGGCGGCAACAGCGCGATGCCATATCGACACAGCAGTGGAGCAAAGGGGCCGATCTCCTGCCGAGCCGGATGCGGCCATCCTGTTGCTGGCGCTTGCCGCGTTTATAGTTCCGCTGACCTGCACGCATGCGGGCCAACTGGAGGGGTGGGGCATGGTGTCCGATGGGCTGAGAGAGAAAGCGATCGAACGGTCGCGGAAGCTGCTGGAGCCGGGCGAAGCAGTGCGACGCGTCTATTTCGCGCAAGGTGGCATTCCCCCGCAGACCCGCGTCATCGTCGTGGTGACCGGAATGGTCCTTGCCCGGTTCGCGCTCGGCGACCAACTCGGTCTGGCCGGTGGCGCCATCGGAGGAATCGTCGGGGCTCTCGCCGTCACCGCACTGACGAGCCGCCGACTTGTGCTGCGTACCGACCGATCCCTGGTGGTACTCGCCTACAACCGCTTCGCCGGAATGCGGCCGTCAGTGCTCAGCGCACGACTACCCAAAGACACACCCCTCTCACTCTCCGGGACCTGGGCACCCGTCGTACTGGACGGCGAGAAGCTGTGGATCCACAAGCGCTGGCAGGACCCCCACCACGTCGCAGCCACGCTGCCAGGCATGTAGCTGAAACAGCCCCAGCTGCGGGCCGCTCCTGCCCCGTGGCAAGCGCGGCCCGCCGTGGGTCTCTGACGCGGCGTCAGCTCCCTTGAGGACTCCCGCACTTTCAGACCCACTCGACCTCCGCCTCCGCGTGCATACGCACGGAAGCTCCACGCGGAGCCAGAGGTGTTCGCGACGCCACGCCACGCCGTGGCCGACGGCCGTTCCGAGGCCATGGAAAGGCACGCGGCGAAGCCGGGCCGCAGTGCACGGCCCCAGCCTCCGAAACGCAGGCCAACCTCAGGACGGCAGCTACATCACGCTCGCTCGCCTCGGCCGGCGTGTCACCGACAGGCCCTACGCCCCGCTCACCTCAGTGACTGTGCCCAGCCCCCGCCGGCTTGTTGACCGCCAGCGGCAGCAACTTCCTGCCCGTCGGGCCGATTTGGATGGACGTGTCCATCTGCGGGCACACCCCGCAGTCGAAGCAAGGCGTCCACCGGCAGTCCTCGACCTCCGTCTCGTCGAGCGAGTCCTGCCAGTCCTCCCAGAGCCAGTCCTTGTCGAGGCCCGAGTCGAGGTGGTCCCAGGGGAGGACTTCCTCGTAGGTGCGCTCGCGCGTGGTGTACCAGTCGACGTCCACGCCGAAGGCGGGCAGCGTCTTCTCGGCGCAGGCCATCCAGCGGTCGTACGAGAAGTGCTCGCGCCAGCCGTCGAAGCGGCCGCCGTCCTCGTAGACGGCGCGGATGACCGAGCCGATGCGGCGGTCGCCGCGGGAGAGCAGGCCCTCGACGATGCCGGGCTTGCCGTCGTGGTAGCGGAAGCCGATGGAGCGGCCGTACTTCTTGTCGCCGCGGATCTTGTCGCGGAGCTTCGTGAGGCGGGCGTCCGTCTCCTCGGCGGAGAGCTGCGGAGCCCACTGGAACGGGGTGTGCGGCTTGGGGACGAAGCCGCCGATCGACACCGTGCAGCGGATGTCGTTCTGGCCGGAGGCCTTGCGGCCCTCGGCGATGACGTTCATCGCCATGTCGGCGATCTGCAGGACGTCGTCGTCCGTCTCCGTCGGCAGGCCGCACATGAAGTACAGCTTCACCTGGCGCCAGCCGTTGCCGTAGGCGGTGGAGACCGTGCGGATCAGGTCCTCTTCCGAGACCATCTTGTTGATGACCTTGCGCATGCGCTCGGAGCCGCCCTCGGGGGCGAAGGTCAGGCCCGAGCGGCGGCCGTTGCGCGTGAGCTCGTTCGCCAGGTCGACGTTGAAGGCGTCCACGCGGGTGGAGGGGAGGGAGAGACCGACCTTGTCCTCCTCGTAACGGTCCGCCAGGCCCTTGGCGATGTCGCCGATCTCCGAGTGGTCCGCGGAGGAGAGCGAGAGGAGGCCGACCTCCTCGAAGCCCGTCGCCTTGAGGCCCTTCTCGACCATGTCACCGATGCCGGTGATGGAGCGCTCGCGCACCGGGCGGGTGATCATGCCCGCCTGGCAGAAGCGGCAGCCGCGCGTGCAGCCGCGGAAGATCTCCACCGACATGCGCTCGTGGACGGTCTCGGCGAGCGGGACGAGGGGCTGCTTGGGGTAGGGCCACTCGTCGAGGTCCATGACCGTGTGCTTGGAGACGCGCCACGGGACGCCCGACCTGTTCGGTACGACACGGGCGATCCGGCCGTCGGCCAGGTACTCGACGTCGTAGAACGCCGGGATGTAGACGTTGCCCGTCCGCGCCAGGCGGAAGAGGACTTCCTCCCGGCCCCCGGGGCAGCCCTCGGCCTTCCAGGCGCGGATGATGTCCGTCATGTCGAGCACGGCCTGCTCGCCGTCGCCGATGATCGC
Source organism: Streptomyces sp. NPDC058371 (assembly GCF_042723265.1). Lineage (NCBI taxonomy): Bacteria > Bacillati > Actinomycetota > Actinomycetes > Kitasatosporales > Streptomycetaceae > Streptomyces > Streptomyces sp. NPDC058371. The sequence continues at coordinate 237,220 of NZ_JBHXJC010000009.1, read as the reverse complement.
CGCGTCGATGAAGGCGGCGATCGGCTCGGGGTTGAAGGCCGCGTGGCCGCCGGCGAGGACGATCGGGTCGTCGAGCGTGCGGTCCTTGGACTCCAGCGGGATGCCCGCCAGGTCCAGCGCCGTCAGCATGTTCGTGTAGCCCAGCTCCGTGGAGAAGGACAGGCCGAACACGTCGAAGGCCTTCACCGGGCGGTGGCTGTCCACGGTGAACTGGGGGACCTTGTGCTCCCGCATCAGCTCCTCGAGGTCCGGCCACACGCTGTACGTGCGCTCGGCGAGGACGCCCTCACGTTCGTTCAGTACCTCGTAGAGGATCATGACGCCCTGGTTGGGCAGTCCGACCTCGTACGCGTCCGGGTACATGAGCGCCCAGCGGACGTCGCAGGCGTCCCAGGGCTTGACGGTGGAGTTGAGCTCGCCTCCGACGTACTGGATCGGCTTCTGCACATGCGGGAGCAGAGCTTCGAGCTGCGGGAACACCGACACAGCGGCTTCGGCAGGCATGTCGCGACCTTCGATGAGCTGACAGGGTGACCATTCAGCGTAACGCGGCCGGAGGGCCGCCTCGCACGCTCCAGTGCCTGTCCGGCGGATCATGCGGTGAGCCGCGCCCCGTTTCCGGGCACCAGGCACCAGGCACCAGGCACCGCGGGGACGGAACCGCAGGATCCGTCGGACCGACCTAGAACGCGGCCTTGCGTTCGGCCTTCTTCCACGCCTTGGCCAGCGCGCTCTCGTCGGCCGCCGCCTGCCGCTCCTCACGGCCGTACAGCAGCCCGTAGGTGAACGAGCTCTCGCCCGCCGCCTGGGCCTTGTCCGCGAGGTCCCGCAGGGCGTCACGGGCCATCACGCTGTCCTGGTGGTCGCCGAGGAGTTTCTGCAGGGTCTTCGTCGACTTGGCCACGGATTTGGCGGGCTTGCCCAGGGCGGGGACGGCTGCCTCGGCGGCGTACCGCGTGCGCTTGGCCTTCTTCCGGGCCTCGTGCGTGGCGAGGTCCCGCTCCTCCCCCGGCGGCAGGCCGCGGGCCTCGGCGACCAGGTCCTTCAGCTTCTCGAAGTCCTTGCGCACCGCCTTGCCCATCACCTTCGCGGCCTTCTTTCCGGCCGCCTTGCGCAGGGGCGGGTCGGAGACCAGTGCGTCGAGGGTGGCCAGCAGATAGAGGTAGCGCCGGCCGTCGAGCACCTCGATCAGACTGCGCCGGGAGCCGGAGTGGCGCGCCTGTGACCAGGTGCGCAGCCGGTTGCGTACGGGGCCGGAGCGCAGGGCCTTGGGAAGGTCGTCCAGGCTCGCCGTCAGCCGTCGGGTGATGACCTCCTGGTCGCGTTCCCCGGCGAGCTCTCCCGCCAGCCACTTCAGTTCGTCACGGACCGGGTCGGTGACGGTGCGGTCGAGGACGTCGTCGTAGGAGCGCAGGACGTTGCGCAGCCGGCGGGTGGCGACCCGCATCCGGTGCACGGCGTCGGGCAGATCGCGGCGGACGGCGGGGTCCAGTTCGACGAGGGCGTCGCGCTGGGCGCGTACGTAGGCCAGGACGTGGTCCCCCGCGGTGGCCGGGGCCTTGCCGGGTGCCGGGGTCCGGGCGGGCGGCGCCGCTCCGGTCTCCGCCAGGGCCCGGGCGAGTTTGGAGGGTGAGGCGGACCGGTGCAGGCCGGCCTTGAGGAGTTTCTTCTCGACCTTGTCGAGGAAGGCGGGGTCCCCGTCGTCGGCGAGTTCGACCTCGATCTCGGTCCACTGGGTGCTGCCCTTGCCGTCGCCGAGCCGTTCGGCGCGTACCCGGTCGACGCTGGCCTCGGCGAGCAGGGCGCCGGAGTCGTCCACGAGGTGGCGGACGTCGCGGGAGGACCGCAGCCGGACGACGGGGAGCAGCTCGGCGTCGCGCAGGCGGGAGCGCACGAGGGAGGTGAGGGCGTGCGGCACGGTGTCGGAGAGCGGGGCGCGGATCTCGTCGCGTACGCCGTCCGAGACGGGCAGCTTCAGATGCCAGCCCGCGTCCGCGCCGCCGGTGCGGCGGCGCAGGGTGATGGAGGCGGCGGCCAGGAGCTGGTCGGCCGTGTCGTAGTAGGTGGCGTCGAGTTCACTGACGCCCTTGCCGATGACGCCGGTGACTCCGGAGACGCTCGTCAGGTCCGGCAGGCCCGTGCCGCCTCCGGTCGTCGGGCCCTCGTACTTCCGCTCGATCTCGCGCTTGGTGTCCGCCATGAATTGAATCTAGACGCGAATCGGGGCCAGGGGCAGTGCGCTCCCGGCCCCGATCGCACCTCAGGCGGACATCGGTCGCTGCACCCGGATCGACTGGAGCAGTCCGACGGCGACCCAGACGGCGAACATCGACGAACCGCCGTACGAGACGAAGGGCAGGGGTAGACCCGCGACCGGCATGATGCCGAGGGTCATGCCGACGTTCTCGAACGACTGGAAGGCGAACCAGGCGATGATGCCGGCGGCGACGATCGTGCCGTACAGCTCGGTCGTCTCGCGGGCGATACGGCAGGCGCGCCACAGGATGACGCCGAGCAGGACCAGGATCAGTCCGGCGCCCACGAAGCCGAGTTCCTCGCCCGCGACGGTGAAGACGAAGTCCGTCTGCTGTTCGGGCACGAACTGGCCGGTGGTCTGCGAGCCCTGTCCGAGGCCGGTGCCGAAGAGGCCGCCGGATCCGATCGCGATGCGCGCCTGGTTGGTGTTGTAGCCGACGCCTGCCGGGTCGAGCTCCGGGTTGGCGAAGGCGGCGAAGCGGTTGATCTGGTACTCGTCGAGGATGTGCAGCTGCCAGACCGCGATCGCGCCGAGCGCACCCGCTCCGATCAGCCCGAACACCCAGCGGTTGGAGGCACCGGAGGCGAGCAGCACCCCGAGCACGATGATGACCATGACCATGACCGAGCCGAGGTCGGGCATGAGCAGGACGATCATTATCGGTACGGCGGCCAGGCCGAGGGCCTGCAGGACCGTGCGGTGGTCGGGGTAGGGCTTGTCGCCGGCGTCGACGCGCGCGGCGAGCAGCATCGCCATCCCCAGGATGATCGTGATCTTCACGAACTCCGAGGGCTGGAGCGAGAAGCCGCCGCCGATCACGATCCAGGCGTGGGCGCCGTTGACCGTGGCGCCCAGCGGGGTGAGCACCAGCAGGATCAGGAAGACCGAGATGCCGTAGAGGATCGGCACGGCGGTGCGCAGGGTGCGGTGGCCGAGCCAGACCGTGCCGATCATCAGGGCGAATCCGATGCCGGTGTTCATCAGGTGCCGGATCAGGAAGTAGTACGGGTCGCCCTGGTTGATCTCGGTGCGGTTGCGGGTCGCCGAGTAGACGAGGGCCGTGCCGATCAGCGAGAGCGCGATCGCCGAGAGCAGTATCGGCCAGTCGAGGCGGCGGGCCAGCGAGTCGCGGGCGAGCAGGCGTGTCCAGCCGGCGCGCTCGGGCCCGTAGCCGGAGACGGAGAAGTTGTTCGCGCCGGTCATGTGAGCAACCTCCGGCGCTTCTTCGGGCGGGCGGTTCGCCTGCGGGTGTCGCGGTTGGTGGGGTCGGGCGGGGCGGTGGTGCCAGCCGGCTGGCCCTGGTCGGCGGTGCCCTGCTCGTCCTTCTGACTGGCCTGCAGGTCCTTGGCCGGGTCCTTGGAGATCTCCGGGGCGTCGATCGAGCCGTCCGACTGGATCTTCGGCAGGCTCTTCTCCGGGGTGGGCAGAAGGGCCTTCTTGTTGTCGATCGAGCCGTCGTCCTGGACGCCGTACAGCGCGCTGTAGATGTTGCGCACGGCCTCACCGGAGGCGCCGGATCCCGTACCGGCCTGGGAGATGGTCATGATGACCGTGTAGTCCTTGCTGTACGTGGCGAGCCAGGACGTCGTCTGCTTGCCGTAGACCTCGGCGGTACCCGTCTTGGCGTGCAGTTCGATCTTGTCCTGCGGCCAGCCCTGGAACTTCCAGGCGGCGGTGCCGCTGGTGACGACGCCCGCGAGGGCCTTGTCCATGCCCTTGATCGTCGCCTGGTTGACCGGCAGCTTGCCGCTGGTCTGCGGCTTGATCTCCTTCACCGACTTGCCGTCGGCGCTGACGATCGCCTTGCCGATGGTCGGGGTGTGCATGGTGCCGCCGTTGGCGAGCGCTCCGTAGATCACGGCCTGCTGGATCGGGGTGACGAGGGTGTCGCCCTGGCCGATGGAGTAGTTGATCGAGTCGCCCTCGCGCATCTTGTTGCCTTCGAGGCAGTTCTCGTACGCGATCTTCTCGACGTAACTACCGTTCTTCTTGCCGGTCTTGCACCAGGCGTCCTTGTTGGCCTTCCAGTAGTCGAGCTTCCACTGGCGGTCGGGGACGCGTCCGGTGACCTCGTTGGGGAGGTCGAGGCCGGTCTGCTTGCCGAGGCCGAACTGGTGGGCGGCCTTGTAGAAGTAGTCCTTGGGCTGACCCTTCTTCGGGTTGATGCCGCCGTCCTTCTTCCACTCCCGGTCGGCGAGGCCGTAGAAGACGGTGTCGCAGGAGACTTCCAGGGCGCGGCCGAGGGAGATGGGGCCGAAGCTCTCCCCCTCGAAGTTCTTGAAGACCTGGCCGCCGACCGAGTAGGAGCTGGTGCAGGGGTAGCCGCCGTCCCACTCGTAGCCGGCCTCGACCGCGGCGGCCGTGGAGACGACCTTGAAGGTCGAACCGGGCGCGGACTGACCCTGTATGGCCCGGTTCAGCAGCGGGTAGTTGGACTTCTTGCCGGTGAGCTGGGCGTAGTCCTTGCCGGAGATGCCGCCGACCCAGGCGTTCGGGTCGTACGTCGGGCTGGAGGCCATGGCGACGATGCGGCCGGTCTTGGCCTCCATGACGACTGCGGCTCCGGAGTCCGCCTTGTAGTTCTCGCCGGTGATCTTGTCGAACTGTTCGCGGGCCTTCTGCATCGCTTCGTTCAGCTCGTACTCGGTGACGCGCTGGACGCGGGAGTCGATGCTGGTGACGAGGTTGTCGCCGGACTCGGCCTTGTCGCTCTTGGCCTTGCCGATGACGCGGCCGAGGTTGTCGACCTCGTAGCGGGTGACGCCCGCCTTGCCGCGCAGCTGCTTGTCGTACTGGCGCTCCAGACCGCTGCGGCCGACCTGGTCGGAGCGGAGGTACGGCGAGTCGGTGTCCTTGGCCTTGGTGATCTCGTCGTCCGTGACGGGCGAGAGATAGCCGAGCACCTGGGCGGTGTTGGCCTGGCCGGGGGCGGCGTAGCGGCGCACGGCCTCGGGCTCGGCGGTGATGCCGGGGAAGTCCTCGGAGCGCTCGCGGATCTGCAGGGCCTGCCGGGGCGTGGCCTCGTCAGTGATGGGGATCGGCTGGTAGGGCGAGCCGTTCCAGCACGGCTGGGGCGTCTTGGCGTCGCACAGCCGGACCTTCTCGACCACGTCCTGCGGCTTCATGTCGAGGACGCCGGCGAGCTTGGTGAGGACGCCCTTGCCGTCGTCCTTCATCTTCAGCAGGTCGGTGCGGGAGGCGGAGACGACGAGCCGGGTCTCGTTGTCGGCGATGGGCACTCCGCGCGCGTCCAGGATCGAGCCGCGTACGGCGGGCTGCACGACCTGCTGCACATGGTTGCCTGAGGCTTCCTTGGCGTACTCGTCGCCGTTGCGGATCTGGAGGTACCAGAGCCGGCCGCCGAGGGTCCCGAGGAGGGAGAGCACCAGAATCTGGATGACGACGAGGCGGATCTGGACCCGTGGGGTCCGGCCGGTCTCGGGAATGTTCGTCATGGGCGGAGCCCATCCGTTGGAAGGGTGGTGGTGGGCGACGGGTGGGCAATGGTCACTGCGGCTGCCTCCCCCTCTCAGTGTGTGTACGGGTAGTACGAGTACACGGCCAACCTGTGCGCGTGGGCCGCGGCGCCGGCCAACTGCCTCGACCTGACCGGCTCTTGCTCACGCTGTTGCGCGGTGTTCACAGTCGCTTGACCCCCTTGATGCGTCCCGCGCGGGCGACGCGCGCCTTGGCGGCCTTGACTCTGAGGCCGCCGCGCTGGCTGCCGATGCGCAGACCGGTGCCGGACGAGAGCCAGCCCGCGGAGACGTCCGCGGCATTGGGGTTGGTCTCGGCCAGCGGGTCGTTCTCGGCGCGGCGGGCCAGGGCCATCAGGCCCGGGACCACGAAGGGCGCCAGCAGCAGGTCGTAGAGGGCGGCCGTGAACAGCAGGCTGCCGAGGCCCACGTGGCGGGCGGCGGTGTCGCCGACGAGGGCGCCCACTCCGGCGTAGAGCAGGGTGGAGCCGATGGCGGCGGCGACGACCACGGCCATCGGGCCGGTCGCGGACTTGAGCTGGCCATTGTCCGGCTTCACCAGTCCGGCGAGGTAGCCGATGACGCACAGCACGAGGGCGTAGCGTCCGGCGGCGTGGTCGGCGGGTGGTGCGAGGTCGGCGAGCAGGCCCGCGCCGAAGCCGATGAGGGCGCCACTGACATGGCCGTAGACCATCGCGAGGGCGAGCACGGTGAGGAGCATCAGGTCGGGGACGGCGCCCGGCAGGTGCAGCCGGGCGAGGACGCTCACCTGGAGGACCAGGGCGACGACCACCAGGGTGGTGGAGAGCAGCATCCGGTTGAAACGCATGGGACTCGGCTCCTACTGCTGCTGGCCGTCGACGGGCGTGTTCGCCGAGGGGGTGACCGTGACGGTCACCGTCGGCGTGGGGGTGGGCTTGGGTTTCGGGGGCAGCACCTCGTCGCGCGGGTCCTTGCGCGGGGCCTCGACGACGACGCCGACGATGTCGAGCTTCGTGAACGAGACGAACGGCCTGACGTAGACCGTGCGGGTCAGGTCACCGCCGGACGGGTCGATGCGGGAGATCACCCCGACCGGGACGCCGGGCACGAACGGCCGGTCGGCCTGCGAGCCGAAGGTGACCATGCGGTCGCCCTTGGCCACCTTGGCCTTGCCGTTGAGGAGCTGGACGCGCAGCGGGCGGTCGCCCTGTCCGGAGGCGAAGCCGAGTTCGTCGGAGGACTCCATGCGCGTACCGACCGTGAAGTCGGGGTCGTTGGCGAGGAGCACCGTGGCGGCGTTGGGCCCGACGGTGGTGACGCGTCCGACGAGACCGTCGCCGTTCAGGACGGTCATGTCGCGCTTGATGCCGTCGTTCGCGCCGACGTCGATGGTGACGGTCCAGGAAAAGCCCTGAGCGGCCCCTATGGCGATGACCTGGGCGCCCTTGATTCCGTACTGTCCGTCGCCCGCCGTCTTCAGCATCTTGTCGAGCTGCTTGGTGCGGCTGTTGTTGCGGGCGTCGCTGCCGAGCTTCGCCTTCAGCGCCGCGTTGTCGTGCTCCAGTTGGGCGATGCGGTCGTGCCGGTCACCGGAGTCACGGACGGCCGCGATCGCGTTGCCGACGGGATCGACCGCGGTCGACACCCCGTTCTCGATCGGGCCGAAGACCGTGGCGGCTCCCTGCCGGGCGCCGTCGACCGGTGAGTCCTCCCCGCCGCGGATGTCCACCGTGATCAGTGCGAACGCGATGGCGATCAGCAGCACCAGGAGCAGCCGGCTCTCTCGTGTGTCCCTCACGTGCGGCGGCCGTGCCTTCCTCGTCGGAATTCGTGTATGACTCACCCGGGAAAGCCCCGAAGGACGAAAACCACGGGTGCGTTATGGGGGGAGCTTATGCCTGGATATCAACGATCCGCCGTACGAGAAGGGATCATCTCGTACGGCGGAATCGAAGAGTTACCTCATCTGCGCGGCTGGGCGTCCAGAACCTGCTGGAGCGCCTCGAACTCCTCGACGCATTTGCCGGCGCCGAGCGCCACACTGTCCAGCGGGTCCTCGGCGATATGGATCGGCATACCGGTCTCGCGGCGCAGCCGCTCGTCGAGGCCTCGCAACAGGGCGCCGCCGCCGGTCAGAACGATTCCGCGGTCCATCACGTCACCGGACAGCTCGGGCGGGCACTTGTCGAGGGTCGTCTTCACGGCATCGATGATCGCGTTGACCGGCTCTTCGATGGCTTTGCGCACTTCGGCCGCGGAGATGACAACAGTCTTGGGCAGCCCGGACACGAGATCCCGGCCGCGGATTTCGGTGTGTTCGTCATTGTCGAGGTCGTACGCCGAACCGATCGTGATCTTGATCTGCTCGGCAGTCCGCTCACCGAGGAGGAGGGAGTACTCCTTCTTGATGTGCTGGATGATCGCGTTGTCCAGTTCGTCACCCGCGACGCGGATGGACTGGGCGGTGACGATGCCGCCGAGCGAGATGACCGCGACCTCCGTGGTGCCGCCGCCGATGTCCACCACCATGTTGCCCGTGGCCTCGTGGACCGGCAGGCCGGAGCCGATGGCCGCGGCCATGGGCTCCTCGATGATGTGCACCTGGCGGGCGCCGGCCTGGGACGAGGCCTCGATGACGGCGCGGCGCTCGACGCCCGTGATGCCCGAGGGCACACAGACGACGACTCGAGGACGGGCGAGGTAGCGCCGCTTGTGGATCTTCAGAATGAAGTAGCGGAGCATGCGCTCGGTGATCTCGAAGTCGGCGATGACGCCGTCCCTCAGCGGACGCACGGCGACGATGTTGCCAGGGGTCCGCCCGATCATCTTCTTCGCTTCCGCGCCGACCGCGAGGATGCCACCGGTGTTGGTGTTGATCGCGACGACGGACGGCTCGTTGAGTACGATCCCGCGACCCCTGACGTACACCAGCGTGTTGGCGGTCCCGAGGTCGACAGCCATGTCACGGCCGATGAACGACATTGAGTTCCCCATCAGGATTCGTCTGGCCTTCCCAAGTGGAGCTTGACGGCTTATTAGGAGAGGCGAGGTGGGTGCTGTGACGTGAAGGCTTCCATCGTAGACGCGCCTGCACGAACACTGCGCGAGGGTCTTCGCCATTGTCAGCAGATGGTGCGCCGCCTCGCTCCTGGAGACGGGCCATCGGGGGCATGCGTTCCCCCGATCGCCACGCATATGCCGACGGACGGCAGAAATCCTCCGGCCGCCCCTGGTCAGCACGGCCCTTCGGCTGACGTCATGTCAGAAAACTGTCACACGACAGACGCACTCGCGCCGAGCAAAGGACTCAAAACCGGCCCGCCCGGCGCCGCACCGGCTCCGGACCTGGCTCCCGTACCGGCTCCGGGGTCTGGGCCGGACCCGTGTCGGGCCCCCCCCCCCACCCGTGTTGTACCCCGCCCAAGAAAGAGAGTCTTCACTCTCTCCTCCTCTGACCCCCCCGAGTAGAGGAGGTGAGCCAGGTTT